>NZ_JANJOU010000040.1 GCF_024594815.1 Roseomonas populi | reverse complement strand
CCTGCGGCGCTCGCGGCCGGTGATGATTTCGACGCGCTCAACGGGATTGGACATAGGCGTATGCCTAGGCTTCAGCCTAGGCCCTCAGGTTACGCCACCTGTCCGGTCGAAATGGGGGGCGCTCCACCTTGCACTTCGAGGCTGGGGCAGCCATTGCCGTCTCATTCCGGAGGACGATTCGTCTCCGAAGCTTGGGATTTTGGCGATCAACTCCCCCATTTATGCGTTGAACGCGACCACCTGATCGACAAGAACCGAAGGGGGGCTGCCGAGAAGGCGCTCTTGCAGACGGCGCACTCCGCCGTGCTCGATCGTTCGGACAGGCTCACACGTCGCTTAACCCTCCGCGTGAGATATCCGGTTCGGAGAGGTCGTTTACGGCTTGGGGCAAGGGCATACATGCGCTGGCCATCGCGAAGGGTCAGAGCGCTTCCGAGGTCGGCCTAGGTCCGCGCAGCGACTGCCTCGGCGATCTGCTCGCGGCTGCCTGCCTCCCTGGAGAAGCAGCTCCGCTCCGGTCCCTCGGAGAAGGCGGCCATGTCCCGGCGGGAAGAGGTTCCGCGATCACTCGTCTTCGGGACCTTCAAGAAATCGGAGCAGCTTCCGCGCCGAGGCCGTGAATGCCTTTTCTTCCCGCTCGGAGAGGCTGCCGAGCGTCTCTCGTGCGCCGCGGAAGTGGAGCGGGACGGCGCGCTCGGCGAGCGCCACGCCAGCCTCTGTCAGCCGTACGAGCTGCGCGCGCCGGTCCGACGGATCCGCCTCCCGCCGCGCGAGCCCCGCAGCGACCAACCGGTCGATCCGCTTCGTCATGGCCCCGGAGGAGAGAAGACACCAGCGGGAGAGTTCTCCGGGCCGCATCGCATGGCCAGGTGCGCGCCAGAGCGTCGCCATTAGATCGAACATGTCCCAGCTGAGGCCGAGCGGCGCGAGCAGGGCATCCACCCGACGACGGAAGGCGGCCTCGATACGGGAGACGCGGCCGAGGACGTGAAGGTGCCGCGGGTCGAGTTCGGGCCGGGCGGTTCGCCAAGCCTCCACAAGGGCGTCCACCGCGTCGCTTTCTCTTTCCATCGAACTTCTTGACATCAAGATAAACCCGTGACCCCAATTCAATCGGACGAGGAGGCATGACGTGCCCGCGAACCCACCCTACCGCCAATCGCCCTCTAACCCGCGCCTGGGCGAAATCCAGACCCTGCCAGAACGGCAGGCGGACATGCCCTACGCCCCCGCTATGCGCGTTCGCAGTGGGGAGATGCTCTACATCTCCGGCGCGACGCCGTCGCCCTTGTACCACCACCATCCCCACCGTTCGGAGGAGCACGAGCATCCCATCCGAATTGAGGATCAGGTGACGCGCGTCTTTGAAACACTCGGCGCGATCCTTGAGGACCAGGGACTAACCTGGACGGACGTCGTGAAGGTCACGCGCTATCTCACCGACATGCGCGACCAGGATGGGTTGAATGCCGTGCAGGGCCGCTACTTCGGCGACTGGCGGCCGGTGAGCACCACGCTCTGTGTCAACCAGCTCTCGACACCCGGGGCCCGGGTCGAGGTGGACATCATCGCGGCTTATCGGCCCTGACGATGGGCGTGCCGGGGTCTGTGCCGGAGGCGGCTATTGCCATCCTGCTCGCGGCGGCCATGGCAATCGGCGCGGGCCTGAACCTCGTCGGGCCTGGCTTTGTCCGGGAGGAGTTCCGGCGCTGGGGATACCCTGCCGCGCTGCGGATCGCGGCCGGGCTGACGGAGGGCGCCGCCGCTGTCCTGCTCGTGAGTTCCTCGACACGGTCGGCGGGAGCTCTGCTCGCACTCGCCGTCCTGGCAAGCGTGATCATCACCCTGGCGCGCGATCGCGCTTGGCTACGTTGCGAGTACCCGACGGTGCTCGCGATCATGGCGGTGCTCATCCTGACCCGCTGACCCTCAAACCCTGCGGAAGGGAGCCTCTTTGGATGATCAAACGGTCCATGCTGACGGCGATCGTGGGAATTGCCGCGGCCCTGCTTCCTGGCCCTGCTCCGGCCCAATCCTGGCCGACCCAGCCGATCGTCATGATCATCCCCTTTGCGCCCGGGCCCATCGACGGCGTGGCGCGCACGATCGGTGAAGCCATGGCGCGCGATCTCGGTCAGCCCGTGCTGATCGAGAACATCCCAGGCGCGGGCGGGACAGTTGGTGTTGCTCGTGCAGCCCAGGCGCGGCCGGACGGCTACCGTATCCTCATGCATAACATCGGCATGGCGACCGCACCCACCCTGTACCGGCGCCTCACCTTTGATCCCGTGCGGGATTTCGAGCCGATCGGACTGATGAACCGCAATCCCATGGTCTGGATCGGCCGACCGGACTTTCCGGGAGGTTCGCTGGCGGAGATGACCGAGCACCTGCGTCGCCAGGGCAGCGCGGTGAACCTGGCCCATGCCGGCCTGGGATCGTCCAGCCAGCTTTGCGCCATGCTGATGCAGTCGGCCCTGAGAACGCAGGCCAATACCGTGCCCTTCCGCAGCTCCGGCGAGGTGTTCCCGCAGCTCATCGCTGGTCGCATCGACCTCTACTGCGACCAAACGACGAGTGCGCTGGGCCAAGTGCAGGGGCGCTCGGTGAAGGCCTTTGCAATCGCCTCTCCGGGGCGTCTGCCGACGATGCCGGCGGTGCCGACCACGGCGGAGAGCGGCATGCCGGAGTTCCAGCTGAGCATCTGGCAGGCATTGTTCGCGCCGGCGGGAACGCCGCGGCCGGTGATCGACCGCCTGAACCGCGCCCTGCGCGTCGCCCTCAGCGATGACCGCGTCGTTGCCCGGCTGACGGAGCTGGGGACCTCGCCGGAACCGGCGGAAACGGGGTCGCCGGAGGCGCTGCGAGCCCTTCTCGTCAGCGAGGTGGAACGGTGGCGGCCGATCCTGCAAGCGGCGGGCGAGTTCGCGGACTGACACGACGTGTGTGGAACGCGCGGGCGAATGCGGGCCTAATAGCATTTGGTTCGCTGGGCTGGCATCTACGCCCCAAGCCGCGCCACCACCCGCGCCACAGTTGTGTGCGTCCACACCGCCGCACCCCGTGGCGTCGGCACTCCGCGCTCGGTCAATGCCCGCGCCATCGCGGCCTTGGTGCTGATCCCCTCCCCTTCTGAGTGCGTCCACCTCCAGCGCTAGCCGATACGCGGTGCGGGTGGCCCTCTCTCGGCGTACCTGGGCCGCGGCTGAGGCACAGGGCGGCAATGTTGGCCTCCATCCCCTGTTCCCGCCCAGCACCGCCCCCCGTCCTCGCTGCCGCCAGCGCCGCCCGGGTCCGCTCCGAAATGAGCTCCCGCTCCTTCTGCGCCATGGCCGCATAGACCCGCATCATCAGGTCGTCCGCGCCAGGCATGTCGGCCGGCCGCATCGAGATCCCCTCCTCCAGTAATTGCGAGAGGGTGTGAGCACGCCGGGTAATCCGATCGAGGCGGGCTGCGACAAGGACGGCTCCGAGCTGGCGGCAGCGGGTCAAGGCTGCCTGGAACCCGGGGCGGCGGTCATCCTTACCGGAGGCAATGTCCTGGTGCTCGGCGACGAGGAGCCAGCCCTTGCGCTCGATGAAGGCCCGGACGCGGGCCTGTTGCGCTTCGAGCCCCAGCCCGGAGTGGCCCTGCTCGGCGGTTGAGACCCGGCACAGCCCCACCGCGTAGCGGGGCTGGGTGGAGGCTTGGGAGAGGCGGGAGCCGGCCATCAGCCCGGCGAAGAAACCTCGGACAGTGTGCTGGGCCCAACCGGCGGCTTCAACTACCTGGGCGATGGTCGCCCCCTCTTCTCTGCGCAAAAGGGAGAGCACGGCCTGGTGCTTGGTGCCCTCACGCGGACGACGCGGAAGGGAAGGGTCGCGAGGTAGGCGGGCTGCTCTACCGTGGCTCAGGGCCGCCCGGAGCGCCTCAATGGGGAACCGGCAAGGCCGAGCGCTCCACGCCCGCGTCCCAGGCCACCAGCAGGGCCGTCGCGGCTTCCCGGAGGGTGGTGCGGGTCAACGGCGGGGTAGCGGACGCGACAGGCGGCGCCTGGGTTTCCTGGGCGTTGGTGCTGGCCTGCTGCCCCTCTACGTCAACCTGCGTGCCCTCTCCGCCCGCCTCCGCCACGCTCGGCTCACCGATCGTCGCCAGCCCGGCCGCAGTGATCCGCAGCATCTTCGGCATGCCGCCGTTGGGCGCCGGCATCTCCTCCAATAGCCCGGCCCTGAGCATACTCTGGAACACGGAGTTCCGGGCGGTAGCGGGCAGGTTTGAGGGCGCCTCGGCCAGCTGCGCCGAGTGCTGGGCAGCGGTGGCGAGGATCTGCGCCTGGGTGGGTGAGAGCGCTTTGCGCTGGGTCATCGTCAGGTCCCTGGGTCGGACCCAACCAGCGGGATCCTACGACCCAAAGCCCTGACGAGAGGCGGTCAGGGTGGTGCGGGAGAAGGTTGCCCCCCCTCGCGCCACCGACGCTTCGCTCTGCTCCGGGCTAAGGCCAAGCAGAATGGCAGGACAGAGCTGCTGATGGCGGGATCGAACCGTTTGGGGTTGTCCGAACCTCACCCGACAAGGTGGATATCCGCGACTGTGAGGGCCGGCGTCCCCGAAAGGGTGCCCAGCACGGCCCCTGCTTGCCCGCCCGCGCCGTCCACGTCCCACCAGAGCCGCCCCGTGTCGGTTTCGTACACGAACTGTCCGATACCTGCCGCCGAGCTCGCCCGCCCCGTACTGTTCGACGTGAACTGATCTGCCGAGAGCGCGCCCCCGGACAGCCCACCCCCGAAACCCGAGGCCGAGACCTCGATCGCATCCTCGCCGGAAACAAACCCGTAGATCAGGTCGCCCCGCTCTGCGGCAGAGGCGTAGCGGATTATGTCCGCCCCCGCCTCACCGTAGAGCCGATCTGCCCCAAGCCCCCCGACCAGCGTGTCGCTGCCCGCTCCGCCATAGAGGAAGTCCGCGCCTCCTCCGGCCGAGAGCAGATTCGCGCCCGCGTTCCCAGTCAGCCGGTTGGCCTCTTCATTGCCTGTGCCTGACAGATCGGCGCCGCCAGCTAGGACCAGCTGCTCCACCCCGGCCGAGAGGGCGAAGGAGATCGAGGCGCTAACCGTGTCCGTGCCCGAGCCGCTGGCTTCGTCAACCACGTCCAGCACGTTGTCGACAGAGTAGGTGTCATTTCCAGTGCCGCCGGTCAGGTGATCTGCACCAGCACCGCCGTTCAGAGTGTCGTTCCCAGCGCCGCCCTGGATGGTGTCGTTGCCCTCGCCACCGTCCAAGGCATCGTTGCCGTCCCCTCCATCGAGCAGGTCGCCGTCGACCTCGCCGAAGAGCTGGTCGTCACCGACGCCACCCTCCAGCTTGTCCACCCCGGCCCCGCCATAGAGAGAATCGTGGCCATCATTGCCGATCAGCAGGTTGGCTTGCGCATCGCCACCCAGCCTGTCGTTGCCGAGGCTGCCCAGCAGGCCCTCGATCGAGTCATAAATGTCCCTTACCGCCTCCCCGGTGTTGGAGGCCGGGGAGGCCAGCTCCGCCCGGACCGGCGCGGTGGCGCCGGCATAGGAGGCGATGTCGAGGCCGTCCCCGCCCAGCAGGCTATCCACGACGCCCCAACCGCCGCTGAGCGTGTCGTCGCCGCCGCCGCCCGAGAGCGTGTCGCTGCCATCCAGACCCGAGAGGAAGTTGCCCAGCGCGTCGCCCGTCAGCATGTCGGAGTTCACGCCGCCCTCCAGCCCCTCAATACCCCGCAGCAGGTCGCTGCCCCCGCCCCCGGTCGCCTGGACCGTGTTCTGCAGCAAGAGGGAGACGTTCACGCCCCCCAGGAACATGTTGGCGTAGGAGGCCAGATCGCGGCCGGTGCCGCCATCCATGATGTCATTCCCTGCACCGCCGGCCAGCGTGTCGTCGCCCGCGCCGCCCAGCAGCGTGTCGTTGCCGAGCAAGCCAGTGAGGGCGTTCGCCGCGTCGTTGCCGGTGAGCCGGTCGCCATGGTTGGTGCCAATCGCGTTCTCAAACTGGGCCGCCATGGCAGAGGCGAGGCCGGCGGCGATGGCCGCCGCGGCGCTGGAACTATCGTCGTGCAGCGTCGTCACCGTGCCGAAGGTGATGCTGCGCTGGCCGGCGGTGCCGCCCACGGAGCTGGCCGTCGCGCCGGAAAGGTCGATCACCGCCCCGCCCCGCGCTCCGCTCGCGCTGATCGTGTCGGTGCCGCCGGTATCCTCGATCAGGACGGAGCCGCTGCCGGCGACGAGGTAAAGATCGTCGTTGTCCCCGCCCGCCAGCGTGTCCGCCCCGTCCTCGGCGTACAGCCGGTCGTCACGAGGCCGCCGACGAGCAGGTCGTCGCCGGCTCGGCCGTAGAGCCAGTCCTTGCCGTCGCCGCCACGCAGCACGTTGGCCCCGCTGTTGCCCATCAGGATGTCGTTGAAGGTGCTACCGGTCACGTTCTCGATCAGACTGAGCCGCTCGTTGGGGTCCTCCAGGTCCACGATGACGCGGAAATAGGCGTCCTCGTAACTCGCCGTATCTGTCCCGGCGCCGCCGTCGAGCGTATCGAACCCAGCCCCGCTGAAGAGGGTATCGTTCCCGTCGCCGCCGATCAGGCTGTCGTTCCCGTCCTGCCCGAACAGGGTGTCGCCGTCGGTGCCGCCGCGCAACGTGTCATCCCCGTCGCCCGCGAAGACGGTGAAGCTCCCGTTCTCGATGGACACGCTGTCACCTTTCGAGCCGAGGCGCAGCACCTCGATGGAGACGAGGCTGTCGATCGTGGCGTTGGTTGTCACCCGCCCGCCTCCGGTAGACAGGCCCACGCTGCTGATGCCAGTGAAGCCGGTGTAGTCCACCGTGTCGCGGCCCTCGCCGCCATCTATCGCGTTGTTGCCGCCGCCGCCCCGGATGATGTCGTCTCCCGCCATGCCGGCCAGCGCGTTGCTGGCGGCATTGCCGATGAGCACGTCATTTCCCCAGCCGCCGCGCAAGGAGCGGAAGCCCGTGGCAGTGTCGATGCCGGCGCCGCCCGTGTCCTGCGCCGTGGTGATAGCGAGGGAGACGGTTACGGCCGCCAGGCTCGTCTCGTAGGAGAGCATGTCGCCGCCGCCATTGCCCGTCATCGTGTCGTTGCCGAGGCCACCCTCGATGATGTTGTTACGGTCGCTGCCGGTCAGGCTGTCGTTCCCGGAGCCGCCGCGAAGGCTCTCCATGGAGATCAGCGTGTCGATGCCGGCCCCGCCCGTATCCTGCGGCCCAACGATCGCGAGGGAGACTGTGACCCCGGCCGTGCTGGAGGCGTAGGTGGCAGTGTCGTTGCCGATGCCGCCATCGAGCGTGTCGTTGCCGCCGGCGCCATCCAGCACGTTGGCCCCGGTGTTGCCGGTCAGGTGGTCATCGCCCTGGCCCCCTGTCAGGTTCTCGATGCTGATCAGCGTGTCCATGCCGGCGCCGACGGTGTTCTGCGCCCCGGCGAATGCGAGAGAGAGGGTGACCGCGATAAAGGCGGAGAGGTAGGAGGCGGTGTCGGTCCCGAAGCCGCCGTCCAACGTGTCGTCGCCCTCACCGCCGTCCAACGTGTCGTTTCCACGGTAGCCGTTGATGGTGTCGGCGCCGCCCAGGCCGCTCAGCGTGTCGTTCCCGACATCGGAGAATGGGTTGGAGGATGGGCCACCATAGATTGCATCTGCGGCGCTCGTCCCGTCGCGACTGTCGGCGCCAGCTGTTCCGTAGATCGTGGCCATGTGCTCTCCACACTCCCTAAAGCTGGGCCGGCGTGTCCGGCCGGTTTCTTGTGCGAGGACGAAGGCAGTCAGGCAGACTTTACAGACCTCGACCTGGGCGGGGCCTTGTGACTATCAACTACGATTTCTCCTAAGACGCGAGAGAAATTCCGGATTGCCCGAGTGTTGCTGAATTCACGAGGCGTTGCTGTGCAACTCGCCGAGATGAAGGCTCTGGCGATACTGAGATTGACGATGTTCCATGCCGCGAGCGCCATAAATTAGGAATCACCTCGATCGCCTTGATGGCTCCTCGATCGGCAGTAGACCAATGCGCTGGTGTGCGGCTCGTCTTCCGTCACCAGCCCGGCCGTGGTCACTAGCGGAACCATCGTTGCGTCGTCAGACGCAGGCACCTCCTCCGCAGCCCGGCCTTAAGCATGCTCCGGAACACGGCATTGCGTTCGGCGGTCGGCAGGTTTGGCGATGCTTCGGCCAGCCGCGCCGGGTGCTGGGTGGCCAATGCCAGGATCTGCGCCTGTGTGGGGGAAAGCGGCTTTACCATTGTCGGCTTCCTGGATCGGACTCGACCAGTCGGGCTCCACGACCCACAGCCCTGACGCGAGGGGGTTAGGGTGCCGGGAGAGGATGTTGGTCCCCCTCGCGCCATCAACGCTTCGCTCTGTTCGGGGAGGAAGCCAAGCAGCTTCATCGCCAGGCTGGCCAAAGAACCCGTCGATTGCTCTGACCTGCTGGACAGGCTGGGCGAGGTGGACGGGACCGGGGGGGGCTGGGAGCGCCTGCTCAGCCGTGCTGACGAGGTGCGCTGGCCAGAGCCAAAGTCACGCCGCCCGGCGAAGCTGCCGCCGAGACGCGACTTCAGGTGGATCAACCGGCCCTCGTCCTGCGTTACGCCAGGACGGCTCCCCTCCCGGAGCTGCGGCGAGGGAAGGCGCATGACAGGCGGAGTGCGGGTCGGAACGGCCGGGTGGAGTATTCCCAAGCAACACGCCGAAGAGTTCGATGCGGACGGCAGCCACCTGGAGCGCTACGCGCGCCGCCTGCCCGCCGTGGAGATCAACTCCTCCTTCTATCGCCCGCACCGGCCGGCTACCTATGAGCGCTGGGCCGCCAGCGTCCCGGGCGGCTTCCGCTTCTCAGCGAAGGTCCCGCGCACGATCACCCACGATCGCCGGCTGCAGGACGCGAGCGAGCAGCTGCAGCGCTTCCTCGGCGAGGTGCGGGCTTTGGGTGACCGGCTCGGCCCGTTGCTCGTGCAGCTGCCGCCGAGCCTGTGCTATGACGAGGAGGTCGTGGAGCGTTTTCTCTCGGAGTTCCGCGAGGCGTTTGACGGCGGGCTGGCCTGCGAGCCGCGCCACGAGAGCTGGTTTACGGACCAGGCCGACAAGCATCTCGCGCATCATCAGGTGGCCAGGGTCGCGGCGGATCCTGCCGTGGTGCCGCGGGCGGCCGCGCCAGGAGGATGGCCGGGGCTGATCTACCACCGCCTGCATGGCTCGCCCGAGGTCTACAGCTCCCCCTACTCGAGCGAGCAGGTGGGCGCCATCGCCCAGCAAATCCGGGCTGCCCGCGGCGAGGGGCGTGAGTGCTGGTGCATCTTCGACAACACCGCCCTCGGCTGGGCGACGCGGAACGCGCTTGACCTGCTGCGGGCGGTGTGACCGCGGCTTATAGCAGGCTCCCCTGCCGGCCCTTCGCTGGCCGCACATCACCGCCGGGCAGGTCCTCCTCGGCCGGCGTGTCCGACTTCCCGTGCCCCACCACCCGCAGCAGCCCGTC
Source organism: Roseomonas populi (assembly GCF_024594815.1). Taxonomy (GTDB): domain Bacteria; phylum Pseudomonadota; class Alphaproteobacteria; order Acetobacterales; family Acetobacteraceae; genus Roseomonas; species Roseomonas populi. The sequence goes on along the minus strand of NZ_JANJOU010000040.1, from coordinate 36,294 downwards.
CGGCAGCGGCCGCTGCAGTTCCTTCGCCACGCCCCAGGGTGCCGTCATCCAGGCATCCATCTCCTCCGGCTCCGTCAGGATCACCGGCATCGCCTTGGGATGGATCGGCGCCACCTCGGCGTTCGGCTCGGTGGTGAGGAAGGCGTAAAGGTCGGCCGTCACCTCGCCCTCCTTCACCTTCCGCGTGCTGGTCCACTGCGGCACCCAGATCCCGGCGAAGAAGGCGAGCGGCCGGTCCTCACCGTCGCCTAGGGCGAACCACGCCGGCACGGACTTCCCCTCCACCTTGTCCGGCTCGCTGAAGGCAGTGAACGGGACAAGGCAGCGGTGCTCTGGCGAGAGCCAGCGGCGCCAGTGCGGCGAAGCGGTGTTCCGGACGTTGGTCACGCCCGGGTCACTCTTTTTGCCCTGGAGGGCGAAGGCCGGGGACGGCATGCCCCAGCGCGCCAGGGCCATCTCGCGCCCCCCCTCCGCGGCCGTGCGCACGATGGGGGCGGCGTAGTCGGGGTAGATGCCCGGCAGTGGCTGCAGATTTCCCAGTAGGTCGCGCGCGGCGCCCAATGCTTGGCGGATGGCGTGCGGGTTTGTCCGGACGGTGTAGAGGTTGCACATAGGCCGGAGCGTAGCGGCGAGGCTGCCCGAAGGGCCAGTACGGCGCCGGGGCTACTGTCTCCCGGTCGCGCCTTCTCAGGCGAAGGCGCGTAGCGGCCCAGGCCGCATTGTCGGCGCCGAAGTGAGCCCGCACCTGCGTGGAAGATAGATCGCCCGGCAGGCCGTCCGGAAGAGATCCCCGCCGGCCGCTCCGTTCCCCGACACATCTCCAGCCCAGGCGACATGCGCCCGCCGGAAAGTCGTGGCGCCGCAGCCGGGGATGCGCCACTTCCCTCAACGCGTCCCGCAACCAGGGCGGGTTGGCGTTGCCGATACAGCGTCAGGCGGGCCGGCCGCGCGATCATTCTAGGCTGCGGCCGTGAGGGGCCGCCAATCCCCCAGGGTGTCCGGCAGCCAGGGCCGGATGGCCCAGCCCAAGCGTCTTGAGGGCATGGCCGCCCGGCAATCTGCGCTTGGCGAGGCTGTCACAGATCCTTACGAATTCACATCGATGTGCGCCAGCATCCCTACCAATCATTTGATCTAGTTAGCAAAAATCCCACGGCACGGCACTTGCTACCCCATAGCAACGGTCAGAAGCTTGGAGCGGGGGCCCAAAATGCGTTCATTCAAGGTGGCACTGCTCGCCGGCACCACGCTGGCCCTGCTCGGCGCCGGTAGCGCCCACGCGGCGTCCTACGCGATCTCCGTCATCACCGGCCTGACCAACGGCAACGGCTTCGACACGACCAACACGGCGCCGGCCTTCAGCGGATCGACCGCCTCGGCCACTTTCACCTACACGGGCAACCTGAACTTCATCAACACGGCGCCCCAGAATAATCCGTCCAACCCGCCGGGCGACCTGAACAGCGCCTTCGGCTTCACCGCGGCCAACGTCACGAACTACTCGGGCACCGGCACGGTGACCTACCAGGGCACCCAGGTCGCTGACTTCAGGAACGAGAACCGCTTCCTCAAGTCCAGCGGCAGCGTGTCGGACTTCGGCTACGGGTCCTACTACACCATCGCGCTGGGCAACCTCGCCGCCGGCACGACCCTGGTGATCAATCATGACGACGGCCTCAGCCTGTACCGGGACGGTGTCCGTGTCGCCGGTGGCGCGAGCGGCCCCACCACCGTCGTGGCGGATACCTTCAGCAATCTGACGGCCGGCAACTACACGCTGTACTACAGCCGCCAGAATGGCAGCGCGTCCGTCCTGCAGGTGGCGGTGCCCGAGCCCACCTCGCTGGCGCTCTTCGGTGCCGGCCTGCTCGGCCTTGCCTACATCCGCCGCGGCCGGAGCAACCGGGCAGCCTGAGTTCAGGCGACTCTAACCTCATGTGAAGCCGGTTAGGGGACCATATCCCTTGGCCGGTCCTCCGTTCACCGTGCTTTGATTTCCGCCTCAGCCTCGATCCCCCTCCGCCTCGCCGGCGGCGAAGTGCGGATCGCACCCACTGTGTCGGTGCTGATGGATAGGGCCTGACAGGGATCGTGGCGCCGTCATCAAGCCTCAGGCCCACGGGCTACAGGTTGCTCAGTCCGACGACGAAGCGGACGAGGGTCCACTGTCCGAAGTAGATGACGACCCGCTGTCGTGGCTGCTGACGGATGGTGAACTGCATGGCGAGCTATCTGGCGACGACGGCGGAGATGACGGGCATCGTGACGGACCTTCCTGCAACAGCGAGGCCGGCGGTGAGAGTGGGCCGGCGGAGTTGAGCGGGCTGAATGGGTCCGTGAGCAGGTCGGGCGCAGTTGGCCGATCGGGTATGTCCTTGACGCCAGTTGCGTGGGAGCATCCATAAATCCGCTGCTTCCGCCGCTCCTTCTGGGCCCACCATGCCGCCTTTGCCGAGCGCGACCACCACCATGGCGGGGCTCCGCGCTGAAGCTCGACGGCTGTGAAGGCGTAAGCCATGCAGTCTCTCCTCGGCTGGACCTGCCCTGGGGGAGATCCCCTCCTCAGCGTCCGTCGGATCCCCGCTCCGCTGCTTCAAGGCGCTCCCGAGCCGGCCCATACCGCCGCTCTACCATGTCCGGGATGGCGCGTTCGGGCATAGAGTTGTGGGCGTTGTCAGCCAGCTTCACCCGGATGGCCCAAAGGTCGCCGGACGCTGCCAGCGCCGCGATCCAGTCCTGGTAGATCGCGCCCGCCGGCTTGGTGAGAAGCTGCACCAGCTGGATGGCTTCCTCCGACACGCCCTCCGCGCGCAGGCTCTCGGCAGAAGCGCCAGTGTCCTCCATGGCGTCATGCAGCCACGCCGCCTCCAGCGCGTGCGGAGGCGCTTCGGGCCAACGCTCGCGAAGGATGCCAACGACGGCCGTCAGATGGTCGATGTAGGGGGCGCCCTGCTTATCGACTTGGCCGGCGTGAAGGCGGCTCGCGAGGGTGGCGGCAAGAAGGGTCATGGTGGGGAGTTCTCCTTCTCCTTAACCTATGATGGCCGATCAACTTGTCAGCCCGCCACGGCCCACCTGGACCCATTGCTCCGAGTAACAGACACTGCAATCGGGCCAGTGGCTCAAGCTTGGGCCAGCCTGGGAGCGGGCGATGATCGGCGGAGAGCATGTCGCGAGTGTCGCAGCCAGCGAGGCTGGCCTTGGCATTTCGCTGGCCTTCATCGCAGGCGCGGTAAACACGGGTGGCTTCATGCTGGTCGGCCAGTACACCTCCCACATGTCCGGCATCCTCTCCGCGATGGCCGATGCGGTTGTCCTTCAGGCCCTCGGGCCCGCCCTGGCCGGAACCTTGGCCGTGTTCGCATTCCTCTCCGGCGCCGCGCTCTCCGCGATCTTGATCAACTGGGGCCGCCGCCACCCTGGGCAGCCGCCTCACGCCTTGCCGCTGGCGCTGGAAGCCGTACTGCTGCTCGTGCTCGGCATCCTCGGCGGGGCGGTACAGGCAGAACCAGTGGCAACGCTGGCCGTGCCGCTGCTTTGCTTCCTTATGGGGCTGCAGAACGCCACCATCACAAAGGCCTCCGGCTCGCGGATCCGCACCACACACATGACGGGAGTAGTGACGGATCTCGGCATTGAACTCGGGAAGCTTGCTTATCGGAACCGCAGTCCGACGGGGCCGGGCGGCCACATGGTACGAGCTGACCGCGCAAAGCTGCGCCTGCTGTGCTCTATCCTGCTGGCATTTATCCTGGGCGGCGTGGGGGGCGCGCTTGCCTTCGCGAAACTCGGTCTCGCCTCCACCGTACCGCTGGCCGTGGCGTTGCTGCTGCTGGCCGGGGCGATTGTCCGGGCGGAACGGCATATTCCGAGGGCAGCCTAACTTCGGCGGCGGGCGCGATCCGGCAAGGCCTGGCTTCGAAGGGCCGACAGCCGCGAAACGGAACGTTGCAATGCGGGCCAAGGAGGCCTGAGCCGTCGCGACGCACCCTTCCTCTCCCGAGAGGGAACTTCAGCCGTCGAGCCGTCACGTCGGTGACACGTTCCACGTCAGGTGAGTGTGGCGGCTCAGTACGGTGCCAAGTGAACAGGTTCCTTGATGTCGCAACGGTGTGACGGGTCGGACAACAACCATGACGAACGCCCTTTCACCTTTCCGCTCTCCAATTTCCGGTAGTGGCGACAGGGACAACCTTCCTCGCTGGGCCTTCCGCGCTTCGATTTAGGGGGAGCGTCACTGCCTCCTTCCATCCCGATTGCGCACCCTCAGAAGGGAATGGTCAGGCTGATCGAGCCGAAGGCCTGTCCGCCTCGCTGCCCGTCGAACTCGGAACTCTGCCAGACATGGGTGTAGGCAAGCCGCGTCCCTCGCCAGAGGATCGCGGCTCCCACCTGCGCCTCCCCCACGAACCATTTCCGGTCCACGCTGGCGCTCTCGCGGTAGGTGCTGCCGTCGAGGAACAGGTTCCGCGCCACAGCCCGCCCGCCGGCGCCGCCAAAAATATACCACCCGAAGTCGTGCTGCGGGCGCTGAAGGGGCGAGCTGGAGATCGCCGGCCGGATCCGCGCCGGGCCCCAATCTGCTCCCAGCGCGGTACCGATGCGCAACAGCCCGCCGGCCCCGGCATAGGTATAGGCGGTGCCGAGGGCGAGGGTCGCCACCGGTAGTACCTCTGTGTCCAGCCCCGCGATACGCCCAGTCGCCACCCGCCACTGCCGCTCCGCGACCAGCCCGAAGGTCACTTCGTCCCTCAGCTGATTGTCCCAGCCTTCCGCGTGGTACTTGTTGATCACGTCATGCCAGCGGTTCTGCGTGAATTCCCCACCCGAGGCCGAGCCCACCACCCCAAGCTGGAAAGCGAGCGAGGTCCGCGTCAGCGCCGTCTCCCTCTCCAGGTTCAACGACCCGAACAGGTGCCCGGCATAGGGGCGGTCGGTCGGGTCGGGCACATGCCGCCGGATCTCCTCCGGCGTGAAGATGGACTGCTCCAGGGAGATCCCCCAGCGGAACTCGCCTGGCCCTAGAAGCCAGGAGAAGCCCCGATCCAGCCATGCGACCGGCCCAGCGGGCGTGGTAGCCGGAGAAGTCCAGTGCAGCATCAGGCCATTGGTGTAGTAGCGGTCCGTGCCGCCGAACATGTCGTTCTCGTCCCCCAGCGTCAGCGTACCCCCCGCATAGGGCGAAACACGCGATGCCTCTTGCGCCGAAGCGGGCTGCAGGAGGAGCAGTGCAAGCAGGAGGGTAGGAGTGAGGCGCAAGGCAGTACGGAACATGCGATCGTCCGGGCAGTGAGGGGCACTCGGTAAACCTCGAAAGTGGACAGAGAAAGGCTTCTTTGCCGCCATCCCGACGAGGTGATCTCACTGCGAAGCCCGACAGCCGCTCTGGGACCGCCGGTGCCTACCCAGCGGCACGGGTGAGAGAGGGAGAAGACCCTTTACGATAGGAAGGGACAGAAGGACGATGGTGGCCGCTCTCAGGGCGTTCAGGCGGCGCGGGATCGTGCGGCTTCATCGTGGCCTGGGCCGCTAGGCGCCTCGCCACCAGCGTCGCAGCGGGATGGTATGATCCACATCCTTACCGACCGGGCCAGTGCCTTCTGGCTGCCTGAAGCGCTGGTCGCTGCCTATTCAGACCTCGCGGGGCTGGAGATGCTGCTGCGCGAGCGGGCCATCCTGCCTCGAGCGGCGAGCGCTGCCTTCCCTCTTGCGGATAACCGGCCTTGGTCCGCGCGCGTCGAAAGGGGCCGGGATGACGATGTTGCTTTGGGTCGTCTCAGCGGGCCGGATCGGTGATGTAGGCTCGCCGCCCGGTCAGGCGGGTTCCAGACCCAAGGCGTATCGTGCCGTCCCGCTGGGGCACGGCCAAAGGTGCGACCTCCACCTGGGTCACGCTGCCCATGCCAAGCATGCCTGCCACCTTGGGCGTGACGCTCACGATCCGCCCTTCCGATGCGGGCAACCGGTCGCGCACCCGCACCATGGCCACCCGCCCATTCCGCAGGTTCCGGATGCGGGCCGTCGTCCCAAGGGGCAGGTCCGCGCTCGCCGCAGTGTCGGAGTTCAGCTCCACCCGGCCGCCATCGGCCATGCGCCGCCCGGCGTGGCCTTGGGCGATCACAGCAGCCTGACCGCGGCGCGCCTGCCCGGATACATCCACCGGGTCTGGCACGTTCGCGAAGGCTGAACCGCTCGCCAGGAGCGACAAGGCGAGTAGGGCAGCGATGCGCGACATGATGCCTTCCGGAGATGGAGGCTGTGTAACGTCCGGCTGCCATCGCGAGTTGACCGGCCAAGGAGCGCAGGGGCGAAGGGCCGGCCGTTGCGCACGGAGGGGCGCCGTTGCGCCGCCGCATAGGGCATTCGCCCAGCCTCTAGGACCCACCGGAAGGCTGCCTTCAATCAGGTAAAGACCAAACGAGAACCGTCCGCTGTTGGGCTTTCAGCAAAGACAGGAAGTTCTCTCAGAGAAAGTCACAATAAATTTTAGCCGACCTATCATTTGTTGCCGAACATTCATCGCAAATTCGTAGTACAAGGAACAAGCGAGGCATCATTTCCGAGCAAAAATTCCATAGAGAGTAAAACATTGCATGAACGTTGCCTCTCGCAAATCCGTCGAAGCGCCCCCGACGGATGTCGTTGACCTGTCCACCGGTCCTGGAACGAGGATTTTGGCTCGGCTTGCTGAGCAGGAAGATCGCGCAGCCAAGTTGACTGACAGCCTGAGCCTTCAGCAGCAGCGCGCCCTGGCTGCGAGTACTCAGCGTTCCCCGACATCGTCGGACGTAGCGGTCGGCCGCGAGATCCGGGAACTCCGCCGGGTCAGGAGGATGACACAGAAAGCGCTGGCGAGAATGGTGGGGGTTACAGGGGCCCAGCTGCATCGCTATGAGGTGGGAACCACCCGTATCGCGGCCAGTCGCCTCATCGCGATCGCGAATGCTCTGGACATCCGGCCAGACGTGCTGATCGCGGCCGGCTCCATCCAGGATGTTCCGACACCGCCCGCAATGGCGCTGCCGCCCAGCGCCGGCGACGACATTGCCGAGTTGCTTCAGGTCTTCTGCACGATCACCGATCCGAAGCGTCGTAGCGCGCTGATCGCGGTAGCCAGGATGATGGCCGGCTAGCCCGGCCGCGCCACCACCAGGGCGGAACTGCGCCGCGGCATTCCTGCGTCGTCCTGGCAGGACCCTGCTCAACGGATGGACCTCTCGCCCGAACAACGCCGCTACAGCCTCTAGCGCCAACCTGAAGGAGGGCATTCCTTGCCAAACAAAGTAAGGCTAGCCCACCCCTTCGCCTACACCTGCCCCAAGTGCGGCGGGGCGATGCGCAACGGCGAGGGCGAGAACGGCCTGTGATTCCATTGCTCCATCGGGCACGAGTTCTCGGCGGCCGACATGGACGTGCGAACGACGGACATGGTGGATGCCGCCCTGGGAGCGGCGCTCCGCGTCCTGGACGAGCGGGTAGCCCTCTGCGGCGATTTTGCCGATGCGGCGGCCCGGGCGGATGAGCCTGACCGCTGAGATTACTGGCTGGAACTGATGGAAGAAATCGAACTGAAGGCCAAGGTGGTGGCTGGCCTCCTCGACCGGGGCTGGCCAGATCCGTCGGAATGATGGGCGGGCGCTCGGCCGCTTCCGGTTGCGCCCCGAGCCTCGCGATGCTGGCCGCGGTGGAGAGTGGAATGATCGTCGTGGTGGAGGTGCTGGGCCAGGATCTGGGCGAGGACAGCGCCAGCGAGGCCTGGCTCGTGCCTACCGTGTCGGTGGTGGTGGACAGGGGCTTGTGGGGCGTCTAGCTAGGCGAAGACGTCCCCGCCATTGGTAAATGCAGCAAGCAGATTCTCGGCATAAATCTTCACGGCCTCGTTCATGGTAGGGGAACCAAAGCCCCACAGGTATGAAGCGACCGAGAGGGTGGAGTAGACCACCGCACCCTCACCGAGACGGTAGCCGTAAGTCACGGCCTCGGTGGGCAACTCGGTGGTCAGGATGATTTCGGCGTCTGCCCGAATTGATGCGACAGGCGTGTAAGGAAACTGGCGGCTGTTTTCAACATCGAGGCTCGTGTCGGTAACAACGCCGAAGGGCCCCTGGGCGATAGGACCGTCGTCGTCCACAACCTCGATCTGGCCTCCAGTTTTGTAGCGAACATCCATTCCCTCGCCGCCAGGAAGGTTATGAGGGGCGGACAGGCCCGTCGAGCCGTGAACAAAAAGCACGCCGCCGTCGCGTACCCAGGCCTCCAGGGTCGGTTGGGCCAAAGTGAACTCACTGTTGTTGCTGGCGGACATGTTGGTCACGAAAACCGCATCGACCCGCGCCAACTCGACGGCCGAAAGGGTGTGGAGCGTCACCGGGGTCAGCCCCGTATCCCTGACGAAGGTGTTGAGCGTGGGTTCCCCTCTCCCGCTGAATATCTCGTAGGTGCCCACTCGTTCGATGTTGAACCCGCCCTGCCCCGGGTGCTCCACAGTGAGAGTAATATCCGAACTCACGGAGAGGCCACCCAAATCGGTGGCGGTGAGATGGAGCGCCACGGTGGGCTCAGTTGCCGCATCGAGAGCCTGTCCCTGCCGCAGGTAGAGCGTGTCACCGCGGATCTCAAAGCGCGCATCATCGACCGTAATCACGGCCTTGTCGCCCTGGTCTGGGTCGGCCACTACGACGGTACCGATTCGCTGGCCGCCTGGTCCCGCCGTCCCATCTACGGCACTTTGAGGGGCCAAGGTGATCCCGGTCGGTGCGTCGTTGACCCCGGTGACGCGGATCGTAGCGAGAGCCGTCCCAAAGTCACCGTCGGTGTCCCGCACGATGTAGAACACCGGGACATCAAAGGTGGCATCTTGCCTGAGAAAAGCGAAGTCCGCACCCGTCGCGAAAGTCAGCGTGTCATCCGGCGCAAAGGTTGCAGTGCCGCGTGGAAGTCGGGAGATGACGGACAAGGCCGAAACCAGATCGGGAACCTGATCGTTGGCCAGGACATCCAGGGACACCGTGTCGCCAGCCGTTACCGTGGCGAAGTCCGGCTGGGCCGTGACCGGATCGTCGTTGGTGGGCACGCCGACGCCATCCACCACGACTTTGATGGACTCAAATCCCCGAACCAGCGCGCCGAGATGGCGAGAGAACACTATTGCACCATTCGCCAAATCGGTTGTCAGCCGGGGGATATCGACTTGGGCAACGAAATCCAGCCACTCAGCCCGGGTCATCACAAGGCGAAGCTCATCCTGGCCATCGCCGCCATCGAGCACATCTTTGCCGGTCCTGCCATCGGCGAAGTCGAGGATGAGAACGTCGTCTCCCGTGCCTCCGCTGAGCCGATCGTCCCCCGCGCCGCCGTTCAGCACGTCGTCACCGCTTCCGCCGAGAAGGCGGTCTTCCCCGGCACCCCCGAAGAGCCGATCGGCACCATCGCCCCCGTCCAGGCGGTCGTTACCCTCGTTGCCATCGAGGCGGTCGTTGCCTCCCGCACCACGGAGCGTGTCGTCGCCCGCTCCTCCTGCGACAAGGTCATCCTGGGACGAGCCAAGGAAGCGATCGTTGCCCTGGTCAAGCCGCGAGAAGGCGTAGCTATCCGCTGGAAGGTCGGATGCGTTGATGAGGTCGTCGGCCAGCGTTCCATCCAAGCGGCGACGGGGCATGGCCGGACATCCTCGCGGTCTGTTTCGAGGAAGCGTGCTCCCGCGGGGCGCGATGGGTCAATGTTTCTAGGCCGCATCGAAAGCAGGCCGCGTGCATTTCTCCGGCCCCAGCTGGCAGCCACTGCCCCTTCAGGTGGTGGTGCGCCGCCAGCGGCGACGCCCTGCGCGCACTTTCACTTTGCTTTGGCGGGTAACAGGCAGGGCGACCCGTCTACGAATGGAAGGGGCCGCCAGATGTCTCTGGCGACCCCTCTCGGGCCATCGAGGCCCAGACCCCAGGACAAGAACCTGGGCTCTCTCTGACGCGGCTCTTTACGAGTGCTGGCCGGCGCCGCCCGTCGCGCCGCTCAGGGCCAGGAAGTTCTGCTGCGCGCTGGAGGTGGCGCTGGCGAGCGGGGTGCGGCCCTCCGCGGCGACCCAGCGGCCGGAGGCAGTGGCGCCCTCGGGCACACGGTCCTGGTCGGCAAAGGCCGGAGCGGAGGTCAGCGCACCACCGATCAGGGCGGCGGCGAGGGCAAGGCTGCGAAGGTTGATCATGGCTGCATGTCCTGGGTGAATGGGGCGGCGGGGTGCCGCCCTTCGGTGACAGGGAGATGCGCCTTCCCAGGCCATCACTCCAACGCAGGAGGTGGATTCCACCTATCCATGAGGCGAATGCAGCAAAAACCCGCAGCCCGCCGCGAAGTGGCTGCCATGATCGGCATCCCCTAGAGAGTGTTCGCGCCCAGCACCTACCGCTGCGCCGTTCGGCCCCAGGCTTCGTACGCCATCGGTTGCCAGTTTTGCGCAGGGCTGCGTCTTCCGGCACGTTGCTCCGTTACCCCCTTCAACAACATCACAAGGCACACCTATGGCGAACCTCCCTCCCCTTCCGCCTGCCGGTCGCGCACCCCAGGGCGGCAAGAACGCCACCGGGGGCAAGGCTAACCCCAAGGACGCCTGGGCCGGCACCGTCCGCAGCGGCGGCAAGCAGGGTGGCGTGAGCAGCGCGACCCAGAGTTCGCGCAAGACGGGGGATCGCTGAGCCTCAGGGTCTCCGGCCAGTAGGGCTGCGCTGGCAACGTGCCCTTCCCTCACCGCAGGGCCAGATCTTCGATGCTGGGATCGAGCGCGTGGAACGCCGTTGCAGCCTCCCGCAGATCTCGGCGGCTGCGGGGCCAGTACAGCACCGTCATCCCAAACCTCTTCCCGCGGCAGGGTCAGGCCGATAACTGCCAGTCCGCTTCCGGGTCTCTAGAAGCAGGGCCGGACCAGCTCGCAGCATAGCCGGGTTCCGATGATGTAACGTAATCATTACGAATCTGGGGTGACGCGAGCGTTACCTTCCGCTAAGTACCTTTCCATGCGTCCCCACCCGAGAGGCCTTGTTCGCCTTCTCGCCTGCCTGCTGCTCCTGCAGTGGGCCGGAGCCGAGTTGCCGCACGCCCGCGCCATGGCGCAGCTCGCCTCGGCGCAGCTGATCGAGCTCTGTAGCCATGACGGAACACGCCGGATCTTGGTCGGCGAGGATGGCCAGCCGATCAAGGCGAGCCAGACCGTAGACTGCTGCACCCTGTGCTTCGCTCCGGCCGCCCTCCCGGTGGCCGAGCCTGTCGCCGTGCCGCTGCCTGTCGCCTATGCCCTGGTGACCGAGCATTTCGGGCGGGAGGGACTGCCCTCCAGCCCGCCACGCGCACCGCCCCAACAACCCAGAGCACCACCCTCCACCTGACACCGGCTTGTCGCCGGGCACGGCCCACCGCGCCGCGCCCGGCCCCGTCATGCGTGCCGAGCACGCGCGCACCACCGCTGCTCAGGAATGCGCTCCATGCGCCCGATCTTCCTTCCCTCGCGCCCGGCGCGCGACACGAGTCTTGCCCCGTCTTTCCTCGCCTCAGGGCATCCACCACGCACCACCCTGGCCATCGGCCTCGGCTGCATCCTGCTCTCGTCCACCGGCCTGACAGGTCCAGTCCTCGCCCAAGAGGCGACGGTGCAGGTACCTGAAGTCAGCGTGGAGGGTCGCGGCGCTGCCGTTCGCCTTCACCAGACCAGCCAAGCGGGGAGCCTCCTCGGCCTGACCCCGGCCGAAACGCCGGCCACCGTGGACGTCATCACCCAGGAGGAGATGCAGGAGCGCGGCCTGCGCGACCTGGTGGAGGTCTACAACGCCGCCCCCGGAGTGCGCGCGGGCAACATTCCCGGCGCCCCTGCGGTGGCCAACATCCGCGGCCTGCCCCGGACGGCGGTCGGGTACCTGCTGGACGGGGCGCGTGCGATCGACCCCGGGCTCATATCCCGCACCTACGACAGCTTCGCCTTCGAACGGGTCGAGTTCATCAAGGGGCCGGCCTCTGTCGTGAACGGCACCGGGTCGCTCGCCGGCTCCATCAATCTCGTCACCCGCCAGCCCGTCATCGGGAGCGACTTCTACGAGGGCCTGCTCGGCTATGGCAGCTTCAACAGCCTGCGCACGGGGGCGTCCTTCAACCACTCCTACGGGAACTGGGGGGCGCTGCGCTCCGCCTTCAGCTACTCAAGCTCGGACGGCTACGTCGACGACACGGATAGCCGACGGATCTCCTTCACCACGGCCTTCACGGCCCGCCCGACCGACCGGCTGACGCTCGATACCTCGGTCGCCTATTTCCACGACAACTACGGCACGCCCTACCAGGGGACGACGCTGGTGCCCCGCGCCTTCGCGCGCGACCCGAGCGACATCGTCTCCACCGCCAATGGCTTCGTCATCGATCGCGCCACGCGAAGCCGGAACTACAACGTCGAGAACGGCGTTCAGCGCTCCGACGCCTTCTGGCTGCGGCAGAACGCCCGCTACCGCCTGTCCTCCGAGTGGACCCTCTCGAACGAGTTTTCCTATTACACCTCCGATCGGCGCTGGGCGAACTCGGAGGACTACACGTTCAACGCGCGGACCAGCCTTCTGGACCGCACATCGACCCTCATCACCCACGACCAGCAGTTCGTCTCGGATCGGATCGCGGCCTCCTATGACGGCCGCATCGGCGGCCTGCGGAACCGCTTCACCGGGGGCTACGAGTTCTACCAAACCGACCTCACCTCCCACCGCCGCTTCGGGACGATGGCCTCCGTCGATCCTTTCAACCCGGTCCGCGGCATCTTCCCGGCCGACACGGCCGCGAACTTCCCGACACGGCAGGACTTCGACAGCACCGCCCGTTCGCACTCGGTCTTCGCCGAGAACGCCCTCAACATCACCCCTTCCTGGCTGGTGCTGGGTGGAATCCGGCATGAGGGGATCGACCTGGACCGGCGGGTGGACGACCTGAATGCCGGCACCACGACCCGCTTTAACCGCCACTTCGACAGCCTCTCCTGGCGCCTGGGCACGGTTTACGAGGCGTTGCCGAACCTCTCCCTCTACGCCCAGTACACCCGCGCCACCGTCCCCATCACCACGCTCCTCCTCAGCAACACGGCGAACGCCCGCTTCGACCTTTCCTCGGGCCACGCCTACGAGGTTGGCACCAAAGCCTCCCTCCTGGACAACCGGGCCTCCGTGACCGCCTCGCTCTACCAGATCGAGCAGGACGACATCCTGACGCGGGATCCGTCCCAGCCCGCCCTGGTAAGGCAGGGCGGAAGCCTGCGCAGCCGTGGCGTCGAGGTGGACATCCTGGCCGACGTCACACCGCAGTGGAGGGTCGGGATGAACGCCGCCCTGCAGCGGGTCGAGTACACGGAACTGAGGGATAGCGCAGGGCGCGACCTGTCGGGCCGTCGCCCGCCGAACTCCGCCAACTTCCTCCTCAACGCCTATACCAGCTACCGCCTCAGCGACATCCCGCTGAGCTTCGGGGCCTCGGTGCGGCATGTCGGCACGAGCTACACGGACGACGCCAACACCATCAAGGTCGAGCCTTACACGCTGCTCGACGCCTTCGTGGCCTATGAGGTCGGCGGTGGAACACTGACGCTCCGGGGGCGTAATCTGACCAATGCCTTCTACGCGGAGTGGTCCGGCTTCGGATCGCAGCAGGTCTACCTGGGCGCACCGCTTAGCGTCGATCTCACCTACAGCATCCGGTTCTGAGAGGGGCAGGGTCATGGCAGCACCCACTCGGTCGCTCTACGGTATGGTCTGGCGCTGGCACTTCTATGCAGGGCTCTTCGTCATCCCGTTCCTCGTCATCCTGTCCCTGACCGGGACGGTTTATCTCTTCGAGAGGGAGATCAACGACGCCCTGCAGCCAGGGCTGCGCTTCGCCTCCTCGGCTTCCGCCCCCTCCATTCCCGCGAGCGCGATGGTGTCGGCCGCAGAGCAGACCTATCCGGGCGGTCGCGTGACCCGCATCGACATGCCGGAGGAGCCGGGGCGCACGGCGCAGCTCTTCCTCACCACGGGCCAAGGCGAGGCCCTGCGGGTCTTCGTAGATCCGCTGACGGGCCAGGTGCTGGGCTCGCATGTCTACGAGCGGACGCTGGTGGGCTTCGCAGACCGGATGCACGGATCATTGCTGCTGGGGGATTTCGGCGACGCGATCGTCGAACTGGCCGCTTCCTGGACCCTCATCCTCGTCCTCAGCGGCTTCTATCTCTGGTGGCCCCGGGGTGGGCGGATGGACGGGAAGTGGTTCCCGCGCCTGCGGGCACGGCGCAGGCCTCTCTGGCGGGACATCCACCAGGTGGTCGGCCTCTACACGGGGGCGCTGATCGTCTTCCTCGTCATCACCGGCCTGCCCTGGGCGACGATCTGGGGCGGGCAAATCCTTTCGCCGGTCAGCAACGCCGTCGGCCTTGGCTATCCTGAGGGCTCACGGCGCCCGATGCAGAGCACGACCGGTCCGGTGGCGGCGGCCATGCCCGACGCGCCCTGGACGCTCCATCAGGCGCCCATGCCGGCCTCCCTGGCCGGGGCGGCGTGCGGGACCGACCACGCCTCGCACCACCATGCGGGCGGGCCAGCCTGCCCGACCTCCGGATCGGTTCACCTGGACGCCGCCGTGCAGATCCTGGCCCAGGCCGGGATGCCCGACGGCTACCGCCTGAACCTGCCCCGCGGGGAGAGAGGGGTCTACATGGCCGTTAGCTACCCGCACCGGCCGGAAGGGCAGCGGACGATCCATATCGACCAGTACTCGGGCGAGATCCTGGGCGATGTCGGCTTTCGGGAGTACGGCGCCGTGGCGAAAGCCGTCGAGCTCGGCGTCGCCATCCACATGGGCCGGTACTTCGGGCTGGCGAACCAACTCCTGATGCTGCTCCCCTGCATCGGCATCCTCGTGCTCGTGACCACCGGCACCGTGATGTGGTGGAAGCGGCGCCCCAAGGGTGAGCTTGCCGCTCCTCCGAGGGTGGCACGCCCCGTCCCGCCGGGATTGCTGGCCATTATCGGCGGGATGGGTATCGCGTTCCCACTCGCCGGGGCATCGATGCTCGTGGTCGGCCTGGTGGACGCCATTCTCGGGATGGGAAGCAGATGGATGCGGCCTGCCGTTGAACCCTGAGGGACGAGGCGATCCTTGTGCCATCCCGGGCAGTGCATGATTGCCCGAGCTCGCCCATGTCCCCGTGTGGGACGCTGCCGAGAGCGAGCAGGTAGCTGAGAAGGGCGCAAGGCCGCTGTAGGCCTCCGCCCCAACCTGCAGCAGCCCGGCCGCGGTGATCCGCACAGCCGCCGCCGCACCGCCGTCTGGGTCAGGCAACTGCTCCTGCATCCCAGCCTTCAGCATGCTCTACCCGATGAGGTGAATGTCGGAGGCGGCAAGGGCCGGGTGGCCGTTGATGGTGGCGAGCACATCCCGCCCTGACCGCCCGCGCCGTCCAGGTCCCACCACAGCCGGCCGGTGCCGGCTTTATAGACGATCTACCCGACCCCGCCGCGAAGTAGCCCGGTAGTGTTGGGGGTGAACTGTGGAATCTTGAGCGCGCTACCCGATCCTCCCCCCCAAGCCCGAGGCCGAGATTTCAAGCGCGTCCCGGTTGAACCTCTTCCCAGGGCCCTAATGTGTCCTCCGTCATCGACCTGCAACAATATCTGCGCTACCGCCACAGGGGTCACAGGCTGGTCTGGAACTGACGCATGGTCCTCAAGCTCTTCCGCATGCTGATGCCGCGCGACGACACCTTCGTGGCCGCCTTCGCGAAGCAGGCCGCCCGCACGGTGGATGCCGCCCACGTCTTCCGCGCCATGCTGGAGGACCCCGCGAACGGCGCCCACTACACCGAGCTCCGCCGGATCGAGCGCGAGGCGGACGAGATCAACCGCGCCACCATCCGCTCCATCCACCGCAGCTTCATCACGCCCTTCGACCGCGCGGACATCCTCACCCTGACGGACGCGCTGGACGACGTGATCGACCGCATGAAGGACGCGGGGCGCCGCCTCACCCTCTACAAGGTGGCGGTCACGCCGCAGATGCTGACGATGGCGGACTGCATCATCCGCGCCTGCGAGAGGCTGCGCGACGGCATGCCCCTTCTCGGCGATATCTCCGGCAATGCACGTGCCCTCGGCGCCATGTGCGAGGCGGTGGACGCGATCGAGAGCGAGGCCGACCGCGCGCTGCAATCCGGCATGGACGCCCTGTTCGACGGAGGCGATACCAACTCCCCCGGCCACAAGCTCATGGTGCAGATGGTCTATGACGGCATCGAGGCGGTGGCGGACCGCTGCGAGGACGTGACCGATCTCATCCAGGCCGTCATGGTCGAACAGGTCTGAAGGTCCCGGCTCGTGACCGACATCAGCATCGGGCTGCCGCTCCTCGTTGGCCTCGTCGCCGTTGCCCTCTTCTTCGACTTCCTGAACGGGCTGCACGACGCCGCCAACTCCATCGCCACCGTTGTCTCCACCCGCGTGCTGGCGCCGCGCGTTGCTGTGGTCTGGGCCGCCTTCTTCAACTTCATTGCCTTCCTCTTCTTCGGCCTGCACGTGGCGGACACCATCGGCAAGGGCATCATCGCGGCGGAGGCAGTGGACCCGGCCGTGATCGGCGGCGCGCTGGTCGGCGCCATCGCCTGGAACATAGCCACTTGGGTCTGGGGCATCCCCTCCTCCTCAAGCCACGCCCTCGTTGGCGGGCTCGTCGGGGCAGCGATCGCCAAGGCGGGGTTCTCGGCCGTCCTCTGGGGCGGCGTCGGCACCGTCGCGGCCTTCATCGTCGTCTCCCCGCTTCTCGGCTTCCTCCTCGCCCTGCTCCTCGTCCTGATCACCAGCTGGGCCGCGCGCCGCTCCACCCCCTACGCGGTGGACCGGCGCTTCCGCATCCTCCAGCTTCTCTCCTCCTCCCTCTTCAGCCTCGGCCACGGCGGCAACGACGCGCAAAAGACCATGGGCATCATCGCCATCCTCCTCTTCTCCCAGGGGATGCTCGGCGAGAGCTTCCACGTCCCCTTCTGGGTCGTCATCGCCTGCCATGCCGCCATGGGCCTTGGAACGCTGATGGGCGGCTGGCGGATCGTCCGCACCATGGGCTCGCGCATCACGGAGCTGCGCCCCGTCCAGGGCTTCTGCGCGGAGACGGGCGGCGCCCTATCCCTCTTCGGAGCCACCTGGCTCGGCATCCCCGTCTCCACCACGCACACCGTCACGGGCGCCATCGTGGGCGTCGGGGCCGCCCGCCGCGCCTCCGCCGTCCGCTGGGGCGTCGCGCGACGCATCGTCTGGGCCTGGATCGTCACCCTGCCCGCCTCCGCCGCCGTGGGCGCGCTGGGCTACTGGATGGGCGCGGCGCTGCTGGGCTGAGAGGAAGCCCGGCAGCAGCTTCGGCCTGATGCCAACTTCAGGGGCATTCGCCCTGGCTCAGACCGAGGGCCGCTCCGCCCCGTACTGCGCCGCCAGGCGTTCGAGCAGCAGGCGCAGATCGTCCTCGTGTACCTTCCCGGCCGCTTCTGACAGCGAGAACCACCGCCGGACGCGCTGTTCCCGCTCCGGCCAATCGCCGAGCTGCTGGCCAACCCACAGCGCGAATACCTCCACTCGGCACGGCATCACCTGCTCCTGCGGCATCGCCTTCACGTAGCTGTAGACTCCCAGGGGATCAGGCTGGACCTCACCGACCAGCCCGGCCTCCTCGAAGGCTTCCTTCGCCGCCACCTCCGCTCCTGTGAGGCCCTCCTCAGCCCAACCTTTCGGCAGCACCCAGCGCCCGGTTCCCCGGCTGGTCAGCAGGAGAACGCGCACTTCGCCTTCCTGCCGTCTCAGCGGCACGGCGGCAAACTGTTGCCCGCTTTCACGAAGAACCCGCCCCGGCACAGATCGCTCCCTCCATCATTGGCGTCAGCTCAGGGACCTGCTTCGATCCCGATGCTCGTCCTCTGCTTATCCTCGGTACATAGCCGTCGTTCCCCGCTCCTTCGAGCGGTCCGGCTCGTGCTGGCGCCAGGGATCAGTCGAGACTGACGCCCACCTTGCGGATCAGTTCGCCAAGGCGCTGGCGGTCCCGCGCCACAAGGTCGCCGAAGGCCTTCCGGCCGGCAAAGCTCGGCAATCCGCCCTGCGCGAGATAGGTCTGCGGCAGGTCGGTACCGGTCATGGCGCCGCCGACGGCCGTTTCGAGCTTGTCGAGGACGGAGGGTGGGGTGGCAACGGGCGCGAAGAGGCCGACCCAGCCGACGGATTCGAAGCCGTGAAGCCCCGCCTCGTCCATCGTCGGGACGTCCGGCAGGGAGGGGTGGCGCTGCAGGCTGCTGATGGCCAGCACCTTCACCTGCCCCGCCTCATGCGCCCCGCGGAACAGGTTGTAGGTGTCGATCATCAGCTGGATGCGGCCCCCGACCAGGTCCTGCAGCGCCGGGGCCGAGCCGCGATAGGGAACGTGGACGATGTCCAGTCCCTCCCGCTGCTTGATCGCTTCCAGGCAGAGATGCGGGGATCCACCATTGCCGCCGGTTCCCATGTTCAGCTCACCCGGCCTGGCACGCGCCCTCGCCAGCAGCTCCTGCAGGCTGTTCACGCCGAGCGCGGGCGAGACCACCAGGACCAGGGGCGTGGAGATGAGCTGCGCGACGGGCGTGAGGTCGCGCTGCGTGTCAAAGGGCAGGCTGCGGTAGAGCGCGTGGTTGGCAGCCATCGGGCCGGTATTGCCGACGAGCAGGGTGTAGCCGTCGGCGGGCGCCTTGCAGGCCGCCTCCACCGCGAGATTCCCGTTGGCCCCGGGCCGGTTCTCCACCACGACGGGCTGGCCGAGGCGAGGCTGGAGGTGGGGCAGGAGGGGGCGTGCCGTCAGGTCCACCCCGCCCCCGGGCGGAAAGCCGACGAGCAGGCGGATGGGGCGGCTGGGATATTCCGCCTGCGCGAGGGCGGGGGTGGCCGCCAGGACGGCACCGGCGGTGAGAAGGCTGCGGCGATTCATCGGGTTGTTTCCTTTCTGAGGTCTGCCGTCAGGTGGCGGGCGCACCGGATGGCAACGGGCCAGTCCGAGTGTTCCCTACGCCGCCGTTCCAAGGCTGCCGGGCAGGAGTGCGGCGCCATGCCTGCCAAAGCTCAGCGCCACGGCGTCCCCCGAGGCAGGCGTGAACCCGGCAGAGGGGGAAACGACAAAGACCTCCCCGGACGGCGTGGCGACCGTGTACTCCATGACGCCACCCAGGTAGGCCGCCTTGGAGACCGTGCCCTCCAGCATGGCCGCGGGGTCCGCCGGCGTCAGCAGGGTGATCGCCTCCGGCCGCAGCGCCAGCTCCGCCGGCCCGTCCGGCAGGCCGCGATGGGGAAGGACCAGCCGTGCCTTGCCGATCGAGACCTCGGCATCCCGGTCGTCCAGGCGGCGCAGGCTTGCGGGAATGCGGTTCGCCTCCCCCACGAAGCCGGCCACGAAGGCGCTGGCGGGGCTGGCGTAAAGCTCCCGCGGGGTGCCCTCCTGCGCGATCACCGCCTGGTTCATGACGATGATCTTGTCGGAGATGGCCAGCGCCTCCGCCTGATCGTGCGTGACATAGACCACGGTGACGCCGAGGCGCTGCTGCAGGTCCCGGATCTCCTCCCGCATCTTGCGGCGCAGCCGCGCGTCGAGGTTGGAGAGGGGTTCGTCGAAGAGAAGGACGGAGGGTTCCAGCACCAGCGCACGCGCCACCGCCACGCGCTGCTGCTGCCCGCCCGAGAGCTCGGAGGGCAGCCGGGCCTCGAAGCCGGCCAGCCCCACGCTGTCCAGCGCGGCGCGGCCTGCCTCCATCGCCTCCCGCTTCGGGCGGCGCGAGACCGTCAGGCCGTAGCAGACATTCTCCAGCACCGTCATGTGCGGGAAGAGCGCGTAGGACTGAAACACCATGGAGACGTCGCGCTCGGCGGGCGGAAGGGCGGAGACGTCCCGGCCGCCAATCAGCACGCGCCCCTCGCTCGGGTATTCCAGCCCCGCGATCATCCGCAGCGTCGTCGTCTTGCCGCAGCCCGAGGGCCCGAGCAGGGTGCAGAGCGTTCCCGCCGGCACGGTGAAGGAGACGCCCCGCACGGCGACGCTTTCAGCACCAAAGCGCTTCCATACGCGCTCGAAGCGCACCTCCGCCGCGCGGCTCATGCCACGGCTCCCCCTGGTTGGACGCCCGGCGGCTGGATGCTTGGCGCCACCGCTGCCCGGCGGCCGATCCGCCGCCGCCCGACGATAAGCTGCGCCAGCCCGAGCATGACGATCATCAGCGCGATCAGCACCACGGCCACGGCGATGGCCAGCCCATAATCGCCGTTGATCACGCGGTTGACGATGAACACCGTGGCCAACTCCGTATCGGCCGTGACAAGGAAGATCACGGCCGAGATCGTGGTCATGGCCCGCACGAAGGCATAGACCAGCCCCGCCATGATCGCCGGGCGC
This sequence comes from Roseomonas populi, assembly GCF_024594815.1. Lineage (GTDB taxonomy): Bacteria > Pseudomonadota > Alphaproteobacteria > Acetobacterales > Acetobacteraceae > Roseomonas > Roseomonas populi. The sequence goes on along the minus strand of NZ_JANJOU010000040.1, from coordinate 15,867 downwards.
AGCAGCGGCAGCACCACGCGCCGGAAAGCATCCGCCCCGCCGCCGCCGAGCGTATGGGAGGCCTCGTCCAGCGAGGGGTCGATCTGCGCCATGGCCGCCATGCCGGAACGAAGCCCGACCGGCAGGTTCCGGAACACGAAGCAGGCCACGATGATCGCGCCCGTCCCCGCCAGCTCCAGCGGCGGCAGGTTGAAGGCGCGGAGATAGGCCACGCCGATCACGGTGCCCGGCACGGCGAAGGTGAGCATGGTCGCGAATTCCAGCGCGCCCCGGCCCGCGAAGCGCGTGCGGGAGAAGAGCCAGGCGGAAACGATGCCCAGCGCCGCCGTGATCGGGGCCGAGATGGCAGCCAGGGTGACCGTGGTGATCACGCTGTTCCAGGCGAGGCCGGTGAGCTGACCGCCGCTGATCTCGAAGGCCTTGATCATGTGGCGCAGCGTTGGCGTGTGGTCGCGCCCCCAGATCTCCACGAAGCCGCCGGAGATGGCGAGCACGTAGAGCGCGACCGTCAGCCCCGCCCAGGGGAGCGCGACCGCGAGGCAGAGGCGGCGCACCCCGGCGGGCAGCGGCGGCGCCAGCCCGGCATCGCCCTTGCCGCCGATGGAGACATAGGACTTTCGCGCCGTCAGGCGGCGCTGGAGGAAGAAGGCGCCGAGCGCCATGGCGAGCAGGACGAGGGAGAGCGTGGCCGCCCGCCCGGCATCTGCCTGCGCGCCCACCACGGCGAAGAAGATCTCGGTCGCCAGCACGCCGAACTGGCCGCCCAGCACGATCGGATTGCCGAAATCCGCCATGCTCTCCACGAAGCCGAGCAGGAAGGCATTGGCGAGGCCCGGGCGCAGCAGCGGCAGGGTGACGGTGCGGAAGGTGTCGCGCGGCGTGGCCCGCAGGGTGGAGGAGGCCTCCTCCAGCGTCGGCGACAGCCCTTCCACCACGCCGATCAGCACGAGGAAGGCGATGGGCGTGAAGGCGAAGAGCTGCGCGAGCAGAACGCCCGGCAGCCCGTAAATCCAGCGCCCCAGTTCCACCCCGAACCAGGAGGAGGCGGCGAGGGAGACGATGCCGGAGCGCCCGAAGATCAGGATCAGCCCGAGGCCGAGAATGAAGGGCGGCGTCACGATCGGCAGCACGGTGAGCCAGCGCAGCGGACGGCCGAGCCGCAGCCGCCCGCGCACCACCAGAAGCGCGAAGGCGAGGCCGAGGGCGGTGGTGCCCGCCCCGACCAGCGCGCCCAGAAGCAGGGTGTTCCACACCACCCCGCAGCGCGGCGCCCCGGCGAGGCAGCCAAGGCTCCAGAGGCGGTCATCCGCCAACCGGCTGAACAGCGCGCCCGCCGCCAGCGCGCCGCCCGCATCGCGGAAGGCATCGCCCAGCAGCAGGACCAGCGGCATCGCCGTGAAGACCGCGATCGCCAGCGCGATGCAGACGGCCACGGTGGCGGTGAAGGCATCCCCGCGAAAGGCACCGCGCCCGGCCAGCCCGGCGGCGAACAGCACTGCCAGCGCCGCCGGCACCATCGCCCCGCCCCAGCCCACGCCGAACTGCCGGTCCTCCATCGGGCCGAAGAGCGCTTCCAGCCACGGGGCGGACCAGCCCTGGACGCCGATGGCGTAGCCCTGCGCGACCAGCAGCCCCAGGCCGAGCCCGCCGGCGAGCAGGAAGAACCAGGCCCGTGCCGGGCGCGGAAGCGGCAGCAGCGCCGCCAGAAGCCCGATGGCGGGCGCCAGCAGCGCCGGAAGGAGCCACCAGCGCCCCTGCGCCAGCACCTGCCCGGCCCCCGGCCCGAAATCGGGGTCGGAGAGCCAGGCCAGGCCCGCCAGCGGCGCGGCCGCGATGCCGTCATGCGTCAGGTACCAGGGCAGCAGCAGCGCCGCCGCGAGGGCGAGAAGGCTGCTCCAGAGGCCGGCGGCGCGCATCCCGGGATCAGCGCGGCAGGGTGTTCACCTCGCGGTCCCAGCGCTCGATCAGGCGGCGGCGCTCCGCGGAGGCGCCGTAGCGGGCGAAGTCGTAGTCGATCAGCCGGATCTGCGACATCTGCGGTGCCTCGGCCGGAACCGGGGTGGCGCGGTTGGACGGGGTCTGGAACTGCTTCGTCTCCGCGCCAAGCTGCTGCGCGGCCGGGGTCAGCGCCCAGTCGTAGAAGCGCTGCGCGTTCCGCAGGTTCCGTGCGCCGCGGATGATGGACATGGAGCCCACCTCGTAGCCCGAGCCCTCGCAGGGCACGGCGCTGGATACGGGAAAGCCGCCGAGCCGCTCCGTCACGGCATCATGCACGAAGGAGATGGACACCCCCGTCTCCCCGCGCGCGACGGACTTGATGGGGCCGGTGCCCTGGCGGGGATAAGCGTTGATGTTGCGGTGCAGGGCCTTGAGATAGTCGAAAGCCTGCTCCTCCCCCATCAGCTGCACGATGGTCGCGATCATCACATAGGCCGTGCCCGAGGATTGCGGGTTCGCCATCTGGATCTCGTTGCGGAAACGCGGCTCCAGCAGGTCCTTCCAGCAGGCGGGCGCCGCGATGTTGCGGCGGGCCAGCAGCTCCGTGTTGAAGCCGAAGCCCAGTGCGCCGGCATAGATGCCGACCGTGCGGTAGTGGCTGTCCCGCGCCTGCTTCTGCGCCCAGTCGTGCAATTGGTCGAGCGCGGCAGAGCGGTACTCGGCCGAGAGGTTCTCCTCCGCCGCCTGGAGGTGCGGGTCGCCCGTGCCGCCGAACCAGAGGTCGCCGCGCGGGTTTTGCGCCTCCGCCCGGATCTGGGCCAGCACCTCGCCCGAGCCCTTCTGCGAGACGGAGACGCGGATGCCCGTCTCGCGCCCGAAGGCATTGGCGGCGGCCTGGCACCACTCCACCTGCACGGAGCAGTAGAGGTTCAGCGAGCCCTGGGCCCGGGCGGCGCCGGAGGCCGCAAGGGCGGTGGCCGCGATAACGGCGGCCTGGACAACGCGGAGCAGCATGTGACCCGTTCCCTCACGGCGGGCTGGCCCCGCCTGTCATTGGGATGCAACTTATCTGTCACATAATCAATCCGGCGGTTCAGCCGGCCAGCAGCTTCACCCGCGTCGCGTCCAGCGCCAGGGCCGCGCGCCCGCCGACCTGGAGGTGCCCTTCCCCGCCCGTGTGCGGCACGTCCACCAGCACCTCCGCCCCGCCGACGCGCACGCCGTAGCGCATGCTGGCGCCCAGGAACTCCCGGTGCGCCACCTCGCCCTCGATCAGCCGGCGTCCGGCCGGATCGCTGCCGGGCGGCAGGAGGGAGACGTCCTGCGGGCGGAACATCAGCCTTGCGCCCTCCGGCACGGCCAGCCCGGGCGGCAGTGGGATGCGGGTGCCGCCGGCCACCTCGAAGGCGGCGGCACCACCCTCGCGCAGCACGGTGCCCGGCACGATGTTCGCGGTTCCGAGGAAGCCGGCAACGAACAGGTTGGCCGGATGATCGTAAAGCTCCATGGGCGTGCCGACCTGCTGCACCGCGCCCTCGTTCATCACCGCGATCCGGTCGCAGACCGTATTGGCCTCCTCCTGGTCATGGGTGACGAAGACCGTGGTCAGGCGAAGGCTCTGCTGAAGGTCCCGCAACTCCCGCCGCACCTGCACGCGCAGCCGGGCATCGAGGTTCGAGAGAGGTTCGTCCAGCAGCAACACCTGCGGGCGCACCGCGACGGTGCGGGCGAGCGCCACGCGCTGCTGCTGCCCGCCGGAAAGCTGCGCCGGGCGCCGATCACCCATGCCATCCAGCCCCACCAGCCGCAGCGCGGCCTCCACCCGGGTCGCGATCTCCGCCCGGGGCAGGCGCCGCTCCTCCAACCCGAAGGCGACGTTGCGGCGAACCGTCATGTGGGGCCAGAGCGCGTAGGACTGGAACACCATGCCCACGTCGCGCTTCCAGGGCGGCAGGGCGGAGACATCCTTGCCGCCGACCAGCACGCGGCCGCGCTGTGCCGCGTTGAAGCCGGCGATGAGGCGCAGCAGCGTGGTCTTGCCGCAGCCGGAAGGGCCGAGGAAGGCGAAGAACTCGCCGGGGCGGATTTCCAGGTTCACGTCCTTCAGCACGCGGGTGGCGCCGTAGGACAGGTCCACCCCCTCCACGCGGATGCCGGCCGGCTCGCGGGCCAGAAGCTCGCTCATGGGGATTTCCTCCCGCCACCGCGCTCGGCGACCAGATGGGACAGTAGGGTGGAGACGCCCACGATGACCACGGCGATGATCCCGAGCGCGGCCCCGGCACCGCGCCCGGCGGGCGACTGCATGAAGACGTAGAGCCCGTAGGCGAGCGGCGCGTCGCCGCTGGACTGGACGAGCATGAGGGTGGCCGACAGCTCCACCGCCGCCGTGGCGAAGGAGGTGATGAAGCCGGCCGCCAGCCCGCCCGCCATCAGGGGCAGCACGATGCGCCTGATCACGCGCAGCCGGCGCGCACCAAGGTTCTCGGCCGCCTCCTCCAGGCTGGCGGAGACCTGCTGCAGGGCAGCCGTACAGGCCCGCAGCGCGTAGGGCAGCCGCCGCACGGCAAGCGCGAGCACGATGATCCCCCAGAAGGAAGCGAGCGAGCGCCCATCCGGCAGGGTGACGCCGAAGAAGGTGCGGAGATAGCCGATGCCCAGCACCAGCCCGGGCACGGCCAGAGCGGACATGGCCAGGTAGTCCAGCCAGCGCGCCCCGGCGATGCGCCCGCGCAGCACGAGCAGGGCGATGGTGGTGCCGAGAACCACGTCGATCAGCCCGGCCAGCCCCGCATAGATCAGCGTGTTGGTGATGTACTGGGAGCTCTCCGCGAAGACGCGGGCGTAGTGGGCGATGGTGTAGCCGTCCGGCAGCGGCGCGAAGGACCAGACCGTAGCGAGGGAGAGCAGCAGCAGGCCGAGATGCGGCGCCAGCACCAGGGCGAGGATGAGGAAGATGACAGCATAGGCGGCCACCGCCTGTCCGCGGGACATGCGCCGCCGGGCCAGGCCGCCGCCGCCGCGCTGCACCGTGGCGTAGTCCTTCCCGCGCAGGGCCAGAGACGACACCCAGAGCGACAGGACGGAGAAGAGGATCAGCACGACGGATATGACGTACCCGATCGGGTCCTCCAGCCCCACCGAGGTGATCCGGAGATAGGCCTGGGGCGCCAGCATCTCCCGCACGTTCAGCAGCAGGGGCGTGGCGAGGTCATCGAAGACCTTGATGAAGACGAGGCTGGCGCCGGCGACATAGCCGGGCATGGCCAGCGGCAGCACGATGCGGCGGAACAGGCGGAAGCCGTGCGCGCCCAGGTTCTGCGCGCTCTCCTCCATCGCCCGGTCGATGTTCTTCAGGCTGGCGACGAGGTTCAGCAGGATGAAGGGGAAGTAGTGGACGGACTGGACGAAGATGACTCCGTTCAGCCCTTCCATGAAGGGGATGTTGATGTCGAAAAGGTCGCCCAGCAGCAGGTTCACCGTGCCGCTGCGCCCGAACAGCAGGCCCATGGCGACCGCCCCGGCGAAGGGCGGCATGATGAGCGGCAGCACGCCGAGCGTTTGCACGAGGATGGCACCGCGGAACTCGAAGCGCGTGGTGAAGTAGGCGAGCGGCAGGGCGATGAGGCTCGCCACCACCACCGACATCAGAGAGACGTAGAGCGAGTTCAGGAAGCTCGTCGTGAACAGGTCGTTGGAGAGGAAGTCGCCGAAATGGGCGAGGGTGAAGCCGCCCGTCGCCCGGTCCTGGAAGGCGACGGTCACGACCGTGAGGACGGGCACCACCAGGAAGGCGAGCAGGAACAACGCCACCAGCGCGAAGGCCACCGCCTCCCCCGGGCGGCTGGGCAGGAAGCGTCGCATCCCAGGGCTGGCCGGCGCCGCGACGCCGAGGGTGCCGGCGGGCGTGTCCGACAAGCTCAGCCTGCCGCCCGGGCGGCCTCGGCGGCCTTGGCGGCGGCCGCCTGATACTTCTCCCGCGCGAAGGCGGCCCAGCGCTGCTCCAGCTCGGCCTGGCGCGGGCTGCCGGCGCGGCCGGTGAAGGCCCCCGTCACCTCGTCCGAGGCGGCCTCGGCCTGGGTCACCGGCATGGCATCGATCAGGGAGCGCGCCTCGGCCAGCAGCGCGCGGGCGGCGGCGTTGTCGCGCCGGGCCAGACGCGTCTCCACCTCGCCGATCGCCTTGGTGGCCCGCTTCAGCGCATCGAGGTTGGTGCCGATAGTCTGGTCATAGAGGGAATCCACCACGGCATAGCGCTTGCCCGATTCCACTACGTCGAAATGCAGGCTCGGCATGCCGATGGAGCCGGTGAAGGGATTGGGATAGCCCTGCGGCGCCTTGGCATAGACGGCGGGGTTGACCGGCAGGCGGCGGATAGTCGGTTCCAGCAGGATTTCCTGCCCCTGGGGCGAGAGCAGAAAGTCGATGAAGGCCCTCGCCCCAGCGGGGTTCGGCGCGTTCTTCACGACCGCGATGTTGGCCGGCACCACCGTGGTGACGGAGGGATAGACGAACTTCACCGGGAACCCCGCGCCCTGGGCGGAGAAGGCGAAGAAGTCGATGACGATGCCGATGCCGACCTGGCCGGAGTTAACCGCATCCGGCACCCCGAAGGAGCGCTCGGTGATCTGGCGGAGGTTGCCGGAGAAGCCCTTCACCGTGCCCCAGCCCTTCTCCCACCCCTCGCCCTGGAGAATCGTCTCGATCGTCAGGTGGGTGGTGCCGGAACGCGACGGCGCGGTGATGATGACGTGGTCGTGGTAGACGGGCCTGGCGAGGTCGGACCACTCCTTCGGCTCGGGTAGGCGGTTCGCGCGCATGTAGCGCTCATTCCACATGATGCCGTAGCCGGAGGCCGCAAAGCCGGTCACGAAGCCATCCGGATCGTTGATCGTGTAGGGGCCGATCCGCTCGGGGATCCCCTGCGCAGTCGGGCGGTAGGCCTCCAGCAGGCCCGCGCTCTTCAGCACCTCGAAGGCGTCGGGCGCAGAGGCCCAGAACAGGTCCACGGCGTTGTTGGAGCGCGTCTCCTGGACGAAGCGCACGCCGGCGGTGGTGTTACGGTTCTGGATGTCGAGAGTCATGCCGGGCCGCGCGGCCTCGAAGGCGCGCTTGAAGGGGCCCGTCACGTCGTTGGAGAAGGAGGTGACGACGCTCACCTTGCCAGCCCCCGCGGGCGTCTGCGCGCGGGCGGCACCGGCGGCGAAGACGGCAAGGGCGCCCAGGGCACGGCGGCCCAGCACGGTCCCTCCGGGACGCGCAAGGACAGAACGCATCACTCCCTCCATTGCTTTTATTTTATGAACTTTCTTCTCGGTCAGTCTGTGGAAGCTGACAACCCCCCATGGCTCATCCCCGCCCGAAGTCCACGATCTAAAGGGGATTCCGCAACACTTGATGAGGAAGGTTCCACATTAGCCCGTGCATCCCCCGCCGAATGGCGCTTAGATGACGGAACCTTCGCCAAGGAGGCCGCACTGGACGTTCTGCGCTTGCTGATCGAATTAGCGGGAGAGGCCGCGCTTCTCCTCTTCGGGCTCCACCTGGTGCAGCGCGGGGTACAGCGCGCCTTCGGGCCGGACCTCCGCCGCATTGTCCGCGTGGCCCTGGGATCCCGCCTGCGCGCCTTCCTTGCTGGGCTCGGCGTCACGGCCGCCCTCCAGAGCAGCACCGCCGCCGCCCTCATGGTGGGTGGCCTGGCAGCCACGGGCACGCTGGGGTTGGAGCCGGCGCTAGCGGCCATGCTCGGCGCCAACGTCGGCACCGCGCTGATCGTCCAACTGCTGTCCTTCGACGTGCGCGCGGTCTTCCCCGCCCTGCTTCTACTGGGCTGGGCCGCCTATCGCCGGCCCTCCACCCGCCAGAAGGAGGGCGGGCGCGCTGTGATGGGCCTCGGGCTCATGCTCGCCGCCCTGCACCTCATGCTGGACAGCATGGCGCCTCTCCAGTCCTCCCCGGCCTTCCGGGAGGTGCTGCACCTCCTGGCCGGCTATCCGCTGCTCAACCTCGTCGCTGCCGCTCTCCTCGCCTGGGCGATGCACTCCTCGGTCGCGGCGGTCCTGCTCATCGGCTCGCTGGCCGGCGCGGGCGTGCTCGGGCCGCAGGCTGCCGTGGCCATGGTGGTGGGGGCGAATCTCGGCAGTGCCGTGACCCCTGTCCTGGCCGCCCGAAACGACGCGCAGGATCTCTCCCGCCTACGCATGCCGCTGGGCAACCTCGTGAACCGTCTCGCCGGCGCGCTTCTCGCCCTCGCCCTGATCGGCCCCCTGACAGAAGCCTTGCGGGCGCTGGACCCCACCCCCGTGCGGCTGGTCGCAAACGCCCATCTCGGCTTCAACCTGATCCTCGCGCTTGCGACCCTGCCCTTCCTCGGCCCCTTCGCCCGCCTGCTCACGCGGCTGCTGCCGGAGCCCCCGGCCGCCGCCGACGCCGCCGCGCCCCGCTACCTGGACCCGGAGGCCGTCTCCACCCCCGTTGTCGCGCTGGCCAACGCCTCCCGCGAGGTGCTCCGCATCGCGGACGAGGTGGAGGCCATGCTGCGCGACGCGGCCGCCGCGCTCCGTCGCGCCGACATCGAACGGGCCCGCGCCACCTCCCGCCGAGACGACGTGGTGGACGGGCTGCACCGCGCGGTTCACGCCTATCTGGCCGCCCTGCCGCGCGAATCCCTCACCCCCGCCGAGGCGATCCGGCTGGAGGAGATCCGCGACGCGGCCATCATCCTCGAGCATGTCGGCGACATGGTGGAGCGTGGGCTGGCGCGCCACGCCACCCGCGCCGCCCGACGCGGAACCGCCCTTCCGCCCGCCCTGGCGGAGGAGCTGGCGGAGCTCCATGGACGGGCCATCGGGCAGCTTCGCCTCGCCATCGCGGTGTTCATGGACCATGATCCCACCGCCGCCCGGCAGCTCGTGGTGGAGAAGGAATCCTGGCGCCTGGCCGAGCGCGCGGCGGCCAACCGCCTGGGCCTCAGTGCCGATGACAACTCCGCCGCCACGGCCCGCCTTGCCCTCGACGTCACCCGGGACTTGAAGGGCATTGCGGGGCATCTGGCCGCGATCGCTCACCCGCTGCTGGAGCGGGAGGGCGTTCTTCGCGTGAGCCGCCTGCGGCCGGTGCCGGCGGCCTGATCGGGGTGAGAGAAGCACTCTTCCTTGGCCTGCACATGTCGTACCCCGGCGCAGATGGGAGGATCGCAGGAAGGACTTCACCTAGGTGAGGTTGGGATCGCGCTCTTCCATGTGTTTGCCCTGCATTCGCCGCGGGCACCTTGGTACTTCGAGAGGGCAATGAGTGCTGCTTCCTCTCTTCGGAGAGCGACTTGTCTCCGAAGCTGGAGCCCCGGGTGGTTTAGAGCATCTAACGAAACCTGCTGCTGAGCGTCCTGAGGGGCATGGCGAAGCCCCTGGTTCCGGACGGTTCATGGGCGGTTGTTGAGCCGCTGTTGCCCCCGCGTTGTCGTGGAGCAGCACGCCGCCCCCTCACGAAGGGCATAGCCCCTGCGATCAGCGGGGCGGCGCCGGGGGCACATCGGAGAGCGCTCGCGAGATCACCCGAAACGCGCGCCGTGATGTCCCGAGCGCTACCGAGTGGACGTGGACGAACGATCTGCCGGATCGTAGGTCGTCGTGTGCGGAATGCTGAAGCTGTTTGCCGGATTCCCGCCGCCCGAGGCGCCCTTCTCCAGGAACCAGCTGAGCGGTGCCGCGAGGACCAGGGCGAGGATGGCGAGACCAGCGATCACGATCGCGGACGAGTTCATGCTTTTCATGCTTGCCTCCTACGTTCCGGGGTTCGGCACCCTGGATGATCCATCCGGGCCGGCGCTGCCCTAACCCAGGCGAGTGGACCATCTGTTTTCCGGTCACCTCCGGGTGACCTCGTGCAGCACGGCCCTTCCTTCTCTCGGGGATGCCGGCCAGGCTTCGCGCCCTGTCGGGCATGCCGAAGCACCCAACCGAAACGAGATCGCACATGGCCGGTTAGCCCTCCGGCGGCATCCGCCCGAGGTGGAGAAAAGCATGATCATGGAGACGCGCGCCGAACGTCGCCTGGACGCGCTGAGCTTCTTCGTGTCCGATGCGCGCTACGGCCTGGGCGCCTTTCTCGGCGTGTACCTGATCACGGAGCACGGTTGGGACGCGGGGACCATCGGCGCCGCGCTCTCCATCGGCGGACTGACCGGCCTGGTGTCGCAGGCCCCCATGGGGGCTCTGGTGGATGCCATCCGCGCCAAGCGCGCCCTGATCGCCTGCGCAACCGTGCTCGTCACGGCCACCTGCCTCGTCATCCCGCTCGCGCCGCGCTTCTGGCCGGTAGCGCTGGCCGGGGTGGTCGGGGCCCTGGCCGGCGTGACCATTGGGCCCACGCTGTCCGCCATCTCCCTCGGCGTGGTCGGGCCGCGGCGCTTCGCCCGGCGCGCCGGGCGCAACGAGGCCTTGTTTCATCTCGGGGACGGCGCGATCTGCCTTGCCATCCTGCTCACCGCGCCCCTCTTCGGCAGCGCCGTGCTGTTCTGGAGCATGGGCTTCACCATGGTGGCGAGCGTGCTGGCCGCCGCCGCCGTGCCCGGCCGAGCCATCGATCACTCCATCGCGCGCGGCCTGCTGCCCGGCGCCGTGCCGGTTCCCGGGCCGTCCGCCTGGCGCCTAATGCTCGGCTCCCGCCCGCTCCTTGCCTTTGCCCTCTGCGGTGCCCTGTTCCACCTCGCCAACGCGTCCATGCTCGGCCTGGTCTCGCAGAAGCTCGCGCTGGCGAATCTCGGGCAGGGGATCACCCTGGCCGCGGCCTCTGCCATCGCCGCCCAGTCGGTGATGGTGCCCATCGCGGCGCTGGCGGGCGCGCGCGCGGATGCCTGGGGAAGGCGGCCGCTGCTGCTGGCCGCCTTCGTCGCGCTCGCACTGCGCGGGGCGCTTTACACCTTATCCGACAACACCGCCTGGCTGATCACCGTGCAGCTTCTGGATGGGGTGGGCGCGGGGCTGATCGGCGCGCTCTTCCCGGTGGTGGTCGCGGATCTCACCCGGGGAAGCGGGCATTTCGCGGCGGCACAGGGCGTGGTGGGCACGGTGCACGGCATCGGGGGCGTGCTCAGTGCGGGGATCGCGGGGCAGATGGTGGTTCAGGTCGGCTACGACGCTACCTTCCTGGCCCTGGCCGCGGTTGCAGCGCTGGGCGGTGCGCTGTTCTGGCTGGTCATGCCGGAGACGCGCGGCTTCGAGGCGCGCGGGATGGCGCAACGCTGAGGCCCGCGCCGCCTTCCGGCGCCGCGGGACGGGCTGGCCGGCTCGCCCTTCCTCAGTCGCGCGCGGCCATGGCCTGGGGCTCGACCACGAAGCGGTCCTCGCGCCGCCACCAGCCCGGCTCCTGCGCGACCGGCGCCTCGAAGCGTTCCCCCCGGGCGAGCGCACGAACCGCTTGGGCGATCGGCATCGGCCGGGGCGGCGAATGGCGCACGTCGAAGATTCCCGGCTCATACCGGCCGTTGCGCTGGCGCAGGAGGGAGCACCAGTCCATCGCGCCGAAGATCGACCAGACGGTGACGGCCCGCAGGTCCGCGCCCTCCTGCCTCAGCCGGGTCGCGGCGTTCCACACCTCCAGCAGCCAGCGGACGCACTCCTCGGGCTCGCGGCAGCCGAGATGCGCCTCCGTGACGGCCACGGGCAGCCGGTACCGCTCCCACGCCTCGCGCAGCCGCGCCTCGGGACCGATATGGATGTCCGGCGGCAGCGGCACCCGAACGGCCTCCATGTCCGCGTAGACGAGATCGCCGTTCCCACCGACGGTGTGCTGCGGATAGAGCGTGACGCGATGGTCCAGGAAGCGGTCGCTCGTGACGTAGTGGTTGATGCCCACGATGTCCGGCGGGCAGGGCTCGGCCACCAGCTCGTCCAGTTGCGCCTGCGGCACGCCCTCGGCCAGCATGATCGCATACCAGGGGTGGTGCCGGTCCACACGGCCGCAGAGCAGGTCCAGGCTAAGCCAGCGCCGCTCGTTCTCGTGCGCCGCCTGGCCTGCCAGAGGCTTCGTGGAGAAGACGCGGCCGAGATCCTCCGTCTGCACCAGCCGTGCAGCCGGATTGACCCGGCGGATGGCCCGCATCGCCAGGGCAGTGCCCCGGCACTCGTTCATCAGCGAGACAAGGAAGCTGTGCATCCCCTGCCCATGCGGGAACCAATGCCCGTAGAGGCCGGAGAAGCGCGCCGTGGTCAGCGGCTCGTTCACCGGGGTCCAGTCCTGCACCCAGGGATAGCGGGCCGCCACCTGCGCCGCGTAGGCGGCCAGCTTCTCCGGGAATTCCCGGTCCAGCAGGCTTGTATAAGAGGGGCCGGAGCCGTGATGCACGAGGCCGACGATGGGGTCGCAGCCGAGTTCGCGCAGCCGCGCAAGGCGGGCATCGGACCAGCTCCAATCCGTGCGGGAGGGGTCGTCCGGCGCGACCCTCTCCCAGAGGACGGGGTAGCGCAGCTTGCGGATCCCGAGACCGGCGATGAGGTTCAGGTCGTCCGCGCGGTCGTGGTGGCCGGTCTCCCGGGTCTGGTCCCGCCACTCATCCCCGACGCGCAGGACGGTGCACTCCACACCCCCCCACAGTTCCAGCATGCTCATGGGTCTCCGTGTCCCGCCCAGCCTGTGGGAGCCGGTGCCCGCACCGCACCCTCCGGCGTAGCGCTGACAGGAAAACTTCGTTTCTGATTATATGTTAATGTCTCCAGATTTACTCCAAAAATTCCAGTCATTCAGATATGTTAAAGACAAACATGAGTTAGTCCTCCCTCTAGGCCAGCATTGTTCTTCTCCCGTCACGCGGGAGGGATAGAAGGGCCGGGAACTTCGTCGCGGCCGCTGCGTCAAGACCGGGACAGAAGGGTGGGGAAATGGCATTTCGTACAGGACAGCTTCCATGAGGGTGATCATGCTGCCCTGCGTGGAGGGCGGCATCGGCCATGTCTCCCGGACGGCGACCCTGGCCCGTGCCCTGAAGCGCGCGGATCCCTCCATCCAGGTCGAGTACGTGATCGACACCGTCCGGCTGCGGCCACCCAACGTCGAGATGACGATGCGGATGGGCTACCAGCCCCGCCTGCTGCCCCCGATCACCCGGCAGAACCGCAACGCCGTCACCATGGCCTGCTTCGGGGATGCGGACGTCATCGTGGACGACACGGCGCGCTACCTGTTCCCGCTGCGCGCCTGCGTCCCGCGGGCCGCTTGGGTCTCCATTCCCATTCCGCCCGTGGGCGACGAGCTCTTCGGCGACTGGCCGATGATGCGGCAGATGGATGCCATCATCTGGGCCTATGCCCCCCTCGTCGCCCGGCCGGAGGAGATGTCGCTGGTCGAGGACCTGATCACGGCGACCGGCCCCTTCCTGGACCTGGCCGCGGTTCCGGGCCGGGACGAGGCGCGGGCGGGCCTCGGCGCGGAGCCGGGAAGCCCCATGATCCTCTACGCGGTCCGGAACTTCCCCTTCACCAGGGAATTCGGCATCCGCGTCCTCAGCAGCGTCTACCGGGCGGCGGAGCGGCTGCAGGGGAGCACCCATCCCGGGCTGCGGCTGCACCTCCTGGCCGTACATGACCGGGAGGAGCTGCGGGGCATCCTTGGGCTGGAGGCCTTTCCGGACTGGGTGAGGCTGGAAGGCGTGGTGCCCCAGGCCGAGGCCCTCCGGCACATCAGCGCGGCCGACATCGTCATCGGCGAGGGGACGAGCACGATGCACGAGGCCGCCGCCCTCGGCACGCCCATGGTGCTCGTGCCCGGCCCCATTTCGGAGACGCTGCTGCTCGGCGAGGCCCTGGGGCGCCACGGGGCCGCGCACAGCTTCCTCCCGGACGCCGTCAGCCCGGAGGCGCTGGAAGGGGCCTTCCTCGCCGTGCTCGGCAAGCCCGGCGAGACCTCGGCCATGCGCGACCGGGCGAAGGCCCTCGTCACCGGCGGGGGCGGCGTGGACGCCGCCGCCCGGATCATCCTCGAGATCGGTGCGAAGCGTCGCGCCGCCACAGCCTGACAAGGCCCCGATGCAGCACAGCCCCGACGACGCCCGCACCGCCTACCGGAACTTCACTGAAGGCGGCAGCCCCGGCCCGGCCCCTGCCCCCATTGGCACCGCGCCGGAGCTGACGTTCCGGCCAGGCCTCTTCCGCAGCTTCTTCCTCGGCGGGTTCGAGTGCTCCACCCACCGCCGCCGGGACGGGCAGCGGCTGGACCTGCTCCGGAGCACGCGGCACGACGCCCTCGTCGCCGCGGACTACCGGCAGCTGGCCGGCCTTGGGATCCGCTCCGTGCGCGACGGCGTGCGCTGGCACCTGATCGAGACCGCACCCGGGCACTACGACTGGTCCTCCGCCCTGCCCGCGATACGGGCGGCGCGGGAGACGGGGACCCAGGTGGCCTGGGACCTCTGCCACTACGGCTGGCCCGACGGGCTGGACGTCTATTCCGCGGCCTTCGTGGAGCGTTTCGCAGGGTATTCCCGCGCCTTCGCCCGGCTGCACCTGGAGGAGACCGGCGAGGCCTCCATGGTGTGCCCGGTGAACGAGATCTCCTTCTTCGCCTGGGCCGGCGGTGAGGCCGGGCTGATGAACCCGGGCGACACCGACCCGGAGCGCGCCGGCGAGCTGAAGCGCCAGCTGGTGCGCGCCGCCCTGGCCGGCACGCGCGCCGTGCGGGAGGCAGCGCCGGGCGCGCGCATCCTGGCGATCGACCCGATCATCAGCATCGTCCCGCGCCCGGGCCAGGATCCCACGGATGCGGAGGGCCGCAACGAGGGGCAGTTCCATGCCTGGGACATGATCGCTGGCCGCCTGGCGCCCGAGCTGGGCGGCTCGCCCGACATGCTCGATGTTCTCGGCGTCAACTACTACTGGAACAACCAGTGGCTCCATGGCGGCCTGCGCGAACCGCTGCTGCCCGGCGATCCCCGGCACACGCCGCTCCACGACCTGCTGGTGGCGGCCCATGCGCGCTATGGCCGGCCCATTTTCATGGCCGAAACAAGCATCGAGGGCGAGGAGCGCGCGCCCTGGTTCCGCTACGTCGGAGAGGAGGTGCGCGCCGCCATGCGCGCCGGCGTGCCGATGGAGGGGATCTGCCTCTATCCCGTCCTCTCCCATCCCGGCTGGGACGACGACCGCTACTGCCCGAACGGCCTGCTGGAGCTTCAGGACAGGGGGGAGATCCGGTCCGTCCACGAGCCGCTGGCCGCGGAACTTGCCAGCCAGCGCCTGCTGTTCCGTGCGCTCTGCGGAGCATCGTGAAGGATGCGGCCAGAGCAGCGCGTCGCGCTTCCTCATCACGCAGCGTTCATCACCACGGTACCAATAGGAGCGAGTGACGCAACGGCTGGTCCCGCAGTTGCGGCCCTGGATTCGAAGTGGCGGAACGCCGGGCCTTCCTCTTCTCCTCTGCATGTCGCACCTGCCCTGGGATCTGGTGCTGCAACATCCACAACACCCGCCACTCGCGCGCCACGCGCGAATGGCGGGTGAGCCTGCTGCTCCTGGCCGGAATACTGATCTGGCGGGCTATGGAGGCTGGCGCAGCCTCCATAGCCCGAAGATGGACCGGAGGTCAGGAGCGTGCTCCGACCCAGAGAATCTTCGCGCCCAGTCCCTATCGCTGCTCCAAGTTCTCCAATGAATCCAGAAAGTTTGGTCCGCTTTTCCGTATGTTTCCGGTATGGCTGACCTTTGAGCTGCTGAGCCGTGCGCGGGCAGTCTGGCCTGGGCGGTCATGAGCATGATGTCGTCGAGATCGGACCGTTCGACAGAGCCCTGACGAGAGTGGGCCCGGGTGACGCAGTGGAGTGCTCCCCATTAAACCGGACAGGTGACTGGGGTGGACGACTGGCGGGCGATGAACTCACGGGGTGAGAGCATGCGCAAGCCGGAGTGAGGATGGGCGGCGTTGTAATCCTCAAACCAGGCA
>NZ_JANJOU010000039.1 GCF_024594815.1 Roseomonas populi | reverse complement strand
CCCGTGTTGGAGTAGGCCATCTCCTCCCCGGGCGCCCCGCCCGTGCCGGGTAGGCGGCGGCAGAGCTCGAGCAGCTCCGCCTCGGACAGGCTGGCACTGAAGGGCAGGCCAAGCAGCCAGAGCGTCTCCATCAGGTCGGGGATGGCGCCGGTCATGTCCATGGCGCGCGCCAACGGGAGGGCGCCAATCGCGGGGGCCAGGCCGGGAACGAGCGCGGCGAGGCGGTCCTCCGGGCGGAAGCCGGCCAGCAGGGCCGTCGTGGCACAGAACTGCTTGCTGATCGAGGCCCAGCGAGTCGGGGTGGCGGGGGTGAAGGGCAGGCCGTGCTCCAGGCTGGCGAGCCCGCCTGCCACGACCTCGCGCGGCCCCGCGGTGTCGAAGACGACCAGGGCGCCGCCAGGTCCGCCCTCTGCTGCCCAGGTAGAGCAGATCGAGGCCGCTTCCAGTACAGCGCGGGGGAGATCGGGCGAAGTCATGCCTGATCATCGCTTCACTACGGATTACTGGCCAGGGTGGGCACTCATCGGAACACTTCCCCAACCGCGAAGGGCTGGAGGCGTCGAGGGCTGGCGCTCCGTGGCTGTCTGCGCCACCCCGGTTACCCGGCCCTGGTGATCCCGCTCACCACCCAGCACTACGCCATGCCGGCCCTGCTCTACACCGGCGTGACCCGGGGCAAGCGGCTGGTCGTCCTCGTCGGCCAGCGGCGGGCGCTGGGCATCGCAGTCAAGAACCGGAACACGCGCCGGCGATGGCCGAAGCTGAAAGAGTGGATGGCAGGCTGAACCATCAGACGAGGTCCGCCAACATCCGGTTCTGGCCGGACACGATGTGTTCCTCCCTGGCAGCTCCTCCTGCTCTCTGGGGGAAGGGTTGTTGCCGGCGCGGCGTGTGACAGGATAGCCCCCGCGATCGGGCCGAGGCCGGACGGATCGGGACTACGGGGGAGCGGCGGTTTGGAGATCGGCATCGACATCGGCGGGACCTTCACGGACGCGGTGCTTCGCGGCAGGGACGGGTCCCTGCGTTCCCTCAAGGTGCCGAGCACGCCGGACGATCCCGCCCGCGCCGTGGTTCACGCGTTGGACCGGTTGCTGGGCGAGGGCGGGGCGGAGGACGTGCGCCGCTTTCTGCACGGCACCACGGTGGCCACCAACGCCATCCTGGAGAGCACGGCCGCACCGGTCGGGCTGATCACCACGCGCGGCTTCGCCGACGTGATCGAGCTCGGCCGCATGACCCGCGCCTCCAATTACGATCTGCTCTTCGGCCCGCAGACGCCGGTGGCGCTGGTCCCGCCGGAGCGCCGGATGGAGGTGGCGGAGCGCATCGGCGCGGATGGCACGGTGTGGGAGCCGCTGGACGAGACAGAGGTGGCCGAGGCCGCACGGGCGCTCGAGAAGGCTGGGGCGCAGGCGGTGGGGATCTGCTTTCTCTTCGCCTTCGCCAATCCCGCCCACGAGCGCCGCGCGCGGGAGATCGTACGGGCCACCTGCCCGGGCCTGGCAGTCTCCCTCTCCTCGGAGGTGGACCCAGCGCCGCGCGAGTACGAGCGGACCTGCGCCACCGCATTCGACGCCGCCCTGAAGCCCGTGATGAGCAGCTACCTCGGCCGGATCGAGACGATCCTCGGCGGAGCCGGAGTTGGCGCGCCGCTACAGGTTATGCATTCGCGCGGCGGGCTGCTGGGGGCGGCGGCGGCGCGGGAGCGGCCGATCCGCCTGACCCTCTCCGGGCCCTCGGCCGCCGCGATCGGCGCGGCGGCAGTGCTACGCGAGGCTGGGCATTCGGACGGCGTCTCGATCGACGTGGGCGGGACGAGCGCGGACGTGGCGGTGATCCGCGGCGGCGCGCCGGCGCTGCGGATGGACGGGATGATCGGCACCTTCCCCGTGCGCGTGCCGACAGCCGACGTGCTGGCGGTCGCGGCCGGCGGCGGCTCCGTCGCCTGGATCGACGACGCGGGCGGCCTGCGGGTCGGGCCGCGCTCGGCGGGGGCCGCGCCGGGGCCGGCCTGCTATCGCCGCGGCGGCACCCGGCCGACGGTGCTGGACGCCTCTGTGGTGCTCGGGCTGGTGGACCCAGCCCGCTTCGCCGCGGGGGAGTTGCCGCTCGACGCCGAGGCGGCGGCGGCGGCGATCGAGCGCGAGGTGGCTGGCCCTCTCGGGCTGGGCGTGCGGGAGGCGGCGGTGGCGATCCACCGCATCATCAACGCCACCATGGCCGAGGCCGTGCGGGCGGTGACAGTGGCGCGTGGCGTGGACCCGCGAGAGTTGCCCCTGGTGGCGGCCGGCGGCGGTGGCGGGCTGCACGCGGCCGCCATTGCGGAGGATCTCGGCCAGACTCGGATCGTCATCCCCGCCGCGCCGGGCGTGCTGGCCGCGACGGGCCTGCTGGATGCGCCGCTGGAGCACGACGCCGCGCGCGGCTTCGGCTGCTTGCTGGACGAGCTGCCCGAATCGGATCTTCGCGCCGCCATCGCCGCGTTGGCCGAGGAGACCGGAGCGGCGATGACGGCGGAGGGCGTCGGCCCCGCCGAGGCGGAATTGGTCCTGACTGCCAGTGCCAGCTTCGTGGGCCAGGGCCACAACCTGGAGGTACCGCTGCCCCCGGAAGGGCCCGAGCCCCGCGCCGCCATCCGCGACGGCTTCATCGCCCTCCATCGCGCCACCTACGGCCATGCGCGCGAGGCGCCGGTGCGCCTGATCTCTCTTCGCGCCGTGCGGCGGCTGCGCGCGGCCCCGGTGGCGCCGCGCGCGGCCGCCGGCGGTCGCGCCCAGCGCACGGGCCGGCGGGCGGTGATCGGCGGCCTGGCCGGGGAGGTGGCGGTGGTGCCCCGCGCCGCGCTGCGCCCCGGCGAGGTCCTGCCCGGTCCCGCCATCATCGAGCAGGACGACACCACCGTCGTCGTGCCCGCCGGATGGTGCGTGACGGCCGGTCCCGCCCACCTGTTGATGGAGCGCGCGCCGTGAACGCGGAACACCTGGATCCCGCGACGGTCGAGATCGTCCGCCGCCGCCTGGAGGCGATCGCGGAGGAAATGCAGGCGGTGATGCTGCGCTCCGCTGTTTCTCCCATCGTGCGGGAGGCGAACGACGCCTCTGCCAGCCTCTTCCTGCCGGACGGGACGCTGATCGCGCAGTCCGTCTCCCTGCCGTTGCTGCTCGGCGCCCTGATGCCGGCCGTCGCGCGGATGGTCCGGGAGTTTCCGGTGGCGGAGATGCGCCCTGGCGACGTCCTCCTGATGAATGACCCCTACGACGGCGGCACGCACATCCCGGACGTGTCGCTGATGGTGCCGGTCTTCGCGGAGGGACGGGTGATCGCGCTGGCAGGGGCGATCGTGCACCATCAGGACCTCGGTGGCATGACGCCGGGCTCCCTCCCTACGACTGCGACCGAGATCTTCCAGGAGGGGCTGCGGCTGCCGCCGCTGCGATGGCGGCGGGACGGGGTGATCGACGCGCAGGTCGCGCGCATCATCGCCCTGAACACCCGCACGCCGGACGCCTTGTTCTGGGACCTGGATGCCCAGATCGCCTGCTGCGACCTCGCCGCGGCGCGACTGGAGGAGCTGGCCGGGCGCCACGGCGCCGGGCCGCTCACGGCCATGATGGCGGAGCTGGTGCGGCGGGCCGAGGCCGCCACCCGTGCCGCCATCCGCGCCATCCCCGACGGGAGCTGGACCTACGAGGACGCGCTCGACAACGACGGGGTGGAACTGGACCGGCCCGTACCGATCCGGGTGCGCGTGACCGTGGCTGGGGACGAGATGCGCTTCGACTTCACCGGCACCGCGCCGCAGGTACGCGGCCCGGTGAACGCGGCGCCGGCCGGCGTGATGGCGGGCTGCTTCTTCGCGCTGCGTGCCATCACGGGCCCGAACATCCCGAACAACGGCGGCTGCGCGCGCCCGCTGGAGGTGATCCTGCCGGAGGGGTCGCTGCTGAACCCGCAGATGCCCGCCGCGCTGAACGCGCGCACGGGCACGGTGAAGCTGGTGACCAACGCCATCCTCGGCGCCCTGGCCGGGGCGCTGCCGGACCGCATCCCCGCCGCCAATTCCGGCTGCTCCACCGTCATGGCGCTCTCGGGGCGGCGGCCCGACGGGTCGGCCTGGGTTGTGACGGAGGTGCTCTCGGGCGGCAGCGGCGGGTCGCTGCTCGGGCCGGGGGTGAACGGCGTCTCCACCGATGTCGGCAACACGATGAACCTGCCGGTGGAGGCGATGGAGACGGACGCGCCGGTGCGCGTCCACCACCTGCGGGTGCGGCGCGGCTCCGGTGGGACCGGCCGGCACCCGGGCGGGGCCGGCATCGACCGAGAGTATGAGGTCCTGCGCGGCCCGCTCACCCTGACCTTCCGGGGGGAGCGGCACAGCCACGCGGCGAGGGGCAGCGCCGGCGGTAGGGATGGTCGCCTGGCGGAGGCGTGGGTGATCCGCGCGGACGGCGCGCGGGAGGAAGTGCGGTCGAAGCTGACCACGGTACTGAACACTGGCGACCGGCTGCGGATGGGCACGGCCGGCGCCGGAGGCTGGGGAACCCCGACATGAGACGCGTCTTCGCATCGCTGGTCCTCTCCGCATTCGGCCTGGCGGCGATGACGCCGCCGGCTATGGCGCAGCTCGACCCCACGCGCGTGGTGCGTGTGATCGTCGGCTACGCACCCGGCGGCTCCTTCGACGTGACCGGCCGCCTCGTGACCGATGCCCTGCGCGAGCAGCTCGGGATCAACGCGATCGTGGAGAACCGCCCGGGCGCAGGGGGCACCATCGCGTCCGACTACGTGGCCAAGGCGCCGCCGGACGGCTCGGTGCTGCTGGTGGGCGGCGCGGGGTCGCACGGGGTAACCCCGGCCCTTCGCCGCAACCTGCCCTTTGATGCAGCGCGGGACTTCACCGCCATCGGGCGCATCTCCGAATTCGCCAACGTGATGGTGGTCGGGGCGGGTTCCCCGGCACGGACGGTGCAGGAGTTCATCAACTGGGGTCGCGCGCGGCCTGATGGAGTCAACTTCGGTTCTCAGGGCGCCGGCACCTCGATCCACCTGACGGGGGAGATGTTCCGCCTGCGCTCGGGCCTGACGATGACCCACGTGCCGTATCGTGGCAGTGCCCCGGCGGTGCTGGACCTGCAGGCGGGCCGCATTCAGGTGATGTTCGACAATCTACCGAACGTGTTCGGCCAGATCCAGGGCGGCACGCTGCGAGCGCTTGCCGTGACCAGCGCCGCCCGCCTGCCCTCCCTGCCGGAAGTGCCGACCATGGCGGAGGCGGGCGTGCCGGACTTCGTGGTGACGAGCTGGGTCGGCATCTTCGGGCCGGCCCGGATGAACCCGCGCACGGTGGATCAGCTCTCCGGTGTGATCGCGAAGGCCGTTGCCTCGCCCGAGGGACAGGCGCGGCTCCGCACCATCAGCGCCTCGCCCGCACCGGCTTCCGCGGCAGAGTTCGACGCGGTCTGGCGCGCCGACATGGACCGCTGGGCGGAGGTGGTGCGCGACGCGAAGGTAGAAGTCGAGGAGTAGCCGCCTCTGGCCGGGAGCCGCCCGACTGCTTCGGGGCGGCAAAGCGCGGTAGCGGACATCCGTCAGGCGCCGGTGCTTCAGGGAGCGTCGCCACCCGACGGCTGGGCCGCTGTCAACCCGCGTCCAGCGCAGCGAGGAACCGCTCCAGGCTCAGCGGGTTCGGCCGGGCCGCGGGTTCGCTGGAGGTGACGCCTTCGAAGGGGGTGGCTTCTTCGAACCAGCGGCGCTGGGCGGGCAGGCCCCAGGGGAAGGAGATGTTGGAATCGGCCGGATCCCAGCCCACGGGTTCGTTCTCCAGGTCCATGACCTGGTAGTGAGTGTTGAACAGCTCGATGCGGTGGCCGGCGGGGTCGCGGAAGTAGACGAACATGGCATGGCCGGGCCCGTGGCGGCCGGGGCCGCGCTCCACCTTGCGGCCGTAGCCGAGCTCGCCGGCCACATCGCAGGCGCGCAGCAGGTTGGCGCCCTCGGCGACCGTGTAGGCGAAGTGGTGCAGGCGTGGGCCGATGCCGTTGAAGAAGACGATGTCGTGCGGGTTGCCCTTGCGCTGGAGGAAGACGCCGCCGAGGACCTCGCCGCCGGGCGGCATGATGTACTCGGTCAGCCGGAAGCCGAGCTTGTTGTAGAAGGCCAGCGCCT
Source organism: Roseomonas populi (assembly GCF_024594815.1). Classification (GTDB taxonomy): domain Bacteria; phylum Pseudomonadota; class Alphaproteobacteria; order Acetobacterales; family Acetobacteraceae; genus Roseomonas; species Roseomonas populi. The sequence goes on along the minus strand of NZ_JANJOU010000039.1, from coordinate 40,554 downwards.
TGCCGACCTCGGGGGTGAGGATCTGGTAGTGGTCCAGCCGCCCGGCCGCGCCGCCCTTGTGCGTGCTGAAGCGGGTGATCATGCGCGGCATGGCGTCCATGCGCGCGCAGAGCTCGAGCGGCGTGCCCACGGGGTCGGTCACGTGCAGGGTGCGGCCCTGGTAGGGCGCCTCGGCCCAGGAGACGGTGCAGCCCATCTCGGCCAGCACGTCGTGCGCGCGGGCGAGGTGGTCCTCGTTCACCACGCGCATGCCGATCCGGGTGCAGCCGGGGGTGCCGGAGCCGCGGCGGAGGACGAGGGAGTGGTGGCAGGCTTCCTCTACCCCGCGCAGGTACACGGCGTCCGCGTCCGCCGCGCTGGTGATGAGGCCGATCACCTCCTCATAGAAGCGGCGGCTGGCGTCGAGATCGTCGACGGTCAGGACGATGTGGCTCGCCCGGGTGATGTTGAAGGCAGGGTCGAAAACCGTCGGGGGGAGCTGCATCGGGCCTTCTCGGACTGGTTCTGCGGCCGGGAAGGGGGCGAATCCGTCCCGGCGCGCCGGCCCGGCCGACCCCCACCCCGGCAGGGGCATGAAAGCAGGGCTTGACCTTCGCCGCAATGATGATCGATCATTTCTGTATAATGAGTGTTTGATCGATGAAATGCGGAGGGTGCCTTGGGGGCGGTGGGAGTTGGGCACGCGACAGCCCATGACGTCGCCGTCCTCGGCTACGGGCCGGTGGGCGCGATTCTGGCGAACCTGCTCGGCCGGGCCGGGCTGCGGGTCGTGGTGGTGGAGCAGGCCGCCGAGGTCTACGACAAGCCGCGCGCCATCACCGCCGACCACGAGATGCTGCATGCCCTGCAGCTCTGCGGGCTGGGCCGGCGCCTGCCCGGGGTGATCGCGCCGCACCCCGGCACGGACTACCTGGGCGTGGATGGCGGCGTGATCCGCTCCTTCGATCCCATGCCGCCGCCTTTCCCGCTGGGCTGGATCCCTACCGCTGTCTTCATCCAGCCGGAGCTGGAGGCGGCGCTGCGCGAGGTCGCCTCAGAGCTGCCGGATGTCTCCGTACGGCTCTCCAGTCGCGCCACCCAGGTGGAGGAGGCGGGCGACCGCGTGCGCGTGCTGACGGAGCACGCCGGAACCGGCGCTAGGGAAGTGATCGAGGCCCGCTTCCTCGTCGCCTGCGACGGCGCGAGCAGCCCCACCCGCCGCCGCCTCGGCATCGGGGTGGAGGACCTGGCCTTCGACGAGTGGTGGATGGTGGTGGATGCCCTGCGGCACGGGCCGGAGGGCTTTCCGCCGAAATGCATCCAGTACTGCTGGCCGGAGCGTCCCTCCACCTACATCCCCGGCCCGCGAGACCTCGTCCGGTGGGAGATCAAGCTGTTGCCGGGCGAGGACCCGCGCGCCTTCGGCGAGGCGGAGAATGTCCGCCGCCAGGTGGCGCGCTTCATCGACCCGGAGGCGGTGGAGATCTGGCGCAGCGCCGTCTACCGCTTCCACGCGCTGGTGGCGGAGAGGTGGCGGCGGGGCCGCGTGATCCTGGCCGGCGACGCCGCGCACCAGATGCCGCCCTTCCTCGGCCAGGGCCTCTGCGCCGGGGTGCGGGATGCCGTGAACCTCGCCTGGAAGCTGCGGATGGTGCTGCGGGACGGCGCGCCGGAGGCGCTGCTGGACAGCTACGAGGCCGAGCGCAAGCCGCATATTCGCACCGTGGTGGCCCGCGCGAAGGAGGCCGGGCTCGTCATCGGTGAGCTGGACCTGGAACGCGCGCGGGAGCGCGACGCGCGGCTGCGCCGCCAGATCGTGGTGAACCGGCAGGACGTGATCCCCCGCATCGCGCACGGGCTGATCGACCGGGATTCCGGGGAGGTGGCGGGGACCCTGGCCGTGCAACCGCGCTTGGTCACGCCCGAGGGCCCGGCCCTGATGGACGACGTGCTCGGCCCCGCCTTCGTCATGCTGTTCCGCGACACCGCCGATCTCGCCTGGCTGGGCGAGGCGGAGCGGGCGGCGCTGGCGCGGCTGGGCGGCCGGGCGCTCGCGGTCCTGCCGCGGGCCGAGGCCGGCGAGGGCGCGACGGCCGAGGAAGGCTCCCTCGCGCGGGACTGGCTGGACCGCCACGGCGCCCGCGCCGCCCTGATCCGCCCGGACCGCCACGCCTACGGCATCGCGCGGGACGCGGAAGGCGCGCGGCGCCTGGTCCGGGGCGCCGCGGCGGCTGTCTTCGAGGAAGAACGAACGCCACAGGAGGAGAACGTCCCATGAAGCCATTCCACCCCACCCGCCGCACCGCACTTCTCTCCGTGCTCGCCGCCGCGGCGCCCCTCGGCGCCCTGCCCCTGGGCGGCGCCCTGGCCGCCTACCCGGACCGGCCTGTCCGCTGGATCGTCGGCGCCCCGCCAGGTGGCGGCACGGACACGGTGGCGCGGGTGGTGGCGCAGGCGCTCTCCGCCCGCCTGGGCCAGCCCATCGTCATCGAGAACCGCCCGGGCGCCTCCACCACCATCGGCGCGGACGCGGCGGCGAAGGCGGCACCGGACGGGCTGACGCTGGCCACGGTGGACAACGGCACGGTCATCTTCGTCCCCGTCCTCTACCGCCGCCTGCCCTTCGACCCGGATAAGGACTTCCGCCCCGTCGGCCTGATGGCGCGCGTGCCGCAGGTGCTGGCCGTCGGCCCGCAATCCTCCATCCGCACCGCGAAAGAGCTGGTGGAGAGGGCGAAGGCAGCGCCGGGCAAGATCGACTACGCCTCCCCCGGCATCGGCTCCCCGCACCACCTGACAATGGAGCGGCTGTGCAGGACGGTCGGCATCCAGCTGAACCACGTGCCCTATCGCGGCTCCGCGCCCGCGCTGAACGACGTGATCGCGGGCCAGGTGGAGGTGGCGGTAGTGGATACGGCCGCCGGCGGCGAGTACCTCCGCTCCGGCCGCGTCCGCCCGCTGGCCACCTGCCAGGCGGAGCGGTTGCCGGACCTGGCGAACGTGCCCACGGTGAACGAGGCGCTGGAGCTGTCGGGCTTCGACGTCTTCTCCTTCCAGGCCCTGGTGGTGCCGCGCGCGACGCCCGACGCCATCGTGCAGCGGCTGTCCGACGAGCTGCAGGCCGTACTGAAGGACGAAGCCGTGCGCGCGCGCATGGCCGCCATCGGCATCCAGCCGCTCGGCGGCGGGCCGGAGGACTACGACCGCGCGGTGCGCGAGGACCGGGAGATCTGGGTGCCGCTCATCCGCTCCCTCGGCATCACGCTGGAACTGTGACCGGCCCCGATCAGCCCGCCAGCACCTTGCGCACCAGATCCGCCGTGCGGGTGAAGTGGGCGTTCAGCAGCGCCACCGCCTCGTCGGCCCGGCGCCCGATCGTCGCCTCCATGATCGCCTTGTGCTCCTCCTCGCTGGAGGAGCGGGTGACGCCGGCCAGCCGCGCAAGGTGGCGGTACCGCTCCGCCCGGTCGAAGAGCTGCTCGCAGGCCTGCTGCAGCCACTGGGAGCCTGAGGCGGCGGTCAGCCGGGCGTGGAAGTGCCGATGCGCCGCCTCCCAGGCCGGGTTGCGGTCGGCGGGGCCCGCCGGCCCGCGCGCTGGATCGTGCCGTGGCGTGCGGGACAGGCGGTGGAAGGCCAGCAGCACGGATTCCTCCCACGCCGCGTCGCCTTCGGCGATGGAGTGGCGCAGCCCGACCTCGCCGATCCAGCAGCGCGCCTTCGTGACATCCGCCAGGTCCGCCTCCGTCAGCGGGGCGACGAAGAAGCCGCGGTGGTCAATCTGCGTGACCAGCCCCTCGGTCGAGAGGCGGCTCAGCGCCTCCCGCACCGGACTCAGCCCGATCTCCAGCCGGTCGCACAAGGCGCGGATATGCAGCTTGGCGCCTGGCGGTAGCGCCGCCGTCAGGATCTCGTGCCGCAGGCGCTCATACGTCGAGGAGGCCAGGGTCTCCTTCCGGTCCTCCTCCGCTCCCGCCAGCGGCTCCGACACGCGCGCCTCCCCCAATTTCCTCCACCGCCTCCCGACCGTCCTCCGGAGGAGCTTACCCTCCCGGACCGCTTTCCGCACCCCTGGCGCCCTCAGGCGCCGCTTGGGCCCGCCGCCCGGACAGACCAGAGAGACACAAGCATGGACCTAGGCATCAAGGGCCGCCGCGCGATCGTCTGCGCCTCCAGCCGCGGCCTTGGCCGCGCCTGCGCGGAGGCCCTGGCCGCGGAAGGCGTGGCTGTCGTCGTCAACGGGCGGGACCTGGCGCGCCTGGAGGCGGCGGCCGCCGAAATCCGTGCTCGCCACGGCGTGAAGGTGACCCCGGTGGCCGGAGACGTGACGACGGAGGCCGGCCGGGCCGCCCTCCTCGCCGCCCTTCCCGATCCCGACATGTTGGTGAACAACAACGCTGGCCCCACTCCACGTGGCTTCCTCGACGTGGGCCGGGACAACTGGCTCGACGCGCTGGACGCGAACATGGTCGCGCCCCTGCTGCTCACGGCCGCCGTGCTGCCCGCCATGAAGGAACGGCGCTTCGGCCGCATCATCAACATCACCTCAGCCATGGTCACCACGCCGCGCCCGCACATGGTCATGTCCTCCGGCGCGCGCGCCGGGCTGACGGCCGCGATGAAGGGCCTCTCCTTCGAGGTCGCCCCCTTCAACGTCACGATCAACAACCTGCTGCCCGAGCGCATCGACACGGACCGCCAGCACTTCATGGCGCAGCAGGCCTCCGCCCGCCTCGGCATCACCTATGAGGAGGCACGGGCGGAACAGGTGAAGTCCATCGCCGCCCGCCGTCTGGGCCGACCCGAGGAATTCGGCGCCACCTGCGCCTTCCTGTGCAGCGCCCATGCCGGCTTCGTCTCCGGCATGAACGTCCATATAGACGGCGGCTCCTATCCGGCGCTCGTCTGAGCTCGTCGCGGCGCTGTCCCGCCCCGTGGTGCAGACGCGGGAGGTCTCAGGCGTAGCCACCGGTGCCCCGGCGAGGATCAGGCCGCTCACGGCGCCCGTCCGCTTTCGAGAAGCCGAGCGTGCCTTACCAGGGCTGCTGTGGGGGCATTCCAGCCGTCGAGGGTGCAAGCACTCCCGCCCGGATCCAGAATACCCAGCATGCCGCATGATGAAGACCACTCGGATGAGATCCTGGCGACGGCAGTGGAGCTGGCACGTGAGGTCGCGGGGGAGCTCGATGCTGTCCTCCTGACCCACTACGCCGACGCCGAGACGCTGGACATGCTGCGCCCCGGCGAGAGCGATCTCACGACTGTCGGGGCCGAGATCGAGGAGTTCCTGGACGAGGCCGGGGCGCAGACCCGCGGCCTGGAGGAGATCGTGGCCTGCGTCACCGCCGCCAGGCGCAAGGCCGGGGACGAGGAGGTCGTCTGCCGCGCGGAGATCGTCGGCGAGGGGCTGGAGCTGTCGCTCTACACTGGCAGCGGCCGCTTCCTCGACGGCCTGACCCTCCCCGAAGAGCGGCTGCCCGCCAAGGCGGTGGAGATGCCAGCGCTCCTTGAGTCCTTCGTGCGCATGGTCAGGGACGCTCCGGGCCGCTAACTGCGCCGGTGGTCGGTTCGGTTCCATGCACGCCATAGGCGACGAGGGCCCGGGCGACGACATCATGACCCCCGTCACGGAGCACCGCCCCGGTGCCCTGCCGTTCTCTGACCTTTTCGATGTCATCTCCACTTCCGCCGTCGATGCCGGCAGCCAAGCGCTGATGTCGGGCCTGTGCGCGCTGCGGGTAGAGAGACGTCAGGACGGCACGCCGCAGAACGGGCACGGGGCAGACAGGATCTGCTCTGCCTAAGTCAGAGGTGGAGCAACATGGTCCTTGAAGGACGGGCGCTGGCCGAGGCGCTCGTACCACCGCTCGATCCGGGCCAGATTCGGCCGGTCCTCGACCTCCACGCCGAACCAGCGCCGGGCATAGGCGCCCAGGGCGATATCCGCGAGCGTCAGGTGGTCCCCCTCAACATAGGGGCGTCCGTGCGCGAGATGAGCGTCGAGCACCTGCCAAGCCTCACCGGACGCTTTCGCCGAGACGCGGATCGCGGCCGCGTCGCGGTTCTCCGGGCGGGTACGCACCATGCCCCAGAACAGGGCCCGTTCAGCGGGCTGCAGAGTGGAGAGAACCCAGTCCAGCCACCGATCCACCCGGGCGCGTGCGGCGGCGCCCTCGGGGTAAATGCTGGCCGCCTCCGGTTCCTGCTCGATCTGACGCAGGGCCAGGTAGCGGAGGATCGAATGGGACTCCCACAGCACGACATCGCCGTCCACCAGCGTCGGAACGCGGCCGTTCGGGTTCAGGGCCCGGTACTCCGGGGTGTCCACGACGCCGAACTTCATGCCCGCGTCCCGGCGGTCGTACGCCAGGCCCAACTCGCCGCAGCACCAGAGCACCTTCTGGACGTTCACCGAGTTCTCGCGTCCCCAGATGGTCAGCGTTGACATGCGATCTCCTCTTCCGGAGTTGAGTTCGGCGAAGTTACGGAGCTGGTCCAAGCGCCCTCGCCAGAGCCTGGTTGCCGATCCTTAGCCGCCACGGCGCTTGCGCGCTGCCCCGCGCTCATCGCGGGCGGACGCCTGCCTCGCGCAGGACCCGCTCCCGACGCACCATCTCCGCCTCGACGTAAGCTTTGGCCCCGGCGGGCGTGTTGGCGACGATCTCGGACCGCAGCTTCCCAAGGATCGGTCCCGGGGTGCCGGTCGGCGCAAGGACACCCTGCCAGACGCCTGGGCCGAGGCCGGACCGGGCATGCCCCAAGCAGGGGCTGCGTCGAGAGCGGTTGCAAGCGCCACGCGACGGGGCACAAGCCGGGGCCGGTGTGGCATGGAACACATCCTCTCCATGACTTCTTGATGCTCGTGATGAACCAGTCCCTGCCGGCGGGTCAACCGAGGCGCCGGCAAGCAGGCGGCCCGCCGATGGCATGAGGCGCCAGGATGGGCGTCCGATCCGCCGGAAGATGCCAACGGGTGGACGCTACGGGAGACGAGCCATGCAGAGTCTCCGGCCCCTGCTTCGAAATGTCGCGACCTCGATGCACACGGAGATGCCGCAGGAGCTGCGCGGCCCCGTGGTGATGGAGTGGTCGAGGGCCAACAAGCGCGGCCGTCCGGCCAACCCCTTCCTCGAAGGGCTCTGCTCGGACCGCGCGGGCCATCTCTACGTCACCGGCGCCCCGCACGGCCGCATATTCCGAATCTCGCTGGACGGGCAATGGACGGCGATCGCCGAGTACGACGGCGAGCCGGACGGGCAGATCCTGCATCCGAACGGAGAGCGCCTCCGCATCGCCGGCTACAAGCAGGTCTCCCCACCTTCGACCTGGCAACGGGGGTGGTTGGCCCGGTGCTGACCCGTCGCGACAGCGAGCACTTCAAGGAATCGAATAACCTGGTCTTCGCGACGGCGGGGATCTCCACTTCACCGAGCGGGGCAGAGCGGCCTGCACGATTACGGGGCGCGTGCATCGCCTGCGGCCAAGTGGCCAACTCGGCCTGCTGCTCCCGAACGTCCCGGCCCGAACGGCGTAGCCCTGTCCCGGTGGTCCGCACCTGTCACCGGGACGAACGGAGCCGGGCTTCCTCCAACCGCGAGAGGATGCGGACCAGGGGCCAGAGCAGAACGAAGTAGGTCAGCGCGGCCGCTACAATCGGGGTGGCGTTGTAGGTGATGCTCTGGGCCTGCCGCGCCTGGAACAGAAGCTCGGCCACGCTGACGACCGAGGCGATGGAGGTCAGCTTCACCACCTCCAGCGTGTTGCTGACCAGGTCCGGTAGTACCAGCCGGACGGCCTGCGGCAGCAGGACCAGCCGCAGGGCCTGGACCGGCCGCAGCCCCAGCGCGGCCGCCGCGTCCTCCTGCCCCAGGGGTACGCCCTTCAGCCCGGCCCGGAAGACCTCGCAGTAGTAGGCGCCGGAGTTCAGCAGGAAGCAGGCCGCCACGGAGCCCCAGGCCCCCAGGTTGATCCCGGCGAAAGGCAGGCCCGCGTAGAGGAGGATGAGGAGCACGAGGGGCGGCAGGGCGCGGAACAGGTCCACGAAGAGCGCGGTCGCCCGCCGAATGGCGGGGCCGCGCCGGCACAGCAGCGCCAGGCCCAGACCGGCCGCCAGCCCGATCGGCACGACGAGGAGGGACAGCGCGATCGTGCGGCCCGCGCCCATGGCAAGCAGCCACCAGGCCTCGGAGAGGATGCCGAGGTTGAGGAAGGCTTCGGCGAAGTCGGCCATCGCTCAGTGCGACCAAGCGAGGCGCGATTCGATCCAGCGGGCGAGCAGGATAATCGGCGTGAACAGCACCACGTAGGCCGCGGCCCCCAGGATGAGCGGCGAGGGGTTTGCCGTGAAGGAGGTGACGGACTGCGCCGCCCCCAGAATGTCGGAGAGCCCGACCACGGAGCCGAAGGCGGTGCCCTTGACGATGGCGATGGTCCGGTTGGTCAGCGGCGGCACGGCGATCCGTAGCGCCTGCGGCAGGGTGACGAGAAGGAGGGTCTGCAACGCGCCGAGGCCGAGGGAGCGCGCCGCCTCCTTCTGCCCTTTCGGCACGGCACGGATGGACGCCCAGAAAATTTCCTCCGCGAAGGCGGCAAGCACCGCGGCGAGGGTGATCCAGGTGGTGACGAAGGCGGAGAGCTCCACGTCCAGGGAAGGCAGCCCGAAGAAGAGCAGCACGATGATGACCAGGGGCGGCACCGCGCGCAGCAGGTCCACCACGAAGATCAGGGGCAGGTTGATCCACCACCGCCCACCGAGGCGCAGCATGGCCGCCAGCAGCCCGATCGCCAGGCCGCTGGCCACAACGAGCAGCGCCAGCTCCACCGTCAGCAGGAAGCCCTTCGCGACTTCCGGCAGGGCCGCGAGGAGGACGCGGGTGTTGAAGAAGGTGAAGAGGAAGCCCGGCTGTTCCGACATGCGGCGGTGCCGCGTCCCCGGCCGCTAGTTGCAGCGCGGGGTGTGCGGGGCGGGATCGTAGCCGGGCAGGCCGGGAACGCCGTAGCCGGGGAAGGCCACGCGCTCCGCGTCGTCCGCCTCCGGCGCCGTGCCGAACCACTTCTCGGACAGCTTGGCCAGGGTGCCGTCCAGCTTCATGCACTCCAGCGCGTTCTCCAGCATCTCCCGCATGGCCGTGTCGCCGCGCCGGGCGACGAGGGACCAGTGCGCGCGCGTGTCGCGCAGCACGAGATCGGCGGTGAACTGCCGGTTGCGCTGCGCGGCGTAGCGGATGGTGGTGTTGCCGCCCAGCTGCGCATAGGCGCGGTTCTGCACGACGGCCAGGGTCGCGTCCGTGAAGGTGTCCAGCACCAGCGGCGTGAAGCCATAGCGCTCCGCGTTCTCGCGCGTCCAGCCGTCATAGGCGCTGCCCTTGTTCACGGCGATGATCTTGCCGCGCAGGTCGCCCACACCGGTGATCGGCGCGCTGCCGCGGCGGATGCCGAACTGATAGGCGGTGAAGAGGTAGCCCTCCGTGAGGAAGAGGTTCTCCGCCCGTTCCGTCGTCGCCGTCACGGGGGCGAGGATGAAGTCGTAGCGCCCGGCGTTCAGCGCCGGGATCAGCCCGGCGAAGTTCGTGCCGTCGACCTGCACCTCGCGCCCCAGGCGTCGCCCCAGCTCGGTGCCCAGGTCGATCTGGAAACCGTCGAGCTTGCCGTCCAGCCGGGTGAAGGCGTGGGGCGGGAAGTTGGCGTCCACAGCCGTGCGCAGCGGCTGGTTCTGCGCCTGCGCCGTGCCGCCTGCCACGAGGAGGCTGACCAGCACGATCTGGAACAGGCGCTTCGGAAGCACTCGCATGATTGGGATCCTGGTCCTCGTGCAGTGGCTGCTCAGAGAGTGGGCAGCACTTCGCAAATTGCTCGCAAGTCGCGTGCCAGAGCGCTGGCCCCGGCTCGTCAGGCCATGGTCGTGGCTGCCTGGTTCGCACGGCTCACCTTCATCAGCCGGTGCCCGCCGGAGGTGATGGGTTCATAGCGGGCGGGATTGCCGGGGCCGGCACAGCCGGGGATGCACTCAATCAGCGCGTCGTGGTTCGGTTGGTGGAAGAAGGCGATCGAGAGGCGCCGCGTATTGCCGGAGCGCGGCGGGTTCGCCACGCGATGCATGGTGGAGACGTAGCGGTCGTTGCTCCACTGGGCCATCAGGTCGCCGATGTTCACGACGAAGCTGTCCGGCAGATGCGGCACGGCCTCCCACTCGCCGCGACGGTTGAGGACCTCAAGGCCGCCCTTGTTCGCCTCGGTCAGCAGGATGGTGAGGCAGCCATAGTCCGTGTGCTCGCCGGCGCGGATCTGGCCCGGTTCGATCTCCTCCGGCTGGGCGGGGTAGTGCAGCGCGCGGACGTTGCTGATGTGCCGGTCCACCTTGTCCGCGAACCAGTCCTCCGGCAGGCCGAGCGCGAGGGCGAAGCCGCCGAGCAGCGTGCCGGCCAGCGCCGCAAGCTGCTCATAATAGGCCTCGAAGGCCGGCTGGAAGTCCGCCGGGCTGGCAGGCCAACGGTTGGGCGCGAAATGTGGCGCCGCCTCGGCCGAGCGGTGATAGGCATCGTCCGGCGCACCGACCGGCCCCATGCTGAAGGCCTCCTTCAGGTCCGCGGCCGCTCCGGCGCGCCCCAGGCTGCGGGCCAGGCCTTCGGAGGCGAGGGGGATGTAGCCGCGGTAGGAGGGTGGCTGCCGCTCGATCGCCCGCTTCTCCTCCTCGTCCCGGTCGAAGAAGGCGAGGGACGCCTCCCTCACGCGGCGGATCAGCTCCTGCGGGATGCCGTGGCCGGTGATGCAGAAGAAGCCGATCTCCTCGCAGGCGCGCCCGATCTGGTCCGCCACGGCCTGCCGCGCGGCCCGGTCCCCGCGCAGGCCGGACACGTCGATGATGGGAACGCTCGTCATGGCTTCAGCCCTCTTCTGCCCGCCGCCCCGAAAGGCCCTGGCGGAAGCTAATCACGGGCTGGCCGTGAGATTGCATACGGATTCAGGGGTGGGCCGTAACCCCATGTTAACTCCCGGCGGAGGCTGGCCAGGTGAATGTCCGGCAGGTCGAGATCTTCTGCGCGGTGATGCAGACAGGCTCCGTGGCCGGGGCGGCCCGGCTCCTGGCCGTTTCGCCCCCGGCCGTCAGCCGCATGCTCCGCCACACCGAGGATCAGCTGGGATACGCCCTCTTCGAGCGGCGCGCCGGGCGCCTGGTGCCGACGCCGGAGGCGGGGGCGCTCTACACGGAGGCGGAGGCCGCCCTGGGCGGGCTGAAACGGGTCAGCAGCCTCGCCGAGGGTTTGCGCAACGGCAGCCCCTCCGTGCTGCGTGTCGCGGCAAGCCCTTCCTTCGGTGCCAATCTCCTGCCCCACGCGCTGATGCGGTTCCGCCGGCGTAGCCGGCAGGTGGTGCTGGACGTCAACACCACGGCCCATGCCAGCGTGGTGGAGCGGCTGCTACTGCGGCAGGCGGATCTCGGCCTCTCGCCGTTCCGGGCCGACCATCCCCTGCTGCGGGAGGAACTGCTCGGCCAGTTTCCCATGTATGCAGCCATCCCGGAGGAATGGCCGCTTGCGCGCGAGGCAGTGGTCGGGCTGCAGGATCTCGCAGCGCTCCCGCTTATCGGCTATGCCTCTTCCACGCCCATCGGGGCGCTGACCGTGGCCCATCTCGAGGCCCACGGGATCGGACGCCAGCCCGATGTGGTCGTCCGCTATCCCATGATTGCCTGTACCTTCGTCGATGCTGGGGTGGGCGTGGCAATCGTGGACGCATTCATGGCGCGCGACGCCCATCGCTGGCGCATCGCGTTCCGGCCCCTCAGCACGGCGCTCAGTACCGGGGTATGGATGCTCCGCCACGACGCCCACCCGCTGACCCAGGCCGGGCGCAACTTCGAGCGCGCGATACGACAGGCGCTGGATACCTATCGGACGGGCTGACAGCCCCGCAGCGCGGGGCCGGCAGTCGGCCCTTCATAAATCCGCCGTCGCGCCGATTTTTCGACGGAGGAACTCGAGTGCGAACCGCTCGGCGAGATTGAGGTTTTGAGAGTCTCCTGCAGGCCGTCGCCAAGCCATTCAACTGACCGTCCGCCAGCTTCGTGAATATGCGGCCGTGAGCTTCGTGCACCGTGTCCTCGTGGAAGCGGCGGAGGACGTGGCCGACGGCCTACACCGGGCCGACTGATCATTCGGCGCCGGAGCCGGGGCGAACCTTGGACCGAAGCTGGCCCAAAGCGGAACGGCCGCTCTCGGGTGTAGAGGTAGCGGAAGCGGACCTTCGTCAAGTGTCAGAGCTCGGTAGTGCGAATGCCGCGTCTCCCTTTCGCGACGTTGAGGTCGTTTGCGTCGGACGGATGTCGCGCTCTCGACGGTCCTGTCAGCTTCCCCTGCCACCTCCGAACCCATCGCCGATCCGGGTCGCTGCGAAGCGCTGGCGCAGCCAGGCCGCGGCCGGGCCGCAGGGCCGCTGCTTGTGCCACACCAGTTCCAGCGCCACGGGCCAGTCGCCGTCGTCGAACTGCAGGTCGGGCGTGACGAGGTCGGGCGCTGCGGGAGAGGCGGCGATCACGTGGTCAGACACGAAGGCCCAGCCGATCCCGTGCTTGACCATCTCCAGGATCACCCAGTGGCTTTCCACCCACCACACCTCGGCGGCCACGCGCAGGCGCCGCTTCTCCGGCCCGTCGCTCCGGGCGGCGACCAAGATTTGCCGGTGGCGCTTCAGCTCCTCCCACTCCACCCGCTCCTTGGCGAGCGCGTGTCCCCGCCCGCAGACGAGCTTGAGCGGCACCCAGCCGATGGTCTGGAAGCCCATCTCGGTCGGCAGCGCCTCCTGCCGCCACATCACCCCGAGGTCGGCCGTACCGGCCTGAACCAGTCGGCTGACGTCCTCCATCAGCGGGAACAGCAACTCCAATTCGACGAACGGGAAGTGCCGGGCGAAGTCCGCGAAGAGCGCCCCTAAGGCATGCTCCGGGTAGAGTTCGTCGATCGCCACAACCAGCCGGTTCTCCACCCGCTGCTCCAGGCTGGCGGCGACGCCCATCAGGTGCTCTCGCCGGTCCAGCACCACGCGCGCCTCCAGCAGCAGGCGCTGCCCGGCGGGTGTCAGGACGGGGTTTCGCCCGGCGCGGCTGAACAGCGCCAGCCCGAGGTCAGCCTCGAGATTGGCGACATGGGTGCTGACTGCGGATTGGGCTTTCCGGAGCCGACGGGCCGCGGCCGAGAACGACCCTGTTTCCGCCCCTGCCACGAAGGCCTCGAGCTGCTCCAACGAGACCGGCATCTATCTGAATTCCAGATGGCTCCTGACTTGTTACTCCGGCCGCTTCGGATGGAAAACCCGCGCCATCGACGTTTTTCGAGAAGTTCAGACCATGCGCACCACCCGTGACCGTATACGCCATGCCATCCTGTTCGAGCTGATTGGCCTTGCCCTCATCATCCCGCTGGGCGGCCTCGTCTTCGGGCTGGGCGCAGAGACCATGGGCGTGATCGGCGTCGGCAGCGCCGTGGCGGCCACGGCCTGGAACTATGCCTACAACCTCGGCTTCGACCGCGCGATGCAGCGCTGGGCCGGGCACACCCGGAAGAGCCTGGGCTTGCGCATCGCCCACGCCGTCCTGTTCGAGGCCGGGTTGCTGGTCATCCTGCTGCCGCCGATCGCCTGGTACCTGGGCGTCACCCTTGTCCAGGCCTTCGTCATGGATCTGGCGATCGCCGCCTTCTACGTGGCCTACGCCTTCGCCTTCAACCTGGCCTATGATCGCGTCTTCCCCCTGCAGGACTGGAAGGTGGCCGCAGAGGCCGCCTCCTAGGCGGCCCGCGTCGCCTTTTCCACGCCACGACCGTCCTGGGCCCAGCCCGGCGAGCATCTGCGTCTGCTTTCGGGCGAGCTGAAAAGACGTGAGAACCACCGGGTCGGGCGCTCGGCGGAAGTCCCGGCTGGGCGGCATGGAGGGCCGTGACGCGGCCATAGGAGGAGCGGCAACTGGGCCAGGCAAGGTAGGTGGCCTCGTCGAGCACGGGGCGGCAGCCCACCACGAAGGGCCGGCTCGCCTCCCGGCGGCCACGTACCCGCGCACGACCCCTGCGAGCGTGTTCCTGGCGCAGATGTTGAGGCCCGAGTAGCCCAGCACTCTCGCGGCCGCGACCAGGTGGGCGGGGCAGGGGAGGCGTCGTCGAGAAAGCTGAAATCCGACCTGGCCGCGGGTTCGGCGAGGGGTGGGGACTCTACCGACGGCCGACGCCGGGGCTGGCGAGCCACTCCCCGCCGCACCGGTGCGGGCCTGCGTCACTAAGGTATCCGGCAGGCGGCTGGAGGAGGTAGAGGCCGCGATGCGGGGCTCGCCGCCTCGCTCAAGCGGGAGGATTCGAACCGGGTTGGGTTCCGCCCCGAGGTGCCGACCGACGTCTGGGGCTGGGGCGCGAAGGGAGAACTGGACCTGGCGAAGGTGTAACCGGTGTCGTGAGCGTGAAGGAGGTGGGAGACACCCGGAAGGACCAAGGCAGTCGCGAACTGCGCGCTTCCCGAAGGTGCCGTCAGGCCGGCCTCGAGCAACACCGGGCACCGGCACGCTGACCGCCAGGGGTCCTCGGCCGTCCACCGCGATCGTGCCCGGAGGTAGCCTCCCCGGGCGCGGCTTCGCCCGTATCAGGGCGTCGCTGCACGCGCGCGCCCGTTGGTTGCGGGGGGGGGCGGCAGCATCGGACGAGGGAGCGGGTTGCACGTCCATGTCTGCCCTAGCGCCCTTCTCGCGTCGTGAGGTACCGAGAACTTGAAGCGCGGACTTCGCCGGCGGGCAGCCAGATCGACTCACTCGAATGTTGCGGTTGCAAACGTACCCTCTGCGGGCGCTCCATCCCGCCCGGGCGGGGATCATCCGCTCGGGAGGAAAGAAGCCATGGAAGACAGTTCCGTACAGGATCGGCGGACGGTGCTGCGCCTGACCGGCCTTGGCCTGACCGCGGGTGCGGGCCTGGCAGGCACGCCCGCATCGCCGGCCGTGGCCCAGACCACCACATCCCCGCCAACGCCCGCCGCGGGCAACGCGGCGCGGCTGCGCGGGATCGACATCACCACGATCGTCACCGATAGCGGCCCGGGGCTGGGTGTGCGCACCCCGCGCGGCGTGCTGGACGTGGCCGCGGCTGAGCGTGCGATGCGGCAGGGACTTCCGGTTACGGCCAGCGACCTGATCCAGGGGCGGGGCAACATCGCGGCCCTCGGTGCCCTGCTGGCGGACGGCGCGGCGAGGGCGCCGGCGGCTCAGTTCATCCCCGAGGCCCAGGTCCGGTTCGGCAAGATCGTCGAGAACCCCGGTAAAATCATCTGCGTCGGCCTGAACTACGCGGCCCATGCGGCCGAGGGAGGCTCGCCGCCGCCGAAAGAACCGATCCTGTTCAACAAGTACAACAGCGCGCTCAACCACCACGGCGGAACCATCCGGGTCACAGGTGAGCCGGCCAGGAACTGGGACTACGAGGCGGAGCTGGTGCTGGTGATGGCCCGCGGCGGGCGCAACATCCCTGAGGCACAGGCGCTGGACTACGTCTTCGGCTACGCGAGCGGCAACGACTTCACCGCGCGCGACCTGCAGAACCGATCCACGCAGTGGATGCTGGGCAAGACGGTCGACGGTTCCGGCCCCTTCGGCCCCTGGCTGGTCAGCGCGGATCAGGTCGACGTGAACAACCTGGACATGAAGATGATCGTCAACGGCGAGGTGCGGCAATCGACCAACACCAGCAAGATGATTTTCAACTGCGCCCAGATCATTGCCTACTGCTCGAAGCACTTCACCCTGGAGCCCGGAGACGTCATCTTCACCGGCACCTGCGAGGGCGTGATCGCGGGCTACCCGCCGGAGAAGCGGGTGTGGCTGAAGCCGGGCGATCGCATGGTCACCACCATCGAGAGAATCGGCGACCTGCACGTCACCCTGACCTGACTGGCTGGGCGGCAGCCGGTTGGGGACTGGCTGCCGCCACCGTCCGTGCTGCTTGCACGCCCCGGTTTTCCCGACTTCCGACATCACCACCGTCGAGCGGGAACTCGCCCTCGCTAAGCTGGGAGGCGAGCCCATCCTGCGGCTCCCGTCCTTATTGCTGCTCAGGCCTCCCAGGACGGAGGAGGCAACCTTGCTGAGGGTTCTCGCCCGCCTCTGCGGCGCGCTCTCGGCCCTCGTCGCGTGCCCCTATCCGTCGGCCGTCACCACGCTCGCCGGGGCCGGCCAAGTCTGGCGCGCCGCGCGCCCTGAGGACGGGGTTCTGCCCCGGGTTGCGCCAGAGATCCTCAAACTGATCAGGGCTGCCTTCAAGACGGACGCAGGCACCCTCCGACGCCTCCACCCCGCGTTGCGCGCAGCCATCGGGGCCACCCTGCGCGGACCCGGTCACGGCCGCGCGCGAGGAGTCGTGCCGCCGTGGCCAGCCGCTCCGCGGTGAGCGACGTGTGCAGGTGCCAGGGAGCGGAACGTCCGAAGGAAGGGAGGCGTCCGACATGATCGTGGATCTAGCGACATCGCATGGAAGAGGACACGTCCATCCTTGTGAGGCGCCGTCGTACGGGAATGGCGAACCAGCCGGCACTTCGCAGCTTCCGCTCGAAGCGAGGAATGGCCAACTCACGCTCTGCGGGTGCCAGGAGGGAAAGGGGCGCCGGCTTATGCGTCCGCCTGCGCCCTGCTCACCGTGGAAGCACGACGGCGGCTCGCGCAGCACCCACGTGCGGTCACGAGGTGATTGCCTCGAAGCGCCAAACGCCTTCCGGGGTCTCGCTACGGCGAGCACGCCCGCGGTGCTGTAGAAGGGCGAGGTGGGCGAGCGACTCACCCAGTGCGAAGGCGAGCTGCCGTCCCTCGAAAGCCCTGCCGAAAAGGAGCGGCAGGGCTTCCAGAGCGGTGAGGCCGGGGCCCAGGCCAGCGGCCAGCCGCGCCAGCGACGTCTCGTGGTGATGCCGGAGGGCCGCGATGCGGCCGTGCAGATCCTGGAAGGGCTCACCGTGGGAGGGGAGCACACGCGTACCAGCCGGGATCCGCAAGAAGCTTTCCAGGGCCGTGAGGAAGACGCCGAGCGGGTCCGCATCGGGCTCGGTCGGCTGGAGCCCGACATGCGGAGAGATCCGGGGTAGGATGTGGTCGGCCGAGATCAGGATGCCGCCCGCCTCGTCGTGCAGGCAGGCCATCTCCGGCGAATGCCCCGCCCCGATCCGCACCCGCCAGCGCCGATCCCCTGTCCGGAGCAGATCGCCCTCCGCGATGGGATCGAAGCTGCGGGGCAGGGGGGCGACGCTGCCGCGATAGGGAAAGCCCGCGCCGCGCAACCAGGCCAGGTGCTCCGGCCCGGCGCCGGCCCGGCGCTGGAGGTCGATGAACAGCTCCGTCAGTTCGGCCTCGTCCTGCATCAGCAGGATGCGCGTCCGCTGCCACTCGCTGCGGGGCATGAGGAGCGGCGCGCCCCACTCGGCGCAGACCCAGCCGGCCAGCCCGACATGGTCCGGGTGGAAGTGGGTGACGAGCACGCGCGTGACCGGCCGGCCGCCGAGCGAGGTGGCGAAGATCCCCCGCCACAGGTCGCGGGTGGCCGCATCGCCGCGGCCGGTATCGACGAGGAGCCATCCTTCCCCGTCCGCGATCAGCCAGCAGTTCACGTGGGACGGCGGGCCCGGAAGCGGCATGCAGGCCCGCAGCAGCCCGGGCGCCACCTCCGCCAGCCTGCCCGGGGGCGGCCGGCCCGGCGCCGGCAGGCTCACGCCGTCACGCCGGCATAGGCCTCGCGCAGGCGGCGCTTGAAGACCTTGCCCATGCTGTCCCGCGGCATGTCATCCACCAGCCAGACCCGCCGCGGGACCTTGTAGCCCGCCAGCCGTTCCCGCAGGTGGTCGCGCACACCCTGCGCGGTGGGCGCGGCGCCGGGGCGCGGCTGCACGGCCGCGACCAGGGCTTCCCCGTATTCCCGGTCCGGCACCCCGAAGACGGCGCAGTCCAGCACGCCAGGGTGGGTGATCAGCGCGGCCTCGATCTCGGCGGGGTAGATGTTCACGCCGCCAGAGATGACCATGTCCCGCTTGCGGTCTGTGACGAAGAGGTAACCCTCCTCGTTCAGGTAGCCGACATCGCCGTTGGTGACGTGGCCGTCCCGCTCCACCCGCGCCCGCTCCTCGGGCATGTTGTGATAGGTGAAGGGCAGGGCGTTCGGCCCGGAATCCACGTGGATCTCGCCCACCTCGCCGGGAGGCAGGACCCGTCCCTCCTCGTCGAGGATGCGGATGGAGGTGCCGGGCAGGGCGCGCCCGACCGTGCCGGGGAAGCGCAGCCATTCCTCCGAGCGGGAGGCGGCGATGAGACTGGCCTCCGTGGAGCCATAGGTCTCCGAGAGGATGGGGCCCCACCACGCGATCATCCCGCGCTTCACCTCCGGCGCGCAGGCGGAGCCGCCATGAGTCACGCCCTCAAGCGAGGAGACGTCGTAGCGGGCGCGCACCGCCTCGGGCAGCTTCAGCAGGCGCACCAACATGATGGGAACGAGGGCGAGGTGCGTGAGCCGGTATCCCTCGATCGCGCGCAGCAGCGCCTCCGCGTCGAAGCGCGGCATCACCACGATCAGCTCGGCCTGGGCCAGCGCCACGCGCGCGCTGGAGGCCGGGCCGGCATGGTACAGCGGGCCGACCACCGCGGTCCGCATGCCCTGCCGGGCTCCGCCCACGAGGTTGCGGATGCGCCGGGCGGAATCGTGCTGCTCCGGCGTGCCGGGCAGGCGTCGCACGCCCTTGGCCCGCCCCGTCGTACCGGAGGTGTAGAGCATCATGCCGAGGGAAGGTGGGGTCGGGGCCGTCCAGGGCGGGTGCGCGTCGCGCCAGCCGGGCCAGTCCAGGGCACCGGGCGGGGCGGCGGGCGGCGCGCCGATCCCATAGGCTTCCAGGATCTCGGGCGGCGTCGGCACCACGATCACCGCCACCCCGGGCGGCACCGTGGCGGCAATCCCCGGCAGGAGGTCCGCGTGCACGATCAGCACGCGCGCGCCGCTGTCGGTCAGGACGTGCGCCGCTTCGTCCGCACGGAAATGCCAGTTGATCGCCACCAGCGCCGCGCCGATCCGGTCCGCGGCCAGAATCACCTCGAGATAGGCGGGCTCGTTCCGCATCATCACGGCGATCCGCTCGCCCGGCGCGACGCCGAGTGCGGCCAGGCCCGAGGCCGCGCGCGCGGCCCGGTCGCGCAAGGTATCGCCGTCGATCGTCACGCCGCCGAAGACGATGGCCTGGCTCATGCGTCCACGGCGTCCATCGCGCCCAGGCGGGTCAGGCGTCCTCGGGCCGCCACGGCCTCGGCCATCAACGTGTCGATGATGGCTTCCATCGGCTCTACCGACGCCGTGAAGGCGGCTGCCGGGCCGCAGGAGAGCATGCCCCGCTCTACATCGCCGTTGCGGTAGGCGTGGTCGCGCGAGGTCGTGCCGCCGACGAGGTCGGAGAACTCCTCGTGGCCGCGGGCACCGGCGGCCTCGCGCCGCAGCACCTCGCGCGCGGTCTCGTTCTCCAGCACGCGCCAGGCGCCCATGGGATGATTGCCGGAGAAGGTGAGGACGGAGGATTCCTGCTCTGCCGCGACGATCCGCTCCTTGTAGGTGGGATGGGCCCAGACCTCCTCGGCGGCAAGGAGGCGGGAGCCGAGCAGCACGCCCTCCGCCCCCGCGGCGAGGGCCGCAAGGATGCTGTCGCCCGTCCCAATGCCGCCGCCGATCACCAGCGGCACGTGCAGGGTGCGCGCCGCCATAGGGGCGACGATGAAGGAGGAGAACTCCGCATTCCCGGGATGGCCGCCCGCCTCCCGCCCAATGATGGTGATGGCGTCGGCCCCCGCCCGCTCCGCGTTCAGCGCATGGCGCAGCAGGGGGCATTTGTGGATGGCGATGCCGCCGGCGGCGTGGATGCGGTGGATCAGGTCGCCGGGGGCACGGCCCACCGTCTCGAAGTGGCGGACACCGGCACGGAGGGAGAGGTTCAGCCACTCGTCCAGGTGCAGGTTGTGGTTCTCGACGCGGGAGACGTTGAGGTTCACGCCGAAGGGCAGTCCCTCGCACAACTCGCGGCAGCGCACGAGTTCCCGCGCGAAGGCGCCGGGGCCGGGGAAGGAGCGCGGGGTGAGGAAGGCCATGCCGCCTGCCCGCACGATGGAGGCGACGTAGCGCGCATCCGAGAGCCACATCAGCCCGCCGCCCAGGATGGGGTGGCGGATGCCGAACAGTTCCGTGATGCGCGTGCGGAAGACCGGGGGATGCATGGCCGTTTCCCTCAGGGCATCGCGTAGCCGCCGCTCGCGCCGACGTGCTGTCCGGTGACGAAGGCGGCGCGGTCGGAGGCGAGGAAGGTCACGATGCCGCTGACATCCTCCGGGCGGGAGAGCCGGCCGAGGCCCTTGGCCGAGGGATAGGCGTTCAGCATCTTCGCCAGCCGCTCGTTGTTTTCCGGCGTGGCGTCGGCGCTGGTGGCCTGGTTCGGCGCGATGCCCTCGTGCGAGACGGCACCGAGGACGACGACATTGGCCGTGACGCGGTCCCGCCCGTGCTCCTTCGCCAGCGCCTTCGTCAGCCCGATGATCGCGGCCTTGGCACCGGAATAGGCGGCCAGCCGCGCCTCGCCCACGCGCCCCGCCTCGGAGGCGATGGAGATGATGCGGCCCCATTTCTTGCCGACCATGTCGGGCAGCACGGCGCGGCAGCAGTACATGGTGCCGTAGACGTTCAGCTCCACGGTCTGATGCATCTCGCGGTCGGGCGTCTCGATGAAGGTGGGGGGCATCCCGCCCTTGGCGCGGCGCTCCGGCGTGACGCCGGCATTGTTCACGAGAATGGTTATAGGGCCGAAGGCGTCCCGGCCCTTCGCGACCAGTGCGTTCACGGAATCGGCCTTGGTGATGTCGCCGGGGGAGGCCACCGCCTCGCCGCCCGCGTCGCGGATCTCCTTTGCCACCGCCTCGGCGCGCTCGGGGAAGAGGTCGTTGACGACCACCTTCACCCCCTCCGCCGCCAGCTCCTTGCAGATGGCGCGGCCGACGCCCTGGCCGCCGCCGGTGACGAGGGCGACCTTGCCCTTGAGGTTCAGTTCCATGGTGCCCCCTCAGCGCCCGACATAGACGGGCTTGCGTTTCTCGACGAAGGCGCGGAAGCCCTCGCGCCGATCCTCGCTGTCGGTCAGCATGCCGGCGGCGTAGCGCTCGAACTCGAAGCCAGCGTCGATCCCGCCGCCGATGCCCGCGTTCACGGCGCGCTTCGCGAAGGCCACAGCCAGCGGGGGCATCTCCGCGATCTTCCGCGCCGTCTCCATCGCAGCGCCGAGCACGTCGCTCTCCACCACCTTGCTCACGAGGCCGATGGTGAGCGCCTTCTCCGCCGTCATGTGCTCGGCGGTGAACATCAGCTCCTTCGCCATGCTCGCGCCCACCGCGCGCGGCAGGGTCTGGGTGCCGCCGGCGCCGGGGATGGCGCCCAGCCGCACCTCCGGCAGGCCCATCTTCGCGTGGGCGACCGCGTATCGAATGTCGGCGGTCAGGGCCAACTCCATCCCGCCGCCGAGCGCCACGCCGTTGATCGCGGCGATCAGCGGGCGCTCGAACTCCATCATGCCACGGATCAGCGCGTGCGTGGCCTTCTGCGCCATGAAGTATTCCGGCCCGGTGCGGCGCAGCTCCGCACGTTCCTTGATGTCGGCCCCGGCACAGAAGGCGCGGTCCCCCGCGCCGGTGAGGATGGCGCAGCGCAGCCCCGTATCCTCCTTCGCCAGCCGGAAGAAGGCGGTCGCCAGGTCCTCCTTCATCGTGCCGCCGATGGAGTTCATCCGGTCCGGCCGGTTCAGGGTGACCACGGCGACGCCGTCCGCCGACTCGTAAATCAGCGTTCCCAGTTCCTCGCGCATCCGCCTCTCCCTCAGTCCCGCCGCAGCACGTGGCCCACGGCCACGGAGCCCAGCCCGATCATGTGCGCCAGCGCCGTGCGCGCGCCGGGGTGCTGCCGGCCCTCCGCCTCGCCGCGAAGCTGGCGGACGATCTCCGCGATCTGGCCCGCCCCGGTTGGCCCGATGGGGTGCCCCATGCCGAGCAGGCCGCCCGAGGGGTTCACCGCGCAGCCCCCGCCGCCGATGTCCCACTTGCCTTCGCGCAGCTGCGCCGCGCCCTCGCCGAGGGGGCAGAGGCCGAGCGCCTCGGCGTAGACGATCTCCTCGATGGTGAAGGCGTCGTGCAGCTCGATGATGTCGATCTCCTCCATGCCAACGCCTGCCGCGGCCAGGGCGGAGAGGCCGGAGCGCTGCACCATCTCCACCAGGCTCCAGCCCTCGTCCGCCACCGCGTGCTCGGAGGATGAGACGGAGGAGAGCACGCGGATGGCGCGGCTGCGGTCCAGCCCGTGCTTCCGGATCGCCTCCTCGCTCGCCACGATCACCGCCGCGGCACCCTCGCCGCGCGGCGTGCATTGCAGGGAGGTGAGGTCGCCCGCGACGGGGTTGCTGTTCAGCACCTGCTCCAGCGTGCGCGGCTTGCGGAACTGGGCGTAGGGGTTGCGCGAGGCGTTGCCGTGGTTCTTCACGGCCACGCGGGCCAGGTCCTCCCGTGTCAGGCCGTACCTGTCGCGCCAGGCGCGGGCCATCAGGGCGAACTTCACGGCGGGGATCTCGGCCGCCGGTGTCAGGCGGGGGATGCCGTCCTTGTGCGCCGCGCGCTGGCCGCTGCCGAACTTGTCCACGCCGAGCGCCAGCGCGATCTCGTGCTGGCCGCTGGCCACCATCAGGCAGGCCGTGCGGAAGGCGGTGGAGCCGGAGGCGGAGGCGTTCTCCACCTGCATCACCTCCAGCCCCGTGGAGCCGATGTGGCGCAGCATCACGCGCCCGGCGGCCATGCCGATGGCGCCCGTGCCGATGGCGGCGAAGGTCACGTCCGGCCATTGCAGCCCGGCATCCGCCAGCGCCCCCCGCAGCGCGGTCAGGCCGAGGGCGAGGTAGGGGGTCTCCGTCGGGAACTGGTAGGGGTGCATTCCGATGCCGACAGCGCGCACGGGGCGCATGGAGGCGAGCCCGCTCATGACGCCACCCGGAAGCGGCAGGCGAGCACCGGCCCGCCCTCCCGGTCCTCCGGGACCAGCACCGCCTCCACCCTCGTGCCCGGCGCGGGCTCCTCCGTGCCTTCGAGAACGCCGTCCAGCACGATGCCCTCCTCCAGCCGCAGCCGGGCGACGAGCAGCGGCACCTTCATGCCGGGGGAGAGCGGCTGGTGGACGGTAACGCAGATCAGCACCTCGCCCCGCCCGCTCAGCTCCACGGGCTCGGCCGCCTCGGCCGGCGTGCCGCTCCCGCCGATGCCGTAGGGCGTGCGCGGGAAGGCGAGGGTGCCCGTGGCGGGATCGCGCAGCGCCAGCAGCACGGCGCCGTCGCCCACGCCCGATGGGGCGTAGAGGGTGGGGTCGCGAAGGTCCAATGCACCTACTCCAGTCGGATGCCGGCGCGGCGGATCACCTCCGCCGCGCGCTGCCGCTCGGCGGCGAGATGGGCGGCGAAGTCCCCCGGCCCCGCCCAGTAGGCCTGGCTCCCGAGATCCTTCATCCGCGCGGTGAAGACCGGCCCCTGCACGGCGCCCCGCAGCGCGTCGGACAGGCGCGCGACGATCTGGGCGGGCAGGCGGGCAGGGCCGACGAGGCCGAGCCAGGTGGTGATCATCACGCCCGGCACGATGTCCTTCAGCAGCGGCACCTCCGGCATCTCCTGGAACGGCTCGGCGCCGGTCTGGGCCAGTGCGCGCAGCACGCCGTTGCGGATGTGCGGCGTGGTGGTGGAGACGCTGTCGATCATGAAGTCCACGCCGGCCGCGATCAGGTCGGTGACCGCGGGGCCGCTGCCACGGTAGGGAACGTGAGTAATGTCCAGCCCGCCATAGGCCTTCAGCATCTCGCCCGCGATGTGCATGGAGCTGCCGATGCCGGCGGAGGCGTAGTTCATCTTCCCCGGCCTGGCGCGCGCCGCGTCGATCAGCGCGCGGGCGTCGCGGTAGGGGGAATTCGCGGGCACGACGAGGACAAGCGGGCTGCTGGTGGTCTGCCCGATCGCCGTCACGTCCCGCGCGGCGTCGAAGGTGAACCTGGGGTCAAGCAGCGGGTTCACGACGAGCTGGCCGGGGCTGGCGAGCATCAGCGTGTACCCATCCGGCTCCGCGTGGACGAGCAGGTCGGTCGCCACGTTGCCGCCGCCGCCGGAGCGGTTCTCCACCACCACGGGCTGGCCCAGCGCCTCCGCCAGCAGGGGCTGCAGCAAGCGGGCGGCGATGTCGGTGGCACCTCCCGGCGCGAAGCCGACCAGCAGCTTGACCGCGCGCGTGGGAAAGCCCTGGGCGTGCAGCGGGCGCGGCGCGAGGGGCGCCAGCGCCGCGGCTTCCAGGAGGTGGCGTCGGGTGGCCCTCATTGCGGGCGGATCCCGGCCAGTTCCACGCCGCGCGCGGCGCGGGCGCGCTCCTCGGCGAAGAAGGTCCTGAAGGCCTCCGGCCCGAGATAGGCCGGGCCATTGCCCACGGCGCGCAGCCGCGCCGCCGCTTCCGCCTCCTCCAGCGTCGCGCGCGTGGCATCGTCTAGGCGGCGCACAAGCGGCTCCGGCAGGGCGGCGGGCGCGACAATCGCGGTCCAGCTCTGCACCACCACGTCCGGGTAGCGGTCGGACAGGCGGGGAAGGTCGGGATAGGCGAGGTCCGGCAGGGAGCCACCATTCGCGATGACCCGGATCACGCCGGATTGCAGCTGCGGCAGCAGCGGCCCTCGGCTGTCGAAGAGGAAATCGACCTCTCCGGCGGCCAGGGCATTGATGGCGGCCGCGCTGCCGCGATAGGGCACGTGCGTCGCCCTGGCACCGATGGCGTTGAGGAAGACCTCCGCCCCCACATGCATGGCGAAGCCGATGCCGGGCGAGCCGTAGTTCGACGCCTCGCCCTTGCGCTTCAGGTGGGCGATCAGCCCGTCCACGTCCGTCACGCCGATGGAGGCGGGCACGGCCAGCAGGAAGCCACCGGCGGTGATGCGGGAAACCAGCCGGATGTCGCGTACGGGATCGAAGGGCAGGTCCCGGTAGAGGTAGGGATTCAGCGTCAGGATGCCGCCGGAGGTGACCATGATCGTCGCGCCGTCCGGGGCGGCGCGCGCCAGGAACTCGGCGGCGATGTTCCCGCCGGCACCGGGCCGGTTGTCCACCACCACGGGCTGTCCCAGACGCTGCGCGAGGCCGGGCTGCACGATGCGCGCGATCAGGTCGGTGATGCTGCCCGGCGAGGAACCGCAGACGGCGCGGACGGCCTGTGCCTGGGCATCGGCGGGCCAGGCGGCCAGCAGCGGGGGCGCGAGAGCCAGGGCGGCCAGGGCGGCACGCCGCGGGGTGGACATGGACGATCCTCCGTCGATCCGCCGCGTTGGCCGCCGCTGGACCCCGAAACACATGCAGTGACCGAATGGTATCCGAAGTGACTTTGAAGTCAACTCAAATGACGCGCACGGAGGCCCGGCTTGCGCTGGCCCGCCGGTGCGGCCATCACATGCGGCAAAGCGGGATGGGCCAATGAACCGGACGGCGAGCGTGAAGAAGCCGGCGCGTTGGGCGGATGCCGTCCCGGCGCGCGAGGCGCAGTTCGAGACAAAGCGCCGCGCCCTGGTGCGCGAGGCCGCCCGCGCCTTCGGCCGCCGGGGATTCCACAACACCTCACTGGAGGAGATCGCGGAGGCGCTGGGCGTCACCAAGCCCGCGCTCTACCGATACGTCCGCACGAAGCACGAGATCCTCTACGAGGCGAAAACGATCGCCTTCGACGCGGGGGCAGAGGCGCGCAAGGCTGCCTTCGCTGCTAGCGAGGACCCGCTAGAGCGGCTGCGCCTCTACATCGTGAACTACATCGACCTCGTGACGAGCGAGCTCGGCTCCTACGCCGTTCTGGCGGAGCCGGTGACCTCTCTGCCCCCGGAATACGCCGATCCCATCCGCGCGCGCATGCGCGAAGCGGACCGGGCGCTGCGCGACATGGTGCAGGCGGCGATGGACGCCGGATCGATCGCGCCTGGCGACCCGAAGCTGGTGGTCGCCTTCTTCATGGGCGCGATCAACCACATCGCCCGCTGGTACACGCCGGACGGGCCGCTGACCGGCCGGGAGATCGGCGAGACCTTTGCCGGCTTCGTGCTGAACGGGCTCCGCGGGGCGGGCAGGGCGGCGGAAACTTGACTCCCGGGTAACTTCACAGACCAATAGGTCACCGCCGAAGGGCGATGACCGGCGGAAGCGCCGGCCGGGAGGAGGACCCGTCATGAGATGGACCCGCCGGGGCCTGCTGGCCGCTGGGGCTGCGTCGCCATTTGCCGCCCCCGCTGCATCGCCGGCGCAGCCGGTCCCGCAGCCGCCGCCGGGCTATCCCTCCAAGCCCATCCGGCTGTTGATCGGCTTCGCGCCAGGCGGCGCGACCGACATCGCGGCCCGGCTGGCGGCCCCCATCCTCTCGGAGTTCCTGGGCCAGCAGGTCGTGCTGGAGAACCGCTCGGGTGCCGGAGGCAACGTGGCGACCGAGATGACGGCGCGTGCCCCCGCCGATGGCTACACGCTGCTGATGCTCACCCCCGGCCAGGTCGTCACCAATCCCCTGATGATGCGCGTGCCCTACGACCCCGAGCGCGACATCACGGCCATCGCGCGGATGACGGCCGGGCAACTCGTGATGGTCGTGCCGAAGGACTCGCCCTTCCGCGACGTGCGCCAGTTGCTGGAGGCGGCGCGGGCGCGGTCCCGCGCCAACCCCTTGTCCTACGGCACGCCCGGGCCGGGCACCTCCCAGCACATTGTCATGGAGATGCTGAAGAAGGAGGGCAGCTTCGAGGCGACTCATGTGCCCTATCGCGGCAGCGGCCCGGCGGTGGCGGACCTGATCGGCGGCAAGATCGACTTCATGATCGACAGCGTCAGCCCGACCCTTCCCCATGTGCGCGCCGGTTCGCTGCGCGCCATCGCGGTGACGGGGGAGCAGCCGCACCCGGATTTCCCGGGTGCCGCCACGCTGAACAGCGTGGTGCCCGGCGTGGTCATGACCACCTGGGTCGGCCTGGGCGGCCCGCCGGACATGCCGCCGGCCATGGTGGCCTACCTGACAGAGGTGGTCCGGCGCACCGTGGGCCACCCGGGCTTCTCGGAGCGCATCAGGGACCTCGGCGGACAATCCGCCTGGCTGGGGCCGCAGGATTTCGCCGCCGCGCTCTCCGCGGAGCGGACGAGCATCGGTGCGGTGATCCGGGGAGCCAACATCCGCATGGAGTGAGGGATGGACGCGCAGCCCCTCAGAGGGGCTGTGCGCCGGATCGGCGGACGATCCCTCCCCAACGCTCCATCTCGGCCGCGACGAAGCGGCCGAAGGCCTCGCCGGCCAGCTCCTCCATGGGGCGGCTGCCATTGCCCTCGCCGAAGGCGCGCATCTCCGGGTCCCGGATCACGGCGGCGGCTGCGGCGGAGAGGCGCTCCACCACGGGGGCGGGGGCGCCGACCGGCATGAACAGGCCCGACCAGGTGGAGGACCAGGCGTCGGGCAGCCCGATCTCGGCGACGGTCGGCGCGGAGGGCAGCGCGGGGATGCGCGTGCGGGCGGTGACGGCGAGGGGACGCATGCGGCCCTCGGCGATGGGATCCCGCGTGGTCGCCACGTAGTCGAACATCACGTCCACGTTGCCGGCCATGAGGTCGGTCAGGGCGGGTGCCGCGCCGGTATAGGCAACGTGCGTCATCTCGATCCCGGCGATGGATTCGAACAGCACGGCGGTGAGGTGCGTGGAGGTGCCGACGCCGGCATGGGCGAGGTTGACGCGCCCCGGATTAGCGCGGGCGAAGCGGATGAACTCCTCCGCCGTGCGGTAGGGGCGCGAGGGGTTGGCGACGAGCACGTTGGAGGACTCGAACAGGCCCTGCAGCGGCGTGAAGCTGCGGACGGGGTGGTAGCCCAGGCGCCGGTACAGGGCGGGGGCGCCGGACATGGCGGCGTTGGTGCCGTAGAGGACCGTGTAGCCGTCCGGCGCCGCGCGGGCGGCGTACTCCGTACCGAGCGTGCCGCCGGCGCCGGGCCGGTTCTCGATCACCACGGGCTGCCCGAGTTGCTGGCCAAGCTTGCGGGAGGCGAGGCGGGATGTGGAATCCGTCACGCCGGCCGCGTTGAAGGGCACGATCCAGGTGATGGCGCGGGAGGGATAGGGCGCGGCACCCTGCGCCGCCGCCCCGCCCGGCCGGACGGCCCCGACAAGGGCGCCGCCGAGGGCGAGGGTGCGCCGGGTGAACGGCATGGCAGACCCCTCAGCTCGGCTGCGCGCCGGATCGGCGGACGATCTCCGCCCAGCGCGGGATCTCCGCCGCGATGAAGCGCGCGAAGCTGTCGCGGCTCAGCTCCACCATCGGCCGGCTGCCGTTGGCTTCGGCCACGCGGCGGATCTCGGGGTCGCGGATCGTCACCGCGGCCTCCGCGGCCAGCTTCTCCACCGCTTCGGGCGGGGAGCCGGCGGGGAGGAGGATGCCGGACCAGGCGGCGGAGGCGGCGTCCGGCAGGCCGATCTCCACCACGGTGGGCACCTCCGGCAGGGCCGGGATCCGGTCCTTCGCCGTCACCAGCACCGGGCGCAGGCGGTTCCCCTCGATGTGGTCCCGCGTGGCGACCGCGTAGTCGAACATGATGTCCAGCGTGCCCGCGATCAGGTCTGTCAGCGCCGGGCCGCTGCCGGGATAGGGCACATGTGTCATCTCGATGCCGGCCACGGTCTGAAAGAGCACGGCGGCCAAGTGCGTGCCGGTGCCAACGCCGGAGCTGCCGAAGTTCACCTTGCCCGGGTTCGCCTTGGCGTAGGCAATCAGCTCCTTCGCGGTGCGGTAGGGGCGGTAGGGATGCACCACCAGCACGTTCGGCGTCTCGAACATGGCCTGGATGGGGATGAAGCTGCGCAGGGGATCGTAGGGCAGCCGCCGGAACAGGGCGGGGGCGGTCGCGAGCGTGCCCTGGGTCCCGTACATCATCGTGTAGCCGTCGGGCGCGGCGCGCGCGCCCACCTCAGTGCCCAGCGTGCCCCCGGCGCCAGGGCGGTTGTCGATGATGACGGTCTGGCCGAGCCCCGCGCCGAGCTTGCGCGCGAAAAGGCGGGAATTGACGTCCGTGATGCCGGCCGGGGTGAAGGGCACGATCCAGGTGAGGGATCGGTTGGGGTAGCCGCCCTGCGCCGCCGTACGCCCCGCGCCGCCCGCAGCGCCGAGCGCCGCCAACCCCAGGCCGAGGGCCCGTCTGGTGATCCGCATCCTCTCCTCCCGCATCCGGCTTTGCGCCGTGACCTCCGAGTCATCGGAGTGACCTTCAGGATACCGAAGGGAGGGGAGGAATCAACGCGCGTCTTCAGGCCGCGGGCGGAACGGGGCCGAAGAGGAGGGGCCGCACCTCGTCCAGCGCCGCGCGATAGGCCTCCCGGCTTGCCTCCAACCGGCTGGTCGGACCGGCGAGGGAGACGGCCAAGGGCTCGCCCCCGACCAGCCCGGCGATGGCGATGGCGGCCACGCCCTCGCCGGCCTCGTCGGCCACCCAGGCCCAGCCCCGCGCCCGCACCTCCTCCACCGCCGCTTCCAGCCGCTGGGGATCGGTGATGGTGGCGGGGCCAAGCTGGCGCAGGGTGCGGGCACGGATCGTCCGGCGCATCTCCTCCGGCGGCATGAGGGCGAGCAGCGCCTTGCCGAGCGCGGAGGCGTGCATGGCCAGGCGCTCCCCCGGCCGCAGCATGAATCTCAGGGGGTGGCTGCCCTCCTGGATCGCGACGATCTGCACGCGGGTCCCGTCCGGCCGGCCGCAAATGGCCGTTTCGCCCGTGCGTTCGCTCAGTGCCGCGATGGCGTCCGCCGCAAAGGTGGCGATCGGATCCCGCTCCGCTGATTGCCGCGCGACCTCCAGCAGGCGGCGCGTGGGATAGAAGCGGCGGGAACGGACGGTGCGGAGCAGGTATCCCGCCTCGTGCAGCGTGTGCAGCAGGTCCGACGTGCTGCTCTCCGGCAGGCCGATGAGGCGGGCGATCTCGGCATTGGAGAGGTCGCGTTGCTCCCGCGCGAAGACCTCGAAGACGGCCAGGGTGCGCAGGGTCGCCGGGACGGTGGTCGGCATGGGTGTTCCAGGAAGGATCCGGTGGGCCCTGCCGTTAGAGGAGCGGCCGCGCGCTTTCCAGAGCGGGATGGCAGGGGCCTATCGTGACCTCCAAGGCATGATGTTGACTCAGAAGTCACTTACGCTACCATTCCTTCACCAGAGATGGACGCCAGGGCGGGAAACGCTCGGCGATAGGAAGGAAGCGGGCATGGCGCGTCTCACGGCGGGGCATCACCGATCGCGGCATCCGGACCCGGCGTGCCGGCCCCGAGGCGCCCATGGCCGTTGACCTCACCCCCGAGCAGGAGCTGCTGCGCGACAACGTGCGCCGCTTCATGGAGCGCCGCGTCGCGCCCGTGATCAACGCGCACGAGGTTGCGAAGACCTTTCCCTTCGAGATCCTGGGGGAACTGGCGGAGTTCGGCTATCTCGGCGGCCGATTGCCAGAATCGGATGGCGGCTTCGGGCTGGACTACGTCACCTGGGGGATGCTGCTGGAGCAGAGCGGCTACTACTGGATGTCGCTCCGCACCCTCGTGAACATCACCAACGGCGCCATCAACCGGCTGCACGCCTACGGCACGCCGGAACAGCGGGAGCGCTTCATGCTGCCGCTGCTGGAGAACCGCCGGCGCGCCTGCTTCGGGCTGACCGAACCCGATACCGGCTCGAACGCCGCGGGCGTCCAGGCGCGCGCCGACCGCAAGGGCGACACCTACGTCCTCAACGGGCGGAAGATGTGGATCACCAACGGCGCGAACGCCGACTTCGCCATCATCATCGCCCGTACCTTCAGCCCGGATTGCGATGGCGGGCTCTCCGCCTTCATCGTGGAGCGGGAGGTCTCGCACTACGACGTGCGGCCGCTGGACACGATGGTGCTGCGCTGCACGGGCACGGCGGAGCTTGGCTTCAGCGACGTGGTGATCCCGCGGGAGAACCTGCTGGGCGAGGAGGGTGGCGCCTTCAAGAACGTCCTGAAGGGGCTGAACGCCGCGCGGGTGAATATCGCCATGGGCGCGGTGGGCGCAGCCCAGGCCGCGCTGGACCTCTCCGTGGACTACGCGAAAGCCCGCAAGCAGTTCGGCAGGCCGATCGGCAGCTTCCAGCTGATCCAGAAGCACATCGTGGACATGACCATCCG
This sequence comes from Roseomonas populi, assembly GCF_024594815.1. Lineage (GTDB taxonomy): Bacteria > Pseudomonadota > Alphaproteobacteria > Acetobacterales > Acetobacteraceae > Roseomonas > Roseomonas populi. Next base: position 9,316 of record NZ_JANJOU010000039.1, on the reverse strand, counting down.
CACGGAGGCGGCGCGGGCCCTGGCCTACAACGCCGCCACCGCGCTGGACCGCGGGCGCGACGCGCGCACGGAGTGCTCCATCGCCAAGCTCTACGCGACCGAGGCGGCGCATGAGGTGGCGAACATGGCGCTGCAGGTGCATGGCGGCATGGGCTACTCCACCGACTACCCGATCGAGCGCATCTTCCGCGACACGCGCGGCGGCATGATCCCGGAGGGGACGACGGAGATCCAGACGCTCATTGCCGGGCGCGAGATCCTCGGGCTCTCGGCGCTGACATGAGCAGCATGGGCATGAGCGGCTTCTCCGATCTCGGCCCACTTTTCGACCCGCGCTCGGTCGTGCTCGTCGGGGCCTCCGAACGGGCGGCCAGCGTGGGCGGGCGAACGCTCGCCAACATCGTGGACCACTCGGATTTCCGGGGCACGCTGCACCTCGTGAACGCGACGCGGCCTGAGGTGCGGGGCCTGCCCTGCCACCGGCGCGTCGCCGACCTGCCCTCCGCACCGGAGCTGGCCGTTATCGCCGTGCCGGCCGCCGGGGTGATGGAAGCGCTGCGTGAGTGCGCTTCCATCGGCGTGAAGGTCTGCGTCATCCTCACCTCCGGCTTCGGCGAGACGGGCGAGGAGGGGCGCGCTGCCGAGGCGGAGATGAAGGCGCTGGCGCAGTCCACGGGGATGCGCCTTTACGGCCCGAACTGCCCGGGCGTGACGAACATCAACAAGCGGCTCGGCTTCACCTTCTCCCCTGCCTTCAAGGACGACCTGCGCCCGGGGCCAATCGGGCTGGCGACGCAGGGCGGCGGGCTCGGGCGAAACCTGATGCAGGCCATGGAGCGCGGCGCGGGCTTCGCCCTGTGGTGCTCCACTGGCAACGAGGTGGACCTGCAGGTCGCGGACTTCATCCACTACATGGCCGGCGCGCCCGACGTGCGGGTGATCGGCACCATCCTGGAGGGGATCAAGGACGGTCCGCGCTTCCTGGCCGCGGCGCGCGCTGCGGCTGAGGCAGGCAAGCCGATCGTGGCCCTGAAGGTCGGCCGCTCGGAATACGGGATGAGGGCGGCGGCGTCGCACACCGCCTCGCTCACCGGCTCCGCCGAGGTGAACAGCGCTGCCTTCCGCCAGATGGGCATCATCGAGGTGGACGACGTGGACGAGCTGGTGGACGTCGCATCCCTGCTCGCGCGCGGGCGGCCGGGGCGCGGCGCGCGGATCGCCGTCTTCGGCTCCTCCGGCGGGGCCTGCGCGCTGGCGGCGGACATGGTGGGGCAGGCCGGCATCGTCCTGGCCGAGTTCGCGCCGGAAACCACCGCGGTCCTGGCGGAGAAGCTTCCCTCCTTCGCCGCGCTTGGCAATCCCGTGGACACGACCACTGTCACCCTGACGAACCCGGCCGTGATCGAGGAGACGCTGGCCGCGGTGGCGAATGATCCGGCCGTGTCGCTGGTGATGCTGCCGATGCCGCTCGACTACGGCCCCGTCTCCCTCACCGTCGCGGAACGGATGGCGGCGGCGCAACGGCTCTCGCCCGTGCCGCTCGTCCCGGTGTGGATGAGTGAGCGCACGGGTGCGGCCTACCGGCACTTCGCGGAGGCGGGGATGGTGCCGATCCGCAGCCTTCGCAACGCGGCCAGGGCCTTCCGGCGCTTCATTGACCGCGGCGCCTGGGAAGCGGGCACGATGCCGCGGGGCCTGGGTGCCGGGCTGCCGGACGGGCCCACCCGGACCTTGTCCGAGGCGGAGGGCAAGGCGGTGCTGCGCGCCGCCGGCCTCGCGGTGCCGGAGGGAGAGATCGCCCGCTCGGCCGCCGAGGCGGCGGAGATCGCGTCGCGGCTGGGCTTGCCGGTCGCGGTGAAGATCGCCAGCGCCGACATCCTCCATAAATCCGACATCGGCGGCGTGGCGCTCGGGCTGCGAACGGCGGAGGAGGCGGGCGCGGCCTTCGAGGCCGTGGCCCGTGCCGCCCGCGCGCACCATCCGGAGGCGCGGATCGACGGCGTGCTGGTGGAGCGCATGGCGCCTTCCGGCGGCCAGGAGGTCCTGCTCTCCGTCTCCCGCGACCCGGTGCTGGGCCAGGTGATGACCTGCGGCCTCGGCGGCATCCATGTGGAACTGCTGCGCGACCTCTCCCGCCGCCTCCTGCCCGTTGATGCCGCGGAGGCCGCGCGCATGCTGCGGGACTTGCGCGGCTTCCCGCTGCTGCAGGGCCTTCGCGGCGCCGCGCCCTGCGACCTGGAGGCGCTCTGCGCGGCCATGGCAGCAATTTCCGCCCTGGTGGAGGCCCGCCCCGGGGAGTTCGAGGAGATCGAGATCAACCCCTTGCGGGTCGGCGCCGCGGGGGAGGGCGCCTGGGCGCTGGACGCGGTAGTGACGCTGCGGGGCTAAGGCGGCGGTTGCCGCCGATCCGGCAGGTCGAGCGAGGTGGTCGCCGTCGCGCCCGCATCCACAGGCAGGATCGTGCCCGTGACCCAGCGGGCATGGCCGGAGGCGAGGTAGAGCACCGCCGCCCCGCAATCCCAGCCCGATCCCTCCGTGCGGAGGAGCGACCGGTTGCGCCGCGCCTCCCGCATCTCCTCCGACATGCCGCCCGCGTACATCATCGGCGTGTGAAGCATGCCCGGGCAGACGCAGTTCACGCGGATGCCCTCCCGCGCGTGGTGCACGGCCATGGCGCGGGTCATGTTCACCACCGCGCCCTTGGATGTCGGGTAGAGGAGGTTTGGCGTGCCGCCGCGCAGCCCCGCCACGGAGGCGATGTTCACGATTGCCCCGCCGCCGCGCCGCGCCATCTCCGGCACCGCGAACTTCGCCATCAGCATCATGGAGGTGACGTTCACGAGGAGGCCGTGGTTCCAGGCCTCCAGATCCACCTCCACCGCCGTCCCCTTCGGGCCGCCGATGCCGACATTGTTCACCAGCACGTCCACGCCGCCGAAGCGGGCGACGGCATTCTCCACGATTTGCCGGCAATCCTCCTGCCGCGTCACGTCGGCCTCGACCACGAGGGATTGGCCGCCCTCGGAGGCGATCATCTCCGCCGTCCGCTCGGCCCAGGCGCGGTTCGCGTCCACCAGCACCACCCGGGCCCCGGCCTCGGCCAGGAGGATGGCGGAGGCGCGGCCATTGCCGATGCCCTCGGCGCGAGATCCCGCGCCGGTGACGATCGCCACTTTGCCCTCCAAGTCCCGCGCGATGCGTGGCGGCAGAGCGGCGCTCATCGGCCGGTGCCCGCGTTCAGCGCGGGCGCGGGCCCGAGCGCTTCCATTCCCTCAAGCCGCACGGGAAAGCGGGCGAGCGGGCCGGCTTCCGTCTCCTGCATCGCGCCGCGCGCCACGAAATGGGGAAAGCCCGCCAACTCGCCCGGCGCCAGCACCGGTGCGGCCGGCACGTCGGCGGCGAGGAGGCGCTCCAGCAGCCCGGCGCTGTCCTCCTCGGCGCAGCGGGCACCGATCAGGGCGTTGATCGCCTCGGTCTCCGGCACGCGCTGGGCCATGCGCGAGTGGTCGGCCGTGTCGAAGGGTGCCAGCCTCAGGGCCGCGGCGAGGCGGGCCCAGAAATGATCCTCCAGCGCGCCGATGCTGATCGCGCGGCCGTCCCGGCACGGGAAGGCGCCGTAGCCCGGGCGGGCGAGGGACATGCGGCGCTGCGCCTCCAGCGTGTCTGCCCCCGCGCCGGCGAAGCGGCCGAGGCGCGGGTTCATCCAGTGCAGGGCGCATTCCGTCAGCGACACGTCGAGGAACTGCCCCCGCCCCGTGACGCCGCGTTGCACCAGGGCTGCCAGCACGCCCGCCAGCCCGTACACGGAGCCGCAGAGATCCGCCACCGGCACGCCTGCGCCGCCGCCCGAGATGGACTGCATCCCCGCCACAGACAGGTAGTTCAGGTCATGGCCGGGCACCGCGGCATAGGGCCCGTCCTGCCCGTAACCGCTCAGCGAGGCATAGACCAGGCGCGGGCTGATGGCGGCCAGATCCGCGTAGCCCAGCCCCAGCCGCGCCATCACTCCCGGGCGGAAGCTTTCCACCAGCACGTCGTGCTCGGCGGCGAGCGCGAGGGCCCTCTCGCGGCCCTCCGGCTGCTTCAGGTCGATCACCGCGCTGCGCTTGCCGCGGTTCACCGCGCCGAAGACGCCGGGCGACATCCGCCGCACCGGATCGCCGGCGGGCGGGCGCTCCACCTTCAGCACCTCGGCGCCGAGTTCCGCCAGGCAGCCTGTCAGGAAAGGACCGGGAAGAAGCTCCGAGAAGTCGAGCACACGCAGGCCGTGCAGGGGGGCAGGCATCAGATCATCCTCTCGTAGAGCGCGGCGGCGTCCGCGGTGCCGAGCGGGCGCGCATTGCCCTGGGTCGCGGCGCTCAGCTGGGCCTGTCGTGCCAGTTCCGGAATCATAGCGCGCTCCACGCCGAGCGCGCCGAGGCGGTCCGGCATGCCGAAGCGGTCCCGCAGGGCGGTGAGATGCGCCACCAGCGCCTCCGCCGCCGCCTCCTCCGATGCCTCTCTGCCCGCGACGCCGATCATCCGCGCGATGCAGGCGTATCGCCCGGCCGCGACCGGCATGTTGAAGCGCATGACATGGGGAAAGATCACGCCGAGGGAATCGGCGTGGGTGCAGTCCGTCAGGGACTCCACGGGCGTAGAAAGGCCGTGGATGCCGTCCACGCCCTTCAGCGTGATGCCGTGGCCGGCCAGGTAGCTGGCCAGCATCATCTCGGCCCGCGCCTCCATGTCGCGGCCGTCCTCCACCGCGCGGAGAAGATGCGCGGCGGCCCGCCGCATGGCCTCCGCTCCCACCATGTCGCCGATCGGGTGCGGGCGGTTGGAGGTGAGGACGCCCAGCGCGTGCATGATCACGTCCAGCCCCGTGGCGGCCGTGGCGCGCGGGGGAAGGCTCGCCACCAGCTCCGGGTCGAGCAGGGTGAGGGCCGGCCGCAGGTGCTCGCTCCGCAGCACCAGCTTGCGCCGGGGCGTCTTCAGCACCGCGCCCAGCGTCGTCTCGCTGCCCGTGCCGGAGGTGGTGGGGACCGCGACGAAGCGCAGCGGCTGCTGCGGGTGCTCGTGGATGCCGTCGTCGAAGAGGCTGTCGAGGGAGCGGCGGGTGAAGCGGCGCAGGCAGGCGCCCTTCACCGCGTCGATGGTGCTCCCGCCGCCGAGCGCCACGACTGCGTCGCAGTCCGCCGTCGCCCAACGCGCGTGGATCGCCTCCACCTCCACCTCGCGCGGGTTGGGGCTGACGCCGGTGTAGATTTCCACCGGCAGGGCGGCATCGCGGAGCAGGCCGGCCACGCGCTCCACCAGCCCCGCTTTCTGCAATCCGGCATCGGAGGCGAGGAGCACGCGCGTGGCGCCCAGCCCGCGCAGACAGTCCCCGAGCTGCGCGACGCTGCCGCACCCGAAGAGGGCCGGGTTCGGCCAGCCCATGCCGAAGGATGACAGCGCAGGGTCGGGCATTCGCTTCCTCGTGCACGAGCAGCGGCTTGTTCCCGCCGCGTCCTACGATAGGATGTAGATCGCTCCGATGTGCCGTAGTCAAGGCGCCGGGTGAGGGAACGTGGAAGGAAGGAGCCGGGCCTCATGGACGAGCAGCAGCACAGGCCCTCCGTCTACGATGGCGGCACCGTCGGCGACATGATCGTCACGCTGCTGGACCGCTTTCCCGACAAGACCGCCTTCATCGACGGCGCTCGCCGCTTCACCTACGCGGAGACGCGGGACGCGATCAGCCGCACCGTGCAGCACCTCCGCGCCCTCGGCCTGCGGAAGGGCGACACGGTGGTGCAGCTCTCCGGCAACCGGCCGGAGGTCTTCTTCGTCACCGCCGCCCTCTACCTGCTCGGCCTCCGCTCCGTCACGCTGCAGGCAATGGGTGGGATCGAGGACCACGCCTACATCCTCGAGCACTGCGACGCGCGGATGATGCTGGCGGACGGCGCCTATGCCGAGCGAACCCTCGCCCTGCGCGGCCGCGTACCGGGCGTGGCGCACTGGTACCTGCACGAGGCCGCCGGCGACCTTCCCGGCTTCTGGGCGGAGGCGGCCCGCCACACCCCGGCCCCGCTTCCGTCCGAGGCGACGCCGGACGACATCATCCGCCTGGCCTATACCGGCGGCACCACGGGCCGGCCGAAGGGCGTGATGCTGCCGGGCCGCGCGACAATGACGCAGACGCTGCTGCTGATGGCCGGCCGCGCCTGGAGCGACGCACCGCGCTTTCTCTGCCCCACCCCCATCTCGCACGGGGCGGGCGCCACGCTGATCCCCGTCCTCTGGCGCGGCGGCACGGTGATTCTGCAGAAGGGCTTTGACCCCGACCGCTTCCTGGACGCGATGGAGGAGCACGGCGCCACCGCCACCTTCCTGGTGCCCACCATGGTCTACAAGCTGCTGGACCACCCGCGCACGCGGAGAACCGACTTCTCCGGGCTGGAGACGCTGATGTACGGCGCAGCGCCGATGTCGCCTGCCCGCATCAAGGAGGCGCTGGGGGTCTTCGGCCCCGTGCTGCAGCAGGGCTACGGGCAGAGCGAGGCGCCGAGCGCCATCCTCACCCTTTCCCGCCTCGACCATACCGACCGGGACGAGCGCATCCTCTCCTCCGCCGGCAAGCCCTATCCGGGCATCACGGTGCGTCTCCTGGACGAGCGGGACGAGGAAGTGCCGCAGGGCGAGATCGGCGAGATCTGCGTCCGCGGGCCGCTGGCGATGGCGGGCTACCTGAAGCAGCCGGAGCTGACGGCGGAGGTGCTGCGCAACGGCTGGCTCCACACGGGGGACATGGCCTATCGCGACGCGCGCGGCTTCTTCTTCATCGTGGATCGCAAGAAGGACATGGTCGTGTCCGGCGGCTTCAACGTCTTCCCGAAGGAGGTGGAGGACGTGCTGACCGCCCATCCCGCCGTCTCCGCCGCCGCCGTGATCGGCGTGCCGGACCCGCGCTGGGGCGAGGCGGTGAAGGCGATCGTCGTCTGCCGCCCCGGCATGGCCGTCTCGGCCGCGGAGCTCGCGGCCCTCGTGAAGGAGCGCAAGGGCGCCGTCGCCGCTCCCAAGACGGTGGACTTCGTGGAGAGCCTGCCCCTCACCGTGCTCGGCAAGCCCGACAAGAAGGCGTTGCGCGCGCCCTACTGGGAAGGGCAGGCCCGGGCCGTGGGCTGAAGGGCGTGCCCCGTCACACCCGCAGCACGATCTTCCCGAAGTGCCGGTTGGCCCGCATATGAGCCAGCGCCTCGGCCGCCTCCTCCAGCGCGTACTCGGCCGCGACCGGCAACTGCAGACGTCCGGCCTCCAACGCGCTCCAGAGGTCGGCGCGCATGCGGCGGTTGATCTCGCGCACCTCCTCCACGCTCCGGGTGCGGAAGGTGACGCCGACATAGGCGATGCGGCGCAGCGCGTGCAGGTCGAAGTCGAAGGGCGCCGAGGCCCCACCGAGGCGGCCGACATTGACGATGCGGCCAAGAATGGCGGTGGCCCGCAGGTTCGCGTTCATCATGGGCCCGGAAACCTGGTCCACGAGAAGATCCACGCCGCGCCCGTCCGTGGCGGAGAGCACGGCGTCGGGCCAGGCGGCGTCGCCCGTGTCGATGGCCAGCCCCGCCCCGAACTCCTGCAGCCTCGCCCGGCGCTCCGGGTTGGTGGAGGTGCCGATGACCAGCCCCGCGCCCATCTCGCGCGCGATCTGCATCGCCATCAGCCCCACGCCGGAGCTGGCGCCCTGCACCAGCACCGCCTCGCCTTGCCTCAGGCGCCCGTTGGTCACGACCGCGTCGTGCATGGTCTGCAGCGCGACGGGCAGCGTCGCGGCCTGGGCGAAGCCGATGTTGCTGGCCGGCAGCCGGCTGACGCGGCCCAGATCGGCCACCGCGTACTCGGCGTAGCCGCCGGCGCCGGAGCACATCACGCGGTCGCCAGGCCGGAGTTCCGTCACCTCGGCCCCGACCGCTTCCACCTCCCCCGCCCATTCCAGGCCGAGCACCGTGCCCGCGCCGCCCTGCGCCCCGTGGGCCCGCCCCGCCGCCATGCCGAGATCCGCCCGGTTCAGCCCGGCCGCGCGCACGCGGACAAGCACCTCCGAACGGCCGGGGCGCGGGACCGGAACCTCCTGCAGCCTGGGCCCGTCCTCCGTCACCACCACGGCCCTCATGCGGCGCTTCTCCTCTCCGTTGCCGGCGAGTTTGTCGGAACTCCCGAGCCGCGCCTAGCAGATACCCTTGCAGGAAGGATCGAACCATGGACGCACCCGCCGTGAACCGCACCCCCCGGACCGAGGATGCCAGCCGCCAGGTTCATCCCGAAACCCTGGGGCAGGGGCCGCGGTTCCGGCGCCTCGCGGGCCGGCGCGTGCTCGTGGTGGGGGCGGGCCAGCGCGCCAGCGCCGAGCCGGAGCCGCCGGTGGGGAATGGCCGCGCCATGGCCGTGCTCTTCGCCCGGGAAGGTGCTTCGGTCGCGTGCCTCGACAATGCGCGGGATGCGTTGATGGAGACCTGCGCCATCATCGGGCGGGAAGGGGGAGTCGCCGTCCCGATCCTGGCCGACGTCTCCGACGCCGGAGCGATTCCTCGCGCGGTCGAAGAGGCAAGGGAAAACCTTGGCGGCCTTGATGGGCTGGTGCTGAACGTCGGCATCTCGACTCGCCAGAAGATGGACGAGCTGACGACAGAGGACTGGGACCGCGTCTTCGCGGTCAACGTCCGGAGCAACATGCTCTTCGCGCAACAGGCGCTGCGGGTCATGGCGCCCGGCGGTGCGATCGTGCTGATCTCCTCGCTGGCGAGTCACAGGGCGGCATCGCGCAACCCGGCATATGAGGCCTCCAAGGCGGCGCAGGTGGCGCTGGCGCGGAGCATCGCCCGGGCGGGAGAGCCGATGGGCATCCGTTGCAACAGCGTCGCGCCAGGGCTGATGGATACGCCGATGGGGCGGGATGCCAGCCGAAACCGGCCCAGCCGGGCTGCCTTCGTACCCTTCGGGCGGCAGGGAACAGGCTGGGAGGTGGCCTATGCTGCCCTGTTCCTTATCTCGAACGAAGCTTCTTACGTGAATGGCCACTGCCTTCTGGTCGATGGCGGGCTCGGGGTTGGCATCGCCAGAGACTGAGAGCCGATCTGCTACTGGTCCCGCCAGTCCGCTAACCTCATGAAAAGACGACGCAAATGCACGTTTCTTTTACATAATTCATATTATGCACCTTATGGGTGTAGGCGCAAAGCTAAAGTGTCACCCTTAGGCAAAGCAGAAATGTCAGCCTCCGCCAAGGTGAGCTTGGGATGTGGAGGCGGCGGTGGGCTGGGTGGCCATGAGTGAACGAGAACTGCGCCGGGCT
>NZ_JANJOU010000038.1 GCF_024594815.1 Roseomonas populi | reverse complement strand
GGGGGCCGCCCGCGCGCGGCGGGCCGCCGGCACGGGGGCCACCGGCCTGCGGGCCGGCCGGCTTGGCAGGGCCAGCAGCGGCCGGGGCGGGGGCGCCGCCCGGGCCGCCGGCCCGCTTCTTCACAACCTCGACCTGCACGGTCTTGCTGCGGCCATGGCTGAAGGACTGGCGCACGCTGCCAGCCTGCTCGGTCTTGCCGAGTTCCATCCGTCCGCCGGGGCGCAGGGAGAGGCGCCCCTTGTTCTGATCCTGTCCGTTGTCGTCGCTCATGCGTCCGCCCGAGTTCGAGCCTTCCGTATCCAGCTTGCTGTCCGCCACACTGATCTCCAGCGCACCTGCCGAGGGGTATCAACCCTTCCGGCCAAAGGTGCCGGCCGCCTTGGGCGACCCATCATGTCCATATCGCGCCTGAGGGGCACGAGATCCCGGGCCGCGCTGTTCGCGCGTCCCCCGGGGCGGCGGGGATCACTCCCTCTCGCCCCTTCGCCATCCGGCCGCCTAGCGGCTCATCGCTCTTGCGTCACTGGCACGGCCGGCTCCCCTCCGCGCCGAGGGCGCGTTCCCTGCCTGCCGCCCTTCCGGGACGCCGGGCCTCCGGCGCCCCCCTGGGGCGCCTTCCTCTGGGCACCCCGTCGGGGCGCCTCATCCTGGCCGGCCCCGTGGGGGCCAACCTGTTCCGCGGAATGTGGCGACGCCGGGGCGCCGGCGCCAGCCTTCCGGCCCGCATCCCTGCCCTGCGCCTTGCCGCGCCGCCCGGCGGGCGCCTCCGCGGCCGGCGAGGCGGACAGCATGCCGGAGAGCCGCCCGGCCTCGGCCATGATGGCCTCGGCCAGCCGGCCCGGCGCTATCGCCACGTGCACCGCGTGATCGCGACCGAACACCGCACCCAGCTCCGTCGCCGCCAGCACCGAGACGACCGGGACGCCGTAGCTCCCGACCAGCCTCGCCCGCTCGGGGGCGCTTCCATCCGACGCCTCCACCAGCAGGGCGGCGCGGCCGGTTTGCAGCCATTCGCGCGCCTGCTGGAAGCCCACCACGGCCTGGCCCGCGCGGCGCGCAAGCCCCACCTGGTCCCGGATGCGCCGCCGAAGTCCATCGACGATCGTGTCACGAAGGTCGGGGATGGGGTGAACCGGGCCGCGGGCCGCCTTCATGAAGGCCCCGCGGGTCAGGGCGCGTTCTAGCACATCGCCGCGCGCGCTCAACCACATTCCCCGCCCGGGCATGCGCCCGGAGAGGTCCGGCACCAGGACGCGGTCCGGGCCGAGCACGAAGCGGATCATCGCCTCCTTCGGGAGGGACTCCCGCGTCACCACGCAGCGGCGTCGCGGGCCCTTCTCCTCAGGGTCGGGCAGGCCGGCTTCCGGGACCTGCGCGGCGGCAGGGTCGGCCTCGCCGGCCCTGCCGGGCGTTTCGGGATCAGGCGCGGGCGTCGCCGTTCTCCCCCTCGTCCTCGGCGGTGCCCTCGGGGCTCTCCGCGGGGCTCTCCTCGGAGCCGTCCTCGGCCGCCGGCTCTTCGCCGTCGTCCCCGGGCTGCTCCTCGCCCGCTTCGTCATAGGCGGCCTGGGCCGCGGCGGCCTCGGCGGCCGCTTCGGCGGCGGCGGCCTCGGCCGCGGCCTGCTCCTCCTCGCCGAACCAGCCGGCGCGCTGGCGCGCGGCCATGATGATGGCGTTGGCGGTTTCCTCGTCCACGCTGTCCGTGCCGAGGATCTCGATCAGCTCGTCGGCAGCAAGGTCGCCCAGGTCGTCGAGCGTCTTCACGCCCTTCTCGCCGAGCGCGACCATCATGGCGGGGGTGAAGCCGCCGGTCTCGCCGACCTTGTCGTCCACGCCCATCTCGCGGCGCTTCGTGTCCAGCTCCTCGTCGCGGCGGTCCAGGCTGGCCTGAGCACGGCGCTTCAGCTCGGCGGCCACGTTCTCGTCGAAGCCCTCGATCTCCGCGAGCTCCTCGTCATCCGTCTCCAGGATCTCCTCGAGCGTGGAGAAGCCCTCGGTCACCAGCAGGCTGGCGATCATGTCGTCCACGTCCAGCCCCTCGACGAAGAGGGAGGTGCGCTTGCTGAAGTCAGCCTGGCGCCGCTCGCTCTCCTCGGCCTCCGTCAGGATGTCTACGTCGTAGCGGGTGAGCTGGGAGGCGAGGCGCACGTTCTGGCCGCGGCGGCCGATGGCGAGGCTGAGCTGGTCGTCCGGCACCACCACCTCGACGCGGCGGCCCTCGTCGTCCAGCACCACCTTCGTCACCTCGGCGGGCGCCAGCGAGTTCACGATGAAGGTCGGCTGGTCGTTGGACCAGGGAATGATATCGATCTTCTCGCCCTGCAGCTCGGCCACCACCGCCTGCACGCGCGAGCCGCGCATGCCGACGCAGGCACCGACCGGGTCGATGGAGCTGTCGCGGGAGATCACGGCCATCTTGGCGCGGCTGCCGGGGTCGCGGGCCACCGCCTTGATCTCGATGATGCCGTCGTAGATTTCCGGCACCTCCTGGGCAAAGAGCTTCGCCAGGAAGCCGGGATGGGTGCGGGAGAGGAAGATCTGCGGCCCGCGCTGCTCCTCGCGCACGTCGTAGATATAGGCGCGCACGCGGTCGCCGTTGCGGAAGGCCTCGCGCGGGATGGTCTCGTCGCGGCGCAGCAGGGCCTCGGCCCGGCCGAGATCGACCATGAGGTTCCCGTACTCGGTGCGCTTGACGACGCCGTTGATGATCTCGCCGACGCGGTCCTTGTACTCGTCGAACTGCTTCTTGCGCTCCACCTCGCGCACGCGCTGCACGATGACCTGCTTGGCGGTCTGCGCTGCGATGCGGCCGAAGTCGATCGGGGGGAGGGGATCGACGATGAACTCACCGACGGAGATGCCGGGCTTGATCTTCTCCGCGATCCGGTGGGGGATCTGCGTGTCCTCGTTCTCGACCGGCTCCTGCTCCACCACCTCGGTCCAGCGGGAGAGGCGCACCTCGCCGTTGCGGCGGTCGATGGTGGCGCGGATGTCCTTTTCCTGGCCGTACTTGGCGCGGCCGGCCTTGGACATGGCCTGCTCCATCGCCTCGAGCACCTCTTCGCGCTCGATCATCTTCTCCCGGGCGACGGCATCGGCCACCTGGAGAAGCTCGGGGCGGGCGATCGCGACATCGACGGCCATGGATCTCAGTTCCTCTCGGAAGGGGGACGCCAGCGCTTCGGAGCCTTCTTCGGGGCTCCCTCGCCGTCGTCCTCGGGTTCGGGCTGGGCGGTGGCGGCGATCAGCTCGTCCGTCAGCACCAGCTTGGCGCGGCGGATGTTGCCGCGCGGCAGGGTGACCTCTCCGCCCTCATCGAGCTTCAGGCACACCTCGTTCTCGTCCGCGGAGAGGATGCGGCCGCGGAAGCGGCGCCGGCCCTCCTGCGGCATGTTCAGCTCCACCGTCGCGACCTGGCTGGCGAAGCGGACCCAGTCCTTCGTGCGGGTCAGCGGGCGGTCGATGCCGGCGGAGGAGACCTCGAGGTTCCACTCGCCGGGGAAGGGGTCATCCACGTCCAGCACGGCGCTGACGGTGTGGGAGATGGCCTCGCAGTCCTCGACGTTGATGAGGCTGCCATCGGCGCGGTCGGCCATGATCTGCACGGTCGGGCGTTCCTTGCCCTGGACCATGACGCGCACGATCTCGTAGCCCATCTGGGTCAGGGCGGGGGTGATCGCGGTAGCGATCCGGGCTTCGAGCCCTTCGTGCTGCGGTGTGTCGTCGCTCAAAAACAAAAAAGGCGGCCCGTTAAGGCCACCCCCCAAACAGGCGGATTGTCTTGTTCCCAGGATGTAGTGCCCCGCCGGGGGCGGGGCAAGAGGATTCCGCGTTCTCAGCGGCGCTGCCAGATCCAGTAGCGGGGGTGGCGGCCTTCGCGGAGGGCCTTGGCCTCGTAGCGGGTGCGGGGCCAGTCCTCGGGCGGGGAATCGTGGTGAGTGGCGAGGGTGAAGTGGGGCTGGTCGGCCATCACTTCGTCCACCCAGGCCTGGTAGGTGGGGTCGTCGCTGGCGATGCGCCACTCGGCGCCGGGCTTCAGCTTCTGGGCCAGCAGGGGGAGCAGGGCCGGGTGGACGAAGCGGCGCTTGCTGTGGCGGGCCTTGGGCCAGGGGTCGGGGAACATCAGGAAGAGGCGGTCCAGCGCGCCATCGGGGAGCGCCTGGAGGAGGTGGCGGGCGTCCTTCGGCCAGAGGCGCAGATTCGCGGGGAGGGGGGCGGTGGCTTCCTCACCTTCCGGGACGAGGTGGGTGAGGAGGGAGCAGAGGCCGTTCTCGAAGACCTCCGAGGCGATGAGGGCCGTGCCGGGATTGGTGCGGGCGAGCTGGAGGGCGTGTTCGCCGCCGCCAAAGCCGACTTCGAGCCAGAGGGGGCCGGTGATGCCGGGGAAGGCTTCGCGGGGGGCTTCGGGCGATGCGAGGGTGATGCGGGGGAGGGTTTCCTCCAGCAGGCGTTGCTGGCGGGGGCGGAGGGGGTGGCCGCGGCGGCGGCCGTAGAGACGGGGGGGGGGGGGGGGGGGGCGGGGGGGGGGCGGGGGGGGCGGGCCCCCGCCCGCGGGGGTGGGGGGGGGGGGGGGGGGGGGGGCCCGCGGCGGCGGCCGTAGAGACGGTCCGGGATGCCTTCGGCGGGGGGCGCGGGGCGGTTGGTGTCGTAGGCCATTCTGGGGCGGGAGTTAGGGCAGAACGGGGCCGGGGGGAATTCGGGTTTCGGACAAATGGCCGGGGTGCGGTGGCGGGGAGGGGGGCGAGGGGCCGATTCGCGGTTCAAAGAGAAAGGGCCCGCCTCGAAGGGGGTTCGAGGCGGGCCCTTTGTGCCGGCCGGGATGGCCGGACGGGCGGGGGAGCCCGTGGGAGTTAATCTAGGCTAGTGAGAACAAATTGGCAACCGATTCCCGCTCAGCGGCCGAAGGCGCGCTTCAGCTCGGCGGCGAGATCGGTGCGTTCCCAGGTGAAGGTGCCCTTTTCCGTATCCGGCGTGCGGCCGAAGTGGCCGTAGCTGGAGGTGGGGACGTAGATCGGGCGGTTGAGGTGCAGGTGTTCGCGGATGCCGCGGGGGGAGAGGTTCACCAGGTCGGAGATGACCTTCACCAGCTTCGTCTCGTCCACGTCCTTACCGGTGCCGTGGAGGTCGAAGTACACCGAGAGGGGCTTGGCGACGCCGATGGCGTAGCTGACCTGCATGGTGCAGCGATCGGCCAGGCCGGCGGCGACGACGTTCTTGGCGACGTAGCGGGCGGCGTAGGCGGCCGAGCGGTCCACCTTCGTGGGGTCCTTGCCGGAGAAGGCGCCGCCGCCGTGGGGGGCCGCGCCGCCGTAGGTGTCCACGATGATCTTGCGGCCGGTGAGGCCGCAATCGCCGTCCGGCCCGCCGATGACGAAGGTGCCGGTGGGGTTGACGTAGATCTCCTCCGCCTTCGGCATCCAGCCGGGGGGGAGGGAGGTCTCGATGAAGGGGAGGACGAGGGCGCGGACCTCATCCTGGCTCATGCCCTCATCGTGCTGGGTGGAGACGACGACGGAGGTGGCGCCGACGGGCTTGCCATCGACGTAGCGGAGCGTGACCTGGGACTTGGCGTCGGGCTGGAGGCCCTTCGCGGTGATGTCGCTGTTGCGCCGCGCCTCGCTGATCCGGCGGAGGATCAGGTGGGAGTAGTAGAGGGGGGCCGGCATGAGATCGGGCGTTTCGCGGCAGGCGTAGCCGAACATGATGCCCTGGTCGCCGGCGCCTTCGTCCTTGTTGCCGGCGGCGTCCACGCCCTGGGCGATGTGGGCGGACTGGGCGTGGAGGTAGACGGAGACGTCCGCGTTCTTCCAGGAGAAGCCTTCCTGGTCGTAGCCGATGTCGTGCACGGCGAGGCGGGCCTTGTGGGCCAGGAGCTCGGCCGTGATGTCGCCGGGGCCGCGGGTTTCGCCGGCGATGACGATGCGGTTGGTGGTGACCAGCGTCTCACAGGCCACGCGGGCGTAGGGATCGGCTTCCAGGAAGGTGTCGAGCACCGTGTCCGAGATGCGGTCCGCCACCTTGTCTGGGTGGCCTTCGGAGACCGATTCGGATGTGAAAAGGTATTCGCCCGTGTCGCGCATGGCTTGGTTCGGCCTCTTGTCGCGTGAGTGGAAGCCGATTCCGGGGAATTCCGGCGGCGCGCGGGTTTCGCAGGCGCGAGAGGGGGGGTCAAGAAGTGGGGCTATGACGGTTGGAGGCAGGCAGGGATGCGGCGGCGGCCTTCCGCCGTGCGGAGGAGGACGCGGAGGTTGCGGAGGTAGGGGACGGCCGCGCGGGTGAGTGGCGTGGTGAGAAAGTGGCGCACGGCGCGGTGGACGAGGGCGGCCAGGGCGGGATCCGGCAGGAGCCAGGAGGGGCCGGGGAGGGCGCGGGGGAGGTTCAGGCGGCGGGCGAGGGTGAGGACGGGGATGCCGAGCAGGCGGTAGGTGCGGCGGTGGGCGGCGCAGAGCCAATCCAGCAGGGCGCGGAGGGGTTTGGGCGCGCGCTTGCGGGCGGCGAGGCGGAGGAGGCGGGACCAGACGCCCGCGCGGGCCCAGCGGCGGAACTGGCGATGGAGGGTATCGGCCGGGGCGGCGGTGGAGCCGGAGTGGCACCAGGGGAGGGTTGTGGTGACGAGCTGGAAGATGGCGTCCAGCCGGGCGCGGGGGTTGGGGATGGGGCGGCCCGCGCCGGTGAGGGGGAGGTGGGGGGAGAGGGCGGACCACTCGGCGTCGGTGAGGGGGGACCAGGGGCGGGACATGTAGTCATCGTAAGCCGGACCCTGGTCCGCGTCAAGGAAAATTTACCTATTATTGGGCTTTCTGGGGATTTTGGTCCCTTATGCTGTACAATCGACGCAGCCGGGAAATGCAGTCGGTCAAATAAGGCCAGTCCGAGTCGTCCGATGCTGTATAATGTTCATCCATGACGTCAATCAGCGTTCGGTAGCTTTGAGCGAGATCGCCCGCCTCCCTCTCTAAGGCACACCAAAGACTGTATTCGAATTGTTCGATAGTTGGTCTATCATCGGGGTTCGGAGAAAGTGCTTTTTTTATTTCGTACAACACTGCGGCTGGGATTTTTGCCGCGATCGACGCATCGGGAAAGGCTTTCTCTGAACGGCGAGCCCAATCTTTCCAAACATTCTCCCGCTTCCACTTGCTTGACTTTCCCGATAGCTGGACAGGCCAGACTTCGCTAGTTTTCTCACCAATAGGATGTGTGCCGTCACTCAAGCATTCGAAACTCATCACTGCAAGGGCAAAGATGTCAATCGCGCTTCCATTGTCAATGGAACCCGAATGGTACTGTTCCGGAGCCATATAGGGACGGCTTCCCGAGTTTTTTCCAAATTCACGGAAGGCGTCAGCAAGGCCGAAATCAGCTACGTATGTCTTATATCTTACAATTACGGCAGAGGAACCTGAATTTCGAAAATGGCGCGATAGATCATCGACGAAAATGTTTGCGGGCTTAAGATCTTGATGGGCAGTTAAGCCCTGACGCTGGCAATAGGAAAGTGCGCGACAGACTTGAACTAGGCACAACAATTTGTCAGTCATTGTCCAGCTTGCGGCATCCGCTATCCGGTCGGCAAGCGTCTCATGCCTAAGCCGAGACAGAAGAAATGGCCAGCCATATATGATTTCAATGCCGTTATATCTCTGGACTCCATGGTGCCTCCAATAAAGGCCAACCTTTTCAAACTCTACTAACAGTTTTCCGATCGCCCTTTCATAACCTTCGTCAGTGCCGAATTTTTTCAGCTGAGGGCATTTTGCAACAAGCGGTAACGTTGCTTTGAGCTTGTAAATTTCACCAAAGGCCCCCATCTCAGGTTCGCCTTCGAGTTCGCCATACCGTTGCAAGTGCATGGATATGATTCGACGCTTTAACTCCTCGGGAACATCGTACAGTCTCAAGTGAATTCCCCCTTGGCTGGCGCGCGGTGATTGGCACAACTTGCCGTCCCGAAATGGATCAAATCTCCGGCTTGCTTGAGGTTTGATTAAATTCGCATTTGAGCAAGTATTCTTGGCGCTTGTTGCCTATTTCAGATGCGGAAGCAAAAACGCCGCCCCACTCTCCTCGCACACCGCCCGCACCTCCTCCACCAGCGTCTGCACCATCGGAATCCCGTCGCGCCCCCGCTCGACCGTGGTGTCGTGCTCGGGGTCGCCGGGGATGAGGACGGGGGCGGCGGGGTCGGCGGGCGGGTTGTCGCGCAGGCGGGCGAGGAGGTCGTCCAGGTCGGCCTGGAAGCCTTCCCGGTCCCGGAAGGCGGTGGGGTTCAGGACGAGGAAGAAGTGGCCGGTGCGGAGTTGGGCGGAGCCGGCGCCGGTGAGGGTGGCGCAGAGGATCTCAACCATCAGGGCCAGGCCGTAGCCCTTGTGGGCGCCCTGTTCGCGGGTGCCGCCGAGGGGGGCGAGGCGGCGGGCGTCCGAGGCGCGGGCGCTGTCCAGTTCCGGCTCGCCGTTCTCGTCCAGGGCCCAGCCGGGGGGGAGTGGTTTTCCGGCGCGGCGGGCGATGGAAATTTTGCCGTAGGCGACGGTGGTGGTGGCCATGTCCAGCAGGACGGGGCGGGCGGGGTCGCGCGTGGGGGCGGAGAAGGCGATGGGGTTGGTGCCGAGCGCGGGTTGGGTGCCGCGGAGGGGGACCATAAGGTGGGAGGAGTTGGTGAGGGAGAGGGCGATCATCCCCTGTTCGGCGGCGAGGCGGGCGTACCAGCCGGCGGCGCCGTAGTGGTTGGAGTTGGTGACGGCGGCGACGCCGATGCCGAATTCCCGGGCCTTCTCGATCGCGGTGGTGATGGCGAGGTGGGCGGGGACGTGGCCGATGGCCTTGTTGCCGTCGATGAGGACGCCGGGGCCGTGGTCCCTCGCGATGGTGGGGGTGGCCTTCGGGTCCAGGCGGCCTTCGCGGAAGAGGCGCTGGTAGTGGGGGAGCATGCCGACGCCGTGTGAGTCGATGCCCGTGAGGTCGGTGTCCACCATGACTGTGGCGGCGGTGTTGGCGTGTTCCGCCGACATGCCCCAGGTGGTGAAGACCGCGGTGAGCTGGCGGTGGAGGGTTTCGGCGGGGACGAGGATCGTGTCGGGCATCCCGCTATTAGATCGCGGGGTCCGGGGGGTGCGTCCACCCCCCGGCGGGGGATCTAGGGGGCGGAGCCCCCTAGGCCGGACCTGTCAGGACTTAGGACGGGTTGATACGGGAGATCTTGGTGCCGTTGAGGGAGATGGAGGCCATGAGGCCCTGCTGGTTGAAGGTGATGGCGTAGACGGGTTCGCGGAGGGTTGTGGCGGTGAGGTTCACCTGGTCTCCGCGGTCCAGCACCACGACGGAGGGGCCGGTGCCGATTTCCCAGCCGTCGGCGCGCATGAGGGCGCCGAGGGCTTCGTCGGTCATGAAGAACATGGCGAGGCCGGCGGCCTGGGCGCCGATGAGGAGGCCGAAGGAGGCGCCGGCGATGTTGTAGTAGCCCTGGATGGTGTTGCCGCGCAGTGCCGCGCCTTCGCCGTACTGGCCGCCGACGACGAAGCCGCCCTGGATGATGCGGGGGAAGATGAGGGTGGCGCGGGCCTGGGCGAAGAGGTTGCGGGTTTCGGCGCGCTGGCGGAGGGAGACGAGGGCGGCGTTGACCTCGGCGCTGATTTCGGCGGCGGTGGCGGCCTGGGCGGGTGTGGGGCGCAGGAGGGCGGGGGCGGCGAGGGCCGCGGCGGCGGCGGGGAGGATGCGGGCCGTCAGGGCGCGGCGGGTGGGCGCGGTCATGGGTTTTCTCCGTTCGGCCGGGGTTTGTTGCGGCTTGGCGGCTGCGGAACGCGTGGGGTGGGGTTTGGATGCCTGGCGGTGGCGCGGGGCGTGTTTTGGTGGTTCGCGGTACGAAAGGTGAGTTCCTGCGTTGCCTTTGGGCGAGGCGGTGCATCCCGCGCCGCCCGGAGGAGATGGGCCGATGACCCTGCTGCTGATCATCGTGATCTTGCTGCTGCTGTTCGGTGGTGGCGGGTACTACGGGTACCGGAGCGGGTATTACGGGGGTGGTGGCTTCGGGGGGATCCTGGGGCTGCTGGTGATCGTGCTGATTGTTTACCTGCTGTTCGGGCGGGGCGGCGGGCTCTGAGGTGAGGGTGGGGCCGGGGGGCGGTGGCTCCCCGGTCCTTTCAGGGCTGGATGAGGTAGGCCGTGGCGTCCGGGACGCCGTGCCGGATGGCGAGCTCCTTCGGCGGGCGGCGGTCCGGGCGGGGGTAGGCGGTGACGGGCTGGAAGGTGTGCTCGTCGCGCGGGGAGCCGGGGCGGCCGTAGAGGCCCTGGGCGATGCCGGTGTTGATGGGGGTTGTGAAGGCGTGGCTGGCATGGGCTGCCAGGAGGCGGGCCGTGTCGAAGGCGAGGACGGTCTGTGCGCGGGCGCGGTTCACGCGGGCGAGGCGTTCGGCCTGGGGTTTGTTCAGCCAGAAGAAGACGTGGGCGTTGATGTGGCGGCGCCAGGCGATGGGGTCGTTCGCGTAGGCGCCGCGTAAGGTTTGGGTGAGGGGGACGTCGGGCATCCATTGGTCGCGGAGGGTGGCGCCGGGGAGGCCTTCGCGGTGCAGGCGGGTGAAGTTGCCGCGGCCGCGGTTGTGGTCGAGCAGGGCGGGGCGGTCTTCGGGCGGGACGTCGTAGAGGGCGACGAGGGCTTCCGTGGAGAGGAGGCCGTTCGCCGCGATGCCGGGCAGGGCCTCCGGGTCCGTGACGTGGAAGAGGACCGGGAAGCGGGCGGCGAAGCGGGCCGCCGCTTCCGCGGGTTCCGTCATGCCGTGGGTCAGGCCATGCCGAGGACGTGGTTCATGCCGTAGAGCCCTGGGGGCTTGCCGATGGCCCAGAGGGCGGCGCGGACGGCGCCGGTGGCGTAGACGCGGCGGTCGAAGGAGCGGTGGGTGAGGGCGATGTGCTCCGTGCCCGCGGCGAAGAGGAGGGTGTGTTCGCCCACCACCTGGCCGGCGCGGAGGGCGGCGAAGCCGATGGCGCCGGTCTTGCGAGCGCCGGTGTGGCCGTGGCGGCCGGATTCGATGCCGGCCTGTTCCAGGGTGGTGCCGCGGCCCCTTGCGACGGCGTGGCCGAGGGCGAGGGCGGTGCCGGAGGGGGCGTCGATCTTCTGGCGATGGTGGGTTTCGACGATCTCGGCGTCGTAGGCCTCGGGCGGGAGGGCGGAGGCGAGGCGCTCGGCGGCGGCGAGGAGGAGGTTCACGCCGGGGGAGAAGTTGGCGGCGTAGACGATGGCGATGTGGTGGGCGGCCTGTTCCAGGCGTGCTTCCTGCGCGGCGTTGAGGCCGGAGGTGCCGAGGATGAGCGGCTTGCGGGCGGCCTCGGCGGCGGCGATGTGGGGTTCGGCGGCCTCGGCGGTGGTGAAGTCGATGATGACGTCGGCGGTGCGGGCGAGGGCGGCGGGGTTGGCGGGCCATTGATCGCCGCGGCGTGCGGTGCCGCCGGCGAGGGTGGCGCCGGCGGCGGCCACCTCCTCGACCAGGAGGCGGCCCATGCGGCCGGTGATGCCGAGAATGCCGATGCTGGGCATGTGCCCCTTCCTTTCCGCCCGTGGTTCCCGCGTTTTGGGGGGGAATGCGGGCGGGGGGAAGGGGCGGGCGACGTTCCTTCGGAACGCGCCGGGGCTACGACACTTCCAGCCAGAAGGGCTGGGCCTTGTAGTAGTCGTAAACGCGGCGGCTGTTGGTGTCGGAGACGTCCATGGGCTCCGTGGAGGCGTAGGCGGGTGCGCCCTCGAGCTGCTCGCGGGTGAGGTCCACGACGTAGCCGCCCTTAGTGGTGTCGTAGGTGAGGACGGACCAGGGGAGGGGGTGGTGGTTCTCGCCGAGGCCGAGGAAGCCGCCGAAGGACATGACGGCGAAGGCGACGCGGCCGGAGACCTTGTCGATCATCAGGTCCTCGACCGTGCCGAGGCGTTCGCCGGTGCGGTTGTAGACGGCGGTGCCCTCCACCTTGTCGGCGGAGATGAGGCGGTGCGGGCTTTCCGGGCGGATGGTGTTGTCGGTGCCGGTGGGGAAGACGTCGGACATTTGCGGGTTCTCCCGTGCTGTGAGGGGGAAACGCCCGGGAGAAGGTTTGGGTTCAGGAGCCCTGTGAGAGGGATCTACCGGGCGGCCCGGACCGTTATCCAGCGGCGTGCCTGCGGGCGGCTCGCGGGCCGGGCGGTGGTGCGGCTGCGCTGGCGGGGCAAGGAAGGATCCTCCCGGAGAGCGGCGGGCAGCCCGGGCGGGATGCAACCGGACCGGAGTTACCGGGAAGGAATTCACGGGCGGCGAACGTCGTCACGACCGGGCCGACCGAAAGGGAGTGGTGGGAAGCGACTTGGACACCACCCGGCGATCGGAGGCTGGGGCCACGCGGAGGTCGGCCTTGGCAGTTCCCGAACGACGAGGCCGACCGCCCCCTGATCCAGGGGCGGGAGCCCTGCATGGTGAGGGAACCCGGTTTATGGCAAGCAGCCGGAATGCTTCGAGTCCCCACCTTCCTTCGCCATCCGGGCGCGCCATTGGTCGTGCTGATGGCTGTGCTGACGCTGCGCTATATCGGGCTCTACTTCGCCGATCCGGCGCTGCCCGGGAATAATCTGCAGTATCCGGCGGGCTGGTGGGGCTGGTGGGACCAGTCACAGTACATCGGTTCGGCCCGCGCGCTGGCGCAGGGGGACCTTTCGGTTGCGAAGCACTGGTATCCCATGGGCTATGCCTTGCTCGGCGCGCCGTTCACCTCCTTCTGGCCGGCCCATCCGTACTTTCTCGTGGGTCTGGCCGCGCTGCTCCTGACGGCCTGGGCCTTCCTGCGCTTCGCGCGCCGCACCGGCGTCGGGGACTGGACGGCAACGGCCCTGTTCCTGGGAAGCGTCGCGGTTGACAAGGCCCTGGCGCAGCAATGGGCCATACCCTGGAACACCACACCCACGACCGCCCTGCTCTGGGTGATGCTGTGGCTCGTGGCGGACCACATGGCCGGGCAGCGGCGGCCGGTGCTGCTCGGTGCGCTCGTTTCGGCGGTGGCGCTCATGCGGCCGACCGACCTGCTCTCCGCGGGGATCATCCTCGGCGGCCTGGGCCTGCACGAGATCTGGCATCGGCGCGCGGCGGCGTGGGGGACCATCTGGCGGGTGGCGCTCGGCGGGGCGGTGGTGGGATTGGCCGGCCTTGCGCTGCATGTCGCGATCTACGGCTTCGCGAAATCGCCCTACATGCTTCTCTCCACCAATATCGGCTTCTCCCTCCACGCCTATGGCTGGAAGGCCTTCAACCTCCTGGTGGCGCCGCAGCCATGGTGGGGAACGGGGCAGGGGCTGATCAGCCGCCATCCCTGGATCGGGCTGGCGCTGGTCCTGCTGCCCTTCGCCGTGCGGCGGGGCCCGGCTGTGGCGGTGCTGGCCGTCGCCGCGGTCGTGCATGTCGCGTTCTACATCGCCTATGTGGACCTGCTGCCGACCGGCCTATGGCTGTTCCACAACGTCCACTACTTCAAGTGGGTCGGCCCGGCCTTCGCGCTGCTGGCCTGGCTTGGCCTCGTGCAGGCGGCGGCGCGGCAGAGGGGCTGGCCGGTGCCCGCCGCCGTTTCTGCCGCCATCCTGCTCCTGCTCTGCGTTCGGATCGTGCCGGTGCCGGCCGGGAATGCGGATCGCTGGCGCGCGGTGCAGATGCCGGGCCCCACGCCCGGCTTCGACCAGAGCTATTTCAAGGGCGATGCGGTGCTGCGCGACGCGGCGGGCGAGATGCGCAACATCCCGGATATGCGGCTTTATCCCGTGCCGCAGGGGATGCGGGCCTTCGGCCTGCGGCGCGACTTCGTTCCCCCCGTGGAAGCACTGCCGGAAGGGGCACGGCCGATCGTTTCGCGCGCCGTGCTGGCATGGCCCTGCTGGTTGCCGGGCAAGCCCGCGGCGTGCCGGCGCCTGGGCGGCGCCTGACGCGGAGAGCGGGACGGCTGGGCAGGATTCCCAGCCGATCCGCGTGCGGGCGGCGCGAGTAGTCGCAACGGGTGATCCTTGATATAGGCCACTCATGCACCGAATTGCCGCCGCCACGCGCCGTCCAGGGCGCCTCTCCTGCTCATGCTGACGGCATTCGATCTTCGCGGCACCGGCTTGCCTTCCCCTGGCCTGGACATTTCGGCCGATGATTGCCGGACGTCTCCGGCGCAGGCCGGCGGACGTGGCCGCATGCAGGAGAGGGCGGGCGGAAACAGCACGCCGGATGCGGTAGCCGAGAACGAGGCGAATCTCCCACAATGAGTGAATCGAGCCTTCCCGCGCCGGCGATGACGCGGCTCCTGTCGGTGTTCCGGACGGCGCGCGGGGAAGCCTGGCTTCGCGCGGCCGGCGTGGTGCTGTTCCTGGCGCTCACGCTGCTGATCTTCTACCGGGTGCCGATCTCCAACCGCTTCAGCGGCCTCTGGGGCGACCGCTTCGACGGCGGGATCGAGGCGAGCATCCTGGAGCACTGGTACAACGTCCTCCGCGGCCGGTCCTGGTTCTCGCAGACCAACTACTTCTACCCCAACCCCGGGACGCTCGGGTACAATGACGGCTTCTTCCTCTACGGCCTGATCCACTCGATCTTCCGGGCCTTCCGCGTCGATATCTTCCTGTCCTCCGCGCTCGTGGACATGGTGGTGAAGTCGATCGGCTTCGTTTTCTTCTATCTCTTCGTTCGCCGTGCCTTCGCGGCGCGCGCATTGCCCGCGTTGCTGGGCGCGACGGTCTTCTCGCTCTGCCACGCGCTGTTCATCCACGCCTTCCACCAGCAGCTCCTCTCGGTCAGCTTCGCTCCCGTGATGGGCTACCTGCTGCTCCGGGCGCGCGAGGCGCTGTCCGCCGGATGGGGGCGGGGCTATGCCGCCTTCGGCTGCGGGGCCGCGGCGCTCTATTCCGCCTGGCTGCTCACCGCCTTCTATATGTCGTGGTTCTTCGGGTTCTTCGCGCTCTGCTGCGCGCTGGCCATGCTCCTTATCGAAGGGCAGGGGCCGTACCGGCGGCTGCTGGCGGAGGCCTGGCGGTTCCGGTGGCATAGCCTGCTGATCGTCGCGGTCTTCGTCGTGACGCTGCTGCCCTTCCTCTCGGTGTACCTGCCGAAGGCGTCGGAGACGGGGATGCATGGCTGGCGGGACGCGCTGGCCTTCTCGCCCCGGCTGAGCGACGCGATCAATCTGGGGCCGGGCAATCTCCTCTTCGGCGGGATGTACGAGCAGCTGTGCAGGAGCTGCACGAAGGGCAACTACGAGCTGCTGATGGGGATGCCGCCCATCCTCGTGTACCTGTTCGTGTGCGCCGCTGCCTGGGCGCTCTGGAAGTACCGGGGCGAGCATGCGGGGCTGCTGCGCGCGGTGGCTGCGGCGGCGGTGGTGACCTGGCTGATGCTGTTCCGCTTCAAGTTCGGGAGCGGGTGGGAGCTTGTCTTCAACTACGTGCCGGGTGCGAAAGGCCTCCGCGTGGTCTCACGCTACCAGATCTTCCTCGCCTTTCCCGTGGCGGTGGTGGTCACGCTGTTCCTGCAGCGGGCGATGACGCGGGTGCCCTCGATCTTCGTCCTGCTGGGCGTGCTGCTGGTGGTGGAGCAGGTCGGCACCTCGCCGGGGGTGAACAGCCGGGCGGAGGAGTTGGCGCGCATCGCGGCGCCGCGGCCGCCAGCGGAGTGCCGGGCCTTCTACGTGACGAAGGCGCGAGGGCAGGATTCCGGTTCGGACCTGATGAAGCGCTATCCGCACAACGTGGAGGCGATGCTGATCGCGGAGCTGCGCAGTATCCCGACGATCAATGGGTACTCCACCTTCAATCCGCCTGGCTGGGACTTCGAGGATCCGCTGCGGCCGGATTACCTGGACCGGGTCAGGGCCTATGCCCAGGCGCGGGGCATCCAGGGATTGTGCCAGCTGGACCTGGAGACGCTGCAGTGGTCGCCTGCGGGGTTCTGACGGGGCGTCGCGGGCGGGGTTGAGGGGCCGGAGCGGGTTTCCCGCCCGCCCCCCCGCACGGGAATCAGGCCATGCGGCCGGGCGGCGCTGCCGCCCTGGTGCTGCTCTTGGATAGTGGACTTATGCGGAGCGCGCCCCGGGCGCTGGGTGGGCGGCGCGAGGTCCGTGCGAGCCTGGCCTGATCTCCAGACCTTGCGTCAGGCCCGAAGCGGTCGCGCCCTACCCTCTCCCCGGGGCCGGGAAGGCCAGATAGGCGATGCGCTTCGCCTCGATCCGGCCGCGGGTCACGGTATCGAGGATGAGGCCGCAGACGAGGGAGAGGAAGGAGAGGATGATCGCGAGCGTGGACGCGACGAAGGTCGGCAGGCGCGGCACGAGGCCCGTCTCGACGTAGGTTTCCAGGACCGGCACGAAGAGGATGGCGGAGACAAGAGCGAGAAGCGCTGCGACGACGCCGAAGAAGAGCCGCGGGCGCTCTCGCTGCACGAGGGCGAGGATCATGCGCAGGATCCGGAACCCGTCGTGGTAGGTCCGCAGCTTCGAGGTGGAGCCGGCCGGGCGCTCGCTGTAGGCCGTGCGGAGCTCGGCGACCGGCATGCGCAGCTCGAGGGCGTGGACCGTGAACTCCGTCTCGGTCTCGAAGCCCTGGGCGAGTGCCGGGAAGGACTTGATGAAGCGGCGGGAGAAGCAGCGGTAGCCGGACAGCATGTCGGTGACACGGTTGCCGAAGACCTGCCGCACCACGCCGGTCAGGACCTGGTTGCCGAGGCGGTGGCCCGGGCGGTACGCGGCCTGGGCGTCGGTGACGCGCACCCCCGTGACCATGTCCAAGCAGTCCTCGAGGAGGAGCTTGACCATGGCGGGGGCGACGAGGGGGTCGTAGGTGCCGTCGCCATCGACGAGCAGGTAAACCTCGGCCTCGACATCGGCGAACATGCGCCGGACGACGTTCCCCTTGCCCTGCAGGGATTCGCCCCGCACCACGGCCCCTGCGGCGGCCGCGGCCTGCCGCGTGTTGTCGGTGGAGTTGTTGTCGTAGACGTAGATCGTCGCTCCGGGCAGCGCCTCGCGGAAGCCGGCGACAACGCCTCCGATTGCCACCTCTTCGTTGTGGCAGGGGATCAGAACGGCGATCTCGGAATAGGTCATCGGCGGCGCGCAACGGACATGCGTCCCCCTTATCTCACCCACAAAGGGGCGTGAAGCGGTCACCGCGGCCGAGGTTCCTTTATTTGACCCGGCAGGATTCCAGCGGCTCGAGGCTGGGAACTGGCGGTGATGGCCGGCTTGGGGCGGGGGATTGGGGAGGGGGAACCCCCCCTGCGGGCGCCTACTCCTCGCTTCCGAGCAGACCCTCGACGATGCCGCGCATCAGGGCCACGCCCTCGGAAAGGCGTTCCAGCGCCAGGGGGCGGCCCCGGGCGTCGCCCCCGTTCGGGCCCCCGGGGGCGAGGACGGCGCGGTCCTGCACGAGCTCGCGGACGGAGAGGCGGCCGTCCCCGTCATAGTCCAGGCTTTCCACCATCAATCGCGCGCCGGCCACCGCGCCGAGCGTGCCGGCGGCGCTGGCGAGGCCGGAGAGGTCCGGGGAGACCTCGGCCTGGAGGGAGAGGAGCCAGGAGGCGCCGCGGAAGAGGCGCGCCAGCTCCGCGGGGCCGAGGAGGTTGTCGCCGGAGACGTCGCCGACGCGGATGAGGGCGGCGCCGCAATCGGCCACGCCGCCGGTGCCGGGGCCGCAGGCGGCCTCCAGCACCTCGATCGCGCCGAGGAAGGCGACGCCCTCGGCCTGGGCGGCGAAGGACAGGGGGGTGGCGGGGCAGCGGTGCCAGGCGGCGACGGGCGCGTCGCCGGGCAGGCGGTCGTCGCGTGTCTTGTTGTTGGGTTCGGCGGTCTCCAGGCCGTTGCCCGCGGCGCGGAGCATCAGGCGCGGCGCCTCGGGACCGCGGGCGGTGGCCACGGTCCAGCCGGAGGGGAGGGTCTGGGCCTCGGTGAAGCGGAGCAGGCGTCCGGCCTCGCCGGCCGGGATGCGGGCGGCGCCGCGTGCGGAGAGGGCGAGCATGGCGGTGGGTGCCACGCACTCGCCCTGGAACCAGGCGCCGCGGAGGGCGGTGGCGACGGGGGCTTCCTGCGCCCGGGCGGGCGAGGCGGCGGGGAGGGCTGCCAGCAGGGCGAGGGCGGCGAGGAAGGGGCGGAAGGTCATGGCAGGGGCACCTCGATCCCGGCGCAGAGGTCGATCGGGTCGCGCGTCGCCTCCCGCCCGTCACGGAACACGGCGGTCAGGCGGGCGGGGCAGGCTTCGCCCTCGGGCGGGGCGACGTCCAGCGTCTCGTTGGCGCCGAGGACGGTGGCGCCGAGGCGGTCCTCGCCGCGCGGGGCGCCGGGGGCGTCGATGTAGAGCTCCACGATCGGCATCCGGGCGGTGTTGCGCAGACGCACGCTGCCGGGGCGGGGGGCGGCGTCCGCCTCCTCGGCGTCCTCCAGCCGGGCGGTGGCGGCCCAGCCCGGGCGGAGGGTGATGGAGGGGTTCTCGCAGATGTTCACCTCGCGCCGCTCCTCCGCGCCGCCGGAGGGGAAGACGATGCGGAGATCGGCCACGCAGTCCACGGGCACGGAGAGGGTCTGGCGGTCGCCGCGGGCGAGGCCGTCCGGCAGGCGCTCCGGGCCCCAGTCGCCCTCCGATGAGGAGGAGACGTAGATCTCGTCGATCTTGGCGAGGTGGCGGTTCACGAGGGTGAGTTGGCGCTCCGGCGGGCGGGGGATGCCGCTGCCGTCGAAGGTGACGGTGCCCGTGCAGACGTTCACGCCGCGCTTCGCCTCCGCCGCGCCGTCCTCGTAGGTGGCGCGCAGGTCGGCCTCGCAGCCGGGCAGGCGGAGGCGCAGGCGGAAGGTGCTGCCGTCGGGCGCCGTCTCGCTGCCCATGCGGTCCACGCTCCAGCCCTCGTCGGTGCCGAGTTCGCCGCTACGGCCGGCGGGGACGACGTGCAGCGCGTGCATCACGCGGCCGGAGCGGTTGGCCACGGTGATGTCGCGCCAGACGAGGTTGGGGTCCGAGAGGGTGACGCGCGCGTTGCGGCAGGCATCCACGCGGGGGCGGAAAACGGTGGAGCCGTCCGCCATGACGGCCGTGATGTCGAACAGGCAGTCCCGCCGCCGGCCCAGGCGCAGGCGGTGGGTGCGGCCTGCCGGGACGAGCTCCGCCCCCAGCCGGTCCGGCCCGCGCGAGGCGGCGCCGGGCGGGGCGGCGTAGACCTCGCGCAGGTCGAGATCCGTGTCGTTGTTGATCGTCACCTCCCGCGCCGGGGCGGAGGCGTCGCCGAGGAGGATGCGGGGGGAGCGACAGAGGTCGACGTTGCGCCGATCCTCCACGCTCTCATCGGCGAGGACGGCGCGGAGCTGCCAGGCGCAGGGCTGATTGCGGCCGAGGCGGAGGCGCAGGCTGCCGCCGGCGGGCAGGGTGTCCGCGCCCAGCCGGTCCGCGCCGGGGTCGGTTTCCGTCATGGGGACGAGGTAGAGCTCGCGCACGGCGAGGCCGGTCTCGTTGGCTATCAGCGCCTCCCGCTCGGCCGCGGGGCGGTTCTGGGCTGTGGCCGGGGCGGCGGGAAGAAGGAACGCCAGGGCCAGCCCGGCCAGCGGCGCCGCCCGGAGGGCGGCCGAAACCGCGGCCGAAACCGCGGCCAGACGGGCGATCCCCATGGCGGCCGAGAGGCCAGCCGCGAACCCAACCCCGGGCCCCGCCAAGTTCCCCCGCATCCGCAACCCCGTTCCGTTCCGCTGCACCGCAGGATCGTCGCCCGAAAGCCACGGCGCAATTGCAGGAAGGACACAGGTGGCATGCCCGATGGCCAACCGCAGGCCCGGCGGCTTCAAGCCGCCGCGAGCGGGACGCGCGGGGCGGAATTCCCGGGGGGGGGGCGGATTCTGCGCGGCGCGGCGCCGGGCTAGGATGAGGGTTACGAGTCCATGGGAGGACCGACGCGATGATCCACACGACCAACCGCCGCGGCTTTCTGGCCGGGGCCGCCGCCCTGCCTGCCCTTGCCGCCCTGCCCGGCGCCGGGGCGCGCGCCCAGGGTGCGCCGCGCTACGGCAACCTGAGCATGTTCATCCCCGCGGCGCCCGGCGGCGGCTGGGACGGGCTGGGGCGGGCCATCGAGCAGGTGGCGCGCGCCAACGGCCTCGTCGGCTCCATGCAGTTCGAGAACGTGGGCGGCGCGGGCGGGGCGGTGGGCCTGCCCCGCTTCGTCGGGCAGCGCCGCGGGCGGCCGGACGCGCTGATGGTGGCCGGGGCCGTGATGGTGGGCTCCACCATCACCAACAAGAGCCCCGTTGGCGTGAAGGACGTGACGCCGATCGCCAAGTTGACGGACGAGGCGAGCGTGATCGTGGTGCCCGCCAATTCCGACATCAAGGATATCAAGGGCCTGATGGACGCGCTGAAGGCGGGGCCGCGGGCGGTTTCCGTGGGAGGCGGCTCGGCGGGCGGGATCGACCACATCCTGCTGGGGCTGCTGATCAAGACCGTGGGCGGGAACGCGCGCGAGGCGTCCTATGTCGGCTTCGCGGGCGGCGGGCCGGCCCAGGCGGCGATCCTGGGCGGGCAGGTGAAGGCGGGCATCTCCGGCCTCTCCGAGTTCGCCGAGCAGATCAAGGCGGGGCGGATGCGCGCCCTGGCCACCACCAGCGAGCAGCGGATCGACCCGAACATCCCGACCCTGAAGGAGAGCGGGATCGACATCGTGCTGGGCAACTGGCGCGGGCTCTTCGCGCCGCCGGGCATCAGCCAGCAGGTGCGGGAGACGCACCAGCGCTTCGCGGCGGACCTGCACAACCTGCCGGCCTGGAAGGAGCTGCTGAAGACGCGGGAGTGGGACGACGCCTATGTCGACGGGCCGGCCTTCGAGGAGTTCCTGAAGAAGGACGTGGAGTCCACCACGGCGGTGCTGAAGGATATCGGGCTGGCTTGAGGCGGTCTGTCCCGGGGAGAGGAAGAAGGAAATCTTCCTCTCCCCGGCCCCCTCTCCATCATCTTTTTCTACGAGTTGGTTTTACCCGGCTGACGGTGCGCCTCGGCTCGTGGGGCCGGGGCGACTGCAAGGGCAGGATGAGGCCCCTGGCGTCAGCGCCACGTCTCAAGTCAGTCCCGCGGCAGCCCGATGCAGGGCCAGGGTTGGACCTATAGGTCCAACCAGCCTCCTGGCGGGGATCCAAGGGGCGGAGCCCCTTGGGGAGCGGGGCGGCCTAACATGGGCTTCACCTTCAACATGCTTCCGCCGCCCGGCGACGCGTGCCATTCAACGCTGGGATAACCGCCCTCGGCGGGGAATGGGAACGAAGTCGCCATGAACGCAACACCGCAACGGGCGGGGACGCCGGGGGCCG
Organism: Roseomonas populi; assembly: GCF_024594815.1. Classification (GTDB taxonomy): domain Bacteria; phylum Pseudomonadota; class Alphaproteobacteria; order Acetobacterales; family Acetobacteraceae; genus Roseomonas; species Roseomonas populi. Next base: position 34,151 of record NZ_JANJOU010000038.1, on the reverse strand, counting down.
ATCTGGGCGTCGGGCTCTTCGTCGTCCTCCTTGGCCTGCTGACCCTTTACGCATCCTGGGCCATTCCGGAATCGCCGATCTACGCGCAGGTGGGGGCGAAGGCCGTGCCCTATCTGGTGGGCGCCGTGCTGGTGCTGCTGGGGGCCTGCCTTTCCGCATTCGCCCTGCGCGGCGGGTGGAGCGGGGGGCTGGAGGAGGAGATGGCGGCGCCGCCGACGAACTGGCGGGCGCTGGGGCTGCTGGGGGCGGGGCTGGCGGTGCAGCTGGCGCTGATCGATTGGCTGGGCTTCGTGATCGCGGCGACGATCCAGTACGTGCTGGTGTGCGCGGCCTTCGGGTCCCGCCGGCCGCTGCGGGACCTGGTGATCGGGATTCTCGTCACGCTCGGTGCCTTCCTCGGCTTCTCGCGGCTGCTGGGGGTGAATATCGGGGCGGGCGTGCTGGAGGGGATTCTGTGATGGATACCTTCGCCAATCTGGCCGCCGGGTTCGGCCATGCGCTGACGCCGATCAACCTGGCCTGGGCGCTGCTGGGGTGCTTCCTCGGCACCGCGATCGGAGTGCTGCCGGGGATCGGGCCGGCGCTGACGATCGCGCTGCTGCTGCCCGTGACCTTCAAGGTAGAGGCGACGGGGGCCTTCATCCTGTTCTGCGGCGTGTTCTACGGGGCGATGTACGGGGGATCGACGACCTCGATCCTGCTGAACACGCCGGGCGAGTCCGGCTCCATCATCACGGCGCTCGAAGGGGCGAAGATGGCGCGGAACGGGCGGGCGGGGCCCGCGCTCGTCACCGCCGCCGTGGGGTCCTTCGTGGCGGGGACGGTGGGGACGCTGGGGATCTCTTTCGTCGGGCCGCTGGTGGTGGAAGTGGCGCTGAAGCTCGGGCCGGCCGAGTACTTCTCGCTGATGATGCTGTGCTTCGTGACCGTCTCCGCCGTTCTCGGCGGTTCGGCGCTGCGCGGGCTGACCTCGCTGGGCTTCGGGCTGATGCTGGGGCTGGTGGGGATCGACCTGCAGACGGGGCAGCCGCGGCTGACCTTCGGCATCCCGGAATTGCTGGACGGGGTGAACGTGGTGCTCGTCGCGGTCGCGCTGTTTGCCGTGGGCGAAACGATGTACCTGGCCTGGCGGCACGTCGAGGGCGGGCAGGTCGTGCGGCCGATCGGCAAGCTCTGGATGAGCGCCTCCGACTGGCGGCGCAGCATCGGGCCGTGGATCCGCGGGTCTCTGCTGGGCTTCCCCTTCGGCGCGCTGCCGGCGGGCGGCACGGAGATGCCGACGATGCTGAGCTATTATGCCGAGCGGAAGATGGTGAAGCCGGAGTTCCGGGAGGAGTTCGGCACCACCGGCGCGATCGAGGGCGTGGCGGGGCCGGAGGCGGCGAACAACGCGGCGGCGGCGGGCATCCTGGTGCCGATGCTGACGCTGGGGCTGCCGACCTCGGCGACGGCCGCGATCATGCTCTCGGCCTTCCAGTCCTACGGCATCCAGCCCGGGCCGATGCTGTTCACGCAGCAGGCGGCGCTGGTGTGGACGCTGATCGCCAGCCTCTACATCGCCAACGTGATGCTGGTGGTGCTGAACCTGCCGCTGGTGGGGCTCTGGGCGCGGATCCTGAAGATCCCGACGCCGCAGCTCTACGCGGGCATCCTGGTCTTCGCGACGATCGGGACCTACGGGATCAGCAACTCGGTGATCGATCTCGTGCTGCTCTACGGGATCGGGATCATCGCGATGTTCATGCGGCGCTTCGACTTCCCCACCGCGCCGGTGGTGATCGGGATGATCCTCGGGCCGATGGCGGAGCAGAACCTGCGGCAGGCGCTGACGATCAGCCAAGGGGACTGGACCACCTTCCTGACGCGGCCGATCTCTCTGTTCATTCTGCTGCTGGCGGTGCTGGCGCTGGTGGGGCCGCGGCTGTGGGGCGCGTGGCAGGCGCGGCGGGTGGCCTGAGAGGGGCGGCCTGAGAGGGGCGAGCCGAGAGCGGCGGTGGCGGAGGCGGGGGGGCTGTCCTATATCGGGGCGGCCCCTTCCTGGTTCCTGCCTTGCCCTCCTTCACCACTGAGAGCGCCGGCCGCCCGGCCGGCGGAGCCGCTTGATCCCGATCGACTTCGAGGCGCTGTTCGGCGCCTCCCCGAATCCCTACGTGCTCGTCGATCCCGGCTTCGCCATCGTCGCCGCGAACGAAGCCTATCTCCGGGTGACGATGCGGGACCGGGCATCGCTGGTCGGGCGCAACATGTTCGAGGCCTTCCCGAGCGACCCGAACTCCGAGGGTCACCGCCTTCTCCGCACCTCGCTGGAGCGGGCGGTGCGGACGGGCGAGCGGGATCACCTGCCGATGATCCGCTACGACATCCCCCGGCCGGACGGGTCTGGGCTCGACCAGCGCTTCTGGAGCGCGACCCATACGCCGCTGCGGGGCCCGGACGGGGCGGTGGCCCTGATCCTGCAGCACACGGTGGACGTGACGGAGCTGCACGGGCTGCGGGAAATGGCCCGCCGCATCGGGCCTTCCGGGGCCGTGGCGCAGATCGAGAGCGACGTGATCCGGCGCGCCGAGGCGGTGCAGGAGGCGAACTCCGCGCTGGAGGAGGAGCGGCGCTGGCTGGAGAGCCTGTTCGAGCAGGCGCCGGGCTTCATGGCCGTGCTGGAGGGGCCGGAGCACCGCTTCGCCATGACCAACGCCGCCTACCAGGGGCTGATCGGTGGGCGCGAGGTGGTGGGGCTGCCCGTGGCCGAGGCGTTGCCGGAGGTGGTGGGGCAGGGCTTCGTGGACCTGCTGGACCGGGTGCGGGAGAGCCGGGAGCCCTTCGTTGGCCGGCAGTATCCCGTGCGGCTGGCGCAGAGCCCGGGCGCGGAGCTGGAAGAGCGGTTCATCGACTTCATCTACCAGCCCATCCTGGAGGATGGGGCGGTGACCGGCATCTTCGTCCAGGGCCACGACGTGACGGAGACGAAGCGCGCGGAGGACGCGCTGCGCGAGAGCGAAGGCCGCTTCCGGCTGGTGGCGGACAGCGCGCCGGTAAAGTTGTGGATGAGCGGGCCGGACGGAAACTGCGTCTACCTCAACCGCGCGCACCGGATCTTCTGGGGCCTGCCGGAGGAGGCGGTGGCGGGGTTCGACCTGCTCGGGGCCGTGCATCCCGAGGATCAGGGCGTCTTCCGGACCGCCCACGATCTCTCGCTGCGCGACCGCACGGGCTTCACCTCCGTCGCCCGGTTCCGCCGGCATGACGGGGCCTGGCGGACGCTGCGGACGGAGGCGCAGGCGCGCTTCGCGCCGGACGGCGCCTTCCTCGGGCTGATCGGCGTGAACGTGGACATCACCGAGATGCACGAGGTGGAGGACGCGCTGCGCCGGGAGAAGCGCGTGCTGGAGGTGCTGAACGGCACGGGCACCGCCATCGCGGCGGAGCTGGACCTGGACCGCGTGGTGCAGATGGTGACGGATGCCGGGGTGGAGCTCTCCGGCGCGAAGTTCGGGGCCTTCTTCTACAACGTGCTGGACGACAAGGGCGCGAGCTACATGCTGTACGCCTTGTCCGGCGTCGAGCGCTCCGCCTTCGAGAACTTCCCGATGCCGCGCGCGACCGCGGTGTTCCAGCCCACCTTCCAGGGCGAGGGCGTTATCCGTTCCGACGACATCACCGCCGATCCCCGCTATGGGAGGACGGTGCCCTATGGCGGGATGCCGCCGGGGCACCTGCCCGTGCGGAGCTACCTGGCGGTGCCCGTCACGTCCCGCTCCGGCGAGGTGCTGGGTGGATTGTTCTTCGGGCATCCCCAGCCCGGGCGGTTCAAGGCGGAGCACGAGGCGCTGCTGCGGGGCGTGGCCGGGCAGGCGGCGGTGGCGATCGACAATGCGCGGCTCTACCAGTCCGCCCAGCGCGACATCCGGCACCGACGGCGCGCGGAGGAGCAGCTTCGGCAGCTGAACGAAACCCTGGAAGCGCGCGTCGCGACCGAGATCGCGGAGCGGCGGCAGGCGGAGGCGGCGCTGGCCCAGGCACAGAAGATGGAATCCATCGGCAAGCTGACCGGGGGCGTGGCGCACGACTTCAACAATCTGCTGCAGGTCGTCTCGGGTAATCTCCAGCTTCTTCTGCGCGACGTGGCGGGGAATGAGCGGGCGGAGCGGCGGCTGACCAACGCCATGGCGGGGGTATCGCGCGGGGCGAAGCTGGCGGCGCAGCTGCTGGCCTTCGGGCGGCGGCAGGCGCTGGAGCCGAAGGTGGTGAATATCGGCCGGCTGCTGGCGGGGATGGAGGACCTGCTGCGGCGTTCCATCGGCGAGGCGGTGGAGATCGAGACGGTCGTCTCCGGCGGGCTGTGGAACACGCTGATCGATCCCGTGCAGATCGAGAATGCGCTGCTGAACCTGGCGATCAACGCGCGGGACGCGATGGAGGGCGCGGGGAAGCTGACGATCGAGGTGGGCAACGCCTTCATCGACGACGCCTATGCCCGCGCGCATCCGGAGGTGAATCCCGGGCAGTACGTCATGCTCGCTGTCACCGACACGGGCTGCGGCATGCCGCCCGAGGTGCAGGCGATGGTGTTCGAGCCCTTCTTCTCCACCAAGGCGGAGGGGAAGGGATCGGGGCTTGGCCTCTCCATGGTCTATGGCTTCGTCAAGCAGTCCGGCGGGCACGTGAAGATCTACTCGGAGGTCGGGCAGGGCACGACGGTGAAGCTCTATCTGCCGCGCGCGCGGAAGGCGGAGGACGTGGTGGTCTCCGTCGAGGGCGGGCCGGTGACGGGCGGCACCGAGACGATTCTCGTGGCCGAGGACGACGACGCCGTGCGGGCCACCGTGGTGGAGCTGCTGACGGAGCTGGGCTACCGCGTGCTGAAGGCCCGGGACGCGGCGAGCGCACTGAGCGTGGTGGAGAGTGGCGTTCCTATCGACCTGCTCTTCACCGACGTGGTGATGCCCGGGCCGATGAAGAGCACGGAACTGGCCCGGCGCGCGCGGGAGCGGCTGCCCGGCCTCTCCGTGCTGTTCACCTCCGGCTACACGGAGAACTCCATCGTCCATGGCGGGCGGCTCGACGAAGGGGTGGAGCTCCTCTCCAAGCCCTATACGCGGGAGGCGCTGGCGCGGAAGCTGCGCCACGTGCTGGCGAGCAGCGCCGGGCGCGGGGTTGCGGCACCCGTCCCGGAGCCGGCGCCCGAGCCTGCGGGCCCTGCGCGCGTGCTGCTGGTGGAGGACGACCCGATGATCCGCGCCGGCACGGCGGAGATGCTGCGCGACGCGGGGCACGAGGTGGCGGAAGCGGGGAGCGCGGAGGCCGCGCTCGACCGGCTGCGGGAGGCCGAGGTGGATGTGGTGGTCACCGATCTCGGGCTGCCCGGGCTCTCGGGCGATGCCTTCGCCCGGGAGGCGCGGGCGCTGCGGCCGGGGATCGGGGTTGTCTTCGCCACGGGCCGGGACGAGGCGCCGGAGGATGCGCCGGACGGGGCGGTGGTTCTGCGCAAGCCCTATGACGCGGCGGGGCTGGTCGAGGCGGTGCGGAAGGCGGGAATGAACGCCGGGTGACGGGATGTCCCGGGGAGAGGAAGAAGGAATTCTTCCTCTCCCCGGACCCCTCACCATCATCTTCTTTTAGGAGTTGGGATCACTTTGCTGGCGGTGCGCCTCGGGTCCATGACTCGAGGCGACTGCAAGGGCAGAAAAGAGCCCTCTCATACCGAAACCCCGTGTCAGGACGGCGCGGCGGCAGCCAGACGGGAGGTCCAAGAACCTCAGGTTCCTGGCGGGGGTCCAGGGGGCAGAGCCCCCTGGAGTTGCCTCAGCCGACGATCTCGGAGCCGGCGAAGAAGAAGGCGATCTCGGTGGCCGCGTTCTCCGGGCTGTCGGAGCCGTGGACGGAGTTCGCCTCGATGCTCTCGGCGAAGAGCTTGCGGATGGTGCCCTCGGCCGCGTTGGCGGGGTTGGTGGCGCCCATGATCTCGCGGTTGGCGAGGACCGCGTTCTCACCCTCGAGGACCTGCACGACGACCGGGCCGGAGGTCATGAAGGAGACGAGGTCCTTGAAGAAAGGGCGCTCCTTGTGGACGCCGTAGAAGGTCTCGGCCATCGCCTGGGACATCAGGATGCGCTTCTGGGCGACGATGCGGAGGCCCTTCTCCTCGAAGACGGCGTTGATCTTGCCGGTGAGGTTACGGCGGGTCGCGTCGGGCTTGAGGATGGAGAAGGTGCGCTCGGTGGCCATGGTGGCTGTTCCCTGTCTGGAGAAGCGTCTGGACTCGGGGGGCGGGTAGCCTTGCCCGGGCTGTTCGGCAAGGGGGACGGGGGCGGGGCCGGAAAAAGGGTGCCGGGCCGCCTTATCGGGAGGGCGATCCGGGCCAGTCGTTCGGGGCCACGCGGAGCAGGGCGTAGCCGAGCAGGCCGGAGACGAGGGAGCCGGCGAGGATGCCGATCTTGGCCTCGGCCTGGAGGATGGGGTCTCCCGGGAAGGCGAGAAGGGTGATGAAGAGGCTCATGGTGAACCCGATGCCGCAGAGGAGGGCGGTGCCGAAAAGCTGGGTGCGGCTGGCATAGGGGGGGAGGTCGGCGAGGCCGAGCTTGATGGTGAGGGCGGCGGCGCCGAAGACGCCGACGGCCTTGCCGACCAGGAGGCCGAGGGCGACGCCGAGGGTGACGGGGGCGGCGAAGGCGGAGGCGGGCAGGCCGAGGAAGGGCACGCCGGCATTGGCGAGGCCGAAGATCGGCACGATGAGGAAGCCTACGGGGAGGTGGAGGGCGTGCTCCAGCCGGTGGAGGGGGCTGATCGCGTCGTCGTCCGGCGCGGCCTGCCGGGCGCGCAGCGGGATAGCGAGGGCCAGGAAGACGCCGGCGAGGGTGGCGTGCACGCCGGAGCGGAGGACGAGGACCCAGAGGACCGCGCCGAGGAGCAGGTAGGGGATGAGGTTGAGGACGCCGGCGCGGTTGAGGGCGAAGAGGAGGGCGAGCACCAGGGCGGCGCCGGCGAGGTCCGGCAGGGAGAGGCCGGAGGTGTAGAAGAGGGCGATGATCACGACGGCGCCGAGGTCGTCGATGATGGCCAGCGCCGCGAGGAAGACGCGGAGCGAGGCGGGGACGCGCTTGCCGAGGAGCGAGATGACGCCGAGGGCGAAGGCGATGTCGGTGGCCGAGGGGATGGCCCAGCCATGGGCGGATTCCCCGGGGTTGAGCAGGAGGTAGACGAGGGCGGGGACGGCCATGCCGCCGGCGGCGGCGATGCCGGGCAGGGCGCGGCGGGGCCAGGTGGAGAGCTGGCCGTCCAGGGCTTCGCGTTTGATCTCCAGGCCGACGAGCAGGAAGAAGACGGCCATCAGGCCATCATTGATCCAGAGTTCCACCGAGAGTGGGCCGAGGGGGGCGTGGAGGACGGCCTGGTAGGCGGCGTTGAGCGGGGTGTTCGCGATGACCAGGGCCAGGGCCGCGGCCGCCATCAGCACCAGCCCGGCGGAGGACTGCCCTTCGAGGAAGCGGCGCAGGGCGCTGGGGCGGGTGTCGTGGTGGGCGGCCTGGGCCATCGGGACTCCGTTTCGTGGCGGGGGATGCCCCTAGCACGGGGGGCGGCGGCGGGAAGGGATATTCGAGGGTTCCTCCTGGAATGATGCGGCGCATCATCGGCGTTCCGTTGCCCGGGGCGGCGCGGTAGAAGCCGGGCATGACGGTGCTTGCCCTTCGCGACCTGACCATCCGCATGGCCGGGCGCACCCTTCTCGACGGCGCGAACCTGCAGCTGGACCCCGGGCGCAAGCTGGGGCTGGTGGGGCGGAACGGGACGGGGAAATCCACCCTGTTCCGGGTGCTGACCGGCGCCTTGCAGCCGGATGGGGGCGAGGTGCGGATCGCGGCCCGCGCCCGCATGGCCCATGTGGCGCAGGAGCAGCCGGGGACGGACGTGTCCCTGCTGGAGACGGTGCTGGCGGCGGATACGGAGCGGTCCGAGCTTCTGGCGGAAATGGAGAACGGCGATCCGACGCGGCTGGCCGAGGTGCAGGAGCGGCTGATCGCGATCGGGGCGGATGCGGCGCCGGCGCGGGCGGCCACCGTTCTGGCGGGGCTGGGCTTCGATGCCGAGGCGCAGCAGCGGACGGTGAAGGAGTTCTCCGGCGGGTGGCGGATGCGCGTGGCGCTGGCCTGCGCCCTTTCGCTGGAGCCGGACCTGCTGCTGCTGGACGAGCCGACGAACCACCTGGACCTGGAGGCCACCATCTGGCTGGAGGGGTGGCTGCGGCGCTTCCCCGGGGCGGCGATCATCATCTCGCACGACCGGGAGGTGCTGGACGAGTGCGTGGACAGCATCGCGCATCTGGATCGCGGGAAGATCACGACCTACCCGGGTGGGTATTCCGAGTTCGTGCGGATCCGCGGGGAGCGGATGGCGCAGCAGGCGGCGCTGAACGAGAAGGTGCTGGCGCAGCGCGCGCATATGCAGGCCTTCGTGGACCGGTTCCGCGCCAAGGCGACGAAGGCGCGGCAGGCGCAGTCGCGCCTCAAGGCGATCGAGAAGCTGCCGCCGGTGATCGAGGTGGCGGAGGACGGATCGACGCGGTTCGAGTTCCCGGACCCGCCGGAGGTGCCGCCGCCGATTCTGACGATGTACGACGCGAGCGTAGGCTACGGGAACCGGACCATCCTCTCCGGCCTCGGGCTGCGGCTGGACCAGGATGACCGGATCGCGCTGCTGGGCGCGAACGGCAACGGCAAGTCCACCCTGGCGAAGCTGATTGCGGGGAAGCTGGAGGCGCGCTCCGGCGAGGTGAAGCGCACGCCGCGGCTGAAGATCGGCTATTTCGACCAGCATCAGGCGGAGGCGCTGGACCCGGAGGGGACGCCGCTGTCCCACATGCAGGCGGCGATGCCGCCGCAGGCGACGGTGACGCAGGCGCGGTCCCAGCTGGCGCGGTTCGGGCTGGACGAGGACCGGGCGACGACCCTGATCCGCAACTGCTCGGGCGGGGAGAAGGCGCGGCTGATGCTGGCCATCACCACGCGGGACGCGCCGCAGCTGCTGATCCTGGACGAGCCGACGAACCACCTGGACATCGATGCGCGCGAGGCGATGGTCCGGGCGCTGGCGGACTACAAGGGCGCGGTGGTGCTGATCACCCACGACCCGCACATGGTGGAGCTGGCGGCGGACCGGCTGTGGCTGGTGGCAGACGGGAAGGTCTCGCCCTTCGACGGGGACCTGGACGACTACCGGGCCTGGCTGGCGAACCGCGCGCGGGAGGCGCGCAGCGAGGCGCGGGCGGCCAAGGGTGATTCCGCGGCGCCGGCCAAGCCGACGGCGGCCAGCCGGGCGGCGGCGCGGGCGGCCCTGGCGCCGATCCGGGAGCGGGTGAAGGAGATCGAGGCGCGGCTGGAGAAGCTGCGGCTGGAGGACGGGCTGCTGGAGAGGAAGCTCTCCGACACCGAGACCTATTCGCGCTTCAAGCCGGCCGATATCGCCTGGGCGAATACGCGGCGCGCGGCGATCGCCGCCACCGTGGCAAAGCTGGAGGAGGAGTGGCTGGAACTGAGCGAGAAGCTGGAAGCCGCCTGATCCGGCGTGGCAGGCTGGGCGCATGGACGCCCAGCTTCTGCCCTATCGCGCCATGGCCCGGAACAATGCCTGGGCGAACCACAGGCTGCTGACGGCCTGCGAGGGGCTGTCCCAGGCGGAGTTCACCGCGCCGCGGACGGGGTTCTTTCCGAGCCTGCGGGCGACGCTGAACCACATCCTTGTCATCGACCGCTTCTACGTGGACGCGATGGAGGGCGGGACGCTTGGGCCGGCGGCCTTCGCGGATCCGGAGCCCTGCGCGACGGTGGCCGCGCTGAGGGCGGCGCAGGCGGCGGTGGATGCGCGGCTGATGGCGGTGGTGGATGGGCTGCACGCTGCGGGGCTGGCCCGGATCGTGTCTGTCCATCGCGGCAGCCGCATCCAGCACGAGCGCATGGACCGGCTGCTGCTTCACCTGTTCCAGCACGATATCCATCATCGCGGGCAGGCGCATGCCATGCTGAGCGGCACGGGCGTAGCGCCGCCGCAGCTGGACGAGTTCTATGCCTCGGAAGAGGCGCCTCTGCGCGCCGGTGAATTTGCGGCGCTGGGCTGGACGGAAGAGGAGGTTTGGCGCGGGATGGCCTGATCCCCGCGCCTACTCCGCCGGGACGAGGTGGCGGTTTGCGGCCTTCACGCGGTTGGCCACCATGCGGTCGTGCAGCAGGGCGATCTTGGCGGAGCCGGTCTTCGTGAAGAGGAAGGGCAGCAGGGCGTGGACGAAGCAGGCGCCGGCGCCCAGCAGCATCTGCCAGCCGAACCATGATGCGGTTTGCATGTGCTCCGCGTAGCTCTCACCGACGGCGGCCGGGTGGTTGGTGAAAGAGGGCAGCGCCATGTCCAATCCCCTGTGATGGTGGAGACATGGTAGGGGCGCCGGTGGGGTAATTTCTTGCATTCGATTGCCTGGTTTTCCAGGATGGTGGTGCGCCATGCCCGCGATCGGGCCAGTTCTGGAATGCCATGCCTCTCGATAGCTTCGACCGGAAGATCCTCGACCTGCTGCAGGCGGATTCGACGCTTGCCGTGGCGGAGATCGCGGAGCGGGTGGGGCTTTCGCCCTCCCCGTGCTGGCGGCGCATCCGGCGGCTGGAGGAGGAGGGGGTGATCCGGCGGCGCGTGGCGCTGCTGGACGCGGCGAGGATGCGGGTGGGCGTGACGGTCTTCGTGACCATCCGCACCAACCGCCATTCCATGGAATGGGCGGAGCGCTTCTGCCGGGCGGTGAGCGAAATTCCGGAGGTGCTGGAGTTCCACCGGATGAGCGGCAGCGTGGACTACCTGCTGCGCGTGGTGGTGCCGGACATCGCGGCCTATGACGGGGTGTACAAGCGGCTGATCGAGATGGCGGACCTGTTCGACGTGTCGTCCAGCTTCTCGATGGAGCAGATCAAGTACACGACGGCGCTGCCGACGGGGTATGCGGGGTGATCCGGGGGTTGGTCTTTCCGGCCCCAGGAGGCTCCGCCTCCTGGACCTCCGCCAGGGGCCTGAGGCCCCTGGACCCCCCTCTGGCTGCCGCGGCGCTGTCCTGAGACGGCGTTTTTGTTTGGTGGTTTGATCCGGCCCTTGCCGTCGCCTGAGGTCATCGACCTCAGGCGCACCGTCAGCCGAGTGACTCCAACTCCTAGAAAAAGATGATGGTGAGGGGTCCGGGGAGAGGAAGAATTCTTTCTTCCTCTCCCTGGCCACGGACCTTCAGCGCAGAATCAGATCATCCCGGGCTCGCGGATGGGCGAGCCGTCCACGAGGCGGTCTAGGCGGAAGGGGGCGGGGTCCACGAGCGGGGTGCGGCCGAGGATGAGGTCGGCGGCGAGGTGGCCCGCCCCGGGGCCGATGCCGAAGCCGTGGCCGCTGTAGCCGGTGGAGACGAAGAGGCCGGGGATGGCGTCGATGGGGGCGATGACCGGCACGGCGTCCGGCGTGGATTCGATCCAGCCGGCCCAGGTGGAGTCGGCTTCCGTGCCGGCGAGGGTGGGCCAGGACTTGGCGAGCTGGGCGAGGGCGGGGGCGGCGACGTTGGCGGCGGGGGTGGGGTCCAGGGTTCGCATGGCCTCCTCCTCGAAGGGGGAGGGGCGGTCGAGGGACCACTTGCCGTGCCAGGCGTCGGGGCCGCGGAGGAAGGAGGAGCCGACGCCGAAGGAGACGCTGTTCCAGCGGCTGCGGAGAGTGGGCCAGAAGAGGCGGGCCTGGCGGATGCCGGCGGGGGTGAGCTCGATCCGGCCGCGGTTGTTGGCGGCAACGATGTAGCCGCCGTTGCTGCGGCGGCTGATGGTGATGTCGGGGGTGTAGATGCCGCCCTTCGTCACCTCCGGCGCGGGCTTCGTGAGGAAGACGGTGGAGAGGATGCTGGCCTGGGGCAGGAAGACGCCGTGGCGGCGGAGCATCATGGCGGACCAGGCGCCGCCGGCGACGAGGACGGCATCGGCCTTGATGCGGCCGTGTTCGGTGACGACGCCGGTGACGCGGCCGGCGGTGATGTCCAGGCCGCGCACGGCGCAGCGCTGGTGCAGGGTGGCGCCGCGGGCGCGGGCGGCCTCGGCGAGGCGGGGGACGGCGATGAAGGGCTCGGCCATGCCGTCGCGGGGGGAGGAGACGCCGCCGATCCAGGCGCCGTCGTTGCCGGGGGTGGCGGCGCGGGCCTCGGCGGCGGAGAGCATCGTGCTGTGCTGCTGATATCCCCGCGCCATGGTGGTCCAGCGGTCCCACTTGGCGAGTTCGGCCTCGCTGCGGGTGACGTAGGTCAGGCCGTCGCGGCGGAAGCCGAGGTCGGCGCCGGTCTCGGCGGGGAGGTTGGACCAGAGCTCCAGGCTGCGCTGCATCAGCGGGATCTCGCGCTCGTCCCGGTTCTGCACGCGGCACCAGCCCCAGTTGCGGCTGGACTGTTCGCCGGCGATGGCGCCCTTCTCCAGCAGCGCGACGGAGCGGCCGGCGGTGGCGAGGTAGTAGGCGGCCATGGTGCCGGCGATGCCGCCGCCGATGATCGCGACGTCCACCTGGGACGGGAGTGTGGCGTCGCTCTGCACGCGGGCGATGGGGGGCATGGGGACGTCCTGTCGCGTCTGGCGGGGGTGTGCCCGCCGTTTTCCCGGGTCTAGGCTTCGTGCTGCGTTGCGGCAACCGGGGGATAGGCATTGCGGGGCGAGTGGGACATCGGCACCGATATTGGCGGGACCTTCACCGACATCATCGCGGTTCGGCCGGATGGCGGGGAGACTCGGATCGCCAAGGTGCCGTCCCGACCCGCTGGGCCGGTGCGGGCGATGCTGGAGGCGCTGGGGGCGGTGGGGCTCTCGGCCGGTGACGTGCGGCGCTTCGTGCACGGCACGACGCGGGTGACGAACGCGCTGGTGGAGGAGCGTCTTCCGAAGGTGGCGCTGGTGGCCACCGAGGGCTTCGAGGACGTGCTGGAGATCGGCCGCTACCGGCGGCGGGAGCTGTACCGGCTGGACGTGGCCCCGAAGGCGCCGCCGCTGGTGCCGCCCATCCTGTGCTTCGGGCTGCGGGAGAGGCTGGACCACACGGGGAAGGTGCTGCGGCCGCTGGACGGGGCGGAGCTGGACCGGCTGGCGGCCTGGCTGAAGGGGAGCGGGGTGGAGAGCGTGGCGGTTTCCCTGCTGCACGCCTACGCCAATCCCGTGCATGAGCGGATGGTGGCGGAGCGGTTGCGGGAGGTGGTGCCGCATCTCTGCGTCTCGCACGAGGTGAACCCGGAGGCGCGGGAGTATGAGCGGGCCTCCTCCACGGCGTTCAACGCGGCGGCGATGCCGGTGGCGGTGGATTACTTGACGGAGCTGGAGGAGCGGCTGCCGATCGGGGCGGGGCTGCAGGTGTTCCATTCGGCCGGGGCGATGGTGCCGGTGCCCGCGGTGAAGAAGCGGCCGCTGGTGATGGCGGCATCCGGGCCGGCGGCGGGGGTTTCGGCATCGGCGCGGCTGGCGCGGGAGCTGGGGCGGGACCGGGTGCTGACCTTCGACATGGGGGGGACGACGACGGATGTCTGCCTCATCGTCGATGGGCAGGCGGAGATGACGGACACGCGCATGATCGGCGGGCGGCCTCTGCGGCAGCCGATGCTGGCGGTGCATTCGATCGGCGCGGGCGGTGGGTCCATCGTGAAGCTGGGGGCGGGTGGGCTTTCGGTGGGGCCGGAGAGCGCGGGGTCGGAGCCGGGGCCGGCCTGTTATGGGCGGGGCGGGGCGCGGGCGACGATCACGGACGCCAATGCAGTGCTGGGCTATCTCGATCCCGAGGCGCGGCTGGGGGACACGATCCAGCTGGACGTGGAGGCGGCGCGGCGGGTTGTTGCGCCGATCGGCGAGGCTCTGGGGATGGGTGTTGAGGAGGCGGCGCTGGGGATCCTGCGCGTGGCGAATGCGGCCATGGCGCGGGCGCTGCGGCGGGTGACGGTGGAGCGCGGCGTGGACGGGCGGGATTGCGCGCTGCTGGCCTTCGGCGGCGGCGGGCCGATGCACGCAGCGGGGCTGGCGGAGATGTACGGGCTGCGCGAGGTGATCGTGCCAGCCGCTTCTTCCGCGTTCTCCGCGCTGGGGTGCCTGACGGCGGATTTTTCCTTCCTGCAGCAGCGCACGCTGCGGCTGGCGCTGGCGGGGCTGGATGCGGCGGGGTTCGCGGCGCGCGTGGAGGAGATGGAAGCGGAGGCACGCGGGCCGCTGATCGCCAATGGGGTGGAACCGGAGGGGATCGCGATGGAGCACGTGGCGCTGATGCGCTACGCGGCGCAGAGCGAGGCGACGCCGGTGCCGTTCTCCGTGCCGCTGGAATCGGCGGTGCTGGAGGCGAATTTCCATGCGCGGCACCGGCAGCTCTATGGCTACGCGACGAACGAGCCTTGCGTGATCGAGGCGTTGCGGGTGCAGGCGCGGAAGCCTTCGACGGTGGCGCTGGCGCGGCCGGATGTGGGGCGGCCGGTGCGGCCTTCCCGCGTGCGGGACTGCGTCTTCCCCGGGCTTGGGAAGGTGTCCACGGTGATTCTTCCGCGCGAGACGATGTCGGGCGCCGTGGCGGGGCCGGCGATCATCGAGGATGCCTGGTCTACCACCGTGGTGCCGCCGGGATGGCGGGCGCGGGGGGATGCGGCGGGCAATCTGTTCCTGACGGGAGCCGTAGCATGAGCGCGCTCGATCCTTTCGCGGTGGAGGTGATCCGCCACGGGCTCTCCGCGGCGGCGGAGGAGATGAGCCTTGTCGTCGTGCGCTCCGCGCGCTCGCCGCTCCTGCGCGAGGCGGGGGATCTTTCCTCCGCCATCACGGATGCGGAGGGCGGGCTGGTGGGGCAGGGGCGGGACATTCCCGTCCATCTCGGCGCCATGGCCTATACGGTGAAGGAGCTGCTGAAGGTCTGCCCGGCGGAGACGCTGAAGGAGGGTGATTCTCTCATCTACAATCTCGGGATTCTCGGGGGGAACCACCTGAACGACGTGAAGGTGGCACGGCCGATCTTCGTCGAGGGGCGGCTGGTGGCCTGGGGGTTGTCTCTGGCGCATTGGCCGGATGTGGGGGGAACCTGGCCGGGGAGCTACTACGCGAAGGCGGTGGATACGTTCCAGGAGGCGATGCGGATTCCGCCGGTGCCGATTACCAGTGCTGCGGGCGTGAACCGGGCGGTGCTGGACATGGTGCTGCACAACGTGCGCGATCCTGTTTCCTGCGAGGGCGACCTGATGGCGCAGATCGCGGCGACGCAGGCGGCGGAGCGGCGTATCCGCGAGCTCTGCGCGGTGCACGGCACGCAGGCCTTCGTGGACGTGATGGCGCGGCTGCATGACCTTTCGGAAGCGGAGATGCGGGAAGCGATTCGCGAGATCCCGGATGGCGCTTACGAGGGCGAGGACTTCCTGGATGACGGGCGGCCGGATGGGAGCCCGGCGCGGGTTCACGCGCGCATTCTTATCAACGGCGACGAGGCGGTGATCGATCTCTCCGGCAGCGACGACCGGATGCAGAACTTCTGCAATACCACGCCCTATATCGCGCGCTCCGCCGTGGCCTATGCCATGCGGGTGATGAGCGGGCGGGAGATGCAGCAGAATGCGGGGGCGCTGCGGCCGCTGACGATCGTGACACGGCCGGGTTCCATGCTGGAGCCGGGGTGGAACGCGGCCGTCGCGGCGGGGAATCACGAGACGGCCGCACGGATCGTGGACGCGATGTTCCGCGCGATGGAGCGGGTGATCCCGGAGCGGCTCTCGGCGGGTGGGCCGACGACCTCGGGGCTGCTTTCCTTCGCGGAGCCGATGCCGGATGGCGGGTGGCGGATGCTCTACGAGGTGCATGGCGGGGGCGAGGGGGCGCGGCACGACCGCGACGGTTCGCCGGCCACGCGCGTGCACCTGACCAATACGTCGAATACGCCGGCGGAGATGATCGAGGCGAATTACGCGATCCGGCTGGAGCGGCAGGCGATCCGGCGGGGTTCGGGCGGTGCGGGCGCGCATCGGGGCGGGGATGGGATCGTGCGCAGCTACCGCATCCTCTGCGACGAGATGTGGCTGACCACCTGCGTGGAGCGGACGAAGATCCGGCCCTACGGCATGGGGGGCGGGGAGGCGGGGCAGCCCTTCCGCATCGTGCTGGAGCGCGCGGGCGTGCAGACGGAGCTGCAGGGGAAGGCGAACCTGCTGCTGAAGCGCGGCGACGTGGTAACGCTGGAAGGGTGCGGCGGCGGCGGGTTCGGCGCGGCATGAATTCCCCTCGTTCCCGATCGCGCGGGTTCTGGAATGCAGGCATGATCCTTGCAGTTTTCCCCGCGGTTCCACGACGCGGCTGAACGGAGACGCTCCCTTGCCCCACCCCTTCCATCTCGGCTGGTTCCTGCAGGGATCGAGCGTGCAGGCCTGGGGCGAGCCCTGGACGGGGAATATCGGGCAGGAGTGGATGCAGCCCGACCTGTTCGTGGACATGGCGCGGGCGCTGGAGCGGGCCTGCTTCGACTATATCCTGCTGGAGGACAGCTCCTATGTCGGCGAGGCCTATGGCGGCTCGCGCGAGATCTACCTGAAGAACGGCCTCTCCGTGCCGCGGCAGGACCCTTCGGTCGTCGCCACGCTGCTCTTCGCGGCGACGAAGCGGATCGGGGTCTGCACCACGCTCGCCACCTTCACGCACCACCCCTACCTGCTGGCGCGGATCATCGCCTCGCTCGATCAGGTCTCCGCCGGGCGTGCGGGGTGGAACATGGTGACGGGCAGCAGCGACATGGCGGCCCGGAACTACGGGCTGGACGGGCTGCCCGAGCACGACCTGCGCTACGACATGGCCGACGAGTACATGGCCTGCGTGAACGCGCTATGGGATTCCTGGGAGCCGGGGGCGATCGTGGCGGACCGCGAGAGCGGCGTGCTGGTGGATCACACGAAGGTCCACACGGTGGACTTCAAGGGCAAGTGGTACTCATCCCGCGGGCCGCTGAATTCGGGGCCCTGCGTGCAGGGGCGGCCGGTGATCGCGCAGGCCGGTGGGTCTCCGCGCGGGCGGCAGTTCGCGGCCACCCATGGCGAGACGATCGTGGCGAACCCCAAGGGCATCGCGGCGATGAAGGCGTACCGGGACGACGTGCGGGCGCGGGCGGCGGGGGTGGGGCGCGATCCCGACAGCATCAAGGTGCTGTTCCTGGTGAACCCCATCATCGGCGAGAGCGCGGAGCATGCGGAGATGCGGCGGCTGGAGCGGATCGCGAATGCGGACCGCAAGATCGTCCAGCGGCTGGCACACTTCAGCAAGGTGACGAACATCGATTTCGGCAGCATGGACCTGGACAAGCCGATCGACGACAGCCTGCGGACCAACGGGCACCAGCAGAACCTGGACACGCTGAAGCGGCTGGGGGCGGGCGGGAAGACGCTGCGGCAGGCCTTCACGGACTACAGCGGCACGGGGCTTTCCGTGGATCTCTGCGGCACGGTGGACACGATCGCCGGGCAGATGGCGGAGGCGATGCAGGAGGTGGGGGGAGACGGCTTCCTCTTCTCCATGGGCGATGTCTCCCGCCGGGTGGTGGCGGAGGTGGCGGACGGGCTGGTGCCGGCGCTGCAGGCGCGGGGCCTGGTGCGGCGCGGCTACGATCACGCGACCTTGCGGGAGAACCTGCTGGCCTTCTGAGGGGACGGGGTTTCCGGTAAGACAGGCCCGCAACGGAGGGCCTGCGCCATGATGCGGATCGGAATCGTCGGCCTCGGCCGCATGGGCGCGAATATCGCGCGGCGGCTGATGCGGGCCGGGCACGCGGCGACGGTATGGGACCTGAACGCGGAGTCCGTCTCGGCCCTGGCCGGCGAGGGGGCGCAGGGTGCCGCCGACCTGGCCGGGCTGGTGGCGGGGCTGGAGGCGCCGCGTACGGTTTGGGTGATGCTGCCGGCCGGCACCCCGACCGAGGCGACGCTGGAGACCCTGGCGGGGCTGCTCTCCCCCGGGGATTGCGTGATCGAGGGCGGGAATTCCAACTGGCAGGACAGCGTGCGCCGCGCCAGCGCCATGCGGGAGAAGGGGATCGACTACCTGGATGTCGGCACCTCCGGCGGTGTTTGGGGGCTGGAGCGGGGCTACTGCCTGATGATCGGCGGGCCCGCCGCGCAGGTGGAGCGGCTGGACCCGATCTTCGCCGCGCTGGCACCGGGCGAGGGGACGGCGCTGCCCACCCCGAACCGGACTGGCGATCCGCGGCCGCCGAAGGGCTATGTCCATGCCGGGCCGAACGGGGCCGGGCACTATTCGAAGATGGTCCATAACGGCATCGAGTACGGGATGATGCAGGCCTTCGCGGAGGGCTTCGACCTGATGCGCGCGGCCAATACGGTGCACGGGCTGGACATGCCGCTGCCGGATATCGCGGAGGCCTGGCGGCGGGGTTCCGTCGTCGCCTCCTGGCTGCTGGACCTGACGGCGCAGGCGCTGGCGGGGGATCCGGAGCTTTCCCACTACGCCGGGCGCGTGGGCGACAGCGGCGAGGGGCGCTGGACGGTGCAGGAGGCGGTGGCCACCGCGACCCCGGCGCCGGTGCTGACGGCGGCCCTCTACGCGCGCTTCCGGTCTCGGCAGGAGGCGTCCTACGCGGACCGGATGCTGTCGGCGATGCGGCACGGCTTCGGCGGACATGTGGAGCCGCCCAAGGCAGGCTGAGGCGCGGGTGGCTCCGGGGAGAGGGAGAAGGAATTCTCCCTCTCCCTCTCCCTCTCCCCGGACCCCTCGCCCTCATCTTTTTCTAGCGGGCTGCCGCGGGAGGACTGGCTTGCGGTTCGCCGGGCGGCGTGACCGCCCGGCGCGGGACAGGGCGGCCTGTGTAGCCGCTGGATTAGAGTTTTCGCTGTGCGCTAGCGCCGCATTCCGCGGCAGCCCGATAGAAAAAGATGAGTGGGGGTCCAGGGGGAGAGAATTCTTTCTCTCCCCCTGGGGCCGCCGGACGCCCCCGGCGGGAACCCTTGGCCTTCCGCCCGGTTAAGGGCCCGGTCAGGCGGAGGAGAGGGCCATGCCCCGGATCCAGGGTTCGGTGGTGGTGATCGCGGGCGCGTCCAGCGGCATCGGGCGCGCGACGGCGCAGCATCTGGCGCGGCAGGGCGCGCATCTCGTTCTTGCTTCCCGCCGGGCGGATACGCTGGAGGTGGTGCGGGGCGAGTGCGAGCGGCTGGGGGCGGAGGCGATCGCCGTGCCGACGGACGTGACGGACGCGGCGGCGGTGCGGGCCCTGGCGGATGCGGCGCGGGCGCGCTTCGGGCGAATCGACGTGTGGATCAACAATGCCGGCGTGGGCGTCGTGGGGCCCTTCGACGAAGTTCCCATCGAGGAGCACGAGCAGACGATCCGCACCAACCTTCTGGGGCAGGTGAACGGGGCGTATGCGGCGCTGCCGGTGTTCAAGCGGCAGGGGAGCGGGGTGCTGATCAACCTGCTTTCCATCGGGAGCTGGGTGCCAACGCCTTTCGCGGCCTCCTACGCCGCCTCCAAGGCGGGGCTGCGGGGCTTCACGGAATCGCTGCGGGCGGAGCTGCAGGACCAGCCGAGCATCCATGTGTGCGACGTGTTCCCCAGCGTGGTGGACACGCCGGGCCTGCGGCACGGGGCGAACCGCACCGGGCAGAAGATCGAGGTGGGCGGGCCGATCACCTCCCCCTTCGAGGTGGCGGAGGCGGTGGCCTCTCTCATTCGCCGGCCGCGGGATTCGGCGGTGGTGGGGGTGGCGGCCTGGGCTTCCCGCCTGGCAGCCACGGTGGCGCCGAAGCCGCTGCGCTGGGCGGTGGGGGTGGTGATGAAGCGCGGCCTTTCCGGTGGCGGCGGGGCGAAGGCGGAGGGGTCTGCGGGGAATCTTTTCACGGCGCCCGAGGATCATGCGGTGTATGGCGGCTTCCGGACGGAGCCGGCGATCAAGATCCCCACCAAGGCCTGGATGGCGGCGGCGGGGATCATCGGGTTCTGGCTGGCCCGCCGCCGCTAGGGCATCGTTCGCGGGGCGGATTCGCTCGCTGGGCGATGTTGCCCTGCGCTGGTCTGCCCTGGGGCGACCTGCCCTGGGGCGGGGGCGCCCGGGCGCTTGGATCCGCGCCTGGAACCCGAGGAGAGCGCGCTTGGAGATCGATATTCCCGAGGTGAAGGCGGAGGTGGAAGCCGCCTTCTCCCGTTACGAACGGGCCCTGGTGACGAACGACGTGCCCGTGCTGGAGGAGTTGTTCCGCGACGGGCCGGAAACCATCCGCTACGGCGCGGCGGAGAACCTGTACGGGATGGAGGAGATCCGTGCGTTTCGCCGTGCCCGGCCCTCCGTGGGGTTGGCCCGCACACTGGAGCGGACGGTGATCACAACCTATGGCCGGGACTTCGCCACGGCGAACACGATGTTCCGGCGCGAGGGACAGCCGGGGAAGGTGGGGCGGCAGAGCCAGGCCTGGGCGCGCTTCCCAGAGGGCTGGCGGGTCGTGGCGGCGCATGTGAGCGTGGTGGCGGAGTAGGGGCGGCCCGCGGCTGGCGCCTGGGCCGGGCCCCGCGGCCGGCACTGCGGGAGGGCGGATGACGGATCTGCTGGATCGCGGGACAGGGGCTTGGAAGGGCCGGTGAACGTGACGGCCCGGTGGCGTATCGGTCCTTCATCCCCATTTTTGCCTCGAACCGGACGGGAAGGGGTGAAGCATGATGGGACGGCGGCTCGGTACCGCGCTCCTGCTCACCGTCATGGGCCTGCTGCCTGGCTGCAACGCCCTGTTCCCGCCCGAGGTCACGGCGGAACGGCGCCTTGCCGCCCTGCCGCGCGAGGGCCTGGCGCTGGAGAGGCCGGTCACGATCCGCTGGAATGCCCACCTCGTCCCCTGGATCGAGGCGGAGACCGATGGCGACCTCGCCTACTCGCTCGGGCTGGTGCACGGGCACCTGCGGGGCGCGCAGGTCCAGTTGCTCCGCCTCGTCGCGCGGGGCCGGCTCTCGGAGGCGGGCGGGTTCCTTGGGCTGGACGTGGATCACGCGCTCCGCATCCTCGATTTCGGGCGCGCCGCGCCGGAGATCGAGCGGAACTTCCCCCCGGAGACGCGGCTTTTCGCGGAGCGCTTCGTCGCCGGGCTGAACCAGGCCATCCTGCACGGCCCGCGGCCGCCGGAGGCCGGGCTGCTCAACCTGCCGCGGGAGCCATTCACGGTCGCGGACATGCTCGCGGTCGGGCGCCTGGCCGGGACCGACGTCAACTGGCTCGGCTACTTCGCGCTGCTGGCTGAGCGCGGGCGGCCGGGCTTCGCGGAGCTATACCGGCGTACGCTGGAGGCCGGGCAGGGCACGCTGCCGGTCGAGGGCGGTGGGACGGCGGCGGTCCTGGGCCGGCTTTTTTCGGGGCTGTCGAGGAACGGGAGCAATGCCGTGGCGGTCGCGCCGGAGCGGGCGGTGGGCGGGGCCTCCATGCTCGCGAGCGACCCGCATCTCGGGCTGAACCTGCCGAATCTCTGGCTCATCGCGGGAATGCGCTCGCCCTCTTATCACGTGGTCGGGCTGATGGTGCCGGGGCTGCCCTTCGTCGGCCTGGGGCGGAACCCAGACGTCGCCTGGGGCGGCACGAACCTGCGCGCGGCGTCCTCCGACCTGTTCGACGTGTCGCGCCTGCCGCCGGAGGCCTTCCGGGAGCGGGAGGTGGAGCTGCGCCAGCGCCTGTGGTTCACCGCGCGGCGGCGGGCGCGGGACACGGAGTACGGGCCGGTCCTGACCGATGCCAGCATCGTTCCCGCCGGTGCCTCTGGCCCGCTCGCGCTGCGCTGGGCGGGGCACGAGCCGACGGACGAGATCACGGCCCTGCTGCGCGGGGCGCGGGCCAGGGACGGCGCTTCCTTCGCGGCATCGTTCCGGAATTTCGGCGTCTCCGCGCAGAACATGATCTGGGCCGATCGCGGCGCCGTGGGGCGGCTGACGGCCGCGGTGCTGCCGGACCGCGCGGGCTTCCCCCGGGATGACCTGGTACTGCCCGCGACGCCGGAGGCGGCGGCACCCTGGGGGCGGCTGCGCGACGCGGCCTCCCTCCCGCGGCTGGAGCGGCCGGCGGAGGGCTTCGTCGCCTCGGCCAACGAGAACCCGGCGACCTGGACGCGCGACCCGCCCGCGATCGGCTACGCCTTCTCCGACGTGGACCGCGTGGCGCGGCTGAGGGCGCTGCTGGAGGCGAACCCGCGGATGACGCTCGATGGGCTGGCGGCGATCCAGACGGACACGCTCTCCCCCCGCGCGGCGGAGATGGCGCGCGGGCTGCTGGCGCGGATGGACGCACTGCCCGGCGGCGCGCCGGAGCCCGCCTTCCTCGCGCCGCTCCGGGGCTGGGACGGGGACTACCGGGAGGATGGCCGGGCGCCGGTCGTCTTCGAGTTCCTCCTCGCCCGCCTCGTCCGGCGGACGAGGGACGGGCGGGAGCTGGAGGGGCGCTCGCCCGAGGGGAACTGGACGACGCTCACCGCGCACACGCTTCGCGACCTCGACGCCCTGCCGCCCGCGCGGCGTGAGGCGGCGCTGCGGGATGCGGCGCGGGAGGCGGCGGCCCTCGTGCGGGACGTCCGTGGCTGGGGGGAGGTGCATCGCCTCCGCGCCGCCCACTGGCTTGTCAACCTGCCCGTCGTCGGCGACCGCTTCGTCTATGGCGACTATCCCGTCGGCGGTTCGCGCGAAACGCCGATGAAGACCTCGCACGGGCTGATCGAGGGGCGCCACAACACCAGCTTCGGCTCCATGGCGCGCTTCGTGACGGACATGGCGGATCCGGACAGCAGCCGCTTCGTGCTGTTCGGCGGGCAGGATGGGTGGCTGGGATCGGCGGCCTTCGCGGACCAGATCCCCCTGTGGCGGGAGCGCCGCCACCTTCGCGTGCCGCTGCGGCCCGCCACCGTCGCCGCGGAGTTCCCGATCGTTACGGTGCTGAAGGCGGGGCGGTGATGCGCTCCCCGCCTTTCGACGCCACCCCGTTGCTCCGGCTGTGGACCGGGCGGCGGGCGGCGCGGCTGCGGGCGCAGGACGCGGTGGCGGCCCAGGAGGCGGTGCTGCGCCGGCTGCTCGCGCGCGCCGCGGAGACGCGCTTCGGCCGCGCGCACGGCTTCGCGGCGATCCCGGATGTCGCGGCGTATCAGGCGCGGGTTCCGCTGCGCCGCTACGAGGCGTTCTGGGAGGATTGGTGGAAGCCCGCCTACCCGGACCTGCGGGACGTGACCTGGCCGGGGCCGGTCCCCTATCTCGCGCTGAGTTCGGGCACGACATCCGGCCGCACGAAGTACATCCCCGTGTCGCGGGAGATGGTGGCGGCGAACCGGGCGGCGGCGCTCGACGTGCTGGCCTGGCACCTGGCGGCGCACCCGCGCTCCCGCCCCTTCGCCGGGCCATCCTTCCTGCTCGGCGGCTCCACGGACCTGGTGGAGGTGGCGCCGGGGATCCGGCAGGGGGATCTCTCCGGCATCGCGGCGGCGGAGGTGCCGCGGCTCCTGCGGCCCTGGGGATGGCCGCCGGAGCGGATCGCGCTGATGGCGGACTGGGACGCGAAGCTCACGACTCTCGCGGAGGAGACGCCCGCCGCGCGCGTTCGCGTCCTCAGCGGCACGCCGTCCTGGCTCCTCGTGCTGCTGGAGCGGCTGGCGGAGCGGCACGGGCGGCCGCCGCTGCCCGCGCTGGAGCTGCTGATCCACGGGGGGGTGGCCTGGGCGCCGTACCGCGACCGGCTGAGGCCCTTCCTGCCGCCGGGCTGCGCGACGCGGGAGGTCTATGCCGCGAGCGAGGGATTCCTCGCGATGGCCGACCGTGGCGACGGCGAGGGGATGCGGCTGGTTGCGGATGGCGGCGTCTTCGCGGAGTTCGTGCCGGTGGGCGAGCTGGAGGCCGCGGCACCCACCCGGCACTGGGCCGCGACGATCGAGACGGGGGTGGACTATGCCGTCGTCGTCACCTCCTGCGCCGGGCTGTGGTCCTATGTGCTGGGCGACATCGTGCGCTTCGTGTCGCGCGATCCGCCGAGGCTGCTCGTCACCGGGCGCACCTCCTACAGCCTCTCCACCTTCGGGGAACACCTGGATGGGGAGGAGATCGAGCGCGCGCTCCTCTCGGCCCTCTCGGAGGAGGGGGCGGGGGTCGCGGAGTACGTCTGCGGCTCTGTGCTGGAGGGCGCGCGCGGGCGCCACCGCTACCTCGTCGAACCGGATCGCGCTTTGCCCCCCGGCGCGGCGGCACGGTTGGCGGAAAGGATGGATGCGGCGTTGATGGCCGCGAACGACGACTACGCGGCCCATAGGCGCGGGGCCCAGCTGGACCCGCCCGAGGTCGTGGTGCTGCCCCCGGGGGCCTTCGCGGGGTGGATGCGCGCGCAGGGCAAGGCCGGCGGGCAGCACAAGGTACCGCGGGTGATCGCCGATCCCGGCCGCTTCGCCGAGGTGTCGCGCGCGCTGGGCGGCGGATAGGCGGGGGATTGCCGGCCGCCGCGGTCAGTCCTCCCCGTCCAGCGTGGGGGCTTCGAGCAGGATGAGGGTCGTCACCTCGAAGTGGCGGGCGAGGAGGGCGCAGGCGCGGTCGGCGTCGCGCGCCAGGGTCGCTTCCATGATCGCGCGGTGTTCCCCGCCCACATCCCGCCCGCCGCCGGAGAGCGGCACGGAGAGGCGGCGGTAGCGCTCGCTCTGAGCGTAGAGGGTTTCGCGCAGCCGGAGCAGCCAGGGGCTGCCGCAGCCCGCCACCAGGGCGCGGTGGAAGGCGGTGTGGGCGCTGGCCCAGTCCTCGTTCACCCGGCCGGGGTCGTCCGGCTCCCGCTCGGGCAGGCGGGTCATCAGGTGGTGGGCGCCGACGATGGCGGTTTCCCATTCCACGCTGCCCGCCTCGATCGCGCGGCGCAGGCAGCGGGCTTCCACCTCGATCCGCACCTCCGTCAGGTCGCGCAACTCGGTGGCGGAGATGGGGGCCACGCGGAAGCCGCGTTGCGGCTCCGCGATCACCAGCCCCTCGCTCGTCAGGCGCGACAGGGCCTCCCGCACGGCGCCAAGGCTGACGGAGAGGGCGGCGCAGAGCTCGTTGATCTTCAGCCGCTCCCCCGGGCGGAGGCGGCAGGCCAGCAGGTCGGCCCGGAGGTTCTCGTAGGCGGACTGGGTCAGACTTGGGCCGGGCGTGTCGCGGGGCATCGGCACCTCCTGCCGCCTCTCTACACGACATAAACTTTCCAGACGATAATATATTTTCCTTTGACAGATCGATCGTTCCGGCCTCACGCTTCCCGGCAACGAGAGGGAGGACGGCGGATGCGCTTCGCGGCATTCCGGAAGGACGGCGCCATGGGCCTGGCCGTGGCGGGAGCGGGTGGCGATTATCGCGGGCTGATGCAGGGCGAGGCGGGGTATCCCGGCGACCTGACCGCGCTGGTGACTGGCGGGGCCGAGGCGCTGGCCGGGGCCGGGCGCGCGCTGGAGGGCGGCGCGCCGGTGGATCTGGATGCGGTGGAGCTGCTGCCGCCCCTGCCGAACCCCGGCAAGATCATCTGCGTGGGGCTGAACTACGCGGACCATTCGGCGGAGAGCGGCTTCGCGGTTCCTACCTATCCGACGATCTTCGCGCGCTTCGCCTCCAGCCTCATCGGCCATGGCGCGCCGATCCTGCGGCCGCGCGTTTCCGACCAGCTGGACTACGAGGGCGAGCTGGTCGCGGTGATCGGGCGCGGGGGGCGGCACATCCCGAAGGCCTCCGCGCTGGATCACGTGGTCGCCTACTCGGTGTTCAACGACGGATCGGTGCGCGACTACCAGCTGAAGGCCCCGCAGTGGACGGTGGGGAAGAACTTCGACGGCACGGGCGCCTTCGGGCCCGTTCTCGTCACCGCCGACGAGTTGCCGCCGGGCTGCCAGGGGCTGGGGATCCAGACGCGGCTGAACGGGCAGGTGGTGCAGGAATCCAATATCGACCACCTGATCTTCGATGTGGCGACCCTCGTCTCCACGCTGAGCGAGGCGTTCACGCTCTCCCCGGGGGACATCATCGTGACCGGCACGCCTTCGGGCGTGGGCCTCGCGCGCAAGCCGCCGCTCTGGATGAAGCCGGGCGATGTCTGCGAGGTGGAGATCGAGCGCGTGGGGCTGCTGCGGAACCCGGTTGAGGACGAGGCGGGGCGGCAGCGCGCGGCGGCCTGACGCAAGGGGACCGGGAGCCGCCAGGGATGCGGCGCCGCGGGGATGGGCCGGAGCCCACCCCGCGAGAGGGGCCAGGAAGGCCCTCCCGGGTCTGGAGGAACGGGGAGGACGTCCATGATGAGGTCTCTTTCGCGCCGTGCCGTGCTGGGCGCCGCGGGTGCCGCCCTGGTGGGCCGGCCCGCGCTGGCCCAGGCGCGGCCGGTGACGGTGGTGGTGCCCTATAGCCCGGGATCGCCGCCGGACATCGTGGCGCGGCTGATGGCGGAGGGCTTCGCGCGCCGCACCGGGCAGCCGCACGTGGTGGACAACCGCTTCGGGGCGAGCGGGAACATCGGGACGGCGGCGGTGGCGCGGGCGGCGCCGGACGGGGCGACGCTGCTGGTGCAGACGAACACGCTGGCGATCAATCCCAGCCTGTTCCGGAGCCTGCCCTACGACCCCGTCACGAGCCTTGTCGCCGTTTCCCAGATCGCGACCGTCGGTTTCGGGCTGCTGCTGAACGACGCGGGCGGGGCGGACGTGAAGGAGTTCGTGGCGCGGGCTAAGGCGCGGCCCGGGGCGCTGAACTACGCATCCCCCGGCATCGGCACGCCGCACCACCTGGCGATGGAGCTGTTCCGGCAACAGGCGGGGATCGAGGTCGCGCATGTGCCGTATCGCGGCCTCTCCGGCGCGGTGACGGACCTGCTGGCGGGGCAGGTGGCGGCGATGTTCGTCTCCATCGGGGCGGCGCAGGGACTGGCGGGGGATCGGCGGGCGCGGCTGGTCGCGGTGGCGAGCCCGCAGCGGCAGGCGGCGGTGCCGGATGTGCCGACCTTCGCGGAGGCGGGGTTCCCGCCCGTGGACATGAGCGGGTGGTACGGGATCTTCGCGCCGGCGGGCACGCCGCCGGAGATCGTGGCGCGGCTGAACGCGACGGCGAACGAGATCATCGCCGCGCCGGAGACGGTGGCGGCCCTGGCGGCGCAGGGAATGACGCCGGTGGGCGGCGCGCCCGCGCGGATGCGCGACGTGCTGGTGGAAGAGGTGCCGCGCTGGGCCGCGGTGATCCGCAACGCGGGAATCACGCCGGAATGATCGATATCTACACGCATATCCTGCCCGCGCCCTTCATGGAGGCGATGGCGAAGGCCTCGCCGAAGCTGGGCGCCATCGGGAAGCGGCTGCGCGGGGTGGCGGCGATCCACGACCTGGACGTGCGCTTCCGGCAGATGGACGTGGTGGCGGGGTACCAGCAGGTGATCTCCCTGCCGAATCCGCCGCTGGAGGATGTGGCCTCCGCGGCCGAGGCGGCGGCGCTGGCACGCGTGGCGAATGATGGGCTGGCGGAGCTCTGCGCACGGTATCCGGATCGGTTCCCGGCATTCGTCGCGACTGTTTCCATGCTCGATCCCGAGGAGGCGGTGCGGGAGGCGGACCGGGCCATTCGGGAGCTGGGAGCGCGCGGGGCGCAGATCTTCACGAATGTGGCGGGCAGGCCGCTGGACCTGCCGGAGTACCAGCCCTTCTTCGCCGCGATGGCAGGCCATGACCTGCCGATCTGGCTGCATCCCGCCCGGACATCCGCGATGGCCGATTACGCGAGCGAGGAGCGGAGCCGGTTCGAGATGTGGTGGTGCTTCGGCTGGCCCTACGAGACATCGGTGGCGATGTCGCGGCTGGTCTTCTCCGGGCTGTTCGACCGGCATCCCGGGCTGAAGGTGATCACGCATCACGGCGGGGGGATGATCCCGCAGTTCGATGGGCGCGTGGGCGCGGGGATGGAGGTGCTGGGGAGCCGCACGCCGGAGGAGGACCTCTCCGGCGTGCTGCCGGGGCTGAGGCGGCCGCATCTCGACTACTTCCGCGGGTTCTACGCCGATACGGCGATGTTCGGCAGCGGGACAGGGCTTCCCGCCTCGCTGGCCTTCTTCGGGGCGGAACACCTGGTGTTTGCGACCGACGCGCCGCTGGGACCGATCCCCGAGACGCTGCGCGCGCTGGAGGCGCTGCCGCTGGATGCGGCGCAGCGGCACGCGGTGATGCGGGGCAATGCGGAGCGGCTGCTGAAGCTCAGGACCTGAACGCCGCCCGGGCGCGGCACGGAGGAGGACGGCAATGACGGCCATCGGCGGATACATGGCGGCCACGCGGCGGCCGGGCCTGCTCGGCGTCCACTCGGTGGGCGAGTTCGTGCTCGCCGTGCCGGATGTCGCGAAGGCGCAGGACTTCTACGGAGCCTTCGGGCTGGATGCGCGGGCGCAGGGGAATCAGCTTTCGCTGCATACCGTAGGCGACGGGTATCGGTGGGGGCGCGTGGTGGAGGGCGCGCGGAAAGAGACGCACCACCTTTCCTTCCACTGCTGGGAGGAGGACCTGCCGCGCTTCCGGGCGCATCTGGAGGGGAATGGGATCCGCCTGCTGGATCCGCCGCCGGGCTTCGACAGCAACGGGCTTTGGTTCCGCGACATGGATGGAAAGCTGCTGGAGATCCGGGTGGGCGCGAAGACGCAGCCGGATGAGAAGACGCCGATGGAGCTGGCGCCCACGGCGACGGGAACGCGGAATGCACCTTACCGCCGCAATGCCGGGCGCAGCGGGCCGACGCGGCTGAGCCATGTGGTGCATTTCACGCCGGACGTGCTGAAGGCGATCGACTTCTACCACCGCATCCTCGGTCTGAGGCTCTCGGACCGCTCCGGGGACATCGTGGCCTTCATGCACGCGGTCCATGGCAGCGATCACCACGTGGTGGCCTTCGCCAAGTCGGGCGCGCCGGGGATGCACCACCTGAGCTGGGACGTGCCGACGGTGAACGACATCGGGCTGGGCGTCATGGCGATGGCGGACCGGGGTTATGACCGGGGATGGGGGTTCGGGCGGCACGTGCTGGGGTCGAACTACTTCCACTACGTGCGCGATCCCTGGGGCAGCTACTGCGAGTACTCCAGCGACATGGACTACGTGCCCAGCAGCATGGACTGGGAGGGGAAAGACCATCCGCCGGAGGACGGGTTCTATCTGTGGGGGCCGAACCCGCCCGCGGACTTCGTGCACAATTATGAGGGGGATGCGCGGTGAGCGGGGGCGTTCTGCGCACCTCCGTCCTCATCGTCGGCGGCGGGCCGGTGGGGTTGGCGCTGGCGGTGGAACTGGGGCATCGCGGCATCCCCGCACTGCTGGTGGAGCGCAATTCCCGGCACGCGCGGCAGCCGCGGGCGAAGACGACGAATGTGCGCTCCATGGAGCACATGCGGCGCTGGGGGATCGCGGAGCGCATCCGCGAGGCGTCCCCGCTGCCGGAAGGATTTCCGACGGATATCATCTTCCGCACGCGGCTGTTCGGGCGGGACCTGGCGACGATCGGGAACGCGTTCTTCGGGGCTCCGGGCAGGAACGAGCTGTACTCCGAGCACGCGCAGTGGATCCCGCAGTACAAGGTGGAAGGGGTGCTGCGGGATCACGCGGCGACGCTGCCTTCCGTGTCGCTGCGCTTCGGGATGGCGCTGGAGGGGCTGCGCCAGGATGCGGAGGGCGTGGAAGCGGAGCTGCTGGACGAGGCGGGCGAGCGGCTGAGGGTGCGGGCGGATTACCTTGTCGGCGCCGATGGGTCGCGCAGCACGGTGCGCGGGATGATCGGGGCGCGGATGGAGGGGGAGCACGCCTACGCGCAGAACTACAACCTCGTCATCCGGGCGCCGGCTCTGCGCGAGGCCTTCGCGGGCGGGCGGTCCATCATGTACTGGCTCGTCAATCCCGATTGCGCGGCGATCGCGGGTCCGATGGACCTGGGGGATACCTGGTATTTCGGGTTCCCCGTGCCGAACGGGACGCCGCCGCTGACTGAGGCGGAGTTGCAGGCGCGCATGACGGCGGCCTTCGGGCGCGACGTGGGCGCGGAAGTGCTGACGGTCGATACCTGGGCGGCGCACAGCCTGATCGCGGACCGCTACCGCGACGGGCGCGTGTTCCTGGCGGGGGATGCCTGCCACCTGCACCCGCCTTTCGGGGGGTATGGGATGAACCTCGGCATCGCGGACGGGGTGGATCTCGGCTGGAAGCTGGCGGCGCGGCTGCAGGGCTGGGGCGGGGAGGCGCTGCTCGAGGGCTACGAGGCGGAGCGGCGGCCGGTGCACCGGCGGGTAATCGAGGAGGCTGTGGCGAACTACGCCGTGCTGGCGCCTCAGTTGCTGCGGCCGGGGTTGGAGGCGGACGGCGCGGAGGGCGAGGCGGCGCGGGCGGAGGTGGGCGCGCTGATCCTCGCGCACAAGCCGCGGGAGTTCCGCACGCTCGGCGTGGTGCTGGGAAGCCATTACTCGGGTTCGCCGCTGACCGTGCCGGATGGCAGCGCGCCGCCGCCGGCGGCGGTGACGGAGTACGTGCCGAGCGCGCATCCCGGTTGCCTGGCGCCGCATCTTTGGCTCGAGGACGGGCACTCGCTCTACGACCTGTTCGGGGCTGGGTTCACGCTGCTGGTGACGGATGCGGCGGGGGATGGCGGGGCGCTGCGGCGCGCGGCGGAACGGCTGGGCGTGCCGCTGGACGTCGTGGCGCCGGGGGATGCGCGGCTGGCGGCGCTGTACGGCGCGCGTTTCGCGCTGGTGCGGCCGGATGGGCACGTGGCGTGGCGCGGCGACGGGATCGCTGATGCGGAGGGCGTGCTGCGCATCGTCTGCGGGTTGGGAAAGGCGGCGCGGGAGCCCATGCCCGCCCATGAGGAGGAAGGGATATGAGGATCAGCCCCTCTCGCCGGGCGGTGCTGGCGGGCGCCGCCGCGCTGGCCCTGCCCGCCGTCGCGCACGGCGCGGATGCCTTTCCCTCGCGCCCCGTGCGCCTGGTGCTGGGGGTGCCGCCGGGCGGCGCGCCGGACGTGGCGGCGCGGCTGATGGCGGATGGGCTGGCCGCGCGCTGGAAGCAGCCGGTGGTGGTGGACAACCGCCCGGCGGGGAACGGCAACGTCGCGGCCCAGGCCGTGGCGCGCGGGGAGGCCGATGGGCACATGCTGCTCATGGCGCAGGCCTCCATCCTCGTGCTGAACGAGTTCCTGATCCGCAGCGTGCCCTACGACACGGAGCGGGACTTCGTGCCGGTCTCCCACCTCATGTCCACGCCACTGATGATCGCCGCGGGGCCGAACCTGCCGGTGAAGGACCTGGCCGAGCTGAAGCGGGTGGCCAAGGAGCGCGGCGGGCGCATGACCTTCGCGACGAGCGGCGCGACGAACCTGCCGCGCTTCGCGGGCGAGATGCTGAAGGCCGCGCTGGGGATCGAGATGAACAACGTCTCCTACTCCTCCGTGCCCGGGGCCATCCAGGACACGATCATGGGGCGCACGGACCTGGTGATCGACGGCACGCCGGTGATCACGCCGCAGGTGCGGGGCGGGCAGCTGAAGCCCATCGCCGTGACGAGCGAGACGCGCTTTCCCACGCTGCAGGACATCCCGACGGTCGCGGAGACGGTGCCGGGCTTCGCGGCGGTGGGGTGGTTCGGGCTCGTCGCGCCGAAGGCCACGCCGCAGCCGGCCGTCGCGCGCATCGCCGATGACATGCGGGCCGTGCTGGAGACGCCGGAGATCAAGGAGCGCCTGCTGCGGGACTTCGGCGCGGAGGTGATCGCCAGCTCGCCCGAGACCTTCGCGCGCTTCCTGGGGGCGGAGCGCACGCGCTATCGCACGCTCATCAAGGAGGCCGGCATCGTCCCGGAGTGAAGGGGGCTGCCCTGTCCCATCGCGGGCCGGCTCGCCCCCGTGCTGGACCTGCGCCGGCAATGCCAGCACAGTCCCCGGAAACGGGAGGATAGAATGCTGCTGCGAAGGCTACCCCTTGCGCGTGCCCTGGCCATGGGGGCCGCGGTCCTGTGGAGCGGGACAGCCCTCGCCGAGGTGACCCGCTTCGAAGTCCTCTCGCGCGAGGCGCCGGCGCTTGGCGGCCGCAGCTTCGGGGCGAGGGGCCAGGCCGAGAAGATCACGGCGCGCGCCACCATCGCGCTGGACCCGGCCAATCCCCGCAACGCCGTCATCGCCGATCTCGACCGGGCGCCGCGCAACGCGGAGGGGCGGGTCGAGGCCACGACGGACGTGGTCATCCTCCGCCCGGCCCGGCCGAACGGGACGCTGGTCTTCGATGTGCTGAACCGCGGCCGCAAGCTGCTGACCGGCCGGACGCTGGACACGGATACGGCGGCATCGAGCCGGCTGGATCGGGCGGAGGACGGGGGCAACGGCTTCCTGCTGGATCAGGGCTTCACCCTGGTCTGGGCCGCCTGGCAGGCCGATGCGCCGGGCGAGGCGGGTGCCATGCGCATCACCGTTCCCGTCGTGCCCGGGATCACCGGCCCTTCGCGCGAGGAGTGGAGCTTCACCGACACGGCCGGCCCGAAGCGCGTGAGCCTCAGCTACCCCGCGGCGGATCGCGAGTCGGCACGCCTGACCGTGCGGGCGAGGACGGATGAGGAGCGGGCGACGCCCCCTGGCCTGGGCCTGCGCTTCATCGACGACAGCACCGTGGAGATCGCCCGCCCCGACGGGATGCCGGCCGGGGAGATCTACGAGCTGACCTACACGGCCCGGGATCCCCGGGTGATGGGGATGGGCTTGGCGGCCATCCGCGACGTGACGAGCTTCCTGCGGCGCGAGGGCGGCCCGGCGAACCCCCTTGCCGCCGAGGAGCGGTCCGGTCTGGACCGTGCCATCGGCTTCGGCGTCTCGCAGTCCGGCCGCGTGCTGCGCGACGTGCTCTACTTCGGCATGAACGAGGACGAGGCGGGGCGGATCGTCTTCGAGGGAATGATGCCGATCATCCCCGGTGCCCGCCGCAGCTTCACCAATGCCCGCTTCGCCCAGCCCGGGCGCAACCCCGGCCCGCAATCCGACCGGCTGTTCCCCGTGCTGCAGTTCCCCTTCACCTACGAGGTGCTGGATGACCCGGTGACCGGGCGGCGCGACGGCCTGCTGCTGCGCTGCCGCCTGACCAACACCTGCCCGATGGTCATGCAGATGGATTCCGAGTTCGAGTTCTGGGGCTCACAGGCCAGCCTGCTCGTGACCGATCCGCTGGGCCGGCACATCGACCTGCCGCCGAATGTGCGGGCCTACATGGTTGCCGGCGCCCCGCACGGGAACGCGGCCGATGCCGTCATGCGGGACACGCCCGCCTGCACCCTGCCGCTGAACCCGGTCTACCAGGGGCCGGCCCTGCGCGCGCTTCTCGTGGCGATGGAGCGCTGGGTGCGCGACGGTGTCGAGCCGCCTTCGAGCCGCTACCCGATGCTCGCCCACGGCACCCTCGTGCGGGCGGAGCTGGTTTACCCAGCCATTCCCGGCCTGTCCTATCGCGGCCAGTACGTGCGCGCGGACGCGGCCGAGCAGGTGGCGCCCCTGCCCGTGGTGCGCGGGGGCTACCCGGTCTTCCTTCCGCGCGCGGGGCTGGATGGCAACGCGATCGCCGGCATCCGCCTGCCGATCATCGAGGTGCCGCGCGCCACCTATATCGGCTGGAACCCGCAGAAGGATGGGGAGGGGCCGCAGGAGCTCTGCACCCAGGTCGGCGGCGTGCTGCCCTTCGCCGCAACGAGGGCGGAGAGGGAGGCGCGGCGCGACCCGCGGCCGAGCATCGAGGAGCTCTACCCCGAGGCCGGCTCCTACGAGGCGGCGGTAGGTGCCGCGACGGCCGGGATGGTGGCGGAGCGGCTGCTGCTGCCCGCGGATGCCGAGGCGGCCAAGGCGGCGGCGAGGAGCGGCAGGCTGTCGGGGCTCTCGCCCTGAGAGGGGGAATGCGGGCCGGCCGGGCAAGGGCCGGCACGGCCTGATCACGGCCTGAGGGGGAATCCATGTCACAAGCCGATGCCACCGCCACCCCAACCGCTGGGGCCGTGGCCGTGCCAAGCCATGAGCGGGGCAACATTCTTCGGCTCGCGGTTGCGCAGGCGCTCGCGGGCGCGAACGCGACGGTCGTCTTCGCCACGGGCGCGGTCGTCGGGAACACGCTTGCGCCCAGCCCCGCCCTGGCGA
>NZ_JANJOU010000037.1 GCF_024594815.1 Roseomonas populi | reverse complement strand
GTCTGGTGGGACTGATTGTGCTCATGTCGGTCCTGCTGCACGGGCTCACCGTCACGCCCATCATGCGGTCGCTCGATCGCCAGCAGGGTCGCGACCCGGACGCGGAGGAGGCAGTTCCACCTCCGGGACTGCAAGGTCCGGCGAAGTCGTAGAGCCATGCAAGCCCGGTCGCGGCAGCACCTCCCTCCCGATCATTGCCCCAGGGCCAGATCCTCGATGTAGATCCAGCACGTGGAAAGCCGTCGCGGCCTCCCGCAGCTCGCAGCCGGCATGGGACCAGTACAGCACCGTGACGGGTCAGCCGTCCGCCGCCATGACTCATAGGTGGCGCTCACCCCTAGCACTACTTGGGCACTTGCTGACGTGACGTGATTGACCGTGCTGTGGTGATACGACCTCGGCAGGAGGTGGTCATGGCGGATGCCGTTCGTGGGGCGAGCGATCTGGATAGCTGGCTCGCACCCTTCCTCGAAGTCATGGGCCGCAAGACGCGGCGGACCTGGGCGCCGCTCTACTTGCGAGGGCTGCTTGGCCCTGGTGAGCGCAAGAGCTTGCAGCCGATGGCGATGCGCCTTGGGCTCTCGGGGCACGATCAGCTGCAGCACTTCATCGCCAGCCCAGCCTGGGATGACGCCCCGCTCTGGACAGTGCTGGCGCGTGAGGCGGACCGGCTGGTGGGCGGGCCGGACGCCTTCCTGGTGGTCGACGACACGGCACTGCCCAAGAAGGGCGAGCTCTCGGTCGGCGTGGCGCGGCAGTACTGCGGGCAGCTGGGCAAGAAAGCGAACTGCCAGTCGCTCGTTTCGGTGACCCTGGCCCAGGGCGAAGTCCCCGTACCGGTGGGTCTGCGGCTGTTCCTGCCCGAGACCTGGACGGAGGAGCCGGACCGCTGCGCCCGGGCGGGCGTGCCCGGGACAGAGATGGCGCCGCCGAGCAAGGGCGAGATTGCCTTGGCCGAGTTGGACCGGCTCAGGGCCGCGGGCGTGCGGTTCGGGACCGTGCTGGCCGATGCGGGCTATGGCGCAAGCGGCGAGTTCCGTAAGGGCCTCACCGGGCGTGGCCTGCTCTGGGCCGTGGGCATTCCGCGGGTGCAGAAGGTCTACGGCACCGCCGTGCAGGTCACGGTGCCACCCGGACGCAGGCGGCGTCCCGTGCCCGATGAGGAGCCCCGCCCGGCCGAGGAGGTGCTGGCGGGGCAGTCATGGCGGCGCGTGACGTGGCGTCAGGGCACCAAGGGGGCGCTGGCTGCCAGGTTCGCCGCCACCCGCGTTCGCGTGGGTGATGGCGGGATCTGGGCCAACAACCGCCACCTGCCGGGCGAGGAAGTCTGGCTGGTGGGCGAGTGGCGCTCATCCGGCGAGCGCAAGTATCACCTCAGCAATCTCGGGCCTGACGCCTCCCTTCGGGTGCTCGCCTCCACCATCAAGGCGCGCTGGATCTGCGTGCAGGCGCATCAGCAACTCAAGCAAGAGCTCGGCCTGGGCCACTTCGATGGGCGCTCCTGGACAGGCCTGCACCGACACGCGCTGATGACCTGCATTGCCTTCGCCTACCTGCAGCACCTGCGCCTTGCCCAGCACCGTCGGACGAGCCGGGGGAAAAATGCCGCCCCGCATCCCGGGACCGCCACCATCACCGGGCCTGCCCGCCCTGCGTCAGGCTATCTGCCACCAGCTGTTCGCCCACCTCGCCAAACTTCTCCGATGCCCGCACTGCAGACGCCAGTTCCTGCCCACGATCCACTCTAAAGTGCCCAGGTAGTGCGAGGGTCAAAACTCGACCAGACTATTGATTAGGTGGAGTGATTGGGATTCCGCGCTGTCGGGGTGCGGCACGGAGGTGGCAGTGGCGGAGCTGTTCTGGTTCTCGGATGCGCAATGGGCGGTGATCGAGCCGTTCATGCCTACGAACCAGCCCGGCGCTCACCGGGTGGACGACCGCCGGATCGTCAGCGGCATCGTGCACCTCCTGCGCTCAGGGTGCCGCTGGCGCAACTGCCCGGCCGAGTACGGGCCTGCCACGACGATCTACAACCACTTCAACCGCTGGTCCCGGCGTGGCTTCTGGCGCGCCATGCTGGCCACCCTGGCCGAGCGGGGGTGGATCGCTGAGACGGCCTCCCTCGACAGCACCTACGTCCGCGCCCACCGCTCGGCCCACGGCGGGAAAGGGGGGCCAAGGCGCAGGCCATCGGCCCGTCACGCGGTGGCCAGACC
This sequence comes from Roseomonas populi, assembly GCF_024594815.1. Lineage (GTDB taxonomy): Bacteria > Pseudomonadota > Alphaproteobacteria > Acetobacterales > Acetobacteraceae > Roseomonas > Roseomonas populi. The sequence goes on along the minus strand of NZ_JANJOU010000037.1, from coordinate 56,742 downwards.
ACCAAAATCCACGTTCTCACCGACGTCCTCGGCCGCCCCGCGGTCATCCATCTGACACCTGGCAACGCCAGCGACGTGACGACAGCACCCGACGTGCTCGCCGCCACCCCCGGCCGCCTGCGCCGTCTCGTGGCGGACCGGGGCTACGATGCCGACGCGTTGCGACGCGACCTGCGCGCCATGGACACCAAGCCGGTCATCCCAGGCCGCCGCTGCCGCAAACGTCCCATCCGTCACGACAAGAGGCGCTACCGCGACCGCTGGCGCATCGAGGCTGCCATAGGCCGCCTGAAGGACTTCCGGCGCGTCGGCACCCGCTACGACAAGCTCGCGATCAGCCTCGGCTCCGCCATCGCGATCGCAGCCATCGTCGCCTGTTGGTTCTGATCGAGTCCGGACACTATGCCGTTGCTATCGTAGCAAGCCAGTGATGGTTGCGGCCGCCTCCATGACTCCGGGGGCAAAGAGGCGCGTGAACTCCGGCAGCGTCCAGTCGGCGGTGGACGCGGTCATCCGCACTGACGCGATCGGCCGCCCCGCCACGTCCAGCACCGGTGCGGCGATGCCGACCTCGCCGGGCATGTATTCCTCCGGTGTCAGCGCATATCCCAGCCGCCGCGCCTCCCGCACCTTCGCCATGATGGCGCCCACCTCAGTTAGCGTCTGTGCGGTCCGTGCCTCGCGCGTAGATCCCTCGAGAAGGGCAACCGCCTCCTCTTCCGGCAGGGCAGAAAGGGCAGCGCGGCCGGTGGAGGTGCAGTAGGTCGGCACCCGCATTCCGATAATCTGCGGGTGGAATGCCCGGCGGCGGCTGTGCAGCCGCAGCAGGTATATCATGCTGACGCCTTCGAAGCGGCTGAGATCCACCGCCTCTTTCCGCTGCTGGTTCATTTCGCCCAGCACCGGCAGCGCGAGCTGTGCCAGCCGGTCCCAGCGCAGGTGGTCCGAGGCCCGCTCCAGCAGGCGCCGCCCGGGGCGGAGCCCGGACTCGTCGCGCTCTAGGTAGCCCAGGCCGAGCAGCGTGTGCACCAGCCGCTGGGTGCCGCTCTTGTCCATCCCCGCCGCGACGGCGAGCTGGGAAAGGGAGAAGTTCCGCACGGGTCCGGAGAATACCTCCAGCAGCCGGAATGCCCGAGCCACCACCTGGATTTGCATCGGGTCGTCCCGTTCCGCACCCAAGGCAGTTTCCTTTGTTTGACACCTCGGACGCGGCGATCTTAGGATCGCTGTCCAGTTCAATCGTATCGACCATCGATACGATGGCCTGAACACAAAAGAATGGCAAGCCTTGCCGCAAGGCTGGTGAGGCAAGGGGAGTGGAACTTTCCAGATGTCGGGGGACCGGAGCCTGCGAGGTAGCGCGAATGGGTAGGGCGACAGGTTCAGGCGGCGCAGCAGTGCCGGTCCCGCTCTCCCCGGACATCCGGGCCCGCATCGCGGAAGCGGTTGACCACGCCTTCGACCAGCAGATTGAGACCACACGCCGCTTCTCCGCCATCCCCAGCACGCGCGGCGCCGAGGGCCCGTGCCAGGACATGATGGCCGACCTGCTGCGCGCCCGCGGCTACGAGGTGGATGACTGGCCCATCCGCATGGAGGACCTCCAGGGCCTGCCAGACCTCGGCATCATCGAGCACGACTTCTCCCGCGCCCGCAGCGTCGTCGGGACGCTGCGCCCCGCGAGGGAGACGGGCCGCTCCCTGATCCTGCAGGGCCATTGCGACGTGGTGCCCGCCGGCCCGCTGGACATGTGGCGCAGCCCGCCCTTCCAGCCGGAGGTGCGGGACGGCTGGCTCTACGGCCGCGGCGCCGGCGACATGAAGGCCGGCACGATCGCCGCCCTCTACGCCATGGATGCCATCCGCGCCGCCGGCCTATCACTCAAGGGCCGCGTCCACTTCCAGTCCGTGATCGAGGAGGAGAGCACGGGGGTCGGCGCCCTCTCCACCCTCCAGCGCGGCTACCGCGCGGACGCCGCGCTGCTGCCCGAGCCGACCTCGCGCCGCTTCACCAATGTCTGCGTCGGCGTGCTCTGGTTCCGCTTGCGCGTGCGCGGGGAGCCCGCCCATGTTGCCTGGGCCAGCCAGGGCTTCAACGCCATCAAGGCCGCCTACCGCCTGATCCACGCGCTGGAAGGGCTGGAGGCGGCCTGGAACGCGCGGGCGAAGGCCGATCCGCACTACGGCTCCATGACCAACCCTGTGAACTATTCTCCCGGGATCATCCAAGGCGGCGAATGGGCCTCTTCCGTCCCGGCCTGGTGCGACGTGGACTGCCGCATCGCCGTGCTGCCGGGCTGGGACGTGGAGGACTGCAAGCGCGAGATCGAGGCCTGCGTGGCCGAGGCCGCCGCGGGTGATCCCAACCTCGCCACGAACCCGCCAAGGGTGGTGTGGTCCGGCTTCCATTCCCATGGCTACGTGCTGAAGGGCGGTGACGTGGCGCGGGCGATACTGGCGGAGGCGCACGCGGTCGTCGGAGGCGCCCCGCTGGAGGACCGCTACGGCACCGGCCTTAACGACGCCCGCTTCTACAACCGTTACTTCGGCATCCCCGCCTTCTGCTACGGCCCGCACGCCGAGAACGTCCACGGCTTCAACGAGCGCGTGGAGCTGCAATCCATCCGCGACAGCACAAAAGCCATAGCCGCCTTCATTGCCGCTTGGTGCGGCGCCGAACCAGCCTGAAGGGTTGCCCGCCATGATCCAAACCGTCCCTCGCCGCGGCTTCATCGCAGGCGCCCTCGGCGGCGCCGCACTCCTCACCTCGCCGCAAATTCTGCGCGCGCAGGGCATGGGCGGGCGCAAGGTGGTGCGCGCCATCATGCACGCCCCGCTCGGCGTCCTCGATCCCGTGGTCACCAACGCCTACATGACGCGCAATCACGGCTACATGGTCTACGACACGCTCTTCGCGCTGGATGAGCGAAGCCAGCCGCAGCCGCAGATGGTGGGCGAGACGACGATCTCCGACGACGGCCTGATCTACGAGTTCAGGCTGCGCCCCGGCATGAAGTTCCACGACGGCTCACCCGTCACCGCCGCCGACTGCGTCGCCTCCATCACCCGGTGGGCGAAGCTGGACCTGATGGGCGGCCGCATGGTCGCCGCCGCCAGCGCCTTCGAGGCCGCTTCGGCCGACACGATCCGCCTCGTGCTGAAGCAGCCCTACGGCCTCGTGCTGCAGACCTTGGCCAAGCCCGGCGGCTCTGTGCCCTTCATCATGCCGGCCCGCATCGCCGAGACGCCGTTGAACCAGCGCATCACGGAAGTCGTCGGCTCCGGCCCCTTTCGCTTCGCGCAGGCCGAGTTCCGCCCCGGCGACCGCATCGTCTACGAGCGCTTCGAGGGCTACGTCCCCCGCCCCGAGCCCGCCAGCGGCCTCGCCGGCGGCAAGGCCGTGAAGCTGGACCGCGTGGAGTGGATGGAGATCACCGACCAGCAGACGGTGATGAACGCCCTCACATCAGGCGAGGTGCAGGTCGTCGAGAACATCGGCGCCGACTACATGGCGGGGATGCGGCGCCGCCGCGACATCACCCTCCTCACCCGCATTACCAACAACTCCCTGTCCATGCGGATGAACTGGCTGCAGGCCCCCTTCAACGACCTGAAGGTCCGCCAGGCTGTGCTGCACGCGGTGAACCAGGCGGACTACCTGGCCGCCCAGATCGGCGACGACGCGCTGAGCGAGATTAGCCCCTCCTTCTACGGCAACGGCTCCCCCTACCGCACAGAGGCCGGCGCCGTGAGGAAGCCGGACCTGAACCGCGCCAGGGCCCTGCTGAAGGAGAGCGGCTACGCCGGCGAGACCGTCTCCATCCTTCACCCCGCCGATCTCGCCTCCGCCTCCGCCCTCGCCCCCGTGACGGAAGCCATGCTGAAGTCCATCGGCATGAACCCGCGCGTGGACGTGGTGGACTGGAACACCCTGCTGGCCCGCCGCAACAAGCATGACCCGGTGAGCGAGGGCGGCTGGAGCATCGTCCAGGGCGTCTGGACGGACCTCGACCTCTTCAGCCCGCTCATAAACCCCAACCTCGATGGCCGCGGCCGCGCCGGCTACATCGGCTGGTCCGAGAGCGCGGAGATCGAGCGGATGAAGAACGACTTCGCCGCCGCGACCGACACGGCGAGGCAGCGCGAGATCGCCGCCGACATCCAGAAGCTCGCCTATGAGAGGGTCTTCGCCATCCCGCTCGGCTCCTACAAGGTCGTATCGGGCCACAATGCGGGGGTGAGGAACGTCATTGCCAAGCAGCTGCTCGTGTTCTGGAACATGGAACTCGCATCGTAAAGGCGAGCACCGATCGATGAGCGGCAGAGAATTGGAAGCGAACGGCGGGCTGGCGGAGCGAGTTGCGGGACCCGCACCGGCTCTGGACGCCCTATACACGCAGCCCGACGCGCGGATCTTGAACGGCGTGAAGCCCGAGCTCACGCCATTCCACAGCGCCTATCTTCAGATCGCTACCTTTTTTGTCCTCGCAACGGGACGGGGCTGCGGGCTCGATGCCTCACCACGAGGCGGACCGCCCGGCTTTGTCCGGGCGCTCGATCCAAGGACCCTCGCCTTCGCGGACTGGCGCGGCAACAACCGCATCGAGTCCATGCGGAACCTGGTTGAGGACGACCGGCTGGGAATGCTCTTCCTCTTCCCTGGCCTGGAGGTCTTCCTGCGGATAAACGGCCGAGGTCGGATCTCCGCGGCGCCAGAGCTCCTGCAATGCCTTGTGGAGAGCGGGCATGAGCCGAAATCGGCCATCGTGGTCAGCATCGACGAGGTCCTGTTCCACTGCGGCAAGGCGGTGAACCGGGCTCGGCTCTGGGAGCCGTCCTCCCAAGTCGAACGGGACAAGGTGCCGAGCATGGGGCAGGTCGTAGCCGGGCTGAACGCGCTTGGTCCGGAACAGGCGGCCGCGATCGATACCCGGTACGACGATGCCATGCGGAACAATCTCTACTGAACAGTCTACGAGGTGATGGTTCGCTGATGGGTGACCGTGGCGGAGTTCCTACAAAATCCGCAGATCACGCGGGAGAGCGTCGGGAAAGACCGCATGCACGTCGCGTGTGCCCCGCGATTGTCTCTCGCAAGCCAGCCTCATCCTGCTACGTGAACGGCAATCGAGATGGAATGGAACGGTTTTCCCTGATCGAGTGTGACCGTCCCATTCCTGGTCCTTCCTCATTCTCGGTGCAGTCCGCTGATCAGAGAGGGAGCAGCCTGGCCCGGAGGAGGTCGGCTCCGGCGCGGCCGTACATGGCACGCTTCAGCGTCCTGAGCCGGCTGATCTGACCCCCGGTCTATCCGTTGCTCCAGGGCAGGATGAGCGCGTTGTGCACGGCGTCCCGGTCCCGCTGCAGGGTCCTGGCGAAGGCCGCATGGCGTCGATGCCGGACTGGCTGGCATCCTCGCACCACCTGTCCAGCCTCTCGGTGTCGCCGCCGCGCAGGATGCCGCGAAACCGCGTCGCGAGCTGCCTCATGCTGGCAAACTCCGACGGGGCGATCTTCATGGCGTCCACTATGGACACCTGACGAGCGGTCAGCTGGGTGCGAGGCTTGATGCACAGCGCGGCCGCCGTGAGCGGAGTGAGCGGCCGACCGATGGTGGGGTCACGTGGTAGCGGTTGGCCCGGTGGCTCGGAACAGCCCCTTGCCCCGCCCTTGTCCCGGCACCGCCAGGAGGCGATGAAGCGCGCCAGATGCGTGTAGCAGCCCGTGTAGCCGAGGCGCCTCATTTCAGTGAACAGGTGGGTCGCTACAGTGCAGCCCTCCGCCCAGCGTCGGGTGAGGTGCCCGAGAAATAGGGACGGAGAGGCCGAGGTCAGGGTGGGGAGATTGCGTTGGGGCAGCGCTTCCAGCCGGATCAAGCGGTCCACGCGTCGGCGGCTCAAGCCGAGTTCCTGGGTGATCGCGGTGGCTGTCCTGCCGGCGTCGTAGAGCCCCCGCAACTGAGCGAACAGGCCCTCCCTGACCCCGTGCAGGCCAGCCTGGTTCTCCTCTACCTCTGCTGCGGCCGGGCGCCCGCTCTGAGAGGGCGGCCCAGCCGGCTCAGTTGCTGCTCGATGCGCTCGCGCAGGTTCTGTATCAGGTGGAAGCGATCGGCGACCTGCCTCGCCTGTGGAGCACCGGCCCGGGCACCCTCGGCGTAGAGGCCATGCCGGTCTCGGCTGATGACCTCCACCTCAGGATGCCCCTGCAGCCAGTCTGCCGTGCCGGCGGAGGAGCGGTGGGGCAGGAGGTCCACGACTGCCCGTCGCTCCAGGTCGACCATAATGGTCCCGTAGGTCCGGCCCTTGCGCCAAGCCCAGTCGTCGATCCCGAGCACCCGGACGGGGGACGCGATATCTTGACCCGCAAAGCGCCTGAGCCAACGGAGCACGGTGTCGTCGCTGATCGGCATGCCCAGGCGGGCCAGGACCTGCTCCGCCGGGCGCCCGCCCACGTGATGGCCGAGGAGCAGGGCGAGGTCAGCCAAGTGCCGTGTACGTCGGAGCCGCGGCTCCGCGACGCCAAGGAGAGGCTCAGCGAAGACCTGCCGATCGCAGCCGGGATTCCGGCACCTCAGGCGAGCGGTCCTGATCTGGACCGTGACCCGCGCACCCTGCGAGGGGAGGTCCTGCAGGCGCCGCAAGTAGGTGCTGTGGCGGCTCCGGGACGGAGTGCCGCAGGCAGGGCAGGTCCCGTGACCCGGCCCTGCTGCGGAGACGACCCATCCTCCGCCGCCGCACTCGACACCAAGGATCCGAACGCCCGCGAGCGGCGCCAGCAAGGTTCTCTTGCCCATATCCCCGGCTCTCGCCAGCAGCTCCCCGGGTCAACCCGAATACCTGCACCGAGAATGAGGAAGGGCCTCGATGAGGAAAACTGACACCGACGCTGCTCCTGCAGGTCCGGAACGACACCCTGACCACGCCTGACGACGTGCAGGCCATTTTCGACGCCATGCCGGCCGAACAGAAGGAACTCATCTGGATCGAGGGCACGGATCGGCACTTTGATGTCCACAGCTAACTGCCCGGCAAACCGCAACCCATGATCGACTGGTTCGGTCGGTTCGACGGTTAATGGCAGCAGTCAGGCGTGCCAACCAGTGGCCCTTTCCGCCGGGGACCCCGAGCGACTAAACCCCCGGCGGCCTTCGGCGTCGCACCCATCCTTTGGACGAAGGCGCGCCGAAGGATAGCTGCGTCCCCACACCCGCAGGCACCGGCGATCTGCCTCGGGGCGATACTTCCGCTCCATCGGGCCGCCCTCGTGTTTGATGACCATGACGAACGGCGCCGCGCGGGCCGATGGATCGTATGCGCATCGGGACCTCTCCGGGTAAGCGCAGGAGGAAGCTGCGCCTTACGAAGAGGCCCTGTATCATGAACCCCGACGAGGCCCTGTTCAGCCCTCCAGCCCTGCTTCGTGCGAGTGCGCCGCCTCTGCTCCGAAAAACCGCAGCAAGGCCCTACACACTTCTTCGGGGCGATCCTCGGCCTGCAGGTGGTGGCCCGTCGTCACGCCCTCGCTGACATCGGCGGCCCAGCGCTTCCACACCTCTGCCGGACGCGGCCTGCCCGGCGCTTCCTGTGCCTGCGGCCACAGCGCCAGCACAGCGCAGTCAAGGCGGCGTCCAGCCTTCCGGTCGGTACTGTCCGCGGCCAGATCTTCCTCGAGGGCTGCGCGATAATCCTCGCACATGGCGTGGCGGACGCCCGGATCGCGGAACGCCGCATAATATGCCGCGCGGGCCGCGTCCTCGATCACCTCGGCACCCGCGGCGTGCTTGGACGCGAACTCACGGTCCAGCACAGCGTCGGGGGCGGCGGCCAGCATGGCCTCGGCGATGGAGGGCGCCTGGGCCATCAGAAACCAGTGGTAGTTGTTCCGCGCGAACCGATGGTCGACGCCTTCCAGCGCATCCAACGTCGGGATCACTGCCAGAGAGGCAAACCGCGTGACGATACCGGGATGATCAAGCACTAGCCGGTACCCGGCCCTCGCGCCGCGGTCATGTCCGGCGAGGGCGAAGCGCTCATGTCTCAGGACCCGCATCAGGGCAACCAGCGCCTCGCCCACGCGCCGTTTGGTCCAGCGCGGGGTGGTTTCGCGCGTCCTGCTCGCACCGTAGCCCGGCAAATCCGGGATGATGAGCGTGTGCTGTCTTGCCAGTGCGGGGGCGACCTTGCGCCAAGCGATATGCGACTCCGGGAAGCCGTGCAACAACAGCAGCGGCGAACCCGTACCGCCGGTGACTCCGGCGAAGCGGACCCCTCCGGCCTCGACGTCCAGGGCCTGGAAGGAGGGGAAGAAGGGGGGATAGCCCCCCATGACCTGTTGCACGGCGTCTTCCCTCAGCCCTTGGCGGCGGTCATCACGAAAGCGGCCAGTTCCCGCCCATAGCGGTCCTGCTCTTCCCAAAAGGGCGTGTGCCCGCTCTCCGGGAAGACCGAGAGGCGCCGTCCGGGCCGTTGCGCCGCGATGTGCTCCGACATCGCCAGGCGCACCAGCGCGTCGTGCGCGCCGTGGGTCACCAGGACCGGGCCAGCATAGGCCTGAAAGGTCGGCTCGAGGTCCGTCACCTCCGCGGCGGTGAAGCCCTCGTTCACCGCGCGCGTCGTCATGCCGTTGACGACGAGCATGCGGTGCAGATCGGCACCGGTGGGAGGACGATGGAAGCAGGCAGTCAGGAATTCCGCCGTTTCCGCTACGCGCTCAGCGAGGTCGTGGGAGCTGGTGCTCCGCGCGAAGCGGCCGGCCAGGAACATCAGGAGGTCGGGCGACAGCTTGCTGACCGCATCGACGAGGTTGCTTCCCGCCACCCGCCCCGCACCCTGCTGGCGCAGGTAGGCACCGGCCACGTAGCCGCCGAGCGACCATCCCACCAGCACCGGGCGGCGGAGATCGGCGGCGAAGATCACTGCCGCCACGTCCTCCGCCCAGCGATCGGCATCGGCGTAAGCCGCGGGTGCGGACGGCTTGTCGGAGTCGCCGTGGCTACGCAGATCGAACCGCACCAGGCGGAAGCCGGACAGGGCTGGATCGGCGAACTGCCGCTCCCAGCTCAGGCGGCTCTGGCGCAAGCCATGGATGAACAGGATCTCAGGCGCCGCAGGATCGCCCTGAGCGTCGCCCCTCAGCACCGTGCCGTCCGTCGAGCGGGCCTCGAACCCCGCCGATGCCCGTGCGGGCCGGGCTGGGGAGGGGGAGACCTGCGCCAGGGAGTGTACCGCCATCCCTGGCAGCGCCGACGCGCCAGCCAGCAGGGACCGGCGCGCGAGAGCAGCGTGGGGGCTCATCGTGTCACGACGCATAGGGGCGGATCGCCTCTCCAGTCGTGGCGGAGCGGTGCACGGCCAGGGTCGCGGCCAGGGTCGCCGCACCGTCCCGGCCGGTGACCAGCGGAACCTCCTCGCGCCGAATCACCCGCAGGAAGTGGCGCATCTGCTCCACGAGCGGATCGCGCGCCGGAACATCCAAGACTTCGCGCGCCAGCGGCTCGCTCCATCCCCGCTCACCGGCGTAGCGCCACATGGTCATTCCCGGGATCTCCAGCGAGGCCTTCGTACCGCAAAGTCGGTAGGCGTTCGCGTCGTGCCGGACGAAGGCCGAGTTCTCCCCTACAGTCTGGTCCCAGCACCAGGGCGACGGCACGGCGTCCGACAGGGTCAGGGTCGCGAGCGCGCCGGAGCGGAAGCGCAGCAGCACGGCCGCGCTGTCCTCCACCGCGAAGCCGCGTGCTGCATGCCCCGTCATGGCCTGCACGGTCTCGATCTCGCCGCAGAGGTAGCGCAGCGCGTCGATGTCGTGGACGAGATTGATCAGCACGGGCCCGCCGCCGGGCTCGCGCCGCCAGGCGACATCGAAGTAGCTGTCGGGCTTCATCACCAGAGAGTCCGCGCTGACGGTGAGGAGCCGCCCCAGCCGCCCGCCCCGGATCAGCGCGCGCGCCTCACCGAGAACGGGATTGTGGCGCCGGTAATGCCCGACGAGCAGCGGCACCCCTGTCAGCTCCGCTTCCTCCGCCGCGGCCAACGCCTCCTCCAGGTCATCCGCGAGCGGCTTCTCCACGAGAACGGCGACGCCGCGCGCCAGGCAGGCTCGGATGCCCGGGACGTGCAGCGCGTTCGGCGTGGCGATCACCGCACCGTCCGGTCGCACGGCGTCGAGCATGGCGTCCGTATCCGTAAAGTGCGGCACGCCCGCCTCGGCGGCCAGCCTCGCGCCCGCCTCCGTCGGATCGACGACGGCGGCAAGCCGCGCCTGGGATGCCGGCATCTCCCGCAGGATCCTGATGTGGGTCCGGCCGATGACCCCGGCTCCGACAACCGCAACAGCTAGTGACACCCGCACCTCCCTTCCGCGACGCTACTGCTGCACCCGGATGCCCCGTGCGCGGATCAGCCCGCCCCACTTCGCGCTCTCGCGCTCCACATAGGTCGGGAAGTCCTGCGGCTCCCCGATGGCGGCCACCACGGATTGCTGCGTCAGCTTCTCCTGCAGCTCGGGCTTCGCGAGCGCCGTCTTCACCGCCGCGTGCAGGCGGGCGACGACGGGGGCGGGCGTTCCGGCGGGTGCGAGAAGGGCGAAGTCCGTGGCGCACTCGTATTCCGGGTAGCCGGATTCCGCGACGGTGGGCACCTCGGGGAGGACCGGGCTGCGCCAGGTGGTCGATACGGCGAGCGGCGCGAGGTCGCCCGACCGGACGAAGGGTAGTGCGACGAGGGCGTCCACGCTGGTGAAGGCGACCTCCCCTGCCAGCACGGCCTGCATAGCGGGCGCGTTCCCGCGGTAGCTCACCTCGGTCACGGGAGCGCCGGACATGCTAAGCAGCAGCTCGATGGCCAGGTGGGTCGAACTGCCCGCCCCCGCCGAGCCGTAGCTCATCTTCCCCTGCTCCGCCTTGGCGCGCGCGATCAAACTCTGGATGTCCCGGATGCCGGATCTCGGGGCAGCACAGAACAGAAGCGGGTTGGACAGGATTGTCCCGATTGGCGCGAAGGCTCTGTCCCCGTCATAGGGCACAGGCAGGAGGTGCGGGACCATGACGAAGGTCGCGCAGGCCGCGAAGAGGAGGACCGACCCGTCCGGCCGGGCGCGCGCGACGTAGGAATGGCCGACGAGGCCGGACGCGCCGGGGCGGTTCTCCACCACGAAGGATTGGCCGAGATCGGCCGAGAGTTGCTGCGCGAGGAGCCGCGACAGCGAGTCGGCCGAGCCACCAGGTGCCCATGGAACAACGAGGGTGACGGGCCCGCGCGGCAGGTCCTGAGCGCGGGCTGGGGCGACGGACAGGCCGAGGGATCCGAGCGCAGCCGCGCTCAGCTCACGACGTGAGATCATTTCTCTGGTTCCTCCCTATTCCGGATGGTCGTCACGCTGCGGCTAGTCGGCCGGTGCGCGACTGGCGCGCCGTGAAATCTCCCGCGTGGCGCGGCGAATGGCCTCTGTCACCCTGGCCCGGGCCTCCGGGCTGTAGCGGATGCTGGGCATGGCGACGTTGAGCGAGCCGAGAGGCTGCCCCGTGGCGGAAAGAATCGGGGCGCCGATACCGACGATACCGGGCGTGAACTCTCCGAAGGAGAAGGCGACACCATCCCGGCGCGCCGCATCGAGTTCCTTCCGCAGGGCATCCTTCGAGACGATCGTGTCCGGGGTGACCGGCTCGAGAACGGTGCTGGCGAGATAGGTGTCGATCTCGGCGTCGGTCAGGCTGGCCAGGATGACCTTGCCCCCCGAGGTTGCGTAGAGCGGTGCGAGGTCGCCCAGGCGCATATGGGTGACGAGGCGATGCGGCCCGTTCACGGTGGCAACCACCTCGGCCTGCCATCCCTTGAGGCGGTTGAGGGCGGAGGATTCGCCCGTCCGCTCCGTAAGTTCGCGCAAGAAGGGCTCGGCGAGCCCGATCAGGTCCTCGCTGGCCCCGACATGTCGGGCGAGTGCCGCGAAGGCCGGCCCGAGGCGGTAGCCACGGCTGGGCGCGTGGAAGGCGACGTAGCCGCGGGCCACCAAGTCCTTGAGCAGTTGCGTGAGGCTGCTCCGGGGAATGCCAAGGCCCTCGGCGATCTCGGCATGCGGGACCTCGCGGTCGTAGCGGGCCAGGAGCTCGAAAAGGTCGAGCACGCGCCCAGCGGACTTGACGGCGCCAGATGCGGGATCCGTAGCTAGGCGGAAGTTCATATCCATGAACCGTTCCCATTCGTGCTTGACGGGGGGGGTCTAAGTCGGCAAACCCGACAGTGCAAGTTCATTCTTCTGAATCGTTCACATACATGGTACGGCGAGCCGGTGCCAAGGTGGAGGAACCCATGCCGGACCTGGCAATGGACAAGCTGGCCATCCGCGAATTGATCGAGAACTGGGCGGTCTGGCGGGACGCCGGCGACTGGGAGCGGTTCCGGACCGTCTGGCACGATGACGGAGTGATGATGGCCACCTGGGTCCAGGGCACTGCCGACGAGTTCATCGCGGCGTCCAGGACCGGCTGGGACAAGGGCGTCTCGATCCTGCACTTCCTCGGAGGGCATTCGGCTGACCTTCGTGGTGAGCGTGCGATCGCCCAGACGAAGATGACGATCTCGCAGCGCACGACCGTCCACGAGGTGGAAGTGGACGTGGTCTGCACCGGTCGCTTCTACGATTTTTTGGAGAAGCGGGATGGCCGCTGGGGCCTCTTGCTGCGCCAGCCCATTTACGAGAAGGACCGGATGGACCCGCTGATCCCCGGCAGGGCCGTCCCGCTGGATCCGGCGCTGCTGGCGCGCTTTCCCGTGGGCTACCGCCACCTTGCCTATATCCAGTCCAAAATCGGCTACCCGGTAAAGGCGGACATGCCCGGGCTGAAAGGGCCGGAGGTTGAGGCCCTCTACGACCGCGGCAAGTCCTGGCTTGCAGGCCGGCCGCTGTGACTGCGTCCTTCACCTATGCTCCCCTTCCAGCCCGGGTGCTGTTCGGGGCGGGACGAGCGGCCGAGCTGCCGGCAGAGGTTGCCGCCCTCGGCGCACGTCGCGCGATGCTGCTCTCCACACCCGATCAGCGCGAGATGGCCGCACGGATCGCCGCGCCGCTCGATGGCGTCCTCGTCGCAGGCTTCAGCGGTGCGGCGATGCACACGCCGCTAGAGGTGACGGAGCGCGCCCTGGAGGCGGTGCGGGAAGCGGCTTGCGACGTGCTCGTCGCCGTCGGCGGCGGCTCCACGACGGGTCTTGCCAAGGCCCTGGCGCTCCGGACCGACCTGCCGCAGGTCGTCATCCCCACGACCTATGCGGGATCCGAGGTGACGTCGATCCTCGGCCAGACCGAGGGTGGAATGAAGAGTACCCTCCGCTCCCCGAAGGTGCTGCCGGAGGTAGTGATCTACGACCCCGAGCTGACCCTGTCCCTTTCCCCTGCCCTTTCCGCCACCTCCGGCCTGAACGCGATCGCCCACGCGGTGGAGGCGCTCTACGCGCACGATGCGAACCCGGTCGTCTCCCTCATGGCGGAGGAGGGGATCCGCGCTCTTGGCGCCACCTTGCCCGCCATCCTCGGGAACCCGCGGGACGAGGAGGCGCGGGCCGGCGCTCTCTACGGCGCCTGGCTCTGCGGCACCTGCCTCGGCGCGGTCGGGATGGCGCTGCACCACAAGCTCTGCCACGTCCTCGGCGGCACCTTTGACCTGTCACACGCGGAAACCCACGCCGTCGTCCTGCCGCACGTCGCCGCCTACAACGCGCCCGCGGCGCCGGAGGCCATGGGCCGCGCGGCCCGCGCCCTCGGCACGGAAGATGCCGGCGTGGGTTTCGCCGTGCTGGCTGCCCGCCTCGGCACCCCCCGCACGCTGCGCGACCTCGGCATGCCCGAGGAGGGAATTGCCACCGCCGTCCGGCTGACGCTGGAGAGCACCTATCCCAACCCCCGAACGCCCGACGCGGCCTCGCTAACGGCCCTGCTCCGCCGCGCCTGGGCCGGCGAGCCGCCGGCGGCCGACTAGGAAGGACAGCCATGCGGAACGCCACCGAGAGCAGGATCACCGACGCGGTCCTTGCCCGCCTTGCGGATGCTCTCTCCCCGCGCGCATGGGTGGTGAGCACGGCGCTGGTGCGCCATCTCCACACCTTCCTGCGGGAGGCGCGGCCCACCCAGGCCGAATGGGCCGAGGGCATCGCGTTCCTCACCCGGACAGGTCAGACCTGCACGGAGACCCGGCAGGAGTTCATCCTCCTCTCCGACACGCTCGGCGCCTTCATGCTGGTGGACGCCATCAACCATCCGCTTCCCAGTAACGCGACCGAGACAACGGTGCTCGGCCCCTTCTACTTGGAGGGCGTGCCGGAGCACGACCCCGCCGACGATATCTCCGGTGGCCGCCCGGGCGAGAGGATGATCGTCGAGGGCACCGTGCGCCGCGCCGACGGCGCGCCTCTGGCCGGCGCCTGGGTGGACACCTGGCATTCTGACGCGGAGGGCTCCTACGACGTGCAGCTCGGTGGCGAGATGCCGGCGTTGAACATGCGCGCGCGCTTCCGCACCGATGCCGAGGGGCGCTTCTGGTTCCGCAGCATCGTCCCCTCTTTCTACCCTATCCCGCATGACGGCCCCGTGGGCGGGATGCTGGAAGCCCAGGCCGCCACCCCTATCGCCCGGCCCATGTGCATTTCATGATCGGCGCGCCGGGCTGCGAAACCCTCGTCACGCATGTCTTCCTGGCGGGCGATCCCTACCTCGATTCCGACGTGGTCTTCGGCGTGAAGGGCGGGCTGATCCGCGCGCTGGAGCACCAGGAGCCCGGCACGACGCCGGGCGGGCACCGGGCCGACACCGCCTGCGCCCTGCTCCGCTACGACTTCACCCTCGCCCCGTCCCTACACCTGGAAGGCGTCTGATGGCGATGAACGGAGAGACACGTCTCCTGCCGATCCTCGGCGATCCCGTGCGGCAGGTACGCGCGCCGCTGGTCTGGAACGGGCTGTTCCAGGTCAATGGCGTGAACGCGGCCTGCCTGCCCGTCCATGTCGCACCCGCGGACCTCGCCGGCTTGGTCACGGCGATGCGCGGTATTCGCAACCTGATCGGTCTCATCGTGACCGTGCCGCACAAGCCGGCCGCATCGGTGTTGGCGGCACGGCTCCTGCCGCGCGCCGCGCGCGTCGGCGCCGTCAACGTGCTCAGGCCCGAGGAGGATGGAAGCTGGACCGGCGACATGCTGGACGGCGAGGGCTTCGTGCGCGGCCTGCGCCGCGCCGGCCAACCGCCGGAAGGGCGGCGCGCGCTCATCCTCGGCGCCGGCGGCGTCGGCGCGGCGATCGCGTCCTCCCTCGCCGGGGCCGGCGTCGCTGCGATCGGCATCGCCGACCAGGATCCGGCGCGGGCCGCGGCGCTGGCCCGGAAACTGGAAGGAGCCGGTATCGAGACCGGCGTCGTGGACCCCGCGGCGCGGGGCTTCGACCTGCTGGTGAATGCGACGCCGCTTGGCTTGCACGCGGAGGACCCGCTGCCCTTCGACACCGCGCAACTCGTGCCCGGCACCATCGTGGGTGACGTGGTGATGGGCCACACGGCCTCACGCCTCGTCACGCTCGCTCAGGAGGCCGGGTGCTTCGCCCAGGCGGGCACGGTGCTAATGGAGGAGCAACTGCCGGCCATGGCGGAGTTCTTCGGCCTGCCATCCGGGGAATACGGGCCCCAGGCCGTGGCGCGGGTGACTGGAGCATGAGCGACCGCCTTCTCTCACTCGCCCACTTCACCGTCATGGACGCCGATCCCGCGGCGCTGGTGCGGATCGGCGCGGCAGCCGGCTTCGACGCCGTCGGGTTGCGGATCGTGCCGCCCTTTCCCACCGACCGGATCGTGCCGGTCGTCGGCGACGCACCGCTCCAGCGCGAGATCCGGGCGGCGATGCGCGATACAGGGATCAGTATCCTCGACGTCGAGGCCTTCTGGCTCTTCCCCGAGACCGATGTCCTGAGTTGGCGGCCGGCCCTCGACGTCGCGGTCGAGCTCGGCGCGCGGCACGTGCTGGCGGTCGGCAATGATCCGGACCGGGGCCGGCTGGCGGCAAATTTCGCGTGCCTTTGCGAGGAGGCGGCCGAGCGCGGGCTGCGCATCATGCTGGAATTCATTCCCTACAGCGCCCTGCGTGGGTTGGAGGACGCCGCCGACCTGCTTGCGGCGGTGCGGCCGAGGGATGCCGGAATCCTCGTCGATGCGCTCCATCTCAGCCGCTCCGGCGGGCATCCGTCCGACCTGGCGCGCCACGACGCCGGCCTCTTCAGCTACGCGCATCTCTGCGACGCCCCGGCCGCCTCTCCTCCGCCGGACGGGCTGCGCGACGAGGCACGTGGCGGCCGTCTCCTTCCGGGGGAGGGCGGGTTGTGGCTGGACGCCTTCGTCACCGTCTTTCCGCCCGGCACGCCGATGGCAGTGGAGGCGCCGAACGCCGTCCGGAACGCGGCCCTGCCCCCCGAGGAGAGAGCGCGGCTGGCGGCGCAGGCCGCGCGCGGCCTCCTGCACCGCAACGACGGTGCGGGGACGGAGACGTAGCCGGCCGCGGCCGGCACACGGAACAGAGGAAAGGTCTAGGCACATGATCGACAGGCGTGGATGGCTAGCCGGACTGGCCACAGCCGCCGCTTCCGTTCCGGCGGCAGGGCAGGCCCAGGGGGATTACCCGGCGCGTCCGGTGACCGTGATCGTTCCCTTCGGGGCAGGCGGCTCCACGGACGCCTTCGCGCGGCTTGTGCTGCAGCGCCTCGGGACGGAACTCGGCCGCCCTTTCGCGGTGGACAACCGCTTCGGGGCCAGCGGCACGATCGGGGCCGCCGCTGTCGCCCGCGCCCGACCTGACGGCTACACGCTGCTGCTCACCACCATCAGCGCCTTCGCCATGGCACCGAACCTCCTGCCGGTCCCCTACGACAACGAGCGTGCCTTCGCCGCTGTCGGGCTGATCGGTTCCATGCCGATGTTCCTGCTGGTCAGCCGCGACCACCCAGCCCGCACCCTGGCTGAGTACGTGGACCTGGCGCGCCGTGCTCCCGGCCGGGAGAACTTCGCGAATGCCGGGACTGGCTCCTCGGCCCATCTGGCAGCGGAGCTCTTCTTCCAAGAGGCCGGCATCCGCGCGAACGATGTAGGTTATCGCGGCGCCGCGCCGGCGGTGCAGGCCGTGATGAGCGGGGAGGCGAGCATGACCGTGCTGCCGAGTTCCGCCGTAATGGGCTTCATCGCTTCGGGTGAGGTGCGGGCGCTGGCCGTCGCCTCCCTGCGCCGCGTCGCCCTCGCGCCCGAAGTCGCCAGCTTCGCCGAGGCGGGACTGCCGGGCGTGCAAGTGAGCGAGGACCTTGCTCTGCTGGCACCGGCCGGCACGCCAGACGCGGTGCTGGACCGCCTAAGGGCCGGGATGGCGGCGGCGATGGCAGCGCCAGAGGTGAGGGAGCGGCTCGTCGCCCTGGGCGTGGAGCCGAACATCCGCCCCGGTGGGGAGTGGCCGGACTATCTGCGCGGGGAGGTCTCCCGCTGGGGCCAGTTGATCCGGGCCCGCGGCATCAGCGTCCAATGAGGAGCCCGGGGGCGGGTCAGAGGATCGCCCCCTGGCGCAGCAATTCCGCCCGCGCCGTGGCGGCGTCTCCCCCGAGCGCCGCGGCGACGCCCGCCGCCTGCCCGGTCGCGAAGGCTGTGCCCATCACGCGGGTGGAGCCGTAGGCGGCGCGGTCGGCCCCGGCGACGCGGCCTGCGTACCAAAGGTTGTCCGCACCCTGTGCCCGAAGCGTGTCGAGCGGGATGTCGTAGAAACCTTTCCCGCCGACCGGCGTGTAGGAGGCCCGGCCCGGCGCCTCGTGCACCTCCATCGGCCAGGCGCCCCGCGCCACGCCGGCCGGGTCGCGCCGCCCTTCGGCCACCGCCGCGCCCGTCACCTCCGCGCGCGCAGCGCAGCGCCGGGTCTCCCGCACGCCGAACTGCGGACCGGTGGAGAGGAGGTGGGCGCCGCCCAAGCCTGGCTCCTCCCGCAGGGCCGCGACCACCGCCCAGGCGGCGCGGCGCGCGGCCGTCTCGGCCAGGGTGAGGCTTTCGGCCGTGAGGCCATCCGTCGGCAGGTCCACGCACATCCACCAAGCCTCGCCTGCACCCAGCATCGGCATGAAGACGCCACCATCGGGCCGCACCGGGGTGCCGTGCAGCATCGCGTTCGCGCGCGCCGCGACGCGGGCGAGCACCTCTCGGCCGGGCATCGCATCCGGCGGCAGCCCGCCGACCCGCATCGTTGCGGAGCCCGGCTGCACCTGGCCATCCGGCTGCGGAACCACCCGCGGCACACCGGCTAGCACCGCGAGCGTCGCCTCGCCGCTCGCGTCTACGAAGGCGCGTGCGGCGATCCCTGCCGTGCCGGCATGGTCGGTCACGCGCAGGGCTTCGAGCGACGCGCCCGCCCGTGCCGCGCCCGTCACCAGCGCGTGCAGGCGGCACTCCACGCCGGCCTCCACGACCGCCTGATCGGCCGCGTGCTTCAGCGCCTCAGGATCGAAGGGGACGATCCAGTTGCCGCTGCGGGAGCGGATGGGGGCCACTTCGCCGCCGAGCGCGGCCAGGCCGGCGAGCAGCCGGTCTGCCGCGCCGCCCACGGCGCGCCGCGGCGTCTCGCCGGCCTGGTAGAGGCCGCAATAGGTGAGGACGCCCGCATTAGTCGCCGCGCCGCCCAGGAAGCCGTAGCGCTCCAGCAGCAGCACCCGCGCCCCGGCCGCCGCCGCGCCGAGCGCGGCGCCGATCCCCGCCGCGCCGCCGCCCGCGACGACCACATCGTACATCTCGCCCAAGCCCTGTCCCTCCCGGCAGGGCGGAAGCTGCCCTCTCGAACCGGCATGGGCCAATCGGGAGTGCTGTGCCCTCTATAAGCCGATCCTATGCGGTGGCGAGATCGATCAGGGCGGCCGCGGCATCCCCGAACTCCTGCGCCAAGCGCGACTTCGGGCGGTGCCGGCACCAGTGCAGCAGTAGCGGCACGGTCGGGCTGCCCTTCACGGGAAGAGCGCGCAGCCCGAGGGGCTCGCAGCCCCTGGCGCTGAAGCTGTCGAGTAGCGCGATGCCGAGACCGCGGGCGGTGAGGGCGAGGGCCGCGTCGGTTGAGCGGACCTGGATTTGCGTCCGCCGCTCCAGCCCCGCCTCCGTGAAAAGCCTGTCGATATGGGCGCCATGCACCGGACCGGGCGGGAAGGAGATGAGCGGGTAGCCCTGAAGCTCCGCCGGCCCCACGGGCCCGCCTACCGCCAGGGGGTGACCGGCCGGGACGACGAGAACGAGCCTCCCGTCCCCGAGATGCCGGGTGCCGATGCCGGGATCGGCCACGGCGGCGAGGGTGAGCACGCACTCGCCCTCACCCAGCAGCAGGTAGTCGGCCGTGCGGTCGCGCGAGGGCTGGTCGCACTCCACGCGCAGGTCCGGATGCCTGGAGAGCACGGCCACGAGGGCGCGCGGCACCAGGTCACGGCCGACGCTGGCGGAGGCGCCGAAACGGAAGGTCGCGCTGCGCCCCTCGGCGATGCCGCGGATATTGGCCATCAGCCGTGCGAAGCCCTCATGCGCGATCTGGAGTTCGGCGAAGATGCGCCCCGCCTCGACGGTCGGCACCAGGCGTCCGCCCGCCCGCTCGAAAAGTGGCAGGCCGAGAAGGTCTTCCAGCCGCCGGATGATCCCCGTCACCGCGGGCTGCGAGAGGTGGAGCTGCTTTGCCGCGGCGCTGACCGTGCCCGCGATCATCACCGCCCGGAACACCGCGAGCTGCCGCTCGGTGACGCCTGTCCGCATGGCCCGCCCCCATCGTATCCGCTTATAGGTTAGTCCGGAAACCCGATTGGAGGAGGCAGGGCCGGGCCGCCATCCTGGGGGAAAGAAAAGTACCGGCGCGGCCGGCCTGGAGGATGTGCCCGATGATGCCCCGAAGCCCTCAGACCCTCTCGCGTCGCATGCTGCTCGCCGCCTCCTTCGCTGCGGCCGCGGAGCCCGCGCTGGCGCAGCCGGCCTGGCCCGTGCGGCCCTTGCGCCTGATCGTCCCGTTCCCGCCCGGTACCACGCCGGACACGCTCGCCCGAGCTCTGGCGCCCCACCTCTCCGCGTCGCTCGGCCAGCCCGGGCAGGCCCAGGCCCTGGCCGTGGTGGTTGAGAACCGGCCGGGCGCCGCGGGCCGTGTCGGGGCCGAGGCGACCGCGCGTGCGACGGACGGGCACAGCTTTGGCATCGGCAATAACTCCTCAATTGCCACGGCAAAGGCGATGGTGCCGAACCTCGCCTATGACCCGCTGCACGACCTCCGGCCCGTCGCGCTACTGGTCCGCACGCCGCAGGTTCTCGTCGTCTCGGGCTCCACCTCCGTCGCGACCGTCGCAGCCTTCACCGAGGCCGCGCGGCGTCGTCCTGGCGGGCTCTCCTACGCCTCCATCGGCGCCGGCTCGGCAAGCCACCTCGCCATGGAGGAGTTCGCGCTCGGCGCCGGCATCCAGCTCGTCCATGTGCCCTATGGCGGCTTTCCGCAGGCCGTGCTCGACCTGCTGGCGGGGCGGATCGACGCGATGTTCTGTCCCATCGCCGCTGTCCTGCCGCAGATCGCGGAAGGGCGACTGCGCGGCGTCGCCGTCACGGCAGAGACCCGGGCAGCACAGATCCCCGAGGTACCGACGCTGGGCGAGGCCGGGGTGCCGAACGCTGTGAGCTTCGGCTGGAACGGGCTCTTCGCGCCCCAGTCCACACCACCGGCCGTCATCACCCGCGTGGCGGAGGCATGCCGCACCGCCCTGGCCGGTGCAGCAACGCGCGCGACGCTGGAGCGTGCCGGCTTCGACGTGGGCTGGATGGGTCCCGACGCTTTCACGGACTTCGTCGCCACCGAGGTGGAGCGCTGGGGCGGCCTCATTCAGCGCCTCGGGATCAGGGCTGACGGCTGAGGGCGACGCGGGCGGTGGCCGGAGGGACGTCATGAGCAAGTGGACCATCGGGCGCAGGGGCGCCGTGCTGGGCCTCACGGCCCTTGCCTCGGCACGTGGCGCGGCGGCGCAGGCGCCGGCAGTCGTGGAGGAACCCATCGTCGTGCCGGGCGCGCGGCTGGAGAAGGTTTTCGGCGAGGGCTTTTTCCTGGAGGGTCCCGCGCAGGGGCCGGATGGCGCGATCTACTTCAGCGACATCACCCAGACCTGGCGCACAGGCATGGCCGCCGGCCATATCTGGCGGCACGATCCTCGCACGGGCGAGACACGCATCTTCCGCTCGCCGAGCGGGATGGCGAACGGCATCCGGTTCGACGCGCAAGGCCGCATGGTCGTCGCGCACGGGGCGGATTTCGGCAGCCGCATCGTGACCCGCACCGACTTGGCGAGCGGCCGGGCGACCATCCTCGCCGGGCTCTACGGCGCCCGGCCCTTCAACGCGCCGAACGACCTCGACATCGACGCCGCGGGCCGGATCTGGTTCACCGACCCACGCTACTTCGGGCACGAGCCGGTCGAGCAACCTGCCATGGGCGTGTACCGCATCGATCCCGACGGATCGGTGCAGCTGGTCTTGGCGGACGTGTCGCGGCCGAACGGTATCGCCGTTTCCCCGGATGGGCGCGCCCTCTATGTGGCGGAGGCCGACTTCCTCCTCGCGGACCGGCGCATCCCGGCCTCCGTTCCCTGGCGGAACCGCGACATGCACATCCTCCGCTACGACCTGTCGCCGGAGGGCACGCCGGGTAACCGCCGCGTCCTTGTGGATTTCGACGGGGAGGGCGGCGGCGGCGCGGACGGCATTCGGCTGGATCGGGACGGGAACATCTATGCCGCCGTGCAGACAGCACGATTTGGCGTGCGGGTTTACACGTCCGAAGGTCGGGAAATTGCCTTCGTGCCTACGCCGGAGAAGCCGACGAATGTGGAGCTCGCCGTCGTAGACGGTCGGACCTGGCTCTACATCGCGGCCATCGCTGGTGGTGGGCTTTACCGCATTGAGACGCAGATCCCGCCACTCAGGCACGGCAGATAACAGCGGCCAGCTCCCGGGGCTGCCGCGGCCTGCCACGCCGTCACCGCGAGACGGGCACAACCAGCGGCAGCGCCAACAGCTGCCAGAGTGACTTGAGATCGCGGTCCCGCAGGATAGGCGCGCGGAACCAGTCAGCCCAGGCTTCACGCGCACCCGACCCGCAGGCACCCTCCATCAACGGGCCGAACTTCAGCAGGAGCGCGTCCAGCCCCGAGGCCGAACGTACATCGCGACGAAGCCGGGAGTGGCGACCCGGATACCCTGGACGGCCTGCCCATCCAGGCCGTGCCGACCCATCAGGTCCAGCACGCCCCGGACCTGTGCATGCAGCCAGCGGCAGCAAGGATACGGCTTGAAGTAGGTTTGGAGAATGGCGAAGTCCTACCCGAGGCCCTGCACACCCCCTTTATCAGCAACGCCCTGTCCCCCGTCCAGCCTAGGGCCTGGGCGAGGCCGTTCGGAGCCTCCAGCAAATCCGGCAAACCGCCATAGCCCGCGCGCGCCAATGCGGCGAAGTGCAGGCCCGATAGGTTCGGCCAGCCGGCGTAGAGGTTCTGCCCCTCCGACCCGCAGAAGGCCGGGTGGTAGGGCGCGACCGGCAGCAGGCTCGCATGGCCGTGCGTGGCGGCGAGCGTGGCCGCGTTGAGCCGCATCATGCGGCCTCCCCCGCCGTGGCGGCGATCGCGCCCACGACGCCGGGGAAGTGGATGCCCCGGCCCAGCAGGTCCTTCGCCATCATGCGGCTGACGCGCGTGCCGACGTCGTAGCCGGGACATGACGCTCGAGCGAGAACGCGTAGAACAGAGCTGCCTGCTCAACTTGCCGCGGCCTCATCATGGTTCCTGGCCCCTGCTGCTCAACAACAGGGAATCAGCAGAAGCAGCCCGATCAACAGCCGAGTTTTTCAACGGAATATGCCCATTGCGGTCATAGGGCCACCTTCGCCGCTTTCCTGGAAGCGGACATTGGCTGACGCACGCATGAATAATCAGTGCGGCGAGGCGTAGTTATTAGGGGCTAGAAGCCCTGCGAAGCGGTCCGCCGTCCAGGGGCTTTTCGGACTTCTTGCGGGCAATCAGGTCGTAGATGGACTCGATGCACTCGCTCGGCAGTCGCTCCGTGGGAGAGGCGGCGCCCGGAACTACGGCCTCCTCGGTCGGCGCGCTGAAGACCCGCTGCCACGACCACCGCATCATTGCGGTTGGGGTTCTTCCCGGGAGGGCTTCCCAGATCGTCCCCCAGGAGGGCAGCCAATTCCGCCGCCGAGGCAGCAGCGGCAACGCAAGCCAGCTGTAGCTCCGGCCCGTATGCCTTTGCCAGGAGCCCCGGATTGGCCGCCCTGAGGATGGCCCCAAATCGCATAGCTGCGCCCCGCCCGCGCCTCCGACATGGCACCCGCGGCGCGGACAGAGTCAATTACCGCCCGCCAGTCGCTCACACGCTAAGGGTGCGGGCCCGCTGTGCCGAGGCCGGGGTAGTCCGTGGCAGTTCCTGGGAGCCCTCGCCCTAAGCGCAGTCGCTCATTCGCCTGCCTCACTTCTTAGTCCGCTCTCCTGATCGCGAAGCTGAAGCACTTGAGATCAGGTGTTGCCGTTTCGGCATCAGGCTGCGCCAGAATTTGTTCTACCCTTAAAAAGGAAGTCGCAATCTAATCACGAGAACAGAGCAGCCGCGCCAAATTGAAATTCCCCACGGCCGCAGAAGTTTGGAAGAAAACAGCAATGCATAACGGGGAGCGCAGGTTCAGATTGCCTCTTTGTTAGCCTATTGGAGTAATCGTTCCAGTTTCGTGTGAGCAATAATCTGAACATCGCCAATCTAGCGGCACGGAACTTGCTGCGTCGATCACCTATTCGCGGCATTGATCCGCGCGACCTTGGAGACTGAGATGATGCGCCGTCGTGCTGTCACGGGTTTGTTTGTAGGAGCGTTAGGAGCACCCTTCCTGCGCAGCGCGGCCGCCCAGGACGTGCGCACCCTTCGGATCGGCAGCGCCCTGGACCCGCAGCACCCGATCCTCGTCGGCGCGCGCCGCATGGCCGAGGTCGCGGAGCAGGAGAGCAGCGGCAAGCTGAAAATCAACCTCTTCCCCTCGAGCCAGCTCGGGGCGCAGCGGGAGATGTGGCAGAACGTGCAGGCCGGCGTCCTGGACGGCATCATCGACGCAAGTGCCAGCATGGTCACCTTTGTTCCTCAGTTCGGCGTGCTGGATCTGCCCTATCTGGTGCCGGACGAGGCAGCCGCCTTTCGCCTGCTGGACGGGCCGGTGGTGGAGGAAGAACTGGTGCGCCGTGCCGCCGCCTCCGGCTTCCGCGTAGTGAACTTCTGGGAGGTGACCTTCCGGAACATCTACACGCGGGCGAAGGCGGTCAACGCCGTGGCGGACCTGCAGGGGCAAAAGATCCGCGTCATCCCCAACCCCTCCTTCATCGCGTTGTTCCGCAGCCTGGGCGCCGCGCCCACGCCGATGGCCCTCGGCGAGGTCTACACAGCCCTCCAGCAGGGCGTGCTGGATGGCGCGGAGAATGACAACGTCACCTTTCTCTCCTCACGCCACCTCGAAGTTGCGAAGAACCTCGCCATCACCAACCACATGATGCTGGTTAACACCTTCGTCATGAGCGAGCGCGGCTGGAACCGCCTGCCGGAGAACCTCCGCGCGGTGATGCGGAAGGCCTCGATTGAGGGCCGCAAGGCGGTGATGGAGGATCGCCACAAGCGCGATGCCGGCGCGCTGGACCAGATCAAGGCCGCTGGGGTGAACATCACCCAGCCCGACCTCTCCCCATTCCGCGAGATCGGCCGCAAGACCTACGCGCAGTTCGAGGAGCGCCTGGGCAAGCCGCTGGTCGATCGCATCGTCGCCACCGCCGGCTGAGCGCATGACGTCCACCCTCCGCTACGCCGATACCTGGCTCGCGCGCCTGGAAGCCTTCGCCCTCGCCCTGCTCGTCCTGGCGATGACGGGGACGACGCTCGCCCAGGTGGTCGCGCGCTATGCCTTCAACGAGCCCCTGATCTGGTCGGAGGAGGCCGCGCGCTACCTCTTCGTCTGGGTTAGCCTGCTCGGCGCCGCGCTCGCGACGCGGGAGGGAACGCACTACGTCCTGGACGCGCTGGTGCAGCGCTTCCCCCACGCCGGCCGACTGGCCGCGCGGGGGGTGGCCGTCATCGTGAGCGCGGGCTTCCTCGTGATCCTGGTCCAGACCGGCATCAACGAGACCTCGCAGGCCTCTCTTCAGGATTCCGCCACTCTCCCCATCGGCATGGCGCTTCCCTACGCGGCCATCCCGGTCGGCGCCGCGCTCATGCTCTTCCACCTCCTAGCCGGGTTGCTCATCAAAGAGCCGCAGCCCGAGGCGCCCCTGCCCGAAGCCGTCGGATGATTGCTGTCCTCACCCTTTTCCTCGTCTTTGTGGTCATCGGCACGCCGATCGCCTTCGCCCTGGGCGGCGCCGCCGCGATCGGCCTCTGGCTGATGGAGGGCGTGCCGCTGGACATCGTGGCCAGCCGCACCTTCGGCGCGATCGACAGCTTCACCTATCTCGCCATCCCCTTCTTCATCCTGGCGGGCGAGCTGATGGAAACCGGCGGCATCTCCCGCCGTCTGATCACCTTCGCCACCGCCATGGTGGGCCATGTGCGCGGCGGCCTCGGCAACGTGGTGGTGCTGGCGATGATGCTCTTCTCCGGCATTTCCGGCTCCACCAATGCCGATGCGGCCGCGGTCGGCGCCGTGATGATCCCCTCTATGAAGGAGCGCGGCTACAGCGGCGCCCGGGCCGGTGCGATCGTCGCCGCGGCGGCGGGGATGGGCATCCTCGTCCCACCCTGCCTCACCATGGTAGTCTATGGCAGCGTTACCAACACCTCGGTCGCCGCCCTCTTCGCCGCCGGCTTCCTGCCCGCCATCATTATGGCGGGGGCGCTGATGCTGCACCTGCGGATCGAGGAGCGCCGCAGCGGCCTCCAGCCTGAACCGCGGCTGAGCTGGCGCGAGCGCTTCCGGACCTTCCTCGGCGCCGGCTGGGCGCTGCTGCTGCCCCTCATCATCTTCGGCGGCATTCTCGGCGGCCTCTTCACCCCTACCGAGGCGGCCGTCGTGGCCGTTGCCTACGCCACCCTCGCGGGGATGGTCCTGTACCGAGAGATCACGCCCGCCTTCTTTGCCCGCGCCCTTGTCCGCAGCGGCGTCGCGACCGGCGCGGTGATGCTGATGATCGCCGGCGCCAACATCCTGGCCTGGCTGATGACGGTGGAGCAGGTGCCCCAGGCCCTCGCCGAACTGATCGCCTCCGTCGGCGGCGGCCGGACCATGTTCATGATCCTCAGCATCCTCGTCTTCCTCGTGCTCTTCGCGCTGCTGGACGGCATCCCCGGCATGCTGATGCTCATCCCCGTCTTCGTGCCTATCGCACGGGAGCTGGGGATCGACTTGCTACACTACGGTACGGTGATGACGACGGTGATGGGCATCGCCCTCTTCACCCCGCCGCTCGGCGTCGGGCTCTACATCATCCTCGGCATCAGCGGCGCCACCCTGCCGGACCTGACGCGGCATCTCTGGCCCTATCTCGTCACCATGCTCGCCGTGGCCCTGCTCATCGCCTTCGTGCCGATTGTGGTCTACGCCCTGCCCGCGGCGCTCGGCCTGCACAGCCTGACATGATGCGGCACCAGAACCGCGCGCCACGGCCCCGCACGGCCATCCCCGGAGGACCGGCTTCCCGATGACGATCCCGCGCCGCCCCCTCCTCGGCTTGGCCCTGGCCGCACCGCTCGCGGCTCGGGCCCGCGCCCAGACGGCCTTCCCCAGCCGTCCCATCCGCTTCATCCTGCCCTTCCCGCCAGGCGGCGCGATCGACGTGATCGCGCGCCTGCTGGCCGAGCGGATGTCGCCCGCCCTCGGCCAGCCGCTGGTGACCGAGAACCGCCCGGGCGCCGTCGGTACCATCGGGGCCGACTTGGTGGCGAAGGCTCCGCCGGACGGCCACACCATCATGCTGACGATCAACAGCACGGTCACCAGCAGCGCGGCCCTCTACCCCAGCCTGCCCTTCGATCCGATGACGGCCTTCACGCCCATCGGCATGGCCGTGCACGCCAGCATCCTGCTCACCGCCCCGAAAGCCGCGCCCTTCAGCGACGCGCCGGGCTTCATCGCCTGGGCGAAGGCCCTTGGCCGCCCCGTGAACTACGGAAGCTGGGGCAACGGCTCCGCCGCCCACCTCTTCGGCGAGGTGCTGCATCAGGACCACGGCGTGCCCATGGAGCACATCCCCTATCGCGGCGAGGCGGCAGCGATCACCGAGATGCTCGGCGGGCGCATCGACGTTTCCTTCGCCACCCCGGTCAGCGTGCTCAGCCACATCCAGTCCGGCGCGGTGAAGGGGCTGGCGATGACCGGCCCTGCCCGCTCCAGCTCCATGCCGGAGCTGACCACCTTCGCCGAGCAGGGCGTGGCGGGGCTCGACCTCGCCACCTTCGACGCGGTCTGGGGGCCGGCCGGCATCCCGAAGCCGGTCGTGGACCGGATCAACGCCGTGATGAACGACGCGCTGCGCGTGCCCGCCGTGCAGGCCCGGCTGAAGGAGATTGGCCATACCCCCGCCCCCGGCACGCCGGAGGAGCTGGGCAGGCTGGTGCGAGAGGTCACGCCGCGCTGGCACGCCCTGATCCGCAAGGCCGGCGTGACCGTTACCTGATTCCTGTCCGGGAGGGGCGCGTCCCTCCCGCCGCTTCGCAAGGTTCACTATGCCCGACACCGCCCTGCCGCCGGATGGCTGGATCGGCCGTCCCATGCCCCGCGCCGCCACCCGCCGCCTGATCGAGGGGCGTGGCCGCTACACGGATGACAACGCCGCCAAGGGCGAGCTGCACGCCGCCTTTCTCCGCAGCCCCTTCCCGCACGCCGCCTTCGGCATCACCGGACGCGACGCCGCGCGCGCCCTGCCGGGCGTGCGCGCGGTCCTGACGGCCGAGGACCTTGCCCCCTTCTGCCGGAGCTGGCGCACCGAATCCCGCGCCTTCCCCGGCCTCGTCTCCCCCGAGCAGGGCCCGCTGGCCCGCGAGCGCGCCGTCTACCAGGGCGAGCCCGTCGCCCTCGTCCTCGCGGCGTCCCGCGCCATCGCGGAGGACGCCCTGGAGCTGGTGGAGGTGGAATGGGACGAGCTGCCCGCAGTCACCGATCCGGCGAAGGCCCTCGACGCCGCATCGCCGTCCACCCACCAGGGACTTACCTCCAACCTCGCTTGGCGCACCGAATTCGGCGGCGGCGATGTGGAGGCTGCCTTCGCCAGCGCCGCCCTCGTCGTGGAGGAGCGCTTCACCTTCACCCGCCACACCGGCGTGCCGCTAGAGTCCCGCAGCGTCCTGGCGACCTACGACCCGGCCGCTGAGGCGCTGGAGGTTCGCATGTCCCACCAGATCCCGCACCAGATGCAGGTGCACCTGGCGGATCTGCTGGACTTGCCCATGGGCCGCGTGCGCGTCATCGCCGGCGATGTCGGCGGCGGCTTCGGCATCAAAATGCATGTCTACCCGGACGAAGTCGCGATCTGCGCCGCCTCCCGCCTCACCGGGCGGCCCGTGCGCTACGTCTGCGACCGGATCGAGGCGCTGATGGCTGACATTCACGCGCGCGAGCACGTCATGCAGGCCCGAATGGCCGTGGATGCCGAGGGGCGCATCCTCGCCTTCGACGCCGACGATATCCAGGGCCTCGGCGCCTACTCCATCTATCCCCGCTCCTCGACGGTGGAGGCGATGAGCGTCCTTCGCACCGTCGGTGCGCCCTATCACTTCGGCGCCTACCGCGCCCGCCTGCGCTGCGCGCTGCAGAACAAGGTGCCGACCGGCCAGTACCGCTCCGTCGGCCATCCCATCGGCTGCGCGACGACTGAGCGCCTGATGGACCTGGCCGCCGCCGCGCGCGGTGAGGACCCGCTGGAGTTCCGCCGCCGCAACTTCCTGCCCGAGGCAATGATGCCCTGGACCAATCCGGCGGGCGGCCGCATGGCGGAGCTGTCCCACACCGCCACCCTCGCCGAGTTCGAGCGCCTGCTGGATCTGCCGGGGCTTCGGGCCGAGATCGCGGCGATGCGGGCGAGGGGCCGCTGCGTCGGCCTCGGCTTCTCAGCAGTGGTCGAGTACACTGCCTCCGGCCCGGGGGCCTATGGCCCCGCCCATGTCCCCGTGGCCGCGATGGACACGGTGGTCGTCACGCTCGAGCCCACTGGCGACGTGGTCGCCCGCGCCTCGGTGGCCGAGATCGGCCAGGGCATCCAGCAGGGCATCGTGCAGGTGGTGGCGGATGCAGTGGGCGTGCCCCCCTCCCATGTCACGATCCACACCGGCGACACGGCCAGTGCCCCGCATGGCGGTGGCGCTTGGGCCTCGCGCGGCGCCGGGGTTGGCGGGGAGGCCGCCTGGGGTGCCGGCCGCAAGCTGCGCGCCGAGATCTTGAAGACCGCCGCAGCCCTTCTCCAATCCGCGCCCGAGGCGCTGGACCTGCGCGGCGGCCAGGTCGTGGACGCCAACGGCACCCCGCGCATGGCGCTGGCCGACCTGGCTTCCACCGTCTTCTTCCGCGGCCACGAGCTGCCGGGCGGCGTGCAGCCCCAGTTCACCGCCACTCACCAGTTCCGGCGGGAGGAGGATGTGTTCCTCACGACCAACGGCCTGCAGGCCAGCCTCGTGGAGGTCGATCCCGATACGGGCATCGTCACCCCGCTGCGCCACTGGGTCGTCGGCGACTGCGGGCGCCTGCTGAACCCGCTGCTAGTGGAGGAGCAGGTCCGGGGCGGCGTGGTGCAGGGCATCGGGGAGGCACTGCTGGAGGCCTGCCGCTACGATCCCGGCAATGGCCAGTTCCTCACCGGGACCCTGGCCGACTATCTCCTGCCCATGGCCGACAACGCCTGCGACATCACTGTCGGCCATGTCGAGACGCCCTATTCCGGCTCCGCCCTCGGCGCCAAGGGCGCGGGGGAGGCCGGCACCTGCGGCGCCCCCGCTGCCGTGCTGAACGCGGTGAACGACGCGCTAGCCTCGCGCGGCGCCAGGGTTTCCGAACTTCCCATAACCCCCACCGTGATCCTGCGCGCCCTCGGCACGCTGGAGGCCTCCGAATGAAGCCCGCTCGCTTCGACTACGCCCGCCCCGAGACGCTGAGTGACGCCCTGGCCATCCTGGCCGACGGAGGCGCGGAGGCCTCCGTCCTCGCCGGTGGCCAGAGCCTGATGCCGATGCTCAACCTGCGTATGGCGCGTCCGGGGATGCTGGTGGACATCAACCGCATCCCCGGGCTGGACGCGATCGCCCTGGCCGATGGCGTGCTGTCCATCGGCGCCCGCGCCCGTCATGCCGAGGTGCTGGCCTCGCCGCTGGTGCGGCAGGCCGCGCCGCTGCTGGCCCAGGCCCTGCACCATGTCGCGCATCCCGCCATCCGCAACCGCGGCACGCTCGGCGGCAGCCTGGCGCTCGCCGATCCCGCGGCCGAGATGCCGGCCTGCGTAACCTGCCTCGGCGCCACCATCGTGTTGGCTTCCGCGAGCGGCAAGCGGCGCGTCGCGGCCGAGAAGTTCTTCCTCGGCGTTTATGCGACGGCGATCGAGCCCGGGGAGCTGATCCTGCATGTAGAGATCCCGGCCATTCGCCCGGGTTGGACGCACGCCTTCCAGGAGGTCTCCCGCCGCCATGGCGACTACGCCATGGCGGGGCTGGCCCTGGCGCTGCGCCGCGACGGATCCCGCGTCGCGGAGGCGCGCATCGCCCTCTGCGGCGTGGAGAGCGCCACCCGCCGCCAAGCCGAAGCGGAGGCCGCCCTGGTCTCGGGCGGCGTCGGGGCCGCCTGCCAGATGCTCGGCGGGCTCGACGCCATGGGCGGTGACGAAGTCACCGCCGCGCACCGCATCCATCTCGCCCGCGTGCTGCTGCGCCGCGCCGTGGGAACGGAGGACTGACCGTGGAACTCCCTGACGAACCCACCGCCGACATTGCCCTCACCCTGAACGGCGAAGCCATCCGCGCCCGCGTGCCGCTGCGGCAGAATCTGGTGGACTGGCTGCGCCACGGCGCCGGCCTCACCGGCAGCCATGTCGGCTGCGAGCACGGCGTATGCGGGGCCTGCCACGTCCAGGTGGACGGGGTCGTCGTGCGCGGGTGCCTCATGCTCGCCGTGCAGGCCGATGGCGCCGCCGTCGAGACGATCGAGGGCGCGACGAGCAGTGGCCGGATTCGCGCGCTGCAGGATGCCTTCTTCAACCGCGCCGCGCTGCAATGCGGCTTCTGCACGCCGGGGATGTTGCTCCAGGCGGCGGAACTGCTGGAGCGCAACCCCGATCCCTCCCGCGCCGAGATCCGGGAGGCGCTCTCCGGCAACTACTGCCGCTGCACGGGCTACCACGCCATAGTGGATGCCGTGCAGGCGGCCGCGGCCAGCCTGCGCGCATGAGCCGCCCCCTCCTCGTCGCGGGCGGTCGCCTGCTGGACCCCGAGGGCGACGACCTCCACCGCCCGCCCTTGGCCGATCTGCTGATCAAGGAGGGCCGGATCGTCGCGACGGGCGAGGAGGCAACGCGCCGTGGCGGCGATGCCGAACGCCTGGACGCGCGCGGGCTCCTCGTTGCTCCCGGCTTCGTCAACGCGCACTCCCACTCCCACGACACGCTGCTGCGCGGCTGCTTCGAGGGATTGCCGCTGGATACCTGGGGCGCCTTCGCCTTTCCAAGCGCCTGGGCGCGCCGCCCGGATACGGAGGTGCATCTGCGCACCCGTCTCCACGCCGCCGAATGTCTGATACACGGCATCACCACCGTGCAAGACATGGTGACGCTGCAGGGCGCCGACCGTGCCCAGGCCGAGGCGGTGATCGACGCGCACCGCACGATCGGGCTGCGCGCCCTGCTGGGCTGGCAGCTCGGCGATCGGGCCATGGTGGACACGCTGCCTTTCGCGCGCGAATCCCTGCCGCCCGAGATCCTGGCCACCCTTCCCGGCGACGCCGATCCCGCGCCCGGCATGCGACTGGCCGAGGAGCTGCTGGACCGGGTGGAAGGGCCCCTTCTCCGGAGCGTCCTTGCTCCCTCAGCGCCGCAGCGCTGCTCCCCTGCCCTGCTCGAATGGGCCGCCGCCCTATCTCGCGAGCGCGGCCTGCCGGTCTGTACCCATGTCTACGAGACGCGCGCCCAGGCCGTGCTGGCGCGGCAGGCTTATCCGGCCGATGGAGGCTCCTTCATCCGCTACCTCGAGCGCCACGGCCTGCTGAACGAGCGTCTCGTGATCGCCCACGGCGTCTGGATCGGATCCGAGGAGATCGCGCGTCTCGGCGGCGCGGGCGGGCACCTCGCCCATAATCCCGGCGCCAACCTGAAGCTGCTGAACGGTGCGGCGCCCGTGCGCCGCTACGCGCGATCGGGCGTGGGCATTGCCCTGGGATGTGACAACAGCAGTGCCGGCGACGCGCAGAACCTCTTCTCCTCCATGCGCCACGCCGCCCTCTACTGGTCCATGCAGGCCGGCGGGCCGGAGGAGGCCGCCATCGCCGCCTTCCGCGCCGCGACGCTGGGCGGCGCGAAGGCGCTGGGGCTGGCGGGCCTCGTCGGCGGCCTGCGCCCGGGACACCGCGCCGACCTCGCCCTCTTCGATCTCTCCGACCCCGCCTGGGTTCCGCTGAACAGCGCCGTGCGCCAGCTCGTTCATGCCGAGCCCGCCCGCTCGCTGCGCCACGTCCTCGTGGATGGAGGCATCGCCCTGCGGGACGGGCGCCCGACTGGCTTCGATCCCGCCGCCCTCGCGGCGGAGGCGGAGGCAAGGCAGGGCGCGATCGCGGACGAATTGGCGACGCTCCGGCAAAGGCGCGCCCCGCTCATGGGCGCGCTGATCGGCCTGGAGGCGCGCAGCCGCGCCCATCCGCTGCCCTTCGACCGCTACGCCCTCGACGATGGAGGCCTGCACTGAGCGGCGTGCTGCTCCAGGGCCGGCCCCTTCGCTTCGGGGCCGGGGGCTGCGCCGCCTGCGGGCCGGTTCGCCTCGCCCTGCGGGCCGACCGGATCGAAGCAGCCGAGCCGGCGGGAGAGGATGCGACGGGCAACATCCTCATGCCGCCCTTCGCCAACGCACATGACCACGCCCGCGGTGTCCGCCCAACGGCCCTCGGCGCCTTCGACCTGCCGCTGGAGCTGTGGCTGGCGACCATGACCGGAACGCCAGCTTGCGACCCCTGGCTCGTCGTGGCCGCCGCCCTAGGCCGCCAGGCGCTCGGCGGCTGCGGCGCCGTGATGGTCCACTACACCCGTCCGCAGCGGCCAGAACGGCTGGAGGAGGAGTTGCGCGACGTCGTGCGCGCCGCCCGTGCGGTGGGCGTCCGCGTCGCCATTGCCGTTTCCATGCGGGACCGCAACGCGCTGGGCTACGCACCGGACGAGCGCATCCTCGCCATGTTGCCGCCGGAGGTCCGCGAGCTTGTGACGGCGCGCTTTCTCAATCCACCCCCGCAGGCCGCCGAGCAGATGCGGATCGCCGACGCGCTCGCCGCCTCCTGTGACGACCCGCTGATAGACGTGCAGTACGGCCCCTACGGCCTCGAATGGTGCTCGGACGCCATGCTCGCCGCCATTGCGGAGCGCTCCGCCCTGACCGGCCGGCGCGTGCACATGCACCTGCTCGAATCCCGGGTGCAGCGCGAGTATCTGGATGCCGAGCATCCGGAAGGGCCGGTCCGTCACCTCGATCACCTCGGCCTTCTCTCTCCACGCCTCTCCATCGCCCACGCCACCTGGCTGCGACCGGAGGAGATGGAGCTGCTGGCGGAACGCGGCGTCGCCGTCTCGGTCAACACCAGCTCGAACCTGCACCTGCGCAACGGCATCGCGCCGATGGCGGAGATGCATCGCCTTGGGGTTCCGCTGGCCACAGGGCTGGACGGCTTCAGCGTGGATGACGACGACGATGGTTTTCGAGAGCTACGCTTGAATGCGCTTCTCCATCGCGGCGTTTCATTGAACGAGGGCGTGCCACTGGACGCCCTGTTCCGTGCCGCATGTCATGGGGGGCGCGGCATCGTCACGGGCGAGAGGGCAGCCGACACGGCGCTGCTGCCGGGCGGCCCGGCGGATGCCATGGTGCTGGACCGCACCGGCCTCGCGGCCGACCTGCTGGTCGAGGTGCCCGACATGGCACTGGTGGCCCAGCGGGCGGCCCGCCAGAGCCTCCGGCATCTTGTTGTCGCCGGTCGGGAAGTGGTTCGCGACGGTCGGCTGACAGGCCTTGATCTCGCCGCGGTTCAGGCAGAGTTGGACGCGCAGGCCCGGCACGGTGCCGAAGGCTACAGCAGCTGGCTCGACGCCGTCGCTCCCTGGCGTGATGCTCTCCGGGGCTTCTACGAAGCCGGTATGCATCGTTGCAGGTAGGATTAACGGGCACTTCCCGGCGGCTGCCTTTGATCAGTGAAGCAAATGCTGGCCGCCTTGCGTCGGCGTTGCCTAACTGACAGGACGCGGGGCAGGTCGGCTTTCGCATATCAACAGCTTAAATGCAGACAGGCAGCTTTCGGCCAAGATTTGCCTCCCGGAAATCGGCGAGAGGCCGGAGATCGTGGAACGCATACAGGCCGATGGCAGCGTTACCAACTTCGACCCGCTAAAGGGCCCGCGCGCGTCGTTGAGGAGGACGTGGCGCGCTGGCTGCGGATCGTCGAGATCTCCGGGACAGAAGGCTGACGGCGCGTCGAGCCGGCGGACCTGTCCACAGGCTCACCGTGGGAGTGCGGCCGTCCCGAAATAACCGTTACCTGGGCCGGCCCGGTACGAAGCGCGTTGCGGTCCAACCGGCGACGTGGTCGAAGGTGCGCTTCATCGTGTCGCCAAACTGGCCGGGCACCCGGGCGCAAGGCTCGCAGGGCGTGAAGCCGTGCGTCGCTCCCTCGACGAAGGCGATTGACTTGTCCAGGCTCGCCGCTTGTTCGTAGGCAGTCTCGGCCGAGACGATCCAGTAATGGCCGGTCATCCCCATCACCAGCATGGGCGCCGCCACCCCCTCCAGATTGCCGGGCGTGCTGTTGTAAGAGGAGTTCCAGTCGATCCCCGTCACCCGGTCCTCGCCGATCGCGTAGTCCGGCGTGCTGCGGCTGGCGAAGGTGCTGAGGAAGCGCCGGACCGTCGTGTCCAGCGAGCCGCCGAGGAGCAGCGGCTTCGCCGCCACCGAGGCGGCAGCCGCCGCGCCCCGCCGGTCCTCCCGGTCGCTGCGCGCCGGGACGGCGTTGGTCAAGCCCGAGGGCACGCGAACGGAACGGATCACCTCCGTGGACACGGATCCGTCGCCGCGCAGCAGCGGGTGCCCGCCGCGCGTGCGCGACAGCAACAACAGGTCAGGGCGCCAGAGCCGCGGCGTGCGGGTAGCGCCGGGCACGAGGAAGGACTCATCGTCCCCGAAGGCCGAGCGGCCCTCCTCCAGCGCCCGCCGCCGCTCCAGCGCCGCATCGATCAGCCGGGCGTTGCGCGCGGCCTGGGCGGCGAGGAAGCGGGTGCGGAACGCCTCCGGGTATTGTGCGCCGGCCGGGGTGAAGCCGTTGGCGGGCGCGTAGATGTCGAGCGCGGCCGCGGCCTCTCCCGCATCCTGCGAGGGGTCCACGGAGGTCAGCACGTTGGCGCCCAGCCCGAAGATGGGGTCGAGCAGCACCAGGCCGTCCGCCGGCTCCATCCCGGCCAGGGAATCCGGGCAGGGCACGATCTTCTCCGGCCCTTGGCAGGCCCGGACGCCGTTCTCCGCGATGTTCTGGTAGGCGGCGGCAAGCGGCGCGCCGGAGGAGTGGCCGAGCAGCACCACGCGCCCGATCCCCGGCAGGCGCCGCGCGTAGCGCATGGCGGCGCCGAGATCGGCCAGCGCGTTGTCGAAATCCATGTCGCGGTCGTCGAGGTCCGGGGCGTGGCGCGGATTAGCGGCCAGCACCGTATAGCCACGACGCGCGAGGTTCACCGTCGCGGGGTGGTCCAGGAAGTCGTTGTTGTCGTGCATGACGACGACGGCGACCTGTGCCGCGGGCCCCGGCTGTGCCGGCGCGTAGACCACGCCGGCCACCCGCGGCGCGACGCGCACGAAACGGTTCGTCACCTCCTGCGCGGCGGCCGTCATGGCGGTGCAGGGACCAAGAAGGCCCGCCGCGACGGCCAGGGCGAGAAGGCGCGTTCGCATGGCATCATCCTCTCCGCTCCCGGGTGCCCGGGCCGCTACTCGCCGACGGCGCCGACCGCGCGCACGATGTCCCGCCAGCGGGCGTACTCCGCGCGAAGGCGCGCCGCCAGCTCCTCCGGCGTGCAGGTGCGGGCCGAGGAATCGATGGCGTCCAACCGGGCTCCCAGCGCCGGATCCGCGGCGGCGCGGACCACGGCGGCGTGCAGGCTTTCCACAACCCGTCCCGGAGTGCCC
Organism: Roseomonas populi; assembly: GCF_024594815.1. Lineage (GTDB taxonomy): Bacteria > Pseudomonadota > Alphaproteobacteria > Acetobacterales > Acetobacteraceae > Roseomonas > Roseomonas populi. Next base: position 20,338 of record NZ_JANJOU010000037.1, on the reverse strand, counting down.
GCGGGCAGCATGAGGATGTTCCAGGTCTCCCCGGTCACGTCAGGCAGGTCCAGCTCGGCGAAGGAGGGCACTTCGGGCAGCTTGGCGAGCCGTTCCGCCGCCGTGACCGCGAGAATGCGGACCGCCCCCGCCCGGTGCTGTCCGGAGACATCGCCCAGCGTGGTCATGAGAGCCGAGATTCGCCCTGCCCCGAGATCCACGAGCGCGGCTCCCGTGCCGCGGTAGGAGACATGGGTCATGCGGAGGTTCCGCCGGCGGGCGAACACCTCCGCCAGGAGCTGCGGCATGGAGCCGGCGGCGGGGCTGCTGTAGGGCACCTCCGCCTGCCCGGCCGCCCATTCAGCGAACTCGGCCAGCGTCCGCGCGGGATGGCCGGCCGCGACGCAGAAGGCGAAGGGCGCAGCCGCGATGGCGGAGACGGGCGCGAAATCCGTCAGCCCGTCGTAGCGGGTGGTAGTGGGGTAGATGTGCGGCGTGATGGTCAGCACGCTCTCCGGCGTGCAGAGGATCGTGGCCCCGTCCGGCGCGGCCCCCCGCACCGCCTCCACCGCAAGCCTCGCGGAAGCGCCGGGGCGATTGTCCACGATGACGGAGGGTGCGTAGGGGCCGGCCAGGCGCTCGGCGTAGAGCCGGGCAAAGATGTCGATGGAGCCGCCGGCCGGGTAGCCAATGGCGATCCGCGCGGGCCGGTCCAGCACGGCCACCTGGGCCCGGGCGCGGGAGGCCGGGAGCAGCGCTGCCGCCCCGGCCAGGAGAAGCCGTCGCCCTCGCAGGCTGGGCGTGGTGCCCGGGTTCCACATGGTCCCTTCCCCTCCCTACCCCGCGCTATTTGATGCGCACGCCGGTCTCGTCGATGATCCGCCGCCAGATCGGCGTGTCATGCGAGATCATGGCGGCGAACTCCGCCGGCGTGCTGCCGACGGGCTCGTAGCCGATGCTGCGAATGAAGGCCGCGGGGCCGGGGCGGCGCGTGGCCTCCCCCAGCGCGCGCCCGAGGGCGGCGACGATCTCGGGCGGCGTGCCGGCGGGCAGGAACATGCCCTGCCAGATCTGCGGCTCGAAATTGGCTAGGCCCTGCTCGGTCAGGGTCGGCAGCTCCGGCAGATCAGGCGCGCGGCGCGGCCCAGTGGAGCCGAGCGGGCGGAGCTGGCCGGCGCGGACGAAGTCGCGCGCCGAGCCCACATCGATGAAGGCGCAGCAGAGCCGGCCACCGATCATCTCCGTGATGAGCTGGGAGGTGCCGTTGAAGGGCACGGCCTCGGCCTCCAGCCCCGTCTCCCGCGCCAGCAGCATGCCCTGGAGATGGGAGGAGGAGCCGTAGCCGTAATTGCCGAAGGGCAGCGGCTGCCCGGCCTCCTTCGCGCGCGCGACGAAGTCCCGCAGGGTGGCCACCCCGGGCTGCGGGCGCACGACGAAGACGGCCATGGCGGCGGTGGTCTGGGAGACCGGGATCAGGTCCCGCCCGATCTCGTAGGGCAGACTGCGATCAAGCATCGGGCCGATCAGCGTGCCGGACACGGCCGAGAGGATGGCGGTGCCGTCCCGCCGCCCCTGCAGCACGCGCGCGATGCCGACCGCGCCGCCGCCGCCCGCCACGTTCTCCACCACCACGGGCTGGCCGAGGATCTCGGCCAGCGGCTCGACCAGCACACGGGCGACCGCATCGGCCGCGCTGCCGGGCGCGCTGTTCAGCACCAGCCGGACCGTGCCGCCGCCGGGCTGCAGGCCCCCCTGCGCGAGGGCAGGCCCCGCGAGGCCGGCGGCGAGTGCCAGGGCCAGCAGGCTCCGCGCGAGCAGGCCGCGGGTCGGCCGCCTCGTGCCGTGCGTCATCATTTCCTCCCTTCCTGGCCCGGGCTCTGTCGGCCCTCCGCCATGTCGCGCAGGATCGTATTGAACCGCCCGGGCGCTTCAAGCTTCAGCATGTGCCCGTGGCCTTCCAGCACGTGCAGCGCGGCATCGGGCTTCGCCGCGCGCAGCTTCTCCGCGTGCAGCTCCAGCGGCGCCATCCGGTCGCGCGTGCCGGCCAGGATCGCCACGGGGCATTCCACCCGGCCGATGATGGAGGGCGTGTCGGTGGTGAACATCATGTGCATCGCGCCCAGCCAGCCCGCCGGGGTCAGGTCGTCGCGCAGCCGCTCGACCAGCGCCCGCACCGGCTCCGGCGTATCGGGCGTGAGGAGACGGTCGGCCACGGCGCGCCGGTCCGCGCCGGGCTGCGGCAGGTTGCGCCGCGCCTCAGCCAGGGCGGCCGCGCGCGCCTCCGCGGGCAGGGCGCCGCGCGCCGTGTTCGGGGCCGAGAGGACGAGGGCCGCCACGCGCGCCGGCCGCGCCACCGTGAGATTCAGCGCGATCACGCTGCCCCAGGAACTGCCGGCGAGCACTGCCACGCGGGCGATGCCCAGTGCGTCCATGAAACCCGCCACTGCCTCCGCATAGTCCAGCGCCGTGGGCTCGGCCGCGTCCAGCGGCGTGCTGGCGCCATAGCCCGGTGCGTTCCAGGCGACGACGCGGAAGCGGTCCGACAGCCCCGCGAGCTGGGCCCGGTAGCCGGCGGAGCTGGAGCCGGTTCCGTGCAGCAGCAGGATGGCGGGCGCGCCCGCCGGCCCGGCCTCGCGGTACTCGATCGTGCCGCCCCCGGACAGGGCCACCTGCCGCAGCGGCGGCAGGTCCGCCGCGAGAAGCGCGGCGTCGACGGCGGAGAGAGCCGTCATGCCGGCACGGGGCTCAGGGCGCGGAGCGCCGGCATGACCTCGGCCGCGAAGAGGCGGACGGAAGCAGCGACATCCGCCTGCGCCAGGCCGCCGAAGGTGAAGTTGCCGATGAGGTAGTTGAGCCCCCCCTCGCTGACCTGCCGCACCAGCTGGTCCCGCACGGTGGAGGACGATCCGGCGATCGCGTGCTCTGATGCGAGGAGCTGGTCGAAGTCCGGCGGCAGCTTCGCGTTCACGGGCTGCGTGCCGTGCTTGTGCCAGAGCTTCATGAAATGGCGGTAGAAGACCGGCCAGGCGGCGCGGCCAAGCTCCAGCGCCTCCCGGTCCGTGTCGGCGACGAGGATGTAGCGGTTCACGCCGATGCGCGGCTCCATCGCGCCCTCGGGCAGGCCCTGCGGGTGCGCGGCGCGCCATTCCGCGCGGTAGCGGTCCGTCACCGCGCGCACGCGGGCCACGGGGCCGCCGCAGAGGACGTTCACGCCGTTCCGCGCCGGCCAGACGGTGGAATCCGGGGAGGCCAGGGCGTACCACTGCGGCGGTTGCGGCTGCTGGAGCGGGCGGATCTCCACCGGCACGTCGTCCAGCTGCCAGAAGCGCCCCTCGTAGCTCAGGGATTCGCCCGCGGCGAAGAAGGCGCGGATGATCTCCAGGGATTCCGCGTACATCTGCGGCGCGATCGCGGCATCCACGCCATAGGCCGCCAGCTCGTGCGGGGAGGCGCCGCGGCCCACGCCGAACTCGAAGCGCCCGCGGCTGAGGTGGTCCAGCATGCAGATCTCCTCCGCCAGGCGCAGCGGGTGGTAGATCGGCAGGAGGTAGACGAGCGGGCAGAGACGCAGCCGGCGCGTCCGCTGCGCCAGGGCCGCCATGAAGACGCTCGGGGAGGGCGCCATGCTCAGCGGCGTCGCGTGGTGCTCGCTCATGTGGTAGCGGTCGAAGCCCACCGCCTCGTAGAGCTCGGCCAGACGGAGACGCTGCTCGTACTGGTCGGCCAGCGGCAGGGAGCCGCGGTCGTTCTGGTCGAAAATTCCGAACTGCATGGCGTGGCTCCTGTGCGCGGCTGAGTCAGGCCGTGGCGCGGGCGAAGATCTGGAAGGGATTGCCCTCGGGGTCGGCGCAGCTGAGGACGATGCCGTGCGCGCCCATGTCGCGCCGCCCCAGCAGGGTGCCGCCGGCCGCCTCGACGCGCGCCGCGGCCTCATCGAGCCCCTCGGCCTCGAAGACCGGCACGCTGCCGGAGGCGCCGGGCGCCGCCTCCTCGGCGGAGCTGAGGGCGAAGCTCGTCTCGCCGAGGCGGAACTGGCACCAGCGCGCGCCGTCTCGGAAGGCGGGCGAGAGGCCTAGCGCCGCGCTGTAGAAGCGCTCCGCCGCGTCCATGTCACCGATGACGGTGTAGACGCTCCGTAGCCGCACCCCAGGTCCTCCCTTTACATACAACAATATTGTATGTGTTTTCTTATGTTGAATGATCTCGCCGTAGCACCCGCCCTGTCAACGGAAATGACCCTCAGGGCGCTGGTGCTCGGCGCACGGGCGCGGTGATCGCATCGATGTCCGCCATGTCCTCCGGGCCGGGTTTCCATCCAGCGGCCGCGATGTTCCCGGCGATTTGCTCCGGCCGCGTCGCGCCGGCGATCACGCTGGCGACGGTCGGACGCGCGAGCAGCCAGGAGAAGGCCAGTTCCAGCAGCGTGCGGCCGCGCGCGGCGCAGAACCGCTCCAGCCGCTCCAGCACGGCCCAGTTGTGGTCCGTGACGAAGTGGCCGGAGAGCTCGGGCGTGTAGGACAGGCGCGCGCCGCCGGGCAGCGGCGCGTCCCGGCGGTACTTGCCCGTCAGCAGCCCGCTCGCCAGCGGGAAATAGGGCAGCATGCCCAGCCCCTTCGCGGCCATCGCATCTAGCAGGCCGAGATCCGGTTCCCGCGCCAGCAGGCTGTACTCGTTCTGGCAGGAGACGAAGGCGTTCAGCCCGTTCACCTGCGATGTCCAGAGCGCGTCCACGACCTGCCAGGCGGCAAAGCGGGAGCAGCCGATGTAGCGGACCTTGCCCTGGCGGACGAGGTCGTCCATCGCGCGCAGCGTCTCCTCCACCGGGGTCAGCGGGTCGAAACGGTGGAACTGGTAGAGGTCGATCCAGTCCGTGCCGAGGCGCCGCAGGCTCTCCTCGGCGGAGGCCATGACCGTGCGGCGGGAGAGGCCGCCGAGGCGGCCGCCATCCATGGGGATCCCGACCTTCGTCGCGAGGACGATCTCCTTCCGCCGATCGCCGAGGATCTTGCCGAGATACTCCTCCGAACGGCCTCGGTCGCCGCGCGGGTAGACGTTGGCCGTGTCGAACAGGGTGATGCCGCTGTCGAGCGCCGCGTGCACCACGGCACGGGAGGCTTCCCAGTCGCAGCGCCCGCCGATGTTGTTGCAGCCCAGCCCCACGGCCGAGACGCGCAGGCCCGAGCGGCCGAGGTTTCGCTCCTCCACCGCCTCTACTCCACCCGGGCGCCGGAGGCTGCGACGGCACCGCGCCAGCGCTCGATGTCGCGGCGCAGGAACTCGCCGAAGGCGGCCGGCGTCCCGGGCGCGAAGGCGACGCCCTGGGAGAGGAGCCGTTCCCGCACGTCGGGCGCGGCCAGCGCGGCGGTGATGGCGGCGTTCAGCGCGCGGATCACCGGCTCCGGCGTGCCCGCCGGGGCGACGAAGCCCTGCCAGCCCACAGCCTCGAAGCCGGGCAGCCCGGCCTCCACGGCGGTGGGTACCTCCGGCATCGCGGCGAGCCGGGCGGAGGAGGTGACGGCGAGCGGGCGGAGGGCGCCGGCCGCGATCTGCGGCATCGCCCCCGGCGGATCGGAGGAGAGCACCTCCACCTGCCCCGCGAGAATCGCCGACATGGCCGGGGCCGCGCCGTTGTAGGGAATGTGCGCCATCTCGATCCCGGCGCTCTGCAGGAGGAGTGCCATGGCGAGATGCGGGAAGGTGCCGCTTCCGGCGGATGCGTAATTCAGTCGCCCCGGCTCTGCCCTAGCAAGCGCGATCAGCTCCCCCAGGTTCCGGGCCGCCAGCCCGGAGCGGACGACGATGACGTTCGGCACCGTGAGCGCGAGGATGACCGGCGCGAAGGCTGTCTCCGTGTCGTAGGGTAGGCTGCGGTAGAGGCTGGGGTTGATCGCCAAGTTGGTATTGGCGACCAGTAGCGTGGACCCGTCCGGCGCAGCCCCGGCGACGGCGCGGGCGCCGGCGATGCCGCCCGCGCCGGGCCGGTTCTCGACCACGACGGAGGTTCCGAGGCCACTTCGCAGCTTCTCTGCCACTAGCCGAGCGGTGACATCGGCCAGACCGCCCGGGGCGAAGGGCACGACGATGGTGACGGGGCGTGCCGAGAGGTTTGGCGAGGGCCCCTGTGCCAAGGCTTGGCCGCAGAAGGCGTTTGCAAGCGCGCCACCTGCGGCGAGGAGCGCTCGCCGGGTGAGAAGTCTCGCGACATCGTCCATGATCGCTTCCTCCGCCCGTTGCCGCTTCGCCCCGAAGAAAGCGCGGCGATTATTCAATTATATTGAATACTTCTAGTTATGTTGTATGGTGGCGGGCGGCCTCCTCTTCTGTCAACGAGGATGGAGGGGCATTCGCCGCACGGAGTCCCATGAGCGAAATCCCGGCCCGGCGCGGCATCCAGTCCATCGAGATCGCCTTTCGCCTGCTCCAAGTCCTGCAGGCCTCCCGTCGCCCTTTGCCGCTGAAGGAGATCGCGGCGGGAGCGGGGATGTCGCCCAGCGCGGCCAACAATTACCTCGTCAGCCTCGTCCGCACGGGGCTCGCGGCGACTGACGGTAAGCCCGGTCACTACCGGCTCGGATCCTCTGCCGTCGCGCTGGGGATGAGCGCCATCCAGCAGATCGACGGCTTCGAGATCGCGCGGCAGGAGGTGACGGCCCTGCGCGACACCACGCGCCACAGCGCTGCCGTGACGGCCTGGACCGATGACGGCCCGGTCAGCCTCTTCAAGCAGGAGGGCGACTGGCGCTCGGCGCTAGAGCTCCGGACCGGCCTTCTCTCCATCACGGCGACCGCGGCGGGCAAGGTCTTCGCGGCCTGCCTCCCCGAGGCGGCGACCCTGCCGCTGATCGGGCGCGAGCGGGGGACCGGGGCCACCGCGACCCTGTCAGGACCAGCCATCGTTGAGGCGGCGCGGCGGGAGATGCGCGAGGCTGGCTACGTCGTCGTCCGGCGCGACGACGGCACCGGCTACGCCTCCGCCGCCGCCCCGGTCCGAGACTGGAGCGGCGGCATCCGCTTCGCCCTCAGCATCATCGGATCGCAGAACTCGCTGAGCACGGAGCGGGGGAGCGCGGAAGTCCGGGAACTCCTGGCCTGCGCTGCCCGGGCCACGGCGGCGCTGGGCGGGGCGGCGCAGATGTCGGCGGACCCTGCTTCCGGGTAGGGGACGGGCCGCAGCCCGGATGGCAAGGCGGTGGTGCGGATGGCAGCCCAGCCGCCGGGTGGCACCTGTGCCCGCAACCCGGCACGGAGACCATCCGGAGAAGGATGCACGGCCGAGCGAACGCCGGAATGCAATCAAGTCCCCTGCACCCGTGTCGCCGCCCCCGCGCCCGCGCCGTCTCACCGGGCCTGCAAGGCACCTAGGACCAGCACCTGCGCGAGGCACATCTGGGCCACGAGGGACCGAAACCCGAAGAGCTCCGCATCCCGGACATCGAGCGAGACCGAGGCGGACGCCAGCAGCGGACTCAGCGGCCCGTCGGAGAGCGTCACGACCGAGACGCCGTGCGCGGAGGCCCAGGCAGCGGCCTTGATCGCCTCGTCGGAATAGGGGTGCAGGCTGATGACGACGAGCGCGTCGCCGGGGCGCATGGTCTCCACCTCGTCCCGCAACATGCCGGCGGCACCGGCCAGTAGCCGGGCCGCCTTGCCGGAGCGGGTCAGGCCATAGGCGATGTAGCCCGCCACGGGATGGGATCGCCTCTGCCCGACGACGTGCACCAAGGGAGCGGCCGCAAGGATGGCGACGGCGCGTTCCAGGGCCACGGGATCGACCGTGTCGATCAGGTTCTGCAGCGAGATCTGGTTCAGCTCCCCGGCATGCCGCAGCAGGCCCGCCGCCCCCTCCCCGGCCCTGGCCCCGGCCGCGCGGAGCTGATGCACCCGCTCGCCATAACTGGAAGACGCGGTGGCTAGGGCGTCCACCAGCACCTTCTGCATGTCGGAAAAACCTGGAAAGCCGAGGGCCTGGGCGAGGCGGATGAGGGTGGAGGGCTGCACGCCCGCCGCCGCGCTCAGCTCTGTCACCGTGCTCAGGGCCGCTTGGTTCGGGTGGTCCAGGATGTGCCGTGCGGCTTGCTGCAAGCGGGGGCTGAGGTCGGCGTGCCGCTGCCGCAACTCCTCCAGTAGGATGTCGCGTCTCGCGTCCGGCGTCATCGCGCGCTCCATCCATCCCGTTCCATTGGAACCAATTTTCCACGAATCGAAAGTTGAAACATCTTCTTCATCGGTCTAGCCTCGGCGCCGGGAAGAAAGCCAGGGAAGAATGGAGTACACGTTCCAGTTCGGGACCGTCTTCGCGAGCTTCGGCCTGCTCGCGAAGGGTGCGTGGCTGACGGTCCAGCTCTCCATCGCGGCCATGGTGGCCGGGCTGGTCTTCGGCACCCTCTTCGCGGTGTTGCGGGCCTTTGCCGGACGTTGGGCGGACCGGATCATCGGCGCCTATGTCGAGGTGATCCGCAACACACCCTTCCTGATCCAGCTCTTCCTCATCTATTTCGGCCTTCCCTCGATCGGCATCTCGCTGGACCCGGTCACGGCAGCGCTGATCGGCATGTCCGTAAATTGCGCCGCCTATACCACGGAGATCATCCGCTCTGGCATCATGGCGGTCCCGCGTGGGCAGATCGAGGCGGCGCGGGCGCTGGCCTTCTCCACGGCCGACATCATCCGCCACATCGTTCTCTTCCCTGCGCTCCGCGTGGCGGCGCCGGCGCTGGGCAGCCAGTTCATCCTCGTCATGCTCGGCTCCAGCGTCGTCTCCACCGTCTCCGCAGAGGAACTGACGGCGGTGGGCCACGTGCTGGAGACGGAGACCTTCCGTCCCTTCGAGGTCTACATCGTCGTCACCCTCATCTACCTGGTCATCGCCTTCGCGCTGAAGCTCCTGTTCGCCTGGGCGGACGTGGCGTGGTTCGCGCGCCGGGGCCGCCTCTGATGCGCAGCTTCGGCACGCCCGAATTCCTCTTCATGCTCCAGGCCGCGCGCTGGACGGTGATCCTCTCCCTCATCGCTTACGTCGGCGGCGGCGCGCTGGGGCTGCTGCTCGCCTTCATGCGCGTCTCCGGCAACCGCCTCGCCAGCGGCTTCGCGCGGGCCTGGATCTTGTTGTTCCAGTGCACGCCACTGCTGATGCTGCTTTTCCTCGTTTTCTTCGGGCTGGCGCTCACGGGTCTAGGCCAGAACGCCTACTTCGCCGTCACCGTCGCCCTTTCCTGCTACGCCGGCGCCTATTTCGGTGAGATCTGGCGCGGCGCGATCGAGGCGGTGCCGGGTGGTCAGTGGCAGGCCTCCGCCGCGCTCGGCTTCAGCCGAATGGAGCAGTTCCGCCACGTCATTGTGCCGCAATCCATCCGCATCGCCATCCCGCCGACGGTGGGCTTCATGGTGCAGATCATTAAGAACACCTCGCTCGCCTCGATTATCGGCTTCCAGGAGCTGACCCAGGCCTCGCAGTTCGTGAACAACCTCACCTTCCAGCCGATCAGCGTCTATCTCGTCGCGGCGGCGATCTATTTCGTGCTCTGCTTCCCCCTGACCCTGCTCAGCCGTCGGCTGGAGAAGAGGCTGCATGTTGATCGTCCAGGTCCAGTCTCTGCATAAGCGCTACGGCAGCCAGACCGTGCTGGACGGCGTGTCGCTCGACATCGCGGCCGGCGAGGTGGTGGCGATCCTCGGCCGCAGCGGCTCGGGCAAGAGCACCCTTCTGCGTTGCATCAACGGGCTGGAAACCATCGACGGCGGCAGCATCACGGTGGCCGGCCACAACGTCAGCCGTGACCCGAGGGCGCTCCGCGCGCTGCGCCAGGACGTCGGCATGGTATTCCAGAGCTTCAATCTTTTCCCCCACCTGACGGCGCGGGAGAACGTGGCCCTGCCGCAGAGCGTGGTGCTCGGCCGCGACAAGGCGGAGGCGGCCGCGACCGCGCAGGCCCTGCTGGAGCGCGTCGGCCTCGCCCCGCGGGCGGATGCCTACCCCTCGGCCCTCTCCGGCGGGCAGCAGCAGCGCGTGGCGATTGCCCGCGCCCTGGGCCTGGAGCCGAAGGTGATGCTCTGCGACGAGATCACCTCCGCCCTCGACCCGGAGATGGTGGGCGAGGTGCTGGAGGTAGTGCAGGACCTCGCCGCCCGGCACATGACGATGCTGCTGGTCACCCACGAAATGAGCTTCGCGCGCCGTGCCGCCAGCCGCGTGATCTTCATGCACGCCGGCCGCGTGCACGAGGAGGGCACACCCGCCGAGATCTTCGAGCGGCCCCGGACGCCGGAACTCGTCCAGTTCGTCCGGGCCATCAGCGTCCGGGACTGAAGAAACACAAAGGGAGGAACAGAACCATGAACCGCCGCAGCCTTCTCGCCCTTGCGCCGCTCCTGTCAATGGCCGCCGTGCCGGCCCGCGCGCAGTCGGGCGCCGTGACGCTCGACGCCATCAAGCGGCGCGGCAAGCTGCTGATCGCGATGGACACGAACAACCCGCCCTGGGGCATGCTGGACACCTCCATGCAGCCGGACGGCTACGACATCACGGTCGGCAGGATGCTTGCGCAGGACCTCGGCGTGCCGATGGAGCTGGTGCCTGTGACCAGCCAGAACCGCATCCCCTTCATCCTGACGGGCAAGGCCGACTTGGTGATGGCCACGCTGACCATCACGCCGCAGCGCGCCGAGCAGATCCTCTTTTCCAAGCCCTATTGCGCGCAGGAGAGCGTGATCATGGCGCCGCAGGCGACAGAGATCCGCAGCTTCGAAGACCTGAAGGGCAAGCGCGTCTCCGTCGTGCGCGGGGCCATCCAGGACCCAATCGTGGTGGAGAAGGCGCCGGGCGCGATCATGATGCGCTACGACAACGACGCCAGCACGATCCAGGCGCTGATGTCCCGCCAGGTGGATGCCTGCGCCACCGGCTTCCTCATCCCCGCCCAGACCAACCGCCTGCAGCCCGGCCGCAACTATGAGAAGAAGCTCTCTCTCGGCACGCAGATGATCGGCATCGGCATGCGCCACGGCAGCGAGGAGCTGCACCGCGCCGTGAACGGCTTTATCGACAAGGCCAAGGCGGACGGGCGCCTGGCCGAAGCCTTCAAGCGCTACACCGGCGTGGACCTGCTGCCCCTGGCGGATGCCTGATCCGCATGGCCTCTGTCGCCTGCATCGGGATGACGGTGCATGACCGCATCCTGTCGGTGCCATCCCTCCCGACCCAGGCGACGAAGCTCTACGCGACGGCGGTGGCGGAAGCCGGCGGCGGCCCCGCCGCTACCGCCTCCGTCGCCATCGCGGCGCTGGGCGGCAGCGCCCGGCTCTTCGGCCGCGTCGGCGCGGACGACACGGGGCGGGTGATCCGCGCGGAGCTGGCGCGCTACGGGGTGGACGTTGCGGGAATCGCGGAGCTGCAGGAGGCACAATCCGCCTGGTCCGCCGTGGCCGTGGATGCGGCCGGGGAGCGGCTGATCCTGAATTTTCCCGGCCGCAACCTCCAGGTGCCACCGGATTGGATCGACCCGGCGCGGGTCGCGGGTTGCGGCGCGGTGCTGGTGGACATGGGCTGGCCTCTCGGCGGAGCCCACGCGCTCGACATCGCGCGGCGGCACGGCATCCCCTCCGTGCTGGACGCTGACCTCGGACCCCTGCCCGAAGCGGCCGCACTGATCGGCCTAGCCGGGCACGTCGTCTTCTCGGAATCCGCCCTGCGACACCACTCCGGCGAGATGGAGCCCGGGACCGGCTTGCATGCCCTGCAACGACGCCTGCCCGGTGTGGTGCTCGGCGTGACCACGGGGCCGGAGGGTTATCTATGGCTGGATGGCGGCGCGCTGCATCGCCTGCGGCCGCCCGAAGTGGCCGTGGTGGACACACTCGGCGCCGGGGACGTGTTCCACGGCGCCTACGCGCTCGGGCTGGCCGAGGGGATGACCTTGGCGGAGGCCGCCCGCTTCGCTGTCGCGGCCGCCACGCTGAAATGCACCCGCGCCGGCGGCCGGGCAGGCGTCCCCTCCCGGCCGGAGGTCGAGGCCTTCCTGGCTCAGCCCTGGTAGGACTGCAGGAACCCCGGCCCAGCGCCTTGCAGGGCCAGCCCCTCGGCGAAAGCAGGCTTGGCCGTCCAGGGACGACCGTGCTGCGCCAGCAGGGACTGCACGAGGGAGACGTAGGGCAGGCCGTGCTCCCGCACGCGGGTGCGGAAGGCGTTCCAGTCCGGGTATTCCAGTGCCGCCGGCCACCAGATCGCGCGTCCTGCCAGGTAGCCGCTGGCCCCCGCGCGAAAGGCGTAGGTGAGGATGCGCCGGAAGGGCTCCATTGCCGCGCCGGCGGAGAGCATCACCCAGGGCCGGTCCAGCATGGCATCGACGCGGTTGAACCAGTCCTGGGTCTTGGCCGCCTCCGCGCTGCCATCATCGGGATCGACGATGACTTTGGCGGCGATCGGGGTTTCCAGCTTGAAGATGTCCACCCCGTAGCGCTCCTTGCGGAACTCCTCGACGGTCGCGATCACCATCTCCGGCCGCTTGCCCGAATCCTCGTGGTAGGAATCCCCGGCGGCGCTGCCGCCCAGCGGGTAGACCAGGGGCTCCAGCAGGAATGCGATGTCGTGCTCCCGGCACTCGCGCCCCACCTTCTCCACCAGGGCGTGCTGGTGGGCCAGCACCTCCGCCGAGGCGTCCGGGCGGTACCAGAGCATCAGCTTCACGCCGTCCGCCCCCAGGCGCTTGATCTTCGCCACCGACCAGCCCGGGTAGATCAGCGTCTTCCGCCCGCCCGGCCCTTCCTCGCAGGCGAACTGCTCCAGGGTGATCAGCAGGCCGCGGGAGGGGTCCACGGAGAGGTTGGCGTAGGGATAGGCGTATTGCGGGTCCAAAAGCATCGCGGAGGCGTGGGGCGAGAGCTCCTCGATCAGCAGGCGCTTGATCTTGCCGATTTCCTCCCAGTCCGGGCTGCCGTGGCGCTCCGCCACCAGTTGCTCCACGCCCGGGCGCTGGTCCACCGCGATCATCGTAAAGAAGCCGCGGGGGTCGGAGAGCCGCCGCAGCGACCAGAGCTTGCCTGCCGAAATCTGCATCGTCTCCCCCGTGTCAGTGGCAGCGTTATGGCGTATTTTTTCCAGATATGGAAGATTGGAATAAATTGTCCATATTGCTCGAGGAGGGTGTCATGGCCAAGCGGATCGGCTTCATCCACACGGTCGGCTTCCTGGTAGAGAACTTCCGGGAGCGGATGCGCGCCGCCCATCCGGAGGCCGACAGCTTCCACATCCTCAACGAGAGCTTGCTGCAGGACCTGCTACGGGGCGCGCCGAAGCCGCTGGTCTACCGCCGCGTGGTGTCCCAGGTCGTCCTCGCAGCCGAGGCAGGGGCCGACCTCGTCGTCGTCACCTGCTCCTCGACCTCCCCTGCCGTGGACATAGCGCGCCATGTGGTCCCGCAGCCCGTGCTGAAGATCGACGACCCCATGGCGGCCGAGGCCGTCCGCCGTGGACCGCGCATCGGCCTGCTCTGCACCGCCTCCAGCACGGTCGAGCCGAGCACGGCCCTGCTGCGCGCCCACGCGGCCGGGCAGGGGCGCGAGGTGACAATCGCGCCGCTGGTGAGGCCCGATGCCTATGCCGCCCTCATGGCGGGGGACCGGGGGCGGCACGACGCCATGATCCGCGAAGCCGCCGGCGAGCTCGGGGAAGCCGTGGACGTTCTCGTACTCGCCCAGGCCTCGCTGGCGCACTTGCAGCCGGACCTGGCGGCCGCGCTCCCAGCGCCCGTCCTGGCAAGCCCGCCCCTTCTCATGGACGCCATCGCGGCCGCGCTGCACGAGGCCTAGAGGCGACGAAGCTCGGTGACCCTCCCTTGGGTCCTTCTGCCAGTCGTAGCCGAGATTCCGGTAGAGCGCGGCGTTGACGCCGCCGAGGGACCCAGACGTGCCGACCATGAGAGTGTAGCCGTCCGCGGGCGCGCGCGCCGTCATCTCCGCGGCTAGGTTCCCGGCCGCACCCGGCCGGTTATCGACGAGCAGCCCCTGGCCCAGGCGCTGGCCGATCGCCTCCCACGAGGCGCGAGACGATGTCGGTCTGCCCCCGCCGCCATAGGGAACGATGAGGCGGATGGGCTTGTCGGGGAACTCGGCGCGTGCCGCGCGGGGCGCGGCCAAGCCGAGCGCGGCCGTACCCACCCCTAGAACGGTGCGGCGGCAAGCACCCGGCCCGGTCTCCTGCATGCGGCGTTCCTTCATCCGCGCGCCGTGTGACCCGGCGTAGTTGCCGCATTCTAGCCACAGTATCAGAGGTCTCTGATCAGAGCATGGACCATGGTGTCGGGCATACGAGAGGCGCTCGAGGCGCGACATGGCCGTCTCGGCAAGGCTCCGGTGATGGGTGCCGCTCTACCGGTCCAGAGCCGCCAGTCGGACGGCGAATAGCGCGCAAGTTCTTTCTCGGCCCGTCAGTCCCCCTGCCCGTTATTCCGCCCGGATGCCAAGCCGCTGGATCAGCTCGGACCAGCGGGCCAGCTCGGAGCCGGTGAAGGCGGCCAGCTCCGTCGGGTTCATGTAGGCGGCGTAGGTTCCGCTCTCCTCGCAGCGACGGCGGAACTCCGGCGTCGCGACCACGCGGCCGATTTCGGCGGAAAGGCGCTCGACGGCGGGCTGCGGCGTGCCGGCCGGGGCGTAGACGGCGAACCAGGCCTCCAGCTCGAAGCCGGGAAAGCCCGCCTGGCCCGCGGTCGGCACATCCGGCAGCATCGAGTGGCGAGTGGGCCCCGCGATGGCGAGGGCCCGGACGGAGCCGTCCCGCACGAGTCCGGCCACGGAGGGAGGCGTGGTGATCATTAGGTCGATGTTCCCCGCCACGAGGTCGTTCATGGCCGGCCCGGCCCCGCGATAGGGCACGTGGACCATCGGCGCGCCGACAAGGCGGGCGAACTGCTCCCCCCCGATATGCTGGATCGTGCCGGCGCCGGAGGAGGCATAGGTCAGCCGGCCGGGGCTGCGGCGCGCGAGCTCCGCCAGTTCCGCCAGCGTGCGCGCGGGCAGATCCTTCCTCACCACGACGACGTGCGGCGCCCGCAATACCAGGGCAACGGGCGCGAAGCTGCGCACCGGATCCCAGGACAGGTTCGGGAACAGCGCGGGGTTCGCGACATGGGTGCCGGAATAGGCGAGCAGGAGCGTGTACCCGTCCGGCGCGGCCCGCGCCACGGCGATGGAGGCGACGTTGCCGCTGCCGCCCACCCGGTTCTCGACGACGAAGGGCTGGCCGAGCGAGCGGGTCAGCGCCTCGTTGAGGAGGCGGGCCGTGAAGTCCCCTCCCCCACCCGGTGCCGCCGGCACGACGAGGGTTACGGCACGTTCGGGATAGCGGGTTTCCACGGCAAGGGCGCTGCCGCCCGTGGCGAGCAGGCCCAGCACCATCACGCCGCGCCTCGTGCTGCCCGCCATGAACCTTCCTCCATTTTTCTAAAGCCCCGTTTTCCGCCGGAGCCTTGGGCCCGCACCCTAGCGCGCCGGAGCACGGCGCGGGAGCGCCCTAGGCGTCCGGCTGGTCGAAGGCGCGGGAGCGGCGCCAGCGAAGGCGGCTGTGCCGGAGATGGAGCCCCGCCAGCATCGCCGCCAGCCGCAGTGGTGCGCCGATCCCTTCCACCACGGGCACGCCGACCTCGCGCTCCACCACGGACGCATCCAAGAGGACGGGGCACTGGGTGACGCCCATGGCGAGGATCACGTCGCAGCCCTGCTCCCGCACCAGGCGCCGCGCGCCCTCGATGAACCGTTCCGCCATGGCCTGCGCATTGGCGCTCAGGTCCGGTAGGTCGATCCCTGTGGCCCGCCACCCCACCACCTTCTCCTCCATCCCGTAGCGGCGGACGATGGCCCGGAGGAGCGGGATGAGGTCGTCGTGATAGACGAGTGCCCCGAAGCGGTCGCCGAGGAAGCTCGCCACATGCAGCATGGCCTCGGTGGGCGCGACGACCGGGATATCCACGACGGAGCGCCCACCATCCACACCGAGGTCGAGCGTGCCGAGCGGCACGACGGCGTCGTAGCCCTCTCTCTCCGCCTGCCGGAAGGCGGCGATAAAGGCGGGGGCCGCGAGCTGGACCTCGGCGGGCGTGAGTCCGTGCACGAAGGGCGAGGCGGGCGTGCGAACGATGCCGATCTCCACCTCCGGGGAGGCATAGGCCAGGGCGGCCCGTTCGCGAAGGCGGAACTCCTCCTCCGGGTATCCGCCGATAACGAAGGCGACCCGCACGGGGGACCGCAGGCCGCGTCGTGTCTCACTCATTCTGTTTCCTCCCGTGGACGGAGGGACCCTAGACCCTTGCCCGACCTCCCCCAAGGCAGCGGGCCCGGCCGCCGGAGCTGACGAGGGGGAGACCAGTGGCCGGCCGGGCTCTCCTCGATCTACCCTGCCCGCCAACGAGAACGACTGGGGGACGACCGAGGTGACACAGCGCCGTACCATTCTCCTCACGGCACTTGGCGCGCCCTTTGTGCCTGGGAAGGGACGCGCCCAGGGGAGCACGGGCGGCACGGCCCCCTTCCCCAGCCGCCCGGTCCGCATCGTCCTGCCCTACGCGCCCGGCGGGCAGTCCGACACCGTGGCGCGCCTCATCGCGCCGCGCATGGCGGCGGTGCTCGGGCAATCGGTGGTGGTGGAGAACCGGACGGGTGCGGGTGGCTCCATCGGCGCCGGCCTCGTCGCCGGCGCCCCAGCGGACGGGCACATCCTTCTCTTCGACACGCCCTCAATCCTCATCGTTCCCTTCGCGGTCAAGGACTTGCCCTTCGACTACGAACGGGATCTCGTTCCGCTCGGCATGGCCGTGTCGCAGCCTTATGTCCTCGGCGTCACCGGCGCCTTTCCGGCGCGCGACGTCGCGGGCCTCGTCGCGCACGGGCGGACCGGCAAGTCCATCGGCTTCGGCACGCCGGGGGTCGGCAGCATCGGGCACCTGGCAGGCGCCCTGCTCGGCCACCGCGCGGGGATCGCCATGGAGCACGTCGCCTATCGCGGCGGTGCCGACGCCGCGCGCGACCTGGCGGCCGGGAACCTGGAAGCCGCGGTCATCACCCCTAACTCGCTGGACTTGGTGGTGCAGACCGGCCGCGCACGGGCCCTGGGTCAGACGAGTGAGAGGCCCAGCCCGCTGCTGCCAGGCATCCCGACCATCGCCTCGGCCGGCCTGCCGGGCTTCGACCTGACGAGCTGGAACGCCGCCTTCGTCCGTGCGGGCACGCCGGAGCCCGTGATGGAAGCGCTGGACCGGGCCTTCCGCGCCGCGGTGGACAACCCAGAGGTGCAGGAAGCCTTCCGCCGCATGGGCGGCGAGCCCGGCCAGGAGAGCCGCGCCGTCTTCGGCGAGCGGCTGGTGCGGGAGCGCGCCCTGGTCCGCGACATCGTCCAGCGGACGGGGATTACCTTCTGATGGCGGCGCCCCTCTCGCTCCGGATCGCCGAGTTCGTCACCGGGATCTCGCTCGACCGGCTGCCGGACACGGCGCTCCGGGCCGTGAAGCTCCTCGTCCTCGACACACTGGGCTGCGCGCTTGGGGGTGTCGGTGCGGAGCCGGTGCGGAGGCTGGAGGCAATCCTGCCCCCTCCCCCGGACGCCCGCCCGGGTGCCGCGCGATGCCTCGGCAGCGGCCGGCCCACCACCGCGGAGGGAGCGGCGGGCGTGAACGGCGCCATGGTGCGCTACCTCGACTTCATGGATGTCTACTGGTCACGCGACATCTGCCACCCCGCGGAGAACATCCCTGTCGCCATCGCCTGCGTCGAGGAGGCCGGCGGCAGCGGCCGCGCGCTGATCGAGGCGATCGTCGCCGGGTACGAGGTACAGATCCGGCTTTGCGATGCCTTCTCCTTCCAGGACCGCGGCTTCCACCATGTCAGCGCGGCAGGCTTCGTGGTGCCCTACGTGGCCGGCAAGGCCTGGGGGCAACCGGCCGGCACCATGGCTCATGGCAGCGCGCTCGGCGGGATGCGGCATCTGACGCTCGGCGCGCTGTCCCACGGAAAGCTGAGCATGGCGAAGGCGATCGGCTACTCCGCGAATGCGGCAGCGGCGATCACGGCCGCACGCCTGGCCGGATCTGGCTTCACCGGCCCGCTGGAGGCCTATGAATGGCTTTTCGGCCGGACGGCGGGACCGATTGAGAACACGGCGGCCCTCGCGCTCGACTTCGATTTCTGGCGTCTGGAGCAGGTAAGCCTGAAGCAGTACCCCGTGCAGTACGCCCTGCAGGCACCAGTGGCGGCCGCGATCCGGCTGCATGGCGCATTGCGCGGGCGGCTGGCGGAAGTGGCGACGATCCGGGCCCGGGTTCGGCCGGAGACCCTGGCCCGCGCGGCCGATCCCGCGAAGTTCCGGCCCATGGACCGGGAGACCGCCGATCACAGCCTGCCCTCCTGCGTCGCCATGGCGCTCTGCGACGGGGTGCTCACCGAACGTCAGTTCGCGGAAGGCCGCTTCCGCGACCCTGACGTCATGCAACTCACCAGCCTGGTGGAGCCGGTCGGCGATGCGGAGTTCGAGCGCCTCTTTCCCGACGGGCGCCCCGGCGCCGTGGAGGTGGTGCTGAGGAGCGGTGAGCGGCTGCAGGCCGTGGAGGAGGTGCCCCTGGGCGACCGCCGTCGCCCGATGGACGATGCCGCCATCCAGGCCAAGTTCCTCTCGCTTGCCGAGCCGGTGATCGGCTCTGCCCAGGCGGGGCAGGTCATGGAGCTTGTTGCGAGCCTTGAGGATCAGCCTGGCATCGACGCGCTGCTGAACCTCTGCAGCTCCTCCGCCCCCTCGTAACCTAACCGAAGCGGCCCGTGCTGGCGTGGAGCCATGCCGAGATCGTTGAGCCCTTTTTCGGAGAGGCGGCATGAAGATCATCGTTACCGGTGGAGCCGGATTCCTCGGTACCCGTGTCATCCGGGCCTTGTTGGCCGGCACCGGGCGCCATGATGGCCTGCCCACGTTCGACGGCATCGTTTCAATCGATTTGTCGCCATGTCCGCTGGACGATCCGCGCGTCGTCTCCGTCACCGGCGACATTGCGGAACCGAGCTTCGTGCGACAGATCGTTGGCGCCGACACAGCGGGCATCTATCACCTGGCAGCGGTACTGAGCGGCGGGTCCGAGGCGGACTTCGATCTCGCCACGAGAGTGAACATCGACGGCACCCGCGCCCTGCTCGAGGCCGCCCGCGCCGCTGGCAAGGCCCCGCGCTTCGTCTTCACCAGCTCACTGGCCGTGTTCGGCGGCCCGATGCCGGAAGTGGTGCCGGACGACATGGCGACCATGCCGAACTCCACTTACGGCGCGCAGAAGGCGATCGGCGAGTTGCTCGTCAACGAATACTCACGCAAGGGCTTCGTGGATGGCCGGGTCTGTCGGCTGCCGACCATCTCCGTGCGGCCGGGCCGACCGAACTCCGCGGCCTCCTCCTTCGCGAGCGGCATCATCCGGGAGCCTCTGGCCGGAATCGTCGCGGACTGCCCTGTCCCGCTGGACACCCGAATGTGGCTCTCCTCGCCGGGTGCGGCGGTGGCCAACCTCGTTCACGCAATGGCGCTGAATGGCGGGCGGATCGGGCCGTGGCGGACGCTGAACCTCCCTGGCCTCTGCGTCACCGTCGGCGACATGCTGCGGAGCCTAGAGCGGATCGGCGGCCCCAAGGCCCGTGCGCTGGTGCGGGAGGCACCGGATCGCCGGATCATGGACATCGTGTGCTCATGGCCCGGCGCATTCGACACCTCGCGGGCGACTGCGCTCGGCTTCACTGGGGACAGCGACTTCGATGCTGTTGTCCGCCAGTACCGAGCCGAGTTCCCAAGCGCCCACGCCGCTTCAGAAGCCGACTTGCGGCAATAGTCGAAGGGCTCTTCAGCAACGCTGCCGCAGAAGGGTACCGATAGGTGTCCCCGGATAGCGAAGCCGAACCGCTCGCGCGTGCGCTCGATACGGATACGAGGCCTAGCAGGCCGTCGGATCGCTCTCCGCCCCACGGCTCTGGCGATCGAGGGGCGGCGCGTCCAGCGCTTCCTTGCCGGGGCGAGAGGCCGGGCCCACTCCCACGCGGCCGCACGCCGATGATCGACTGCGCGGCCGAAGGTGCCTGGCCAGGGGAAAGGGCCCTGGAGTGAGGGAGCCTTGCCCACTCCAGGCCGGCGAGCGGGGACAACCCTCTACCGATGCGGCCGGACGACGCTCGGCGCTCTCCTTTCGGGGTGAGGCCGGCGCCAATCGCTCCGTCCGGTGAGGCATTCTACTCCACAGTGATCCGTGTCGCCTGAACGACTTCCCGGAACCGGTCACGTTCAGCCTGGATGAAGGCGGCGTAGCGCTCGACGGTCGAGCCCAGCGGCTCGGCTCCGTTCGCCAGGAAGACGCGG
>NZ_JANJOU010000036.1 GCF_024594815.1 Roseomonas populi | reverse complement strand
CCCCCCCCCCCCCCCCCCCCCCCCCCCCCCCCCCCCCCCCCCCCCCCCCCCCCCCCCCCCCCCCCCCCCCCCCCCCCCCCCCCCCCCCCCCCCCCCCCCCCCCCCCCCCGGCAGACCGTCACTGAAGGATCAGTTCCTGTCGTAACGCTGCGCGGCGATGCTGCCGATCAGGATCATGACGGGCCCGCCGCTGTGCCATGTGGGTGCTTCGGTGACGACCTGGTCCAGGGTGCCCCGTAGGAAGCGCTGGGCCGCGCTGCCGCCACGCTCGACGAGGGCGGCCGCCGTGCCACCCGGAAGCCCGGCGGCCACCAGCCCGTCCCGCAGCAGGTGCAGGGTGGTGACGCCCATGTAGATGGCAAGTGTCTGTCCGGTACGGGCCAGCGCCGCGAAGTCGAGGTCCAGGCGTCCTTCCCGCGTGTGGCCGGTGGCGAAGGTGACGGTGCGGGCATGGTCGCGGTGGGTCAGCGGCGTGCCGAGTGCGGCCGCGCAGGCGAGCGCCGCCGTCACGCCCGGGACGACCTCGCAAGGGATGCCGGCGGCGTGGCAGGCATCGGCCTCCTCACCGCCGCGGCCGAAGATGAAGGGATCGCCGCCCTTGAGGCGCACGACCCTCTTCCCGGCGCGGGCCAGGCTCACGAGGAGGTCGTTGATGCCTTCCTGCGGCACGCAATGATGTGCGCGCTTCTTGCCGACATAGATGCGCTCCGCATCGCGGCGGGCGAGGTCCAGCACCTCCTCGCTCACGAGCCGGTCGTGGACGATGACGTCCGCCTCGCCCAGCAGGCGGAGGGCGCGGAGCGTCAGCAGGTCCGCCGCGCCCGGCCCCGCGCCGACGAGGTGGACCACGCCTTGGGGTCGGGTATCCGCCGCGCGCAGCGCCGCGCCGAAGGCGGCCTCCGCCTCCGCCTCTCGCCCGGCGAGGGAGAGGTCGGCCACCGGCCCCGTGAGCACCGCGTCGAGGAAGCGGCGGCGCGCTGCCAGGTCGGGCAGGGCGCTCCGCACGGCGGCCTTGAACCGGTCCGCAAGGGCGGCAAGCCGGCCGAGGGTGGGCGGCAGCACGGCCTCGATCCGGGCGCGGAGCAGCCGTGCCAGCACGGGGGCGGCACCGCCCGTGGAGATGCCGATTGTGATCGGCGCCCGGTCCACGATGGCCGGCACGACGAAGGAGCAGAGGGCAGGCCGGTCCACGATGTTGACGGGAATGCCCTGCGCCATGCAGGCGGCCGAGAGCGCCTCGAGATCCCCGTTGGGGGCACCGGCCCCAATCGCGAGCGCACAGCCCGCTGGGAGCGATCCGGCGAAGCGCGGGGCACGCAACAGTGTCGCGCCGGCCCGCGCTAGCAGCGCCGCCTTCGTCTCCACAGCCTCGCCCTCCCCGAGGACGAGAACCGTGCGGCCCCGCAGGTCGAGGAAGGCTGGGAAGTGCTGCATGCGGCCGAATCCCGGTTCTCCCGCGCCGGTGTCCGGGAGACGAAAACTGCTGTCTGGCGGGTGAGAAGGAAAAGGATCGTCTCTTGCACAATGGTACAATTCAAAATCCACTGCCGCAACACGGATGAGGGCGTGGAATGAGCGTCAACGCGGCCGGACGGCCAGGATCTCGCGGATGCCGGAGGTGTCTGCCTTTCAAGCGGCTCGGCGGGCTCGCAACAATCCTTTGACGCAGTTGTCTTCCCTTTGACGCAACAGCCTTATTGATCGGCCGCACACTGGCGGGCGAGCATCGACCCACCCGCGACGAGGACCCATGATCATGAAGCACGACCTGACCCGCCGCGCCGCGATCGGCGCCTCGCTCGCTGCGCTCGCAGCCCGCCCGGGCGCGGCGCAGAGCCCGCCGACGCTGCTGAACGTCTCCTACGACCCGACGCGGGAGCTGTACCGCGCCTTCAACACCGCCTTCGCCGCACAATGGGCGAAGGAGAACGGCGGGCAGCGCGTGCGGGTGAACACCTCCCATGGCGGATCGGGCGCGCAGGCGCGCACCGTGATCGATGGGCAGCAGGCCGACGTGGTGACGCTGGCGCTGGCCTACGACGTGGACGCCATCGCCGAACGCGGGCTGATTGAGAAGGACTGGATCGGGCGGCTGCCGCACAACAGCGCGCCCTATACCAGCACCATCGTTTTCCTGACCCGGAAGGGGAACCCCAAAGGCCTGCGCGACTGGGGCGACCTGGTGAAAGAGGGGGTGAGCATCATCACTCCCAACCCGAAGACCTCTGGCGGGGCGCGCTGGAACTACCTGGCGGCCTGGGCCTGGGCGCGGCGCCAGCCCGGCGGGTCCGACGCCTCGGCGGAGGCGTATATGACCAGGCTGCTGCGCCAGGTGCCCGTGCTGGACACGGGCGCGCGGGGATCGACCACCAGCTTCGTCCAGCGCGGCCAGGGCGACGTGCTGCTGGCCTGGGAGAACGAGGCTTACCTCGCGCAGAAGGAGTTCGGCGAGGGGCAGTTCGACATCGTCGCGCCTTCCCTCTCCATCCTGGCGGAGCCCTCGGTGGCGGTGGTGGACCGCAACGTGGACCGGCGCGGGACGCGGGCGGTGGCAGAGGCCTATCTGAAGTACCTCTACAGCCCGGAAGGGCAGGAGATCGCGGCGAAGAACTTCTATCGCCCGCGCGAGGCATCGGCGCTCTCCGCCGCGCCGGTGCGCTTCCCCGAGCTGAACCTGGTGACCATCGACGGGGAGTTTGGTGGCTGGGCCAAGGCGCAGCGCGACCACTTCGCCGACGGCGGCACCTTCGACCGCATCTACAAGCCGAGCCGCTAAGGCTTGGCGCGCACCGCCGGGTGCCCGTTTCCGGGCGCCCGGCGGCCGCTGCCGGGAGATGGCGGGCGCGCGGTCAGCGCCAGCCCAGGGCCGGGGCGACGTGCTTCAGGATGCCCTCGATGACGTGGGCGCAGTACTCGACGCCGAGCTGGTTCGGGATCGTCAGCAGCAGGGTGTCCGCCTCGGCGATCGCCTCGTCGGCGCGGAGCTGCCGGACCAGTTCCTCGGGCTCGGCCGCATAGCCCCGGCCGAAGATGGCGCGGGTCTTCTCGTCGATGAAGCCGACTTGGTCCGCTTCCTTGCCGCTCCGGCCGAAATAGGCGCGGTCGCGGTCATCCAGCAGCGGGAAGATGCTGCGGCTGACGGAGACGCGCGGCATGCGGGCATGGCCGGCCTCCTTCCAGGCCTCATGGTAGGCGCGGATCTGACGGGCCTGCTGGATGTGGAAGGGCTCGCCGGTCTCGTCGTCCTTCAAGGTGGAGCTCTGCAGGTTCATGCCCTGCTGCGCCGCCCAGACCGCGGTGGCGTTGGAGCCGGAACCCCACCAGATCCTCTCCCGCAGGCCTTCCGAGTGGGGCTCCAGGCGCAGGAGGCCGGGCGGATTGGGGAACATCGGGCGTGGATTCGGCTGCGCGAAGCCCTTGCCACCCAGCACGTCGAGGAAGACCTGCGCGTGGCGGCGGCCCATGTCGGCCTCCGTCTCGCCCTCGGCCGGCGCGTAGCCGAAATGGCGCCAGCCATCGACCACCTGCTCCGGTGAGCCGCGGCTCAGGCCGAGCTGGAGGCGCCCGCCGCTGATGAGGTCAGCCGCGCCGGCATCCTCGGCCATGTAGAGCGGGTTCTCGTAGCGCATGTCGATCACGGCGGTGCCGAGCTCGATCCGGTTGGTCCGCGCGCCCATGGCGGCGAGGAGAGGGAAGGGGGCGGCGAGCTGGCGGGCGAAGTGGTGCACGCGGACATAAGCGCCGTCCGCACCCAGCTCCTCCGCCGCGATGGCGAGCTCGACCGATTGAAGCAGGGCATCGGCGGCGGAGCGGGTTCCGGAATGAGGGGAGGGGTTCCAGTGGCCGAAGGAGAGGAAACCGATTTTCTTCATGGTGGGCGTGGTCCAGTGGGGCGGGCGCGACCGGCCGGAATTGATGAGGTGGCCCCGGATATATGGATTTGCCCTGGCCTGCCCAATTACCGGGGCCGATGACGATCATTGGCCGGATGCCATGGCGCGATGCCGGTTCCCAGTTAGCCTCGTGTGATGCTCCTGCGCAGGACGCGCTGATCCCTGCCTAAAGGGCGGCTTTGCCCGGAAGCGTGGATCGGCTTCTCAGGGGGGTCTTGGGGCGCGACGCCTGACGGCAATCAGGCATCGCGCCTTGGCAGTGGGGGGAAAAGGCCGGGGCCGGCTAGCGCCGGGCTGCCTGTCGGCGCCGAGTGGCCAGGCCAGTTAGCAGCTTTTGCAACTCGGGACTGTCCGGCTCGATCTTGCGGATCGCTTCGATCTCCTGCTCCGCCTCGTCGAGTAATCCCTGCCGAAGCAGCGCGTCCGCCAGCATCAACCGCGGCCGGGTCAGCGCGGGTTCAAGGGAAACAGCCTTCCGAAACCAGGCAATCGCCTCGGCCGGATGCTCACCGCGCTGCAAGCTCTGCGCCATGCGGCACATCAGATCCATATCGGGCCGGTAATCCAGGCCTTCCTGCAGCACCGCCTCTGCGGCATCGAGATCGCCCAGGTTGCTATAGAGGCGAGCCAGCTGGCGGAAGGCGGACAGATCCGTGGACTTCGTGGCCTTCGTCGCCTCGATCGCGCGGCGGGTCCAGTCCACCGCGTCCTCTAGATCACCGCGATGCATCGCGATCTCGCCCTGCCGGACCATGGGAGCCGGCAGGGAAGGCGCCAGTCCGAACCACTTCACGGCTGCGGCCTCTGCCGCATCGAGGTCTCCCTGCCGGAGGTGCAGGGTGGAAACGAGGGAGTACGAGGCAGAGCCCGGATCGACTTGGAGGGCCTTCAGCGCGAGGGAAAGAGCTCTTGGCAGATCACCCTGGCGCATTGCGATGTCGCTCGCGCTGCGCAGCACGCCCGCGTCATGAGGAGCGACATTCATCGCCCCGGCGATGACGGCTGCGGCGTCGTCCAGCCTGTTGGCACGAAGGTGGGCTGTGCAGAGAAGCGGATAGCCGACCGGCGCTGTAGGATCGATCTCGATCACTGCTTCGGCCAGGGCCGCCGCGCGGGGCAGGTCGCCTTTCCGGATGGCGATGTCGGCCCCACGGCGCAGGGCAGCGACGTCCCGGGGCGCCAAATCAAGGGTGCGGGATACGGCCGCGGCCGCCCCGTCCAGGTCACCCGCCCGCATGTGCAAGCCTGAAAGGTGAAAGTGGCTGCTCGCAGAGGTCTCGTCGGCGGCTAGGACCTCTTGCGACAGGGCGAAGGCGCGGCCGAGATCGCCCGATTGCGCCACAACGTCGCTTAGCCGGCGCTTCATGGGCAGGCTCTCGGGCGCCAGTTCCAGCGCCCGAGAGGCCGCCGTCTCCGCCGCCGGAAGATCGCCCGCCTGCAGGTTCATCGTCGCAAGCAGGCTGTACGTCTCAGTATCATTCAAATCGGCAGCGACCGCCTCCTTGACGCGCGCGAAAGCCAGTTCGTGGTCCCCTGCGCGCATGGCGATCATGGCCAGCCAGCGGAGCACCGGCGCGCTGCCCGGCTCCAGCTCCAGCGCCTGCCCAGCCGCTGCCTGTGCCGCAGTGAGATCGCCTGCACGGAAGTGCAGGGAAATCAGGAAGAGGCGATGCAGCAGTCGGTCGGGCTCGACGGCGATCATCCGGGACGCAAGATCGAGGGCCCGGGCGTCGTCGCCGCGGCGTGCCACGACATCGCTCAAGCGACGCAGGGCAGCCGTGTCCTGAGGCGCAAGTTCCAGCGCCCGCTCTGCCGAGGCCTCAGCTGCCGCGAGATCAGCGAGGCGCTGGTACACACCGGCGATGTGCAAGTGGTTGAACGAGGAATGCGGGTCCACTTCAATCGCCTTCAGGGCGAGAGTGAGCGCCTGCTCGGTCTCGTTCCGGCTTAGCAGGATGGTGCTGAGGCGGCGCAGCCTGCCCGGATTGGTGGGCTCCAGTTCCAGCGCGCGGCTGGCCGAGACCTCGGCCTCCTTCAACCTTCCCAGGCGCTGATGCACGGAGGCGAGTAGATTATGCGCTTCGCCATTGTCAGGATCCGCGGCGATCAGGCCATCAAGCAGGCTTTGAGCTTCGGCCATGGCACCCTGCCGTAAGCAAACCTCGGCCAACCGCAAAAGGGGCAGCGGAGCCCCGACGTTCTCGCGCAGGGTAGCCCGAAGAATGCTGTCCGCGGCGTCGAAATTATTCTCGGCCATAAACTGGCTGGCCAAGCGGACAGAGGCTCGCATGTCCTTTGGATCAGCAATCCTGGTCGACATCTGGCTCATGGGGACTGTGCAATCTCCGGTCCTGTGCGGAGCCTTCCCCGCTGGTCGCGAGCAGTCCTACACGTATTCGACATCCAGCTGAATGCCTACCTGCTCCGGAAGAGCTTCGCGCTCCGCCGCTCCTCACGAATGCGCGTCGTTGCGAGGGCCGTGATAGCAGAAGAGTGTGGTGCGGAAAGGCTGGCCGTAATCGGGTTTGGGGAACAGCTTCACGTGCGGCCACGGCTTGGAGCGGATCGCGCAAAGCGTGTAGCCGGCCATGCGGAGCAGGTTCAGTGATCTCTCAAGCTGTTTGGGATCAGCACCTGCTTCATAGGCTACCTGCATGATGATGTAAGGCCGGTGCTTCGCAATGAGATTGAACGACCCTTGCAGCACGCTTCCCGCTTGAGTTCCGGCCCCGAGCCGGACGAGATCGATTCTCGCCATCTTCGTTTGGGTGACATAGTGATCCAGCGTCATCTCTTGGATATCAGATGCGCTAGGCACTCCGGCGGCCTGCCCTGGCACATCGATTCCGGGTGCTGTTAGCGCCCTCATCCGGTTAGAAATTAGAAGCGGCTCGACTGTGATCTGGCTGAGCCTCAAGTCGCTGATTCGCCGTTGCAGATAGGCCCGGTTGAGAGGCGCGGGCTCGAAGGCATATACTTGACCTTCAACTCCGACGCGCTGCCCGAGAAGAATGCTGTACGCTCCGCTGCCAGCGCCGACATCGAAGCAAACCTTTCCCTGATCGACCAGGCCCGCGATGATCGTGCTCTCCGCCGGATCAAGATCGGGCTCGGCCTCTCCGAGCAGGTCGTGCAGTTTGCTGGCAAGAGGTGATGCAGGCTCCTGGCGATCGAGTGCGCTCAGTACTGCGCGAAGTTTTCCGCTTTCCTGAAGGGAGCGAAAAAGCCGCATCTTCTCGGGCAGGCTTTCGATATTTTTGTGGTTTTCATCGCCTGCCTGCGCGTCGTAAGCCGTCCAGCCCGTCTTTTCCTGCAGAATATTTTTGAAGCGCTTGCAATCTGGATTGAGAAAGCTCGACAAAGCGGCGGCCGTTTCCACGCTGTAGTCCACCTCTCGCGCCAAAAGAGGAGCGATCATGAAGCAGGGCGGCGCCTCAGAATCCGGCTGGACGTAACCGAGATAGCGCTCGGCATTTTCGGTGATGACATAGTCCGGTTGTGCTTGGGCCACGATCTCCTTGTGGAGAAACCTGCTCCGGCAAAAAAACACTTCACGGAAATAGACACTAAGAAAATCGAGGCTGTCTCTGAGAAATGAATCGCCGAAGATGATGAGGCGCCCGCGGCTGCGGGCATGCCTGCTGAGGACCAGGACAACCGCTCCGTCATTTCCCGCTTGTAGGTTGTTCGTGAGTGTGAGGCTTTCCCACGCCCTGTTCACCACGGGAATGTGCTCGACTTCCTGTACCGTCATCTTCGACGCGAGGTCGCCAACTTCCTCCACAGTTTCAGGGCGGATTGAGGCCAGCATTTCATCCAGCCCCAAGCCGACCTGCTCAGCCGGCAATCCGACTTGTTTAGCCATGAGCGCGCAAACCTGCGCCGTCCCAAAACTGGTCCAATGAGTGTCATTGCGCTTGTAAACGCGCTTCGGCAGAAAACTTCTTAAATGATCGGCGGGGTACAGGAAATCAACTTGGGTTCTTTCGCCGAAAAAATTCGCAAGGCAGAACTTTATTCGATCTCCGAAGCTGTGACGGTAAACATTGTGCTTGTCCGGGGAGACGACATGGAGATAACGGATCCCGAAAGCCGTGCAGAAGTCTCTCCTCGCCTCTATGTTTCTCTTGAAAACATCCAAATAGCGCTCCTGGGGTGCCACCTCCCCGAACGCGATTTCAAGTATGTTGTTGGTGGCTAAGAACAGTTCGCCGTCAGGGCCGACATGAACCTCCTTATTGGCGCGCCCCTCCGGATAAATAGTCATCTTGGCCTCCAAAAGAGAACTTAAGAGAAATGTGAAAGGCGCGGCTTTCGGGGTGAAGGGTCGCCCCCAACACTGCACGGACGTGTTGTGGGATCGAACCCTTCGCAACTCGACTTCATCAGCGACAGAGCAGTCAGCGGTCGATGTTTATCAAACAGGCAGAGGCAAGGTTTCTAACTCGGTATAGGCGCGCTCTCCCGCCGGCCCGGCTGCCCTGGCCATGTGGCGGAGCACATGCTCCAGCACGGGACCTAACCCCACAGCTGCGATACAGGTACAGGTCGCGAACCGCTCGTCGAATTGGCAGGGGGCGCAATCTTTCTTGAGCTCGATGACGGAGCTGGTCGGTGCCAGCGGGCCATTCTTCACGACAGAAGTCGGGCCGAAGATCGTCGTCAGTGGTACGCCCAGCCCGTCCGCGATGTGCATCAGCCCGCTATCGTTGCCGATGAAGTAGGAGCAGGCAGCGATGTTGCGGACAGACTCCATAAGGGGCGTCCCTGTCAGGTCGATCGTGCCTTCCACATACTCAGAGCCCACGCCGAAGGACGCGACCTTATAGCCCTGCACCTGCAAGGCTTTCACGAGATCCTTGTAGTAGGGCCAGCGCTTGTTGAGCCAGCTTCCCTCCTCCCACTCTCCACCCTTGCCGCCGGAATGGATGCCGATAAGGCCGTTCGGGATGGTGGCCCGGTGGGCATCGGCGACGAAGTACTTCGCGGCATCCGCCTTCTCAAAGGGAACGCCGAGCAGCTTCTCCGCGCAGAAGAGATTGAACTCCGCCTCGTGCATGTCCTTCGTCATCTGGAAGACAAAGTGACGCCGTGCGGCGATGACCGTGTTGGCATTGAAGGATGGGATAATGTCGCCGAAGGAATGGGTGACATAGACGAGGTCGTATTCCCGCCGCACCACGTTGCGGTCCAGCGGGAAGACCATATTGACCCAGGGCGCGCCGGCAACGAGCACGCTGCAGCCCTTGAAGTCCTCCTTCACCACCACGTCCACGGGCCGGCCGTAATGCTCAGCCAGACGCCGGATCAGGGGAGAGGTCTGGACGATGTTGCCCAGTCCGGCGCCCACGGCCACCAGGATCCGCTTCGCACTGAAGTCCACAATGCGCCGGATGCGCTCGGGTTGGCCTGCGAAGGCGTAGCGCTCCGAGTTCTCGAGCGCGAGCCGCACCCGTTGGCCATAGTAGGCAGGGTCGGTGAAAAGGCGATCCAGCTCCGCCGCCCATGCCTCCGCATCCTCCGGGAGGGCAGTGCCAGCCTCCGCCAGCAAGTAGGGAACGTTCCCGCGATCCGAGCCGACCACAGGCAGGCCCAGCCGGTGCGCCTCGATCACAACGCGCGAGAAGGTCTCGATGAAGGCATAGCTCGGTACCAGCACCACCTTGGCGCGAGCATAGGCCTCCCTCATGTCGGACACCTTGCCGGTGACAGTGATGTTCGTCACGCCCGCGCGCGAGGCTGCCTCCTCGGCCTGGGCCACCGGGCTCTGGCTGGCGAGCACCAGGAACGGGATGTGAGGGACGCGCTTCGCCACTTCGAGGATCAGGTCGAAGCCTTTCTCCGGCCGCGCATTCACGAGCAGCGCGTACTCCCCCCCCGTGACCGGCGGTACCTCCGCATCGGCCGTGAGCGAGTAGACCAGCGGTGTGTTGACGCCGAAATGCTTGCGCTTCATCTCCGCCGTGTAATGGGAGTTAGAGTAGACGACCGTGGCCTGCTGCAGGATGGCGTTGAACTCGCGCTTGGGCACGGCGGTCTGGTCGATGTTGAGGTAGCCGCCGATCTCCTCGAACATGTCGCGCCAGTAATGGGTGCCATAGACGGTGCCGACATGCAGATACTTTAGTGGCGTCAGGACCTCGTAGCCGAGGCCGCTGAGGACCTGCACCAGGCGCGGGCGCTTGCGCAGCGTATAGGCGAAGATATCGCCCGGCAGCGGGCGGAGCTGAGCGAAGCGCTGGCCGTTCTCCTCCCCTTCCACCACGCCCGGTGTGTCGTTGCGCATGCCAATGATGGTCGGCTCGAAGCCCTCCCCGCGGTAGATGCCGGCCATGCCGCGCAGGAACTGCTCGCCGCCGCCATAAAGCTCGAACCCATGGCGGGAGATGAGGAAAACGCCTTCGCGATGCCCGTCCTGCAGGCCCTTCGGTGCGGGCAGGCGATGCAACGCGCCATCCGGGGCAAGAGTGACGGTGCGGAGCACCTCCTCGTGCTCCTCCACCAGCGCGCGCACGGGGCGGCGCTCGATTTCAGCCATATCACCGAAGAGGTTCAGCAGCTCGCGCCGCAGGAGGGTAAGGACCGGCAGGCCAGCGGCATCGGTGAAGACCGCTCGTCCATAGATGCGCTCCACCGAGCGCAGCGCCCCCTCCAGCGCGGGGTCCGCCAGGCGGGCGGCGACGGCCGGGGCGGAAGCGGCGGGGGCGACCAGCATCCAATCCGCGTCCGAAGCCTCCGCCAGGGCGGGTTCCAGCAGATCCCGCCCGGTGGGCAGAAGGCGTAGGCCCGGTGCAGCCGCCGTGTCATCGCCGAGTGGGGACACCCAGGCCTCGTGCGGAGCGGGAATGGTGGCGAGGGTGGCTGCGAGCCCTGGCAGATCGCCGGGTTCGGCGTGGAAGGCTGCGGCGATACGGACCACCGGCTGCTCATCCGCCATGTCGCGGACGAGCGAGACGATCTGCGCTGCCTTGGGGTTCTTCGGCTCCACCGCCAGGGCGGCTTCTGCATCCGCCCGAGCTGCCGCGAAGTGGTTCAGGGCGAGATGCAGTCGTGCGCGATCGATGCGGTAGCTGACACGCTGAGGGTCCAGCGCGATGGCGTGGTCCATCGATCCCACGGCCGCGGCGACATTGTTCTCCCGAAGGGAGATCTGGGCGAGACGGTAGTGAGCCTGATGCAGCTCTGGCTTGCCAGCGAGCGCGGCCTGGAAGGCTTCGCGGGCGCGGTCAGGCTGAGCCGTATCAAGGCAGACACGGCCGAACTCGAACAGCGTTTCGGGATTGTCGGGATGCCGTAGGATAAGAGCATCGGCGACTTCCTTCGCCAACCCGAATTGTCGTGCGCTCAGCGCCTGCCGGATCACCTCCAGGGCGGCCTTGTGATTGTCTGGCTGCGCGGCAAGGACCTGCCTGAACAGGTCCAACGCGGCAAGGCGATCGCCTTTCCGCGCACTCAGCCGGCCGAGTTCCATGTTGAGGTCTGGATCGCTGCCGCAGACCTCCACCCCCTTTCGCAGGCAAGTCTCGGCGGCCTCAGGGTTACCAGCAGCTGCCTGCGCCCGTGCTAGTTCTAGATAGCTGCGGACCTTCTTCGGATCGAGCAACAGCATGCGCTCGGAGAATGGCAGGGACTCAGCGTAGCGACCACTTCGGAAAAACGCCAATCCCGTTTCCCGTATGCAATCCGTGCGAAGCGGGTCCAGCTTCAGCGCATTCTGGTAGGCAGCAATGGCTTCATCATACCGGCGCAGGTGGGAATAAGCATTGCCAAGGTGGTGATAGGTCGTGGCGTTCGCTGGGCCTGCCCTCAGCGCCTCTTGCAAGAGCGGAAGCGCCGCCTCGCTTTCCCCGGCGCGCACCAGGGCGGCACCTAGCTTCTGGGCGTCCCCCGCGTGCCGGGTCTGCTCGTAAGCGAGGCGGAGATAAAGGGCCGCATCCTTGTGCTCGCGCCGTTCGGTGCAGGCGGCGCCAAGCAGGCGTAGGCTTTCCAGCCGTGCCTGTTCCGCCATCTTCAAAGCTGCCAAGCTTTCACGCTTCGCAGCGTCGAATTGCCTTCCTGTCATGCGGAGGCGGGCGACGCCGAGGGCTTGCTCCAGCGGCCCTAGGCTGGATCTCCTGACCAGGCCGACGATGGCTTCCGCTTCTTCCTGCTTCCCGGCCTTTGCGGCCGCTTCCGCCGATTTGAGCAGACTACGCGGGTCGGCGCTAACATCGACCTTCTTGCCTGGAGCAGTTGGTGGAGTTGGAGCGGCTGGGACAGGAGCGGAAGCGCGGTCCGCGAGGCCGAGGAAGTCTAGCAGTTTGTGGTTATGGGCAACACTGTCAAAATGCTCGAGCATGAACTGCTGCCCGCTACGAGCTACCTTCTCCCGCCGCTCTGGATGCTTCAGCCAGTATTGAAGCTTGTCCTCAAACTCCTCCAGCGTCTCCCAAGTGTCGAGATGCACACCAGGCTTGAAAACTTCTTCAAGCCCCGCAACCCGGTCCACCAACATAAAGCCGCCTGAAGCAACTGAATGGATAACCCGCTCGTTGAAGTATTGGTAGGCTTCGGGCCTGTTGTGACTGTTGATGTTGATGGCAGAGGATTTATAGATCCTCGGCATCTCCTCCCAGGGCCTGCGGCCCTTGGCGCATTCAATTAATTCCGGTGCTCCGAACACGGGGCTGCCCCAGGTGGAGCGGGTGCCTTCCCAAGGGCCGTACAAATGTAGCTTGCCATGTGTGTGCGCGATGCGGGCCACATCAACCCGCTCCACCAGCACCTTCGGATACAGCTGGCGAGCATACACGTTGGTGGCAGCGAAGGAGAAGTCGCACATATGCTCCTTCGCCGGCTCGGCTCCGCCATGCAGTTCACGGTCCGCGGGCGGATAGAGGCATATGGCACGAATACCCTTCTGCTCGTACCAGGCGATCGAGCCGACGCAACAGGTGATGGCGTACTCGTACTCATCTGCCCAGGGTGTACCGGTGGCATCAATTTGCTGTGGATCATCGAAGCTATGGAACACCGTTCGCATTTCCGGCCTTAGTTTTCGCAGCATGGCAATAAGGCCGGGTGGGCAGTCAAACTTACACATCACCCATAGAAGGACATCAGGCTTCCAGTCCTGCACAACGTCTGCGAATGTCGCTTCTATATTCTCGATCGGCTCGTATTTCGTTCCGGCACGACGTGTGGGGATATGGCGGGTCTCGCAGCCCAACGCCTCGAATCCGCGATTGATGGCCCAGACCGCATCGGAGAGGCGCCGCCCGCCGCACAGCAGGATCTTCAAATTCTGCATTCTAATATCCCCGGCCTACGGAATGGGTCTGCGCAGAGCTGTCGTCAGGAAACGACAACCACGCGGGTGGGCATCGGACCTTGATGCTGCCCAATGTGTTTGCACGCGTGATGAATTTTCGGTGTTGAGCAACATAAAATCTATTTTAAGGAAGGTCGATTGCTACGGCGGCCTTTTCCAAAGCCTGGGCAGAGAATTGCACTCGGCCTGCCTTGCGAAGCAGTTTGCTAACCGCCACCCAATGATTTGGCTCCTTAAGGTCGTTCTCTAGCAGCTGCTTGGTGAGAGCGTCGAACCTTTCAGCATTATTCTGGTGAAGGTTGGCATCCAGCATCGAGGAGAGGCAATGCGTTAATAGCTTAACGTCCCTGGGCCGCCGTCTTAACTCAAGGTGGAAAGCATGGGCTGCATCCGAAGGCATGCTAGCGCTACGATAGGCAAGCGCTATGTTGAACCAACGATTGTTGCTGTATTTTTGGTGCGATTCGAGGCGTGCTACCAGCGCCTTCGCCTCCTCGAATTCTTTGGCGTGTAACAAGCTGGCAGCGAGCGTTAACCAGCAATCAGTATTGTGAGGCGCGATCTCAGCGGCTTTTCTGGATGCGCTGACAGATGCCCGCGTCAATCCCCGTTTAGCCAAATGATCCGCAACCATCATCCAGTAGCCGTCCCAACGCCGACGGCCCTCCCGTAGGATGCGGCGCGCGACGAGGGCCGGTCGTTTCTCATCGCCGACAAATGTTTGTAGAAATGGCAATGCTATGCCGGTGCCGCTAATCATCCTGATGGAATGATGCCCGCTCAGCGGGCTCAGTATAGACGTGGTATTCCCCAAGGCAGATATCTGGCGAGCATGCGACGCATCTTGTCTCAGATGAGGGTCAAAAATTATGTAGTTATTCCTTGCCAAGTCGCCTGCGCAAATACGCATCCCTTGATGTCGCACCGCGTCGAAGTGACTGGAAAATCTCTTGTCGAAACTTGAGACTTCTGCGGGGTTGATGGAAATCTGTGGGCAGAATGCCACGCATACTTCGGCGCCTAACCTCGATCCATATTTTAGTGCAGCATAAGCCCCCATGCTGAAGCCGTAGGTCACAATTCGCCTATGCGCACCACCATGAAGCTTATGGCTAACCGCTTCCAACATTCTGAGCATTGTGTTTTGCGGAAACCAATTTGGTCCGTTAGCAACGATTCCCAATGCCGCCAGGCCATGTTGGAGAAAAAGATTATCACCCCAGAAGCGATTTGCAGAAAATCGCGTCGACATTTCCGAAAAAGTAACGTACAGCGTGTCACCTTTACCCGGCAAGAAGATTGCCCTAATATCCTCCACCTCTGCTATAATAGTCGGGCTTGAAATTTGAGAGATGGTCACAATAGTGCTCCTCGCCCGTTCGCCGGTGCCGCCATAACGGACTTATCGCACCGCATATCTGGACCACGCAGCCATAGCTTTCCGCTGCATCAATGGGTCATTCATCAGTGTCGCGCCAAGCGAGAGGGCTGACGCGATCTCGCGGATGTTGGGCGGCTTGATCATCCCATCAGCAAGCCTGTCCTGACCGGCTGTGCGGGTGCTGCCTTCCATCTGCAAATGACCCTCTGATGAGATCCGTGCTTCAAGCCAGCCAAGGCCTTTGCGGGTAACTGTTTCAACTACTTCAATGCGGCGAACAAGCAGAAGTAGCAGCGCGGATAACAGCCCCGCTCCCTGGTAGCTTACATCACCACCGCCATTCTCCAGAAAGTAGCCGTCATTCGTCATGAGTGAAACAGCGCCGCGGATATAGACATCCCGTGGGCTTTCTAACGAGACTTGATAAGTCGCCTCAGCGAGAGTGGCGAAGCGCAGAAGCAGCATCAGGCGATTGGCCGCACGTAGATTATCCACCATGATGTCGTCGAGCTTCTGAACTACCATGCCAGCTTCCGGCCTCATCCGGTCCACATAGGGCTGAAGGCGCTCTGCCCACCCATCACGACGAGGCAGGGCTCGAGCGGCGTGCAGCGCCTGGAGCAGCTCCACCATGAAGAAGGCGACAGATAGCAAGCGAGCCAACTCCCGCTGTCGCTCGTTGAACCTGCCATTCTGCCGGTAGGGGAAGCCGTCTTGTTCGTCTCGATTTTGGAATACGAGATCCAGTTGCTCGAAGACATGGGCCGCCAAATCGTTCCGGTTCAATATGACGGCGGCCAGGATGTAACGCGGTACGGATCGCGCATGTCCAATCTCCACCCATTCCCGCGTCGGAGACGCTTGAGCGGAGGAACTACGCAGGATCAAATCCCAGGTCAGAGAATCCACGTTCGAATAGCTGACGCTAAGTGCATCCGCTCTGTCGGCGAGCCCTGCTCCAGCAAGGAGCAGGGCTCCTTGCGACAAGAAACGACGGCGGAGAATGATAATGGAACCTGCTCCTTTGAACCAGACTTACCAAGCACTGGAATGTGCAAGTGCAACCACCGCCAAGCCTACGCGGTAAAGTTGCTGATGCCGTCAGCTAGATCGTCCGGAAGAAGCACATATTCCGGAACTGCCGCGGCCTAGCCAGCATACATATCCGCCTCGCAATCACCGATGGTGAAGATTGCCTCCTCCTGCACCGGCAAAGGGGAGAGCGGGTCGAGGATTATGCCGCGGGGGCGCTTGCGGCGGTGCCAAACGGGCAGATTGGGTGTTGGGGTGAGGGCGGAGGCGCCGGCGTAGAAAGCGGCGTCGTCGCGCTTGGCGTCCACCATGCCGGGCGTGGCCTCGACCAGCGCGGCCAGCTCCCGCCCTGCGGCGTCATCGCCGACGATGCCCATCAGCACGGCCTCGCCGCCGAGTGAGGCGATGTTGCGGGCCACGTTGCCGGCGCCGCCGAGCATCGCCCGGTTCTCCTTCATCCGCACCACCGGAACCGGCGCCTCCGGCGAGAGGCGGTCGATCTGGCCGTAGTAGAAGCGGTCCAGCATCACGTCGCCGAGGCACAGGACGCGTTGGCCGTCGAAGTCGATCATGCGATGCCCCTTCACCCACGCGCTCCGGACACCCACGGACGAGAGAAGCCCCGGCCGACCGCCAAGGCTGCCGCAACGCCCGCCAAACACCAGCTCACGGCAGCGTGATGGTGCGCCGGATATAATGCTCTAACGGAAAAGCGTCTACTCTGAAGCGATCCACTGAAAGCTGACTGGATCGGACCCCACCATCCTGAACAGCCCACATGCCTTGCATGTCTTGCGCTGCCGCCTTTCGGAATTCAGGCAGAATTCTCTTGACAAGACCGGTAATCTGACGAGGTCAAGAAATGCTCGTATTCGAAATAATTCCCCATTTAGATGTCGCCACCAAAGTAAGAGAGCCGAAAACGAAAAAATGCAAAACAAGGAAGTGCAATCTCCACACGGAACTTCCTGCTTTGTAAAGTGCGAGAGGCGCGTCAATGTCTGTCGCGACTGTTCGGACAGTCGGCTTTCCAGCGTTGTTACCATTCAGCGTAAAGTGGAGGCTCCCAACTCGGCGGCCGTCACGACGACGGGCGTAAGTTTTCCGGCAGTTGAGCGTCTGCATTCTTGCCCGGCGAACGCGGATCGTCGCGGGCCTGCGCCGCCGACCACGGAGCGGACTTGGATCGGTGCGGGTCCGGGAATGCGAATGTCCCGTCCGCCCGGGCCGCTCCCCTCAGTTCTTCCGCTGCAGCTCCCGAATGTCCCGGAACCCGCGCGCGATCCGCGCCTCGGCCTCGGCACCGGTCTGGAAAATGGCAGTGCCGCCGTCCTGCGCCACCTGGAGGAAGGCGGGGGAGCGGGCGGCCTCAGCCAGGGCCCCGCGAAGGCGCTCGAGAACCGGCCCGGGCACGCCCGCGGGGGCGAGGAGCGCCTGCCAGTTCCGGAAGTCGAACTCCGTCAGTCCAATGTCGCCGAAGCTCGGGACCTCCGGCAATTCCTCGAAGCGCGCCGGGCCTGTTCCGATCAGGGCCCGGACCGCCCCGCTCGCCAGGTGCTCGCGCACGAGATTGATGTCGAACATGGTGAACTTCACCTCACCCGACAGCAGCGCACCCATCCGTGGCCCGCCGCCCTGATAGACGACCTCCAAGAACTCCAGCCCGTAACGCCGACGCATGGCCTCCGCCGCCATGGAGGCCGCCGCCCCCTGGCCGGAGGAAGCAAAGGGGATGGGATGCGGGCTCTTGCGGGCGATGGCG
The DNA here is from genome assembly GCF_024594815.1 of Roseomonas populi. GTDB lineage: Bacteria > Pseudomonadota > Alphaproteobacteria > Acetobacterales > Acetobacteraceae > Roseomonas > Roseomonas populi. Next base: position 42,456 of record NZ_JANJOU010000036.1, on the reverse strand, counting down.
ACGAACTCGTCGAAGTTGGCAGCCCCGAGGGAGGGGTGGGCCACGAACAGGCCGGGGCTCTCCTGCACGATCCCGATGGGCGTGAAGTCCTTCAACGTGTCGAAGCGCGCATTGCCCGGGTTGTTGGCGACGCTGCCGACGATGGCGGTGTTGTTGGCCAGCAGCAGGGTGTAGCCGTCCGGCCGGGCGCGGCTGACCTGCTCCGCGCCGATCAGCCCGCCCGCGCCGCCCTTGTTCTCGATAACGATGGGCTGGCCGAGGATGCGGCTCAGCGCGTCCGCCAGCGGGCGCCCGTAGCGGTCCACCTGCCCGCCGGGCGGCCAGGGGATCACGACGCGCAGCGGGCGCTGCGGCCAGTCCTCATCCGCGCGCGCCCCGCCGGATGTAAGGCCGGCCAGCACCGACGCCGCCAACCCGCGCCGTCCCGTGATGAGCCTCGTCCCGCCGACCATCCGCCTCGCCCTTCCCGGCCCGGAGCGGCCGTTATCTGCACGGCCCGAAATCTACGGGGCCCGCCGGGTACCCGAAATGGAATGGCTGACCAAAGGAAGGGCATGTGGAAGGATGAATCCTCCATCGCCGGGCGGCGTCGTAGGATAGCCGTCGCGTGCGCCGCCCCGCGGCCGGAATCGGAGGGGGCCGGCATCTCTCGCCGCGCGCCTTGACGCTCCTTCGTCCCGGGTGTCTCTCGCCAGGGCGCGCCGCGATCACGGAGAACAGGAATGGCCATGGCGACCGAACCCAGCGCCGGCAGGAAGGGTGCGCCCCGTGGGCGCCGGATGAGCCTCGGCCTCTTCGCGCAAATGGCGGGCCACCACGTGGCGGGCTGGCGCCACCCGGACGCGCAGGCCGGCGGCGAGAATCTGCCCCTCATCCAGCACGTCGCCCGCACGGCGGAGCGCGGCACCTTCGACCTCTTCTTCCTGGCGGACGGCCTGACCACGAGCGCCGAGGCCCACCCTTCCACCATCGCGCGGCTGGAGCCGCTGACGCTCCTCGCCTCGCTCGCAATGGTGACGTCGCGCATTGGCCTCGCCGCCACCGCTTCCACCACCTATGGTGAGCCCTTCCATACCGCGCGCGTCTTCGCCTCGCTGGACCATGTCAGCGGCGGGCGTGCGGCCTGGAATGCGGTGACCACCTCCTATGCCCGCTCCGCCGCCAACTTCACCCGCGGCGAGCACCCGGCGCATGACGAACGCTACGCCATCGCCGAGGAGTACCTCGATGTCGTGCGCGGCCTCTGGGATAGCTTCGAGGACAATGCCGTCATCAAGGACAAGGCGAACAACCGCTACATCGAGCCCTCCAGGCTCCACACGCTGAACCACAAGGGCCGCTACTTCTCGGTGAAGGGGCCGCTCAACGTCTCCCGCCCGCCGCAAGGCCATCCGATCGTGATCCAGGCCGGCTCCTCGGAGCCCGGCCAGGAGCTCGCCGCCCGCACCGCCGACGTGGTCTTCACCGCGCAGCAGACGCTGGAGGAGGGGCAGGCGTTCTACCGCGGCGTGAAGGACCGCATGGTCCGCCACGGCCGCAACCCCGACCACCTGCACATCATGCCCGGCGTCTGCCCCGTCATCGGCCGCACGGAGGAGGAGGCGCGCGCCCTCTATGCCCAGCTCCAGGGCTGGATCGATCCCGCCGCCGCCCTGGCCCTCCTCTCCGACCGCCTCGGCCACGACGTGTCCGGCTACCCGCTCGACGAGCCGCTGCCGGACCTCCCGCAATCCGACCAGCTCCGCTCCCGCGCCAAGCTCCTCACCGACCTTGCGCGCCGCGAGGGGCTGACCCTGCGCGACCTCTACTACCTCGTCGCCGGCGCGCGCGGGCACCGCATCGTCTGGGGCACGCCCGTGCAGATCGCCGACGCGCTGGAGGAATGGTTCACCGGCGGCGCGGCGGACGGCTTCAATATCATGCCCCCCTTCTTCCCGACCCAGTTCGACGCCTTCGTGGACCTCGTCGTGCCCATCCTTCGGGAGCGCGGCCTGTTCCGCGAGGCCTATGAGGGCACAACCCTGCGCGAGCACCTCGGCCTGCCCCGGCCGGAGAACCGCTTCGCGCAGGCCCGCGCGGCCGAGTAGGCGAGCCCGCCAGGCCGGCACCATCATCCGGCCCGGCCAGAATCCCGCCCAGGATCGGCCCTGCCCGGGCAAGCGAAACCACTGGGCAGGAACACCCGAAGTGTTCTGCCGTGGGAAAGCCGAGAGCCAGCAAGCAGATCCTCGCCAGCAGCCCGGCAAACAGCGCGGGCTTCTGGGGAAGCGGCACAGCCAGACAAGCATCCCTGCGACGGCACGGGCAGTTCCGAAGCGACCTTCGGTCGCCTTCCGCTCGCAGGAGATCAAGATGGATAGCAATGCCGACCGGCTGCAAAAATCGGCTGCACTGGCGCCGAACCAGTTCGTGGAACTAGAGGGGCGTCGCCTTGCCTTCCGCTCCATCGGTAAGGGCACCCCGCTGGTACTCTGCACGCGCTTCCGCGGAACCATGGACACCTGGGATCCGGCCTTCCTCGACGGGCTGGTGGCCGAGGGACTGCGCGTCATCACCTTCGACTACGCCGGTCTCGGCCTCTCGGCCGGCGAGCGCACCTACAACCCGGCCGTCCTGGCCAAGGACACGGCGGCACTGATCGGGGCGCTCGGCCTCGGGCGCGTGGTGCTCGGCGGCCGGTCGCTGGGCGGCATCGTGGCGCAGGTGCTGCTGGCCACGCGGCCCGACCTCGTCTCCCACGCCGTGCTCATCGGCACCACGCCGCCCGGCCCCGTGGTGAAGCTTCCGGAGCAGCTGTTCATCGACACGGCGCGCATTCCCGGCAGTTCGCTGGACAAGGACACCATTCTCTTCTTCGAGCCGGCATCGGCCGAGAGCCGCGCCGCGGCGGAACGCTCGGCGAAGCGCCTCTCCGTCCGGCAGGAAGGCCGCAGCCCCGAGGTGCCAGGCGAATGGGCGGCCGCCCAGCTCGGGGACAGGCCGCGCAACCCGCCCTTTCCTGCCGACGCCGTGCTGGCGGCGCTGAAGGCGACGAAGGTCCCGGTCCTGCACATCGGCGCGGACCATGACATCGCCTTTCCGGTGGAGAACTGGTACGCGCTGAACAGCCAGCTCCCCACGTTGCAACTGCTCACCTACCCACGGGCCGGGCACGCGCCCCACCATCAGTACCCGGAGGCGGCGGCCGCCTATATCGGCACCTTCATCCGCACCGTTCGGGCAGCGGCCTAGGCGGTCCGTCCGAAGCGGCTACATCGAACCGGGAGGAATCCGGAGTTTTGCCACAAGGCACTGCGCGACCTCGGCAAGGTGCCTGAACCTGCGAGCACCGCGGCAGCGACGCCCGCCGGTGCTCGGAATCCCATGCGCCCGGCGCGGGAAGCGAGCTGATCCGCGTCGGGGCAGAAGGCGACGGGGGCGTGGCGACCAAGGCCGCCACGCCCCCTCGAATTGCGCGAGCCGGTATGGGAACGGACGTCAGGCCGGGATCGGCTTCTCGAGCATGGCGGCGTTGAACTCGTTGACGAGCCTGTGCTCGCCGGCACCAGGGTTGTCGCGGATCGCCCGGACGGCATCGACCACGATCTCTTCCTCGTCGCCGGCCAGCTTCTGCATGGTCTCCGCGATGAAGGCGTCGAGCGGCATGGCGCGCGGGTCGTCGCTCTTGCCGATGAGATCGGTGTTCACCCAGGGCGGCGCGATCTCCTGCACCGTCACGGAGGTGCCCCGCAGCATGAAGCGCTGGGATAGGGTGTAGCTGTGCAGGGCCGCCTTGCTGGCCGAGTAGACCGCATTTCCCGCCAGCGGCAGGTACGCGAGCACGGAGGTGTTGTTGATGATGGTGGCGCGCGGCTGCCGCTTCAGTCCCTCGATCAGGGCGGAGGTCATGCGGATCGGACCCAGCAGGTTCGTCTCCAGGACCTTCTGGCTCACGGCGTCATCGATCGGCCCGGCCGGGTTGTCGAAGGGCATGATGCCGGCGTTGTTGACCAGCACGTTCAGCGCCGGGAACTCCACTGCCAGCCGGTCCGCGACGGCCTGGATGCTGTCCGGGTCGGTGATGTCCAGCTCCATCCCGGCCATGCCGGGATTGGCGGCGGTCACCTCCTGCAGCAGCGGAAGACGCCGGCCCGCAACGATCACCTTGTTGCCGAGCCGGTGGAAAGCCTCGGCCAGGCCGCGCCCGATGCCGGACGTCGCGCCGGTGATGAAGATGGTATTGCCGGTCAACCTCATGGTGTCACTCCTCGGATCATGTCGGGTTCAGGCGGCCGGCGCCATCACGCGGTGGCGCGCCGCGGGCTCAGCGTGCGACAGCTCGGGAAGCACGGCTTGGCGCGGCGTGTCGTGGAGGATTCGCCTCGCGGCAGCGCCCTGGGGCTGCGCTACCCACCCCCGCCGCGCAGGAACACAGCAAGGTGGGCGGCCACGGATTCAGGGTAGTGGTGGTGCGGCGCGTTGCCGGTGGTGGGGAAGGTGATGACCTGCAGCGTCGGCAGTTGCCGGCTCAGCGCGTACCAGTTCTCCACGGGGTGGCCGATGTCGTTACCGCCGCCGATATGCAAAACCGGGATTCTGGTATTGCGGAGCGCCGCCAGGACCGCGTCCGATGGAAACAGGGGCTGGCGCGGCGCGTCACCGAGCTGTGCGGCCGCCCATTCCCAGGGGACCTCGGCGCTGCGGCCGGCCTCGCGCAGCGCCATCCGCTCGGCCGATCGCCGTGCCGCGTCCAGGCCCTTCCCGGACCGGCCCCCGAAGAACAGGACCGCCTCGTCCTCCAGGCTGCACCGGGGCATGGTGGCGATGTCGTAGTAGAGCTGCTCCGCTGGGCGCGCGCACGGGCCCGGCGGGGCGGTGCCGATCAGCACCACGTGGCTGAGCAGGCCGGGAATGCGGGCCAGCGCAGCCTGGGCGACCATGCCGCCGAGCGACCAGCCACCCACCGCGACCTGGCCGAGCTCCAGCGCCCCGGCCAGGTCGCGCAGGTCCTCCACCATCTCCAGCGGGTTGTAGCTGCGCTCTCCGGTCGAGAGGCCGATGCCGCTAGGGTCGAAGACGATCACCCGGATTCCGTGGCCCGCCAGCGCGTCGAGGAAGGCCGGATCCCAGCTGTCCATCGTGCCGCGGAAGCGGCTGCAGAGCAGCAGGGGCGTGCCCTCCCCGATGGAGCGGTAGGCGAGTTGCCGTCCGCCGGCCTCCACGCGCCGGTTGACGGCGGAAACGGCTCCCGGCCTGTCCGCTCTGTTGCGGCGGGGCATGCTTTCTCCCTTGTTGGCCCGCGCCGGCGTCACGGGCGTCGTCGCCGGCCGATGGCGGCGGGACCGGCTGGAGCCGGGATCGTCAGGGCGCGGCGCTGCCCTGCAGGAAAGCGACGATGTCGGCCCGGTCGGACTCGTTCGCCACGCGCACCGCCATCCGGGTGCCCGGCACCTTGCCCGTGGGGTTGGCGAGGTAGGCGTCCAGCTGCTCCGGGGTCCAATCGAGGCCGGCGCCCTTCAGCGCGGGCGAGTAGCTGAAGCCCTGCACGGAGGCGGCGGCCCGCCCCACCACCCCCTGCAGATGCGGCCCCACGCCGTTGCGGGGCTGCGCCACCTGGTGGCAGACGGCGCATTGCCGCTGGAACAGGGTCTTGCCCTTGTCGGCATCGGCGGCGAAGGCCGGCGCCGACAGCGCGACGAGAGCCAGTGCCAGGAGGAGTGGGCGCATCAAACGGCTCCGAAGCGGGTCTTGGAGAAGGGAAGGCTGCGGACGCGCTGGCCGGTGAGGGCCGCGACCGCGTTGGCGACGGCGGGCGGCACGCCCGGCAGGCCGGGCTCGCCGATTCCTCCCATGGGCGCGCCGCTCTCGATGATCCGCACCCTCACGCGCGGCATGCGGGTGCGGTTCAGGATGGGGTAGGCGTCGAAGTTGCGGGCCTGCGGGGCGCCCTTCTCGTAGACCACCTCCTCCAGCAGGGAGGAGGAAAGGCCGAGCGCCACGGCCGACTGCACCTGGTTCGTGATGATGGCCGGGTTCACGATGGAGCCCGGGTCGATGGCAACCCAGACCTCGTGGACCTGCACCTCGCCCTCCGCGATGGAGACCTCGGCGATCGTCGCCACCTCCGTGTTGAAGGCGCTGGCCAGGGCGACGCCGCGCGCGCGCTTGCCGCCTTCCGCCTCGTATGGGCCGCGCTTCCAGCCGCCGGAGAGGTCGCCCACGGCCCGCAGCAGGTCGCGCTGGCGCGGGCTGTCCTTCAGCAGTTCCATCCGCAGCGCGAAGGGATCCTTGCCCCCGGCCGCCGCGATCTCGTCCAGGAAGGATTCGTAGAAGAACTCGTTCATGGAGTGGCCGACGGAGCGCCAGAAGGCGATCACCGCGGGTTGCGGGTGCCTCACGCAGTCGATGCGCCTGTTGGGGATGGCGTAGGGGCGCTCCACGATGCCCTCGACCATGGAGGGATCGACGGGCGGGTTGCCCATGGCCGCGCCGAAGTAGCGGCCGATCGGCCCTTCCCCGACGACCGCCGCCTGCAGGCCCACGGGCATGCCGTTCGCGTCCAGCCCCGCCCTGAAGCGTGTGAAGCCCATGGGGCGCACCGCGTCGCGCGCGAACTCCTCCTCGCGGCTCCAAATGACCTTCACCGGGCGCTGCACCGCCTGGGCGAGCTGGATGGCCTGCTGGAAGGGATTGGCGAAGTCGTAGAGGAAGTGGCGGCCGAAGAAGCCGCCCAGCATGGGGGAGTGCAGCCGCACCTCCTCCGGCTTCAGCCCCGCCACCTGCGCCGCCGCTCCCTGGAACAGCTCCGGCATCTGGTTCGGCAGCCAGAGGTCCAGCGTGCCGTCCGCGTTGAAGCGCGCGAGGGCAGAGGGCGGCTCCAACTGGGCATGGGAGAGGTAGGGCGCGTCGTACTCCGCCTCGATCACCTTCGCCGCGCCGCGCAGCGCCGCCTCCGTGTCGCCCTTCTCCTCCGCCACGGCGCCCGTGCCGCGCTCCGCCTTCAGCGCGGCCAGCATGCCGGCGGAGGAGAAGTCCTCGGGCAGCCCGCCCTGACCGGGCTTCCAATCCACCTTCAGCGTCTCCACCGCGCGGCGGGCGCGCCACCAGCTGTCGGCGACCACCGCCACCGCGTCCTTGAGCCGGTGGATGGAGTGGACGCCGGGCATGGCGCGCACCTCCGCCTCGTTCAGGAAGTCGCCCGCCTCCGCGCCGATGCGCGGCGCGTGCTGCACGGCGGCCTGCAGCATGCCGTCCACGCGCGTGTCGATGCTGTAGGCGGCGCGGCCCGTGGACTTGTCCCGCATGTCCAGCCGGGCGAAGGGCTTGCCGATGTAGCGGAAGGTCCTGGGGTCGCGCAGCCGCACGGTCTCGGCCGGGGGCAGCGCCATCGCCTCGCCGGCCAGGGCGGCGTAGGTCAGGCGGCGGCCGCTCTGCCGGTGCAGCACCTGCCCGTTCTCGGTCACCAACTGCTCCGGCCGCACCTTCCAGCGCGTGGCGGCAGCGCGCAGCAGCATGTCCCGCGCGGTCGCCCCCAGCCGGCGCATGATCGCGTAGGAGGATCGGGTGGAGGAGGAGCCGCCCGTCATCCGCATCCCGTCCACCACCGCGTAGTCGAGCCCGGGCGGCGCGCACTCCACCTCGAAGCGGGCGGGATCGACGTCCAGTTCCTCCCCCATGATCTGCGCCATGGTAGTGGCGATACCCTGCCCGCCCTCCACGAAGGGGGAGAGCAGGCGGAAGCGCCCGTCCGGGTGGATCTCCAGGAAGGCGCTGACGCGCGTGCCCGGGGGCGGCGGGGCGGCACCCTCCGCATGGGCCATCCTCCGGGGCAGCGAGGCCCCGAGGACCAGGGCTCCGAGCGCCGCGCCGAGGCCGCGCCGGGAGAGGCGCGGGCCCGCAGCCGCGCGCGCGAAAGGTGGGATCATGCCGTCCATCCTCGTCCCCTCCTCAGGCCGCCGAGGCGGCGTGGCGGACGGCGTCCGCGATGTTGTTGTAGGTGCCGCAGCGGCAAAGGTTCGTCATCGCGGCGGCGATGTCCTCATCCGTCGGCTTCGGCGTCTGCTGCAGCAGCGCGGTGGCGGCGATCACCTGGCCGGACTGGCAGTAGCCGCATTGCGGCACCTCCCCGCCCACCCAGGCCGCCACGACCTTCTTGCCCACTGGCAGCGTCTCGATCGCCTCGATGGTGGTGATCTGCGCCCCCACCGCGCTCTCCACGGGGGTGACGCAGGAGCGCGTGGCCTGCCCGTCCAGCAGCACGGAGCAGGCGCCGCACTGGGCGATGCCGCAGCCGTACTTCGTGCCGGTCATGCCGAGCGTGTCGCGCAGCACCCAGAGGAGGGGCGTATCGCCCTCGACATCGATTTGGCGGGTCGTGCCGTTGATGGTCAGCTCGATCATGCGGCCTCCTGGGGTGGTGCTTCGGCGTCCTGCGCCGTGCGTGGCGCGCTGGCGGGAAGCGGCGACAGGGCCCGGACCCTAGGCCCCGTTCCCCCTGGCGGACTTGTCGTTTTCGCTTCCTTCAACGCGCGGACGCTTTCCCGCCCGGGGCGGGCCGAAAAGGCGGGTGCAAAAACGGGGGGCGGGAGTTTTAACACCGCTTTACTCACGCCCCCCGCGGCGCCGAGGGCATGAGGCTGGCACGGGACGCACCGCGCCGAGGACGGCAAGGGGCGGGCCCGGACAGGAAAGGGCCGCACCCCATGCAGACGAGCTTCGCCAACCCGGCCGCCGCCGGTCACCTCATCCCCGCCAGCCATATCGAGCGGCTGGCCGCGCTGCTGGACGCGCCGGAGGGCCACGCCGCCGCCGATGCGCGGACGCTGCAATCCGTGCTGATGCGGGCCAACGCCATGGTCTCGGCCATGCTGCGCACCGAGCCGGAGCCGCGGCCGCTTCCCACGCCGCGCCGCGGCTGCGCGGGGCTGGCGCCGTGGCAGCAAAAGCGCGTGCGCGACCTGGTGGAGGAGCGGGTGCATGAGAGCCTCTCCGTGATCGACATGGCCGCCGCGGCGCGGTTGAGCCGCAGCTTCTTCTCCCGTGCCTTCAGCGCCTCCTTCGGCTGCTCGCCGCACGCCTACGTCATGGAGCGGCGCATCGCCCGCGCGAAAGCGCTGATGCAGGACACCGACGAGCCGCTGGCGCAGATCGCGGTGGCCTGCGGGCTGTCGGACCAGGCGCATCTTTCCCGCCTCTTCCGCCGCCACGCGGGGATGACGCCTTCCGCGTGGCGCCGGCGCGCGCAGGTCGGGCGCGGCAGCACGCCGTCCCGCGGGATCCTGGACGGGAACGCCGCGCTGGCGGTGGGCTAGGGCAGGCCATGTGGGTCCTCGCCCTGCCACCCTCCTACTCCGACCGGCCGATACAGGAGGTTCCGTTGATCGAGTCATCCATGCCCCGTGCCGCGCAGGGGCGGGAACGGGACGTGCTGCACGGCGACCTGCAGCGCCTGGCCGCGCTGGGCGAGATGACGGCCGCGGCGGTGCACGACTTCAACAACCTCCTCCAGGTGGTCGTCAGCGCGCTCCGCGTGATCGAGGGCCAGCTGGACCCGGTGCCGGCGCAGGACGTGAAGGACCTCTTCGCCCAGGGCCTCTCGGCCGCCCAGCGCGCCGCCTTCCTCTCGCGCCGCCTGCTCTCCTACGGTACGGCCAGCGGGGGCACGGCCACGCGCTTCGAGCTCGGCGCGGCGCTGCGCGGCTCCGTGCCCATGCTGCGCTGGATCCTCGGCACCCGGATCGGGCTGCGGCAGGAGCTGCACGAGGAACCTCTGGTGGTGGAGTGCTGCCCGCACGAGCTGGAGCAGGGGCTGCTGAACCTCGCCGCGAACGCGCGAGATGCCATGTCCGGCACGGGCACCCTGACGCTCCGCAGCGAGGTCGTGCCCGCCCCCTCGCCCTCCTGGCCGACCGAGAACGTGGCCGTCATTTCTGTCGTGGACGAAGGGTGCGGTATGCCGGAAGTTGTGCAGGAGAAGGCCTTCGAGCGCTACTTCACGACGAAGGGTGCCGGTGGGTCGGGAATAGGCCTCTTCGCCGTGCGGGAGTTCGCGCGGAGGAATGGGGGGGATGCCTGGTTCCGCAGCGCTCCGGGCCAGGGCACCACGGTGACGGTGGCGCTGCCCTGCCGGCCGCTGGACTAGGGGCTGCCATGCCCGTGGCGGTTTGCCACGGCCTTTTCGCGGGTGCTAAATGCGACGGACCTGATCGAGTGATGACCTCGCGCCGGGGGCGGTGTGCCGTTTCCTCCCGGGGTCGGAGGGCTTCGGCGGCATGGCACGAGAGAGTTTCGCCTTCGGTCCCTTCCGGCTCGATCCCGCGCAGCAGCTCCTGACCAAGAACGGGCATCCGCTGGCACTCGGCGCCCGCGCCCTGGCCATCCTCGCCCTGTTGGCGGAGCACGCGCCGGAGACGGTCGGCAACGCGGAGATCATGGCTCGCGTCTGGCCGGGGATCTTCGTGGAGGACGCGAACATCCGCGTCCACGTCTCCGGGCTGCGAAAGGCGCTCGGGGAAGGCCACGGCATCGTCAACCATCCGGGCGCCGGCTACGCGCTCTCCACGCCGGTGCGCCGGTGCAGCGAGGCGGCCGGCGCTTCGCTGCCCGGCGCGGCCGCGGCGCTGCTGGGGCGCGAGGAGGCGCTCGCCCACCTCTCCGAATCCCTCGCCCGGCACCGGCTCACCACCGTCATCGGGCCCGGCGGCATCGGCAAGACCAGCCTGGCCCTTGCTACGGCGCAGGCCGTCGCCAGCCGCTTTCCGCAGGGCGTACACTTCGTCGACGTCTCGCCGCTGCAGGACGCCTCGCTCCTCACCAGCCGCGTGGCGGCGGCGCTCGGGCTACGCCTCGCCGACGCCGCTTCCGCCGCGGAGCTGGCGGCGGCGCTGCGCGATCGCGCGCTGCTCCTGATCCTCGACAACCTCGAGCACGTGGTGGACGCCGCCGCCGTGCTGGTGGAGGAGCTGCAGGCCGGCGCGCCGGATCTGTGCATCCTCGTCACCAGCAGGGAGCCGCTGCGCGCTGAGGGCGAGCACCTCTACCGCCTGCTGCCGCTGGGCCTGCCGCCGGCCGGAGAGGCGGAGCGTGACCCGGCGGGCGCCATGCGCTTCCCGGCCATGCGCCTCCTTGTGGAGCGCGCGGCGAGCAACGACCCGCCCTACATGCTGTCCGAGGCCGAGGCGCCGCTCGCGGCCCGGCTCTGCCGCGCGCTGGACGGGCTTCCGCTCGCCATCGAGCTGGCCGCGGCCCGGCTGGGCGGGCTGGGTCTCTCCGCGCTCCTCTCGCACCTGGACGAGGCGCTCTCCACGCCGCTGGAAGGGTCCGGCCCCGCGCAGGCGCGGCACCGCACGCTGACCGCGACGCTGGACTGGAGCTACGGCCTGCTGCCCCCGTCAGAGCGCGCGCTGCTGGACCGCCTGGGAATCTTCTGCGGCGCCTTCTCGCTGGAGGCGGTGGGCGTCGTCGCCGCGGACCGGGAGGACGAGGCGGTGGAGGGGCTGCGCCTCAGCGACGCCGCGGCGGTCGCTGGCCTGGCGGAGCTGATCGACAAGTCCCTCGTCGTCGCGGATCTCAGCGGTGATCAGCCCTGGTACCGCCTGCTCGACACCATGCGGCACTACGCGCAGGGCAAGCTGGCCGGCACGGCGCTTTCCGCCCGGCTCTCCCGCCGCCACGCGGTGCGCGTCCTCGCGCGGCTCGCCGAACTGGCCACACCGAGTGCCCTGCAGGCGGAGCAGCGGCAGGCGGCGAACCGACGCCTTCTGGACGACGTGCGCGGCGCGCTGGACTGGGCCTTCTCATCCTCGGGCGATCTCGGGCTCGGCCTCTCGCTCGCCACTGCCGCGGGGCCCTTCTACCTCCAGCTCTCCATGGCCGGGGAGTTCCGCCGCCAGGCCGGGCGCGCGCTGGACGCTATCTCCGCCGCGCCCGATCAGCACCAAGCCGCCGAGATGGGCCTGCTGCTCACCCTCGGCAGCGCGATCTACAACACGGATGGGGCGACGCCCGCTGTGTTCGGCGCCTACTCCCGTGCCCTCGCCCTGGCCGAGGCGCTGGGCGACGTGGCGGCCAAGCGGCGCAGCCTTTGGGGGCTGTGGCTGCACGCCTTTGGCCTCGGCCACTACGCCGAGAGCCTGACTTATGCCCAGGCCTTCAGCGCCTGCACCCCGCCGGAGGAGGACCCGCTGCACGTGCGGGACCGGATACCGGCCATGTCGCTGCACCACATGGGCGAGCTGCGCCCGGCGCGCGAACTGGCCGAGCAGGCGCTGAGGCGCCCGCCGCCGCAGGGCGGCAATGTGCTCGGCGGCTATCAGTTCGAGCATCGCGTCGCCATCCTCGGCGGCCTCTCGCGCGTGCTCTGGCTGCAGGGTCACGCCGACCAGGCGCGGGCGGCCGCGCGAGACAGCCTGGAGGAGGGGCTGAAGAGCGGCCACGCCCTCTCGATCCTCTTCACGCTCAACCTCGGCCATTGCTTCATCGCCCGCGTGACCGGCACGCCGGAGGAAGCCCGGGACGCGGCCGAGCTGATGCTCTCCACCGCAGGCGACAACGCGCTGCCTTACTGGCTGCGCTACGGCCAGGTCTACCGCCGCGCCGCGGCGGTCGCGCTGGGGGAGGCGCCAGAGGACGGGGATGCCTTTCTGCGCGGCACACCCTGGAACAACGGGCAGGTGGAGCTGATCGCGACGCTCGGCCTCGGCCACGCGACGTCGCAGGGCTTCGCGCGGTTCGAGGGGGGAGAGGTCTTCTGGGGCCTGCCGGAGGTGTTCCGCCTGGAGGCGGAGCGGCTGGCGGCACGGGATCCCGCGAGCGCCGCCGCACTCCTGGACCGGGCCGATCGGATCGCGGACCGGCAGGGCGCCCTCGCTTGGCAACTGCGGATCGCGATGAGCCGCGCCCGGCTCCTGGGCTGCAACGCCGGCTCCGTGCGGGCGCTGGAGGGGCTGCTGTCGCGCTTCACCGAAGGATTTGATACGCCCGACCTCGTTGCAGCGCACCGGATGCTCTCCATGGCGACGCTGCGGGCGGGATGAGGCGCATCCTTTCGAGTGAGGCTGGCGTGAGAAGCGGAATCGGACGGCGAACCCTCGGTGCGGCCGTGATCGGCGGAACCCTCGCCCGCCTCGTCCCGGCGAGGGCGCAGACGTCTGACCACCCGATCCGCATCCTGGTTCCCGGAGCGCCGAGCACCCAGCCCGACCTCGTCGCGCGCATCCTGGCCGAGGAGATGGGGCGGCAGCTCGGCCGTGCCGTCGTCGCTGAGCCGCGCCCGGGTGGAAACGGCATCGTTGCGGTGAACGCGCTGAGGCAGCAGCAGCCGGACGGAGGAGTGCTGATGCTCGGCGGCGGTTCCGTCCTGACCTACAACCCCGCGCTCTACGCGAAGCCGCCCTACGATCCCTTGCGCGACTTCAGCGCGATCGGCCTCGTCGCCAATTCCCCGATGTTCCTGGTCGCCAGCCGGCGCAGCGGTATCGCGACCGTCGCGGACCTGCTGGAGAAGGCGCGCGCACGGCCGGAGGCGCTGACCTTCGCCAGCGGCGGCTACGGGCACTCGACCCACCTGGCGATGGAGATGCTGTGCGACGTGGCCGGCATCCGCCTGACCCACGTGCCCTTCCCGACGCGCTCGCCCCTGCCGGAACTGCTGTCCGGCGCCATCGACCTCGCGACCGGTCCCGTCAGCAGCAGCCTGCCCTCCGTGCGCGCCGGGGAACTGGTGGCGGTCGCGGCGCTGGCGCCAGGGCGGGTGCCCGCGCTGCCCGGCATACCCACCCTGCGCGAGGCCGGGCTGGACTGCCCGCTCGTGCCCGTGTGGTACGCGGTGGTTGGCCCGGCCGGCATGCCGGAAGAAATCACGGCTCGGCTCAGCGCCGCGATCGGCGCCGCGGTCGCGTCCCCGGGCATGCAGGCCCGGATGGCCGATCTCCAGATCACTCCGCTGATCGGCAACCCGGCGCAGGTCGGGGAGAAGATCAGGACCGAGGCGGCGGCTTGGTCGCCCTTCGTCCGGAAGATCGGGCTGTCGATCGGCTAGAGCAGTTTCCGTTCGCCTTCGCTCACTTCAACCGATCTAGCCTGTTGTTTGTAGAACCAATTCACCCGTTCCGATGATTCCACCGGAACGGGATCGGCTCTAGGCCGCTTCCAGCGCCCTCCGGGCTGCCACCAGGTCCGGCATGTCGCGGCCCTCGTCAAAGGTGACGAGGAGGGGCGCCAGCAGGTCCTCTGCCCGGCCGTGCTCCCCCTGGCCTCGCCAGAGCCTGGCGAGGCTGGTGGCGCTGCGGAGCGCCCAGGCGCGCAGCGCCTGCCGCTCCGCCAGGGCCAGCGCCTCGCGCAGCACGCGCTCCGCGGCCCTCATGGCCCCCGGCTCGCTGCCGGCGCGGCGGAGGAGGTTCTCGGCCTTCGCACGCAGCAATTCCGGCGCGCACCAGGCGGCCTGCCCCGCCTCGGCCCGCGCGATGGTGGCGCTATCGGCCAGGGCCGGGTTCATCGTGGCCACGACCTCGAGGTGATAGGGCGTCAGCTCCAGCTCTCGCGGCAGGCCGGGGGCCTCGCCGGGCCGGACAAAGAGGCTCGCGAAGCATCGCGACCAGCCGTGCCAATAGGGCATGCGGTGGCGCTGGGCGGTGGCCGCCAGCCGCTCCACTCGCGCTGGCGCCTCCGGATCGCCCGTCCAGACGGCAACGGGAATCCCGGCCTGGGTCAGGGCATAGCAGAGCGAGAGCGCGTCCTCCGCCGCCTCCGCCGCCGCCAGTGCCGCCTCCGCCGCCGCCCGGGCTCCGTCGAAGCGGCCGTCCAGCCAGAGCAGCCGCGCGTCCAGCACGTGCACCGCGGCGGCCTGGTCGATCATCAGGCCGTAGGGGCTGGTGTCCAGCCTCCCCCGCAGATGGCGCATGGCCAGGTCGGCGTGCCGCCGTGCCTCCCCCTGGTCGCCGGCATAGTGCAGCGTCAGCCCGGCCACCCGGTGATGCGCCTGCCGCAGGTCGGAATCGGGCGGCGTCCCGGGCGGGATGCGGGCGTCCATCTCCGCCGAGAGGCGGGCGGCGCCGGCGGCGTCGCCCGCCATGATGCAGGCCATCCACAGACCGCCCACGGCGCGGATCGCCGCGCCGGCCTCGCCGATCCGGTCGGCGATCTCGATGGCCCGGCGCAGCGGCTCTGCGACCAACGCCACCTCCCCGGTGTTCCGCAGAATCGTCATGCCGGCGGCGACATGCAGCCGCAGGGCGGCCAGGGTCTCCCCCTGGCCGGAGGCGGCGAGGCGCGAGAGGGCCAGCTCCAGCCGGTGGCGGTACTCGGCCGCCAGGTTCAGTTCCAGCCAGAGCGGGCCGGAGCCGGCGAGGAGACGCAGGCCGATCTCCACCTCCCCCTCCGGCCCGAAAGCCCAGTCCACCGCGGCGCGCAGGTCGTCCGCCAGCCCGGCATGGGCCGTGCGCCAGGCGGCGGAGGACATGCCCGGGCGCGTCGCCTCGGCCGCGCCCACCCTCTCCAGCACGTGCAGGGCGTGGAGGCGGTGCAGGGCCGGGGCCTCGCCGCTGGCCTCCAGCTTCTCGGCGGCATAGGCCCGTGTCGTCGCCAGCAGGCGCCGCAACGGCCCTTCATCATCTTCGCCGCCCTCCACACGGTGCAGCAGCGACTTCGTCTCCAGGCGGAGGAGCGCGCGGCCGGCGTCGAAGGAAAGGTCCTCCCCCATCACGGTGAGGGCGGATGTGATGGAGAACGGGCCGCGAAAGACGGACAGGCGCCGCAGCAGGCACTGGTCCGCCGGGGAAAGGGCATCGTGGCTCCAATCCAGCGTCGCCCGCATCGTGCGGTGCCGCCCCGGCGTGCTGCGGCGTGAAGGGCCCGGCGCGGCCAGCAGGTCCGCCATCCCTGCCGCCAGCCCGGCGATGCCGAACATATCGATGCGCGATGCCGCGAGGGTGATGGCGAGCGGCAGCCCGTCCAGCTTCCGGCAGAGCAGGGCCAGCCCGGCGGCGTCGGAATCCTTCGGGCTGAACCCGCCCAGCCGGGCCGAGGCGCGCTCTACGAAGAGCTGGGCGGCGGGGTAGGCCATCACCTCCGCCGCGTCCCGCGGCTCCGTCTCCGGCGGCACCTCCAGGGGCGCCAGCCGGTGCAGCCATTCGCCCGCGGCGCCCAGCGGTTCCCGGCTGGTCACCAGCAGGCGCAGCGCCGGGCTGCGCTTCAGCAGCCGCTCGGAGAGGCGCGCCGTGGCCTCGGCCAGGTGCTCCGCGCTGTCCAGGATCAGCATCGTCTCGCCCCGGAGCGCGGCGCCGATCTCCTCCACCGGATCCAGGCCGGGCGTTCCGAGGCCGAGCGCGGCACCCGCCGCCGCCGGCAGCAGCGCGGGATCGGAAAGGGCGGTGAGGTCGAGGAAGCGCAGGCGCCTTCCGTGCCGGGCCGCCCAATCCCCGGCGGCGGCCAGGGCAAGGCTCGTCTTGCCGATGCCGCCGATCCCGGCCAGCGTCACCAGCCGCCGGTCCTCCAGCCGCTCCGCCAGCAGCGCCAGCTCCCTCTCCCGTCCGATCAGCCGCGTCAGCAGCGGCGGCGGGCGGCCGGACTCCTCGTCCGGCAGGCCGGCCAGCACGGGCGGGGCGGAGAGGCGGCGCACGGGCAGGGTGAACTGGTAGCCGCGGCCGGGGATGTTGAGGATCGCCCCCTGGCCTTCCGGCACAGCCGCCAGCGCCTTGCGCAGCGCCGTCATCTGCACGCGCAGGTTCGCCTCCCCGCGCGCACCGCCGGGCCAGGCGCTCTCCATCAGCGCGGTGGCGCTGACGACGTGGCCCGGCTCCGCGAGCAGGGCCGCGAGAAGGCTGCGTGCAGGCCCGCCCAGCGCCACCGGCGTGCCGTTCAGCAGCAGCGTCCGGGCGGCCGGGTGGAACAGGAAATCGCCGAAGGCGAGGGGCTCGTCGGCCGCCGTCAAGCGTCAGTCACTCCGCATCGTTACGAGCCCGGGCGGCGCGCCGGGCCGCGCGGGAGAATGCACAGCGCGAGGAGGAGGGCAACGCACTCGCACGCCGCCCCGGCCCAGCCGATGGCCCCGGCCGAGACCCGCGACAGGGTGGCGCCGCCGAGCGCGGCGCCCACGGAAAAGCCCAGGAACATGGAGGAGGCGTTGAGGGAGAGCACCACCGGGGCCGCCTCAGCCCCCGCCAGCCGGATCAGCTTCGCCTGCTGCGCGGGGAAGAAGGACCAGACGGAGATGCCCCAGAGGACCACCACGGGGATCACCACCGGGGTTGCGGCCGAGGGGCTCAGCCAGGCGGCGCAGGCCGAGAGGGCCGCGAAGGCGGCGGCGAGCACGGCAAGGCTGGGCAGCACCACCGCGTCCGCGCCCAGGCTGTCGTTCCCCATCCCACCCAGCATCAGCCCCAC
Source organism: Roseomonas populi (assembly GCF_024594815.1). GTDB lineage: Bacteria > Pseudomonadota > Alphaproteobacteria > Acetobacterales > Acetobacteraceae > Roseomonas > Roseomonas populi. The sequence goes on along the minus strand of NZ_JANJOU010000036.1, from coordinate 25,098 downwards.
CCCGGCCGAGACGCCCCAGAGAAGGACGAGGGCGGGAACCCAGGCGGCCGGCAGGTCGGTCGTCGCCCCGGCGATCGGCGCCAGGTAGGTATAGACGGTGTAGGCGCCCATCGCCCAGAACAGCGTCACCAGCAGGCTCGGCCCGATCGCCGGGCGCCGCAGCACCCCCAGCCGCTCCCCGATCCCCGCCGCGCGCGCCCCGGCGCCCAGCCCGCGCGGCAGGCCCACCAGTACGCCGGCCACCGCCAGCGCGGCGAGAACCCCGACCGCGACGAAGGTCATGCGCCAGCCGAGCCCGTACCCCACCACCGACCCGATGGGCACGCCGAGCGCGATGGCGACCGTGGTGCCGCCGTTGACGACCGCCAGGGCGCGCCCGCGCAGGGCCGGCGGCACGAGGGTTCCGGCAAGCGCGCTGGCATTGGGCGCGTAGAGGCCCGCCGCCACGGCCAGGAGGACCCGCGCGCCCAGCAGGCCGAGGTAGTGGGAGGAGAGCGCCGCCACCGCGTTGGCCGCGGCGAAGACGGCCATGGAGAGCGCCAGCAGCCGGCGCCGGTCCAGCCGGCCGGTGAGCATCGTCAGCACCGGGGAGGTCAGCGCGTAGGTCAGGGTGAAGGCCGTGACGAGAAGCCCGACGGCGCCAGGGCTCACAGCGAGGTCGGCGGCCATGTCCGGCAGCAGCGGCGCGATCATGAAGCTCTCGGTCCCGATGGCGAAGGTGCCGAGGGCCAGCCAAAGCACGGGCGCCATGCCGGAGCCGGGGGTGCGCGGCGCGGGCGGGGCAAGATCGCCCGCGAAGTGGCTTGGCGTGTTCGCGTCCGGCGGCATGGCGATGTCCTGGCTGCCCCCGCGTGCAATCGTGCGGCAGGGGACGGACAGGCTGCGCCTGGGGCGTTGGAAGGGCTTGCAGGACTGCCCCGCGGCGCGGCGGGACGATCCGCCAATCCGGCGCTCAGCCTTCCAGCACGCGCCCGGCTTCCCGCAGGTCGGGCGTATCGAAGCCCTCCTCGAAACGGCCATAGGCCTCGCGCAGCCCCTCCAGGCCGCGGGCCCGGACCGCGTCGTCCTCCCGCAGCCCCGCCATGCTCATCAGGATCCGCAGCTCATAGGCCAGTGCGCCGTTGCCGCGGGCGCAGGCCAGCGCCTCCTCCAGCCCCGCCGCGAAGCGCGCGGGGTCGCCGTGCCCATGCCAGCTATAGAGCGCGCGGAGGTGCAGCAGATGCGGCAGGTTCACCAGCTCCGCCGTTTCGTGGGAGCGGAGGATGGCGCCCTCCACCTCCGCCAGCGCCTCCCCGTGCCGCCCGGCCGCCGCATAGGCTTCGGAGAGGTGGATCATCAGCACCACCTCCAGCAGGCGGCTGTTGATGCCGCGCAGGGCGGAGAGGCTCTCCTCCAGCAGGGGAATTCCCTCCTCCGGCCGGCCCCGGCGCATGAGGACCGCGCCGCGATGCGCCTGCCCGACGAGGCGGGAAGGGGAGAGGCCGCCGCGCGCGGTGCACTCCTCCAGCCGCGCCAGCCGGCGCTCCGCCACCTCCAGCTCGCCGGTCCAGAGGGCGATCGGCAGGGTCCACATCAGCGCGACGGCGAGGGTGACGGGATCGCCGAGCGCCTCCGTCTCCTCCACGTTGCGGGCCGCCACCTCCCGTGCCTGATCCGCCATGCCCTGCATCCACAGGGCGCGGGCCAGGGCGTTGGCGGCGTTCACCCGCTGGTCCACGCCGATGCGCAGCACGTCTACCGGCCGCTTGCGGGGCAGCGTGGCCATAGCGCGCACCAGGTAGCGGCGCGTCTCCGGCAGGTTCCCCGCGAAGTAGTGGGACACGCCCATCATCCAGTCCGACCCGCCGTAATTCGGCAGGGTGATGCTCCGGGTCAGCGCCTCGGCGCGGCGCGCCGTGTCGAACATCGCGCGGAAATGCCCGCCGCGCAGGTGGTAGGTGAAAAGGCCGTCCAGGATGCGGGCCTGGTGGGCCACCGCGCCCAGCTCCTCCGCCAGCCCCAGCGCGCGCTCCAGCGCCAGCCGGACCTCCTCCAGATTGCCGCGGGTGAAGAGGAGGGGCATGGCGAAGCCCGTGCGCAGCTCCATCTCGCGCGCCGTGCCGCGCTCCTCATCCGGCAGGCGCTCCAGGGCGAGGCCGGTCCAGCGGACGCACTCGGCCAGGAGCGACAGGTCGATGAAGAGGAAGGCCGCCGCAACCGAGAGCGGCATGCCGATGGAGAGGTCGCCCTCCCCGGAGAAGGCCCAGGTCAGGGCGGCGCGGATGTTGTCCAGGTCCGGCCGGAAGGGCAGCAGCGTCTCGGCCGGGCGTTCCCGCACGAAGCGCTGCAGCACGTTCAGGAAGTGCAGGGCGTGGCGGCGCGCAAAGGCGCCGCGCTCCCCGTGCTCCGCCAGGCGCTCCAGCGCGTAGACGCGCGTGGTCTCCAGCAGCGCGTAGCGCACGGTACCGGAGGCGGTGTCGGCCGAGACGAGGGAGGCGAGGACGAGGCGGGCGAGGTGGTCGGTGAAGTCGTCCGGGGGGATGTCGTCGCCGCAAACCACGGCCTCCGCCGCATCCAGCGTGAAGGAGCCGGCGAAGAGGCTCAGGCGTCGCAGCACCACCTTCTCCTCCTCGGTGAGGAGGTCGTAGCTCCAGTCCAGCGCCAGGCGCAGCGTCTGCTGGCGCGGCAGGGCCGTGCGGCGGCCGCGGCTGAGCATCTGGAAGCGCTGGTCCAGCCCCGCCGCCAGCCCCTTCACGCCGAAGGAGTCGATCCGCCCCGCCGCCAATTCGATCGCGAGCGCCAGCCCGTCCAGGCGGCGGCAGATCTCGGCCACCACCGGGGCGTTCTCGTCCGTCATCGCGAAGCCGGCGGCGCCGGCGGCGGCGCGCTCCACGAAGAGCGCGGCGGCGGGATAGGCCGCGACCTCCTCCGCCGTCCGGTCCCCGCCCTCCGGCGGGCAAGGAAGGGGCGGCAGGCGATGCACGCGCTCTGCCGGGATGCAGAGGGGCTCCCGCGTCGTCGCCAGGATGCAGGCCCGCGGCGCGCGCTCGTGGATCGCCTCCGCGAGCGTCGCCACCCCGTCCAGCACGTGCTCGCAATTGTCGAGGATGAGGAGGACGGGCGCATCCTGCAGCGCGGCGAGGATGTTGCCGGCCTCGTCCTCGGACCGGATGGGCAGGTTCAGGGCGGTGGCGACCGCGCTCTGCACCATCCGCTCCTCGCGCAGCGGCGCGAGGTCCACGAAGGCGACGGCGCCGGGGAAGCGGTCGGCCAGCGCCCCGGCGACCGCCAGGGCGGTGGTGGTCTTGCCGATGCCGCCCGGCCCGACGACGGAGATGAGGCGGTCCCGGAGCAGCGCCTCCGCGAGTTCCGAAACCTGCTTCTCCCGGCCCAGCACGGCGGTGCGCTGCTGGGGCGGCGGGCGCAACCCGGAGGGCGGCGCGGCCGGGGCGGGGCGGGGCGCCTCCGCCGCCGGCAGGGCCGCGGCGCCCGGGCCGACCGGGGCCACGAAGCTGTAGCCGCGCCCGGGGATGTTGACGATGTATCGCTGGGCCTCGCTGTCGCCGAGCGCCTTGCGCAGCGCGTGGATGTGGACGCGGAGGTTCTCCTCCTCCACGTGCACGCTGCCCCAGGCGCGCTCCAGCAGTTCCTCCTTGCCGACGACCTCGCCCGCCCGCTCCACCAGCAGGAGAAGGAGGCCGAGGGCGCGGTTGCCGAGCGGTACCGCCTTGCCCTCCCGCGTCAGGCGGCGCGTGGCGGGGTCGAGGCGGAAGGGGCCGAAGCCGATCCTCTCCGGCGCTGCGGCGCGGGCCTCTTTCGTGCCGAGAGGTTGCCGCATCCCGCCCCCTATCCAGCGAAGCGGTGGGTGCCCGTCGCTTCAGCCACCAGGGGCTGTTCCGCCTCCGCCGCGCCGTCCGCGAAGCGCGGCAGCCGTGCCATGATTGCCGCGGCGACCAGCAGCAGCGCGACCACGCCCCAGATCACGGCCGCGTAGTTGCCGGTTCTATCGAAGCTCATCCCCGCCAGGAAAGGGCCGACGGCGCCGCCCAGGACGAAGAGGGCGTAGAGGACGCCGTAATTCGTCGCGTAGCGGGCCAAGCCGAAGTAGCGGGCCGTGAGGAAGGCCATGAAGTCCACTTCCGCACCCAGGGAGAGGCCGATGGCGAGGGCGGCCACGGGCGCCAGCCCGACGCCGCCCACCGCCAGCAGGAGGCAGCCCGCCGCCGCGCCGGCGAAGAACAGCGCCGCCACCAGCGGTGCGAAGAGGCGGTCGACGAGGTAACCCGCCGCGAGCCGGCCCACGAGCACGCCGACGCCGACCAGCGATGCGGTGCGCGCCGCCCCCATCGCGTCCAGCCCCGCGTCGCGCAGCAGCGGCACCAAATGGACGATCAGCGCCGAGACGGCGACCGCGACGGCGGCGAAGGCAAGCACCATGGCCCAGTAGGTGCCACTCCGCAGCGCCGTGGCTGCCGCAGCCTGTCTCTGCGCCCCCGTGGGGGGCAGGTGCCGGGGGAAAGCGAGGAGGACGAAGGGCCAGGGCAGCAGCGCCAGCACGGCGAGGGTGAGATAGCCCGCCCGCCACCCATAGGCACCGTTGACCGAGGAGAGGAGGACGGGCAGCACCATGGCGGCGACGCCAATGCCGGCCAGCGAGATGCCGAGCGCCATGCCCCGCGCGCGGTGGAATGCCGCGTTCACCGCCCGCGTGTAGTTCACGGGCGTCGCGCCCGCGCCCAGCAGCCCCATGAGGCCGAAGGCGAACTGGAAATGGAGAAGCGACCCCTGGAAGGCGCCGAGGAGCAGAAGGCTGACCGCGAAGAGGGGGATTGCGACGAGCGAGACGCGTCGCACCCCGAAGCGGTCCGCCAGCATTCCCAGCAGCGGCGCCACCACGGCGAGCACGAGGGTGGTGTAGAGGTAGGAGGTGGCGATCGCGCCCCGGCCCCATCCGAACTCCGCCTGCAGCGGGCCGATGAAGGTGCCGAGGGTGTAGAAGGGCAGCACGCTGATACCGGTGGCAGAGCCGAGCAGCGCGGCGAGCAGCACGGGCCAGCCGCGGCGGAACTCTGCCAGAGACGAGGGGCTGGCCTCTCCCGTCGCGGTGCCCATTCTCGGCGGCTCCTCGTTCCTGGCGGCGCTGGGCGGGGCCACCAAGGGGCTCCGCGCCCCACACCTTGCACACCTCGAACTGGGCGCGGGGTGGCGGCAGCCTCGCCCGGGGGAGCATGCCCCGTCTTGTCCGGATGTGCTCCAGCAGGGGGCGGCGGTGATCCTCGCCTCGTGCCCGGCAAAGGCGAAGCGGCCCCGCATCGGCTGGGGAGAGGGCCGGGGCGGGGCCGCCGCACGCCATCCCACCGTGGGGGCGGCATGGAGGCCGGGATGGCGGTGCGATCGTTCCCCGGGGCCTCGGCCCCGGGAAGCCGTCCTCGGCCTAGCGGTTGCGCGCCACGTAGGCGACGCCCTGCACCAGGCCGTTGCTGCAGGGCTGATCGGCGCTGACCACGGTCATGTCGTACCCGCCGATGCGGAGGACCGGTCGGCCGTTGCTGCTGCCCACCACCTGCACCGTCGCCTCATCCAGCGTGTAGAACTCCTGCCCCGGCTTCATCTCGGCGACGGGATGCCGGCCCTCGAGGACCAGCTGGTCCATCACCGGGCCCAAGCCGCGCACGTCATTGACCTCGGGCCCGACGGGCAGGAAGAGGTTCCGCACGGCCGGCGGCACCTTCTCCACCTCGGTGTTGTCCAGCGCGAAGATCGTGATCGGCTCGTTCTGGACGAAGCGTGCCGTGCCGCCCACGCGCTCGATCGCGTCGAAGAAGGAGCGGTAATTCGGATTCGCTGCGAGCGCGTCCACGCAGCTGTGCATGCGCGGGGATGCCGCCTCCACCGACATGGCGGAGGAGAGGAGGCCGCCCGCGACGGTGGCGAGGGCGAGAGTGCGGAGAACGTTCATTCTGGAATCCCTTTCCTGCTGTTGCGCTTGTCCGGCAGGTTGGAGAGGGGCGCGGACGAGGGGTGTTGTAGGGCGCTCGGTGAACTGGCTCTTGAAGCGACGGGCCCTAGTTGTCCGGCTGCGCCGCGCCGTTGCCGGGGAGGATGCGACGGAGCGCGAGAGCGGTCCGGGAAAACGGGGCTGTCATGACGAGATCCGCCCCCCGCGCGAGAGCGAAGGGCGGAGCTGCCCGAAGATCCGCGCCTGTCCTGACGGGAGCTCAGGCGGCCTTGGCGTAGGTGAAGCCAGCTCGCTGCACCTCCGCCAGGTAGGCGACGACGCTCGGCACGAGGACCGTGCCGGGGATGAGGTTGTTCGTCAGCTCGGCCGCGACCTCATCGGCCGCCCCGGCCTCCGCTCCCCGCGCGGCGCGGATGCCCCGTGCGATGGCGTGGATGGAATCATGGCACGCCACGAACACGGCGCCGCGCCGCTGCAAGGAGACGATGTTGTTGTTTCCCGGGCCGTAGAAGCCGTCCGGCAACTGGATGTCGTCCTCGGGCGAGACCCCTTGCCGCTCCACGATCATCTCGTTGCGGGAGAGGACGCCGCGCGTGTTCGCGGCCAGCCCGTACTTGTCCCACATCGCCTGGCTGAACAGCGCCAGATGCGCGGTGCCGTGCACGGCGGCCACCGCCAGGAAATCCGGATGGCCGTGCGCAAAGACCTGGCCGTTGAGGGCCTCGCGCATGAGGTTCGGCCAGGCGGCGGCGATGTCGGTGCACTCCCACACCTGCTTCGGCCCGCCCGGGTAGTCGAGCAGGATGGCGGACGCCTCGTGATCCCAGAGGTCCGGCCGATCCACCACCAGGGGAACGGCCGCGAAGCCGCGCCGGCGGGGTGCGGCGGCGAGCCGCCGCGAGAGCGCGGCGAGCGCCGGGCCGCCTGGCCCGGCCGCGGCGCCGGACGGCCCCGCAACCAGGGCCGCCGCACCGCCGAACCCAAGTAGGGCTAAGCGCCGTGACAGGTTCATCGCTGCCCCCGCTCAATAGGAGTAGACGTTGGCGGCGCGGTCGACGACGGCCTCCATCGCCTTGCCCATCGCGGCAACGGTGGCGGCATCGTTGATCCCGTAGCGGCCGGCCAGCGCCTCCAGATCCGGGTAGCCGATCCAGGTGCGCCCCATCGGGTCCTCCCACACCAGCACGCGCAGCGGCAGGTCCAGGCCGACGGTCTGGTCGTCCTGCATGAGGCGGGTGCCAACCCGGGGATTGCCGAAGGTGATGACGGTCGTCGGCCGCAGCGTCTCGCCCACGCCGCGCGCATTCGCTGCGTGATCGACCGTGGCGAAAACCGGGACGTTGCCGGCGGCGAGTCCGGCCTGGATCCGCGCGACCGTCTCCGCCGCGCCGAATTTGCTCTCCTGCGCCACGAGGCCGCGGTTGGAGAACACCGGGCCGAGGTCGTCCTTGTAGGCGGCCGCGATCTGGCGCGCGAGCACTGTCAGGTCCACGCCCTCCTTGTTCGTCAGCAGGGTCACGCAGACCAGCTCGGCCGATTCCGTGAAGCGGCTGAGGTAGGAGCTGAAGCCCGGGGAATTTCCCTTCACCTCCATGAAGCCGGGGTGGTGCGTGAACTCCCAGCCGGCCATGGCGGGCACCACCGTGCCGTTGGCCAGCCGTGTGGGCTTGTAGATCACGTCGCGATTCGCCGCCTCTCGGATCAGGGTGGAGCCGGCAAGGCCGATGTCCCACTTGCTGATGTCCTCGGCCGAGGACCAGAGGTCGCCGAAGCCGAACAGGTTGGCGGAGCTCTCCGGCGTCACGGCGGCCATGCGCCCGTTCACGAGCTGGTAGCCGGTGGCCGGCTCCACCGGGTTGATGAAGCGGGCGTCCGACTTGAAGCGGGAGTGCTGGTTGTCGTGCGCCGGCGTCGGCACCGGCCGGTCCACCGCCGCCCGCTCCGCGAAATCGGCGGCGTACATCGTCGCCGTCAGCCCCTCCACCTCGATCTGGTTCTTGCGGACGAACTCGTGGTAGCTCATGCCGCTGGCACGCTCGACGGCCATGGCGAGAAGCGTGGAGTTCGTCGCGCTCAGCCGCGCCTCCGTGCCGTGCTCGAACAGCATCGGCTTCGCGGCGACGAGGCCGATGAGGTCGCGCGGCGCGTAGCGGCGGCCGGCATCCATCGCCTCGCGGTAGTCGGGGATGCCGGAGGCGTGCTGCAGCAGCTCCATCACGGTCACCGCGCGCCAGGCGGCCGGCAGCCCGTCCACGAACTTCCCGATCGGGTCCTCGAGCCGGAGCGCGCCGCGCTCCTTCAGCTGCATCACGGCGACGGCGGTGAAGGCCTGGGTGATCGGCCCCACGTTCCACAGCGTGCGGGTGGAGGCGAGCTCATCGTGGTCGAGGCTCGTCCTGCCGTAGCCTGCGGAGCGCGGGATGTAGGGGGCCTGGACGATTGCCATTGTCAGACCGGGGAGTTGATACTTGGCGATGAAGTCGGCGATTAATTGATCGATGTAGACGCCACGGTCCTGGAGCCGCGCGTCGCCACGCACGATCGGGATGCCGGAGGCCTGCGGCGCCTGCGCGAAAGCCGATCCGATCGGCGAGAGAGCGGTGGTGGCGAGGGCCAGCGTGAGCACGGCTCGGGCGATCTTCATGGCGGTTTCTCTCTTCGGGGGGAACGAGACGCCTTCGGGTGGGCGCCGCGTGTCCTTAAGCTGGCGATCCTCCGCGGCCATCGCTTGAACCGCAGTCCGTCAACGCTCGCGCGCGCAGGTTGGGTCACGTTCCGACAAGTCGGCCCGCGACGGGGCGGATTTCTGTCCGCCGTGGAACCCCTGCCGCGAGCGCGGCGGGGCAGGAGGATCGCGGAATGCCGTTCATCAACATCCGGTGCGCCGGGACAGCCCTGACGGGCACGCAGACCGCGCGGTTGCAGGAGGAGGCCAGGCGAATCCTGGCGGAGACCATGCGCAAGCGCGCGGACTGGATCGTCGTCCTTGTCGAGGAGACCTCGCGGCGGGGCTGGAGCATCGTGGGGCAGCCGGGCGGCATCGCGGCCCATGTGCGGACCACGATCAACGCCGGTGGCAGCACGGCGGAGGAAAAGGCGCGCTACGTCGCCGCGACCTACGCGATGCTGGGCGAGGTGCTGGGAGGCGGCCTCGGCGAGATGGCCTATGTCGAGGTCCTGGAGCTGGAGGGCGGCGCCTGGGGCTTCGGCGGCCTGACGAACGCCGACCGCGCGGCGATGCAGCGCGTGTCGCACTGAGCCCACCGCCGCGACCCATGGCGCCAAGCCGGGGATGCGCGCCGCGCCCATGCTTCCCGGCACGCAACCTCGGGAGAACCGGCATGAACCCACTGGCGCAGCGCGTGATTGACGCGCATGGCGGGCTGGAGCGCTGGAAGACGTTCAGCACCGTATCGGCCGACCTCGTCCAGGGCGGCGCCCTCTGGGCGATCAAGGGCCACCCGCACACGCTGGAGCGCACGCGCGTCACCGCAGGCCTGCGGGAGGAGTGGGCGGGCCACGCGCCCTTCGGCGGGGACGGGCGCCGGAGCCGGTTCGAGCCGGGCCGGGTCGCGCTGGAGGCGGCGGACGGCACCGTGCTGGAGGAGCTGCGGGAGCCTCGGCGCAGCTTTGCCGGGCACGACCTGATGACGCCCTGGACGGAGCTGCAACTGGCCTACTTCGCGGGATGCGCGATGTGGACCTACCTCAACACCCCGTTCCTCCTAGCCTGGCCGGGGGTAGAGAGCGAGGAGGTGGACCCCTGGGAGGAGGACGGCGCGACCTGGCGGCGGCTGCGCTTGCGCTTCCCGCCCGGCATCGCGACGCACAGCACGGTCCAGACCCTTTACGTCGACGGCGAGGGTCTTCTGCGCCGGCACGACTACGACGTCGAGATCGCCGGGGGAACGCCGGGCGCCCACTACATCAGCGCCTACACGCAGGTGTCGGGCATCGCCTTCCCGACGAGGCGCCGCATCTTCCCGCGCGGAGAGGACGGGCGGGCGGTGCCGGAGCCGCTGGTCGTCTCCATCGACCTGTCGGGGATCGAACTGCGCTGAGGCCGGGACGGGGCGGGCGGCACGACCTCGGACAACGGTCCAAGAGGTGCCGCCCGCCGCGGGAGCAGGGTGGACACCCCAACCCCGCACCGGAGGCCCGCCATGCAGCCGCGCAACCCCGCCTATGCCGATCCGCCGAACCCCGCCCTGCCGGCCGTCGGCATGGAACTGGACCTCAGCCGCACCGCGCTGCTGGTCACGGACCCGCAGATCGACTTCCTGAGCCCTCAGGGCGCCGCCTGGGGCGTCTTCGGCGAGAGCATCACCGAGCACCGCACGGTGGAGAACCTCGGCCGGCTCTTCGAGGCCGCCAAGCGCGCCGGCATACCCGTGGTGATCTCACCCCACTACTACTACCCCTTCGACCATCGCTGGAGCTTCGCCGCCACGGGCGAGACGCTGATGCACAAGCTGCGGATGTTCGACCGCCGCGATCCCCTCTCGCTGGAGGGCTTCGACGGCTCGGGCGCGGACTGGATGCCGGAGTTCAGGTCCCTCATCCAGGACGGCCAGACGATCGTCTGCTCCCCCCACAAGATCGCCGGGCCGCAGACGAACGACGTGGTTTTCCAATTGCGGAAGAAGCGGATCGACCAGGTGATCCTCGCCGGCATGGCCGCGAACTACTGCGTGGAGTCGCACCTGCGCGACCTCGTGGAGAAGGGCTTCGAGGTTGCGGTGGTGCGCGACGCCACCGCTGCCAGCAAGATCCCGGAAGGCGATGGCTACCTCGCCGCCCTGACCAACTTCCGCTGGCTCGCCAGCGCGGTCTGGTACACGGATGAGGCGGTGGACCGGCTGGCCCAGGGCCGCGCCAGGGCCGCCGCGTGAGGCCCGCCATGCGATCCCTTCCCCTCGTCCCCGCCTCCTTCTTCGGCATCGTCCTCGGCCTCGTCGGGCTCGGGGGCGGCTGGCGCCTGGCGCACCGGGTCTGGGGCCTACCCGCGGCCCTTGGGGAGGTGCTGATGGCCCTCGGTATCCTCGTCTGGGCCGTCCTCGTCCTGCTCTATGGCGCGAAATGGATGCTCGCCCGCGATGCCGCGCTGGCCGAGATCGCCCACCCCGTGCAGTGCTGCTTCGCCGGCCTCTCGGGGGTCGCGACCATGCTCGTCGCCGCCGCCCTGCTCCCTCTCTCCCACGCGGCCGCCATCCTCCTTTACGCGGTCGGCGCCGCCGTCACCCTCATCTTCGCCCTCTGGCGCTCCGGCCAGCTCTGGCATGGGGAGCGGGAGGCGGGCGCGACCACGGCGATCCTCTACCTGCCGGCGGTGGCGGGTTCCTTCGTCACCGGTACGGGCGCGGCGGCGCTGGGCTACCCGGACTGGGGGCAGCTCGCCTTCGGGGCCGGGCTCTTCTCCTGGCTGGCGATTGAATCCGTGCTGCTCCACCGGCTGTATCACGGCCCGGCCATGCCGGCGCCGCTGCGGCCGACGCTCGGCATCCAGCTCGCGCCGCCGGTGGTGGGGGCGGTGTGCTACCTCTCTGTAACCTCTGGGCCGCCGGACGTGCTGGCGCACGCGCTGCTCGGCTACGGGCTGCTCCAGGCGCTGCTGCTGCTGCGGCTGCTGCCCTGGATCCGGGAACAGCCCTTCACTCCCGCCTACTGGGCCTTCAGCTTCGGCGCCACGGCCCTGGCCAACGCCGCGCTGATCATGGTCGGGCGGGGCGATGGCGGCGCGGTCGCCACTCTGGCGCCGCTGATCTTCCTCGGCTCCAACATCGCCATCGGGCTGCTGGCGGTCGCCACGCTGGCCCTGTTGTTCCGGGGCGGGCTGAAGCTGGAGCGGAGGCCGCTGGCGGTGCCCGTCCCGGCGGATGGCGGCACGCCCCCGGCCCGGCCGTAACAGCCGATCCGTCCAAGACCGGCACGCCCGGGCAAGGCATGACGCCCTGGGCCGCAGGACGGCACCGCGCAGGAGAAGCGATATGAACGAGAAGGACACGATGTCCGCCGGGATCACCCGGCGCGACGCGATCCTGGCCGGGGCCGCCGCGGTCGCGGCGGGCACCATTCCCGGCGCGGCGCTGGCGCAGACGGCCCGGCACCCGGCCACCCCCACCACCCACAGCGAAGGACGCAGGACGATGAGCTTCGTCACCACGCAGGACGGCACCCAGATCTTCTACAAGGACTGGGGATCGGGCACGCCGGTTGTGTTCCACCACGGTTGGCCGCTGAGTGCGGACGACTGGGACGCGCAGATGCTGTTCTTCCTGTCCCAGGGCTATCGCGTGATCGCGCATGACCGGCGCGGCCACGGGCGGTCCAGCCAGTCGCCCAAGGGGCATGAGATGGACACCTACGCCGCCGACGTCGCGGCGCTGGCGGCGCATCTCGACCTCAAGGGCGCCATCCATGTCGGCCACTCCACCGGCGGGGGCGAGGTGGCGCGCTACGTGGCGCGGCACGGCGGCAACGGGCGCGTGGCCAAGGCCGTGCTGATCGGCGCCGTGCCGCCGGTCATGGTCAAGAGCGCCTCCAACCCCGGCGGCCTGCCGATCGAGGTGTTCGACGGCTTTCGCAAGGCCCTGGTCGCCAACCGCGCCCAGTTCTTCCGCGACGTTCCCGCAGGCCCCTTCTACGGCTTCAACCGCCAGGGCACCGAGACCATCCCCGGCGTCGTGGACAACTGGTGGCGCCAGGGCATGATGGGCAGCGCCCAGGCCCATTACGAGTGCATCAAGGCCTTCTCCGAGACCGACTTCACGGAGGACCTGAAGCGGATCGAGGTGCCGGTGCTGCTGCTGCACGGCGAGGACGACCAGATCGTGCCGATCGACGACTCCGCCCGGATCGGGATCAAGCTGCTGCGGCACGGCACGCTGAAGACCTACCCCGGCTACCCCCACGGCATGGCCACCACCCATGCCGACGTGATCAACGCCGACCTGCTCGCCTTCATCAAGGGCTGAGCGCACGGCAAGGGCGGCGTCCCCAGGGGGAAGCCGCCCTTGCCGGCGTCTGCCCCGAGGGGGCGGCCTGGCCTCTCGGGGCCGCCGCCCCCTCAGGGCTTCGGCACGAGGCCCATCTGCTGCAACAGCGTCAGGTTGTCCTCGATGTGCCAGTTGTCGGTGACGCGGTCATCCGTCACGCGGATCAGGTCGGTCGCGATGAAGTCGATCGGCTGGCCCTGGCCCGCGGCGTCGCCCATGCGGCCGGTGAAGTGGCCGGTGAAGTGCATGTGCACCGTCACGTAGTCGCCGGCGATGATCATCTTCTCGATCGAGACGCGCAGGTCCGGCACGGCCCCGCGGAAGTTGCGGGAGGCGAAGGCCGGGCCCTCCGGCCCCTGCGGCCGGCCGGGCGGCAGGGTGTGGTCGGTGAAGGCGGGGGAGAGCGCCTCCCGCAGCAGCGCCGCATCGCCCGTGTTCCAGAAGTCGTAGAAGGCGCGCGCCGCCTTCTCCACGCCCGCGCGCTGCGCGGGGGAGGGCGCGGCGGCGACGACCACCTCCTTCACCGGCACGCCCTGCGCGGCGGCGGGCAGCGCGGCCGGGAGGAGAAGCCCGGCCAGGACCGGGGCGGATCTCAGCGTCGATGCCATGACATGGACCTCTTGCGGGCGGGGCTCACTGCCCCTGCTGGCGGATGAAGCTCTCCGGTGTGCCGTCCGCCGGGTTGATGAAGATGATGTCCTTCGGGTCGCGCCGCGGCGTGTCCACCGAGAAGAAGACGACCGGCCCCTCCAGGATGTCCGGCAGGGCGTGCACCGTGCCGCGCCGGAAGAAGAGGAGCTGGCCCGGCCCGAACTCCTCCTGCGTGTCCGCGCTCTCCATCCAGAAGGTGCCGCGTCCCGAGAGGACGTAGAGGTACTCGTCGCAGGTCGCGTGGTAGTGCGGCGGCGTGCCGCGATAGACGCGGAAGACGCGCGCGCTCGCCGCCTCCTCCCTCGTCAGGTAGCGGTCCAGGAGGAGCGTGTCCGCCGTCTCGGGAAAGCTCCTTGCGATGGCGGCGAGGTCGAAGCGGCCATGGGATGGCGTGGTATCGTTGGGCACGGGTGCTCTCCTGTCCGGGATAGGTGTTCAGCGCGTGTAGTAGCCCGCCGTGCCGTCCAGCCAGTCCTGGCGCTGCGGGGTGAAGATGTCGATGTCGATTGTATCCTCGGTGAAGAGGAACTCGTGCGGCACGTTGGGCGGAATGATGAGCAGCGCGCCCGCCGTCATCACGAAGCGCCGGCCTTGGGAGAAGACTTCGGCGCGCCCTTGCGTGATCCAGGTGATCTGCTCGTTCGCGTGGTGGTGCAGCGGCACCACCGCGCCCTTGCTCATCGTCCACTTGCAGAAGGTGGCGCCGGCGCCGCTGAGGTATTGCCGGCCGATCAGGGGCGACATCCTCTCCATCGGCTGCTCGTCCAGCCCGAACAGCATCGGTACGGCGCCGACATGCACGCTGACAGCGGGCAGCAGTCCGCGGCCCGGCGCGGCCGAGACGTTTTCGCCGCCTAGCTGCGGCGCGAGGATCGCCGGCGCCCCGGCCGGCGAGGGCTGCGCTCCCGCCGTGCCGGTTTCCGCCGCGAGGACGATACCGGCACTGCCGGCGGCCAAGCTCCGCATCACGCGCCTCCTCGAAGGGTTCCCGCCCCGCAGGACCTCGTCCGGGCCGCTCACCGCAGCGCCACCGGCCCGGCCTCGATTCGGACGCGGAAGAGGAGGTAGGGCTTCGTCCGCAGGTCCCGCCCCTCGTGGAACACCGCCTGGCGCTGAAGCTGGTTGGCGGTGAAGTAGAGGTGGCCGTCCCGCGCGACGGAGAGCGTGTCCGGCCAGAGGATGCGCGGGTCGTGCGCGATCGTGCGCCACTGGCCGTCCGTGCCGCGTTGGCGGATGCTGTTGTGCTCGTAGTCGCCGGCATAGACACGGCCCTTATCGTCCGCCTCCAGCCCGTCCGAGGCGCCCTTCTCGCCGAGGTCCCGCACCGCCGCCGCCACGGCCTCCGGCGCCGCGTGCCGGTCGCGCAGCATCGCCGTGGGCACGGAGAAGAGGTGGCGGCTGGAGAGCGGGCAGAAGTACAGCGTCTCCCCATCCGCTGAGAGCGCGATCCCGTCGGAGGCCACGCGGAAGGGCGCGGGCGGCCTGCCCGCTTCACGCGCGGCCATCGTCTCGCCCTCCACCACCGGCACGAAGGCCGGGTCCGGGGAGGTGGAGGGATGGCCCGTCAGGTGCCGCCACGCCTCGCCGCTGTCGAGGTCGACAACGATGATCCCCCCAGGGCCGGAGGTGGACGAGTCCGTGATGTAGGCGACCCCGGCACGCCCCTGACGCAGGTCGAAGCGCACGTCGTTCACGTAGGTGGTGGGCAGCACCACGTCTTCCGGCAGCACGATGGTGCGCACGACCCTGTCCGTCGCCAGGTCCACCGCGACGAGCTTCGCGCCACCAGCTACGGGCCGCGCGAAGCCGGGCGCGGCGGTGTCGAGGATCCAGAGCCGGTCGGCGGCGTCCACCACCACGCTCTGCACGCTCAGCAGCGTCTCGCCCGGGCGCCGCTCGTCGGTGCGGTTGATGGCGGCATCCGGGAAGGCCACCACGCGGCCGTCGCGGATCTCGCCCACGGTGAAGGGCACCTCGTCGCCCCATTTCGGGAAGTTCACGAAAATGCGGCCGCGCGCGGAGACGGTGACGCCGGTCGGCATCGGGCCGTTGCGGAAGGCGAAGACCGGCTCGATGGCGCCAGTGTTGCGCTCCGCCGGGAAGGCTTCGGGGCGCGGTGCCTGGGCCAGGACCACGGGGGTGGCCAGGGCCAGGGCCAAGCCAGCCAGGCCCAGCCGCGTGGACATCGTCATCAGCATGACCTCTCTCGATTGCCTGTTGGCCCGGGGTGGCCGGGCGCCCCGCCCGCTTTCCCGCCGCGAAGGTGGGCGTAGGAACGCAAGAAGGAGAACGCGTGGTTCCGATACCAAGCATATGAAGCTCTGCCGGTTCCGGCGGCTCAGCCCGGTTGGTCCAGCGGCAGCCGGAAGAGCTGGACCGGCCAGCGGGTGCGCGCCTGTCCGCCGTTGAACAGGGCTACGCGGTCCATCTGGGGCACGGGCAGCCAGATATTGCGGTCCGCGCCGATGAAGGGCGCGTCCACCCAGTGTAGCCGCGGGTCGCGCAGCACCGTGGTGATCCGGCCGTCGCGGTCGAGCCGCTTCAGCGCGTCCTCCGCAAGGTCGGTGAAGTAGAGGTCGCCGTTGCCGTCCATCGCCGTGCCCCCCACTGGCGGCAGGTCGGCCCAGGGCTCCACCCGGGCGCCCAACTCGGCGGGTGGTATGGAGGGGTCGTCCAGCAGGCGCGTCTCGATGCGTGACCACGGGCCGGTCAGTGGCCCGTAGAGAAGCCAGCTCCCATCCGGCGTCAGCTCCAACGGATCGACGTGCACGCGCAGGACGCCTCCATCCGGTGCGCGCACGGGCTGGCCATCCAGTACGGCCGCGCGGCCCTCCGGCGCGATGGTGGAGGGGTGCCCTTCCAGCACGCGCCGCGCGTTGCCGTCGCGAAGGTCGAGCACGATCAGCCCGGGGCGGCCCGCATCGGTGAGGTAGGCGGTCTCGCCGCGGATGCGCACGTCGTCCACGTAGCTGCCAGGCCGCGCGATCTGCGGTCCGAGTGGGACGACGCGGCTGACCCGGTCGGTCGTCAGGTCGATGCGCACGAGCTTGGCGCCGCCTGGCAGCGGGTCGCCGCCGAAGTCGGGGGAGCCCGTGTCCACGACCCAGAGGCCGCCGCGCCCGTCCATGTGGACGGCGTTGACGTTCACGAAGGCCTCGGCCGATTCCCGCTCCCGCGTCCAGCCGTTCCATGCGGCGTCGGGGTAGGGGCGAATGGTCCCGTCCGCCTCCAGCAGACCCAGCGCAGGGCCCTGCGAGCCCGTCCAGCGCGGACCAGCGACGAAGACGCGCCCGCGATCCACCGCGACCGCGTTCCAGATCATGCCGCGGCTCTCGGCCACGGGCACCAGCATATCCGGCCGCGCCAGGGCGGCGTCGCACGCCAGGGCTGCGGCAGGAATGGCAAGGACATCGCGACGGGGCATCGCGCGCTCCAGGATGCTGCTCATGTCCCGGAACGTAGGGAGCAGGGGCCGCCCGCTCTTGCACCGATGCGCCGCGCGAGATGGCTGCCGTTATGACGTGATCCACATCCCGTCTTGCGTGGACCGATGTTTCCGACAGAGCGCTGAAGTTGGAAAGCAGTGTCAGCAGGCTGCCAGCCGAGCACCTGCAACTCGCGCGACGCCGCTTCATCCCGGCATCATAAAGACCCTCCGGTCAGACAACGGCGGCGAAGTGAGGCGAGCCCCCCCTGTCCAGCCCGATAGCGAGAGAGGTCATGGCGCGCCGGAGGTCGTCCCGGTTCGCAGCGGCGCCCAGCGAAACCCGGACAGAGTCCGGCGCGGGGGCAACGAGCGAGAAGGCATCGCTCGGAACGACCCCAAGCCCACCCTGGCGACGAAGGTGGGACGTGAAGTCCAGCCGATTCCACCGGGGCGGCAGCCGGAGCCAGAGGTGCAGCCCCTCGGGGTGGGCGCTGAACGATGCGCGGGGCAGCAGTTCCCGGGCCAGCCGCTGCCTCGCCGCACTCTCCTTCCGGATCGCTGAGAGGACCGTGCCCGCCGTCCCATCCCGCATCCATTCGGCGAACAATCCCGTCAGCAGGGGAGAGGCCATCAGCACGCTGGCGCGCAGCATCGCACCAAGTCTCTCCACCCCAGCTCCGCCAGGCGCGACCAGGTAGGCCATCCGCAGGGCAGGGGAGAGGACCTTCGACAGGGTCGAGATGTAATAGGTGATCTCGGGCGCGAAGGATGCGATGGCAGGGAGCGGGCGCGATGGGAGAAGCCCATAGGCGTCGTCCTCAACGATGTGGAGCCCCAGCCGCTGCGCGGTCGCTGCCAAGGCCTGGCGCCGCTCCCGTGGCATGGTCACCGTCGTTGGGTTCTGGATGGTGGGGATACAATACAGCGCCTTCGGACGATTCTCCCCGTAAGCGGCCTCCACGGCCTCGGGCAGCATCCCCTCGTCATCCGCCGCCACCCCGGCCAGCCGGAGGCCGAGTTGCTCTGCGACCGCCCGCAACCCGGGATAGGTGAGTTCATCGGCCAGCACCGTGTCGCCCGGCTCCGCGAGAGCGCTCAGCGCGGCAAATAGCGCTGGCTGTGCGCCGGGGCAGACGAGCAGGCGTCCCGGATCGACCTCGCCGAGCACGGGCCGGAGCCACAGGGCACCCGCGGCCCGTTCATCCGCCGTCCCTGCGCCGGTGCGGTACGAGAGCACACGCCGGGGCTCCTGCCCGCCCAGGAGGCGCGAAAGGCCCTGTTGCAGCAGATCCTGGAGCCTCGGCTCCTCCGGGAGCGGTGGCAGGTTCATGCCGAGGTCGACGAATTCGTCCGAGGTGGCCTGCAGGGACGGTGACGGCGCCATGGAACGGATGAAGGTGCCCCGACCCACCCGCGCGTCGAGCAGGCCCCGCCGCCGTGCCTCGGCGTAGGCGCGCGTGACGGTGGTGAGATCGACGCCGAGAGCCTTGGCGAGCGCGCGATGGGTCGGGAGCCGCTCCCCCGGCCGCAGCTCTACCCTGGCCACCGCTGCGCCGATCGCATCGGCGATCGCGAGGTAGATCGGCCCCTGTTCCCCTTCGATCCGCGGCACCCAGGCGCGCTCCGCGTGCGACACATCCATCTTGCCAACAAGTCCTACAATCAGCATATGATGGGAGCTGACCCGCGCATTGTATGTATGTTATCTTCTATTGTATGGCAAGCGGGTATGGAAGCGACAGAGGGAACCACAATGTCTGAGCCTTCCAAGATCTCCACCGGCCTCCGGCGCGGCTTTTCCCTGCGCTGCCCGCAATGCGGTGAAGGGCGCCTGTTCAGCAGCTTCCTGAAGGTCAGCGAGAGCTGCGAGGTCTGCGGGGGTGACAACACGCTCTATCCCTCGGACGACGCTCCTCCCTACCTGACGCTGTTCCTCGTCGGGCACCTCATCGTGCCCTTTGTCTTCTGGATGGATAAGGCCTGGGAACCGGCTCTCTGGGTCATGTTCGCCATCTGGCTGCCGCTGATCGGCGGCCTGACCTTAGCGACGCTGCCCTACATGAAGGGCGCAACCGTCGGCTTTGCCTGGGCGACGGGCGTCACCCGCGAGACTGCACGGCAGTAACCCCTACCTCCACCCTCTCTCACCCATCCGGAGCGCCAGCATGTCCCGCCGAACCTTCTTCGCAGCCCTGACGCTCCTGCCGATGCTGGCAGGTGCCGTGGCCGGCGCGGCCGAGCTGCCGCGCCAGCCCGTGCTGAACCTCGAGGCGGCCCGCGCCGTCCTCTCGGCGGCCGGGGCCGAGGCGCGCCGGCAGGGCTGGGCCGGCGCCATCGCGGTGACGGATGCGGGTGGCGCCCTGCTCGCGATGGAGCGCCTGGACGGCGCTGGCCCGGCCGCGGCCGAGATCGCCGTCGGCAAGGCCCGGACCGCCGCCATGTTCCGCCGTCCGACCGCCGCCTTCGAGGACGCCATCAACGGCGGGCGCCCCGCGGCGATCACCTCGCGCTTCGTGATGATGGCGGGCGGCCTTCCACTCTTGGCCGACGGGCAGGTTGTGGGCGCCGTCGGCGTCTCCGCCGACACGCCGCAGCACGACGTCGCCATTGCCGAAGCGGGCCGGGGCGCGCTGCCGCGGTGATCATCGGGCATCGCAACTCAGGTGACGTAAATGCGCACAATGCGCGCCGCTCTGGCCTTCGGCTGCATCGCGGCCCTGGTGATCGGCGGCCTCTACTTCGGGGCTGGGCAGCGATCGGTTGAACGGCCTCGGCTGTCGGAAGGTCCGATCAACCTCCTCCTGGCGGATGCCGACGTCAGGGCCGGTGCCCGGCTATTCCGCCAGTGCGCCGCCTGCCACACCATCGGCCGAGGCGCCCCCGATCTCAACGGCCCCAACCTGTATGGGGTGCTCGGCGCTCCCATCGCGGGCAATCGGCCGAACTTCGCTTACACGCAGGCACTGCGGTCCGCGGGTGGCGAGTGGGATGCCGAACGGATGGATGCCTGGCTGAGGAACCCGCAAGGTCTGGTGCCGGGCAACCGAATGACATTCACGGGCATGCCCAACGCGCGGGAAAGGGCGGACCTCATAGCCTACCTCGGTCGTCAGGGCTCCTAGCCTTCCCGTCCCGGGACGTCCCTTGGCGGCAGCAACACGGATGCTGGATAGCGGACATACGCTGGCCGGAAAGGTTGCGGCGTTACTTAGGAACGCGCCAGCCATTGAGCGGCGCGGCGAAGTAGTTCGGGACCCAGGACTGTTGATGCCTCATCAGGTGAGGCGGCTCGCCATCATCTTGGCCAGGGCTGCCTCCACCTCCAGGGCGCCGTCCTCCGTCATCCCCGTCGCGATCGGGGAACGCTATCTGAGCCACGGGTCCGGGCGCAGCACCCAGGCTCTCGATAACGCCAAGTCGTGAAGGCGGTCATGGCGGCCGAGATCACCTGCTCCACGCGCGCCAGCACCACGGGGTGGTTCGCCAGCCCCAAAGTGCCGCAGCACCCGCCTGGGCAGCCGCCGGCGCCAGATCCAACGGCCGTCCCGCAGGGCGAGGTGGGTCGTGCGACGCCGCGGTCGCTGTCGGGCGGGGTGGGCCGTTGTGTGACGGTCTTGTGTGACATCGATGTGTGACACGGGCCGCCGAGCCGCCTCCAAGGGCTGGATCGCCGACGTAGGACACTGAAGTAGAAAGGAAACCCGCTTCGCTGGTTGGGGCGCCAGGATTCGAACCTGGGAATGGCGGTACCAAAAACCGCTGCCTTACCGCTTGGCTACGCCCCACCGGAGCCGGCCGGAACATGTCCTCCCGCGCGGCCCGCGTAAAGCCCTCTCCACCCTATCGGTGGCGCGCCGCGCCGCCCCAGCGCCACCAGCCCTCCGGCAAGAGGGCGGCCGCCCGCCCGGCAGCGGCCGGATCGGCGAAGACCGCGAAGCAGGTTGCACCGGACCCGCTCATGCGCGCCAGCAGCGCCCCGGGCAGGGCGCGCAGCGCCTCCAGCACCCCGGCCACGGGCGGGCACAGGGCGATGGCCGGCGCCTCCAGGTCGTTCCCCAGGGCCGAGAGGGAGGCCGCCAGCCCCGCCGCGTCCGCCCAGCCGGCCGGCAGCGCCGCCGGCGGGGAGAAGCCGCCCCCGCGCGCCCGGAAAACCGCCGGCGTGGCCACGGCCAGGCGCGGGTTGGCCAGCACCATCCCGAAGGCGGGCAGGGCGGGCGCGGGCGCCAGCACCTCCCCGATTCCCTGCATCAGGGCGGGGCGGCTGGCCAGGCAGACCGGCACGTCGGCCCCCAGCCGCAGGGCCAGTTCCCGCATCCGCGCTTCGCCCAGCCCCAGCCCCCAGAAGCGGTCCAGCAGCCGCATCGCCGCCGCCGCGTCGGCCGAGCCGCCGCCGATGCCGGAGGCGACGGGCAGTCGCTTCTCCAGCCGCAGCGCCACGCCCGGGAGGGGCCGTCCCGCCGCCTCCGCCAGCAGGCGCGCGGCCCGCAGCACGAGGTTGTCCGGCTCCGCCGCCAGCCCGCCCGCCTCCGGCCCCTCGATGGAAAGGGTCAGCCCTTCCCCGGGCGCGGCCGCCACCCGGTCCGCGGCGCCAGCGAAGACCACCAGGCTGTCCAGCAGGTGGTAGCCATCCGCCCGGCGCCCGGTGACGTGCAGGTGCAGGTTGACCTTGGCGGGCGCGTCCTCGGCCAGGGTGTCGGCCCCGGCCTCCGCCAGCATCGGTGCCACGGGGATCAGCGCAGTGCGGTGGCGGCGGGCAGGCCGTCGCGCATCTTCGCCTCCAGGCGCCCGGTCTCGCCCGGCTCCGGGTCCAGCCCCAGGGCCCGGCGCCACTGGAACCGCGCCTCGGCGTGCCGCCCGGCGGCCCAGTAGGCGTCGCCCAGATGGTCGTTGATGACGGAGTTGCGGGATTCCAGTTCCGCCGCCTTCTCCAGCCAGGTGATGGCGCCCTTCAGGTCGCCCAGGCGGAACAGCGCCCAGCCCAGGCTGTCCGCGATGTTCCCGTCCTGCGGGCGGGCCGCCACGGCCCGCTCCAGCATTCCCTTGGCCTCCTGCAGCCGCGTGCCGCGCTCCACCCAGCCATAGGCGAGGTGGTTCAGCAGCACGGGCTGCTCGGGCGAGAGGGACAGCGCCTGGCGCAGGTCCGCTTCCGCCCCGGGCCAGTCCCCGGCCTGCTCCCGCGCCATGGCGCGGGAGAGGAACAGCGGCCAGTCCGCCGCGCCGGGCTGCCCCAGCCGCCCGATGGCCGTGCCGTAGGCCGCCACGGCCTCCGCGCCCCGCCCCTCGCGGCGCATCATGTCCGCCACGGCCACCTGCGGCTGGGGCGCCTCCGGATAGGTCCCGGCCAGGCGCCGCAGCAGGGCCACGGCCTCCTCCCCCCGGCCGAGGCGGCCGAGGAGCGCGGCCCGGCGCAGCGCGGCGAAGGGCGCCATCTGGTCGTTCGCGGAGATGCCCTCCAGCACCGCCAGCGCGCCCGCCACGTGGCGCTCATCCGCCATGCTCTCGGCCGCCAGGATCTGCGCGGGGGCGAAGCCCGGCCGCAGCCGCAGCGCCAGCCGCGCGAGGATAAGGGAGAGCTCCGGCGCCCCCTGGCCGCGCAGCGCCGCCCCCAGCGCCACCTGTGCCTCCGCCATGCCCTCGACCGGGGAGGCGACGGCCCGGCCGGACAGCGCCGCCTGCCGCGCCGCGGGCCCCGCGGCCAGGGCGATGTCGTCGGCCCCCATCGCCATCGCATCGAACAGCCGGGCGCCGTCCACTTCCCGCCCCGCCCGGGCCAGGATACCGGCGGCAATGGTGGTCAGCCGCAAGTTCGGCTCTTCCGTCTCCGCCACGGCGATGCGGATCATGCGCTCCGCATCCCGCGGGCGGCTGGCGATGTCGGCGATCATCGCGCCGTGCAGCGCCGCTACGCCGCGCAGCGGGCCGCTCTCCAGGAAAGGCCGCAGCGTGGCCAGGGCATGGTCCGGGCTGCCGCGCCCCGCCTGGGCCCAGGCGAGCAGCAGCGGCTGCAGGATCTGCGCGCTGCCCTGGCGCGGCAGGGCACGGATGCGCGCCTCCGCCCGCTCCCACCGCCCGGCCTGGGCGTCGGTGCCGGCCAGAAGCAGCGCGGCCAACTGGCTCTCCGGAAGGCGCCGGGCCAGGCGCACCGCCTCGGGCCGCCCATCCATCACGGCGGCATTGAAGGCGCGGGTCAGGATCTCCGGCTCGTCCGGCTCGGCTCCCAGGGCGGCCAGCAGCGCGTCCGCCGCCACGCCGGCATCGCTCTCATTCGCAGCCAGCCGGCCGGCGAGGTAGGCGCCGAACACGCCCTGCGGCTCCGGTGCGGGCGCCGCTGCCGGAAGGGCAGGGCGCCGCGCGGCCCCGGGGGAGGCGGAGCCGGCCTGGGCCAGGACGGGTCCGGCCTCCTCCGCCGCCGGCGGGGAGCCCGGGCCATCCCCGGCCGCACACCCGGCCAGCAGGGCCGCGGCGAGCAGCGCGGCCCGGCCGCCCGGCCCGAACCCGCGCCGGAATTCATGCTGGCACCCCCTGGGCCGCCCTCCCGGGGAGGCAAGAAGGAAGGACCGAAGGGATACCTCAGAGGCCATCATGCGGCGCAGCGTAGGATCACCTGCCCGTGAGACGCCAGCCTTGCCTTGTTCGCGGCCACGCGGGGGAATGCTGTGTTGCATTTCGGCGATGCCGCCAGCCCGGCTTTGCAGTGCCCACCACGATTCTCCCGCATCCGTTCTTATGTTGTTCTTGACGATCCTGGGGCATTGCCCCCAAATCACCTGGAACACAAAGAGAACTCATCGGAGGCCACCATGCCGGACGGCAGCCTGGGCAGCCCTCTTCTGAACCGTGGCAGCACCCTGCCGGGCCTCCGGCGCGGCCGCGGCGCCGTGTCCAACCCGGCCAATCGCTTCGAGCGGACCCGTGCGGACGCCTTCGACGACGGCTGGGGCACCCTGGCCGAGGCGATGGCCGACCTGCCGCCGCTCGCCACCACCCTCACGCGCGACGCCTCGCGCTCCGCCCTTTCCTGGAACGACAGCCCGGACCTCGGCTTCGACCGCTCCATCAATCCCTACCGGGGCTGCGAGCACGGCTGCATCTACTGCTACGCCCGGCCCACCCACGCCTGGATTGGCCTTTCCCCCGGCCTGGATTTCGAATCCCGCCTCCAGTTCAAGCCCGAGGTGGCGAGCCTGCTGGAGAAGGAGCTGCGCAAGCCCGGCTACACCCCCCGCCCCATCGCGCTCGGCGCCAACACCGATCCCTACCAGCCGGTGGAGCGCACCCTCGGCCTGACGCGGCAGGTGCTGGAGGTGCTGGACCGCTACAACCACCCCGTCACCATCGTCACCAAGTCCGCCGGCGTGCTGCGCGACATGGACATCCTGTCCCGCATGGCGCAGCGCAACCTCGTCCAGGTCTGCCTCTCCGTCACCACGCTGGACCACCGCCTGGCCCGCACCATGGAACCCCGCGCCGCCACACCGCTGCGCCGTCTGGCCGCGATGCTGGAGCTGCACCGCGCCGGCATCCCCGTGGGCGTTCTCGCCGCCCCCATGATCCCCGGCGTGAACGACGCGGAACTGGAGAAGATCCTGGAGGCCGCCCACGCCCATGGCGCCCGCGCCGCCGGCTACGTTCTCCTCCGCCTGCCCCTCGAGATCCGCCAGATGTTCGAGGACTGGCTGAACGCCCACATGCCGGACCGCGCCGCCCGCGTACTCGCCCTGGTGCGCGAGACCCGCGCCGGGAAGAACTACGATTCCCGCTTCGGCATCCGCCAGACCGGCACCGGCCCCTACGCCGACATGCTCGCCCGCCGCTTCGCCGTGGCGATGAAGCGCCTGGGCCTGGACGGAGCGCGGGAGAACGGCTCGCTCGATTGCAGCGCCTTCGCGGTGCCGGGCGTGGAGCCGCGGCAGTTGGAACTGCTGTAGGGCGAGCGGCCCCAGGGGGCTCTGCCCCCTGGACCCCCGCCAGGAGGCTGAGCCTCCTGGACCTGCATCGGGCTGCCGCGGGGACTGACTTGAAGGGTGGCGCCTGACGCTCGGGCCCATTCCTGCCCTTGCAGTCGCCTCGGCTCCACGAGCCGAGGC
>NZ_JANJOU010000035.1 GCF_024594815.1 Roseomonas populi | reverse complement strand
CGGTCAGCGCCAGGCCACCCGACCGGACGACATGAACCCCATCACCCACGCGGGGTGGAGCAGCCCGGTAGCTCGTCAGGCTCATAACCTGAAGGTCACAGGTTCAAATCCTGTCCCCGCATCCAAATCCGCACCACTCAACCCCTCGCCACCCCAGGCCGAGGGGTTTCTGCATTCAGAGATGGGCCCGAGAACGCCAGCACCGCTTGCGCGCGCCGCGGTGAAGCATAGAACGGCGTAGGACAGTTCACGGAGCAGCGCGCATGCCCAACCCGCCCACCGGCTTCCAGCATGGCATCACCCTTCGCCAGGCCCAGAAGATCGCGACCGCAGCCCTGGCCGAAGGCCGCCGGCTTGAACTCGCTCCGCTGACTGTCGTTGTCCTCGATGCCGCTGGCCAGCTTAAGGCGATGCTGAAGGAGGATGGCTGCAGCCTCATGCGGCCGGCCATTGCGCACGGCAAGGCATTCGGCGCGATGGGCCTGGGCTTTGGTGGGCGCGAGCTGGCACGCCGTGCCCAGGCAATGCAGGGCTTCATGAACGCCTTTTCCGACCTCGCCGGCGGCTCTGCCGTGCCAGTTCCCGGAGGCGTGCTCGTCCGCGCCGCCAACGGCAACATCCTCGGCGCGGTGGGCATCTCCGGCGATGCGTCGGACAAGGACGAGGCCGCGGCCGTGGCTGCTATCGAGGCGGCAGGCCTGACCGCCGACACGGGGGACTCGGCGTGAGCGCCCTGGAGGGGGTTCTCGCCCACCTCGACGCGACCGAGACCGAGATCCGCGCTCGTTACTTCGACTTTCTCCGCATCCCCAGCGTCTCCGCCCAGCCGCCTCACGCGTCGGACTGTCGGCGGGCCGGCGAGTGGCTTGTCGCGGAGTTGCGGTCTATCGGTTTCACGGCCGAGCTGCGCGAGACGAAAGGTCATCCAGCCGTTGTCGCCTTCCATCCCGGCCCCGGCGGTTCGGCACCGCCGCTGCTCTACTACGGCCACTACGACGTTCAGCCCGCCGAACCTTTCGAGCTCTGGACCTCGCCTCCCTTCGAGCCGACGGTAAAAGACGGCAAGAACGGCCCCGTGACCGTTGCCCGCGGTGCCGTGGACGATAAGGGGCAGGTGCTGACGTGGCTCGCCGCCATGCGCGCCTGGCACGAGGTGGCAGGCGGTCCGCCCACGGCCGTACGCGTGCTGGTGGAAGGTGAGGAGGAGATCGGCAGCCCCAGCCTGGACCCGTTCCTGGAGGAACACGCCGGGGAACTGCGCCAAGCGCGCGCCGTCGTCGTCTCCGATACCAACATGTGGGATCCCCGTACCCCGGCCATTTCGGCGCGGCTGCGCGGCATGGCCTACGCGCAGATCGATCTTTTCGCGGCCTCGCGGGACCTCCATTCCGGCCTCTACGGCGGCATGGCGCTGAACCCGCTCAATCTCCTCTGCCGCATCATCGCCGACCTTCACGACGCGAATGGTCGCATCCAGCTTCCCGGCTTCTACGACGCCGTGCCGGATGTCGGGGGCAACCTCGACGCTGCCTGGGATTCGCTCGGCTTCGACGAGGCCCGTTTCCTTGGCGACATCGGCCTTTCCGTACCCGCCGGCGAGAAGGGGGTGAAGCCTCTGGTCCGCCAATGGGCGCGGCCGACCTGTGATGTAAACGGCATTTGGGGAGGCTATACCGGCGAGGGCTCGAAGACTGTGATCGCGGCGGAAGCCCACGCCAAGGTTTCCTTCCGCCTCGTCGGCGATCAGGATCCGCACGCAGTTCTCGACGCGCTCGAAGCCTTCGTGAAGCAGCGGCTCCCGGCCGATGCCCGCGCAGAGATCCAGCGCTTCGCCTCCGCACCGCCCGTGGTGGTCCCGGAGGACAGTGCGGAGGTTGCGGCCGCCCGGCGCTCCCTCGCTGCCGAGTATGGGCGCGAGGCGGTGCTGATCGGTTCCGGCGGTTCCATCCCGGTCGTGGAGAGCTTTCGCCGCATCCTCGGCCTGGACAGCGTCCTGATGGGCTTCGGGTTGGACGACGACCAGGTGCACAGCCCCAATGAGAAGTTCGATTGGGCCTGCCTCATGCACGGGGCCCGCAGCCATGCCCGGTTGCTGGCGGAACTGGCGGGTTGAAACAAGAAAGGCCCCGCCCCCTTTACCGGGGGGGCGGGGCCTTCTGGCAGGGCGCCGCTCAGCGCTTGCCGTTCACTTCGGCCCGCAGCTCCATGATGCGGCCCTTGATGCTCTCACGCAGGCTTGGGGAGGTGTGGGGCTTCATCCCCGCCAGGGTCTGCTCCAGCTCGGACAGAAGGCGGCGCTTCTCGTCCATATTGCGCCGGATCGGCTTGTTGTCGCTGAACTGTCCATCGAAGGCGCGCATGCGGCTCCTCCTCTCCCTGCTATTCTCAAAGCCTTCCCGGGGCCGGGGCCGGCGCGCACGGCCCGAGGGCGGCGGCGGACGCGGCCGGCACGCCGGGACGGGCGGAGTCTATCCCGTCCCGGGCGCGGCCGGAATACCCGCTCCCGTTCAGTATTCGTACTCGTAGGTCAGCCCCGCCCCCTGGCTGTCCGTGCCCGCGCCGCTCTCCAGCTTCAGCCGCGGCGTCAGCTCGATCTCCACACCCACACGAGGCGAACCGCTGCTCGTTCCCGGGTCCACGTTCAGGTAGATGCCCTGGCCGAGATAGCCGCCTGCCTCAATCCCCGGTGTGCCGTCCGCGCCCGTACCCACGCCTAGGCGGTCAAGGCCCAGGGACCGGCTGACCCGCCCGAAGAAGCCCGTCACCGGGTCCTCCTGGCCGCCTGCCACGGCGCCCGACAGCACGCGAGCGAGCTGCGCGATCTGGAAGGGCGAGAGCTTGTCGGCGGATCGATTGAAGATCAGCCGCGCCAGCACCTCGTCCTGCGGCAGCTCGGGCGAGGAGGTGAACTCGATTTTCGGCGCCCGCGGCGTCCCCGTCACTGTCACGTTGATGGTGGTGGAGGACACGCGGGAGGTGGCCAGCAGGTCGATCTCCGGCGAGGCGATGTCGCCCTGGAAGGTTAGGATACCCCGCTGGAAGGTCAGGCGCCGGTCCAGCACCGTCAGCGTGCCGCGCCGCAGCCGGAGCGCGCCCTGGGATTCGATGTTGGAGATCGTGCCGCCGATCCGCACGTCGCCGCCCAGCTCCACGTCCAGACCCCGCCCGCGCAGATAGACCTGCCCCGGCGCACGGAGCGTCACGTCCAGTTCCAGCGGCGCGGCCCCCTGCGGCGGTGCGGACGCATTCGCCTGCCGCTCCGCGGTGCGGCGGGACGCCGCCGTGCCGCGGGGCGGGGCAGGGGCCCCGCGCCCGACCTCCCGCACTTCGCCGATGTCGGCCACGCCGCCCGGCAGCCCCTCCGGGATGCCGATCACGGAGGAACGCGTCGTCACCGTTCCCGCCAGCCGCATGCCGCGCGCCAGCAGGCCGGAAAGGCGCATGTCCGCGTCGAAGGCACCGCGGAACAGATCGCTGGAGATGGGCGCCAGGTTCTGCCCGGCCACCGTCATCTCGATCGGCTGGCCGTCGGCGAAGGGCCGGACCTCGCCGCGCGCGGTCAGCGTGCCCGTTCCGGCGCGGGCCGTGATGGCTTCCACCACGATCCGGTCCATGTCACCCCGCAGCGTGCCCTGGATGTCGCGCAGCGCCAGCCCGTACTCCAGGTTCCGGAACAAACCACCGGACAGGCGCGCGCTGCCCGAGATCTGCGGTGCCTGCACGGTGCCGCCCGCACGCGCGTCGATGTTCACCGTGCCGGCCACGCGGTTCGCGCCGCCCAACAGGAAGGGTCCGGCCAGCACGGCGACATCCGTCGTCCCCCGCAGCGTGGCGGAAAGCGGTCCCTGGAAGTCGCTTGGGACACGTGCGTCCAGGTTGAGCGAGAGGGCGCGGCCCAGGCGGAACTCCGCGCGCGTCTCCACCTGCTCCCCCCGCATCCGGGCGGTGGCCGTCAGCGTGCCCTCGGGCAGGGTCCGGGCCCACGGCGCCCCGGCGCGCAGCCCGGTGCCCCGCAGTTCCCCGTCGATCCCGGGCTTCGAGACGGGCCCGGACAGCCGCACCTCGCCGGAGAGCGTGCCGGAGAGCGGCGGGTCCGGCGCGAAGAGGTTGGCGACCGAGAGGGGCAGCGCCGAGAGCGTGGCGCGCAGGTCGGCATTATCCGGCCCCCATCGCCCGGCCACCCGCAGCGCCCCGCCAGGCCGCCCCTGCAAGGCGAGGCCGGGCGTCGAGAACCCTCCATCCGCTCCGATCACGATCGTCGCGGGGGCGGAGAGCCGGATTCCCAGCGCCTGCCGCTGCACGTCGAGTGCCGAGAGCTCGATGCGCTTGTCCGGCTGGTCCAGCGCAAGCCGGGCGCGGAGGGTCGCGCGGCCGTCCAGGGCGCGCACATCGCCCCGCACATCCAGCGCCGCGTCCGTCCCGCTCGCCTGGACGGTGCCGTTCACCACCTGCCCACTGGCGCGCAGGTTGTTGGCCCGCAACTCGGCCTCGATCCCCTGGCGCTGCGCCCCTTCGGGGCCCTGCGGCGCCAGCTTGGCCGAGAGCCGCACCCCGCCGCCGAGCGGCATGCCCGCGACGGGGGTGAGGGGAGCGAGGTCGGCCGCTTCCAGCAGCAGCTCGGCCGTGCCGAGCATCCGGGCCGTGTCGAAATCGCCGCGCCCTTCGAGCCGGGCGGGCCCAAGGGCTGCCCTCAGCGTTTCCACGCGCAGCCGCTGACCCTCCTGGGCGGCCCGCGCCTCGGCTGTCAGGTTCAGGCCTTGCAGCCGTGCCGAGAGGTTCAGCGCGCCAGCCGGCACGGTGGCGTTCGGCAGGTTCGCTTCCAGCCGCAGCCCCTCGAACCGCCTGCCATAGGCTTCCAGCGACGGAGATGTCGCGTTCAGCACCACGGCCGGCGTCGCTGCCGGCCCCGTCACCCGTGCCTGCGCCTCCAGCTGCCCGCGCACCGGGACGTTCGGCACGTCCTGCGCTGCCAGGGCTGCGTTCAGCGTCAGGTCCACCGTCTCGCCGAAGGCACCCTCGGCCCGCAGCGTCACCGCGCGCCCGTTCACTGCCAGCTCGTGCACCCGCTGCTGGTTAGCGCGCAGCGCAATAGTGGGTGCCGGCCCCAGCAGCCCCGGCGCGGGCTCCGGCAGGCGTGGATCGCGCAGCGTAGCGTCCAACCTCAGTTCCGGCGCGGCTGTCGTGCCCGTCACGCTGCCCCGTGCCTCGATCGCGCTCCAGCCCACCGTTGCCGGCACCAGCCCCGCTAGGGTGTTGGCGTCGTTCACCCGCGTCTCGAAGGAGACATCCAGGTTCGAGCCGACGACGCCCTGTGCCTCGACCGTGGCCGCCGCCGTCTCGACCCGCGCACGCTCGATCCGCGTTGCGCCGCCCTCGGCCGGCTGGGTCCGCAGGTCGAAGCGCAGCGCCGCCACGGGCGCCGGCAGGAAGCCGCCCAGCGCCGCATCGCCGGCCGCCTCAAGCCCCACGCCGCCGCTCGCGGGCAGGCTGAGGGTGCCGCGCCCCTGCACCCGCGCCGTCTCGCCCATGTCAGCGGAAAGGGTGAACCCTGCTCCCGTCGCGGGGCCGTCCAGTGCCACCTGCACCCGCGTCGCCTGCTCAGGCTTGCCGAGGAGCCCGGCCACCAGCCCGCCGCGTGGCTCGTCATAGCGCAGGTCGATCTTCACCCGGTCTCCGGGCGCCAGGGCCAGGTCCAGGTCCAGCGCGCCTGGCGCGTCCAGCCGCCGCCCCTTGGCGCCGAGAAAGACGCCGTCCGCCCCCAGCCGTCCGCCCGCCTCCAGCGATAGGGTGGCGGGGATGCCGGCCACCGCCGCGCCCAGTTCAACCTGCGGCAGCGCCAGCCGCTCCAGCGCCACCTGCACCGGCAACTGCGGGATCTGCGGCAGCAGCGGTCCGGGTTCGGAGGCCGGGGCAGGGGCGGCGTTCGGGTCCGGCACGGGCAGGCGGCTGAAGGTCACCTTCCCCGCGGAGAGGTTCGCCACGCGGAACTCGCGCGAGGTCAGCCGCAGCAGGTCCAGGTCCAGCGCGATGTCCTCGATGACAAGGTACGGCCCTTGGCTGTCGGAGAGCACCACGCGCCCGATGCGCGGCGCGGCGGGCAGGCCGCCATGCAGGTTCTCGATCTGCAGCCCCGGCACGAACCCCATGGCGAGCCGCGCGATCGCGTCCTGCCCGGGCTTCACGTTCAGCGCCAGCCACCCGGCCAGCAGCAGGACGATCGGCAGCACCAGCAGCACGCCGAGGACGGCGAGCAGGATCTTCCCGGCGCGGCGCATCAGAAGGCCTGCCCGATGCCGACGTAGAGGCCGAAGCCGGAATTCCCGGGAACCTTGGTCAGCGGCAGGGCGATATCCGCCCGGATCGGCCCGATCGCGGTGGCGTAGCGGACGCCAGCCCCGACGCCCACGGCCAGGTCACCAAAGCCCGAGAGCGGATCCTGGCCCACGCTGCCCGCATCGGCGAAGACGGCGATGCCGTAGGGCCCGGTGATGCGCTGGCGCAGCTCCACGCTTCCTTCAAGCAGGGAAAGCCCGCCCCGCGGCGTACGGTCCGGCCGGCGCGGGCCGATGATCTGGTAGTCGTAGCCGCGCACTGAACCGCCGCCCCCCGCGTAGAAGCGCAGGTGCGGCGGGATGGTCCCCGCCTCCGCCCCGGCCACCGTGCCGAAGCCTGCCCTGAGCGCAAGGATGCTGCCCTTGTCCCCGGTCAGGTCGAAATAGGCGCTGCCCGAACCCCGGATCCGCGTGAAGAGCTCGGTGGAGTCCCCGAAGGAGACAGTCGGCGAGACAAGGAGGTTCGCCCGGTACCCGCGCGAGGGGTCCAGCACATTGTCCGTACCGTCGAAGCGCGCGCCCAGGGGTAGGGAGAGAAGGGTGTAGTTCAGCGTCTGGTCCGTTTCCACCGTGCGCCCGATCTCGCCCGCGATGCCGGCGGAGAGGGTCAGGCGCGGATCGATCTTCCGCTCCAGGGAGAAGCCCGCCGTTACGGCGTCCCGGTCA
The DNA here is from genome assembly GCF_024594815.1 of Roseomonas populi. GTDB lineage: Bacteria > Pseudomonadota > Alphaproteobacteria > Acetobacterales > Acetobacteraceae > Roseomonas > Roseomonas populi. The sequence continues at coordinate 53,067 of NZ_JANJOU010000035.1, read as the reverse complement.
TAGGCCAGCAGGCGCTCCCGCAGGATCGTCACGTCCGTTACGGCCGTGGCGTTCAGCCCGGCGAACCAGGGCTGGCGCAGATTGGCGCCCAGCCGGTAGCCCCAGTCGCTCACGCCGCGCTGGGTGGGGCGGGAGAGCTCGGCCTCCACCCGCAGCCGCTCCGCCGCGCCGAAGAGGTTCCGGTGCTCCCAGTAGGCGCGCACCGTCGGGCCATAGCGGGTCTCGTAGGCGCCCGTGATGCCAACCGCCCGGAACGGCCGCTCGGCGACGAGGAACGTGACGGGCAGCCGCCCATCCGGATCCAGCCTCTCCCCCGTGCGCGCCCGCACCGTGCCGAAAACACCGAGCGCGAGCACGTCCCGCCGCACCCGGTCCAGCTCCCGCGGGTCGTAGGTCTCGCCGGCCAGCACGCCGGAGGCACGGCGCAGCAGCTCCGGGTCCACGTTCTCCGACCCCTCCACCACCGGCTGGGCGAAGCGGGCGCGGGGCCCGGGCTGGACGAAGTAGACGACCTCCATCGTGTGGGCGTCGTGGTCCACCGTGATCTGCCGGCGCGGCACGCCGGCAAAGGGGTGCCCGGCCTCTCGCAGCCGGGTCAGCACCGTCTCCTGGGTGGAGTTCACCGCCTCCGCCCGTGCCGGGTCGCCCGGACCCAGCCCCGCCACCTCCCCGGCGCCGGTGATGTCGGCATCGGCCACGTCCGGCCTCAGCGTGGCGCTGGAGATGGTGTACTGCGTCCCCGCATCGGCGGTGACGACCACCGGCACCGGATCCGTCCCGCGCGCGGCCAGGCGGACGGCCAGCCCCTCGGCGTCCGGCGGCTCCCCGGCCAGGGTGATCTTCGCCGTGCCGCCGTAATATCCCTCGGACCGCAGAGCGAGGCGCATGTTGCCCTGGTCCTGCAGCGCCCGCGCAACCAACCCCTCCGCACTCGTCGGCACGCTCTCGCGCAGGCGGCGCAGGACGGAGACGCCCTCCATCGCGGTGTTCAGGCGCGCATCCCCGGTCGGGGTGAAGGTCACCTCGTAGCTGCGGACCGGGCCGTCCGAGTCATCCGGCTCCGGGGATGCGGCCGGGCGCGGATCCTCGCTCGCCCGCTCCGAGGTCGGCTGGGCGAGGGCCGTGCCGATCAGCAGAAGGGAGAGCAGCGCGAAACCGGGGTGGAGGGAACGCAATGGAAGGGCTAACTCCTCAAGCCATGGACCAGAACCTTACCGAAACCCTCACGCGCTGGCGCCGCCACCTTCACGCGAACCCGGGTGTCACGGGGGATGAAGGGCCCACGGCGGATTTTGTCGCCCAACGTCTGCGTGAACTCGGCATCACGGAGATCGAGACGGGGATCGGAGGCCACGGTCTGGTGGCCACCATCCGGCGCGGCGGCGGCAACCGCAGCGTCGGGCTGCGCGCCGACATGGACGCCCTGCCCATCCAGGAGGCCAGCACGGAGCTGCCCTATCGCAGCACGAAGCCCGGCGTGATGCATGCCTGCGGTCATGACGGGCACACCACCGCCCTTCTCGGCGCCGCTGCGCTGCTGATGGGAGATGAGAGCTGGTCCGGCACCGTCCGCCTCGTCTTCCAGCCCGCGGAGGAGGGCGGCGGCGGTGCCCGGGCCATGATCGAGGACGGGCTGTTCCGCCGCTTTCCCATGGACCGCATCTTCGGCTGGCACAACTGGCCCGGCCTGCCCGTGGGCACGGTGGCCGTGCATGACGGCCCGGTGATGGCCGCCGGCCGCCGCTTCCAGATCGAGATCGAGGGACATGCCGGCCACGCCGCCCTGCCGCACCTGACCCATGATCCCATCGTCGCCGCTGGCCACGCGGTCGTCGCCTGCCAGTCCATCGTCTCCCGCAACCTGGACCCGCTCGACTCGGCCGTGGTGTCGCTGACCACGATCGAGGGCGGCGAGGCCTGGAACCAGATCGCGGCGAAGGTGACCATCCGCGGCTCCATGAGGTTCCTGCGCCCGGAGACGGGGCGGATGATCGAGGACGGGCTGCACCGCATCGCCCGCGGCCTCTCCGAGACGTTCCAGGTGAAGGCGCGGGCCGAGGTGCTGGGCGGCGTGAACCCGACCACCAACCACCCGGCGGAGCGCGACCTGGCCGCGGAGGCGGCCTCGGCCGTGGCCCCGGTGCGCCGCGACCTGCCTGCCGCCATGACGGGTGAGGACTTCTCCGAGTTCCTGGGGGTGGTGCCGGGCGCCTTCGTCTGGATCGGCAACGGCCCGACCGACGGCGGGCGGGAACTTCACCACCCGAACTACGACTTCGACGACCGCGTGCTGCCCGTGGCCAGCGGCTTCCTGGCGGAGGCGGCGAAGCGCGCGCTGCTGGCCGGGTAGGGCGGGCGCCGGCCATGGCGCTGCCGGTCACCGTCTCCGGCCGCAACCTCGCGCCCGGCTTCCAGGACACGCACCTCTTCGCCCCGCGCCGGGTGGCGCTGATGGCGGATCCTTCCATTCCCGCCTCCGCGATCCTGGCGCGGAACCTGGCGGCGGGCGGCTTCCGGGGCGCGTTGCACGCGGTGGGCGCCCCCTGGCCGGGGATGGATCACGCCCCCGACCTCGGCGCCCTGGCCGAGGCGCCGCAACTCGCGGCGCTCTCCCTCTCGCCCGCTGCCCTCGGGCCGGCCATGGACGCGCTGGCCGCGCGCGGCTGCTTCGCCGCCGTGGTGCCCGGCCCCGCCCCGGACCTCGCCTCCCACTGCGCCCGTACCGGAGTGCGGGCCATGGGCGAGCACTCCTTCGGAATTTGCGTCCCCTCCCACGGGCTGAACGCCTCCCTCTCGCACATCGTGCCCCGGCCAGGGCGGCTGGCGTTGCTCTGCCAATCCTCGGCGCTCGCGCGTGCGGTAATCGACTGGGCTGAAGGAGAGGCGGTGGGCTTCTCCCTCATCGCGGGGATCGGGACAAACGCGGATTACGGCTTCGCCGGCGGGCTGGACTGGCTGGCGCGGGATGCCGCCACAGGCGCCGTGCTGCTCGACCTGCGCCGCATCAAGAACCGGCGCATGTTCATTTCCGCCGCCCGCGCCACGGCCCGCACCCGCCCGGTGGTGGCCCAGCGCCCCGGCCATGCCGGGCGCGGCGTGGCGGATGCCGTGATGGGCGCCGCCCTGCGCCGCGCGGGGGTTCTGCGCGTGCAAGGGCTGGAGGACCTGCTCTCCGCCGCCGAAACGCTGGCCCGCGTGAAGCCCTCGCTGCGCCCTGGCGCGGACGGCGCGCGGGGGGACCGGATCGCGATCGTCGCCAATGGGCTCGGCCCCGGGCAGATGGCGGCGGATGCGGCGCTGCGCGGCGGGGCGCGCCTTGCCACCATCCCCGCCGAGGCGCGGGCCATGCTGGACCTCGCCCTGCCTGGTGGATGGGCCGGCGAGAACCCGCTGGCTCTGCCGCCGGGGCAGGGGCACCGGCTGGCCGAGGCCGCGTCGCTCCTTTCCGCCCTCGCGGCCATCGATTCCGTTGTTGCCATCCACGCGCCCGCGCCGGAGGAGGACCCGCAGATTGCCGCCGCCGCCCTCGCCGCCGCGGCCGCCGCCACAGGCAAAGGCGGCCGCGCCGCGCCGGTGCTGGCCGCCTGGCTGGGTCAGGCCAGCGCCGGGGCGCAGCGTCGTGCCCTTGCCGAGCGCGGCGTCGCCGTCTTCGCGACCCCGGAGGCGGCGGTGCAGGGGGCGCTTCACCTCGCGCAGGATCGCCGCAACCGCACGGCCGCCGCGGAACTGCCCCCCGCCGAGGTGCTGGAGGTCATGCCGGATCGCGCCCGCGTCGCCGCCCTTTTCGCCGCCGCCCGCACGGAGGGGCGGCTGCGGCTGGACGAGGCCGAGTCGCTCGCCGTGCTCTCCGCCTACGGCCTACCCGCCGTCCCGCACCGGGCCGCGCCGACGGTCGAGGCCGCGGCGGCGGCAGCCGCCGGGATGGGATGGCCCGTGGTGCTGAAGGTGCTGAGCGACGACCTGCCCGCGAAGACGGAGGTCGGCGCGGTTGCCCTGGATCTTCGCGACGCGGACGCCCTGCGCGCCGCCGCCGCCACGATGGAGGCCCGGTTGGCCGAGGCGCGCCCCGGCCTGCGCCCACGCGGTTGGTTGGTGCAGCAGCAGGCGGGGCCGGGGCGGGAACTGCGCCTGCGGCTGGGCGACGATCCGATGTTCGGCCCTTGGATCGGCTTCGGCCGAGGCGGAACGGCAGCCCCCATCGAAGCGGACGAGTCCCACGATCTGCCGCCGCTGAATCGTGCCCTGGCCCTGGCCATGATCGGCCGCACCCGCGTTTCCCGCCTGCTGGACGGGTGGCGGGACCACCTTCCGGTTTCGCGCGAAGGCCTGGCGGAGGCGCTGGTGGGGCTTTCCCAGTTGGCGGTGGACTTCCCGGAACTGGAAGCGGTCGTCATAAACCCGCTCCGCGCCTGGCCGGACGGAATGGCGGTGCTGGACGCGAACATCACCCTCCGCCCGGCGGGGGAGGCGGGTTTCCTGGCCATCCCGCCATACCCGGCGGCGCTGGCTCGGCCTTTCACGACCAAGGACGGGCGCGAAGTGCTCGTTCGCCCCATCCGCCCGGAGGACGCGGAGGGGGTGGCCGCCTTCGTGCGCCGGGTACCGGCCGAGGATGTGCGCTACCGCTTCTTCAACCCCCTACGGGAACTGCCGCCGGCCCAGCTCGTCCGCCTTACCCAGATCGACTACGACCGGGAGATGGCCTTCGCCGCGATCGCCGGCGACCTCATTGCCGGCACGGCACGGCTGGTGCTGGACGGGCAGGGGGGCGGCGAGTTCGCGCTTCTCATCGATGCCGGCTGGAAGCGCGGCGGCCTCGCGCGGCACATGATGGGGCGGCTGTCGGAGTGGGCCGCGAACCGCGGACTGCGCCGCATCCACGGCCAGGTGCTGGCGGAGAACGCGGGGATGCTGCGCTTCGTGCGGGCCATCGGCTTCGCCACGCGGCGAACCGAGGACCCGGAGATCATGGAAGCCTCGCTGGAGCTCTGAGGGAGCTCCGAAGGTCCCCGCTTAGTGCATCCGGGTCTCCGCAAGGAGGAGCCGCACGCGCCCGGCTGCCTCGGCACCCTTCCGCGCCTCCCGCCACGCGTTCTCCGCCACGCGCTGGTGGATCGTCACCGCCTCATCCGCGGCCGTGATCGTGCCGACGCCGAGCGCGGCCATGGGCGGACTGTCCGGCAGGAAGGGATTGGCGCAGAGATGCGCCCGCTCCCGCGCGCGGAGGACGATGAAGCCGCCGGTCGGCTCCGATTCCGTCAGCAGCCCGATCTGCAGGCCCATCGGCACGCTCTCCATCAGCGCGGCGACGTTCTCCACCTCCGCCCGCGCCGCCATCCGTGCGCGGTTCCGCCCGGCCTCCGAGAGCTGCAAGGCGGGAGCGACCCCGTCCAGCAGGAAGCTGCGCAGTGCGCGCTCTGTCACCATCGCGATGATGGATGGCCGCCGGGTCTGGTAGAGCCGCTTGCGCGCGGAGAGGAGGCCGAGCGCCTGCTCGGCGGCCGCGTGGAAGGCCACGCGCTCCGGCGCCGCTTCCGCCGCCTCGGCCATCGCTTCCGCGAGGGAGGCGTCGTAGGCGTCGCTCGTCACCAGGGTACAAAGGGCGCCGCCGAGCTGGAGGATCTGCTCGGCATCCTCCTCCACCTGGCGAAGCCGCTCCTGGAGCGCCAGCGGGCGTGAGAAGTACTCCACCCCGATCCCGAGGAGGGACAGGGGGGAGATCTTCAGCAGCTCCGCAAGCCGCCGGATCGTGTCCAGCTTGATGACCTCGCCCTTCTCGTAGCGGTAGAGCGCCGCCCGCGACACGCCGAGGCGTGCCGCGATCTCCTCCGCACGAAGTCCAGACTCCAGCCGATAGGCGCGCAACTGCTGCCCGATGTCGGCGAAGCGCATGGCTCGTCCCTCGATCACGGTAGCGGTCCCCCCCTGGCCAAGTCCGGTTGAGCGTATCTCATCATAATGGACTCATTTTTTAAAATGCGCTTTGCCTTGCGACAGCGCAACAACCATAGCGCACCCCCCAGCTTTTCCTATCCCAGCTTATGAGAGGCCATGATTTCAAGCGCTTTCACGAGAGCCGAGTGATCCTCCTGCCCGCCGCCAGCCGCCGAGACGGTGGAGAAAAGTTGCTGGGCCGAAGCCGTATGGGGAAGTGCGACTCCGAGTTCCCGCGCGGATTGCAACGCGAGGTTGAGGTCCTTTTGGTGCAGCGCGATGCGGAATCCCGGGTCGAAGGTCCGCTTGATCATGCGCTCGGCATGCACCTCCAGTATGCGGGAGGAGGCGAAGCCGCCCATCAGCGCTTCCCGCACCCGGGCAGGATCCGCGCCGGCCTTGCTGGCGAAGACCAGGGCCTCGGCCACCGCCTCGATGTTCAGCGCCACGATGATCTGGTTGGCCACCTTCGTGACCTGCCCGGCGCCGTTCTTCTCGCCCACCAGGGTGATGTTCTTTCCCATGGCCTGGAACAGGGGCAGTGCCTTGTCGAAGGCAGCCTTCGGCCCGCCCACCATGATCGTCAGCGCCGCGTTGCGGGCACCCACCTCGCCGCCTGAGACGGGGGCGTCCAGGTAGTCGCAGCCGCGCTCGTTCACCCGTGCGGCGAAGTCCACCGTCGCGGTCGGGCTGATCGAGGACATGTCGATCACCAGCGTCCCCGGCTTCAGCGCGGCGGCCACCCCGCCCTCGCCGAACAGCACGGCCTCCACGTCGGGCGTGTCCGGCACGATCATGATCACCACCTCGGCCGCCGCCGCCACCTCCGCGGGGGAGGGAAGGACGGTCGCGGCACCGCGAACCTCGTCCGTCAGGCTCGCCCGCTCGGGCACGAACACCTCGTGCCCGGCCTTCTGAAGGTTCAGCGCCATGGGGCGGCCCATGATGCCCAGGCCGATGAATCCGATTTTCATGCGCGTCGCTTCCTTTCTCTCGTTCCGTCTCAGCCGCGGTACGGGGCGAACCAGCCCAGCCCCTCCGCCGTGGTGCCGGCGGGCCGGTACTCGCACCCGATCCAGCCGCGGTAGCCCATCGCGTCGATCCGATCGAACACGAAGGGCCAGTTCACCTCGCCTGTTCCCGGCTCGTGCCGGCCGGGCGTATCGGCCACCTGGGCATGGGCGATCAGGGGCAGCAGCGCCTCGAAGCGCCGCGTCACGTCCCCCTCCGTCACCTGCGCGTGGTAGAGGTCGAACTGCAAACCCAGCCTCTCCGGCCCGACCGACTCAATGACGGCGGCTGCCTGGGCCGTGGTGTTCAGCATGTAGCCTGGGATGTCCCGGTGGTTGATCGGCTCGATCAGCGGCTTCACGCCCTGCGCCGCGCAGCGCTCGGCAGCCCAGGCGAGGTTGGTGGCGTAGGTTCCGACCAGCGTCTCCCGCGCCACCCCCGCCGGCGCCAGCCCGGCCATCACGTGCAGCCGGGGGCAGCCGATCTCGCCGGCCATGTCCAGCGCGCGGAGGATCGCGTCGCGAAACGCGCCCTCTCGCCCGGGCAGGGCCGCCAGGCCGCGCTCCCCCGCCCCGGGATCCCCCTGGGCGGCATTGAACAGCACCGCGGAGAGGCCCGCATCCCCCAGCCTCGCGCGGATCTCCGCCGCCGGGTGCCCCTCAGCGTGGAGGAACTCCACGGCCCCGAATCCCGCGGAGCGCGCGAGGGCGAAGCGCTCCAGGAACGGCGCCTCCGTGAACAGCAGCGAGATGTTGGCGGCGAAGCGGGGCATGGCAGCATTCCCTGTCGGCGCCACTCCTTGCCGGCGGCCCAATCGCCCCCACACTAACGCGATTCGGCCGGGCCCTGAACCCGCCCCGGCCGCTTCGGCGTCGCTGGCGCCCCGCCGGCGTTGGACCCGGAAGCCGCGGCGGGCGAGGATGCGCGCCGCCATACCCGGGAGTGTGCATGACCGACGACAAGCAGTTCCTGATCCGCCTGATCGGCGTCGTCGCGTTGGCGGCGCTGCTGGCGGGCTGCTTCCTCGTGCTGCGGCCCTTTCTCTCGGCCCTGCTCTGGGCGGCCATCCTCGCCTTCACCACCTGGCCGCTCTACCGGCTGCTGACGGACCGGGCAGGCCTCGGCCCCTCCTGGGCGGCGGCAGTGATGGTCGTGGTGATGATGCTGGTCATCGGCCTGCCTCTGGCCCTTGCCGCCCCGACGAACCGCGAGGAGATCGATGGCCTGCGGCACGCCGTGGAAAACTTCACCACGGATGGCCTGCCCGCCCTGGTGGACTGGATCGGCCGCCTGCCGATGGTCGGGCCCTTCCTGAAGGAGCGGCTGGATGCGGTGGACCTGGGCGTCGGCAACCTGCTCAGCGTCCTGCGGCCCTATCTCGGGAACGTCGCCCAGACGGCCTTCGGATTGGTCCTCTCCATCGTCTCCGGCGTGGCAGAGCTTCTGATCGCCATCCTCCTCTCCTTCTTCTTCTTCCGGGACGGCCCACGCATGGCCCAGGCGCTTGACCGCATGGCGGAGCGGGTGGCCGGCGGGCGGGGGCGGCGGCTGGTGGCACTGACGGGGGCGGTGACGCAGGGCGTGATCTACGGGTTGCTTGGCACCGCGGTGGTGCAGGGGGCGATGACGGCCTTCGGCCTCTGGCTCTCCGGCGTGCCGCAGCCGGCGCTCCTGGGGGTGCTGGCCGGGCTGATCTCCATCCTGCCGATCGGCGCGCCCGTGGTCTGGATTCCCGCCACCATCTGGCTGCTGGCCAGCGGCAGCACGGGCTGGGGCATCTTCATGGGCCTCTACGGCGCCTTCGGCATCTCCTCGGTGGACAACTTCATCCGGCCCTGGCTGATCTCCCGCGGGGCGGACCTGCCGCTGCTGCTGACGCTTCTCGGCGCGCTGGGCGGGGCGGTGGCCTTCGGGCTGCTCGGGCTCTTCCTTGGGCCGGTGCTGCTGGCCATCGTCTTCACCATCATCAAGGACTGGACCCAGGAGGGCGGCGGCCGCAGCGGGCCGATGGCCATGTGAGGCAGGATTGCGCCGGCGCGGGATTTGCTCGCCCAGTCCGGCGCAATCTTGGGACGGGGATGATGGCCTCCTCTGCGTTGCTCCGGGTGGACGGCCCGGCGGCTCTCCGCTAGGCGGAACGGCGTGCCCGCCTTCATCCTGTCACGCATCCTCCAGGCGATCCCGGTCATGCTGGCCGTGGCCCTCATCGCCTTCGCCCTCTTCGCCTTCGTCGGCGATCCCATCGCGACCATGCTCGGGCAGGAATTCACCCCGGCGCAGCGGGACGCGCTGGTGGCGGCGCTCGGCCTGGACCAGCCCGTGCCCGTGCAGTTCCTGCGCTTCGTCGGCCGGGCCCTGCAGGGCGAGTTCGGCCTCTCCTACCGTCTCTCCCGCCCGGTCTCGGACCTGATCCTGGAGCGGGCGCCGGCAACCCTCGAGCTCGCCCTCTGCGCCTCTGTCCTGGCCCTCGCGATCGGGATGCCCATGGGTGTCTACACCGGCCTCTACCCGCGCTCCCCGCTCAGCCGCTTCTTCCTCACTTTCAGTCTTGTCGGCGTCTCGCTGCCCACCTTCCTCATCGGCAGCCTGCTCATCCTCGTCTTCGCGGTCTGGCTGGGCTGGCTGCCCTCCTTCGGGCGGGGCGACACGGTGCAGCTGGGCTGGTGGAGCACGGGCTTCCTCACCGCCTCCGGCTGGAAGGCGCTGGTCCTGCCCTCCATCACCCTCGGCCTGTTCCAGCTGACCCTCATCATGCGCCTGGTGCGGTCGGAGATGCTGGAGGTGCTGAGGTCCGACTACATCAAGTTCGCCCGGGCCCGGGGCATCCAGCAGCGCGCCATCAACTTCGGCCATGCCCTGCGCAACACGCTGGTGCCGGTGATCACCATCGTCGGGCTCCAGCTCGGCTCCATCATCGCCTTCTCCATCGTGACGGAGACGGTGTTCCAGTGGCCGGGCATGGGCCTCCTCTTCATCCAGTCCGTCTCCTCGGCCGACATCCCGGTGATGGCGGCCTATCTCCTCCTCATCTCGGCGGTCTTCGTGACGATCAACCTGGTGGTGGACCTGCTCTACTACGCCGTGGACCCGCGGCTGCGCGCCGGGCGGGGGCACTGAGCCATGGCCGCGCTCTCCCGCTTCCTGGACAGCGATCTTTTCTGGTCGTTCCGCCGCACCCCCACCGCCGTGATCTCGGCGATCGTCGCTCTCGTCATCGTCGTGGCCGCGGCCTTCGCCCCATGGCTGGCCCCCTACAACCCCTTCGACCTCGCCAGCCTTGACCTCATGGACGCCTTCAACCCGCCGGCCTTCATGCCGGAAGGGTCGCTCGCCCACTTCTTCGGCACCGACGACCAGGGGCGGGACGTGCTCTCCGCCATCATGTACGGCGCCCGCGTCTCGCTTCTCGTCGGCGTCTCCGCCACGGCCTTCGCCCTGACGCTCGGCGTGCTGCTGGGCTTGCTGGCCGGCTACGCGGGCGGGGCGGTGGACGCCGTGCTGATGCGGATCGCCGACGTCCAGCTCACCTTCCCCAACATCCTCATCGCCCTGCTGGTGGACGGCGTGGCCCGCGCCGCCCTGCCGCGGGAGGTGCACGACGAGATCGCGGTGTACGTCGTCATCGTCGCGATCGGCATCTCGGACTGGCCGCGCTTCGCCCGCACCGTGCGCGGCTCCGCCCTGGTGGAGCGGAACAAGGAGTACGTGCTGGCGGCCCGCGTTATCGGCATCACCCCCGCGCGCATCATGCTCACCCATGTCCTGCCGAACGTGCTCGGCCCGCTGCTGGTCCTTGCCACGCTGAACCTCGGCCTCGCCATCGTGTCGGAGGCGACGCTCTCCTTCCTCGGCGTCGGCGTGCCGCCCACCCAGCCCAGCCTCGGCACCCTCATCCGCATCGGGAATGACTTCCTGTTCAGCGGAGAGTGGTGGATCACCGTCTTCCCCGGGCTGGCGCTGGTGGCGATGGTCCTGTCCGTGAATCTCCTGGGCGACTGGCTGCGCGACGCCCTGAACCCGAGGCTGCGATGACCGAGCCCCTCCTTCAGGTCCGGGACCTCGTCGTCGAGTTCCCCACGCGGCGCGGCACCCTGCGCGCGCTGGACAAGGTTTCCTTCGACATCGCGCCCGGCGAGGTGCTGGGTGTGGTGGGCGAGTCCGGCGCGGGGAAATCCATGACGGGTGCCGCCATCATCGGCCTGCTGGAGCCCCCTGGCCGCATCGCCGGTGGCTCCATTCACCTGCGCGGCCATCGGATCGACAACCTGCCGGCGCGGGAGATGCGGAAAATCCGCGGCAAGCGGATCGGCGCGATCTTCCAGGACCCGCTGACGACGCTGAACCCGCTCTACACCGTCGGCCGCCAGCTGACCGAGACGATGCAGACCCACCTCGACATCGACGCCGCCGAGGCCCGCCGCCGCGCGGTGGGCTGGCTGGAGGCGGTGGGTATCCCCGCCGCTGCCGAGCGGGTGGACGCCTATCCTCACCAGTTCTCCGGCGGCATGCGACAGCGCGTGGTGATCGCGCTCGCCCTCTGCGCCGAGCCGGAAATGGTCGTGGCGGACGAGCCCACGACGGCGTTGGACGTCTCCATCCAGGCCCAGGTCATCGCCCTGCTGAAGCGCCTTACACGGGAGAAGGGCACCTCCGTCATGCTCATCACCCACGACATGGGCGTGATCGCCGAGACGGCTGACCGCGTGGCGGTGATGTATGCCGGCCGCGTCGCGGAGATTGGCCCGGTCCGCTCCGTGGTGAAGGCCGCGGCGCACCCCTATTCGGCGGGCCTGATGGCCTCCATCCCGCCGCTCTCCCACAAGGTGGACGTGCTGCCCCAGATCGATGGCGCGATGCCGCGCCTGAACGCCATCCCCCAGGGCTGCGCCTATAACCCGCGCTGCCCGCATGTCTTCGACCGCTGCAAGGTGGAGCGCCCGGAACTGATCCCGGCCACTGAGACGCGGGCGGCCTGCTGGCTCTTCGACAGCCACGCGCCCCGGGAGCGGGCCCATGTCTGAGGCGTCCCCGATCTTCGAGGCGCGCGACCTCAGCCGCCACTTCGATGTTTCGAAGCCGGCCCTCCAGCGCCTCCTCGCGCGTGAGGGCAGGCGAACCCTGAAGGCCGTGGACGGCGTCTCCTTCGCCGTGCCGCGCGGCACCACGATGTCGCTGGTGGGCGAGAGCGGCTGCGGGAAGTCTACCGTCGCGCGGCTGGCCGTCGGCCTCTACGAGCCGAGCGACGGGCAGGCCCTTTTTGAGGGGCAGGACCTCGCGGCGGCGCGGAAATCCGTCTCCCAGCGCCGGCGCATGGGGATGATCTTCCAGGACCCCTATGCCAGCCTCAATCCGCGCTGGAGAGTGGCCGACATCATCGGGGAGCCGATCCGCGCCTTCGGCCTCGCCACCGGCGCGGCCCTGAAGGAGAAGGTGGGGTCGCTGCTGCGCCAGGTTGGCCTCTCCCCCGCCGATGGCGGCCGCTTCCCGCACGAGTTCTCCGGCGGCCAGCGGCAGCGCATCTCCATCGCCCGCGCGCTGTCCTCAAACCCCGAGTTCCTCGTCTGCGACGAGCCAACCTCGGCGCTCGACGTCTCCGTCCAGGCGCAGATCCTGAACCTGATGAAGCAGCTCCAGCGCGAGCTGGGCCTCACCTACCTCTTCATCTCCCACAACCTCGCGGTCGTGCGGCAGGTCAGCGACCGGGTAGGCGTGATGTATCTCGGCCGGATCGTGGAGGACGCGCCGGCGGAGACCCTCTTCACCGCGCCCCGCCACCCCTATACCCGCGCCCTGATGGAGGCGATCCCGGACCTGGACATGGCCGGGCGGGAGCGCCAGCCCGTGGGCGGCGAGGTGCCCAGCCCCATTTCCCCGCCTTCTGGCTGCACCTTCAACCCGCGCTGCCCCCTGGCCAATGACCGGTGCCGCGCGGAGCGCCCGGCCCTGATCGCAGCCCGCGGCACGCCGGAGACCCGCGTGGCCTGCCACGCCGTGGAGGAGGGGCGGGACGGGTTCGAGGCGCGGGCCGCCGCGTGAGGCCGGGGCATCGGCGCGCGGCCGAGAGCCGGACGCCCGGCCGTCAGGCCGTCGCCCGGGCCTGGCGCTCCAAGCGCCGCATCTCCTTGTAGTCGCCGATCACCACCCGCAGTGCCGCGACAAGCCCGTCCCGCTCCGTCGGCGCATCGCGCACCAGGGCCGGGTCGGGCGGTGCGACCCCGAGCGCCCGGGCCACGGCCGGCAGCAGCAGGGCGGAGGGTGCCGGCTCGACCGCGCTGCCGCCCCGGGTAGTGCGGAACCCCGCCACGAGCCGCTCCAGCGCCGGCAGTACCGCCTCGGGCCCGCCGGCGGCGGCGGCCGTTTCCGTCTCGTCCGGCACGGGGACGCCGAGCGCGAGGGCAAGGTTGGGCAGCAACAGGGGAAAGGCCTCAGCCCGCCCACCGCTCGTCTGGAGGGAGCGCCCGACATGCACGGCCATCCGACGCACCCGGTGGTCGAAGTCGCTCTCGTGCGCACGCAGGATCTGGTGAAGGAAGCTCGCCGTCGGCGAGTTGATCAGCTCCGGATCCTCCTCGAACAGCGCCCGGGTCAGGTCCGGGTTATCGCGCAACAGCGCGTGCAGCAGGGTCTGGTCGCAGGGCAGCGCCCCCCAATCGCTGGCCGCCCGCAGCTGGTCAGGGGTGATGGCGTCCAGCCGCTCCTGCCAGAGCCGCGCGATCCGCTGCGTGTCGGGATGCGCAAGGTTGGCGAAGAAGACCCCGTCATTGACGTCCCAGGGCTCCTCGCTGCCACCGGTGACGAGGATCATCGAGTGCTCCGCGTGGCCCGCCAGGTAGCCCGCGATGTCGAAGGACGGGTCGTGCACGAAGGCGTCTGCGTCCAGATGCAGGAACCAGCCCCGGTAGCCGAGATCGATCAGGTCGTTGAGGAAGAAGATGCGGTTGTAGCAGGCGTGCCAGGGATGGAAGCCGCGCAGCACCGCCTGCACGCTGGCGTAGCGGATGCCGTGCCGCAGGCAGAAGTCGCGGTTCGGCCGCGCGACGATGCGGAGCATGTCGAAGTACCGCTCAGGATCCGCCGACTGGATCATCACCATCGGCTCTTCCGGAATCTGCCTGAACATCGCGGGCCTCCCCGGGTGGGAGAATGCCTGCTCGTCCCGTCCTGGGCTACCCGCCAGCGTCCATCAGCGCACCACGAGCGACCTTGTTCAGCGCACCACGGGCACGACCGCCACGGCGCTGAAAGGCGAGCCCTCGACCAGCTTCGTGGACCAGGCCAGGTAGACGACGGCGTTCCGTCCCTCGTCGATGAAGCGGTGCACCCGGGTCTCCTTGAAGAAGAAGCTAGTGGAGCTCTCGTGGACCACCTCGCCCCGCTCCCCCCGCGCCGCGCCGGGCTGGATCTCAACCGGGCCGGTCGCGGCGCAGGAAAGGGCGAAGCGCGCCGGGTCCTCCGCCACCCCCACCATGCCGGAGATGCCGCCGGTGCGGGCCTGGCTGATGTAGCAGGCGACGTTCCGCACCTCCGGGTCCTCGAAGCGCTCCACCACAATCCTGTGGCTGCGCGTGAGGCCGAGATTCGTCAGCGCGGTGTTCACGTACCCGATCTGGGCCGTCTCGTCGGCGGCCGAGGCCGGGCCGGCGAGGGCAACGGACGCAAGCAGGGCGAGGGCGGTGCGGCGCATGGGTTTCTCTCCTGTCCCGGCCGCATAGCGCGCCGCCCCGCGCCGGGTTCCCCTTAGTCGCCGATCGCGACGCCTTCCCGCCGCGGGTCCGCACCGCCCTGCAGCCCCTCCGGGGTCACCCGGATCGCCTGCAGGCCGGATACCATCGGCCGCACCTCCACCCGGTGCCCCCGGGCCTGGAGATTGGGCGCCATCTCCGCCGCCGGCGTGCCCGCCTCCAGCTCCACCGCCGCGCCCACGGTCCCGACATGCGGCAGGGACACCGCCTCCTGCGCCGGAAGCCCCCAGTCCAGCATGCCCACGAGAGCCTGGGCGACGTAGCCGATGATGCGCGACCCGCCGGGGGAGCCGACCACGGCGAAGAGCCTGCCATCCCCGTCGAAGACCAGGCTGGGCGACATCGAGGAGCGCGGCCGCTTCCCGCCCTGCACCCGGTTGGCGATCGGCCTTCCCTCCAGGTCCGGGCGGAAGGAGAAGTCGGTCAGCTCGTTGTTCAGCACGAAGCCGCCCACCATCAGGCGCGCGCCGAAGGCGTCCTCCACCGTGGTGGTCATGGAGACCGCGTTCCCCGCGGCATCCACGATGGAGATATGGCTGGTGCCGTTCTCGACCGCTTCCGGCATGGGCGCCTGCCGAGTGGCCTCCCGCCAGCGCGGGTTGCCCGGGCGCGGCTCCGCGATGGCCCGGCCGGGGGTGACGAGCTGGGCGCGAAGGGTCAGATAGGCCGGGTCCAGCATCCCGCGCACGGGCGCCGGCACGAAATCCGTGTCGGCGAGGTACTGCGCCCTGTCCGCGAAGGCGAGGCGCCCGGCCTCCGCCAGCAGGTGCGCCGCCTCCGTGCCGCGGGGGTCCAGCCGCGGCACGTCGAAGTGTTCGAGCACGCCGAGGATCTGCCCCACGGTCACCCCGCCGGAGGAGGGCGGCGGAAAGCCGCAGACCCGGTAGCTGCGATAGGGCAGGCAGACGGGTTCCCTTTCCTTCGCAGCATAGGCGGCCAGGTCGTCCACCGTCATCAGCCCACCCTCGCCATGGCCGCGCACAGCGGTTGCGATCGAGGCGGCGATAGGCCCCCGGAGGAGCGCCGCCGCGCCCTGGCGGGCGATCTGGCGGAAGGTCTCGGCCAGCTCCGCGTTCCGCAACCGCTCCCCGGCGGCCAGCGGGCGGTTGCCGCCGTGCAGGAAGTAGTCGCGAGTCGAGGGATGCCGGGTCAGCCGCGGCGCGTCTTCCGCCACCGCCTCCGCCAGCCGGGCGGAGATGGGGAAGCCCTCATCCGCCAAGTCGATGGCCCGTTGCCAGAGCGACTCCCAGGGCAGCTTCCCGTGGCGGCGATGCGCCATCTCCAGCATCGCCACCGTGCCGGGCACGCCGACGCTGCGGCCCGAGAGCACGGCGTCGTAGAAGGGAAGGGGCGTTCCGTCCGGGCGCAGGAAGATGTCCGGACGGGCGGCGGCTGGGGCGGTCTCCCGCCCGTCGAAAGCTGAGGTGGTGCCGGTGGCAGCGTCCCAGTGCAGCATCAGTGCGCCGCCGCCGATCCCGCTGGATTGGGGCTCCACGAGGGTGAGGACGGCCTGTACGGCCACAGCGGCGTCCACGGCGCTCCCGCCGCGCCGCAGGGTCTCCAGCCCCGCCTCGGCCGCGAGCGGGTGGGCCGCGGCCACCATCTGCCGCTTGGGCGGGGCCTGCGCGAGGACCGGACCGGCGAGCACGACAAGGAAGGCGGCGATGATAGGGCGCATGGCCGACTCCGTAGCGAAGCGGGCTATCCTGCCCAGATGAACCCGCATGCCAAGGAGAATGCCCGCCGCGCCGCGGAGCGCCGGGGGCTGGACGCTGAGGCCCGCGCCGCCGGGGCTCTCGCGGCACGCGGCTGGACGGTGCTGGCCCGCCGCGCCCGCACGCCGGCCGGCGAGCTGGACCTCGTCGCGGAGCGCGAGGGCCTGCTGGCCTTCGTCGAGGTAAAGGCGCGGCCGAGCCTGGCGGAGGCGGCCGCCGCCCTCTCGATCAGGCAAAGGGTGCGGATCGTCGCGGCAGCGGAGGCATGGCTCGCCGCCAATCCGGGCCACGGCGCAGCCGGGATGCGCTTCGACGTGGTGCTGGTCGCGCCCGAGGGGCTGCGCCGCATCGCCGACGCCTTCCGCGCCGACGATTGAGTCAGCGGCTGTTTCAGGGCGCGGCGAGCACGCCGGCGCAGGCCGCGGGCAGCCGGGGCGGCGGGCCGGGCGGGCCACCGCGCGACGGATGGCGGGCCTCCGGCGTCAGCCACCAGGCTAGGCCGGCGTCGCACCCATCGCCGGGCGGCACCGGCGCCTGATCCCGGCATTCCGGGCTGCCGGCCGGGCAGCGCAGGCGGATGTGCAAATGGCTGTCATGGCCGCGCCAGGGCCGGACGAGCCGCAGCCAGGGCTCGCCCGCATGGGCGGCGCAGAGGCTGCGCTTGATCGCGTGGTTCACGAAGATCCGGTCCACCCCGGGCAGTTCCGCCGCCATGCGGATCAGCCGCGAATGCGCCTCGGTGAACAGGCGCGGATCGGCCATCGACTCATCGGGCAGGACGAGGGAGCGCTCCGGGATACTCTCCCGCGCTCTCGCGGGAACCAGCGGCTTCGGCGAGAGGTCCAGCCAGATGTCGGCATCCAGCCCGATCTGGTGGCTGGCATGGCCGAAGGGCAGCGGCCCGCCGCGCGGCTGGCCCATGTCGCCGATCCACAGGTCTGGCAGCCCGGCCGCGCGCGCCCGCCCGGCGAGCTGACGGAGAGCGGCGAGGAGGACGGGATGCCCCCAGTTCCGATTGCGGGAGAGCCGGACCACCTGCCACCCCGGCCCCTCCGGCGGCAGGGCCTCGGCCCCCGCGATGCAGCCAAGCGAGGTGCCGCCGATGCTGCGGGCGGGCCCGGGCAAGGATCCGTTCGCCGCGGCCCAGCGCGAGGCCGGCTGGGCCGCGGCCGGGGCGGCCGAAAGGAGGATGAGTGCGAGGGCGAGAAGGCGCGGTGGCATGCGCCATCCTGCGACGGCGACGGCGCCGCGGCCAGCCCGGCATCAGCCCTGGAAGCGGAAGGCCTCCGGCTGCGGCTCCTCGATCGGTGCCGCCGGGGCGGCGGGCGCTTGCGGCGCGGGCGCGCCGGCCTCTCGCGCCTTGGCCTCCACCTCGCGCAGCAGCCGGGTCATGGCCCCGACCACCGCGGGAAGCTGCGTCAGCGGTACGACGAGGATGCCGGTCCCGGCGGGCTGCCCCTTGCCGTCCTGCACGGCCATGGTGAGGCGGGCCACGCCGTAGCGCACCGTCGCTTCGGTCACGCCGTCGGCGAAGAGAGTCGGAAGTTCGGGCATCTCGGTCCTACTGCTCGCGGAAGGCACGGTGGAAGCTGTCGAGGAGAGGCTGGATCATGTAGCGCAGGAAGGATCGCTCGCCGACCTGGATCTGCGCCTCCACCGGCATGCCGGCGCGCAGCTCCACGTTCTCCAGCCGCGCGAGCTGGTCCTCGTCGATGGCGACGCGGGCGCGGTAGTACTCCTGGCCCGTCCGCTCCTCGATCGTCACGTCGCCCGCCACCATGGTGACGGAACCGTTGAGGAAGGGCACCAGGCGCTGCTTGAAGGCGGGCAGCCGGATCTCGGTCGTCAGCCCGGGATGCACCACGTCGATGTCGGTCGGGGCTACGCGCACCTCGGCGATCAGCTTGTCCCGCGCGGGCACCAGGTCCATCACCGGCTCGCCCGGGCGCACCACCGCGCCGTTGTTGAAGAAGCGGGCGTTCAGCACGGTGCCGTCCTCCGGCGCCAGGATCTCGCGCCGGGCGGAGACGTCCCGGGCCGCCCGCAGCTTCTCGTCCACGTCGTTGAGCTTGCCGCGCACGTCGCGCGCCTCGGTCGTCGTCTCCTGCATGCGCTGGTTCAGCGCCTGCCGGATCTGCGCCTCGGCCTCGGACACCTGGGCCGCCGCCCGATCCATCTGGGACCGGAGGTCGGCGATGGTGCCGTCCGCGGCGGCCAGCTGGCGCTGTAGGGCCAACAGGCGCGGGAAGCGCTCCAGGCCCTGTCGCACCAGGCCCTGCACGTCATTCTCCTCGCGCTGGAGAAGCTCGCGCTGCCGGCGCTGGCTGGCGATCTGCGCCTCGGCCGAGGCGCTGGCGGACTGGAACTGCAGGATCCGCTGCTCCAGCACCTGCAGCTGGCTGCGCAGGCTGGCCTGACGGGAGGCGAAGAGGATCCGCTGGCCCGCCATGGCCTCCCGCGCCCGCGGCTCGTCGGAGCCGACGAGTTCGGGCGGAAAGGCCACGTCGGAGGCGCCGGCAATCTCGGCGGCAACGCGGCTGTCCTGCGCCAGCAGGGCCCAGCGCTGCGCCAGAAGGGAGTCCTGCCCTGCCGTGGCCTGCACGTCGTCCAGCCGCAGCAGGGGCTGGCCGGCCTTCACCGTCTCGCCGTCGCGCACGAGGATCTCGCGGACGATGCCGCCCTCCAGGTGTGCGATGGTGCGGCGGTTGCCCTCCGCCTTGATCAGGCCGGGCGCGATCGCGGCCTCGCTGAGCGGCACGAGGACCGTGAAGGCGGTGAAGGCGCCGACGAAGGTGGCGAGCGCGGCGAAGCCGAGCAGCAGCGGCCCCCTGGTCCGCGGCCGGGGCATGTCCAGCACGAGGGGCGGGCGGGCCGCCGGGGCGGTGGAGATGCGGGCCGGCGGGAGGGCGCCGGGGGAGGTGGTCGCGATGCTCATGCGGCGACTCCGGGCTGTCCAGGGTTGGGGCCGGGTGCCCCGCCTTCAACCGGCGCCGCGACCTGCGCGGCGGGGGCGGGTTGGCCGGGTAGGCGCTCCGGGGCGTTCGGCTTGGGGGGAGCGACAGCGCGGGCGGAGAGGCGGGCCAGCACCTCGGCGCGGGGCCCGAAGAGCTCGGCCGCGCCGTCCCGCATCACCAGCACCTTGTCCACGCCGCGGATCAGGGAGGGGCGGTGGCTCACCAGTACCACCGTGGCGCCGATCGCCTTCAGCCCGGCCAGCCCTTCCAGCAGCCGCGCCTCCGCATCGCCGTCCAGACTGGAATCGGGCTCGTCCAGGATCACCAGCCGGGGGTCGCCGAACAGGGCGCGGGCGAGACCAACCATCTGCCGCTGCCCGCCGGAAAGCGCGCCCTCCACCACCTCCGTCTCGTAGCCCTGGGACAGGCGCAGGATCGCATCGTGGCAGCCCGCGAGCTTGGCGGCGCGGTACACGGCCTCCGGATCCGCATCCGGCAGCAGGCGGGCGATGTTGCGGAACACCGTGCCCTCGAACAGCTCGACGTCCTGCGGAAGGTAGCCGATGTGGCGACCCAGGTCCTCGCGCGGCCAGGTAGAAAGATCCGCGCCGTCCAGCCGCGCGGTGCCGTTCACCGGCGCCAGCGTACCCACCAGCAGCCGCAGCAGCGTGGTCTTGCCGGAGCCGGAGGGGCCGATGATGCCGAGGCTCTCGCCCGGCTCAAGGGCGAAGGTCACGCCCTTGATCACCGCCGTGTTCTGCCCGGGCGGGGCCCAGGTCAGACGCTCGGCGCTCAGCCGGCCGGTCGGGGCGGGCAGGGGCTCCGCCTCCGGCCGCAGCCGGGGCTGGGACAGGAAGGCGCGCAGGCGGCGATAGGACTGGCGCGCCTGCACCAGCCCCTTCCAGCCGCCGATCAGCTGCTCCACCGGCGCCAGCGCGCGGCCCATGATGATGGAGCCGGCGATGGCCGCACCGGAGGTCATCTGCTGGTGCAGGGTCAGGTAGGCGCCCACCCCCAGCACCGCGATCTGCACGGCCAGGCGGACGAACTTGGTGAGGCCGGAGAGGAAGGCCGAGCGGTCCGTGGCCTTCTGCTGCAGCGGCAGCGCCTCCGACACCCCGCCCTGCCAGAGCCGCAGCAGGGCCGGCAGCATGCCCATGGCGTCGGCCGCCTCCGCGTTGCGGGCGATGGCGTCCGCGCGCTTCTGGGAGGCCATGGCGGCCACGTTCGCCTTGCGCAGCGGGCCGGCGGTGGACAGCTCGGTGGCCAGCGCCAGGCCGAAGAGGATCACCGCGCCGGCGGTCGCGATGATGCAGAGGATGGGGTTCAGCAGGTAGATGACGAAGAGGTACACGGGCACCCACGGCACGTCGTAGACGGCCAGCGCCCCCGGCCCGGCGAGCCAGGCGCGGCAGGTGCCGAGGTCGCGCAGCACTTCCATCCGATAGGGCCGGTTGCGGAGCGTCGCCTCCAGCGCGCGCGCGAAGCCCTCCGGCGCCGTGCGGGCCTCCAGCCAGAGCGCCAGGCGCTGCATGGTCATGGACCGCACGCCCTCCAGCAGGGCCATGAGGCCGATGGCCGCCACCGCCACCACGGTAAGCCAGAGCAGCGTGTCCAGGCTGCGCGTGGCCAGCACCCGGTCGAAGACCTGCATCATATAGAGAGAGACGGTGAGCTGCAGCAGGTTCACGACGAGGCTGAACACCCCGACCGCCCCGAACTGGGCCCGGCAGGCTGAGAGAGCCCTGGTCAGTGCATCGGGCCGTGGCGGTTGAAGCATCCATTCCTCCTACCAGCGCCGGGCCCCTGCCGCGATGACAGGCGTGCGACGCCGAGGGTGGGTTAGCACGGGTTAGCGGGCCGAAAGTAAACTTTTCGTTTCAACTTTGCGTTGCAAATGTGTCACCGGTCCTCACCTTGGGAGAGGGGGCCGGCGACGCGAGAAAGGTCACTCGTTACGCCTCGATCCGTCCTCGGGTCGCGGCGTCCAGTATCAAGCCACAGGCGAGCGCCAGGAAGGAGAGCATCGTCAGCATGGCTGAGGCCACGAAGGTCGTCAGGGGCAGCATGAGGCCCGTCTCGAAATAGGTGGTCGCCACCGGGACGAACAGGGCGGCCGATACCAGGGCCAGCACCAAGGCCGCTAGCCCAAAGAACGGGAGGGGCCTCTCCCGCTGCACCAGGGCGAGGATGGTCCGCAGGATCCGGAACCCGTCCCTGTAGGTACGAAGCTTTGGGGCGGACCCGGCTGACCGCTCGCAAGAGGCCGTGCGAACCTCCCCGACGGGCAGGCAAAGCTTCAGCGTGTGAACTCCGTCTCGGATCCGGACCACGCGCCCCTTGCCCTGCCGCGCCTCCCACTGCGCCGGCCACGGCGACAGCCTCCGGCGTGTCGTCCGAGAAGTTGTTGTCCTAGACGTTGACCGTCGCGCCCGGCAGTGCCCCGCGGAGGCCGGCCACGACGCCCCCGATCGCCACCGCCACATTGCAGCAGGGGATCAGCACGGCCACCGCCCCATGCGCCCGCTCGCCCATGCCGGTTCCCTCCACACTCAGGCCTTGAATACGAAGCGACGGGAAAGGATGAAATTCCCCCCCATCCCCGCGAGCGAGCCCGCCGCCACGGCCAGGACGGGATGGGCCGCCGCCAGGGGCAGGTTGGCCACCATCAGGGCGTAGGTGCCGTAGTTCGCGGCGAAGCCCACGAGGTTCACGGCCAGGAACAGGGCCCATTGCCGCCCGAGCGCGCCCCGGCCGGCCGGCCGGCCCGCCTCCCGGAAGGTCCAGGCCCGGTTGAGCGCCCAGTTCCCCGTAGCTGCCGCCACGTAGGAGAGCGCCCGCCCGGCATAGAGGTCCAGGCCGGCGGCGAGCGACGCGTAGAGCACGGCCGTGTCCACCACGAAGCCGACCGTCCCCACGACGCCGAAGCGAAGGAATTGCGCGGCCAGGGCACGCCGCGGCGGCGGCAGGAACCGGTCCCAGAGGAGGGCAGGGGGCATCGGACGCCCCCTTAGCGGCTGGAAGTCCCGGCGTGAAGGCGGCTGCCCCACGCGGGGCTTGCGCCCGCCGCCCGGCTGCGCTTGCCTTCCCGCGATCCCCCTCTCCCCCAGCCCATCCCTCAACCATTCCGCAAGGACAGTCCGCCGCATGCCCACGGATCGTCGTCGCTTCCTCGCCGGCGCCATGGCCGGTTCCGGCCTCGTCACGGGGGGGCTGACCGCCGGAAGCCTCGCCACGGGCGGGTTCGCGCGGCCGGCCCTGGCCCAGGCCGCGGGCAGCCGCGTGCTGAAGTTCATCCCGCAGTCCGACGTGGCCGTGACGGACCCGATCATCACCACCGCCTACGTCTCGCGCCACCACGGTTATCTGCTGTGGGATACTCTCTACGGCTTCGACGAGGACTTCAGCCCGCAGCCCCAGATGGCCGCCGGTCACAAGGTTGAGGAGGACGGGAAGCGCGTCACCATCACGCTCCGCCCGGGGATGAAGTGGCACGATGGCGGCGCGGTGACGGCGAAGGACTGCGTCGCCTCCATCCGCCGCTGGGCCGCGCGCGATGCGCTGGGCCAGGTGCTGATGGCCCGCACGGACGCGCTGGAGGCGGCTGACGACCTGAACATCGTTTTCCGGCTGAAGCAGCCCTTCCCCATGCTCTTCTCCGCGCTGGGCAAGCCGAGCACGCCGGTCTGCTTCATGATGCCGGAGCGGATCGCGCAGACCGATCCTGCCCAGCCGATCAAGGAGCTGATCGGCAGCGGCCCGTTCCGCTGGAAGGCCGATGAGCGCGTGCCCGGCTCGCGCGTGGTGTATGAGCGCTTCGCCGACTACGTGCCGCGTGCGGACGGCAACGTGAGCTGGACCGCGGGGCCGAAGCGCGTGAACCTCGATCGCGTGGAGTGGCACGTCATCCCCGACGCCTCCACGGCCTCCAACGCGCTGACCAATGGTGAGATGGACTGGTGGGAGCAGCCCACCGCCGACCTGCAGCCCACGCTGCGCCGCAACCGCAACGTGGTGATGGAGATCCCCGATCCTACGGGCCTCTGTGCCGTGGCCCGGTTCAACTTCCTCCACCCGCCCTTCAACAACCCGGCCATCCGCCGCGCGCTCCTCGGCGGCGTCGTGCAGGGCGACTTCATGACGGCCGTCATCGGCACGGACCGCTCGCTCTGGAAGGACGGGAACGGCTATTTCCCGCCCGGCACGCCGCTGGCGAACGACGTGGGGATGGAGGCGCTGACCAGCCCGCGCGACTACGAGAAGGTGAAGCGGGACCTCGCCGCGGCCGGCTACAAGGGCGAGAAGGTCGTGCTGCTGGCGGCCTCGGACTTCCCCTCGCTCAACGCGCTGGCGCAGGTCGGCCACGACATGCTGACCAAGTGCGGGATGAACGTGGAGTTCGTCTCCACCGACTGGGGCAGCGTGGTGCAGCGCCGCGCCAGCAAGGAGGCCGCGGACAAGGGCGGCTGGAGCATGTTCTTCACCTTCTGGGCGGGGCTGGACATGATCAACCCCGGCGTCAGCCAATCCCTCCGCGGCAACGGCCAGTCCGCCTGGTTCGGCTGGCCCACCATGCCCCGGCTGGAGGAACTGCGGACCTCCTGGTTCGACGCGCCGGACCTCGATGGCCAGAAGAAGGTGGCCGAGGAGATCCAGAAGGTCGCTTTCGAGGAGGTGCCCTACCTGCCGCTGGGCCAGTACTTCCAGGCCACGGCCTACCGGCGGAACATCTCCTCCGTCCCGAAGGGCTTCCCAATGTTCTGGAGCGTGCAGAAGACCGCCTAAGGCGTCGCCGGGCTTGCCCCGGCGCCTCCCATCCTGCTCACATGGACGTCAGGACATGGAGCGGGATGGATGATCGGACGTCGCCACCTTCTGGGGGCCGCCGGCACGGCCGGCATCGCGCCCTTCGCGGGCAGCCGGCCCGCCCTGGCCCAGCCGGCCGGCGCCCGCGTGCTGAAGATGGTGCCCCAGGCCAACCTGACCAGCCTGGACCCGGTCTGGACCACCGCGAACATCACCCGCAACCACGGGTACATGGTCTACGACAACCTCTACGGCATGGATGCGGGCTTCCGGCCTCAGCCCCAGCTCGCCGAAGGCCATGTGGTGGAGGATGACGGCAAGCGGGTGGTCATCACCCTGCGCCAGGGACCGAAGTTCCACGACGGCGAGCCGGTGCGCGCCGCCGATTGCGTGGCCAGCCTGAACCGCTGGATGAAGCGGTCGCCCGTGGCGCAGAAGCTGGCGGAGTTCGTGGACGAGCTTTCCGCTCCGGACGACCGGCGGATCCAGTTCCGGCTGAACCGACCCTTTCCCTTCCTCTTCTCCGCGCTCGCCCAGGTCAGCAACAGCCCGGCCTTCGTCATGCCGGAGCGGGTGGCGAAGACGGATCCCTTCCAGCAGATCCGCGAGACGGTCGGAAGCGGCCCGTTCCGCTTCAAGCGGGACGAGTTCAATTCGGGCAGCCTCGTCGTCTACGAGCGCAACCCTGACTACAGCCCCACCCCCGCCGGGACGCCGAGCCTGACGGCAGGCCCGAAGATCGTCCATTTCGACCGGGTGGAGTGGCAGATCATCACCGATGCCTCCACCGCTGCCGCCGCGCTGCAGGCCGGGGAGATCGACTGGTTTGAGCAGCCACCTCCGGAAATCCAGCAGCTCCTCCGCCGTAACCGCGCCCTGTCCGTGGAGCCGGTGGACCCGCTCCCGCTCCTCGGCATCCTTCGGTTCAACCACCTCTTCGAGCCGTTTAAGGACAAGAGGATGCGCCAATCCATCCTGCCGGCGGTGGATCAGGCCGACTTCATGCAGGCCATCGTCGGCACGGATCCCGGGCTGTGGGAGCGCAGCGGCATCTTCACCCCCGGCACGCCGTTGGCGAGCGACGTAGGGATGGAGCCGCTCTACGGCCCCCGCAGCCTGGACCGGGCGAAGGCGCTGATGAAGGAGGCGGGCTACACGAACCAGCCGATGCGGCTGCTAGGGCCCACCGACATCCTCGCCCCCTCCGCCATGACGCAAGTGGGGGCCGATCTCGTCCGGCGCCTGGGCTACAACGCCGACATCGTGCTGACGGACTGGGGCACGACCGTGCAGCGCCGCACGAGCAAGGAGACCTTGGACAAGGGCGGGTGGAGCATGACCTTCACCTCTTTCTCCTCATTCGATTTCGTCGATCCCTCCGCTCATTTTCCGCTGCGCGGCAACGGGGCGAATGCATGGCCGGGCTGGCCCGACATCCCCGAGCTGGAGCGGCTGCGGAACGAGTGGTTCGTGGCGCCGAATCCGGAGGAGGCGAAGCGCATCGCCGGCCAGATGCAGCGCGTGGCCATGGAGGAGGTCCCCTATGTCCCCGTTGGTGCCTACAAATCCCTGACCGGCATCCGCCGCGACCTGCGGGACCGCGTGCCGGGCTTCGCGATCTTCTGGAACCTGAAGCGCGGCTGAGGAAGGGGGCTGGCACGGGGCGTGCAAGGTCCGCGCCCAGATACCCGGCCGGATGAGGCGGGTCTTTGTGGCGGGGCCGCCGCTTTTGGGGCAGGCTCCTCCACCAGGGATGCAACGGGCACGGCAAAGGCCGGCCACTTGGGGGCTTTTCGATGGATCGTCGTTCGTTCCTGAAGACCGGCAGCGGCCTAGCCGCCCTAACCCTGCCGGCCGGGCTCTCCGCCCCGGCGCTCTCGCAGGGGGCTGCCGCCCGCACGCTGCGCTTCGTACCCCAGGCCAACCTGGCGAACTTCGACCCGATCTGGGGCACGCAGTACGTCGTCCGCAACGCCGCCGCGATGGTCTGGGACACGCTTTACGGCCTGGACGACAAGCTCCAGCCGCAGCGCCAGATGGTGGAGAGCGAGCAAGTCTCGCCGGACGGGTTGACCTGGACCTTCCAGCTGCGTTCGGGCCTGAAGTTCCACGACGGCACGCCCGTGCTCTCGAAGGATGTCGTCGCCAGCCTCGCGCGCTGGTCCGCGCGCGACCCAATGGGCCAGATGATCAAGGCCCTTCAGAATGAGCTCGTGACGGTGGACGACAGCACCTTCCGCTGGTCGCTCAAGGCGCCCTACCCGAAGATGCTCTACGCCCTGGGGAAGGTGAACAGCCCCTGCTCCTTCATCATGCCGGAGCGAATCGCGAAGACCGATCCCTTCCAGCAGATCACGGAGTTCGTTGGCTCCGGCCCCTACCGCTTCGTCCGGAACGAGTGGGTGCCGGGCGCCAAGGCGGTGTTTGAGAAGTTCGCGGACTACCAGCCCCGGAGCGAGCCCGCCTCATGGACCGCCGGCGGCAAGCGCGTGATGGTGGACCGCGTGGAATGGGTGGTGATGCCGGACGCCGCCACCGCCGCCGCCGCGCTGCAGAATGGCGAGGTGGACTGGTGGGAGCAGCCCATCAGCGACCTGATGCCGCTGCTGAAGCGCAACCGGAACATCGCCTCCGACATCGGCGATCCCTTCGGCAACATCGGCACGCTGCGAATGAACCACCTGCTGCCGCCCTTCAACGACGTGCGCGCGCGCCGCGCCGTGCTGATGGCGGTGGACCAGGCCGACGTCATGCGCGCAGTGGCGGGCGACGACGACACGCTGTGGAGGCGCCTGCCGAGCTTCTTCACCCCGGGCACGCCGATCTACCCCGAGGAGGGCGGCGACATCATGAAGGGGCCGCGCAACATCGAGGCGGCGAAGAAGCTCCTCGCCGAGAGCGGCTACAAGGGCGAGCCCGTGGTGATGCTCGTCGCGCAGGACCAGCCGATCACCAAGGGGCAGGGCGACGTGACGAGCGAGCAGCTCCGTAAGATCGGCCTCAACATCGACTATGTCGCGACAGACTGGGGCACGGTCGGCAGCCGCCGCGCAGTGAAGAGCCCGACGAGCCAGGGCGGCTGGAACATCTTCTTCTCGTGGCATGCCGGCGTGGACTGCATCAATCCCGCCGCCTACACCGCGATACGCACCAACGGCGAGGGCGCCTGGTTCGGCTGGCCGAAGAGTGACACGGTGGAGGCCAAGCGCGACGCCTGGTTCGCCGCCGCGACCTTGGAGCAGGAGAAGGCAGCCATGGCAGAGCTGAACAAGGCCGCCTTCGACGACGTGGTCTTCTGCCCCACCGGTTTCTTCTCCTCCTACACCGCCTGGCGCCGCAACGTGTCCGGCGTGGTGAAGGGGCCGCTGCCCTTCTTCTGGGGCGTGAGCAAGAGCTAAGGGATACCGATGTTCGCTTATGCCCTCCGCCGGGTCGTCGCCACCATCCCGGTGATGGCGATCGTGGCGCTGTTCGTTTTCAGTCTGCTCTATATCTCGCCCGGCGATCCGGCGGCGGTGATCGCGGGCGACCAGGCCACGCCGGCGGATGTGGAGCGCATCCGCCAGAGCCTCGGCCTGGACCGGCCCTACCTCGTCCGCTTCGGCGACTGGGCCTGGCACATCATCCAGGGTGACCTTGGCGTGTCGATCTTCACCAACCTGCCGGTCAGCACAATGATCGCGCAGCGGATCGAGCCGACGCTCTCGCTCATGGTCATCACCCTCATCCTCGCGGTCAGCATCGCCGTGCCGATGGGCGTGGTTGCGGCCTGGAAGCAGGGCACCTGGATCGACCGCGCCGTGATGGGCTTCGCCGTGCTTGGCTTCTCGGTGCCAGTCTTCGTGGTGGGTTACCTGCTCGCTTATATCTTTGCGCTGGAACTGGATTGGCTGCCGGTGCAGGGCTACACGCCCTTCGCCCGCGGGGTCTGGCCCTGGTTCCAGAACCTCATCCTGCCCGCGATCGCGCTGGGCGGCGTCTATATCGCCCTCATCGCCCGCATCACCCGCGCGACGATGCTGGAGGTCCTGCAGCAGGACTACATCCGCACCGCGCGGGCCAAGGGCGTGGGCCAGAAAGGCATCCTCTTCCTGCACGCCCTCAAGAACGCGGCGGTGCCCATCGTCACAGTGGTCGGCATTGGCGTCGCGCTGCTGATCGGCGGCGCGGTGGTGACGGAGAGCGTCTTTGCCATTCCCGGCCTCGGCCGGCTGACGGTCGATGCGATCCTTCGCCGCGATTATCCGGTGATCCAGGGCGTGATCCTGCTCTTCTCCTTCGTCTACGTCCTGGTGAATCTGCTGATCGACCTTCTCTACACCCTCTTCGACCCGAGGATCCGGTATTGAGCACCACCATGCTTCAGCCGGCAGACGTCGCGGTTGCGGCGCCCCTGCCGGACATCATGCCACCCGTGAAGGCACGGCGCGGCTTCCTCGGCTTCCTGCGCCGCAACCCGACCATCGCGATCGGCGGCGGGCTGCTGGTGCTGATCATCGCCATGGCCATCTTAGCCCCGCTGCTCTGGACGGTGGATCCGACAGCCCTGGCGCCGGCCCGCCGCACGCGGGAGCCCTCGGCCATGTACTGGTTCGGCACGGACATGCTGGGCCGCGATGTTTATTCCCGCGTCGTCTACGGCGCCCGCGTCTCGCTCATCGTCGGTTTCGCCGTGGCCTTCTTCTCCTCCGTCATCGGCCTGACCATCGGCCTCTTCTCCGGCTTCATCCGCTGGGCCGACGCCATCATCATGCGGATCATGGACGGGCTGATGTCCATCCCCGCCATCCTGCTCGCCATCGCGCTCATGGCGCTGACCCGCGGCAGCGTCGGCAACGTGATCCTCGCCATCACGGTCGCCGAGGTCCCGCGCGTCTCCCGCCTCGTCCGCGGCGTCGTGCTCTCCCTGCGAGAGCAGCCCTACGTGGACGCGGCGGTCGCCTCCGGCACCAGCACCTTCCGCATCGTCATCCGCCACATCCTGCCCAACACCCTGGCCCCGATCATCGTGCAGGCCACCTATATCTGCGCCAGCGCAATGATCGCCGAGAGCATCCTCTCCTTCATCGGCGCGGGCACGCCCCCAATCATCCCGTCCTGGGGGAACATCATGGCGGAGGGCAGGGCGCTCTGGCAGGTGAAGCCCTACATCGTCTTCTTCCCCGCCATCTTCCTCTCCCTCACCGTCCTCGCCGTGAACCTGCTCGGCGACGGCTTGCGCGACTGGCTCGACCCGCGCATGGCGAAGAAGGTCTGACCCGGATGCCCGAAGCACCCCTCCTCGAGGTCAGGAACCTCCAGACCCACTTCCGTACGCCCGACGGCATCAACCGCGCCGTCGATGGCCTGAGCTTCCATGTCAACGCCGGCGAGACGGTGGCGATCGTGGGGGAGTCGGGCTGCGGCAAGTCCGTCACCTCCATGTCCATCCTCCGCCTCCTGCCCGAACCCCCGGGCAAGATCGCGGGGGAGGTCCGCTTCCAGGGCCGCGACCTGCTGAAGCTCTCGGACAAGGAGATGCGCGGCATCCGCGGCAATGACATCTCCATGATCTTCCAGGAGCCGATGACCTCGCTGAACCCCGTGCTGACGGTCGGCCGCCAGATCGGCGAGACGCTCCGCCTGCACCAGGGCCTGAACAAGGCACAGGCCGAGGCGAAGGCAGTGGAGATGCTGAAGCTCGTCGGCATCCCCGCGCCCGAGCGGCGCGTGAAGGAGTATCCGCACCAGCTCTCCGGCGGCATGCGCCAGCGCGTGATGATCGCCATGGCGCTCGCCTGTAACCCCAAGCTCCTGATCGCGGACGAGCCGACGACGGCGCTGGACGTGACCATCCAAGCGCAGATCCTGGACCTGATGCGGGACCTCAAGCACCGCGTGGGCGCCGCCATCGTCCTCATCACCCACGACCTGGGCGTGGTGGCGGAAGTCGCGGAGCGCGTCATCGTCATGTATGCCGGCCGCAAGGTGGAGGAGGCGCCGGTACGCGAGCTGTTCGCCGATCCCAAGCACCCCTACACGCAAGGGCTGCTCGGTGCCGTGCCGAAGCTCGGCTCATCGCTTACCGGCGAGGAGACGCGCCTGGCCGAGATTCCCGGCCTCGTGCCCAGCCTGAAGCAACGGATCGACTACTGCGTCTTCGCCGGGCGCTGCCCCAAGGCGACGGACCTCTGCCGCAACGTCGCCCCCGCGCTGGAGGCCAAGGCCCCGCGCCACACCGCCGCCTGCCACTATGCCGAGAAGGAGCTGATGGCCGCATGAGCGCCACGCTCTCCACCACCCCCGTCACCGACAGCGCCGTCTCGCACGGATCCTCGGGCGCCCGGCCGCTGCTGCAGGTGGACGACCTCAAGAAGCACTTCCCGCTCCGCGGCGGGCTTCTGGGCGGCGTCACCGGCCACGTCTATGCCGTGGACGGCGTCTCCTTCGAAATCGCCAAGGGCGAGACCCTGTCGTTGGTCGGCGAATCCGGCTGCGGCAAGTCCACGGTCGGCAAGGCCGTGCTGCGCCTCTTCGACATCACCTCCGGCCAGGTGGTGCTGGACGGGACGCGGATCGACACCCTCCCGAACTCCTCCCTCAAGCCCATGCGCCGCCGCGTGCAGGTCGTGTTCCAGGACCCGTTCTCCTCTCTCAACCCGCGCATGCGCGTCAGGGACATCCTGGCCGAGCCCATCCGTAACTTCGGGCTCGCTAAGGACAAGGCTGACCTCGACCGGCGGCTCAACGAGGTGATGGACACGGTTCGCCTGCCACGCGACGCCATTACCCGCTGGCCGCACGAGTTCTCTGGCGGCCAGCGGCAGCGCATCGGCATCGCGCGCGCACTCGCCGCGGAGCCCGACCTGATCATCTGCGACGAGGCCGTCTCGGCGCTGGACGTCTCGGTGAAGGCGCAGATCGTCAACCTGCTGCAGGACCTGCAGAGGAAGCTCGGCCTCGCGCTGCTCTTCATCAGCCACGACCTCGCGGTGGTGGAGCACATGACGCACCGGGTGGCGGTCATGTATCTCGGCAAGATCGTGGAGGTGGCGCCGCGCCGCTCCCTCTTCGCCGCGCCCCGCCACCCCTACACCCAGGCGCTGCTCTCCGCCGTGCCTGTGCCCCAGCCCGGCGCCGCCCGCCAGCGCATCATCCTGCGCGGCGACGTGCCGAGCCCCATCAACCCGCCCTCCGGCTGCCGCTTCCACACGCGCTGCCCCTATGTCTTCGACCGCTGTCGGGTGGAGGAACCGCTCCTCAAGGCCACCAGCCCCGCCCATACCGCTGCCTGCCACCTCAACGACCTTCCGCCCGAGCAGAACCCCCTGGTCCGGGACGGCACGCCCTTTCACTGAGGGGCTTGCCTTGACGCATCCGGGGCAGCGCGCGACGTTCTGCACCGTGAATGGCCGGACAAGGGCCGTTATGGGAAACGCGGGGAACCGAGCATGCCGAGTGTCAGCCTCACGGTGAACGGCACCTCCCACACGGTCGAGGTGGAAGGGCGCACGCTTCTGGTAGAGCTTCTGCGCGAGAAGCTGCGCCTCACGGGCACGCATGTCGGCTGCGATACCAGCCAGTGCGGTGCCTGCGTGGTCCATGTGAACGGCGAGAGCGTGAAGTCCTGCACCATCCTCGCCGTGCAGGCGGATGGCGGATCGGTGACGACGATCGAGGGCCTGGCCGGCCCGGACGGCGCGCTGCACCCGATGCAGGAGGCCTTCCGAGAGTACCACGCCCTGCAATGCGGCTTCTGCACCCCGGGCATGGTCATGTCCGCCATCGACTTGGTGAAGAAGCACCCGGATGGGATGAGCGAGCACGAGATCCGCGAGGGTCTGGAGGGCAATCTCTGCCGCTGCACGGGCTACCACAACATCGTCCGCGCCATCGCCGCCGCGCAGGAGGTGATGCACGGCCGGGCCGCGGCCCTGGCACCGGCGGAGGCCTGACGCAATGTATGATTTTGCCTACCACAAGCCCGCGACCCTGGCTGAGGCCGTCGGCCTGCTCGCCGACCCGGAGGCGCGGCCCATCTCCGGCGGCCAGACCATTCTGCCCGCGCTGAAGCACCGGCTGGACCGGCCCGCCGCCCTGGTGGACCTCTCCGGCATCGCGGAGCTGCGCGGCATCCGGAAAGACCGTGACCGGCTGGTCATCGGCGCCATGTCCCGCCACTTCGAGATCCAGACCAGCCCCGTGGTGCAGGCAGCGATCCCGGCCCTGGCCCGGATGGCCGGAATGCTCGGCGACACGCAGGTCCGCAATCGCGGCACCATGGGCGGATCGCTGGCCAACAATGACCCGGCGGCGGACTATCCCGCGGCCGCGCTCGGCCTGGGCGCCACCCTGGTCACCAGCGGTGGCCGCAGGATCGGGGCGGATGATTTCTTCCAGGGCATGTTCGCGACCGCGCTGGAGCCTGGCGAGCTGCTCGTCTCCATCGAGTTCCCGGTCCCCGAGAAGGCCGGCTACGCCAAGATGCGGAACCCGGCTTCCCGCTACGTTATGACGGGCGTCTTCGTCTCGCGCGGCCCGATGGGGGTCCGGGTAGCCGTGAACGGCGCCGGACCCGGCGTGTTCCGCCAGCCGGATATGGAAGCGGCGCTGGAGGCGAACTGGTCCGCCGATGCGGTGGCCGCGATCCGGCAGGATCCGGACGGGTTGAACGGCGACATCCACGGCAGCGCCGAGTACCGCGCGCACCTCGTCACCGTCATGGCCAAGCGCGCCGTCCTGGATGCCGGCTGAGCCCGGCCCGGCCCCCGCCACGGAAGGCGGGGGCGGGGAGGGGAGGCACCTCGTCGTCATCGGTGCTGGCATCCTCGGTGCCTGCACGGCGCTGCACGCCCTGGACAGGGGTTTCCGCGTCACGCTCATCGACCCCGGCGAGCCGGGCGGGGAGCAGGCGGCCTCCTACGGCAACGGCTGCTGGCTTTCCGTCATGTCCGTTCTGCCGCCGGCCGGGCCGGGGCTGTGGAAGAAGGTGCCGGGCTTCCTGGCGGACCCGCTCGGCCCGCTCGCCATTCGGTGGCGCTACCTCCCCCGCGTCCTGCCCTGGCTGCTGTCCTATCTCCGCTCCGGCTGGACCGAGGCCCGCGTGTTCAGGACCGCCGGCGCCCTCCATGCCCTGCTGAAGGGGGCCCCGGCACTCCACAAGGCGCTCGCGGAGCGGGCCGGGGTGGGCGACCTGATCCGGCAGGACGGGCTGATGTACGTCTATCCCTCCCGCGAGGAGTTCGAGGCCGAGGCCATGGGCTTCCGCATCCGGCGCGCGCTCGGCCTCTCCTGGCGGGAGATCGGGCCGGAGGAGATGCGCCGGCTCCAGCCGGAGCTTTCCCCCCGCTACGGCTTCGGCGCCCTCTTCGAGGCCGGCGGCCACTGCACCGATCCTGGCGCCTACGTCGCCGCACTAGTCCGGCAGGCCCTGGCGGAAGGCGCATCCCTCCGCCGCGCCGCCGCCAAGGGCTTCCGCATCGAGGGCGGCCGGCTCAGGGCCGTGCTGACGGAAGATGGGGAGGTGGCCGCCGAGCGCGCCGTAATCTGCGCCGGCGCCCGGTCCCGCCCCCTGGCCGCTGCCGCGGGATCCCGCGTTCCGCTGGAGACGGAGCGCGGGTACCACGCCGTGGTGCTGGGGGCCGAGGCGGGGCCCCGGGTCCCCGTTATGCCGTCCGACGGCAAGATGGGCATTACCATGACGGCCGCTGGCCTCCGCGCCTCGGGTCAGGTCGAGATCGCCGGCCTGGAAGCCACCCCCAACTGGAAGCGTGCGGAGATCCTGCGCGACCATCTTCTGCGCGCCTTCCCCGGCCTGCCGCAGGGTCTCGGCACCGAGCGCGTGCGCTTCTGGATGGGCCACCGCCCCTCCATGCCGGACGGCCTGCCCTGCCTCGGGCCCTCCGCCGCTACGCCGGACGTGGTCCTGGCCTTCGGCCACGGCCATGTCGGGCTGGTGGCCGCGGCCCGGAGCGGCGAGGCGGCGGCGGCCATGGCCGCCGGGGCAAGCCCAAGTTTCGCAATCGAACCTTACGACCCCCGACGATTCGGCTAGCATTCCTCGCTTGCACATGCCAGCATGACGATACCGGTCCTGCATCCCGTCGGGCCGATCTATGCGGATAATGAGATACAGTGTTCCCCGAGAATGAATCCCAGGGTGGCACCGGGCCCGTAGAGGCTGAGGTGAAGTGGTACAACGGCCGCAAGGGTTTCGGCTTCGTGCTCGGGCCCGACGGACAGGACGTGTTCTTCCACGCATCGGCGATGGCCGAGGCCGGCATTCAGTCGGCTGACACGGGCGACAAGCTCGTCTGCGAGATCGGCACGGATCGTCAGGGGCGCCGCCTGGTGACCCGCATCGTGGAGCTGAAGCCCGGCCCGGGCGGCGGCGCTGGCGGTGGCGGTGGCTTCGGGGATCGTCCGCCGCGCCGTGACTTCGGTGGTGGTGGCTTCGGGGATCGTCCGCCGCGCCGTGACTTCGGTGGTGGCGGCTTCGGGGATCGCCCGCCGCGTCGCGAGTTCGGCGGCGGTGGTGGCGGCTTCGGGGATCGCCCGCCGCGCCGTGAGTTCGGCGGTGGCGGCGGCTTCGGCGGCGGCGGTGGTGGCTTCGGTGCCCCGCGCCGTGAGTTCGGCGGTGGCGACCGTCCCCCGCGCCGCGATTTCGGCCGCGACGAGGGTGGCCCGACCTACGCCGTGAACGGCACGGTGAAGTGGTTCGACCAGGTGCGCGGCTTCGGCTTCGTGACCCCGGACGATGGTGGCCAGGACGTGTTCCTGCACTCCTCCGTCCTTCAGCGCGC
This sequence comes from Roseomonas populi, assembly GCF_024594815.1. Lineage (GTDB taxonomy): Bacteria > Pseudomonadota > Alphaproteobacteria > Acetobacterales > Acetobacteraceae > Roseomonas > Roseomonas populi. Next base: position 18,124 of record NZ_JANJOU010000035.1, on the reverse strand, counting down.
CGGCGTGCAGGACGTTCAGCAGGGCCAGAAGGTGGCGCTGGACGTGCGCGACGGCCAGCGCGGCCGCCAGGCCGTGCAGTACAAGGGCGACTGATTTCGGCAGCCCTGCCGATTCTTGGAAGGCCCCGGCCCCGCGCCGGGGCCTTCTGATTCGAACGGCACGTGATCCCAACGAATCGCGATGCCTTCAGCTTTCCTTCACGCCTCGGAGTCACTCTCCCCCCGAGGGCGGATGACCCGCCAACGCGAAGGGAAGACCCCGATGGCGATGAACTCGGTCAATACGAACCTCGGCGCGCAGGTCGCGCTGCAGTCGATGAACCGCACCAATGATGCGCTGAACGCGACACAGAAGCGGATCTCGACCGGCTACCGCGTCTCCGACGCAAAGGACGACGGCGCAGCCTTCGCCGTGGCTCAGACGGTGCGGGCCGATATCGCTGGCCTCACCTCCGCGAACGAGCAGATGGGAAGCGTACAGGGTATCCTGGACACGACGCTCGCCGGCCTGAACAAGGTCTCGGACACCATGACCGAGCTACGCGGCGTGCTGGTGAAGCTGGCGGACGGCACCCTCTCGGACAGCCAGCGCTCGCAGTACCAATCGCAGTACGACTCCCTCCGCACCCAGGTGCAGAACTTCATTTCCGACGCGACCTATAACGGCCGCACCCTGCTCACCACCTCGACCGGCGCCGGCGGCGGCAACATTGCCACGACCCGAAACGAGCAGGCAACGCTCTACACCCTCACGGCTGTGGAGGGCGCCGGCACCCTCGTCGTTGCCGCAGCGCCCACCGATGCCGCTGCTGCCGCCTCGGCCCTGGCCTCCGGCGGTAATTTCACCACCACCATGACGGCGGTGAACACGGCGCTGAACACCTTCGGCAACGCCTCGAACTACCTCGAGAACCAGATGAGCTACAACAAGGAGAAACTCGACTCCCTGAACACCGGCCTCGGCTCGCTCATCGACGCCGACCTGGCGAAGGAGAGCGCGCAGCTCCAGGCCCTGCAGATCAAGCAGCAGCTCGGCACTCAGGCGCTGGGCATCGCCAACCAGTCACCCCAGGGCCTGCTCAGCCTCTTCAAGGGCTGAGGCCGATGGAACCGGCCGGGTCGAGTGCTTATCCTCTTCTCTGAAAAGGGAGGACGGGCGCCATGGCCGGAATGGACGAGAACGGAACCTGCATTGTCGGCTGGGCACACACGCCCTTCGGCCGGCTGGAGGACGCGCCGGACGCCGAGGCGTTGATCGGGCGCGTGGCCCGCGCCGCCATCGAGGACGCGGGCATCGCCCCCGTCGAGGTGGATGCGATCTATGTTGGCCACTTCAATGGCGGCTTCCAGAAGCAGGACTTCCCCTCGTCGCTGGTGATGCAATCGCTGCCGGAGCTGCGCTTCAAGCCGGCCACGAGACTGGAGAACGCCTGCGCAACCGGTTCCGCCGCCATTCACGGCGCGAGGGACTTCCTGGCCGCCGGCCGCGGCCGTTTCGCCCTGGTGATCGGGGTGGAGAAGATGACGGCCATCCCCGGCGCACAGGTCGGGGACGTGCTGCTGGGCTGCGCGTACCGGCAGGAGGAGGGCGACATCCCCGCAGGCTTCGCCGGCGTCTTCGCCCGTATTGCCGAGGCCTATTTCCAGCGCCACGGCGACCAGTCCGATGCCCTGGCGGCCATCGCTGCGAAGAACCACCGCAACGGGGTGGACAACCCCTATGCTCAAATGCGCAAGGACCTGGGTTACGACTTCTGCCGCCGGGAGAGCGACCGCAACCCTGTCGTCGCCGGCCCACTGAAGCGCACGGACTGCAGCCTCGTCTCCGACGGTGCCGCGGCAATGGTGCTGACCGACGCTGAAACCGCGGCGACCCTGGGCAAGGCGATCCGCTTCCGCGCGGCGGTGCAGGTGAACGACCTGATGCCGATTTCCGCCCGCGACATCACCCGCTTTGAGGGCGCGCGGGAGGCATGGCGCCGCGCCTATGAATCGGCCGGGATCGCCGTCTCCGACCTCTCCTTCGCCGAGGTGCACGACTGCTTCACCATCGCCGAGCTGATCGACTACGAGGCCATGGGGCTGGTGCCGGAAGGGCAGGGGGCGCGTGCGGTGCTGGATGGCATGGTGCAGAAGGACGGCCGCCTTCCCGTGAACGCCTCCGGCGGCCTGAAGTCGAAGGGCCACCCGATCGGCGCCACGGGCGTCTCCATGCACGTCCTCTCCGCCATGCAGCTGGCGGGGGAGGCGGGGGCGATGCAGGTCCCCGGGGCCACGCTCGGCGGCGTCTTCAACATGGGCGGCGCCGCCGTGGCGAACTACGTGTCCATTCTGGAGAGGCTGCGCTGAGCGAATCAGCCCTCGGTATGCGCGCGCTGCTCCCCGTCGCGGAACAGCGCCTCGATCTCCTCGAGGCTGAGCTGCGACGTGACCTTGTCGTCATCGATGGAGGAGATCTCGGCCAGCGGAATGTAATGGTGCTGGCCGTCGGCGCTGCCGCTCCGGGTCAGCTTGATGCGTCCGGCATCCAGATCATCAACCGTGCCCACATGGCGGCCCCGGCAGTCCACCACCGGCATGTGCTCGCGGATCAGCGTCGTATCGACCATCGGGGCCTCCTATCCGTTCCCGTGCGGGCCCATAACGGCGGCGCGGGTCAGGGGATGCGCGAATGAGCGGCGGCCGCCTGCCGCTCCTCGTCGGGTCGGAGGTCTATCGCGGCTCCACTTATGGCCCGAAGCACCCCCTGGCCATCCAGCGTGTGCCCGCGACGCTGGACCTGATCCGCGCCCTCGGCTGGCTGGACCCGCGCCGCTACCTCGACAGTCCCCGCGCCACCCCGACCCAGCTCGCCCGCTTCCACACGCCGGACTACGTCGCTGCCCTGCAGCGGGCGGAGGAGGAGCGGTCCGTCCCGCCGGAGGTGCGGGAGCGCCACCATCTCGGCGCCCACGGCAACCCCGTGTACAGGGAGGTGTTCCGCCGCCCCGCCACCGGCGCGGGCGGCGCGATCCTCGCTGCGCGGCTCACCCTGAGCGGCGGCATCGTCCACGTTCCCGGTGCCGGTACGCATCACGCCATGCCGGACCGCGCCTCGGGCTTCTGCTACATCAACGATCCCGTCATCGGGCTGTTGGAGTGGCTCGATCTCGGCCTGACCAACACTCTCTACATCGACATCGATGCTCACCACGGAGACGGGGTGGAGCTTGCCTTCCACGACGACCCGCGTGTTTTCACCCTCTCCGTCCACGAGGCCGGCCGCTGGCCCTTCACGGGCCGGCTGACGGACCGGGCCGGCGGCCACGCCCGCAACATCCCCGTTCCCCAGGGCTTCAACGACACGGAGATGGCGCATGTCCTGCACCACGCCATCCTCCCCATCCTCCGCCACCTGCGCCCGCAGGCGGTGATGTTGCAGTGCGGCGCCGACGCGCTGGAGGAGGATCCGCTGGCCCGGCTCTCGCTCTCCAACAACAGCCATCTGGCGGTCGTGCGCGCCGTGATGGCCGAGGTGCCGCGGCTTATCGTCACGGGCGGTGGCGGGTACAATCCCTGGACCGTCTCGCGCTGTTGGGCTGCGGTCTGGGGCGCGCTGAACGCTTATCCCGTGCCGGATCGCCTGCCGCCCGCGGCCGAGGCGGTGCTGCGCGCGCTGGAGTGGGACCGTGCCGCCGGGCGCAACCCGCCGGAGCACTGGTTCACCACGCTCGTCGACGCCCAACGCCCTGGCCCGCTGCGCGCGGAGGTGGTCCAGGCCTGCGAGGCGGTGCTGGAAGGCATGCCCCAACCCGCCCTTGCCGGATGACGCCCCGATGGATGACCCCGAGCTCCCGCTTTTCGTCTACGTCACCGCTGCCGACGCCGCGGAGGCCCGGCGGATCGGCCGCGCCCTGGTGGACGAGCGTCTGGCCGCCTGCGTGAACATCCTGCCTGGCCACGCTTCGATTTACCGCTGGGAAGGCGCGATCGAGGAGGCGGAGGAGGGCGCCTTCATCGCCAAGACCACCCGTTCCCGCTTCGAGGCGTTGCGGGCGCGGGTTCGGGCGCTCCACTCCTACACGACGCCCTGCATCGTCGCCCTCCCGATCTCGGAGGGCGACGCGGACTACCTCTCCTGGCTGAAGGGGGAAGTCTCCTAGGCCGGCACCAGGATGCTCACCGCTGCCTGCGCCGCGATCCCCTCTTCGCGGCCCGGGAAGCCCAGCCGCTCGGTCGTGGTCGCCTTCACGGAGACCCGGTCCTCCGGCACCCCGAGCAGCTCCGCGACCTTCGCGATCATCGCCGCCGCGTGCGGGGTGATCTTCGGACGCTCGCAGATCAGGGTCACGTCCGCATTCGCCAGCACGCCGCCGCGGGCGGCTATCCGCCCGGCGGCGTGGATCAGGAACTGCGTGCTGTCCGCGTCCTTCCACTGCATCTGGCTCGGCGGAAAGTGCCGGCCGATGTCGCCCTCCGCCAGCGCGCCGTAGATGGCATCGCAGAGCGCGTGCAGCCCCACATCGGCGTCGGAATGCCCGTCCAGCCCCATGCTGTGGGGCACCTCCACCCCGCAGAGGAAGAGCTTGCGACCTTCCACCAGCCGGTGGACGTCGAAGCCGGTGCCGACCCGCGGCAGGAAGCGCGGCAGCATCGCCGCCTCAACCCGCTCCAGGTCACCGGGATAGGTAATCTTCACATTGTCCTCCGATCCGGGAACGAGGCGGACGGCGTGTCCCGCCGCCTCCAGCAGGGATGCGTCGTCGGTGGCCCCTTCCGGCGCCGCGCGGTGGAGCGCGAGAAGAAGGGGGAAGCGAAAGCCCTGCGGCGTCTGCGCCCGGTGCAACCCCTCCCTCGGCACGGTGCGAGCGATGGCGCCGCCCTCCGCCAGCTTCAACGTGTCGGCCACGGGCTGGGCGGGAATGGCGCCTTCGGCCTCGGCCAGGGCCGCCACCACGGCGGCCACTGTTCCCGCCGGCACCACGGGCCGGGCGGCGTCGTGCACCAGCACCAGCCCTGGTGCCTCTTCCGCCAACGCCTCAAGCCCGGCGTGCACGCTCGCCTGCCGCGTGGCGCCGCCCGCCACGGCGGGCCTGGCGGGCAGCCCGGCCAGGATCGAATCCACCCGGCCGCGCTCGGCCTCGGCGCAGACAGGCTGGATTACATCCACCGCCCCGTCCCGCAGCAGCGCCTCCGCGGCGTGGCGCAGCACGGGCCGGCCCAGCAGCGGCAGGAACTGCTTGGAATCCGTGGCCCCCAGCCGCTCGCCCCGCCCGGCGGCCATCAGCAGCGCCGCAACCCGCATCCCGTGAATTCCCACCTTGGCCCCCATCATGGCCGCGGAAACTAGTGCGGCGGAGCGCCCGGGGAAATCGCTGGACCATCATTTCCCGCACTGCATCAGGACCATCATGCGATGGTGCTTGACCGGGCGCCTGCCCGGTTGATAGGCAGATGCCCATGCCGACAACATCACGCATTGGAGAGGTTGCCCATACCAGCGGCAGCCCGCAGCTGCGCCCGATCGTCCTAGGGGATGTCCGGATCGAGCGTCCGGTCATCCTCGCCCCCATGTCGGGTGTGACGGACCTGCCCTTCCGCCAGCTCTCGCGGCGCCATGGCACGCCCATGGTGGTCAGCGAGATGATCGCCAGCCAGGCGATGGTGCGGGAGAACCGCCAGACCCTGAAGATGGCGGAGGTGGACGGCTTCGGCGGCCCCGCCAGCGTGCAGCTTGCCGGCTGCGAGCCGGAGGTGATGGCCGAGGCCGCGCGCCTCGCCGTGGACCACGGCGCCGCGCTGGTGGACATCAACTTCGGCTGCCCCGTGAAGAAGGTGGCGATCGGCCAGCAGGCCGGCAGCGCCCTGATGCGGGACGAGGTGAAGGCCGCCCGGATCCTGGAGGCGACGGTGAAGGCCGTGCGCGTTCCCGTCACGCTGAAGATGCGGATGGGCTGGGACCACAGCAGCCTCAACGCCCCGAACCTCGCCCGCATCGCGCAGGAATGTGGGATCCGGATGGTCACGGTGCATGGCCGCACCCGGCAGATGCTCTACACCGGCACGGCGGACTGGGCCTTCGTGGCGAAGGTGAAGGCCGCCGTCTCCATCCCCGTAATCGTCAACGGCGACATCCTTGGCCCGCAGGACGCCGAGGAGGCGCTGCGCCAGTCCGGCGCCGACGGCGTGATGATCGGCCGCGGCGCCTATGGCCGCCCATGGTTGGCGGGCATGGTCGCGGAGTACCTGGCGACCGGCAGCATGCCGGAGCTGCCCTCGCTGGAAGCCCAGCACGCCATGCTGATGGAGCACTACGCCGCGATGCTCCAGCACCACGGCACGGATCCCGGCCTGCGGCTCGCCCGCAAGCACATCGCCTGGTACTCGCGCGGCCTGCCCGGCAGCGCCGAGTTCCGGGTCCGCATCAATGCCGCCGACACGGTAGAGGCCGCCCTGGCCGCGATCGAATCTTTCTACCGCCCGCTGATCGAGGCCGGGGTGGAGGGCGTGCGCGACATGTTCCGGGACGCTGGCCGCGAGGCCGGGCAAGACGCCGCCCTGGCGGCCTGAGGAGGCGCGGCATGCCTGACAGCTTGAACTCCCTCGCGGCCACCGACCTTCCCGGCACCGCGCAGCTCCTCTCCGCCCTGCCAGTGCCCGTGGTGCTGCTGGACGAGCGGGAGCGCTTCCGCTTCGCCAACCCGGCGGCGGAGCTCTTCCTTGGCCTCTCCACGGCAAGCCTCGCCCAGATGCACCTGACGGACCTGCTGCCGGAGGATTCCCGGCTCCCGGCCCTGGTCCGGCAGGTTCGCGCCGCGGACGCACCGATTTCCGACCACGACCTGATCCTCCATTCCCCCCGCATCCACCGGGAGGGCGTGGCTGCCCACGGCGCGCCACTGCCGGAGATGCCGGGCGCGGTGGTGCTGACGCTGCAGGACGGCTCCACCGCCCAGAAGCTGGACCGGCAAATGAACTTCCGCGGCGCCGCCCGGGGCGCCAGCGCCATGGCCGCGATGCTGGCGCACGAGGTGAAGAACCCGCTCTCCGGCATTCGCGGCGCCGCCCAACTGCTGGAACAGGCGGCCTCCGAGGATGACCGGGAGCTCTGCGTCCTCATCCAGGACGAGGCGGACCGCATCCGCGACCTGGTGGAGCGCATGGACATGTTCTCCGAGCGCCCGCTGGAGCGGGAGGCGGTGAACATCCACGAGGTGCTGGACCATGTCCGCCGCATCGCCGGCACGGGCTTCGCCGCGCACCTCCGTATCCTGCAGGAGTACGACCCCTCCCTCCCGCCCGTCTGGGGCAACCGGGACCAGCTCGTGCAGGTGCTGCTGAACCTCGTGAAGAACGCCGCCGAGGCGGTGGACCCGCGCGAGGGCGAGATCGTGCTCACCACCGCCTACCGCCACGGGGTGCGCCTCGCCATTCCCGGCTCGCGGGAGCGGGTGCACCTGCCGCTGGAGGTGACGGTGCGCGACAACGGCCCGGGGATCGACGAGGAGGTGCGCGCCAGCCTCTTCGATCCCTTCATCACGACCAAGAGGGGCGGGCAGGGGCTCGGCCTCGCGCTCGTCGCCAAGCTGGTGGCCGACCATGGCGGGCTGATCGAGTGCGAGAGCCGCCCCGGCCGCACCGTCTTCCGCCTCTCCCTCGCCAAGCCGCCCGCCAGCGCCCCTCAGCCCCAGGGCCGCGCCCGGGCCCGCCAGACTGCCTGACCCCTCTTCCCAAGAAGAAGAATGACCGAACGCACCATCCTTATCGCGGATGACGACCGCGCCATCCGCACCGTTCTTGCCCAGGCCCTCGGCCGGGCCGGCTACAACGTGCGCGCCACCTCCTCCGCCGCCACGCTCTGGCGCTGGGTGGAGGACGGGGAGGGCGACCTCGTCATCACTGACGTGGTGATGCCGGACGAGAACGGGCTGGACCTGGTGCCCCGCATCCGCCGCGTGCGCCCGGAGCTGCGCGTGGTGGTGATGAGCGCGCAGTCCACCTTCGCCACCGCGCTGAAGGCCGCCCAGCGCGGCGCCTTCGACTACCTGCCCAAGCCCTTCGACCTGAAGGACCTGATCTCCCTCGTCCAGCGCGCCCTGGCCGCGCCGGCTGCCGCGCCCGAGCAGGAGGAGGAGGGCGCGGAGGAGGAGCGCCTGCCCCTCGTCGGCCGCTCCGCCGCCATGCAGGAGATCTACCGCACCGTTGCCCGACTCACGACGACCGACCTGACGGTGATGATCACGGGCGAGAGCGGCACGGGGAAGGAGCTCGTCGCCCGCGCCCTGCACGACTATTCCCGCCGCCGTTCCGGCAGCTTCGTCGCCGTGAACATGGCGGCCATCCCGCGCGACCTGATCGAGGCGGAGCTGTTCGGGCATGAGCGCGGCGCCTTCACCGGCGCCATGGCCCGCGGGGTTGGGCGCTTCGAGCAGGCGGCTGGCGGCACCCTTTTCCTCGACGAGATCGGTGACATGCCGCCGGAGGCGCAGACCCGCCTGTTGCGCGTGCTGCAGGAGGGCGAGTTCACCACCGTCGGCGGCCGGACCCCGATCAAGGCGAATGTCCGCATCGTCGCCGCTACCCACCGTGACCTGCGACAGGCCATCCGCGCCGGCGTGTTCCGCGAGGACCTGTTCTACCGCCTGAACGTCGTCCCCATCCGCCTGCCGCCCCTGCGGGAGCGCGCGGAGGACATTCCCCTGCTCGCCCGCCACTTCCTGGACCGCGCGAAGGCGGCCGGCCTGCCCGCCAAATCGCTGGACAACGACGCGGTGGAGCGGCTTAAGGCCCATCCCTGGCCCGGCAACGCGCGGGAGCTGGAGAACCTGATGCGGCGCCTCGCTGCCCTCTACCCGCAGGAGGTGATCGGCGAGGATGCGGTGGCGGCCGAGCTGTCCGAGGCCGAGCCCGCCCCCGGCACCCCCGCCGCCCCCTCCACGCCCGAGACGCTGGAGCAGGCGGTGGAACGTCACCTCGCGACCTTCATGAGCGCCCATCGCGACGGCATGCCCGTGCGCGACCTCTACGAGCGGGTGCTGGCGGAGGTGGAGCGCCCGCTGCTGCGCCTGGCCCTGGCCAATACCCGGGGTAACCAGATCAAGGCCGCCGCCATGCTCGGCCTGAACCGCAATACGCTGCGCAAGAAGATCCGGGAGCTGGAGCTGCCCGTGGTGCGCGGCCTCTCGTGATGCCGCACCCGTGAGAAGGGATCCGCGCCCGTCGAAGAGCCTTCCCCGCCGGCTGGCGGACCTGCTCCTCGGCCGGGGGATGACGCTCGCCCTGGCCATCGGCGCGCTGGCTGTCGGCATCGCCTCCTTCGCCGTCCTGGCCGGTGGCAGCCCCTTCGGCGACATCACCCCGGGCCAGACCGCCGGCCTCGTCCTCGTCAATGCCGGCTTCGTGCTGCTCCTGGCGGCCAGCCTCGCCGGCCGCCTCGTCCGCGTCTGGGTTGAGCGGCGGCGGGGCAGTGCGGGGTCGCGCCTGCATGTCCGCCTCGTCCTCCTCCTCGGCGGGGTCGCCGTCGTGCCGGCCATGCTGGTGGCGGTCTTCGCCACCGTCTTCTTCCAGCTCGGCATCCAGGCCTGGTTCTCGGACAAGGTGCGGGACACGCTGGAGGCGAGCCTCGTCGCGTCCCGCGCCTACTTGGACGAGAACCGGAACACCATCCGCGCCGACGCCCTGGCCATGGCCGCCGACCTGAACCGCGCCGCGCCCCTTCTGCCGGACAACACGGTCGGGTTCAGCCGGGTCCTCGCCACCCACACCGCGCTGCGCGGGCTGACCGAAGCCTCGGTCTTCGAGCCGGTTCTCGGCCGGGTCATCGCCAATGCCGGCCTCGGTAGCACCCTGGTGGTGGAGCCGCCTCCGGCCTGGGCGATGGAGATCGCCCGCCAGGGCGATGTCGCCGTGCTCCAGCCGGAGGGGGAGGAGGGGCGCGTCCGCGGCCTCGTCGCGCTCGATATCGAGCCGGGGCTGATGCTCATCATCGGCCGCCCGCTCGATCCCTCGATCATCGAGCACATGCAGCGCACCGAGCTGGCCTTCCAGGAATACGACCAGCTCGATCGCAATCGCTCCGGCCTGCAGATCACCTTCGTGATGATCTTCGCGATCGCCACCCTGCTGGTGCTGCTGGCAGCCGTCCTGATCGGGCTCGTCATGGCGAACCAGATCGCCCGGCCCATCTCCCGCCTCATCAACGCGGCGGAGCGGGTGAGGGGAGGCGACCTCTCCGTCCGGGTGGAGGAGGGGCGGCCGGACGACGAGGTCGGCTCCCTCTCCCGCGCCTTCAACCGCATGACGAACCAGCTGGCCGCCCAGCGCAGCGAGCTGCTGGAGGCCTATCGCCAGCTGGACGACCGCCGCCGCTTCACCGAGAGCGTGCTGGCCGGCGTCTCGGCGGGCGTGATCGGCCTGGACGCGGCGGGCCGCATCAACCTGCCGAACCGCCCGGCCAGCGAGCTGCTGGGCCAGGACCTGGAAGCCGCCGTCGGCCAGCCCCTGTCCGAAGTGGCGCCGGAGTTCCGCGGCATCCTCGCTGCCGCCGCGGCCATGCCGGAGAAGCCGCGGACGGAGGAGATCCCGATCATGGGCCCTTCCGGCCGCCGCACCCTGCTGGCCCGGATCGGCGCGGAGTTCGATGCAGGCGGCCTGTCCGGCTACGTCCTGACCTTCGATGACATCACCGCCCTTCTCTCCGCCCAGCGCATGGCCGCCTGGGCGGACGTGGCGCGCCGCATCGCGCACGAGATCAAGAACCCGCTCACCCCTATCCAGCTCTCGGCGGAGCGGCTGAAGCGGCGCTACCTCAAGCAGATCAGCGACGACCCCGATACCTTCCGCGCCTGCACGGACACGATCGTGCGCCAGGTCGGCGACATCGGCCGCATGGTGGACGAGTTCTCGGCCTTCGCCCGGATGCCCCAGCCCGTGATCCGCCCGGAGAACCCCTGCCAGCTGGTCCGGGAGGCGCTGGTCCTGCAGCGGGACGCCCATCCCGCCATCACCTACGCCCTGAACGCGCCGGACGAGCCCCTTTCCGTCCGCTGCGACCGCCGCCTGATGAACCAGGCGCTGACCAACTTGCTCCAGAACGCCGCCGACGCGATCGCCATGCGGCCGGAGGGCGAGGTGGGCGGCCGCGTGACGGTGGATCTGGTCGCCGTCCCGGGCTGGCTTCACGTCTCCGTGGAGGACAACGGCATCGGCCTGCCCGGGGATGGCGAGAGGGAGCGGCTCACGGAACCGTATGTGACTCACAAGGCCAAGGGCACCGGCCTTGGGCTTGCCATCGTGAAGAAGATCATGGAGGACCATGGCGGCGGGCTGGCGCTCGCGGACGGGACGGATGGGGGAGCCCGGGCCACCCTCACTCTGCCCCTGGACGAGGCGCCCCCGAGAGAAACGGCGGAGCGGGACGGATTGCCCCAGGGTATGCAGGAACAGGGAACGGAGATGCTGCGCCATGGCGCATGACATCCTCATCGTTGACGACGAGCCGGACATCCGCGCCCTGATCGACGGCGTGCTGGCCGATGAGGGCTACGAGGTGCGCCAGGCCGCGAACAGCGACCAGGCCCTGGCCGCGTTCCGGCAGAAGCGCCCGAGCATGGTCATCCTCGACATCTGGCTGCAGAACTCCCGGCTGGACGGCCTGGGCATCCTGGAGGCGCTGCACCGCGAGGAGCCGCGCGTGCCCGTTGTCATGATCTCCGGCCACGGCACGATCGAGACGGCCGTGCAGGCCATCCAGCAGGGCGCCTACGACTTCATCGAGAAGCCTTTCAAGTCGGACCGGCTGCTGCTGATCGTCGCCCGCGCGCTTGAGGCGGCCCGCCTCAAGCGGGAGAACAGCGAGCTGAAGCTCCGCAGCGGCTCGGAGACCGAGCTGGTCGGCACCTCCTCCCTCATCGCGGGCATCCGCAGCGCGATCGAGAAGGTGGCGCCCACCGGCTCGCGCGTGCTGATCACCGGTCCTGCCGGCTCGGGTAAGGAAGTGGCGGCGCGGATGATCCATGCCCGGTCCCGCCGCGCCGACGAACCCTTCGTTGCCCTCAACTGCGCCACCCTGAACCCCGCCCGCTTCGAGGAGGAGCTGTTCGGGGTGGAGGGCGGGGCCGATCCCGTCGCCCAGCCCCGCCGGCAGGGCGTGCTGGAGCGCGCCCATGGGGGCACGCTGCTGCTGGACGAGGTGGCGGACATGCCGCTGGAGACCCAGGGCAAGATCGTCCGCGCCCTGCAGGAGCAGGGCTTCGAACGTATCGGTGGCGCGACCCGGGTGAAGGTGGACGTGCGCGTCACCGCCACCACCAACCGCGACCTCTCTGCCGAGATCGCCGGCGGCCGCTTCCGCGAGGACCTGTACTACCGCCTCGCCGTGGTCCCCATCCGCATGCCCGCGCTGCGGGAGCGGCGCGAGGACGTGCCCTCCCTTGCGCGCCATTTCATGGCCCGGTCGGCCGAGAATTCCGGAGTGCCCGCGCGCGAGATCAGCGAGGACGCGATGGCGGCGATGCAGGCCTATGACTGGCCGGGCAACGTGCGCCAGCTCCGCAACCTCGTGGATTGGCTGCTCATCATGGCCCCGGGCGGCCCCGCCGACCCGATCCGGCCGGAGATGCTGCCCCCGGAGGTCGGCTCCTCCGCCCCCGCCATGCTGAAGCTGGACCGGTCCAGCGAGATCATGACCCTGCCGCTCCGCGACGCGCGCGAGCTGTTCGAGCGGCAGTACCTGGAGGCCCAGCTCCTGCGCTTCGGCGGCAACATCAGCCGCACGGCGAACTTCGTGGGGATGGAGCGCTCGGCCCTGCACCGGAAGCTGAAGTTCCTGGGCGTGCAGGCGGAGGACCGGGCGAACGCCTGACGCCCTCTCCTGGCCCCTGGCCAGGGCTCCCGGCGGGGAGTAGGGACGGAGCCCTGTTTCCCCGGCTCGAAAGGTAGTCCGTGTCCCGCATCGCCTACGTGAACGGGTGCTATGTCGCCCAGCGCGACGCCTGCGTGAACATCGAGGACCGCGGCTACCAGTTCGGCGACGGCATCTACGAGGTGGTGCAGATCCACGCGGGCCGCTTCCTCGACGAGGACCTTCACCTCGCCCGGCTGGAGCGGTCCTTGCGCGAAATCCGCATTGCCATGCCCATGCCCCTGGCCACGCTGCGGCTGGTGCTGCGCGAGGTGGTGCGCCGGAACCGGATCACCGGGGACGGCCTCGTCTACATGCAGGTCGGCCGCGGCGTCGCGCGGCGGGACCACGCCTTTCCGAAGGTCGCACCGCCGGTCAGCCTCGTGATCACCGCCCGCCGCGCGCCGGCCTATCCCGAGACGATCGAGGGCTGGAACATCGCTGCCATCACCCACCCCGACCACCGCTGGGCCCGGCGCGACATCAAGAGCGTGAACCTCCTGCCCAACGTCCTGGCCCGCCAGGCGGCGAAGGAGGCCGGGGCAGGGGAGGCGATCCTCTACGACCCCGCCACGCGGGTGGTGACCGAGGGCGCGGCAACGAGCTTCTGGGCCGTGGACGAGAACGGCGTGATCCGCATCCCGCCCCTGAGCCACGAGATCCTGCCGGGCTGCACCCGCGCCGCCCTCCTGGCCGAGATGGCGGAGAACGGCCTGCGCGCGGAGGAACGCTCCGTCTCGCTCGACGAGCTGTCCCGCGCGAGGGAGGCCTTCATCACCTCCGCCGGCTCCTTCGTGAAGCCCGTCCTCTCCATCGACGGGAAGCCGGTGGGCGATGGCAAGCCCGGCCCGGTCTCCCGCCGCCTCTTCGACATCTTCGCCCGCCACGCGAAGGGCGCGCCGCGCAACGCCGCATGAGCGGCCCTACCTTGCTCAGGCCGGCCGCTATCGTCTGGGACTGGGACAACACCCTCGCCGACGGCTGGCCCGCCATCCGCGCCGGCCTCAACGCCGCCTTCCGCGACGCCGGCCTGCCGGAATGGACGCTGGAGGAGGTGAAGGGGCGCGTGCGGAAGTCCCTGCGCGACAGCTTCCCCGCCATTTTCGGGGACCGCTGGGAGCACGCGCGGGACGTTTTCTACGCCGCTGTCCGCGCCACCCACCTGGAGGTGCTGCGCCCCATGCCCGGCGTGGAACTCGCGCTGCGCCGGGCCGCTCGGTTCGCCCCAATGGCCGTCCTCTCCAACAAGGGCGGCTCCCTCCTGCGCGCCGAGGCCGACCATCTTGGCTGGACACCCCTGTTCCGCGCCCTGGTCGGTGCCGGAGACTGCGCGGCCGACAAGCCGGATCCCATGCCCATGCGCGTGGCCTGCGCCGCCTGCGGCGTCTCGCCCGGCGCGGCGGTATGGTACGTCGGCGACAACGCCCTGGACATGGATGCCGCCCGCCGTGCCGGCTGCGTGCCCGTGCTGCTGGGCGATGCAGCGCATGATGGCGGCCCGGCGCAGGCCAGCCCCGCGTTGCACTTCATCACGCCCGCGCAGATGACGGATGCTTTATCCGCGCTGGACAAGCTGCCCACGGCCGGGTGAGTTTGGCCCTCCCCAGGGGCGAGGACGCGCGCCCCGGCGGGGCGGGCAGGCGCAGGCCGGCCCGCGAACAAAAGCCGCGCCCGTGAGGCCACGGCCCCCCATCGAAGGGGGCCGGGCGACTTCAAAGAAGAAGGACATCAGCCAATGGCTGCCGAGAAGTCCCAGAACGTGCAGGACGTGTTCCTGAACCATGTTCGCAAGAGCAAAACTCCCGTCACCGTTTTCCTGGTGAACGGCGTGAAGCTGCAGGGCATCATCACCTGGTTCGACAACTTCTCGGTGCTGCTGCGCCGCGACGGGCACACCCAGCTCGTCTACAAGCACGCGATCAGCACCGTGATGCCGGGCGCACCCATCATGCTCTTCGATGCCGCATCCGCCGGCGCCGGGGCAGCTGCCCCGCAGCCCACCCAGGCTGGCCAGCCCATCCGAGAGACCACCATGACCCTCACACCTCGCGAGCCAAGCCCTGTCGGAAGCCACGACTGAACCGGGGGCAGGGGGACCAACTCCTGCCGCCGTCATCCTGCCCTGGGAACGACCCCCGAGCCTTGTGGAGCGGGGGATCACCGATGGCCGGGGCGCCACCCGTGCCGCCGATGCCCGCCTGGGCGAGGCGGTCGGGCTGACCGCCTCCATCGGCGTCGCCATCGTCCACACCGCGATATTCCCCCTCCGGGCCCGCCGCCCCAGCACCCTGCTGGGCGAGGGCCAGGTCGAGGCTGCCCGCGCCGCCATGGCCGAGCGGGGGGTGCAAGTGGCCGTCGTGGACGCCGCCCTGAGCCCCGTGCAGCAGCGCAACCTGGAGCGCGCCTGGGGCTGCAAGGTCATCGACCGCACCGGCCTCATTCTCGAGATCTTCGGGGAGCGCGCCCGCACGAAGGAGGGCTCGCTGCAGGTCGAGCTCGCCCACCTTTCCTACCAGCGCACCCGTCTCGTCCGCTCCTGGACCCACCTGGAGCGGCAGCGCGGCGGCTTCGGCTTCCTCGGCGGCCCCGGTGAGTCGCAGATCGAGATCGACCGCCGCTTGATCGACGAGCGGATCGTGAAGCTGAAGAAGGAGCTGGAGCAGGTGCGCCGCACCCGCGGCCTGCACCGCAAGGCCCGCACAAAGGTGCCGTACCCCGTCGTGGCGCTGGTCGGCTACACCAACGCCGGCAAGTCCACCCTGTTCAACGCCCTGACCGGCGCCGGCGTCTACGCCCAGGACCAGCTCTTCGCGACCCTGGACCCGACCATGCGGGCGATTCGCCTGCCGTCGGGCCGCACCGTCATCCTCTCGGACACGGTGGGCTTCATCTCCGAACTGCCGACCCAGCTCGTGGAGGCCTTCCGCGCCACGCTGGAGGAGGTGGCGGCCGCCGACATCATCCTGCACGTCCGCGACGTGGCGCACCCCGACAGCGCCGCCCAGCGCGCCGACGTGCTGGAGGTGCTGAACGACCTCGCCTCCGGCCCCGACGCCGCGCTCGACGAGGCCTGGGAAGGCCGGGTGATCGAGGTGCTGAACAAGACCGACCTGCTGGAGGAGCCGCCCCCGCCTCTGCCGGGCACCGTTGCCGTCTCCGCCCTCACGGGCGAGGGACTGGAGACTCTGCGCCTGCTGCTGGACGAGCGCCTCGCCGCGGGCATGGTCACGGAGCACTTCACCCTGGCCCCGGAAGACGGCGCCGGCCTGGCATGGCTGTACGAGCACGGCGAGGTGGTCGAGCGGGAGGATGCGGAGGACGGCATCCGCCTCTCCGTCCGCCTCTCCCCCGCCAACCGCGACCGCTTCGCCGGCATGTCCGGGCATGGATCGGGCCAGGAAACAGGACAGCGCGCCAAGTGACTCACTTCGATGCCGCCGCCCTGGCGGAGGTGGACGGAATTCTCCGCGCCGCATCCCGGGCCGAGATTCTGCCGCGCTATCGCCGCCTTGCTGCCGCCGACATCCGCACCAAGTCCGGGCCGCTGGACATGGTGACGGACGCCGACGAGGGCGCCGAGCGCGTCATCACCGCCGCCCTGGCGGAGCGCTTTCCCGGCTGCCTCGTGGTGGGGGAAGAGGCCTGCACCGCAGACCCCGCCCTGTCCTCACGCTTGTCCGACGCGCCACTCGCCTTCGTCGTGGATCCGGTGGACGGCACCGCCAACTTCGCCGCGGGGATGGCAATCTTCGGCTGCATGGCGGCCGCCTTCGTCGAGGGCCGCGTGGTCGCCGCCTGGGTCCATGATCCGGTCGGAGCGGACACGCTGACCGCGGCAGAGGGCGAGGGGGCCTGGCTCACCGGCGAGGACGGGTGCCGCGGCCCTGCCCTGCGCGTGGCGTCTGCCGTGCCCGTGAGTCGGATGACTGGCTGCGTCTCCTATGGCTACCTGCAGGAGCCGCTGAAGAGCCATGTCGCCGCCCGTCTGCCCCGACTCGCCAAGACCTGGCAGCTCGGCTGCGCCGCCCACGAGTATCGGTTACTGGCGACCGGCCACATCCATCTCTCGCTCTACAACCGGCTCATGCCCTGGGACCACGCGCCCGGTTGGCTGATCCACCGGGAAACCGGAGGCTACGCCGCCCATTTCGACGGCACTCCCTACGTCCCGGCGACGGATCGCGCCGGCGGCCTGATCTGCACCCCGGACCGCGCGAGCTGGGAGGAGGCGAGGGCGGTCCTGCTGGGCGACTAGCCCCGCTCGGCCCGCTTCGCCGCTCCCCAGAGCGCCTCCATCTCCTCCAGGGAAGCATCGGCCGGCCCACGGCCTTCCGCCGCGAGCCCGGCTTCCACTGCGCCGAAGCGCCGCTCGAACTTCGCATTCGCCCCGCGCAGGCAGGTCTCCGGGTCAAGGTCCAACTTGCGGGCCAAGTTGGCCACCACGAAGAGCAGGTCGCCCACCTCGTCCGCCAGCCGCGCCGGATCGGCCCCGGCCAGTTCCGCCCGCAACTCGCCGGCCTCCTCGTCCAGCTTCTCCAGCACTGCCTGGGCGTCCAGCCAATCGAATCCTACCCGTGCCGCCCGGCGCGTCAGCTTCAGCGCGCGGGTGAGGGCAGGGAGGTTCACCGCCACCCCGGCCAGCGTGCCCGTTTCGGCCCGAGCCGCGCGCTCGGCCGCCTTCTGCACCTCCCAGGCCTCGGTCTGGGCCTCCGCATCCCGGGCAGCTTCCTCTCCGAAAACATGAGGATGCCGGCGTATCATCTTGTCTTTTATTGATTTTGCCACATCGGCGAAGCCGAAGCGGCCTTCCTCCTCGGCCATCTGCGCGTGATAGACCACCTGGAACAGTAGGTCGCCCAATTCGTCCTTCAGCGCTGCCCGATCACCCCGGCCGATGGCCTCAGCCACCTCATAGCCTTCCTCAACGGTGTAGGGCGCAATCGACGCGAAGTCCTGTACCCGGTCCCAGGGGCAGCCGTCCGGTGCGCGAAGGCGCACCATGATCTCGAGTAACTGCTCTAGCTCCTTCGCAGCGACGCTCATGCCGAGATCCCCATTGTTGCAACCAAGATGAAGTGTCAGCTCTCCTGGCAAAGCAGAAACGTCTTCAGCGGGACGATGTGGTGGCGCGGGCCGTTGGCTCAGCCCGCCTGTAGGACGATCCCGCTGGCCGACCTCTTTTCCGTCCGGTCTTCTGGTACCCGTTCTTCTCGCTGTTGCTCTTCACCCTGAGAGACGGTGGTA
>NZ_JANJOU010000002.1 GCF_024594815.1 Roseomonas populi | reverse complement strand
AGCCCGGCGCAGTTCTCGTTCACTCATGGCCACCCAGCCCACCGCCGCCTCCACATCCCAAGCTCACCTTGGCGGAGGCTGACATTTCTGCTTTGCCTAAGGGTGACACTTTAGCTTTGCGCCTACACCCATAAGGTGCATAATGTAGATTATGTAAAATGCAGGCGTCATCAGCCGACCTCCAGCACCATCCCGTCGTACCCGGCCTCGACGCCTCGCGGCAGGTTTTCCCGCATCCAGTCCCAATCCAGGTCAGGTCCCATATGCGTCAGCACGGTCCTCGCCGCGCCGATCCGGCGCGACCAGGCCACCGCCTTCTCGACATGCGCGTGCACGGGATGCGGTGGCCGTTGAAAGCAGCCGACCATCCAATCCCGCACGCCCGCCAGGGCCTCGAACCCGGCCTCCGGCATCTCCACCACATCGGTCGAGTAGCCGAAGCCGCCGATGCGAAGCCCCAGCGTGTCCATCACCTTGTGGTCCTGTCGGAATAGCCGAACCTGGAAGCCGGCCATTTCCACCGTGTCGCCAGGCCGCACCGGTATCGCGTCCAGCGCCGGCCGGAAGAACCCGGGCGTCGCCCCGCGGAAAGCGTAGTCGAACCGCCGGGTCACCTCACCCAGTGTCTCCGCCGTGGCATAAAGCGGCAGTGCCCGGCCCATGATGCGGTTCATGATCCGCAACTCGTCCATACCCAGCACGTGGTCGGCATGGGGATGGGTCAGCAGCACTGCATCCACCCGGCCGATCCCGCTGGCCAGAAGCTGGGCCCGAAGGTCCGGCCCCGCATCGACGAGAAGAGTTGTACCATCAGGCGCCTGCACGGCGATGCTGGAGCGCGTCCTCCGGTTTCGCGGCTCCGCCGGATCACATGCTCCCCAGACGCCGCGGCCGTCCGGCCCACCCAGCAGCGGCACCCCGCTGGACCCACCGCAGCCCAGGACGGTGATTTTCAGCAAAGACAATGCTCTACCGGCATCTGGTGAATAGGCGCTCGAAGTTTGCCGTGGTGATCTCCACCGCCTTCGCCACCTCCCAGCCCCGCAGCTTTGCCAAGACGGCCGCCGTATGCGCCACCCAGGCCGGTTCGTTCCGCTTCCCGCGCTTGGGCACCGGCGCCAGATAGGGGCTGTCCGTCTCGACGAGGAGCCGGTCCTCGGGCAGGTCCGCCACGATGTCGCGCAGCTCCCCGCTCTTCGGGAAAGTCAGGATGCCGGAGAGCGACACGTATCCGCCATACGCCACCACCGTCTCGGCCAACTTCCGGGTGGAGGAAAAGCAGTGCAGCAGCGCCGGGAACCCTCCACCCGCCTCGCGCTCCTCCGTCAGGATCGTTGCGATGTCGTCATCCGCATCCCGCGCGTGGATGGCCAGCGGCAGGCCGGTCCTCTGGCAGGCCCGGATGTGCCGCCGGAAGCTCTCCCGCTGCACGTCGTGCGGCGAGGTGTCGTAGAAGTAGTCGAGGCCCGACTCGCCGATCCCGATGATCCGGGGATGGTCCGCCAGGGTGACGATCTCCTCCACCGTCGGAATCGGCGCCTCGGCGGCGTGCAGCGGATGAACCCCCACCGTCCCCCAGACCTGCGGGAAGCGCTCCGTCAGCGCCTTCACCGCCGTGGCCTGCGCCGCCGTCGTCCCGATCGTCACCAGCCGCCCGACCCCGGCCTCCAGCGCGCGGGCGACGATGCCCTCGATCTCCTCCTCGGAGTAGTAGTCCAGGTGGCAGTGGCTATCGACGAGCATTCACGCCGTCTCTTCGATCTTGCGGAACAGCGGCACGGGCGCCGGCAGCTCAGTTCCCTCGGCGAGCGGAGCCGAGAGGTCGGAGAGGGCCCTGGCCCCCTGCCCCACGCCAAGCTGGTCCAGCATCGCCCCCATCGTCCCGGGCATGAAGGGCTGGAGAACCGTCGCCAGGGTCCGCAGCGCCGTGTGCAGGCTCCGCAGAACCGCCGCCATCCGCTCCGGATCCGTCTTGCGCAGTGCCCAGGGCTTTTGCCCGTCGATCCAGGAATTCCCGAGCCGCACCACGACCCAGATCCGCTCCAGCGCCTCGCCGAAGGCTTGGCGGGAGATGGCCTCGTCCACCTGCCCCGGCAGCGCCTCCACAGGCCCGAGCAGTGCGCGGTCCGCATCGGTCGGCGGCGTCAGCGCGGGTAGCCGCCCCTCGCAATTCTTTACGATCAGCGAGAGGACGCGGTTCGCCAGGTTACCGAGGTCGTTCGCAAGCTCGCTGTTCAGCCGCCCGATCACCGCCCGGCGGGAGAAGTCGCCGTCGTTCCCGAAGGGCACCTCGCGCAGCAGGTAGTAGCGCAGCGGATCCAGCCCGAACTCCTCGGCCAGCAGCAGCGGGTCCAGCCCGTTCCCGAGGGACTTGGACATTTTCTGTCCCTCGATCGTCAGCCAGCCGTTCGCGTAGACACGCTTCGGCGGTTCCAGCCCCGCCGCCATCAGGAAGGCCGGCCAGTACACGCAGTGGAAGCGCGTGATCTCCTTGCCGACCATGTGGACGTTCGCCGGCCAGAAATCCCACTTCGCCAATGAGGTATCAGGATACCCCAGTGCCGTAATGTAGTTCGTCAGCGCGTCCAGCCACACATACATAACATGGGCATCATCCCCCGGCACCGGCACACCCCAGGTGAAGGAGGTGCGGGAAACCGAGAGGTCCTGCAGCCCCGCGCGCACGAACGCTGTGACCTCCCGCTGCGTGCTGATCGGCGCCATGAAGTCGGGATTGGCCTCGTAGAAGGCCAGCAGCCGGTCCGTCCATTCGGAGAGCCGGAAGAAGTAGGAGGGCTCGCGCGTCCACTCCACCGGCGCACCGGAGGCGATGGCCACCTTCTTGCCGTCGCGCTCCTCAATCTCGTCCTCACCGTAGAAGGCCTCATCGCGCACCGCGTACCAGCCCTCGTAATGGCCGAGATAGATCTGCCCGGCATCCGCCAGCTTCTTCCACAGCGCCTGGCAGGCCGCCTTGTGCCGCGCCTCCGTGGTGCGGATGAAGTCGTCGAAGGAGATGCCGATCTTCTCGGCCATGCCCCGGAAATCGGCCGCCAGGTCGTCGGTGAACTGCTGCGGCGAGACGCCCGCGGCGGCGGCGGCCTGCGCCACCTTCTGCCCGTGCTCGTCCGTGCCGGTCAGGAAGAACACCTCGTGCCCCGCCAGCCGCTTCCACCGCGCCAGCACATCGGCCGCGATGGAGGTGTAGGCGTGGCCGATATGCGGCTGGCCGTTCAGGTAGTAGATCGGCGTCGTCAGGAAGAACCGCTTCCCGTCGCCAGCCCAAGCCTCGCTCATCGTCGGATCCCGCGCCTCGATACCTGCCGGCGCGATCCGGCCCCCGCTAAACGGAGAGCCGCGAGAGACCGGTCAGCACCGCCTGCCTGCGGTCCAGGTTGAGCGCGTCGGTCTCGTCGGCCAGCCGGCCGAGCATGTCCCACAGCCCCGCCCACTCGGCAAGGCCGCGCCCGGCCAGCCAGGGCGCCATCTCCTCCCCGCGCGCCGCACGGCGCAGGGCGCCCGCGATCGTGTCCCGCAGCAGGGCGAAGAAGGTGTTGAAGGCACCGCCGTCCCGCCTGGAGGTCAGCCGGTCGGCCAGGGCGTGCAGCTCCCGCGCGTCCGGCCGCGGCAGGCGGGCCAGGAACCCCTCCACTTCCCGCGCCATGGCCAGCCCCTCTCCCTCCACCAGGGAGAGCGCCCGCCCCGGACTCCCTGCCGCTAGCCCGGCCAAGGCAGCCCGGTCATCACCGGACATGTCAGGCAGCCAGCGGGCCAGGACCGTGTCCATTGCCCCGGCCTGCAGCGGGAAGAGGTCCAGGCGGCGGATCCGGCTACGGATGGTCGGCAGCAGGCGGTCCGGCGCCGAGGCTGTCAGAACCAGCACGGCGCGCGGCGGCGGCTCCTCCAGCGTCTTGAGCAGGGCGTTCTGTGCCTGCTCATTCATCGCCTCCATCTCCTCGACCACCACGACTCGCCAACCACCCTCGGCCGGCGTCATGGCAAGGAAGCGCGTCAGCTCCCGCACCTCCTCCACGCGTATGATGACCTTCTTCCCCTTTTCCCCGGTATTCGGCGAAAGAGAGCGCAGGTCGGCATGCGCCCCCGCGGCAACCCGAGCGAAGAGCGGGTCGGCAGGCGGCACGAAGAGTGGCGCCTCCCCCGCCGGCAATCCGGGAGGCATTCCCGCGAGCATCCAACGGGCGTAGCGCCAGGCCAGCGTCGCCTTCCCCACCCCCTGCGGCCCGGTGAACATCCAGCCGTGGTGCATCCGGCCGGAGAGCGCCGACTCGCGCAGCGCCCCGGCGGTGTGGTCGTGCCCGTAAAGCGCGGGATTGGCGCGGGGCTCGGGCGGAAGGCTCAAGCCACCCCTCCCAGCCGTTCGCGCACGGCCTCCAGCGCAGCGGCCAGCACCGCGCCCGGGGGGGCGGCGGCATCCAGCACGGCGCAGCGCCCTGGCTCCTCCCCGGCGATGCCCAGGAACCCCGCCCGCACCCGCGCGTGAAAATCGGCGCCCTGCATCTCGTAGCGGTTGGCGTCGCCCCGGCTCAGGGCCCGCCCCATTCCGCGCTCGGGCGGCAGGTCCAGCACAAGGGTCAGCTCCGGCCGCAACGCCCCGAGGGACAGATCGCAGAGCCGTTCCCAGGTCTCGCGGGAAAGCCCTTGCCCCGCGCCCTGGTAGGCCAGGGTGCTGTCGGCAAAGCGGTCGCAGACCACCCAGATCCCCGCCTCGAGCGCGGGCGCGATGGTGCGCGCCACGTGCTCCCGCCGTGCCGCGAAGTGCAGCATGGCCTCCGCCACGGGATCCCACGGCCCCTGGCCGAGGATCAGCCCGCGCACCGCCTCCGCCCCCGGCGCGCCACCGGGTTCGCGGGTGCGCAGCACGGGCAGCCCGGCCCCGGCCAGCGCGCCCGCAAGAGCGCGGGAGAGGGTGGTCTTCCCCGCCCCCTCGCCGCCCTCCAGCGTGATGAACCGGCCCCGCCCAGGCGGCGCCTCAGGCGCCACTGATCATCCGCCCGAGCACCGCCGGGATGCGGGGGATCAGCCCCAGCTTCGCCACGTCCGCCCCGGCCAGCAGCGGCACCGTCATCGGCGGCACGCCGGCGCCGGAGACCTCCAGCTTGCCCAGTTCCTGCCCCTTGGCGACGGGCGCGGGCACGGGGCTGTCGTAGCGCACCTTCACCTGCAGGTTGCGCCGCCACTGGCGCGGCAGGGTCAGCAGCACGTCGCGCCCGCCCACCAGCGGCACCTTCAGCTGCTCCCCGAGATAGACCGGCGCTTCCTCGATCGTGTCGGAGGCGCGGAAGAGGGAGACGTTCTCGAATTCCCGGAACCCCCATTCCATCAGCCGCTCCGCCTCCTCCCGCCGGGAGGCCATGCTGGGCAGGCCGTTGATGACGAGGATCAGGCGCCGCTCGCCCCGCTTCACCGTGCCGACCAGCCCGTAGCCCGCCTCGTCGGTGTGCCCCGTCTTCATCCCGTCCGCCCCGGCCACGCGGCCGAGGAGCGGGTTGCGGTTCTCCTGGTTGATCTCGTTCCAGCGGAAGCTGCGCTGGCTGTAGATCGGGAAGTATTCCGGGAAGTCCTTGACGATGTGCGCAGCCAGCGACGCCAGGTCGCGGCAGGTCATCTTGTGCTCCGGGTCCGGCCAGCCCGTGGCGTTGCGGAAGGTGCTGTTCGTCAGTTCCAGCCGCTTGGCGTAGTCGTTCATCAGCTCCGCGAACTGGGCCTCGCTGCCCGAGATCCCCTCGGCCAGCACCACGCAGGCGTCGTTGCCGGACTGGATGATCACCCCATGGAGAAGGTCGTCCACCTTCACGGAGGAGTTGATCTGCACGAACATCTTGCTGCCGCCCATGCGCCAGGCGCGCTCGCTGACCGGCAGCTCCTGGTCCATCTTCAGCCGGCCCTGCTTCAGCAGGTCGAAGACGACATAGGCCGTCATCAGCTTGGACATGGAGGACGGCGTCATCCGCTCGTCCGCGCTTTTCTCCAGCAGGGTCGCGCCCGTGTCGGCGTCGATGATCAGCACCTGCCGGCCCAGCGTGTCCACCGGCCCCAGCGGGGTGGTGGCGGGCGTCCCCGCCGGCGCCGCCGGCGCGCGGGAGGCGCGCGAAGGTGCCCGCGCCTGCGCGTGCGCCTCGCTGCCAAAAAGCCCGATCGCGGTCACCGCCCCGATCACGTCCCGACGCTTCGGCATCCCCATGCCCCCCGTTCTCGCGGCGCCCAACCCGGCGCGGCAACCCCTGCTAGACCGCGATTTCCTAGAGGAAAAGCGGCCGGCCCTCATCCATTTTGTTAGGAACCGCCCGCGGGCAGCCTAATCGACCACGATCCGCGCCTCGGTCACGCCGCCCCGCAGCGCCCCGTCCAGCGCCCGATCCGCCTCGGCGGGGCTGGCGAAGGGCCCGAGCCGCACGCGCCACTCCTGCTGCCGCGCGGTGCCGGTGGCCTCCACCTGGGCCCCTCCCATCCGCGCGGCCTGCCGGGAGGCCGCCGTGCGGTTCGTGAAGCTGCTGCCCTGCACGAAGAGCCGGCCCGGCAAGGCCGGCCCCTGCACGACGCGCTCGTCCAGCACCACCGGCTCCGCCGCGCGCTCCGATGCGGCAGCCGCCTGCACCAGGGGCCCGCGCCCCTCGCGGACCCGATCCGCCTGCCGGGCGCCCGCGATTGGCGCCAGGGCTTCCCGTTCCACCGCCGCCGTCGGCGCCGCGGCGATGGCCGGCCGGCTCCCCTCCGGGGCTGGCAGCCCCGAGGCCAGCGCCCGCGAGAGATTCCCATCCACGGCAACCCGCACCTGCGCCGGTCGGCCTGGCGCGATGCCCAGGAGCTCCGCCGCGCGGCGGGAAAGCTCGATCACACGCCCCGGATCCGCCGGGCCGCGGTCGTTCACCCGCACCGCCAAGCTGCGCCCGTTCTCCAGGTTCGTCACGGTGACAATGGCGGGGAGCTGCAGCGTGCGGTGCGCCGCGTTCAGCGCTGCCGGGTCATAGATCTCCCCGTCGGCCGTGCGTCGCCCCGCACGGGCGTCCCCGGCCACGGTCGCCAGCCCTGTCTCCACTAGCCCGAAATCCTCGCGCGGATAGAACCAGAGATTCCCCAGCCGATAGGGCTCGCCCAGGGAATAGCGCGCCTCCGATGCGGGCGGGGAAGGCTCTTCCGGCTTCCAGCACCCGCCGAGGACCAGCAGGGCGAGAAGGGCGCCGGCGCGGGTCACGCCACCCGGTCGGAGAGCATGCCCACCGCCGTCGCGTAGTACACGCTGTTGTTGTAGCGCCGAATCACGCTCCAGTTCCGGTACACCAGGAAGGCCTGCGCATTGCCCTCCTTCGCGCCGGGCACGACGACCGCCGCCGTCATGTCCGAGGGCTGGATGGGGGTTCCGTCCGCATTGGTCAGCCCCTGCCGTGCCCAGTCCCGCAGCGGAAGCGAACGGTCAGGGGTGGCCGAGTAGGGATCGAAGCTCGCTGGCAGCACGACCTCCCGCCCCCAGCGCTCATCCATCCGCCACCCGAAGCGTGAAAGATAGTTGCCGATGGAGCCGAGCGCGTCC
Organism: Roseomonas populi; assembly: GCF_024594815.1. Lineage (GTDB taxonomy): Bacteria > Pseudomonadota > Alphaproteobacteria > Acetobacterales > Acetobacteraceae > Roseomonas > Roseomonas populi. The sequence continues at coordinate 432,513 of NZ_JANJOU010000002.1, read as the reverse complement.
GCCTTGCTGTTCCAGATGTCCTTGCGCCCGTCCCCGTCGGCGTCCACGGCGTACTGCTCGTAGCTCTGCGGCATGAATTGCGGGTGCCCCATGGCACCGGACCAGGAGCCGCGCATCCCTTCCGGCGCGATGTTCCCGGCATCGATGATGCGCAGCGCGGCCATCAGCTGCGGCCGCATGGTGCGCTCCCGCCGCCCATCCCAGACGAGGGTGGCCAGGGCGTTCACCACGTTGAAGCTGCCCATGTTCGTGCCATAGCTCGTCTCCATCCCCCAGATGGCGACCATCACCCGGGCGGGCACGCGGAACCGGTCCTCCAGCGACTGCAGCAGCGCCCGGTTCTCGGCGAAGGCCCGGCGCCCGTTGTCGATCCGCGTCTGGGAGACGATCAGCTCCCGGTACCGCTCCCAGGTCATGGTCCCCTCGGGCTGGCGGCGGTCCAGCTCGATCACGCGGTCGATCGGCCGGATGTTGCCCAGCGCCCGCTGGATCGTGTTGTTCGAGATGCCCGCCCGGCGCGCATCCGCGCGCAAGCCATCCAGAAAGGCATCCCAGCCTATCTGCTGAGCCCGGGCCGGCACGGCCAGGGCAAGGAGGGGAAGGGCGAGGACGGACCGGCGGCCGGGGCGGTTCATGCGCGGCTAAGTGGCATTTCCGACCGCCCGGGGCAACGGCGGAGCCGCACTCCCGCGATGACGGAGCCGTGCCCAACGGAACAGGCCGTTCGCCGGCCCGGTTCCCTCCCGGGCCCTCCCGGTGTAACCGGAGGAGCGGCCCGGACAGGTGGCAGAGCGGTCGATTGCTCCGGTCTTGAAAACCGGCGTGGGGGCAACCCCACCGTGGGTTCGAATCCCACCCTGTCCGCCACTCCACATCCCGGGCTGGGCAGCCCCGCAGGGCATGGCGCGTTTCCCGGGGATGCCGAACGCCGTTCCCCACGCAAGAACCCAGCCCGCCCCGGCCCGGGACCGCCCGGAAAAGGCCCCCTTTGACTTCGACGAGGCCTTCCGCCGCCTGCGGATGATGCTCGCCGACCGGCCCAAGGCCGCGATGTTCGACCTGCGGGACCGCGGCCACGGCTCCCCGTTCGAGCAGCTCGTAGCCAGCCTCATCTCCGCCCGAACGCGGGACGAGACGACGATGCAGGTCTGCCTGCGGCTCTTCGAGACCGCCCGCACCCCGGCGACGATGATCGCGCTGGACGAGGATACCCTCATCGGCCTCCTCCACGGCGCAACCTTCCCGGAGCCCAAGGCGCGCGACATCCTCGCCCTGTCCCGCCGCATCCTGGAGGAGCACGGCGGCACCGTGCCGGACACGATGGAGGGCCTGACCGCCTTCCGCGGCGTCGGCCCGAAGATCGCCGCCCTCACCCTCGGCGTGGCCTTCGACCACCCGGTCATCGCCGTGGACATCCATGTCCACCGCATCGCCAACCGCTGGGGCATCATCGCCACCACCACGCCGGAGCGCAGCATGGCGGCGCTGGAGAAGGTCCTCCCCCGCCCCTACTGGATCGAGATCAACGAGCGCCTGGTTCCCTTCGGCAAGTTCGTCTGCACGGGGGAGCGCCCGCACTGCTCGACCTGCCTGCTGCTGGAGATGTGCCGCCAGGTCGGCGTCATGAGCGCGCGGTGAGTCGCTGCACCACGCGCCGTTGCGACATGGGCCGCCGTAACACTGGCCCGGCCCCTGCCCCGCGCGCTAAACACGCCCGGTGAACGCGCTCACCCCGCCCCGTGCCCGGCTGGCCATCGAGGTCGTCTTCGACCTCGTCTGCCCCTGGTGCTTCCTCGGCACGCGCCGCTTGCGCCGGGCCCTTCGCGCCCGGCCGGAGCTGGCGGTGGACCTGATCTGGCGGCCCTTCCTCCTCAACCCGGAGCAGCCGGCCGGCCGCGACCCCTTTGCCCGCCGCCCGGGCGGCGCGGACCGCACCCGCCGCCTTCACGCCACCCTGACCGAGATGGGCCGGGCCGAGGGCGTGCCCTTCCGCTTCGACCTGATCCACCGGACCCCGCCCTCCCTGGACGCGCACCGGCTGGTGCGCCTCGCCGCCCGGCGGGGCGTGGCCGAAGAAGTGGTGGACCGCCTCTTCCTCGCTCACTTCGCGGAGGGCGCGGACATCGCGGACCACGCGACCCTCGCCGGCATCGCCGCGCTGGCCGGGCTGGACCGCGCCGCCACCCGGCGCTTCCTGGCCGGCGATGCGGAGGTGGAGGTGGTGGGGGCGGAGAACCTCCGGGCGCACCGGCTAGGCATCAACGGCGTCCCCTGCTTCGTCATTGCGGGGCGCCACGCCATCGCCGGTGCGCAGGAGCCGGAGGTGCTCCAGCGGCTGCTCGACGTCGCCCTGGCCGAGGCCGCTTGAGCCCGCCCGGCCTCGGGCGCCGCGCCGCCCTGCTGGTCCCGCCCGCCCTCGCCGCCGGGGCCGCCGCCGCGCAGGAAGGCGCGGTGGACCTCCTCCTCGTGCTTGCCGTCGACGCGTCCGGCAGCATCGACGCGGACGAGTTCCGCCTTCAGCGCGAAGGCTGCGCCGAGGCCCTGGCCCATCCGGCCGTCCTCTCCGCTATCTCCTCCGGCCCCCGCGCCGCGATCGGCGTTGCCATGGTGGAATGGGGCGCCCCAGGCGGCGCCGCCACTGTGGTGGGCTGGCATCGCGTCTCCGGCAGCGGCGACGCCAGGGCGCTCGCGCGCGCCGTGATGGACGCGCCGCGTTCCCGCCAGTCCTGGAATGCCATCGGCGACGCGGTGGACCATGCCGCCGCCCTCATCGCCGCCGCGCCCTGGGCGGCGCGGGAGCGGGTCATAGACCTGTCCGGCGACGCCCCGGACATGCGGAGCATCAACCCGATCGAGGTCGCCCGGCAGGCGGCCGCCGCGCAGGGCATCGTGGTGAACGCCCTGGCCATAGAGGGCGGCCGGCCCGGGCTGACCCGGACCTACGATGAAACCGTGATTGCCGGCGACGGCGCCTTCGTCATGACCGCCGACAGCCGAGCCGACTTCGCGCGCGCCCTGCGCGCGAAGCTGGTCCGCGAGATCGCGTAGGGCGCGGCGGGCGCGGGCTTAGGCCGCCTTCGCCTCGCCCGCCACGCGCAGCAGCGCCTGCAGAATCTCGCGCGCCACCTTCACGCGCTGGGGCAGCTGCATCTCCCGCACCACCGCCAGCTTGTGGTCCGGCCGCAGCTTCACTGCCCCCTTCTGCGACACCACCCAGTTCGCCAGCCCGCCGGGGTTCACGAACTGGTTGCGCCGGAACGAGAGCACGATGCCCTTCGGCCCGGCATCTAACTTCTCCACCCCGGCCTCCCGGCACATGCGCTTGATGGAGACGACCTGCAGCAGGTTCTCCACCTCCTCCGGCACCGGGCCGAAGCGGTCGGCCATCTCGGCCGCCATCGCCTCGATCTCCGCCTCGCTCGCCAGCCCGCTGATGCGGCGGTAGAGGCCGAGGCGCACCGGCAGGTCGCGCACGTAGTCCTCGGGGATCAGCACGGGCAGGCCGAGGTTGATGTTCGGCGTCCACTCCCGGTCCGGCGCCTCGCCCTTCTGGCCCTTGCCCCGCTGGCGGTTGCGGATGTCCTGCACCGCGTCCTCCAGCATCTGCTGGTAGAGCTCTATGCCGACCTCCCGTACATGGCCGGACTGCTCGTCGCCCAGCAGGTTGCCGGCGCCGCGGATATCCAGGTCGTGGGAGGCCAGGGTGAAGCCGGCGCCGAGATTATCCAGCGTCTGCATCACCTCCAGCCGCTTCTGCGCGGCCGCCGAAAGGCGGTGCGACTGCGGCCAGGTGAAGTAAGCGTAGCCGCGCAGCTTCCCGCGCCCGACGCGCCCGCGCAGCTGATACAGCCCCGCCAGCCCGAACATATCGGCGCGGTGGATCAGCAGCGTGTTCACCGCCGGCATGTCCAGCCCGCTCTCCACGATATTAGTGGAGAGGAGGATGTCGTACTTGCCGTCGCCGAACTCGGTCATGACCTTCTCGAGCTCGGTGGCGGAGAGACGGCCATGCGCCTGGGCGATCCGCACCTCAGGCACGATCTCCGCGAGTCGGGTCGCGACCTTCGGCAGGTCCTCCAGGCGCGGCACCACGCAGAAAACCTGCCCGCCGCGGAAGCGCTCGCGCTGGATCGCCTCCCTGATCACCACGGAATCCCAGGGCATGATGAAGGTGCGCACCGCCAGGCGGTCCACCGGCGGCGTCGCGATCACGCTCATCTCCCGCACGCCGGAGAGGGCGAGCTGGAGCGTCCGCGGGATCGGCGTGGCCGTCAGCGTCAGCACGTGCACGTCGGCCTTGAGCGACTTCAGCCGCTCCTTGTGGGCCACGCCGAAGTGCTGCTCCTCGTCCACGATCACCAGGCCGAGGTCGGCGAACTCCACCCCCTTGGCCAGCAGGGCATGGGTGCCGACGACGATGTTGACGGTGCCGTCCTTCAGCCCCGCCTTCACCGCCGCCTGCTCCTTCGGCGTCACCATGCGGGAGAGCTGGGCCACCTTCACCGGCAGCCCCTCGAACCGGCGGGAGAAGTTGCGGAAGTGCTGGCGGGAGAGGAGCGTGGTGGGAACCACAACCGCCACCTGCGCGCCCGTCATCGCCACTACGAAGGCCGCGCGCAGCGCCACCTCCGTCTTGCCAAAGCCCACATCGCCGCAGATGAGGCGATCCATCGGCTTGCCGGCGGAAAGGTCCTCCAGGATGTCGGAGATGGCGCGGAGCTGATCCTCCGTCTCGGCGAAGGGGAAGCGCGCGCAGAACTCGTCCCAGGCACCCTCGGGCGGGGTGGCCATCACGCCCTCCCGCGTCTGGCGCTCGGCGGCGGTGCGGATCAGCTGCGCCGCCATGTCCTGGATGCGCGACTTCGCCTTCGCCTTCCGGTTCTGCCAGGAGACGCCGCCGAGCTTGTCGAGCGCGACTCCCGCGGCATCGCTGCCGAAGCGCGTCAGGACCTCGATGTTCTCCACGGGCAAGAAGAGCTTGTCCCCGCCATCGTAGATCAGCCGCAGGCAGTCATGCGGCGCGCCGCCGGCGTCCAGCGTCTGCAGCCCGTCGTAGCGCCCGATGCCGTGGTCGATATGGACGACGAGGTCGCCTTCCTCGATCTCGGTGGCGTCCGCGATGAACTGGTCCGCGCGCTTGCGCCGGCGGGGCGGGCGCGCGATGCGGTCGCCCAGCAGGTCCTGCTCGCCGGTGACGGAGATGCCCGGCTCGCCGTCGGCCCCCGGTGCCCCGATGAAGCCGCGCTCCAGCCCCCAGATCGCCAGCCCGGTCACGCCCGGCGGCAGCTTCTGCACCTCCGGCCAGTGCTCGACGAGTTGGCTGGGGATCTTGTGCTCCCGCAGCAGGTTGCCCAGCCGTTCCCGGGAACCGCGGGTCCAGCCGGCCAGCACCACCCGGCGCCCCTGCCCGGCCATGGCGCGGGCGTGCTCATGGAAGGCCTCGAACACATTGCCCCCGGCCTGCCGCACCTCGGTGAAGAGGCGACCCTGGCGGCCCCCGGCCTCGACCCCTTCCCCGCCCTCCGGCTTGCCGAATGGGTTGAACCGCAGGATCGGCCCGCCGGAGAGCATCCGGTCCCAACCCTTGCGATCCAGGTAGAGGCGGCGCGGCGGCGCGGGGCGGTAGGGCACCTCCCCCTCGCGCGGCGGCAGGCGGCGCGCCTCGTAGTGGTCCTCGATGGTTTCCAGCCGCGCATCCAGCGCGTCCTCCGCCTGGTGGTCCAGGCTGGTGGAGGCCGGGCCGAGATAGTCGATCAGGGTCTCCATGCTCTCGTGGAAGAGCCCGGCCCAGTGCTCCATCCCGGGGTGCCGCTGCCCCGCCGAGATGCTGACATAGAGCGGGTCGTCGCCGGCGGCCGGGCCGAAGAGGTCGCGGTACTCCGTGCGGAAGCGTGTAATCGAGTCCGGGTCGAGGAACACCTCGCCCATCGGCCGCAGCCACAGCTCATTGATGGCTTCACCCGAGCGCTGGGTGCCCGGGTCGAAGCGCCGCAGGCTCTCCACCTCGTCGCCGAACAGGTCCAGGCGCACCGGATCCGGCTCCCCGGCCGGGTAGAGGTCGATGATGCCGCCGCGCACGGCGTACTCACCCGGTTCCATCACCGTACCGGCGCGGCCGTAGCCGTTGGCCTCCAGGAAGGCTGTCAGCTTCTCCGGGTCGCAGCGGCCGCCCTTGGCGATCCGCAGGGTGGCGCCCTGGAACACCGCACGGGGCGGCACCTTCTGGACCAGGGCGTTCACCGTGGTCAGCAGGATGCGCGGGCGGGCTGGCGCCTCCATCAGCCGGGTCAGGGTCGCCACCCGCTCCGCCGTGATCTCCGGGTTCGGGGAGACCCGGTCGTAGGGAAGGCAGTCCCACGCCGGGAAGGTCAGGACCTCCACATCCGGGGCCAGGAAGGCCAGGGCCTCGGCCATGCGCTGCATCCGGGCGTCGTCCCGGCAGACATGCAAGACCCCGCCCGACTCCTCCGCCCGGCGGCGGGCGACGAGCAGGCCATCATAGCCCTCAGGGGCGCCGTAAACCTCGAGACCCGCCATTCAGATGTCCTGAGCCCCCTGATTCCGCATTCCATCCGGCAGCCCGGCGCCCGGGGCGGCGCTGGCCTCCATCAGCCGGAGCATCATGGGCGACTGCAGCTCGGCCGGAACTGGCCGGCGGCCCGTCAGCCAGTCCGTCAGATCCGCGTCCTGCAGCTCCAGCAGCTCCTCAACCTCGTCCAGCTCCTGATCGGAGAAGCTCGCGATGCGGTCGGCCACAAATCCCCCGATCAGCAGGTCCGTCTCCTTCGTCCCGCGGTGGCGGGCACGGAAGAGCAAACGCCGCCGGCGCGGGGAGAGTTCGTCCTGTTCGTGATCCATGGCGGAGGCCCGTTCGGCATTCGTTCGTGGCGTGCCATATAGCCGCCAGCGCGAATCATGCCAGCCCAAGACCCCCTCGCCCCCCTTCTTGCCCCGATCGAGAGCCTGCCCGAGGCCGCCGGGCGCGCGCGCCACCTGGCCGCCGCCGCCGGCCCGCGCGTGCTGGACCTGCTGCTCCATCTGCCCGAGCGCTACACGGACCGCAGCCGCGTCACCCGCTTGGCCGATGCGGCGGACGGCGACATCGCCACCGTCCCCCTCCTGGTCGAGGAGGTGATCGCGCCCCGGAACCCTTCCCAGCCCTGGGTTGTGAAGGCCACCAGCGAGCGTGCCCTGCTCGACCTCGTCTACTTCCTTCGCGCGAAGTGGGTCGGCCCCTGGCTGCACCGTGCCTTCCCGGAGGGCGCGGCCCGCACTGTCTCGGGCCGCGTGCGCCGCTACGGGGCCAAGTGGCAGATGGACGCGCCGGAATTCGTCTCGCCGCCGGATACCATCCCCGCCGTCCAGCCGGTCTGGCCACTGGTGAAGGGGCTGGGTCCGCGGGACGTGGCGAAGGCCATGGGAGGCGCCCTGGCCCGCCTGCCGGAACTGGCGGAATGGCAGGACGCCGCCCATCTCCGCCGGCGGCGTTGGCCCGGCTTCGCGGAAGCGCTGCGACTCCTGCAGGCCCCGGTCGCGGTGCCACCGCCCGAAATTGTCGACCGCTTGGCCTATGATGAGCTCCTGGCGGGCCAGATCGCCATCGGCCTGGTCCGCCGCGCCGTGCTGGAACGCCCGGGCCGCCCCCTGCTGGGCGACGGCACTCTTCGGGAGCGGGCAGTGGCCGCCTTCGGGCACGAGCCGACCGCGGCCCAGGCCCATGCCCTTGCGGAAATCGACGCCGACCTCGCCGCCCCCCGCCGGATGCTGCGCCTGCTTCAGGGCGACGTGGGGAGCGGCAAGACGCTGGTGGCGCTCATGGCCATGGTCCGCGCCGTTGAGGCCGGGGCCCAGGCCGCCATCATGGCGCCGACCGAGATCCTGGCCCGCCAGCACCTCCGCACCTTCCAGCGCCTGGCCGGGGCCGCCGGGGTGGAGTGCGCCCTGCTGGCAGGCAGCGTGAAGGGAAAGGAGCGCAGCCGGGTGCTGCGGCGCCTTGCCGACGGCTCCCTGCCGCTCGTCGTCGGGACCCACGCCCTGTTCCAGGAGGGGGTGCAGTTCCGCGACCTCGCCCTCGTGGTGGTGGACGAGCAGCACCGCTTCGGCGTCGCCCAGCGGCTGATGCTGACGGAGAAGGGCAGCGAGACGGACGTGCTGGTGATGACCGCCACCCCCATCCCGCGCACCCTTCTCCTCACCCAGTGGGGCGAGATGGCCGTCTCCCGCCTGGAGGGGCGCCCCGCCGGGCGCAAGCCCATCGTCACCCGCATCGTCTCCCGCGACCGGCGGGACGAGGTGCTGGCTGCCCTGCGCCGCGCCTTTGAGAAGGGGGACCGCGCCTACTGGGTGGTCCGCGCCATCGAGGAGGGCGAGGCGCACGACAACGTCGCCGCGGAAACCACCTTTGCCGGGCTGAAGGAAGTCTTCGGGGAGAAGGTCCGCCTGGCCCACGGCGCCCAGAGCCTGGAGGTGCGGGAGGCGGCGCTGGGCGACTTCGCCGCCGGCCGCGCGCAGCTCCTCGTGGCCACCACGGTGGTCGAGGTAGGCGTGGACGTGCCCGAGGCGACGATCATGATCATCGAGCAGGCCGAGCGCTTCGGCCTCTCCGCCCTGCATCAGCTCCGCGGCCGGGTCGGGCGGGGCAGCGCGCAGTCCTACTGCCTTCTTCTCCCCTCCGCCGATCTGGCGGAGGGCGAGAAGCGCCGCCTCTCCGTCATCCGCGACACGGAGGACGGCTTCCTCATCGCTGACGCGGACCTCGACCACCGCGGCGGCGGCGATGCGCTGGGTACGCGGCAGGCGGGGCAGATCGGCCGCCGCATCGCGGACCCGCAGCGCCATGGCGGGCTGGTGAGGGTGGCGCACCAGGAGGCGGAGCTGCTGCTGGAGAAGGACCCGGACCTGTCCCGGACGGAGCGGGGCCGAGCCGCGCGGTTGCTGCTGGGCATCTTCGACCACGATCCGAGCCTGAAGCCGCTGGCTGCCGGGTAATCTTCCGTGACGGTCGGGGGTCTTGCGCCCCTTCCCTGCCCGCCGTAACCCGGCCCCGCGGGGGCGTCCCGGTCCCCCGCCTTGGGGGACCTCACCGTGGATGCGCCGCATATCGAGATCGACCGCCTGACCAAGCGCTTCGGCGCCTTCACGGCGGTGGACGACCTCTCCTTCACCGTCCATCCCGGCGAGGTGCTGGGCTTTCTCGGCCCCAACGGCGCCGGCAAGTCCACCACCATGAAGATGCTCGCCGGCTTCGTGACGCCCAGCGCCGGTACCGCCCGCATCATGGGCGACGATGTGGCGGAACGCCCCGTCCAGGCCCGGCGCCACCTCGGCTACTTGCCGGAAGGCGCGCCCACTTATCCGGAGATGACCGTTACCGGCTTCCTCCTCTTCGCCGCCCGGGCCCGCGGCTATCGCGGGACGGAGGCGGGGGATCGCGTCCACAACGCCATGCGGATGACCCAACTGGAGGAGGTCCGCCTCCAGCCCATCGAAACGCTTTCCAAGGGCTTCAAGCGCCGCGTCGGCCTCGCCCAGGCCCTACTGCACGATCCGCCCGTTCTGGTGCTGGACGAGCCCACGGACGGGTTGGACCCCAACCAGAAGCACGAGGTCCGCAACCTCATCGCCCGGATGGCGCCGGAGAAGGCCATCCTCATCTCCACCCATATCCTTGAGGAGGTGGGCGCCATCTGCACCCGGGCCATCGTGATCGCCCGTGGCCGCATCGTGGCGGACGCCACCCCGGCGGCGCTGGCCGCCCGTGGGCCGGACCTCGACACCGTCTTCCGCGAACTCACCCAGGAGGCCGCGTGATGGGCGCCGTGATAACCGTCGCGCGGCGGGAGCTGGCCTCCTATTTCGCCACCCCCGTCGCCTACGTCTTCATCGTAATCTTCCTGGTGATGTCGGGCGCCCTCACCTTCACGCTCGGCAACTTCTTCGCGCGCGGCACGGCGGACCTGCAGCCCTTCTTCGCCTTCGTGCCCTGGCTGTTCCTCTTCCTCGTGCCCGCGATCACCATGCGCCTCTGGGCGGAGGAGAGGCGGCTCGGCACGATCGAGCTGCTGCTGACCCTCCCCATCGCGCAGTGGCAGGCCGTGCTCGGCAAGTTCCTCGCGGCATGGGCCTTCTGCGCCATCGCACTGGTCCTCACCTTCCCGCTGGTGGTCACCGTCAACGTGCTGGGGAACCCGGACAACGGCGTCATCGCCGCGGGCTACCTGGGCTGCCTGCTCGTGGCGGGCGCCTACCTCGCCATCGGCTCCGCCATCTCGGCGCTGACGAAGAACCAGGTCATCGCCTTCGTCCTCGGCGTCGCGGCCTGCTTCCTCTTCGCCGCCGCCGGCTCGCCCATCGTCACGGAGTTCCTCTCGCGCAACCTGCCCTGGATGGCGGAGGCGGCGCGCGGCATCTCCGTGACGGACCGGCTCGGCGCCTTCTCCCGTGGGGTGGTCGCGCTGCGCGACATCCTCTTCTTCGCCAGCTTCATCGGCGTCTGGCTCTTTGCCAACGCCATCGCCGTAGACCTGCGCAAGGCGGACTGATCCCGTGAGCGACCTCTCCACCACCCCCGTGGGCGCCCCGAAGCCGCACGGCCGCGGCACAGCCATCGCTCTCGGCACCCTGGCCGCCGCCGCGGTGCTGGCCATCGGCGTGAACGTGCTGGCGGACCGTTATCTCTCTACGGCCCGCATCGACCTGACGGAGCAGCGCCTCTACACCCTGTCGGACGGCACGCGGCGGGAACTGGCGAACCTCAAGGACCCGATCACTCTCCGCCTCTTCTACTCCCGGCGCCTCGGCGCCGCCGTGCCCGTCTTCGGCGCCTACTCGGACCGCGTCCATGAGATGCTGCGGGAGTACGCCTCGCTCTCCGGCGGCAAGATCCGGCTGGAGATGCTGGACCCCGAGCCCTTCTCCGAGACGGAGGACCGCGCGCTGGCGCTGGGTCTGCAGGCGGCGCCGCTCGATAACGAGGGCGAGCAGGTCTATTTCGGCCTCTCCGGCACCAACCTGCTGGACGACGAGCGCAGCATCCCCTTCTTCCAGCCGGATCGCGAGCGCTTCCTCGAGTACGACCTCACCCGCCTGGTCCACGAGCTGTCGAACCCCACCCGTCCCGTCCTCGGCGTCATCTCCTCCCTGCCGCTGAACGGCGATCCGCGGGCGATGATGATGCGCGTCCCCGGCGCCGGGCAGCCTTTCCAGGTGATGACGCAGCTCCGCCAGTTCTTCACCGTGAAGGATGTGGCGCCCGACGCGCAGTCGATCCCCTCGGACGTGCAGGTCCTGATGGTCGCCCATGCCCAGGACCTGCCGGTCACGGCCCTCTACGCGATCGACCAGTTCGTCATGCGCGGCGGCAAGCTGCTGGCCCTGACGGACCCGCACAGCGAGAGCCAAGCCGCCCGCCCCGATCCCACCGGCCGGCCGATGGGCTCCACCGCCTCCAACCTCGACCGCCTTTTCAACGCCTGGGGCATCGAGGCGCCGTCGGACAAGGTGGTGCTGGACCAGCGCGGCGCCTGGCGCGTCCGCGCCGCACCGACGGACCGGGTCAGCTCCGTGGACTACATCGCCTGGTTCACCGCCCAGGGCGACAGCATGGACCGCGCGGACGTGGCCAGCGCCGAGCTGAACGGCGTGACCTTCGCCAGCGCCGGCGAGGTGCGGAAGCGCGAGGGTGCGTCGGTGGAGCTGACGCCCCTCCTGACCACCTCCCCGCAGTCGCAGATCGTGGACGCCGCGCGGGTCCGGCAGGCCCCCGACCCGGCCCGCATCCTTTCCGAGTTCAAGCCGGACGGGCAGCGCCACATCCTCCTCGCGCGCGTGCGCGGCACCCTCCGCACTGCCTTCCCGGAAGGCCCGCCCGCCCTGCCGGAGGGCGTACAGCGCGCCCCTGGCCTGCCGGCCCACGCCGCGCAGACCAACGGCCCCGCGAACCTCGTGGTCGGCAACGACACGGACATCCTGGAGGACCGCTTCTGGGTCCGCGTGCAGGATTTCTTCGGCCAGCAGGTCGCCACCCCCACGGCCGACAACGGCGCCCTGGTGACGAACCTCGCCGATACCCTTGCCGGCGGCGACAGCCTCATCTCCCTCCGCTCCCGCGGCGAGAGCCTGCGCCCCTTCACCCTGGTGGAATCCATGCGGGCGGAGGCCGATGCCCGCTACCGCCAGACGGAGCGCGGCCTGACCGAGCGCCTGCAGGCCACCGAGCGCCGGCTGCGCGAGCTTCGCCAGGGCCCCGGCAGCGCCAACGCGGCCGGGGGTACGGCCGGCGCCACTGTGATCACCCCGGAGCAGCGCGCGGAGATCGATGCCGCCCGCACGGAGATCCTGAACACCCGGCAGCAGCTGCGCGGCGTTCAGCGGGAGCTTCGCCAGGGGATCGAGGGGCTGGAAACCTGGCTCCGCATCCTCAACATCGCCCTGGTCCCCGCGCTGCTCACCCTCTTCGCCATCGGCCTCGCCGTTATCCGCGCCCGGCGCCGGGCGGAGGCGCGTGGGTGACGCCATGCCGCTGAACCGACGCCACCTTCTCGCCCTCGGCGGCGCCGCGGTCGTGGCCGCCGGCGCCGCCGCCCTCCTCGCCGGGCCGGAGGAGACGCCAACCCCGGCCGAGGCGCCCCTCGCCTTCCCCGCCCTGCCCGGCCGGCTGGCGGCCGCCCAGCGGATCGAGGTCCGGCAGGGGGGGCAGAGCCTCACCCTCCAGCGCGGCCCCGGGGACGTTTGGGTGCTGCCGCAGAAATCGGGCTACCCTGCGCGGGCCGACCGCGTCCGCGCCCTTCTCGTCGCCCTCACGGAACTGCGGTTCGCCGAGCCCCGAACGGCCGACCCCGAGGCCCTTGCCCGCCTTGGCCTGAACGAGCCCGGTCCTAGCTCCAGCGCCCTTCTTCTCCGCGTGCTGGACGGCACGGGCACTCCCCTGGCCGAGCTGGTGGTCGGCCATCGCCGGGTGCGGACCGCCGGTGGTGGTGGCGCGGCAGGCGAGACGGCCTATGTCCGCCGCCCCAGCGAGAACCAGTCCTGGCTGGCCGAGGGCCGCCTGCCCGTGGATGCTGACCCGCAGCTCTGGATCGCGCGCGAGATCGCGAACATTCCGGAGGAGCGCGTCCTGCGCGTCTCCGGCACCCGCGACGGCAAGACGGTCGAGCTGCAGCGGACGGAAGGCCCGGACGGCCGCCTGCGCATCACCCTCCCGGCCGATGCCCCGCCCGCGGACGAGGTCTCGCTCGACGAGGTGGGCCGCGCGCTCGAGGGGCTGGGCCTCATCGACGTCCGGCCCGAGGCCGAGGCGCCCGGCGATGCCGCCGGCGAGGGCCGCTTTACCCTGACCGACAATCTTTCCGTCACGGCGCGGCTACGCCAGGAGAACGGCAATGTCTGGCTCATCCTCTCCGCCAGTGGGGACGAGGAGGCTGCCCGGCTGAACGAGCACTGGCGCGGCTGGGCCTATCAGGTCGGGGCCTGGAAGCTGCCGGCCTTCGCGCCGAGCCTCGACACGCTGAAGAAGCGCGAGGGGTGAGCACGCGGGAATATCCGGACCGCCCGTGGATCGGCATTGGCTGCCTCGCCTTCCGCGGTGAGGACGTGCTGCTGGTCCGCCGCGCCCGCCCGCCGCGCCAGGGCGAGTGGACTGTGCCCGGCGGCGCACAGGACCTGGGCGAGACGGCCGAGGACTGCGCGCGGCGCGAGCTGCGGGAGGAGACGGGGATCGAGGTTGGCCCCCTCTCCCTTGTCGCCTGCGTGGACATCGTTCAGCGCGACGAGATGGGGCTGATCCGCTTCCACTACACTATCATCGACTACGCCGGCCGCTGGATCTCCGGCGAGCCCGTGCCGGGAGACGACGCGACGGAGGTGCGCTTCTTCTCGCCGGCCGAGCTGGACGAGCTGGACCTCTGGGACGAGACGCTGCGCGTCATCGCGGAGGCCAGGCCACGCCTGTCCCGCCCCTAGGGACCTTGGCCGCCCGCTCTTAGGCGTAGAGCCGTTCGCCCTGCAGATTCCTGTACAAGTCGGCGACGAATTCGCCGTACCCGTTGAACAGCTTCGTCGGCACGCGCTCGTTGCTGCCCAGCAGGCGCTCGCTCGCCTGGCTCCAGCGGGGATGCGCCACCTCCGGGTTCACGTTGGCCCAGAAGCCGTACTCGCTGGACTGCAGCTTCTCCCAGTACCCGACCGGCCGCTCCGCCTGGAAGGTCACGCGGACGATCGATTTCGGCGCCTTGAACCCGTACTTCCAGGGCGTGATCGCGCGGATCGGCGCGCCGTTCTGCGGCGGAAGGGGCTTCCCGTACATGCCGGTGGCGATGAAGGCCAGCTCGTTGCGGGCCTCCTCCATCGTGAAGCCGTCGGAATAGGGCCAGGGATACCAGCCCTGCCGCAGCCCGGGCATGGTGTCGCGCTGGGCTGCCGTCTCGAACACCACGTACTTCGCCTCGGGCTTCGGCCCGGCAAGGCGCACCAGCTCCGACATGGGGAAGCCCGTCCAGGGCACCGTCATCGCCCAGGCCTCCACGCAGCGGAAGCGATAGACCCGCTCCTCCAGCCTAACCTGCTTCAGTAGGTCCTCCAGGCCGATCTCGCGGGGGGTCCCCACCAGCCCGTCGAATCGAATGGACCAGGGGCTCACCTTCAGCCGCTGCGCGGCTGAGGCGACGCTCTTCGAGGTGCCGAACTCATAGTAGTTGTTGTAGTTCGACACGTCCTTTTCCGGCGTCATATCGCGCCCGGGCTGGAAGCGGGTGTTCCGCATCGCCGCCGCCTGAGCCATGGCCCCGCCCGGCGCCAGGGCGGCCCCGGCCAGGGCTGCGCCCGCGCCCAGCGCGGCGCGCCGGCCCATCACCAGGGCCTCTGGCGTGGCAGCGCTCTCGGGCAGTTCCCAGCCACGACGGATGCGGATCAACATGCTGGCCTCCAGGCACGGTCCTCCACAACTCGGGTCCCGCGCGCGCGATTCAAGCCCGCCCTACCCGGCCAGCCGCAGCCCGGCCTGCTGCACGATGCCCCGAAACTTCGCCAGCTCGGAAACCAGGAACTCCCGCGTCTGCTCCGGCGTGGTGGGGCGCGATGGATCGACCCCCGCAGCCACGAGGCGCTCCTGCACCGAGGGTTCCGCGAGCGCCCCGTTCACCGCCGCGTTCAGGGCCGCCAGCGCGGGCGCGGGAAGGCCGCGCGGTGCCAGGAGCACGTTCCAGGTCGTCACCTCGAAGCCCGGCGCCACCGTCTCGTCGAGGGTCGGGATATCAGGGAAAAGGGGATGGCGCGCCTTCGAGGTCACTGCCAGCCCGCGCGAGTAGCCATCCCGCAGGTGTGGGGCGGAGGAGGCCAGCACCTCCAGCGAGTAGGCCACCTCGCCCTTCGCGAGCGCCTCCATCACCGCGGAGCCGCCACGGTACGGCACATGCTCGGCCTTGAGCCCGCCGGCGGAGATCTTCAGGAACTCACCGGTCAGGTGGCCGACCCCGCCGACGCCGGACGTGGCCCAGGAGTACTCCCCGGGCTTCGCCCGCACGGCCTCGACCATCGCCTGGATGTTCCGCCAGGGAGAGGCACCAGGCACAACCACGACCAAGGGCCCGCCGCCAACCGCCGCAATCGGGGTGAAGTCCGCCACCGGATCGTAGGGAGTCTGGGAAGGCAGCGCGGCGGGGTTGGTGCCGTGCGAGGAGGCAGTGGCGAGCAGCAGGGTGAAGCCGTCCGCCGGGCGCTGGCGCACCCACTCCCCGCCGACCGCCCCGCCGGCCCCGGCTCGGTTCTCCACGATCACCCGCGCCCCAGGGCCGAGCCGCGGCCCCATGCGCTCCGCCAGCACGCGCGCGGCGATGTCGGCGGAGCCCCCTGCCAGGAAGGGCACGACAAGGCTGATCGGCCGGTCCGCGACCCATCCCGGCGACTGCGCCAGGACAGGGGTGGCGATAGCGGGAGCCGACAGGGCAGCCTTGAGCAGGGTACGGCGATGCATGGAACAATCCTCTCCGACACGGCCCTTCTGCTAACCGGTGGGGCCGCCCGACCGGAGTTTTGCAGCCCGTCTGCCCAGGTGAACAGCCGGCCGGTGCTCGTTCTGGCCAGGTAGACGCCTCGCCGCGTCAGAGATCACGCCGTGTCCTGTCTCCCACCCGAAATCGCCCGGCTGGCAGATCCGCCCGGCGGCGGGATCTCCCACGGACGGGGTGATGTCCTGTCTAGCGCGGCCGCGGCAGCAGGGCGGACGGCTCACGCCCCGGGGGCGTCTCCACCTGGAACAGACGGTAGCGCTCAGCCTCCACGCCGTCCCGCCCGCGCAATACCTCGCCCACCCGCACCGCCCCGGGCCAGAGCGGAGCGCCCTCGCCTCGCCGAAGGCTCCGCAGCATCAGCCCCGTCCGGCCCGGGGGCGGCTCGGGAAGGGTGAAGAGATCCCAGCGATCGCTGATCGCAACCACCGGCACCTCCCGGGGCAGGTGCAGGGCCAGTTCCGCCGCCAGCCCATACTCCTCCGCCGCGACGAAGTCGGCGCCGGCCGCGGCCCGCGCCGCTTCCACCTCGCGCGCCAGTTCCGGCCAGCCCGCCAGCCTGGCCAGGGTGGGATCGGCGGAACGCGGCAGGGGAATGGGCGAGAACGCCGCCTGGAGGAGAATGGCGAGCGTCATTCCGCCCCCGATCCAGGCTCCGATCCTCTGCCACCTGGGCGCCGCGAATGCCGCCGCCGCGATGCAGGCCGCAGGATAGAGCACCGCCGGCCAGTTGCCCTGAACCCGACTCCCCGTTGCCTGCCAGAGGAAGACCAGCGCTGCCGGCAGCATCAGCCCGAGGAGCAAGCCGACACCCCCGCTGCGCCGCCGCGCCCAGTCCGCCACCCCGACTCCGATGCCCAGGGCGCAGATCACGAAGAGGACCGGAGAGGCCAGGGCGAGCTGGCCACCCAGCAGTTCCCACACGTAACGCAGTCCGAATTCTGTGCCCGCTCCGGCGCGGCCGCCCTGCTTCGCGAAGGAAGCCCAGCCGTGAGACGCGTTCCACGCCACAACCGGGAGAAAAAGCAGCACGGCGGCCACTCCGCCCAGGTAGAGCCACGCGCCGCGCCACCAGCGCCGCGCGGAGGGATCCGCGACCAGCCAGAGCAGCAGCCCGGCCCCGAACAGCGCGGCCGTGTACTTGGACAGCAGCGCGCAGCCCGCGAAGCCCCCGACTGCGAGCCAGTACCGGCCATCGCCGGTGGCGTGCAGCCGCGCCGCGGCCCAGAGGGCGAGGCACCAGAAGACGACGAGCGGCGTGTCCGGCGTCATCAGCACCGCGCCCGCATTCGTCAGCGGCATCGCGTTCAGCAGCAACGCGGCCGACTTCCCCGGGCGGCTCTGCGGGAACAGCGCGTCGCCCGCGCGGGCGACGGCGACCGAGGCCAGTGCGAGGCCGAGCGGCCCCAGCAGCCTGATGCCGAGCGGGTTGTCCCCCAGCAGCCCCGTCCCGGCCGCGATCCACAGCCCCACCATGGGCGGGTGGTCCAGGTAGCCGGGCTGCAAGTTCCGGCCCCAGATCCAGTAATAGGCCTCGTCCGGCGCGACAGGCAGCAGGGCGGCCGCCGCCAGGCGCAGCGCCGTGAGGGCCAGCAGGCCGATAAGCCAGGGGTTCACCGCCCGCGCCAGATCAGGGTGGAGGAGACGGCGTAATTCCAAACCACGGTCAGCAGGGCCCCCGCCGCCCCGGCCAAGCCCCAGCCGGCCAGCCTCTCATTCACCAGCAGCCCGGCGATGCCGACATTGGCCACCGCCCCGATGCCACAGACCGCGTAGAACAGCACGAGGCCCCGCACCAGCCGCGGCCCGCGCAGCCGCAGATCCCGGTAAGTGATGCGGTTGTTCAGCAGGAAGTTCGCCGTCATCGCGGCAAAGGTGGCGATCCACTGGGCCCCCTCGAACTCCAGCCCCGAGACGCGGGAAGCGAGGAACAGCACGGCCAGATGCACCAGGAGGCCCACCGCACCGACCGCGGCGAAGGAGATGAAGCGCCAGGGCAGCCAGCCGCCCAGCGCCTTGTCCATGAGCAGCCCCACGAACTCTAGCAGCACGGTAGCGTCGAGCTTCGATTCTCCCGCGACCCGCGGCCGGAAGTGATAGGGCACCTCCGATACCCGTAGCGGCCGCCCGGCCGAGAGCAGGACATCCAGCAGGATCTTGAAGCCGCGGGCGGAAAGGCGCGGCGCGATCGTCTCGAAGAGTGGGCGCGGCATCAGGAAGAAGCCGCTCATTGGATCGCTGACCGGGGTAGGCAGCAGCAGGGCCGCCAGCCGCGTGCCGGCATCGCTCACCCGCGCGCGGCCCGTGGAGAAGCCGCCGCCCGCCTCGCCGCCCTCCGTGTGGCGGCTGCCCACCGCGACATCCGCGCCGCCGTCGCGCACGGCGGCCAGCATGGCCGGCAGGATCGTCTCATCGTGCTGAAGGTCGCCGTCGATCACGGCCACGTGGGCGGCGGAGGAGGAGAGGACCCCCTCCGTCACGGCCGAGGCGAGGCCGCGCCGCCCGATGCGCCGGATACCCCGTACGCGCGGGTCCATAGCGGCCAACTTTCGCACCTGGGCGGCGGTGCCATCCGGGCTGTCGTCGTCCACGAAGACGACCTCCCAGGCGATACCGGACAGGGCCGCGCCGAGCCGCTCCACCATCGGGGCGACGTTCGCCGCCTCGTTGTAGCAGGGCACGACGATCGTGATTTCGGCAGGGAGGGGTTGGGCCGGCACGGCGGCGGCTTAGCCCGCGCGAGCGACAGCCGGAAGGGGGAGGACGAAGAGGACGGACGAGGCCCCCTTCCCGGCGCCGCCCGATGGGCGTAGCGCCGGGCTGATGCCCGAATACCTTCTCTCCGGCCTTCCTTCCCCCGGCGCCCTGGCGATCATCACGCTCATCGTTGCCCTCTGCGCAGTTTTCCGGGGCTTCACGGGGTTCGGCTTCGCCATCATCGCGGTGCCGCTGATGAGCCTCGCCCTGCCGCCCATCCTCGCCGTGGCACTGGCGGCGGGGCTGCAACTCCTGGGAGGGCTGCTGGATTTCCGCTCCGCGGCGCGCGAGTGCCACTGGCCTTCGGTGCGCCAACTCGCCGCGGGCTCCGTCCTGGCCTCGCCGCTGGGTACGCTGATGCTGGCCTGGCTGCCGGCGGACGCGGCCCGGCTGGTACTCGCGGGGGCCTGCGGCATCGCCGTGCTGGCGCTGGGCAGCGGCCACGGCTTCCGCAGCATGCCCGGGCGCGGCACCACCGTCGCGGCCGGGGCACTCTCCGGCCTCTTCAACGGCCTGGCCGCCATGCCCGGCCCGCCGGCAGTCGCCTACTACCTCGCCCTGCCGATGACGCCCGTGCAGGTGCGCGCCTCGCTGCTGGTCTTCTTCCTCTTCTCCGCGCTTCTCTCCACCGCCAGCCTTCTCGCCATCGGCGCGATCGGCCGGGCGGAGGCGCTGCTGATCCTGGCCGGCACCCCGCTGATGCTGGGCGGCTCCCGGATCGGCGCGGCGATGTTCCGGCGGCTCGGCGGGGCGCATCGTCGGATCTCGCTTCTCACCCTCGCCGTGGTGGCGTTCCTCACCGCAGCGCGCGGCCTCGCCGGAATGCTCGGCGGGAACTGATGGGTTCACCAGGGGCTGGGCAAGCCTCAGGGCCACCCCACCAGCCGAAGCGCCACCTCCGGCCCGGCGAGCATCTCGACCAGCCGGAGGCGCTCCACGGGGGAGAGCCCGGCGCCTTCCCCGTTGCGCGCCACCTCCGCCGCCGCCGACTGCAGGGCGGCATCATAGGCCTCGGCGCCGCCCAGGCGCCTTCCGCCGCTCTCGATCCGCCGCAGCAGCCGCGCCGTTCCCTCCAGGGCCGGAACCGCGGCCCGGGTCTCGGCCACGGCCGCGCCGCGCATGGCGGAGAGCTGGCCCAGCAGTTCCCCGGAGAGGAGGGCGGCGAAGCTGTCGCGGCAGGTCTCGTCGGCCGCGCGGCGAATGGCCTGCAGCCGCTCTCGCCGGGCCGGCACGCCGAGCAGGCCGGACGCCTCGAAATCCTCCGCGAGGACGCAGACCGCAAGGGCGTCCTCGGCCGCGCGGCGCGCCTGCCCGCGCCTGTCCGCTGAGGACGGCCTCTCCACCTCCCGCCGGGACAGGTACTCGTCCACCGCCCCCTGCGCGGCCCGGGCTGCCTGTGCCGAACCGGGCGGCGAGAGGCGAACGGCCAGGGTGGCGAGGCTGGCGGGGCGCGAGGCGCGCGCCACGAGGATCCTCAGCACGGTATCCAGTGCCGCGCCGCCCTCGGCCGCAGCGCCTTCCAGCGCCTGGCGGGCCAGATGCTCCGGCGGCCCGTAGGGCGCCGCCTGAAGGGCGGGCCAGCTCGCCACGGCATGGCGCCAGGCGGCGGCGCAGCGATCGCGCAGGGCCGGGTACTCCCGCCCCGGCAGCCCAGCGGCTTCCCACCCGGTCGGCGTGCTCTCGGGCAGGGCCTGGGCCGCCGCCGGCCAGAGATCGCGGCCCAAGGAGAAGACCTTGTCCAGATCCTCGGCGGTCGCGCCGGTGCAGCCGGCCTCGATGCGTGCCGCTTCCAGCCCCAACCCGGCCTGCACGGCGGCGGAGAGCGGCTGGAGTGCCGAGCGCGGCACGGCCGGCCCGCCGGGCTGCCACTCCGCGGGGCGAACAATCCAGGGATCGAGCGGCATGAAAAGCAGCCGGGTGAGGCCGAGTGGGCGCGGCAGGTTCAGCTCCCGCAGGCGCGGCCGCGCCCGGTCCAGCAGTCGATCCGCGCCGCTGCGGTCCGGCAGCTCATCGATGAGTGAGACCACCCGTGCCAGCTGCTCCCGCGTGGCATCGGCGAGGGCACCGCTCAGAAGTCTGAGCTCGGCGAGTGCGGGCGGAGCACAGGCGATCATACGCATTCCCTCACGATCTGCTCGTTCCGCTCCATCAGCTCCAGCAGCCGGCCGGTGCGCCAGTCCGTCATGCGGATCACGAAGCGGCTCCTCATGCTGTGGGTCACGCTGTGCGGCTCGTCAGAGGCCTCGCCGGTCGCCTCGCCCGTCCAGCGAGTGACCTCCCGGGGCATGCTTGGCACCATCATCGCCATCTCGCCGATCGCCGCAGGTCGCCCCAGCCGGTCGGCGCAGCGCCAGAGCCCGGTCATCACGGACCAGCCGTCGAGAAGCCAGGCCAGGCGCGAGGTCTCGCGCAGCACGCCCTCCGCGTCCGCGGTCCAGCGCAGGACCAGTGCGCGGAAGTCCTCCGCGGCCGCGAGGGCCCGCTCGACCAGGATCTGCCCGGCCTCGACCGTCAGGCGCGCGGAGCGGGCAATGAGCGAGGCGCAGCCGGATTGCTGCGGATCCACCGCCAGTTCGCCCCAGCGCGCGACCTCCCCCGCCATCTCCTCAAGCGCGAGGAGTTCCCCCTGGTACCG
Organism: Roseomonas populi; assembly: GCF_024594815.1. Classification (GTDB taxonomy): domain Bacteria; phylum Pseudomonadota; class Alphaproteobacteria; order Acetobacterales; family Acetobacteraceae; genus Roseomonas; species Roseomonas populi. The sequence goes on along the minus strand of NZ_JANJOU010000002.1, from coordinate 411,120 downwards.
CGCGCGCGTTGGGTCGCCGCGGAACCCCACGGCCATGTACGCCTCCGTCAGACCCTCCATCGCCGTGACCACGGCCGGGGGGGACAGCCCTGCCGCCTGGGCCAACCGGGCCACGGCGCGCTCCGCGCGGCGCTGAACATTGAGAGGTGCGTCCCGCTCCGGCGGAAGCGCGTGCTCGCCGGGCCATTCCGTCTGCCGGATGAGCAGCAGGAGCAGGCGGTAGTTCGTGACCAACCTCTGGCCCGCCCGGGCCTTGTGCGCCCCGGTTGCCGCCATGGCGGCCTCCTGCCCGGCGAAGCCGTCCTGCGCCACCTGGCGCGTCGCTTCCGTGATGGCGTCGGGCGTCACGGCCGGGGCGCGCTCGATCAGATCCAGTAGGAGACGGTCGTGCAGCGTCGGCGTGCAGATGTCCGAGAGCTCCCGCAACGGCAGCACGTAGAAGCCGCGGATGCCCGCCGGGCTCGGGACCGCGATCTCCAACCCTCTCCGCGCGCCGGGCCGCACCCGGCTGCCGAGCAGCATCGGGGTGGTGAAGGGCACCACCACGCCGCGCTCCAGGAAGGTCGCCGGGCGGGTATCGTCCACTGGGCTCGGCGCGACCGCCTGCTCTGGCCTTATCTGCATGCGGCCAGAATGCTGGAAAATATCGAATGAAACGTAACCGGCAGGGCAGCGGATCGTCACTGCCGGGGACGAGGCCCTCTCGCGCTTACCGAGGCCAGGGCCTGCTTCGACCGCGGTTCTCTGCTGCATCAGGACGCCCTGGGCGCCCTTGCTGCCTACAAGTCCTCCGGCCGCCGTTCCATTGTTGGAAATGGAACGGCTATCGTCCGGCAGACGGTCCACAATCTCGCCGCCGGCTCGGCCGGCCGGACGGCTGCCCCCGCCACCATCCGGCCGGTGAGCCCTTCAGCGCCAGCCCCGGTGCCAACCGTAGCGCGCGTGCCACCAGCCCCAGCCATATCTCGGATGGTAGCGCCAGCCGTAGCCCGGTGCGGGGATGGCGTAGGCCGGAGCAACGTATGCCACGCCCACCGGCGGAGGCGGTGGTTCGGCAACGCACCCAGCCAGCATGGCTGCGAGGGCACTCATGGCGAGGATGCGGAACATTCTTCCTCCTCCTATCGGTCCATCCCAGGGACAGACCCCGGGAACTGCGCGAGACCTCGGAGTGCACTGCCAAAGCGCGGGCCGATCAACCCGAATGAAGAGGCATCGGCCCTGTCGCGACCCTGGAGAAGAACGAAACCCTTGCTCAGGCCGTGGAGGCTGGGCATAGGCCGCCAGCCTTGCCACGCTGACACCATGACTGCCCCCGCCCAGGATCGCCCGTGATGGACGACATCCTCGCTGCCCCTGATCCCGATCCCCGAAAGGTTCTCGGCTGGTTGCCGCCTTACGGGGAATGGCGGGAGCTCTGGTTCACGCATCGGCCGGGCATGGATCCTGTCCCGGACGAGCCGATCCTCGCTGATCTGGAAGCGGCCGTTCTCGCCGGCTGGGCGGAAGGTGGCGAAATGACCTTCGGATTCAACGACGACAACCAGGCGGATGGCGCGCGGACAATGCGCGCCTACTGCACGACGCCGGCGGGGCTTCGGGCTAAAGCGGCAGCCGAGAGGCGGTGGGCCTCCAGCCCTGCGCGGGCCAGTGACGATTTCGGCCGACAGGCCTAGGCAAGATCCGGGACCTGCAGAGAGCCCGGGAAAAACGTGGTGCGCCCGCTGGGGCTCGAACCCAGGACCCCAAGATTAAAAGTCTCGTGCTCTACCGACTGAGCTACAGGCGCGTTCCGCGTCCGGTGCCCGACCTTTGGAAGGCCGGGCACCGGACGTCAAGCGGGAAGGTCAGGCCGCACCCGCCGGACGCATCTTCACGATGCGGTCGGGATTCTGGACCATGCCGCTGCCACCCGCGCCGCGCTTGATCTTGTCCACGTGCTCCATGCCGGAGATCACGCGGCCCCAGATCGTGTACTGGCCATCCAGGCTCGGGTACGGCCCGAACATAATGAAGAACTGGCTGTTCGCGCTGTTCGGGTTCTGGGTGCGGGCCATGCCGCAGGTGCCGCGCTGGAAGCGGGCCTTGGCCGGGGGAGAGAACTCCGCGGGCAGATCGGGCATCTGGCTGCCGCCGGTGCCGGTGCCGGTCGGGTCGCCGCCCTGGGCCATGAAGCCCTCGATCACCCGGTGGAAAGGCGTGTTGTCGTAGAAGCCCTCCGCCGCGAGGGCCTTGATGCGCTCGCAGTGCTTCGGGGCCAGCTCCGGGAGGAGCTGGATGGTCACCGTGCCGTCCTTCAGCTCCAGCACCAGGGTGTTCGCGTCGGCTTCGGCGGCCGGGGCCGCCGGGGTCGTTTCATCACTCATTTCAGCTTCCCGTTCGTTCGGAGCGGCGGCGCAGGGCCGCCGGTCGTGGCTCTAGAGCCGGTGCTCAGGCTGGCACGTCGGCGGCGACCCGCATGCGGACGATGCGGTCGGGGTTCTGGACCATACCGTTGCTGCCCGTGCCGCGCTTGATCTTGTCCACGTTCTCCATGCCGGAAACCACGCGGCCCCAGATGGTGTACTGGCCATCGAGGCCCGGGTTGGGGGCGAACATGATGAAGAACTGGCTGTTCGCGCTGTTCGGGCTCTGCGAGCGGGCCATGCCGCAGACGCCGCGCAGGAACCGCGCCTTGGCCGGGGGCGAGAACTCGGCGGCGAGGTCCGGCATCGGGCTACCGCCCGTGCCGGTGCCGGTCGGGTCGCCACCCTGGGCCATGAAGCCCTCAATCACCCGATGGAAGGGCGTGTTGTCGTAGAACCCCTGCCGCGCGAGGGCCTTGATGCGCTCCACGTGCTTGGGCGCCAGATCCGGCCGCAACTCGATGACAACCCGGCCGTCCTTCAGGTCCAGGTAGAGCGTGTTCTCGCGGTCCGCCTGCGCCAGGGCGGGCGTTGCCAGGGCGGGCACTCCCAGGGCTCCGGCGGCAATACCCACCGCCAGGATGTTCCGTCGCCCCATCCGCTTTCTCCTTCAACCCTGCCCGGCTCGGCGCCAGGCCGTCAGCCGCTCCGGCCCAGGCGCCGGAGCGTGCGCTCCCGCGTCAATTGGGGCACGAAGCCGGAAATGTCTCCTCCCAGCACCGCGATCTCCCGCACGAGGCGCGAGGCGATGAATTGGGTGGACTCCCCGGCCATGAGGAACACCGTCTCGACCCCAGGGTCGAGGCGGCGATTCATCCCGGCCATCGGCGCCTCGTAGTCGAAATCCGCTACCGAGCGGAGGCCGCGAATGATCACATTCGCGCCCACATCCCGCGCCAGGGTCACCAACAGCCCCTCGAAAGGCACGGCCTGGATGACGGTGCCGGTTTCCCGGGCGATGGCCTGGGTCTCCGCCAACACCAGCTCCAGCCGCTCCTCCAGCGGGAAGAGCGGGCCCTTGCCGGCGCTGCGGGCCACCCCGATCACCAGCCGGTCAACCAGCCGGGCCGCCCGCCCGATCACGTCCAGATGGCCGTTCGTGACCGGGTCGAAGGTGCCGGGATAGACGCCGACCCGATCAGGCATCGGGGGCGTCGGGCTCTGCCGCGCTGGCCTCCGGCGCCGAACCGTCATCCACCACGACGAAGCAGGAGGTCACCGCCTCCCCCTTGTCCAGGCGGAAGAGGGTGACGCCGGCGGCCGGCCGGCCCATCACGCGCACCTGGTCGGACGGCATGCGGATCAGGCGGCCATTATCGGTCACCAGCATCACGTCGTCGCCCGGACGCACGGGGAAGGTCGCCACCACCGCGTGGCCCTTGTTGCGGCCCAGCGGGATACTCGCGATCCCCTGCCCGCCCCGGCCGGATCGGCGGTACTCGTAGGCGGAGCTGCGTTTGCCGAAGCCGGTGTCGGTAACGACGAAGAGAATCTCCTCCGCCTCCGTCAACTCCTGGGCCCGCTCGTCCGTCAGCGCGACTTCCTCGGCGGGTTCCGCCCCCTCCTCGGCCGTGGCGTCGGCTGCCGCAGTCGCCTCTGCCGCCTCCTCCGCCGTGGCCTCGCCCTGGGCCCGGCGCCGGGCGGCGGCGAGCTTCAGGTAGGCGGCGCGCTCGCCCGGCGTAGCCGGTACGTTGCGCAGGACCGAGAGCGCGATAACCGCATCATCCTTGCCCACCAAGCGGATGCCGCGCACGCCCGTGGAATCACGCCCCGCAAAGACGCGCAGCACGCCTTCTTCCGCCGTGAAGCGGATGGCACGACCCAGGCGGGTGGCCAGCAGGATGTCGTCGCCCTCCCGGCAGGTCTGCACGCCCACCAGGCTGTCGCCCTCGTCCAGCTTCATCGCGATCAGGCCGGCGGCGCGGACATTGCGGAAGTCCGACAGCTTGTTGCGCCGGACATTGCCCGACACCGTCGCAAAAACGAGGTGCAGGTTCTCCCACAGGCCCTCATCCTGCGGCAGGGGCAGCACGGCCGTGACCGTCTCGCCATCCTGCAACTGGAGAAGCTGGCGGAGCGAGCGGCCGCGAGCCGTCGGCCCGGCCTCCGGCAAGCGCCAGACCTTCTCACGGAAGGCCATGCCTCGGCTGGTGAAGAACAGGACGTGCTGGTGCGTATGCGCGTTAAAGCTGCGGATGACGACATCGTCCTCCCGCGTGCCCGCCGCGCTGCGGCCCCGGCCACCCCGGTTCTGGGCGCGGAAAGTCTCCAGCGGCGTGCGCTTCACGTAGCCGTCGCGGGTCAGGGTGACGACCATCAGCCCCGGCTCGATCAGGCTCTCGTCGTCCTGCTCGGCCAGCCCGTCCACGATCTGCGTCATGCGCGGCACGGCGATCTGGGCGCGCACCTCCGCAAGCTCCTGGGCCATCAGCTCCAGGCGGCGCGGGCGGGAGGAGAGGATCTCCAGCAGCTCGCGGATCTGGGCGGCGATCTCGTCCAGCTCCTGCTGGATCTTCTCGCGCTCCAACCCGGTCAGGCGGCGGAGCGTCAGCTCCAGGATGCCGCGCGCCTGCGCCTCGGTCAGGTGGACGGTGTCGTCCTGCACGATGTTGCCGGCATCATCCACCAGCGCCAGCAGCGCGCCGATGTCGCCGGCCGGCCAGGCCTTCGCCATCAGGGCCGCGCGCGCCTCGGCGGCGTCCGCGCTGGCGCGGATAATGCGGATCACCTCGTCGATGTTCGCCACCGCGATGGCGAGGCCGATCAGGATGTGGCCGCGGTCCCGCGCCTTGTTCAGCCGGAAGCGGCTGCGGCGGGTGATCACCTCCTCGCGGAAGCGGATGAAGACCTGCAGCGCGTCACGCAGGCCCATCTGGCGCGGCGTGCCGTCGTCCAGCGCCAGGAAGTTCACGGCGAAGGAGGTCTGGAGGTTCGTGAAGCGGTAGAGCTGGTTCAGCACCACCTCGGCCGTCGCATCCTTCTTCACCTCGATAACGATCCGCATGCCGTCGCGGTCGCTCTCGTCCCGCAGGTCGGAGATGCCCTCCACCTGCTTGGCGCGGGCCAGCTCGGCGATGCGCTCGATCAGCGTCGCCTTGTTCACCTGGTACGGCACCTCGGAGACGATGATGGCCTGCCGGCCGCCGCGCATCTCCTCGATCTCGCAGCGCGCACGCACGGGGATGGAGCCGCGCCCCGTCTCGAAGGCGGCCTTGATGCCCGCGCGGCCGAGGATGAGGCCGCCCGTCGGGAAGTCCGGGCCGGGCATGATCCCCATCAGCTCCTCGAGCGTGACGTCGGGGTTGGCGATCATCGCCAGCGTCGCGTCGATCACCTCGCCCGGGTTGTGGGTCGGGATGTTCGTCGCCATGCCCACGGCGATGCCGTTTGAGCCGTTGACCAGAAGGTTCGGGTAGGCGGCGGGAAGAACCTTCGGCTCCTCCGCGCTCTCGTCGTAGTTGGGCGAGAAGTCGACGGTGTCCTCGTCGATGCCGGCCAGCAGCGCCGTGGCCGACTTCGCCAGCCGTGCCTCGGTGTAACGCATGGCCGCCGGCGGGTCGCCGTCCATGGAGCCGTAATTGCCCTGGCCGTCGATGAGCGGGACGCGCATGGAGAAGGGCTGCGCCATGCGGACCATGGCGTCGTAGATCGCGCTGTCGCCGTGCGGGTGGTACTTACCCATCACGTCGCCGACCACGCGGGCCGACTTCTTGTAGGGCTTGTCCGCCGTGAACCCGTTCTCGTTCATGGAGAACAGGATGCGCCGGTGCACCGGCTTCAACCCGTCCCGCGCGTCCGGAAGGGCGCGCGCCACGATCACGCTCATCGCGTAATCGAGGTAGCTGCGCCGCATCTCCTCCTCGAGGGTAACGGGCTGCGTCTCGTCGAAGGGCCGCTCGTCCGGCGGTCCGCCTTCCGTCTCGCTCACTTATTGCCTTCCAATCCGGCCGGAACGGCCATCAAGAGCCTGCCGCGATCAGCGCGGCCATCAGAACGGGATATCGTCGTCCAGGTCGGCCTTCGGCGCATCCCAGCCGCCGCCACCGGAGCCGCCGCCGCTGCGGGGCTTGCTGGCACCACCGCCGGAGGAGGAGCGGCCGCCATAGCCGCCACCGCTGGACCCGCCGCGCTCGCCGTAGCCACCGCCGCCCGAAGAGCCGCCGCTGAAGCCACCCTCCTCACCGCCGCCACCGCCCTGGCCGCGGCCGCCGATGAGGGTCAGCTCGCCCCGGAACTGCCGCAGCACGATCTCGGTGGTGTACTTCTCCTGGCCCTGCTGGTCGGTCCACTTCCGAGTCTCCAGCGCACCCTCGATATAGACCTGGTTGCCCTTCTTCAGGTAGCGCTCGGCTATCTCGCCCAGCTTCTCGTTGAAGATGGCGACCGAGTGCCACTCGGTGCGCTCCTGCTGGTTTCCCTCGCGGTCCTTGTAGCGCTCGCTGGTCGCCAGGCGCAGGTTCACCACCCGGCCGCCGTTCTGAAAGTTCCGCACCTCGGGGTCGCGCCCCAGCGTGCCGAGGATGATCACCTTGTTGACGCCGGCCATGCCACCCACATCCCTGCCCGGCCGGGGGCTCCCGGCCAGAACCGTTCACAACCTGTTTCAAGCGGCACCGCCCCATTCGGGGCCGGGGACCGCGAATCGCTGCCGCCCGCCCACGAATCCCTTTCAGGGAAACCTAGGCGGGTCGCGGAAGCTACCCCCCGGGAGGCGGCAAGGCCACCCCCCGGGGGGAAGGGACGAGGCGCCCCCCGGCGACCTCTTCCCGCCGCCATTATATGGTGGCAAACACCCCTGAACACAATGCGAACAAAAGGGTCGGATCGCCCGTGCCTGACAGCCTTCCCGAGACCACCGGACGCCTCGCCAACCGGGGCGGGCTCGAGATCGGCAGCGGCGGCCATATCCGCATCCGCGGGGCCCGCCAGCACAACCTCAAGAACATCGACCTGGACATCCCCAAGGGGACGCTGACGGTCATCACCGGCCTGTCCGGCTCCGGGAAGTCGTCCCTCGCCTTCGATACCATCTACGCGGAGGGCCAGCGGCGGTACGTGGAGAGCCTCTCCGCCTATGCCCGGCAGTTCCTGGAGCTGCAGCAGAAGCCGGACGTGGACAGCATCGAGGGCCTCTCCCCGGCCATCTCGATCGAGCAGAAGACCACTTCCCACAACCCCCGCTCCACCGTCGGCACGGTCACGGAGATCGCCGACTACATGCGCCTGCTCTGGGCGCGGGCGGGCATCCCCTATTCCCCGGCCACCGGCCTGCCGATCGAGGCGCAGACCGTCTCCCAGATGGTGGACCGGACCCTGGCCATGCCGGAGGGGACCCGGCTGCTCGTCCTGGCCCCCATCGCCCGCGGCAAGAAGGGCGAGTGGAAGAAGGAACTGGCCGAACTTCAGCGCCGGGGCTTCGAGCGGGTGAAGGTGAACGGCACCCTCTACCGGATCGAGGAGGTGCCCGCCCTCAACAAGAAGCTGAAGCACGATATCGAGGCGGTGGTGGACCGCGTGGTGGTGCGGGAAGGCGCCCAGCAGCGCCTGGCCGACAGCTTCGAGACGGCGCTCGGCCTCTCCGACGGCGTGATCTACCTGGAAGGGGCGGATGACGGGGCGCGGACCGTCTTCTCCTCCCGTTTCGCCTGCCCGGAGTGCGGTTTCACGATCGAGGAGATCGAGCCCCGCCTCTTCTCCTTCAACTCGCCCCAGGGCGCCTGCCCGGAATGCGACGGGCTGGGGGTGGAGAGCTTCTTCGACCCCGCCCTGGTGGTGCCGGACGACGCCAAGAGCATCGCGGATGGCGCCGTGGCCGCTTGGGCGGGTGGCTCCTCCTCGCCCTATTACGACCAGACGCTGGAAAGCCTGGCGCGGCACTTCAAGGTCGCCACCAGCACGCCCTGGGCCGACCTGCCCAAGGCGGTGCGGCAGGCCATCCTGCACGGCACCTCGGACGTCGTGACCCTGAAGTACAAGGACGGGCTGCGCGCCTACGAGGTGAAGAAGGCCTTCGAGGGGGTGATCCCGAACCTCGAACGCCGCCTGCGCGAGACGGATAACCCCTGGGTCCGGGAGGACCTTCAGCGCTACCAGTCCGAGCGTCCGTGCCATGTCTGCCAGGGCGCCCGGCTGAAGCCTGAGGCGCTGGCTGTCCGGGTGGCCGACCTGAACATTGCCCAGGCCAGCGACCTCTCCATTCGCAAGGCCATGGAGTGGTTCGCGGAGGTCTATGACCAGCTCACCCCGCAGCGGCAGGAGATCGCCCGACGCATCCTGCGGGAGATCAACGACCGGCTGCGCTTCCTTGTGGACGTGGGACTGGACTACCTGTCCCTCGCCCGCGGCTCCGCCAGCCTCTCGGGCGGCGAGAGCCAGCGCATCCGCCTGGCCTCCCAGATCGGTTCCGGCCTGACGGGCGTTCTCTACGTGCTGGACGAGCCCTCCATCGGCCTCCACCAGCGGGACAACGAGCGCCTTCTCGTCACGCTCCGGCGCCTGCGAGACATCGGCAACACCGTGCTGGTAGTGGAGCACGACGAGGACGCAATCCGCGCCGCCGACTACCTCGTGGACATCGGCCCCGCGGCCGGCGCCGGGGGTGGACGCATCATCGCCCAGGGCACGCCCGAGGAGGTGATCGCCAACCCCGACAGCGTGACCGGTGCCTACCTCTCCGGCCGGCGCAGCGTGCCCGTGCCGGCGCAGCGGCGTCCCCTCGACCCCAAGCGGCAGCTGAAGGTCGTGGGCGCCACGGGCAACAACCTGAAGTCCGTCACGGCGAGCCTGCCCCTGGGCACCTTCACCTGCGTCACCGGCGTCTCCGGCGGCGGCAAGTCGACCCTGGTGATCGAGACCCTCTACAAGGCCGCCGCCCGGCGCCTGATGGGCGCGGGCACCGTCCCCTCCCCGCACGAGCGGATCGAGGGGCTGGAGCTGCTGGACAAGATCATCGACATCGACCAGTCGCCGATCGGCCGTACCCCGCGCTCCAACCCCGCGACCTATACCGGCCTCTTCGCCCCCATCCGGGACTGGTTCGCGGAACTGCCCGACTCCCGGGCGCGCGGCTACAAGGCCGGCCGCTTCTCCTTCAACGTGAAGGGCGGCCGCTGCGAGGCCTGCCAGGGCGACGGCCTGATCAAGATCGAGATGCACTTCCTGCCGGACGTGTACGTCACCTGCGACACCTGCAAGGGCAAGCGCTACAACCGCGAGACGCTGGAGGTGAAGTTCCGCGGCAAGTCCATCTCTGACGTGCTGGAGATGACGGTGGATGAGGGACTGGAGTTCTTCTCCGCCGTGCCCGCCATCCGGGACAAGCTGAAGGTGCTGAGCGAGGTGGGGCTGGGCTACATCCACCTGGGCCAGCAAGCCACCACTCTTTCGGGCGGCGAGGCGCAGCGCATCAAGCTGGCGAAGGAGCTGGCCCGCCGCGCCACCGGCCGCACCCTCTACATCCTCGACGAGCCGACCACCGGCCTGCACTTCGAGGATGTACGCAAGCTGCTGGAGGTGCTGCACGCGCTGGTGAACCAGGGCAACACGGTGCTGGTGATCGAGCACAACCTGGAGGTCATCAAGACCGCTGACTGGATCCTGGACATGGGCCCGGAGGGCGGCGATGGCGGCGGGCGCGTGGTGGCTGAGGGCACGCCGGAGGAAGTGGCCGCCAGCCCGGAGAGCCATACGGGCCGGTTCCTGGCTCCCCTCCTCACGGCCCGTGAGGCGGCACCCCCGGTAAAGAAGCGCAAGCGGGCCTGATTCCCGGTCAGGCCCGGCCGCGCAGCCCCGCCCAGGTCACGGCCAGCCGGTCCCCGGCCCCGCGCGGGGCCGCGGGTGCGCCGGGCTGCCAATCCGGCCGCAGGACCCGCTGAAGGTCCCGCCGCGCCAGCACGCCCGGCAGCGCGGCAGCGACGGCGCGGGAGGGCAGGCTGGCCAGGAGCTTCCGGCCGGATTCCAGAACTTCCAGTCCCTTCCGCGCCAGCGCCTGCCCGGCCCGGACCGGGTCCTCGCCCTCGGGCAGCGGGTCCCGCCCCTGCGCGGCCAGGGCCGGGAGGCTGCGGAGCGTGCCCGCCACTCCGTAGGCCGTGCCAATCTGCCGAAGCCCCTCCGATGAGGTATCGGGGGCGCCGAGCAGCCGGCCAGTCGCCGCGGCCAGGCCGCCGGCCGTGCCGCGTAGCCGTTCCAGCAGCGGCACCGCTTCCTCCCCGGTCTCATCCGCCTCCCGCGCCTCAATCAGGGCGAGGAGCGCCGCGGGATCAAGGCTCCCGGCGCCGATCGCGCGGGAGAGCGGCCCGGCCACCTCGTGCCGGCGCGCGGGCTTGCCCGCCACCGCTTCCTCCACCGCGTCCCGCCACCACTGCAGGCGGATCAGCACCATCATGGGCTCCCGCGCCGCCTCCCGCGCGCGCGCCAACTCGTGGTTGAAGGCGATGAGGGTGAAGATCGCCTCCCTCGACCCGGCGGGCGCAAAAAGGGCGCAGAGGAAGCGGTCCGGATCGTGCCGGCGAGCGAATTCGGCGAGGGATGTTGGGTCGGGCGTTTCGGCCATGCCGCGCCCCCTTGGCCCGGCCCCGGCCTCCTGTCCAGCGGCTCTCGCGCCGGATTGAGGCGCCCCGCCCTTGGCCGGGGCGCCTATCGGCGCGACATTGCGCGCCGAATCACCCGCAAGGAGATGTCACATGGCCTTCAGCCTGCCCCCCCTGCCCTATGACGTGAACGCCCTCGCCGCCCGTGGCATGCAGCAGGAGACGCTGGAGCTGCACCACGGCAAGCACCACCAGGCCTATGTCACCGCCCTCAACGGTCTGGTGGAGAGCAAGGGCCTCTCGGGCAAGACCCTGGAGCAGATCGTGGCCGAGGCCGGCAAGGGCGGCGCGGACTCCCTGCCCGTGCTGAACCAGGCCGGCCAGCACTGGAACCACCTGCTGTTCTGGCAGTGCATGTCCCCCAATGGCGGCGACGACAAGATCCCGGACGCGCTGAAGTCCCGGATCGAGAGCGATCTCGGTGGGTTGCAGAAGTTCAAGGATGACTTCAAGGCCGCCGGCGTGGGCCAGTTCGGCTCCGGCTGGGCCTGGCTGATCGAGGACGCCTCCGGCAAGCTGAAGATCACCAAGACCCCGAACGGCGCGAACCCCATCTCCACCGGCGAGGGCACGCCGCTCCTCGGCGTGGACGTGTGGGAGCACTCCTACTACCTGGACTTCCGCAACCGCCGCCCGGACTACCTGTCCAACTTCCTCGATAAGCTGGTGAACTGGGAGTACGTCGCCTCCCTGCTCGGCAAGGGCATGCAGTCCGGCCAGTCTGCCTGATCGATTTCCGCCCGATCCATAGGCGCTGAAACGAGGAAGGGCGCCGCGGGGAGACCCGCGGCGCCCTTCGCGCATCCGGCGCCCGCCGAAGCGGGCCTCCGGCTCAGGCCTTGGTGCCCGCCGTGTCGTTCGCCGGGGTCGGGCGGATCACGCTGCCGATCGTGGTGCGAACGATGGTCACGCGCACGTTCGGGGCGATCTCGGCCTCGATCTCGTCCGAGCCCTCCTTCACCTTCGTGATGGTCGCCACCATCCCGCCGCCCGTCACCACCCGGTCACCGCGCTTGAGCTGGCCGAGCATGTCCCGGTGTTCCTTCATCTTCTTCTGCTGGGGGCGGATCAGGATGAAGTAGAAGACGATGAAGATCAGGATCAGCGGCGCGAACTGCATGATCATGCCGGCCGCGCCGCCTGCGGCCGCGTCCTGGGCGTAGGCCGGGGAAATGAACATAGGGCTGGGCTTCCGTCCGGTGTGAGGGGGTGCGAAGAGGGGCGGAAACTAGCTGCCCACCCCCCCGCGTCAAGCGCGCGGGGCCGCGTTCCGGGAAACGATCATGGAAACCGCCCTTCTGACCCGAATTGCCGAGGCGCTGGAGCGCCTGGCGCCGCCCCCGCCCGCCCCGCCGCGGCTGGACGGGGCCGATGCCTTCATCTGGCACCCCGGTCCCACGCCGCGCCTCTCGCCCGTGCGGCGCGTCGCGGCGGTGGACATCGCGCTTCTCCAGGGGGTGGAGGCGCAGAAGGCGCTGCTGCTGGAGAACACGCTGCGCTTCGCCCGCGGCCTTCCGGCTAACAATGCCATGCTCTGGGGCGCGCGGGGCATGGGCAAGTCCTCGCTGGTGAAGGCGGCCCATGCCCGGGCGAATGCCGAGCGGCCGGGCAGCCTGGCGCTGATCGAGATCGCGCGGGAGGACATCGTCACCCTGCCCGAGTTGCTGGAAATCCTGCGGGACAGCCCCCGCCGCACGCTCGTCTTCTGCGACGACCTCTCCTTCGAGCGGGAGGACGCCGACTACAAGGCGCTGAAGTCCGTGCTGGATGGCGGCATCGCCGGCCGCCCGCAGAACGTCATCTTCTACGCCACCTCGAACCGCCGGCACCTGATGCCGCGGGACATGATCGAGAACGAGCAGCAGCGAGCCATCCACGCCAGCGAGGCAGTGGAGGAGAAGGTATCCCTCTCCGACCGCTTCGGGCTGTGGATCGGCTTCCACAACTGCGACCAGCCCACCTATTTCGCCATGGTGGAGGGTTACGCGAAGGCACTGGGCCTGCCGATCGAGCGCGATGCCCTGCTGGCGCGGGCGAAGGAGTGGACGATCACCCGCGGTTCCCGTTCCGGCCGCGTCGCCTGGCAGTTCGCGCTGGACATGGCCGGGGAGTTGGGCGTGAAGGTGGACGCCTGATGCGGCAGGGCGCCCGGCGGGGGCCGGACGGGCGGTTCCTGAACCCGGACGGCAGCACGGCGGGCAACCCGCTTCGCGAGGTGTGGCGGATGATGCGGGAGGGGGCGGGCACGCCCTGGCCCCGGCAGGTCACGGACCCGGCCGAGGACCCGCCCGCGGAGCCCCCGCCCGGCCATGCCGCCGTCACCTTCATCGGCCACGCGACCTTTCTTATCCGCCTGCACGGCGGCCCGACGCTGCTGACCGACCCGATCTGGTCCGAGCGGTGCAGCCCCTTCTCCTTCGCCGGGCCGCGCCGGGCCCGAGCCCCGGGCCTTAGTCTGGACGCGCTGCCGCCGCTGGACGCGGTGCTTCTCTCCCACAACCACTACGACCACCTGGACGTCCCGACGCTGCGGGCGCTGAAGGCACCGCGGGTCATCACGGGGCTGGGCAACTCCCGCATCCTCACCCGCAACCGCCTGCCGGCGGCGGCGGAGCTGGACTGGTGGGGCGAGACCTCCATCGGCCGGGCTACCGTCACCTACCTGCCGGCGCGCCACTTCTCCGCGCGGGCCATCGGCGATCGTGGCCGGTCCCTCTGGGGCGGATTCGCCGTGCGGGTGGCGGAGGGATCGCTTCTCTTCGCCGGCGACACCGCTTACGGCGGGCACCTCCACGAGATCGGGACGGAGGCCGGGCCATTCGGCGTCGGGCTGATCCCCATCGGCGCCTATGAGCCGAACTGGTTCATGCGCGCCGTCCACATGAACCCTGAGGAGGCGGTGCGGGCGCGCGCGGAAACCCGGACCCGAACCGCCGTGGCCATGCATTTCGGGACCTTCAAGCTCACCCAGGAGGGCATCGACGAGCCCGCCCGCGCCCTGGCCGAGGCGTGCTCCTCGGCCGGGCTGGCCGGGGACGACTTCATCGTCCCGCGATTCGGGCAGACCCTGGTGCTGCCGCTCGGCGCCTGAGCCCTCAGAGGATCGCGGCCAAGCGATCGAACATCACGCCCCAGTCGCCTTCCGTCTCGTCCGTCAGATCGGGTGGCAGCCCCTCCTTCGTCAGGGAAAGCAGGCTGCCTCCGGCCTCGGGCGTGATCTCCACGACGAAGCGGTCCACGCCATGCCGCAGGGCCGGCACGCCGAAGGCGAGCACGATCCGGCGCGGCGGCTCCAGCTCGATGAACTCGCCATATCCCTCGTGGAGGGCGCCGCGAAGGCGGAACACGCCCCCGGGGCGTGCGTCCATTGCCAGCTCCGCTATCTCACCGACCAGCCCCGTGAAGAGCCACTGGGCAGCGAGCTCCGGGTCCGTCCAGGCCTGGAACAGGCGCGCCGGCGGCGCGGCGAAGCGGTGCCGGACGAAAAGCCCTTCGGTGGTGGGATCGATAGCCATGCGCAACCTCCGGTTGGGAGGCTAACGCGCGGTCCCGAAGATTCGCTGCTCCACCTTGTCGCCCACGCGAATGCCCAGCCGCTCCGCCGTGCCCGCCGCGAGTTCCAGCGTGGCCCGCACCGGGCCGTTGGAACTGACGGTAGCGAGGCTGTGCGGCACCGTCCGCTCCGCGATCCGCAGCACCGTGCCGTTGGCGGTGATGAACACCATGTCCAGGGAGGTGATGGTGTTCCGCATCCACATGCTGCTCTCCCGGGGCTGCCCCCAGTCGAACAGCATGCCCTCGTTCGGCGCGACGGAAGGGCGGAACATCAGCCCGGTCATCTGCTGCTCCGGCTGGATCGCCATCTCAACCTGGAACTCGTGCCGCTTGCCGTCGCGGGTGATGATGACCAGGGGTTCCGTCGGCAGCTTCGGCTGCGGCCCGTCCTGCGCGAGGGCAGGCGCGGCCGGCAGCGCCGCCAGGAAGCCGAGGAAGAAGCGGCGGTTCATCGTCACTGCGCCGCCCCCGGGAAACGCTGCGGCATACCTTCGGGGACGACCGTCTTCACGAGGGTGGAATCCAGCGCCTCGTATTCGTGGTAGCCGATCGTCTCGTAGAGCTGCGCCCGGGTCTGCATCCGCCCCACCATGCCCTGCGTCCCGCCGTCCCGGTTGATGGCGGCGTAGAGCTCCTCCATGGCACGGTTCGCCACCCGCAGGTGGGAGACGGGCCAGATTACCATGGCGTAGCCCATCTCCTCGAACTCCTTGTCCGTGAAGAAGGGGGTGCGGCCGAACTCCGTCATGTTCGCCAGCAGCTTCACTCCGGGCATGCGGCGGGCGAACTCCCGGAACATCTCGGCGGTGTTCAGCGCCTCCGGGAAGATCGCGTCCGCGCCGGCCTCCATGAAGAGCTTCGCGCGGCCGACGGCGCCATCCATCCCCTCGCTCGCCGCCGCGTCCGTGCGGGCGATGATGTAGAGGTGCTTCCGGGCCCGCCGGGCGGCGGCAATCTTCGCCGCGAAGTCGTGCGGGTCGGCCAGCTTCTTGTCGTTCAGGTGGCCGCACTTCTTCGGCAGCAGCTGGTCCTCCAGCTGCACCGCCGCCGCCCCCGCATCCTCGAAGGAGCGGACCATGTTCATGACGTTCAGCGCCTCGCCATAACCCGTGTCGCCATCGACGAGCGCGGGGAGCGAGGAGGCGCGCGAGACCTGGCGGACGTGCCAGCACACGTCCTCCACCGTGATCATGCCGAGATCGGGCAGGCCCATATTGGCCGACATGGCGGCGCCGGAGACGTAGAGCGCCTCGAACCCCGCCCGCTTCGCCAGCAGCGCCGCCATGCCCGTATGCGCGCCGGGCATGCGCAGGATTCCCGGGCGGTCCAGCAGCGCACGGAAGCGCTGGCCGGCCGGGACATCCGGCAGGTCGTCACCGATCACGTAGGGCATGCAGAACCTCCCGGGCGTGGCGCGGGGCAAGGGGCGGCCCCGTCGGGGCGCCGGGTCGGCCGGCGTCTTCAGTCCGGCGGCAGGCTACACCCGGCCTCACGGGGCGGCCAGATGGGGGAATCTTGGGAGGAACTAGGCAGGGACGCCCCTTCCCACCTCCCTTCCCCTCCCCTAGCTTGCGCCGCGGGACGAAACACTGCCGGGGAGAGACGGGCATGGACATGACGGGGAGCCGCCGCATCGAGGCGCCGCGCGAGCGGGTCTGGGATGCGCTGAACGACCCCGCCGTGCTCCAGGCCAGCATTCCCGGTTGCGAATCGGTGGAGCGCACCGGGCCGGACAGCTTCGCCGCCAAGGTGGCCGTGCGGATCGGCCCGATGTCGGCCAAGTTTGGCGGCAAGGTGACGCTGACCAACATCAACCCGCCCGAGGGCTACACGATCACCGGCGAGGGCCAGGGCGGCGCCATGGGCTTTGCCCGCGGCGGAGCGGACGTGGCCCTGGTCGCCGAAGGTCCGTCCACCACGACGCTCAACTACAATGTGAAGGCGCAGGTGGGCGGCAAGATGGCCCAGCTCGGCGCGCGGCTGGTGGACAGCACCGCCCGCCAGATGGCCGACCAGTTCTTCGACCGCTTCGCCGCCCAGGTCGCCGCCGCTGAGACGGTGCCGGCCTCGGCCACCGGGCCGGCCACCGCCGCGCCGGCGGCGCCGGACATGGTGCCCACCACCGGCCCGTCCGTCGCCAGCACCGGGCAGCCGATCGAGCCGCGGCAGACCGCGGTGGCCGCGCTGCGCCCCGGCGCCGCCACAGGGAACATGGCCGCCATCCTGGCCGCGATCCCGCGCGAGCCCTTCGGCCTGCCGATCAACCTTTGGATCGGCGGCGCGCTCTTCGTGGTGATCCTCGGGCTGCTCTTCGTCATTGGCTGACTTCCCGCCCAGGGACGTCGCCGCGACCCAGGCGCTGCTTGAGGCGGGCGGCTACGTCGCCGATGCGGCCCTGGCCACCACCGTCCACCTCGCCCTGGCCATGGGCCGCCCCCTGCTGCTGGAAGGCGAGCCCGGCACGGGGAAGACGGAGATCGCGAAGGTGCTCGCGGCGCAGCTGCCGCGGCGACTGGTCCGGCTGCAGTGCCACGACGGCATGGACCTCGCCTCCGCCGCCTATGAGTGGAACCACGCCCGCCAGCTCATGGCCATCCGCCTGGCCGAGACGGCGCACGAGGCCGACCGTTCGGCGCTGGAGCGCGGCCTCTACGACCGCCGCTTCCTGGAGCCGCGCCCCCTCCTCCAGGCCATCGAGGGCAGCCCGGCGCTGCTGCTGATCGACGAGCTGGACCGTGCGGACGAGCCTTTCGAGGCCTTCTTGCTGGAGGTTCTGGCCGACTTCCAGATCACCGTGCCGGAACTGGGCACGATCCGGGCGCAGACCCCGCCCGTGGTCGTCGTCACCTCCAACCGCACGCGGGAGGTGCACGACGCCATCCGCCGCCGCTGCCTGTACCACTGGGTGGACTATCCGAACGCAGCGCGGGAGCGCGCCATCCTCGCCCGGCGCGCCCCGGAGGTGCCGGCCGCCCTTTCCGCCCAGGTCGTCGCCTTCGCGCAGGAGCTGCGGAACGGCGACGCCTTCTTCAAGCCGCCCGGCGTGGCGGAAACCGTGGATTGGGCGCGTGCCCTGACCGCGCTGGACCGGCGGGAGCTGGAGCCGGCCGCGGCCGAGGCCACGCTCGGCGTGCTGCTGAAGTACCAGGACGACATCGCGCGCCTGCGCGGGGCCGAGCTGGCCCGGCGGGTGGAGGAGGCGCGGGAGGCGGCTGGGTGAGTGCCCTCGCCCCGAACCTCCTCGCCTTCGGGCGGGTCCTGCGCCGCGCCGGGCTGCCCGTGGGCTCTGCCGAATCCCTGTCCGCCGCCGAAGCCCTCTCCCACGTCCCCCTCACGGACCGCGCTGCCTTCCGCGCGGCCCTGCGGGCGACGATGATCCATCGGCGCGATCATTTCGAAGTCTTCGACGCCGCCTTCGACCTCTTCTGGCGCAATCCCGATACCCCTGTCCGCGCAGCCGGCCCGGAGGACGCGCCGCCCGAAGCCGCGCCCCCCGCCGCCCGCCGCGCGGCGGAGGCCATGCCCGGCGCGAACCCGCCCGCGACGCCGGCCGGAGAACCGGAGCGGCGGGAGGATGCCGCCCTCACCGTCTCTGACCGCGAGAGGCTGAACCGGCTTGATTTTGAAGCAATGTCCGCTGAAGAACTGGCAGAGGCGAAGCGCGAAATACGCCGGCTGACCCTGCCCCTGGCCGAGCGCCCGACCCGCCGCTTCCGCCCGGACCCGTCCGGCCCGCGCGCCGACCTCCGCGCCACCATCCGCGCCTCCATGCGCCTGGGTGGGGAGATCGCGCGGATCGAGCGGCGGCGCCGGGTCACCCGCCCCCCGCCGCTGGTTCTTCTCTGCGATGTCTCGGGAAGTATGGCCCGTTACGCTCAGATTTTGCTGCATTTCATGCACGCGGTGGAGAATGATCGCGCCCGGGTCCACAGCTTCGTCTTCGGCACGCGGCTCACCAATGTCACCCGCGCCCTGCGGAACCGAGACCCGGAGGTAGCCTTCCAGGCGGTGTCCCACATCCTGCCGGACTGGTCCGGCGGCACCCGGATCGGGGAGGCACTGGACCGCTTCAACCGCCGCTGGGCGCGGCGGGTGCTGGGGCAGGGCGCGGTGGTGCTGCTGATCACGGACGGGCTGGACCGCGGCGGGGCCGAGGGGCTGTCCGAGGCGGCGGAGCGGCTGCGCCATTCCTGCCGGCGGCTGATCTGGCTGAACCCGCTCCTGCGGTATCAGGGGTTCCAGCCCCGCGCGGCCGGCATACGTGCCCTCCTCCCCCATGTGCACGAGCATCGCCAAGTGCATAACCTGAACAGCCTGCGCGCCCTGGTCGCCACCCTCTCGGGTGCCAAGATCAAAGACACGGGGCGGCGCGACGGGAGGCCTGCATGAGCGGCACCGAGGACATTCTGGAGACCGCCCGCGCCTGGCGCGCGGAGGGAGAGCGCGTGGCCCTGGCCACGGTGGTGGAGACCTGGGGCTCCTCGCCCCGCCCGGCCGGGTCCAGGCTGGCGGTGACGGGAAGCGGGCGGCTTGCCGGCTCCGTCTCGGGCGGCTGCATCGAGGGCGCGGTGGCCGACGTGGCCCAGCAGGTGATGAAGTCCGGCACTCCGCAGCTCCTGGATTTCGGCATCACCGACGAGCGCGCCTGGGAGGTGGGGCTGGCCTGCGGAGGCAAGCTGAAGGTCTTCGTGGAACCGCTGGCGTGACCCCCGAGACGCTGGAGGTACTCCAGGCCGCCCGGGCGGCGCGGCGGCCCGTGGCCCTGCTGACGCGCCTGCCCGACGGCGCGCAGCACCTTCACCCCCAGGAAGCCCTGCCCCCCGCACTGGCTGCGGCGGCCGAGGCGGCGCTGCTCTCCGACAAGGCCGGGCCTGTTACAGTTGGGGAGGAGACCTGGTTCGTCCAGCCGCAGACTCCGCCGCCCCGGATGATCGTCGTAGGCGCCGTCCACGTGGCCCAGGCTCTGGTGCCGATGGCCGCCGCCGCCGGCTTCGCCGTCACCATCGTCGATCCCCGCCGGGCCTTCGCCACGGAAGAGCGCTTCGCGGCCGATGCCGAGCTGGTGACGGAATGGCCGGACGAGGCGCTGGAGGCGCTGCGGCCGGACAACCGCACGGCGATCGTCACCCTCACCCACGACCCGAAGCTGGACGACCCGGCGCTGGACGTCGCGCTGAGGTCGGACGCTTTCTATGTCGGCGCCCTCGGTAGCCGGCGCACCCACGCCAAGCGCGTGGCCAGGCTGGAGGAGGCTGGGCATGGCGCCGGGGCGATCGCCCGCATCCAGGCCCCGGTCGGACTGGACATCGGCGCCGTGACCGCGCCGGAGATCGCCCTCTCCATCGTTGCCCAGGTGGTAGCGGCCCGCCGCGGCAAGCTGCGGAGCGGGGAACGCGGATGATCTTCGGCCCCACCCCGCTGGAGGAGGCGCGCGGCGCCGTCCTCGCCCACACGCTGCGGCTGCCGGACCGGGTGCTGAAGAAGGGCACGGTGCTGGACGCAGGCGCCATCGAGGCGCTGCGCGCTGCCCGGCACGCGGAGGTCGTCGCCGCGCGCCTCGAACCCGGCGATGTGCCGGAGGACGAGGCGGCGGACCGCATGGCGAATGCCATGCTGCGCCCGCTCGTCGCCCGCAGCCGGGCCGCAACCGGCCGCGTGAATCTTCTGGCGGAAACTGCCGGCCTGCTGCGGGTGGACACGGCGCTGGTGGATCGGCTGAACGCGCTGGACGAGAGCCTCACCCTCGCGACGCTGCCCGATTTCAGCGTGGTGCAGCCGAAGGACATGCTGGCGACGGTGAAGGTGATCCCCTTCGCCGTGCCCGGCGATGCCCTGCACGTGGCGGAGGCCATGCTGCGCGGCGGCGCGGCCCTTTCCCTGCACCCGTTCCGGCCGGTGAAGGTCGGCCTGGTCAGCTCCGAACTGCCGGGCATGAAGGAGGCGATCTTCGAGAACGGGATCGAGGCGACCCGGACCCGGATCGAGGCCCTGGCGGGCTCGCTGCTGCCGCCGGAGCGCTGCGCGCACGAAACGGGCGCCATCGCCGAGGCGCTGGGGCGGCTGCGGAAGGCGGGGGCCGAGATGCTGCTGGTCCTCGGCGCCTCCGCCGTGGTGGACCGGCGCGACGTTGCCCCGGCGGCAATCCTACGCGCGGGCGGCTCGATCGAGCATTTCGGGATGCCGGTAGATCCGGGGAACCTCCTCTGCCTCGGCCGGATCGGGGAGGTCCCGGCCATGGTCCTGCCGGGCTGCGCGCGCAGCCCGAAGGTGAACGGCTTCGACTGGGTGCTGGAGCGGCTTTTCGCTGGCGTTCCCGTCACACCGAAGTCGCTGATGCGGATGGGTGTCGGCGGGCTGTTGAAGGAGATCGAGACGCGCCCCCTGCCCCGCGGCGATGCCCCGCGCAGCGCCCCCGTTGCCGCGCCCCGGCGCCCCCGCCGCGTTGCCGCCCTGGTGATGGCGGCCGGGCGCTCCCGCCGCATGGCGCCGCTGAACAAGCTGATGGTGGCGGACCGCGAGGGCCGGCCCATGGTGGCGCGGGTGGTGGAGAACGCGCTGGCCAGCCGGGCCCGCCCCGTCCTCGTCGTCACCGGCCACGAGCACGAGCGGGTGGAGGAAGCGCTGACCGGCCGCCCCGTGCTGATGACCCATGCCGAGGACTATTCAGAGGGTCTCTCCGCCTCCCTCAAGGCCGGCATCGCCGCCCTGCCGCCGGATGTCGAGGGCGTGCTGGTGATGCTCGGGGACATGCCCCTCGTCTCCCCGGCCGTGCTGGACCGGCTCCTCTCGGCCTTCGATCCGGAGGAGGGCCGCGCGATCGTGCAGCCGACCTTCCGGGGCAAGCAGGGCAACCCCGTGCTTTGGGGGCGTGAGTTCTTCGGCGCGATCCTCGGCATCACCGGCGACGTGGGGGCCCGCCACCTGACGGGGCTGCACGCCGACCGCTTGTTCAACGTGGAGGTGTCGGATGACGGCGTGCTCAGGGATTTCGACACGGCGGACACGCTGAAGGGGCTCTGACCCGTCAAGCCCTGACCTTCCGGCCGGCGCACCCCATCTGTTCCCTGTGCCGACCGCCTGCGCCATCCCGTTCACGCCCGAAGCCACGCCCGCCATCCAGCCCCGCGCCCTGCTGCGTGCCTGGGATATGGCACGGGACGCGGCCACCGCCGCGCTGGAGGGGCCACCGCGCGCCTTTCGCTTCCGGGGCCGCGCGAAGGATGCGCCCGCCCTGGACTTGCTCCTGGAGGACCGGGACGCCTGCTGCTGGGCAGAGGCGCTGGACCGTCGCGTCGGGCTGGACCACGCGGAAGGGATCGCGACGCTGCTGCGCCTTCTCGCGCTGCTGGAGGTCATGGGGCGGGCGCCCTGGCTGCGCGGCCACTTCGACATCGGGCGCGAGGGAACGGTGCTGCACCCCGAGCTTCTGCGCGCCGCCGCCACGCAACCTCTGGACGCCGCCGCCCGCTTCGATGAAGAGGGTCTTCGGCAGCGCCTCGCGCGGCCCCGCCTGCCCCAAGACTCGACCGGAGCGTTGCCCCCATGAAGCCCCTGTTCCCGACGACCCGCCCGGCCCTGGCCCTGCTCCTGGCGGCACCGTTGGGGCTTGCCGCCTGCGCCGCGCCGCCCGCGCCAGTCGCCCAGCGCGCCGGTGTGCCGAATGCCGGAGCTCAGGCCGCCCGCTCCGACCGCGCCGCGGCCTGCCTGGCCGATGCAGAGCGCGTGGTCCGCTTCCGCGACCGCGGCCAGCTTATGCGCCAGGATGACTACAACGCCCGGATCGGCACCACCTCCTATCTCGGGCCGCAGGTGATTTCCGACCAGTTCGCCCAGGTTTACGACCGCGACCGCATGGCCGCGGAGTGCGTGCGTGGCGCGAACGCCCCCGCGCCGGCCGCTGCCCCGGCCCCGACCCCTGCCCCGGGGGCCGCGCCGAGGCGCTGAGGCGCCTTGCCCTCCACGCCCATCTCCCGCCTCGTCGCCGGCCCGCTCGGGCGCGCGCTCGCCAGCCGGAACGCGCGGATCTTCTTCGGCGCGAGCCTCGGTGCCTGGACCGGGCTGTGGATGCACCGGATCGGGGTGGCCTGGCTGGCCTGGGAACTCACCCGCAGTGCGGCCTGGGTGGGGCTGATCGCCTTCGCCGATCTTGCCCCCGCCGTGCTTGTCAGCCCGGTGGCGGGCGCCCTGGCGGACCGGCTGGACCGGGTCCGCCTCACCATGGCCTCTCAGGGCGTGATCGCGCTGGAGGCGCTGACGGTGGCATCCCTGACCGCCACCGGCCACATCTCCATCGGCCTGCTCTTCGCGCTGGAGATGATCAGCGGCACGGCGGCCTGCTTCTCCCAGCCCGCGCGCCAGACCCTCATCCCCGCCCTGGTTCGGCGGGAAGACCTGCCGGCGGCGGTGGCGGCCAACAGCCTTCTCTTCAACGTGGCCCGCTTCGTCGGGCCGGGACTCGCGGGCTTCATCATCGCGGCCTGGGGCGTTGCCCCCGCCATCCTCTGCAACGCCCTGGGCCACGGCTTCGCCACGGTATCGATGCCCTGGCTGCGGGTCGATCCGGAGCAGCGGCGCGGCCACCCCGCGACGAACTCCCTCTTCGCCGAGACGCTGGAGGGCTTCCGATACGCGGCGCGCCACCCTGGCCTTGGGCCGATCGTGGCCTTCTCCGCCCTGTCGTCCGTCCTGCTCCGCGGGGTGCAGGAGATCCTGCCGCCCTATGTGGAGCGGCTCTTCGGCCGGGGTGCCGAGTCGCTCGCCATGCTGACCGCCTCCTTCGCCGTCGGTGCCCTTATTTCGGGGCTGACCGTCGCCTCCCGCGGGCGGCTGACGGGAACGACGCGGATCGCGGTCTTCGCCATCCTCGCCCAGGCCGTGGCCACCGGCCTCTTCGTCTCGACCGGCTACTTCCCCTTCGCGCTGCTCTGCGGGGCCGCCATCGGGGCCAGCGCCTCGGCGCACGGCATCTCCGTGCAGGTCCTCGCGCAGACTGCGGCCTCCCCGGCCATGCGGGGGCGGATCATGTCGCTCTGGGCGCTTGTCTCCCGCGCCTGCCCGGCTATCGGGGCGCTGGCCCTCGGAACGGCCGGCGAGGCCTTCGGGCTACGCCTGCCCACCTTCGCCGCCGTCATGCTCGCGCTGGCCGTCTTTGCCTGGGGCCTCTCGCGCATGCGCCGGATCTCCGCGGCGCTGGAGCGGCCGGAGGCACGCCCGGCGGAGTGAGGCCGGAGGGCCGGCGCTTCCGCCCCGGCTGATCCCGCTCTAGATGTCCAGCGCCATACCGGCCGAGAGGAACCTCTATGAGCGCGATCATCCGCAAGGGTGCCAACCCCGTCCTGTCCAACACCGTGGAGTACCACGGCTTCGTCTACGTCGCCGGCGTGACCGCGGACGACCTGTCCCAGGACGTTTCCGGCCAGACCCAGCAGATCCTGGCCAAGATCGACGCCGCGCTGGAGGAGCACGGCACCGACAAGACCCGCCTGCTTCAGGCCCAGGTATGGCTGAAGGACATCCGGGACCGTGACGCGCTGAACAAGCTCTGGGTGAACTGGCTGCCCCAGGGCGGCGCCCCCGTGCGCGCCTGCGTGGAGGCCAACATGGCCGATCCGCGCCATCTCGTTGAGATCATGGTCACGGCCTGCCGCTGAAGCCGCCTGGCGGAGGCCCGGAATCCCCCGGTGCCTCCGCCGCACGCCTGTGTCGCCCATGCCGCAACACTGTGGCATCGTTTGCAGACAGACCGTTTTCTAGGAAAACCGTCCCTATCGCCTCCGCCCGAGACCCCGGGGATGGCCGAATCACACCTCGTTGCGCCGCGAAACATAGGTAAGCGTTGTCCCGGTTTCCTGCCTGCGGGTAACACCTCCGTGACGACGCCATCACGGCGGGGCCGGATCACCGGCCTGGGGGACAAGGCTTGATCCTGGGGGTTCACATGCAGGCAAGAAGCGCTGCCGCCGCGATTATCGCGGTTTGCGGGATGATGCTGGCTCCGGAGCTGAGCTCGACCGCCGAGGCCGCTTCCCCGCAGCGGGGTGGTGCCAAGCACGTGTCCGCCCGCAGCACCCCCGCCACCGTCAACCGCGCCGTCGCCGTGCGCGCGGTCCGCGGCACCTCCGCCAAGGCCGCTACCCGCCACGGGGGCCGCAGCGAGGCCACGCGCGAGTACGCCACCTACGGCGGCTATATTTCCTGCGTGCCCTATGCTCGCATGGTGACCGGCATGAACGTCAGCGGGAATGGCGGCACTTGGTGGAACAACGCTGCGGGCAGCTACGCCCGCGGCAACCGGCCGGAGGCCGGCTCCGTCCTCGTCTTCCGCTCCTCGGGCGGCATGCGCTCCGGCCACGTCGCCGTGGTGGAGCGGCAGGTGAGCGCGCGGGAGATCACGATCCACCACGCGAACTGGGAAGGGCCGGGCATCCGCAAGGGCACCGTGACGCGGAATATCTCCGTCATCGACGTTTCCGGCGCGAACGACTGGACGGCGGTGCGGGTACAGGTCGGTCACGACTCCAGCACCTATGGCCGGACCTACGCAACCTACGGCTTCATCTTCAACCGGCCGGATGGCGCCCCGGCGCCGCGCGGGCCGATCATGGTCCGCAACGGTAGCGGGATGCAGGAGGTGGCGGAGGCGCCGGCCCCCAGCTCGCACCTGCGCTTCATCAACACCTCGGTCGGCGGCCTGGGGGTCGAGGGCAGCCGCTGAGGCACCCCTTCCGGGAAACCGGACGGGTCTCTGGGAAGGGGTGGCGGATAGGGGGTCCGCCACCCCTTTCGTGATTCCTGCGCTGGTGCTTCTGCCGGCTTGGATGGGCAGCGGCGAGCCGGGAGAGAGATGCAGTAGGCCCGGGGACAGTGCAGCCGGGCGCTCTCAGGCCTCGTGCCGCGCCCAGTCCTCGGCCTCGGCGATCTCCACACGGTTCCGGCCATTCGCCTTGGCGCGGTAGAGGGCCACGTCCGCGGCCGCTGCCAGCTCGTCGACGTTGCAGTCGGGTATGCCAACGGCCACGCCGATGCTGATCGTCACCTGCAGGGCCTTGTCGCCGGCGGTGACGGGCGTCTCGCACACGGCGGCCCTCAGGCGCTCGGCCACCATGCTGGCATCATCGGCCGGCTGTGGCGCCATGGCGACGAGGAACTCCTCCCCGCCGAACCGGGCCACCACGTCCACGGCCCGCACGTGCAGGCGCAACCGCTCGGCCACTTCCTTCAGCACCACGTCGCCGACCGCGTGGCCGTAGGTGTCGTTCACGGACTTGAAGCGGTCCACGTCGATCAGGAGCACGGTCGCGCCGCCGGCGCGCAGCAACCCTTCGAGGTGGCGCACGACGTAGCGGCGGTTCCGCAGCCCCGTCAGGCTGTCCGTCACCGCCATCTCCAGGCTGCGCTGCAGGTCGGCGCGCAGCCGCTCCTGGTAGCGCTTGCGGCGGATCTGGTTGCGGGCGCGGGCACGTAGCTCGTTCGCGTCCACCGGGCGCAGCACGTGGTCGTTGGCGCCCAGGTCGAAGCCGCGCAGCACTTGGTTCCGCTGATCGGTATCAGCCACCAGCAGCACGGGTACCTCCCGCATGGAGGACTGGGCGCGCATGCGCGAGGCCAGGCGCAGCCCCTCCCCGTCATCCAGCCAGAGGCTGAGCACGGCGAGGTCGAAGTCCTCGTGCAGCAGCCGGTCCCAGGCGATGTTCACGTCCGCCGCCCGCGTCACCACCACCCCATCCTGCGCGAGGATGGAGGAGAGCGCGATTGCTTCCGAGTTATCCTCCGTGGCCAGCAGCGCGCGGGCGCCGGCGACACTGCGCGAGGGGTCCGGCATCGGCTCGAAGCCCAGGTCCCGTGCCGTCTCGGCGCGCAGGCGGAAGGCGTCCAGCACCTGCTTCGTCCGCAGCAGCGCGCGCAGCCGCGCGAAGAGCGTGGCGTGATCCACCGGCTTGGAGAGGAAGTCGTCCGCCCCGGCCTCCAGCCCTCTGACCCGCTCTGTCTGGTCAACCAGGGCGGTGATCATCACCACGGGGATATGGGCCGTGGTGGGGGAGGCCTTGAGGAGCTTGCACACCTCGTAGCCGTCCATGCCCGGCATCATCACGTCCAGCAGGATGACGTCGGGGCCCCAGGACTGGGCCAGGCGCAACGCCTCGGTCCCGGAACTGGCGAGCGACACCTCGTAGTACTCGGCGTTCAGCCGGGCTTCGAGGAGCTTCAGGTTCGCGGCGATGTCGTCGACGACCAGGACTCGCGCGGTCATGACGCCGATCCTTCCCTACCGGGCCCGGCCATCCCCTCGAACCCCGTCAGGAGCAAGCGGTGAATCATTGCTTCAGCGGCTGGACCATGGGTTCGGAGCCATCGATGTCCAGAAGACTCCTGCCGTTTGACCTACTGAGGCGACACCCTGTTCTGCCCGGCCCTGTCGCGCAAGCCATCCCCGCCAATAAAGGAGCCGGGCGACATCTTCGCCACGTTTGGCGCAATTCGGAAGATCCGCCAGGCGCACCCGACACTCCCTCGCCGATACATCCGGCAACAACTGCGCGGCGGGTGAAAGGTTGTCGCCCGCCGCGCCGGGGTTGTTCAGGCGTTGCCGGAGAGCAGGTCCATAGCGGCCTTCACCCCTCCCGCATCGTGCGGCACCCCGGCCACGCGCAGGCCCATCTCCACCCCGCCCAGCGTGCCGAGGAGGGAGAGGTCGTTCAGCGCGCCGAGATGGCCGATGCGGAACACCCGGTCGTTCAGCCGACCGAGCCCGTTCCCGAGCGACATATCGAACCTCTCCAGGATGGCCGCCCGCAACGCGTTCGCCGAATGCCCCTCCGGCACGCGCACGGCCGTCAGCACGGGGGAGAAGTGGCGGGGGTCCTCGCACTGGATCTCGAGCCCCCAGGCCCGCACGGCACGGCGGGTGGCCTCCGCGTGGCGCTCGTGCCGGGCGAAGACGTTCGCCAGCCCCTCGTTCATCAGCAGGTCCAGCGCGGTGTCCAGCGCGTAGAGCATGTTGGTGGCCGGGGTATAGGGGAAGTAGCCCGTGGCGTTGGAGGCCAGCATCGACTTCCAGTCCCAGTAGGCGCGGGGCAGCCGCGCCGTCTCGCTCGCGCGCAGGGCCTTTTCCGACACGGCGTTGAAGGAGATGCCGGGCGGCAGCATCAGTCCCTTCTGGCTGCCGGAGATCGTCACGTCCACGCCCCACGCATCGTGCCGGAACTCCACGGAGCCGAGGGAGGAGATCGTGTCCACCATCAGCAGGGCCGGGTGGCCGGCCGCGTCCATGGCGCGGCGCACCTCGTCGATGCGGGAGGTGCAGCCCGTGCTCGTCTCGTTGTGGACGACGCAGACGGCCTTGATCTCGTGCCCCTTGTCCGCCCGCAGCGCGGCCTCGATCGCCGGCACGTCCGCGGCGCGGCGCCAGTCCGTCTCAAGCAGGCGCGGCTTCAGGCCCAGGCGCCCGGCCAGCTCCTGCCAGAGGTGGGCGAACCAGCCCGTCTCGCACATCAGCACCGTGTCGCCGGGCGAGAGGGTGTTCACCAGCGCGGCCTCCCAGGCGCCGGTTCCGGAGGCCGGGAAGATGATCACGGGCTGGGTGGTGCCGAAGACCGGCCCCAGCTTCTCCAGCACCTTCTTGCCCAGCAGGCCGAAATCCGGGCCGCGATGGTCCATGGTGGGATTGTCGAGCGCCCGCAGCACGCGGTCCGGCACGTTGCTCGGGCCGGGGATCTGCAGGAAATGCCGGCCGTTCTCGGTCCGGGTGGTGAAATAGGCCATGGGCGCCCTCCGCTCTTCCCGGCGGTCTAGCCGCCTGCCCCGCGCCGCGCCAATGAGTTCGGCGCGTTCGATTGATGAGCATTATGGATGCGACGCGCCCGCCCAGCGCCGCTAGTTTGCCGGCAGGAGACGCCCGCATGAATGCCATCACCCGTTCCCGCATCACGCCCGGCGACAGCCGCCTGGCCGCCCGACTGAAGCGGGAGACCGAGGGCGAGGTGCTGTTCGGCGCTGGGGACCGGGGCCGCTACGCGACCGATGCAAGCATCTACCAGGTGGAACCCATCGGCGTGCTGATCCCCCGCACGGTGGAGGACGTGGCCGCCGCCATGGCGATCTGCCGGGAGGAGGGCGTGCCGGTGCTGCCCCGCGGCGGCGGCACCAGCCAGTGCGGGCAGACGGTGAACCGGGCGCTGGTGCTGGATTGCAGCAAGCACCTGCGGAACGTCACCTCGGTGGACGCGGCGGGGATGCGGGCAGCGGTGCAGCCGGGCATCGCCCTCGGGGCGCTGAACGACGCGCTGAAGAAGGACGGGCTGTTCTTTCCCGTCGATCCCTCCACCTGGGCGCGCTGCACGATCGGCGGGATGGCGGCCAACAACTCCTGCGGCTCCAAGTCGATCCGCTACGGGCTGATGGCGGACAACGTGACGGCCATCGATGCCATCCTGCCGGGCGGAGAGCGCTTTACCTTCGGGGAGCTGCCGGACAACCTCGGCGAGGGCGTGCCGGGGACGGCGGCCGAGCTGGTCAACCGCCTGCGCGCCCTGGGCGCGGCGGAGGCGGCGGAGATCGCGGCGCGCTTCCCGAAGGTACTCCGTAAGGTCGGCGGCTATGACCTTGAATCTCTTACCCCGGAAGCTCGCGCGAATGGCCGTGGCAACCTCGCCCGCATCCTCGTCGGCAGCGAGGGCACCCTCGCCTTCTCCGCCGGGCTCGAGCTGAAGCTCTGGCCGATCAAGCCGCGCAAGGCGCTAGGCATCTGCCAGTTCCCGACCTTCCGCGCGGCGATGGCGGCCTCGCAGCACCTCGTCACCCTCGACCCGGAGGCGGTGGAGCTGGTGGACAGGACGATGATCGACCTCGGCCGCTCCATCGACATCTACCGGCCCACCATCGACCGCATGGTCCGGGGCGAGCCGGACAGCCTGCTGATCGTTGAATTCCACGGGCATGAGGATGCGGTGCTCGCGCGCGGCTTGAAGCGGCTGGACGAGATGATGGCCGATCTGGGCTACCCCGGCGCCGTCGTGGAATGCATCGATCCCGGCTTCCAGGCCGCGGTGGCCGAGGTGCGCGAGGCCGGGCTCAACATCATGATGTCCATGAAGGGTGACGGTAAGCCGGTCTCCTTCATCGAGGATACGGCCGTGCCGCTGGAGGATCTGGCCGACTACACGGAGCGGCTGAACGAGGTTTTCGAGCGCCACGGCACCAAGGGCACCTGGTACGCCCATGCCAGCGTGGGCTGCCTGCATGTCCGCCCCGTGCTGAACATGAAGGACGGCGGCGACGTCAGGCGGATGCGCCAGATCGCCGAGGAGTGCTTCGCCCTGGTGCGCGAGTACAAGGGCAGCCATTCCGGCGAGCACGGGGACGGCATCGTCCGCTCCGAGTTCCACGAGGAGATGTACGGCCCGCGCATCGTGCGCGCCTTCGAGGCGGTGAAGGACGCCTTCGACCCGGCAGGCATGATGAACCCCGGCCGCGTGGTGCGCCCGCCGCGGATGGATGATCGCAGCCTCTTCCGCTACCCGCCTGAATATGCAGCAGATCCTGCCGTAGCGCCGGTGCTGGACTGGTCGGCCTGGCCGGGCCTGCAGGGCGGTTTCCTCGGCGCCGTGGAGATGTGCAACAACAACGGCACTTGCCGGAAGTTCGACGCCAACGTCATGTGCCCATCCTTCCGCGCCACGCGGAACGAGCGGGACCTGACGCGCGGCCGCGCCAACACGCTGCGCCTAGCGCTGACGGGGCAGCTCGGGCCGGACGCCCTGGCCTCGGACGAGGTGGCGGAAGCGATGTCCCTCTGCGTCTCATGCAAGGCCTGCCGGCGGGAGTGCCCGACGGGCGTGGACATGGCGAAGATGAAGATCGAGGCGCAGCACGCCCGCGCGCGGAAGCACGGCGTCTCGGCGAAAGACCGGTTGATCGCTTCCCTGCCGCACTGGGCCCCGCTGGCGTCGCGGGCCCCCTGGCTGGCCAATGCGCGGGAATGGGTGCCCGGCGCGCGGACGATCGGGGAGCGTGCGCTGGGCTTCGCGCGGGATCGCGCCCTGCCCCGCTTCGCCCGCCGCCCCTATCGGGACGGAGATGTCGAGGCGCCGGGCCCGCGCGGCGATGTCATCCTCTTCGGTGACACCTTCAACCGCTACTTCGAGCCGGAGAACCTGCACGCCGCTCGCCGCGTGCTGCGCGCGGCCGGATACCGCGCCGTGGCACCGCGGGCCGAGGATGGGGCGCGCCCTCTCTGCTGCGGGCGCACTTGGCTGGCCGCCGGCATGGTGGAGGAGGCGCGGGCGGAGGCGCGGCGGACGATGGAGGCGCTCTCCGGCTCGGACCTGCCTGTTGTCGGCCTGGAACCCTCCTGCCTCCTGACCTTGCGGGACGAGTTCCGCTCCCTTCTCCCGGGTGAGGCGGCGGACCGGCTCGCGGGACGCGCGATGCTGCTGTCCGAGTTCCTGGTGCGGGAGGGGGCGGAGCTCCCCCTGAGGGCTGTGGCTCCGGCCGCGCACATCCACGGCCACTGCCACCAGAAGTCCTTCGGCGCCTTTCCTGACGCGGTGAAGGCGCTACGCGCGGTGCCTGGGCTGGCGGTGAAGCCCATCACCTCGTCCTGCTGCGGCATGGCCGGGGCCTTCGGCTACGACGCGAGGCGGGTCGAGGTCTCGAAGGCGATGGGTGAGCTCTCCCTCGCGCCGGCCGTACGCGCGGCGGGGCAGGACGAGCTGATCGTGGCCGACGGCACCTCCTGCCGGCATCAGATCGCCGAGTTGACGGGGCGCACCGCCCTGCATAGCGCCCGAGTGCTAGAGATGGCGCTGGAGGCGGATGCGTGAGTGATTCGGTGCGGGCCGGACTGCTGGAGTTCTGGTTCGGCGGCGAGCCCGACCTGTACCGGGAAGCCTGGTTCCGTAAGGACCCGGCTTTCGACGCCGTGCTGCGCGAGCGCTTCGGCGCGGCGGCCGCAGAAGCTGCCAGGGGTGGGCACGCGGACTTGGCCGAGACGCCGGAGGGGGCGGTCGCACTCTGCCTGCTGCTCGACCAGCTCCCGCGCAACTTAAATCGCGGCTCCCCCCTGGCCTTCGCGGCCGATGCGAGGGCGCGGGAGGTTGCGCGGGAAGCAGTGCTGCGCCGGCGGCACGACCTCCGCCTGCCGGCCATGCAGCGGATCTTCCTCTATCTGCCGTTCGAGCATTCGGAGGCGATGGCGGACCAGGACCTCTCCGTCGCGCTGTTCGAGGGCTTACGCGACGACTCGAGAGCCGCGGCGCCGGGTGGCGTCATCGATTACGCTTGGCGTCATCGCGCAGTGATCGCGCGATTCGGCCGATTTCCCCACCGAAATGCCGTGTTGGGCCGCGCCAGCGGCGCTGAAGAGGAGGCTTTCGTCGCCTCCGGTGGTGGATTCTAGCGTGTCCGTGATGAAAACTGTGGTGTCTTCGCCACAGTGATTTTCATGTTGCACAACAGGGGATGAAGCCGCCTCTGGTGCGGTGCATCATCATGGCATGAAACGCCGCGCCAACGGCGTCCCCATCCTCTTTAAGGAAATCAGCCCTGATGCCCCGCCTCCGTTCCGCCCTCCTGGCGACGACCATGTTCGCTCTGCCGCTCGCGGCGCAGGCGCAGCCCATCACCGGCCTCTATATCGGCGCTGGCGGCGGCTATAACTATCTGCAGGGCACCGAGGACTCGCTGCGCGGCAACGCACGCGCCTCCGCGCTGGCCGCTGGCATCTCCCCCAAGACCGAGCTCAACTGGGAGAACGGCTGGGTCGGCGCCGCCTCCATCGGCTGGGGCTTCGGCAACGGCATCCGCGCCGAGGTCGAGGGCTTCTACCGCGAGAACGACCTGCACGGCATCTACGCCGCCGGCCTTTCCAGCCGCCGCAACGACGGCAAGGTCTGGCAGGCGGGCGCCATGGCGAACGTGATCTACGACATGGACCTCCGGATGTTCGGCTGGGCCAACCCGATCTTCACGCCGTACATCGGCGGCGGCATCGGCTGGTCGCACGTGAACGTGGACAATGTCCGGGCCGATTTCCGCCCGACCCGCTCGCAGGTCGTGGGCTCCGACGGTGAGGACGACGTCTTCGCCTTCCAGGGCATCGCCGGCGCCTCCTTCCCGCTGGGTGTGCCCGGCCTGAGCCTGACGGCCGAGTACCGCTTCTTCGGCACGACGAAGCCTGAGATCAGCGGCACCCAGCGCCAGACGATCACCGGCGCCGTCACGCGCGCCAGCGGCAGCTTCGAGAACTTCAACCACAGCGCCATGCTGGGCCTGCGCTACGCGTTCAACCAGCCGCGCCCGGTTCCCGCCCCCGTCGCTGCCCAGGCTCCCGCCGCGGCTCCGGCCCCGGCCCGCACCTACCTGGTGTTCTTCGACTTTGACCGCGCCGACCTGACGGACCGCGCCCGCCAGATCATCTCCGAGGCCGCGCAGGCCGTGTCCTCCACGGGCACGACCCGCATCGAGGTGGCCGGCCACGCCGACCGCTCCGGCACGCCGCAGTACAACCAGCGCCTCTCCATGCGCCGCGCCGAGGCCGTCGCTGCCGAGCTGACGCGCCGTGGCGTGCCGCGTTCGGCCATGTCGATCCAGGCCTTCGGCGAGAGCCGCCCGCTGGTCCCGACCGCCGACGGCGTGCGCGAGCCGCAGAACCGCCGCGTCGAGATCGTGCTGCGCTAAGCAGCCCGATCCCGTCACGGGACATGAGAGGGGGCGGGACCGGAAGGTCCCGCCCCTTCTTCTTTGGCGAGGTCCAGTTAAGAAGCTTAACAAAGCTGTGGCTTGCGCGCCACAGTCCGACCTTCTGACGTGGCTGTGTGTTGAGACCCCAAACCGCCGGGCGCATTTCGCCTTCCTGACGTGCCGCACCTGATCGCGGCCCGCCACCATACGAAGGATGAAGTTATGTCGTTCCGTAAGGCCCTTCTGGCCGCCACCATCCTCGCCGTGCCGGCCTCTGCCATGGCCCAGACCGGCGCCCCGCCTGTCACCGGCCTCTACATCGCTGGCGGTGGCGGCGCGAACTGGCTGATGGATCGCACCCTTGAAGGCCGTGGCGGCAACCGCGGCTACTTCAACAGCCTGCCCACCACCTCCTACGGTGAGTCCCGCCAGAACACGGGCTGGGTTGGCGCCCTGTCGCTGGGCTGGGGCTTCGGCAACGGCGTCCGCGCTGAGGTTGAGGGCAACTACCGCGAGAACAACGTCGACAAGTTCGGCGGCTTCGGCGGCCCCGGCCGCACCAGCGCCTTCAACCGCATCGACGGCGACATCCGCCAGTACGGCGTGATGGGCAACGTCTTCTACGACTTCGCCTTCCCCGGCCTGCCCGTGCAGCCCTACATCGGCGCCGGCGCCGGCTACATCTGGACGGAGTATGACGGCGTGCGCGCCACCCGCGCCCAGGCCGGCGGCAGCACCATCCGCATCGACGACACGGATGGCCGCTTCGCCTACCAGGGCATCGCGGGCCTCGCCTTCCCGATCTCCGCCGTGCCGGGCCTGACCACGACGCTCGAGTACCGCTACATGGGCACGCTCTCGCCGCGCCTTGAGGGCCGGATCACGAACCCGGCGGGCGCGACCATCGCGCGCGGCACCTTCAAGGCCGACGAGGCCGAGAACCACTCGGTGATGCTGGGCCTGCGCTACGCTTTCAACCAGCCGCGCCCGGCGCCGGCCCCGATCGTCGCGCCCGCCCCGGCGGCCGCGCCGGCCCCGGCCCGCACCTACCTGGTGTTCTTCGACTTTGACCGCGCCGACCTGACGGACCGTGCCCGCCAGATCATCTCCGAGGCCGCGCAGGCCGTGTCCTCCACGGGCACGACCCGCATCGAGGTGGCCGGCCACGCCGACCGCTCCGGTACGCCGCAGTACAACCAGCGCCTCTCCATGCGCCGCGCCGAGGCCGTCGCTGCCGAGCTGACGCGCCGTGGCGTGCCGCGTTCGGCCATGTCGATCCAGGCCTTCGGCGAGAGCCGCCCGCTGGTCCCGACCGCCGACGGCGTGCGCGAGCCGCAGAACCGCCGCGTCGAGATCGTGCTGCGCTAAGCAGCCCGATCCCGTCACGGGACATGAGAGGGGGCGGGACCGGAAGGTCCCGCCCCTTTCTTTTGCGGGGCATTCCGGCCTAACCCTCGGGGATGACCGCACGGCCAGACCCCACTGCCCTTCAGGCCGAGATCCTCCGGCAGGTCACGGCCTGCGGACCGGGGCGCAGCATCTCGCCCAACGACGTCGCGCGCGCCCTGGCGCCCGAGGCATGGCAGCCGCTGCTCGGCCCGGTTCGCAAGGCCGCCATGGCCCTTGCGGCGGAAGGGAAGCTCGAGGTGCTGCGGAAGGGCAAGCCTGCCGAGCCCGAGGCGATGCGCGGCGTCCTCCGCCTGCGTCTTCCCGGAACGAGCGCCGCGCCGGATTGACCCGGCACGGCGCTGGACGACACTCACCGGCCGAAACCCTGGCCGGATCCTCCGCGCATGCGCCACACCCTTGCTGCCCTAGGCGATGCCTGGGCCCTCTCCCGCCCCTTCTGGAACGGGGAACATCGCTGGGCCGCGCGCGGGCTCCTGGCCGTCGTCGTGGTGCTCAACCTCGCGCTGGTGGCGATGAACGTGATCCTCACCTACTGGCAGCGCGGCTTCTACAACACGCTGGAGACGAAGGACTGGGAGAGCTTCATCCACCTCCTCCTGCTCGGCGCGCCAACTGATGACTTCGCCTTCATGCCGGGGTTCAGCATCATCGCGACGCTCTACATCCTCGTCGCGGTTTATGCGCTCTACCTGAAGCAGGCGCTGCAGATCCGCTGGCGCACCTGGCTTACGAACGACCTGCTGCGCCGCTGGATGGGCCACCGCGCCTATTATCGGCTCTCCATCCGCGACAGCGGGGCGGACAACCCGGACCAGCGCATCTCGGACGATGCGCGGCTCTTCGTGGAGAGCAACCTCACCCTCGGCCTCGGCCTGATGCGGGCGGTGGTTACCCTGCTTTCCTTCATCGTCGTGCTCTGGAACCTCTCGGACGGCATCACTGTCTTCGGCGTGCAGATCCCGGGCTACCTCGTCTGGGTCGCGCTCGCCTACTCGCTGATCGGGACCTGGATCACGCACCTGATCGGCCGCAAGCTGATCCCGCTCAACTTCCTGCAGGAGAAGGTGGAGGCGGATTTCCGCTACGCCCTGGTCCGCGTGAGGGAGAACGTCGAGGGCATCGCGCTGTACCGCGGCGAGGACGAGGAGCGGCGGGGGCTCTACGACCGCTTCGGGGCCGTGATCGGAAACTGGCGGGCCATCATGACCGCGACGAAGCACGTCTCCTTCTTCACCGCCGGCTTCTCCCAGGTGGCGAGCATCTTCCCGCTCGTCGTGGCGGCTCCGAACTTCTTTGCCGGACGCATCCCACTGGGCGCTCTGATCCAGACGTCGTCGGCCTTCGGGTCGGTCCAGGAATCGCTATCCTGGTTCGTCAGCAACTACACGGATCTGGCCGCCTGGCGCGCGACCGTGCAGCGCCTCACCGGCTTCGAGGCAGCGATCGCGGAGGCGGAGGCCACAGTCCATAGCGGCCCGTCCATGGCCACCGCGGGAGCCGGGCTGGAGGCGACCGCGCTGGAACTGCACCTGCCGGATGGCCGCGAGCTGCTGAAGGACGCCGCGCTCTCCGTCGCGCCGGGGGAGGCGGTGCTCGTCACCGGCCCCTCGGGCAGCGGCAAGTCCACGCTCTTTCGCGCCTTGGCCGGCCTCTGGCCATTCGGTAGCGGCCGCATCGCCGTGCCGGAGGGGAAGCCGGCCCTGTTCCTGCCGCAGCGCCCCTACCTGCCGATCGGAACGCTGCGCCGCAGCCTGGCCTACCCCGCCGCGGCGGCGGAGTTCGACGACACGGCCCTTCGCAATGCACTCACCGATGTCGGCCTCGGCCGCCTCATCCCGCAACTCGATATTACGGCGGCCTGGGACCGCGTGCTGTCCGGCGGCGAGCAGCAGCGCCTCGCCGTAGCCCGAGCCCTGCTCCACCGCCCGGCCTGGCTCTTCCTCGACGAGGCCACGGCCAGTGTAGACGCGGAGGCGGAACAGCACCTCTATACCCTGCTGCGGGAGCGGCTGCCGGGGACGGCGATTGTCTCGATCGCCCATCGGCCGGCGGTGGCCGCCTATCACGACCGGGTGGTGCGGGTGGAAGGGCACCGGCTCGTGCCGGCGTGAGTGGGCCCCCAGGGAGGGGGGGGAGAAGACCCCCCTACCCCACGGCGTCCCAGTGCTCACTTTCCTGACGGCTGCCGCGGAACTCGCGGCGCGCCAGCCAGCGGAGTCGGGAGGCGGAGCCTCCCGGCCCGGGTCAGTGCTCCTGGTCGGGCGCCGGATCGGAGTTGAGAAGGGTGTACCGCTCCTCGCCGATCTTGCCGATCAGGGTGAACTGGGCGTGCAGGAAGTCCTGGTGCTTCTCCTCATCCTCCAGGATCTTGATGAGAAGGTCGCGGGAGACGTAGTCGCGCACCGCCTCGCAATGGGCGATGCCCTCCTTGAGATCGGCGATGGCCTTCTGCTCAAGCCGCTCGTCGCACTCCAGGATCTCCTTCACGGACTGGCCGATCAGGATCTGGTTCAGGCGCTGAACGTTGGGCAGGCCGTCGAGGAAGAGGATGCGCTTGATGAGCCAGTCGGCGTGGCGCATCTCCTCGATGGATTCCTCGTACTCGTGCTTGCCCAGGCGCGTGACGCCCCAGTGATTCAGGGTGCGGGCGTGCAGGAAGTACTGGTTGATCGCCGTCAGCTCGTTGGTGAGCTGGATGTTCAGGTACTCGATAACCTTCGGGTCGCCGCTCATGGCTCGGGCCTCCAATTTCTGGAGTCGAGATGCGACCTTGCGAGTTTCCGGTCAAGTCTTTGTTTTTATTAGTCCTTGCGACTAATTCGCGATTGGGCCGGGCTCCTGCGGCGCACTCTCATCCACGCCCCGGCTCTCCCTCAGCATGCACAGGATGCTCATGGTGCAGGTGCCGCACTGGGCCCTGCAATTACAGGCGGAATAGACGTCGCGGGTGCGCTCGGCACCGGAATCGATAGCGGACTGGATGTGCTTGTCGGTCAGGCCATTGCAGATGCAGACATACATGCCGTGCAGTGCTCCCCCTCGCCGCTTGCGAGCCAGGGGGTTCTACCAAACGCGACCTGAGATGCAAGTAATTCTCATCGCCATTCGCGTTAACAGGCCGTCATAGGGCAGCAGTCCCCTACCCCGCCTCGCGCAGCACCCGCAGCACGTCCAGCCCGTAGCGGTCCAGCTTGGAGGCGCCCACGCCATGCACCTCGGCCAGTTGGTCCAGGGTGCGCGGCCCCTGGGCGGCGATCTCGGCCAGGGTGCGGTCGGGGAAGATGACGTAGGCCGGCACGGACTGCCGTGTGGCCTCCTCCTTCCGCCAGGCGCGCAATGCGTCAAAGACGCCCGCCTCCATCGGGGCGTCGGTAAAGGGCACGGCCGAGGGAGCGGCGCGGGTTCTGCCACGGCGGGAGGCGCGCGCGGCCTCGCGCAGGGCGCGCTCCTGGAGGAAGACCGGCTGCTCGCCGCGCAGGATCGGGCGGGCGGCCTCAGTGGCGTGGTAGATGGGCAGGCTCGTGTCGCTCGCCATCTCCAGCGCCCCATGCGCCAGCAGGTGGCGCGCGATGTTCTTCCAGGCGCCCTCCGCCACATCCCGGCCGATGCCGAAGACCGAGAGCTTGTCGTGTCCGAGGGAGACGATCCGGTCCAGCGGCTTGCCCCGCAGCACGTCCACCACATAGCCCAGCCCGAAGCGCCCGCCGGTGCGATGCACGGCGGAGAGCAGCTTGCGGGCCGCCTCCGTCGCGTCCACCAGCTTGGGCGGGTTGAGGCAGGCGTCGCAGTTGCCGCAATCCTCAGGTAGGTCGTCCCCGAAGCAGCGCAGCAGCAGGCGGCGGCGGCAGGTGGCGCTCTCCACGATGGCGACCAGCCGGTCCAGCCGCTCGTGGTCCAGGCGTTTCTGCGTGTCGGCGGCTGGGCTCTCCGCGATGCGGCGGCGGGCGACCGCGATATCTTCTGCGCCGTAGAGAAGCAGGGCGCGGGCGGCGGCGCCGTCGCGCCCGGCGCGGCCGATCTCCTGGTACCAGCTCTCCGGCCCGCCCGGCAGCGCCAGGTGCGCCACCCAGCGCACGTCCGGGCGGTCGATGCCCATGCCGAAGGCGATGGTGGCGGCCATCACCACGGGATCCCCGGAGGAGAAGCGGCGCTCCGCCGCGCGGCGGTCGGCGGCGTCCATCCCGGCGTGGTAGTGGAGGGCATCGTAGCCGTCGCGCTTCAGCCGGGCGGCGGTGCGCTCCGTCTCGGCGCGGCTGGGGCAGTAAATGATGCCGGCACCGCGCCCGTCATCGGCCTCGTCCATGAAGGCGGCGATCTGGGCGGCGGCGTTGTCGCGCGGCGCCACCTCGATGCGAATATTCGGCCGGTCGAAGCTGCCGCGGAACACGGGCGCGTCCGTCAGCGAGAGCCGCTCCCGGATGTCGTCCACGGTCCGGGCATCGGCGGTGGCCGTCAGCGCCACGCGCGGCACCTCGGGGAACCGCTCGGCCAGCATCGTTAGGCCGCGGTATTCCGGGCGGAAATTGTGGCCCCAGGCGGAGATGCAGTGCGCCTCGTCCACCGCGAAGAGGGAGATGTCCCGCCGGGCCAGCCGCTCCGCCGTGCCCTCCACGGCAAGGCGCTCCGGCGAGACGTAG
The DNA here is from genome assembly GCF_024594815.1 of Roseomonas populi. GTDB lineage: Bacteria > Pseudomonadota > Alphaproteobacteria > Acetobacterales > Acetobacteraceae > Roseomonas > Roseomonas populi. The sequence continues at coordinate 371,847 of NZ_JANJOU010000002.1, read as the reverse complement.
AGGAGCTTCAGCTTGCCGTTGGAGAGGTCCAGCGAGACGCGGCGGCGCTCCTCCTCGTCCAGGCCGGAGTGCAGCGCGGCGGCGGCCACGCCCTGCTGGCGCAGGGCGGCCACCTGATCCTCCATCAGCGCGATCAGGGGCGAGACGACGACCCCCAGCCCCGGGCGGCAAAGGGCCGGCACCTGGTAGCAGAGCGACTTGCCACCGCCCGTGGGCATGAGGACGAGGCCGGAGCCGCCGCCTACCACATGCTCCACGATCTCGGCCTGCCGGCCGCGGAAATCCGTGAAGCCGAAGACGTCGTGCAGAACGGCGCGCGGGTTTGCGGTCATGCCGCCCCCTCAGCGGCGGGCGGGCAGGCGGTCGGGATCGCGGGGGATGCGGCTGGGCAGGCGGGGCGAGGCATGGTGCGGCGATCAGATGGTGCGGCGGGAGCGCGTGTAGCAGGGGCCGGACCCGCAACGAAGCGCCTCACGCCATGGCGGGCAAGGCCTGGCGGCCGGCGAGGCGCAGGATGCGCGTCGGCCGCTCCACCCCGATCAGGCGATGGGTGATGAGAATGGCGCTTCGGCCACCGAGGGCCGTGTCCAGCGTCTCCAGGAAGGCGCGCTCCGTTGCCGCGTCCAGCCCGGCCGTGGGTTCGTCCAGGATGATGACGGAGGCCGGGGAGAGCAGCGCCCGCGCGAGCGCGATCCGCCGGGCCTGCCCGCCGGAGAAGCGGGCGCCGGCCTCCCCGCAGCGCGTCTCGAGCCCTTCGGGCAGGGCACGAACCAGATCCGCGATGCGCGCCTTCTCGAGCGAGGCCCAGAGCGCGTCGTCCGTCGCCTCAGGCGAGGCGAGGCGGAGATTGGCGGCGATGCTGTCGTCGAAGAGCGTCGCCTCCTGCGTGAGGCAGGCGATGCGGGACCGGACGGTATCGGCCGAGAGGGTGGCGTAGTCGGCGCCGCCCAGGGTGATGTTGCCGGCCTGCGGCGCGGCAAGCTTCAGCAGCAGCGCGGCCAGGGTGGACTTGCCCGAGCCGGAGGGCCCGAGAAGGGCGATCCGCGCCCCCTCCGGCAGGTCGAGCGAGAGCCCGTCGAAGACGGGCATCCGGTCCGGCGCCCAGGCGAAGCGCAGGTCCCGCACGCTGATGGCGTGGCCGGCGGGCATGGCCGAGACGGGCGGGTCCGGCACGGGCACGGGCTGGTCCGCCGCCTCCAGCAGGCGCCGGGCCCCGGCCCCTGCCAGCGCAAGGGCGGCGCCGGCGCGCGGCAGGGCGCCCAGCGCGTCCGTCGCGGCCAGGACAAGAAAGAGGGCCACCACCACCGCGGCAGCCGCGGCGCTGCCCTGGGCCAGGCCCCAGGCCAGGGCACCGAGCAGCGCCGACTGGGTGAGCAGCGTGCCCGTGGCCGCGCCGAGCGAGCCCGCGCGGGTCACGCGCCGGCGCGCGGCGTCCATCCCGGCCGCGGCACTCTCCACTCGGGCGAGGGCGCGGCCCTCGGCACCTGCCGCGAGGATGTCCTCCATGGCCGTCAGCGGCTCGGCAGCCTCGGCACGCAGGGTTCCCGTGGCATTGGCCAACCCCGCAGCGGCACGGGCGGCGAACGGGGCAACGAGCACGGGAAGCAGCAGGGCGAGCGCGAGCGGCAGGGCGACGATCACAGCGAGGGCCGGCGAGAGGCCGCCGAGGATGATCGCTACGGCGAGGACCACCGAGGCAGCGGCTGCCATGGGCACCAGGGCGCGGAGATAGAGGCCGTCCAGCGCCTCCACGTCCGTCACCAGCCGACCGAGCAGGTCACCGGAGCGGGTGAGGCCGGGGCCGGCGGAAAGCCGGCCGGCAAGGCGGCGGAAAAACCAGCTTCGCGTATCCGCAAGGGCGCGGAAGGTCGCTTCATGGGTCGCCATGCGCTCCCCCCAGCGCAGCAGGGGGCGCAGGAGGATCAGGGGGCGCAGCAGGATCAGCGCCCCAGCACCGGCAGCCAGCGTGCCCGTCGCCAGGCCGCTCGAGACGCCGCTTCCGGCCAGGGCCAGCAGCGCCAATCCGGCGAGGGCCGAGGCGCAGGAGACCAGCGCCCCGAAGACCAGCCACCCGGCGCGCGGCCGCCAAAGGCCGAGGACGCGGAGAAGGTCGCGCGCGGGGCTCATGGGGCGGCCGCCCGGCGCGGCGGCACCGCCCGGCCCTCATCCAGTTCCAGCACTTTCGGGAAGCGGGCGCGGAGGGCGGCCGAATGGCTGGCGATCACGGCCGTGCGCCCGGTGCAGAGGCGGCGCAGGCTCTCCAGCACCTCGGCCTCGGTCGCAGGGTCCAGGTGGGCGGTGGGCTCGTCCAGCAGGATCAGCGGCGCGTCGCGCAGGAAGGCCCGGGCCAGGGCCACGCGCAGGCGCTGCCCGCCCGAAAGGCCGTGGCCCCCCTCACCCACCATCGTGTCCAGGCCTTGTGGCAGGCCCTCCGCGAAGCTCATCACCTGCGCTGCGCGGGCAGCGGCTTCCACCGCGGCGTCATCCGCCTCCGGCCGGGCGAGGCGGATGTTCTCCCGCAGGGTAGCGCGCAGCAGAACGGGGCGCTGGGGCAGATAGGCGATCAGGCGCCGCCGCTCGGTGGGTGCCAGGGCCAGGGCGTCCCGCCCGTTCAGCGCGATGCGGCCGGAATTAGGCGCGGCAAAGCCCATTAGCAGCTTCAGGATCGTGGACTTTCCCGCGCCGCTGGGGCCGGAGAGGACGAGGGCCTCGCCGGGAAGGACGCGAAAGGAGATATCCTCCAGCGCCATGGGGCGTGCGGGATCCGGGCGGTGGAAAAGGTGGTCCACCACCAGCGTCACGCTCGGCGGCACCTCTTCCAACCGCAACCCGGCCAACTCCTCGGCGGCCAGAACCGGGGCCAGGGCCGCGGCCGCGCCCTGGGCGGAGAGGCGTTCGTGATAGGCGACGGAGAAGGCCCGGAAGGGCGCGAAGAAGGCAGGCACGAGCAGCAGGCAGAATAGCGCGGCTTGCGGCATGGGGTGCCCCGCCGCCGCCAGCCCGCCGTGGCGCCAGGCCAGGCACCCCAGCACCGCCGCGGCGATCAGCTCCAACGCGCCAGTGGAGAGGAAGGCGAGGCGCAGCACCTTCATCGTGCGCGCGCGCAGCTCCTGCGCCGCCCGGTCCAGGGCCCGTGCCTCGTCCTCCTGCCGGCGGAAGAGCACGAGGGTGGGCAGGCCGCGCATCCGATCCAGGAAGCGGCCGGAAAGCTGCTGCAGGGCATCGAACTGCCGCCGGCTGGCCACGGCGGCGCCGATGCCGGAGAGCGCCATGCCCAGCGGCACCATCAGCCCGGCCGCCATCAGGATCACGCCGCTCAGCGGGTCCGCCAGGGCGGCGGCAAGGGCGACGAGGAGCGGCGCGGCGATGGCCAGGGCGGCGGCGGGCATCCAGCGGGCAAAGTAGCCCTCCATCGCCTCCACCCGGTCCACCGCGAGGGAGGCGCCCTCCCCCGCGGGCCGGCTGCCCGGCCTCTCGGCGAGGAGGCGGGAGAAGAGGCGGTGGCGCAGGGTGGCGCGCGTCGCCTCCCCCGCACGGGCGGCCATGGATTCCTGCGCAACGTTCAGCCCGACCTGCAGCAGGGCCAGGGCGGCGGCGGCGGCCAGCACGTCCCACCCCGCCTCACCGTAGCCCAGCAGGGCGGTGAGCAGCCGCGCCACCATCCAGGCCTGGGCGATCCCGCAGACGGTAGCCGCCAGGCCGAGCAGGACCGGCGGCAGCAGGGCAGCGCGCCCTTCCCGCGCCGCGGCGGCGAGGAGGGCACGGGCCTGGGCCTGCTGGGGGTCTTTGCCGGCGCGTCTGGGCATCGGATGGGGGTTCTACGGCAAAGTGTCACGGCGCGGAATGCGGGACGGCTCCGCGCCGGGCGAATGGGGCACGGGCGATCAAGGTTGGCCGGCGGCACGGGGGCTGCATCCGCGGCTGGGTTCCCTCTGCGAGGCCCCGCGATGCTCCCCACCCATGGCCGGCACGACTACCATCCCTGGCGCGGGCGGCCGCAATGGTCCTGGCCGAACGGGGCGCGGCTGGCCGTGTATCTGGGGGTGAACCTGGAGCACTTCGCCTTCGGCGAGGGGCTGGGGGCGGAGCTCGCCCCCGGTGCGAACAGCGGGGGTGGGCCGCAGCCGGACGTGCTGAACCACGCCTGGCGTGACTACGGGAACCGGGTGGGGGCCTGGCGGCTGATCGAAACCCTGGACGAGCTATCCCTGCCCTGCACGGTGCTGCTTAACAGCGCCATGTACGAGCACGCGCCGGATCTGGTGGCCGCCCACAGGGCGCGAGGCGACGAGATCGCCGGCCACGGCCGCACGAACTCCGAGCGGCAATCGGTGCTGGCCGAGGTGGAGGAGCGGGCGCTGATCGAGGAGGCCACGGCGGCCATCGCGCGGAACGAGGGCGCGCCGCCGCGCGGCTGGCTCTCGCCCTGGATCGCGGAGAGCCGGGTGACGCCCGACCTCCTGGCCGAGGCGGGCTACCGCTACACGCTGAACTGGTGCAGCGACGACCAGCCGATCTGGCACGCCACCCGGGCGGGACGGATCATGGCCATCCCCTACCCGCAGGAGGTGAACGACATCCCCGCCATCATTGCGCGCAAGGACAGCGCCGCCGACTTCGCGGAGATGATCGTGGCGGATTTCGACGAGCGGCTGCGCCAGGTGCGGGACGGGGTGGCACAGGTGATGGGGATCGCGCTGCACCCCTACATCGTCGGCCAGCCCTACCGCATGCGGGCGCTGCGCCGGGCGCTGGCGCATGTCGCGGCGCATCGGGAGAGCGTGTGGATCAGCACGGCGGGCGGCGTGCACGACCACGCCGCCGCGCTGCCGCCGGGAAGCCTACCCGGCTGATCAGGCCGAGGCGGGCACCCAGACCCGCCCGTCGAAGAGGCGGCGTGCCGTGCGGTAGAAGGAGCCGGCGCGGGCGTGCCAGGCGCCAGCGGCATCCAGCCCGACATCGGCGCCGACGGTGAGGATGCCGGAGGGCATGCCGAGCCGGAGCGGCCCCTCCCCCGCGCCGGGGGACAAGCATTCCTGCGCGATGGTGCCGCCGATGCGGGCGGCCACCGCGGTGCAGAGCGAGATCGTCAGCGGCAGGGCGCGGTGCGGCTGGCCGTTGGAGATGATCCGTGCGGCGAGGTCCATGGCCCCGGCGGGCAGGCCGGTTCCCGTGAGGTCCGTGAAGGCAGCGGCGGGGCTGAGGAAGCCGACGAAGGGGATGGCGGCGATGCCGCGCGCCGCCGCCGCATCCGGCGCGATGCCCATCGCCACGGAAGCGGCGATACGGATCGCCTGCAGCCGCGCCATGACGTCGCCGCGCGCCTCAATCGCCTCGGGAAGCTCCGTGCCCTCCAGCCCGATGTCGCTGGCGCGCACGAAGGCGCAGGCGTTGGCCGCATCCACCAGCGAGGCCTCGATGCGGGATCCGTCCTCCAGCGTCAGCACGTCCAGCGGCCGGCCGGTGGGAAGCAGCCGCCCGGTGCTGGCGCCCCCGGGTTCGAGGAAGTCCAGCCGGATCGGCGCGCCCGTGCCGGATACGCCGGGAATGGCAAGGTCGCCGGCGTAGCGGGGCATCCCGCCCGATACGGCGAAATGCGCGTGGATGATCTTCGCGGTGTTCGTGTTGTGGATGCGGACCACCACATCGCCGTCCGGCACACGGACGAGCCCCTCCTCCACGGCGAAGGGGCCGATGGCGGAGGACATGTTGCCGCAGTTCTGCCGCCACTCCACCCGCGCCTCACGGATCTGGACCTGGGCGAAGGTGTAGTCCAGGTCCGCATCCGCCCGCGTGGGCGGGCCGAGGATGCAGGCCTTCGAGAGGGAGGAGACGCCACCGCCCATGCCGTCCAGCTGGCGGCCATAGGGATCGGGGCTGCCGAGGGCGGCAGTGAGGATGGGCTCCCACGCCTCCCGCTCCGGCGGCAGGTCCCGCGCGTGGAACATCAGCGCCTTGCTCGTGCCGCCCCGCATGAAAACTGCGGGGATGGGGCGCTGGTCCATGGTTTCCGGCCCTGCGATCAGAAGGTAACGACGGAGCGGATCGACTTGCCCTCGTGCATCAGGTCGAAGGCGGTGTTGATCTCGTCCAGCGGCATCGTGTGGGTGATCAGGCTGTCGATGTCGATCTTCCCCTCCATGTACCAGTCCACGATCTTCGGCACGTCCGTGCGCCCGCGCGCGCCGCCGAAGGCGGAGCCCTTCCAAACGCGCCCGGTGACGAGCTGGAACGGGCGCGTGCTGATCTCCGTGCCGGAAGGCGCGACGCCGATGATGATGCTCTCGCCCCAGCCGCGGTGGCAGCACTCCAGCGCCTGGCGCATGGTGTTCACGTTGCCCACGCACTCGAAGGAGTAGTCGGCGCCGCCATCCGTCAGGTCCTGGATGGCCTGCACCACCTTGTCGCGGCCGACCTCATCCGGGTTCACGAAGTGGGTCATGCCAAACTTGCGGGCCATCTCCGCCTTGGCGGGGTTCAGGTCCACGCCGATGATCCGGTCTGCGCCAACCATGCGCGCGCCCTGGATCACGTTCAGCCCGATGCCGCCCAGGCCGAAGACGACGACGTTGGAGCCGGGCCGCACCTTCGCCGTGTAGATCACCGCGCCGATGCCGGTGGTGACGCCGCAGCCGATGTAGCAGATCTTATCGAAGGGTGCGTCCTCCCGCACCTTCGCCACCGCGATCTCTGGCAGGACGGTGAAGTTGGAGAAGGTGCTGCAGCCCATGTAGTGCCAGACCGGCTTGTTCGGGTTTTCGCAGGAGAAGCGGCTGGTGCCGTCCGGCATCAGGCCCTGGCCCTGGGTGCCGCGGATCGCCGTGCAAAGGTTGCTGCGCTGGGACAGGCAGGTCTTACAATTCCGGCACTCCGGCGTGTAGAGCGGGATCACGTGGTCGCCGGGCTTCACGCTCGTCACGCCCGCGCCCACCTCGCGCACGATCCCCGCCCCTTCATGCCCGAGGATGCAGGGGAACTTGCCCTCCGAATCCAGGCCGGACAGCGTATAGGCATCGGTGTGGCACACGCCGGTGGCCATGATCTCCAGCAGCACCTCGCCGGGCTTCGGGCCCTCGAGGTCCACGGTCTCGATGGTGAGCGGCTTGTTCGCCTCCCAGGCGACGGCGGCACGGGTCTTCATGGCGCGGCGGCTCCCCTCGCGGATCAGGCGATGCTTCTATCCGGCGCGGGACGGAACCAACAAGGGAGCCACGCGTGACGCCAGAGGAGCTCACAGCCCGGGTGCGGGAGGGCGTGCCACTGGCCGGGGCGCTTGGCATCGAGGTGCTGCGCGGCGATGCGGCCTCGGCTCTGCTGCGCCTGCCGCCCTCCCCGCTCTCGCTCCGTCCCGGCGCGACAGCCTCCGGCCCTGCCCTGCTGACCCTGGCGGACGTGGCGATCTGGGTGCCGGAGCTGCTGGCGACCGGGGCCGCGGACCTGACCCGCACCGCCAACCTGCAGATCGCCTTGCTCCGCCCCGCCGGGGACAAGGGCGTGCTCGCGGAGGTGCGGATCGTCCGCCGCGGCCGGACGAGCCTCTACGCCGAGGTCTGGATGCGGGCCGAGGGCGAGGAGAAGCCCTGCGCGCACGTGACCAGCACCTGGATGCGCGCCGCCGCGGGGCCTTGATCACGGCGCGACGGAACACGCCTGTGTGAGCGCGGGGCCGCGCCCGCGCGGCACGCGCCGCCGCCGCCGCAGGTGCCACAACGGTTTGGCGTGTGGTGATGAGGCGCGGACTCAGCCGCTGCCGGCCGGCGCCGCCCCTGCGCGCGCGACGAGGTGCATCGCTGCAACCGCCGCTGCGTTCCGGCCTGCAACTGGAGCCAAACGGCCCCGGGATTCAGCCACTTAACATGGAGCGACCCATGGCCGGCGTGAAAAGCCTCGACGACCTGTTCCTGAGCACGCTGAAGGACATCTACTACGCCGAGCGGCTCGCCCTGAAGGCGCTGCCCAAGATGGCGAAGGCGGCCCAGACGCCGGAGCTGCGCGACGCCTTCATGCTCCACAAGGAGCAGACGACGGGCCAGATCGAGCGCCTGAAGCAGGTGTTCGAGGCGATCGGCAAGCGCCCGCAGGGCGTGACCTGCGAGGCGATGAACGGGCTGAACGCCGAGTTCGAGGAGCTGATCGAGGAAGCGAAGGAGCCCAGCGCCGTGCGCGACGCCGGGATCATCGCCTGCGCCCAGGCCGTGGAGCACTACGAAATGGCCCGCTACGGCGCGCTGCTCGCCTGGTCCAAGGCCACGGGCAAGAAGGAAGTGGCCGAGCTGCTGAAGGCGACGTTGGACGAGGAGAAGCAGACCGACGCGCTGCTGAACAAGATGGCCAATGGCCAGGTCAACAAGATGGCGGCGAAGGAAGCCGCCTGATACGGCCGGAGCAGTTCCAGCCACCCTGGTGGCGCACCCTGAGGGACTTGAACCCCCAACCAACCGGGTAGAAGCCGGTTGCTCTATCCAGTTGAGCTAAGGGTGCTTCACCGGGCGGTCCGGCTCTCTAGTGGGTCCAGTTGGAGAGCCGGTCCGTGCGGAAATTATCGGCATAGGCTTTGGGGCGGATGGCCGGACGCTGGCGCCGGGCCTCCACCTCGTAGGTGATGCCCTCCGACTTGGCGTAGGCCTCCGCATCCTCCAGCGTGTCGAAACGCAGGCGCACCTGGCGGCCGGTGTCGCCGGAGCCGTACCAGCCGGTCTGCGGATCGATCAGCTTCCGCTCGCTGAGGGCGAATTCAAGCACCCACTCATCCGTGCGGCCCTGGCCGGACTGCATGGCGCTCTTGGGCGGCGAGTAGATGCGGGCGAATCTCATGCCAGGCACTCCAGACGGCGGGGCCGCCAAAAGGGGGTCTCGTCAATTCGGGGCGGCGGGATTCGAACCCACGGCCTCCTGTACCCAAAACAGGCGCGCTACCAGGCTGCGCCACACCCCGCGAGACCGCCGCAACCTATGGGGCCGCGGGCCCGGAAGCAATGCCCGGCTTCAAGGGGCCGGGATTGCCGCCATCCCGCCCATGTAGGGGCGCAGCACCGGCGGCACGGTGATGGAGCCATTCGCCTGCTGGTGCGTCTCCATCACCGCGATCAGGGCACGCCCCACCGCGACACCGGAGCCGTTTAGGGTGTGGAGGAACAGGTTCCCCTTCCCCTCCTTCGGCTTCATGCGGGCGTTCATCCGGCGGGCCTGGAAGTCCCGGCAGTTGGAGCAGGAGGAGATCTCCCGCCACGCCCCCTGCCCGGGCAGCCACACCTCCAGGTCGAAGGTCTTGGAGGCGCCGAAACCCGTATCCCCCGCGCAGAGGAGGATCCTGCGCCAGACGAGGCCCAGCTCCGTTAGCACTCGCTCCGCGCAGCGGGTCATCCGCTCGTGCTCGTCGGCGGAGGCGTCCGGGGCGGTGATGGAGACCATCTCCACCTTGCTGAACTGGTGCTGCCGGATCATGCCGCGCGTGTCCCGCCCGGCCGAACCTGCCTCGGACCGGAAGCAGGGGGAGAGGGCGGCCATGCGGATCGGCAGCGCCGCCTCCGGCACGATTTCCTCCCGCACCGTGTTGGTCAGGGGAACCTCGGCCGTGGGGATCAGCCAGCGGTCATCAGTGGTGCGGAACAGATCGTCCGCGAATTTCGGCAGCTGGCCGGTGCCGTACATGGTGGCGTCGTTCACCAGGAGAGGTACCACTGTCTCGGTGTAGCCGTGCTCGTCCAGGTGGAGGTTCAGCATCCACTGGCCGATCGCGCGCTCCAGCCGGGCCAGCGGGCCGCGCAGCACGGTGAAACGGCTGCCCGCCAGCTTCACGGCAGTGGCGAAATCCATTCCCCCGAGCGCCTCGCCCAGCTCGAAGTGCTGCTTCGGGGTGAAGGGGAGCTCTGGCACCTCGCCGTGTTGGCTCAGCACCACGTTGGACGACTCGTCCGCCCCGTCCGGCACGTCGGCGTCCAGGATGTTGGGCAGCGCCTCAAGGATTCGGGTCTGGGCGGCCTCGGCGGCCTTGGCCTCGGCGTCCAGCCCTTCCATCCGGGCGCGGAGCTCGGTCGCCTCCGCTTCCAGCGCGGCGGTGTCGGCGCCGGCCTTCTTTCCCTGCCCGATCTCCCGCGCCAGGGCGTTGCGGCGGGCCTGCGCCTCCTGCGCCGTGGTCTGGGCAGCGCGGCGGCCGGAATCGAGGTCCAGCAGCTCGGCCGAGGCAGGCGGCAGGCCCCGGCGGGCGAGCGCGGCGTCGAACGCGGCCGGATCGGCGCGGACGGCCCGGATATCGTGCATGAGGGTCGCCTTACGTGACGGGAGGCTTGGGCTTCGGCGTCATCCAGACGGCGGCCAGGATGGACAGCTCGTAGAGCAGGATCAGCGGCACGGCGAGGCCGATCTGGCTGATGATGTCCGGCGGCGTCATCACCGCCGCGGCCACGAACATGCCGACGATGGCGTAGCGCCGGCCCTTGCGGAGCTGCTCCACGCTGACGATGCCCACCCGTGCCATAAGGGTGAGCAGGACGGGCAGCTGGAAGGCGATCCCGAAGGCCAGGATCATGTGCATGACGAGGGACAGGTACTCGGAGACTTTCGCCTCGAGCTGCACGGGAAGGCCGCCGCCGCCGGTGGGCGTCTCGAATGAGATGAAGAACTTCCAGGCGAGCGGGAAGATGAAGTAGTAGGCCAGTGACGCCCCGGCGACGAAGAGTACCGGCGAGGCGATGAGGAAGGGCGTGATGACCTTCTTCTCGCTCTTGTACAGGCCGGGCGCGATGAACAGCCAGAGCTGCGTCGCCCACATCGGGAAGCTGAAGAAGACCGCACCGAAGAAGGCCACCTTCAAATAGGTGAAGAAGGCCTCGTAGAGCGCGGTGAAGATCATCCGCCGCTCGCCACCGCCTTGCTGCACCAGGATCTCGGCGAGTGGCCGGGCCAGGAAACCGTAGATCTGGGTGGAGAAGTAGTAGCAGAACGCAAAGGCGATCCCGAAGGCGCCGATCGACCACAGGAGCCGCGTACGCAGCTCAAGCAGGTGGTCGATCAACGGCATGGGCTTGTCGTCGATCGTATCTTCCGGGTCGCGGGACACTGGCGGTCGGGCTTTTCTTCGTCAGGCGGTGTGGGCGGCGGGGCGCGGCGGCGTCTCCGCCCCAGGTGCCGGATGGGCGGCCGGGGTCGTCGCGGGCGCCGGCTCCGGGATGGGGGAGAAGCCGGAAGCCTCGGCCGAATGGCCCGTGGCAGGGCTCGCGGTCGTCGCGGGCTGCGGCGTCGGGGCAGGCGGGGTGGCGTCGGGCGTATCCGCCGCGGCCTCGGCGGCCGTCACCTCCGGCGCGGGCGCGGTCGCGTCGGTGGGCGGCGGAGCGTCGGGCAGCGTCGCCTCGGTGCCCGCGGCCGGGGCAATGTCGGAGGTCGGCGGCGGCGGGGCGCGGAAGGGGTCCTCCCGCATCGTGCGCGTCAGCGATCCGTCCTCGTCCACCGCCTTCTCGATGGTGGACTTCAGGTCGAAGTTGCGGATGTCGCGGATCTGGTCGCGCACGTCCTCCAGCTTCGCCTCGCGCACCACCTCGTCCAGGTGGCCCTGGAACTCGCCGGCCATGCGGCGCAGCTTCTGGATGCCGCGGGCGACGCCGCGGACGGCGTCGGGAAGGTCCTTTGGACCGATCACCACCACCGCGACGACGGCGATGAGGGCGATCTCGGACCAGGCGAGGTCGAACATGTCTCTCCGATCACCCGGGGCGGGATTCCGGTGGTACCGGACCCTCGCGGGGGTCGCCTCCGTTAGCAGAACTCGCCCGCACGACAAATGGGGCGGGCAACCGAAGATGGGCCCGCGCGGGCCAGGATGGAAGCCGAGACGCGCTCGGTTACGAAGCCGGCTGCCCCGCCTGTGCCTCCGGGGCGTCCCCGGCCGGCTGATCACCGCCCTTATCGGCCTGTTCCTCCCCGACCTCGCCGGCCTGTTCGTCCCCACCGCTGTCGGTCCGCGGCGCGACGGGTTCCGGCCCCGGCGCGGGCATCGGAAGGCCGGGGTCCGGCATCAACTCCTCCCGCTTCGGCAGGTCCCGGAGCGAGGCGAGGCCGAACTGCTCCAGGAACTTGGGCGTGGTGGCCCAAAGGGTCGGGCGCCCTGGCGCCTCCTTCTTGCCGCGCGGGGCGATCAGCGCGTTCTCAAGCAGGATCTCCAGCGTGGTCTGGGAAAGCGCCGTGCCGCGGAACTCCTCGATCTCGCCCCGCGTCACCGGCTGATGCCAGGCGATGATGGCGAGGGCCTCCATCGCCACGCGCGGAAGGCGGCGCGGCACCTCGACGACACGCGTGAGGACCGGCGCGAGGTCCTCCGCGGTGCGGAAGGCGTAGCCGCCAGCCACGTTCACCAGCGTCACTCCCCTCCCCTCATAGGCGGCCGCCAGGGCGGCCAGGGTCTCGGCCGCGCCCACGCCCGGCGGCAGCAAGGGCGCGAGCCGGGCGGCGGTGACCGGGGTGGCAGAGGCGAAAACCATCGCTTCCGCCAGGCGAAGGGCCTCGGGCGGCACCGCGGCGGGCGGCTCCGCATCATCTCCAACCGCCTCGGCATGCGGCCGGCGATCGCCCGCCTCGCCGGATCGGTCGGGAAGCGGGTCTGGCAGGTCCGCCTCATGCGATTCAGCGGGTGCGGGTTCCGGTTCCGGGGGGGTGGGCAGCCCGGCTTCGGGCGACTCGGGCTGGGGCAGATCGGGATCAGGCGACATCGGCGGTCTCGGTGGCGCCGGGGCGCAGGAGGATAGGAGCGAAGGGTGCGTCCTGCCGAAGCTCGGCCATACCGGTCTTCGCCATCTCCAGCCCGGCGATAAGGGTGCTGGCCAGGGCGGCGCGGCGCTCCACCGGGTCCATCTCGGCCTCGGGCAGGAAGCGGGAGAGCTCGGCCCAGCCGGGCGTTGCCCCCACCAGCCCGCGCAGCCGGGTCAGCGCGTCCTGCACCGTCCACAGCCTGCGCGGGCGGGGCCGGTAGGGCCGTCGCGCGGCGGCACGGCGCAGGATGTCCTGGTAGGCGCGCAGCAATCCCGGGAGATCGGCCGCGAGCGCGGAGCGGTCCTCCAGCACCAGGTTCTCCGGCGCGCCGCGGCCCATCACGTCGCGGCCTAGGAACGGGCGGCGGAGAAGCCAGGCAGAGGCCTCGCGCATCCTCTCCAGCTCCCGCAGCCGGTCGGCCAGGGCCTCGGCCAGGGCTTCCGCGTCCTCCTCCCCGGCCGGGTCGTCGGGCAGGAGGAGGCGGGACTTCAGCCAGGCGAGCCAGGCGGCCATCACCAGCCAGTCCGCCGCGATCTCCAGCCGCACCCGCCGCGCGCCCTCGATCACCGCGAGGTACTGGTCCACGAGGGAGAGGATGGAGATCTTCGCGATATCCACCTTCTGCGCCCGCGCGAGGTCGAGCAGCAGGTCCAGCGGACCCTCAAACCCCTCCAGCGTGACGACGAGGGCAGGCTCGGCCGCGGCGCTCATCCCGAGTGCCCGGTGAGGTCGAGGATGCCGCGCGCCACGGGGAAGACCACCCGCCCGACGAGGCTGCGGAGCGGGTCCAGCCCCGGCACCAGCATTGGGAGGAGGAAGATCAGGCCGAGGACGATGAACAGCCCGAACCGCTCCAGCCGCAGATAGGGCACGCCGATGGCCGGCGGCAGCAGCCCCCCGACGATGCGGCCGCCATCCAGCGGCGGGATGGGCAGCAGGTTGAAGGCGGCGAGCACGAGGTTGCCGATGAGGGAGAGGATCAGGAAGCTCTCGATCCAGTCCATCAGGTTGTCGGTCCCCGGCCCCTGCAGCGGGTGCAGCAGGATCGCGGCGGCGAAGGCGATGGCCACGTTCATCGCCGGCCCCGCCGCGGCCACCAGCACCATGCCGAAGCGCGGGTTCCGGAGGCGCCGGATATCGACCGGGACCGGCTTCGCCCAGCCGAACATCACTTCCACCCGCCCGACGGCGAGCAGCTGGGAGACGAGCAGAAGGCCGGGGACGAGCAGAGTCCCCACCGGGTCCACGTGCCGCAGTGGGTTGAGCGAGAGGCGGCCCATCCGCGCCGCCGTGTCGTCGCCCAGCGCCCGGGCGGCGTAGCCGTGGGCGGCCTCGTGCAGGGTGATGGCGAGGATCGCGGCGAGCGCGGCCGCCGCGAAATCCGGGAGCCAGTCCATGTGGGGGTCCGTCCGGGGCTACGCCGTGCCGTCAGGCGTCGGTCAGGGCGTGGGGGGCGGCGGGCGCGGGACGACCGGCCGCCGCAGCCCGGGCCGGCGGGCGGGCCGCGAGCGCCGCCTGCCGCGCTAGCGCCATCCGCTCCGCCGCACGGGGCGACAGGGCCGGGCAGTCCCGCAGCAGGGCCGCCGTGTCCGCGAGCACCCCGTTGCAGTGGAGCACGAGGTCGCAGCCGGCCGCGAGCGACATTGCCGCCAGGTTCCCGCTGAAGCCGCCCAAAGCGCCCATCACCAGGTCATCTGAGACCAGCACCCCCTCGAAGCCGATCTCGCCGCGGATGGTGCGGCCGATCACCTCGGCGGAAAGGGTGGCGGGCAGCGCGGGGTCCAGCGCCTCATAGGTGACATGCGCCGTCATCGCCCAGAGATGCCGCCCGGCGTCGCGGGCGCAGACGGCGCGGAAGGGAGCGATGTCCGCCTCCAACGCCGCACGGTCCGCCTCCACGCGGGGAAGCGACTCGTGGCTGTCCGCCGTGGCCCGGCCATGCCCGGGGATGTGCTTGATCACGGGGATGCAGCCGGCGGCCATCAGCCCTTCGATCCATGCCTCTCCCAGCCGGGCCACCTCGACCGGATCGGAGGAGAAGGCGCGGTCGCCGATGACGTCGTGCGCGCCGGGCAGGCGCAGGTCCAGGCAGGGGGCGCAGACCACGTCCAGGCCCATGGCGGCGCAGTGCGCGCCGAGAAGGGCGGCATTGGCGGCAGCCCTCGCCTCGGGGCCTCCCTCGAAGCTCGCGGCCGGTGGGTAGGAGGGCCAGTAGGGTGGGCGAAGCCGGGCCACCCTCCCCCCCTCCTGGTCCACCAGGATCGGTGCCACCTCTCCCAGGATCTCCCGCACGGTGGCGGTGAGGTTGGAGAGCTGGGAGGGGTTGTTCACGTTCCGGCGGAACAGGATCACGCCGGCGGGCGGGGTCGCGCGCAGCAGCGCGGCCTCCTCGGGCGTGAGCGAAAGGCCGGAGAGGCCGATGACGGCCGCGCGCGCCCTCATCCGCCGATCACGGCACAGGGCGCGCCCTTGGCCTTGGCCGAGGTGCAGAGGGCCTGCGCCGCCTTGTCGTCCGGCAGCCCGCCCGTGCGGATGCGCCACATGGGCGGCAGGTCTCCCCGGTCCACGCGGGTGATGACGGGCTGGCGGCCCGCCAACTCGGGGATGCGGCCCTGCAGCCGCGCCCACTCGCCCTGCGCCGCCTCCTCCGAGGTGACGGCGCCGAGTTGGACGACGAAGCGTCCGCCACGGACGGGCGCGTTGGCCGGCATGGGCGGCGGGGTGATTGGCGGCGCGGCCGGGGCCTGCTGCTGTGCGGGCTGCGCCTGGGGCGCTGGCTGAGGCGGCGGCGCGGGCATGCGGGCGGCAAGCTGCTGGCCGACGCTGGGATTGACTAGCGGTGGCCTGGACGGCGCTGCCTCCGGCGCGGGCTGGGTAGCCGAGGGCTGGGCAACCGCTGGCTGAGCCTGGGCTTGGTGCGCGACCCTGGCCTGCTCAGCCTGCTGCGCGGCGGCAGCCCGGGCCTGTTCAGCCTGCTGTGCGGCGGCGGCCCGGGCCTGTTCAGCCTGTTGGACCTGCTGGGCGCGGATGGCGGCCTGCCGCAGCGCGTTCACGTCCGGCCGCTCCGCCTCCGGCGTCAGCCGGGCGGTGGTGCCCGCCGTCGCGCCGCCGCGGCGCTGGCTCTCGAAGATGCGCTCGTCCTGGTTCGCCACGCGCAGCCCGCCCGGATCGTCCGGCTTCACGCGGATGGGCCGGGCATCGGCCTCGATGGTCGGCACGGTGCGGTTCACGGCGCGGGAGATCCCCCAGACCACGCCGCCCCCCACCGCTGCCGCGCCCAGCACTGCGCCCGAGAGGGCCAGCATGCGCCAGGGAACCTGAAAGCCAGCCCTCTGCGGGCGGACCCGATAGCTCGGAACCGTAAATTCGCTCACCGCATCTCCTCGACGGGCGTCACCCCCATCACCGCGAGGCCCGAGCGGATGACCGTGGCCGTCGCGGCGACGAGGGCAAGCCTCGCGCGCGTGGCCTCGGGCTCATCCTCCCGGATGAAACGCAAGGTCGTGTCCTCGCGCCCCTTGTTCCAAAGTAGATGAAAGTCGGCGGCCAAGTCATGGAGAAAGAACGCGATCCGGTGAGGTTCCCGCGCCAGGGCGGCGCCCTCCACCGTGCGGGGCCAGGCGCTGAGGCGGCGGATCAGGGCCATCTCGGTTGGGTCGTCCAGCGCCTCCAGCGGCGCCCCGGCCAGATCGGCCGACGCCGGGTCCCCGGCCTGGCGTAGGACGGAGCGGCAACGGGCATGGGCGTACTGCACGTAGAAGACCGGGTTGTCCCGGCTCTGCTGAACCACCGCGTCCAGGTCGAACTCCATTTGGGCGTCGGCCTTGCGGGTCAGCATGGTGAAGCGCACGGCGTCGCGCCCCACCTCGTCGATCAGGTCGCGCAGGGTGACGTAGGTGCCGGCGCGCTTGGACATCCGCACGGGCTGGCCGCCCTTCACCACCTTGACGATCTGCGCCAGCACCACGTCGAAGGAGACGGGCTTGTCGGCGGAGAGCGCGGCGACGGCGGCCTTCATGCGCGGCACGTAGCCGCCATGGTCGGCGCCCCAGACCTGCACCAGCTCATCGAAGCCGCGCGCGATCTTGTCGGCGTGGTTGCCGATGTCGTTCGCGAAGTAGGTGTTGCTGCCGTCGCTCTTGCGGAGCGGGCGGTCCACGTCGTCGCCGAACTCGGTGGAGCGGAACAGGGTCTGCTCGCGCGGCTCCCAGTCGTCCGGCAGCTTGCCCTTGGGCGGCTCCAGCACGCCCTCGTAGACCAGCCCGCGGGAGGCGAGCGCGGCAATGGCCTTGTCAGCCTCCCCGCTCCTCACCAGTGCCGCCTCGCTGATGAAGACGTCGTGGGTCACGCCCAGCGCGGCGAGGTCGTCGCGGATCTCGTCCATCATCGCGGCCACGGTGAACTCGCGCACCGTGTCCAGCCACAGGGAGGGATCGGCCGGCACGCCACCCGGCGCCAGCGCGTCGCCGTGCTTCTGCTGCAGCGCCTGCCCGACCGGCACCAGATACTCGCCGCGGTACTGCAGCCCGCCGGGGATGCCCGCCGCGAACTCCTCCTCCGTCATCGGGGTGCCGAGGGCCTGGAGGTAGCGCCAGTAGGCTGCCCAGGCGAGCGCCTGCACCTGCGCGCCGGCGTCGTTGATGTAGTACTCCTTCGTGACGTCCCAGCCCGCCTTCTTCAGCAGGTTTGCCAGCGCATCGCCCACCACCGCGCCGCGGCAGTGCCCGACATGCATCGGGCCGGTGGGATTGGCCGAGACGTACTCCACGTCCACCTTCCGCGCGGCCCCCGTGGCCCCGTCGCCGAAGGCCTCGCCCGCCCGCAGGATGGCGGGAACCTGCGCCCGCAGCGCCTCCTCCGTCAGCCGCAGGTTCACGAAGCCCGGGCCGGCGGGCGCGGCCGCCGCGATGCCCTCCCGCCCGATCAGGCGCGCGGCCAGGTCCTGCGCCACCTTCTGCGGGGCCATGCGGGCGGGCTTGGCCACCAGCAGCGCGGCGTTGGTCGCCATGTCGCCGTGGGATGGGTCGCGCGGCGGCTCGACAAGCACGCGGGCGAGGACGGCCTCGTCCAGCCCGGGGATCAGGGCGCGGAGTTCGGTCACGACCGCCTCGCGGATCGTGCGGAAGATGTCGTCTGTCATGGGTCTGGTCAGCCGGGAGTGTGGGGGTCCGTCAGGCGACGGTATTCTTCGAGGGCGAACTTGTCGGTCATGCCCGCCAGCCAGTCGCAGACCGTGCGGGCGGCGAGGGGGGATCCCGCCTCGCCCGCGCGCTCCGCCCAGGAGGGGGGCAGCATGTCCGGCTGGCCGTGCAGCAGTGAGAACATCACCTGCAGCACGCGCTTCGACTTCAGTGTGGTGCGGTTCACCCGCCAGTGGCGGTACATGCGGCCGAAGAGGAAATCGCGCGTTTCCTGGTTCAGGGCGCGCATGCGGTCGGAGAAGAAGACCACCGGGCGATCAGCGCGCCGGATGTCAGACACGTCCTTCGGCCCCAGCGCGGCGATGCGGCGCTTCGCCTCCTCGGTCACGTCCACGATCATCAGGTTGATCACGCGCCGGATGATCTCGCTGCCCAGCCGGTCCAGCGGGGTGTCGGCGGGCACGGCCGCCATGGCCAGGTCCCGCGCCTCGGCCACCAGCGGCAGGCGGCAGGCCTCCTCCAGGGTGAAGAGACCGGCGCGCAGCCCGTCATCCAGGTCGTGGTTGTTGTAGGCGATGTCGTCCGCGATGGCCGCGGCCTGGGCCTCGGCGCTGGCGTGGCAGTGCAGCTCCAGATCGTGGCGGGCGGAGTATTCCGCGATGTAGGGCGGCGGGCGGCGCAGGGGGCCGTTGTGCTTCGCCAGCCCCTCCAGCGTCTCCCAGGTCAGATTCAGTCCATCGAAGCCGGCGTAGCGGTGCTCTAGCAGCGTCACGGCCTTCAGGGACTGGGCATTGTGATCGTAGCCGCCAAACGGTCGCATCACCCCGTTCAGCGCCTCCTCCCCCGCATGGCCGAAGGGGGGATGGCCGAGGTCGTGGGCCAGGGCCAGGGCTTCCGCCAGGTCCTCGTCCAGATGGAGCTGGCGCGCGATGGAGCGCGCGATCTGCGCCGCCTCGATGGAGTGGGTCAGCCGCGTCCGGAAGGCGTCGCCCTCGTGGTAGATGAAGACCTGGGTCTTGTACTGCAGCCGCCGGAAGGCGGTGGAGTGGATGATCCGGTCCCGGTCTCGCTGATAAGGGGACCGCCCCCCTCCCCCATCCTCCGGGTAGAGGCGCCCGCGCGAGGCGCCGGGCTTGACCGCCCACGGCGCCAGGTCCGGTCGCGCAAGGTCCGGCCGCGCGAGGTCGGGGCGGGCCTGCTCCTGCGGGTCGCGCGCGGCGGCTGGGGGGTTGGGGGCGTCCATGGCGTGTGGCGGGCCGTAGCACCCGCCCCGCGCGGGCGGCAAGGCTGGCGCGCGTTGGAGAAGCCGGGTGGAACGCCTATCTTAGGGGTGAATCGCCAGTTCCCCGAGGTTTCCATGCCGGACGGCAGCCACCAGCCCGCCCCTTTCTCCGTTACCCCGTCCGCCCTGGCGCAGGTGGTCGAGATCGCGGCCGCCCAGGGCCGCCCAGCCGCCGGGCTGCGCTTGGCCGTCGAGGCCGGGGGCTGTTCCGGCTTCCAGTACAAGTTCGACCTGGCCGACGCACCCGATGCCGAGGACCTGGTGGTCGAGGGGCGGGTCTTCATCGACCCCGTCTCCTTGGACCTGCTGCGCGGGGCGGAACTGGACTGGGCGGATGAGCTGATCGGCGCCCATTTCCGTGTGCGCAACCCCGTCGCGGCCTCCGGCTGCGGCTGCGGCGTCTCCTTCTCGGTCTGAACGCCCCTTTGCGACTCTGCACCTTCAACGTGAACTCGGCGCGGAAGCGGATGCCGCATCTGCGCCGGCTGATCGAGCGGCACTCGCCCGACCTCATCTTCCTCCAGGAACTGAAATGCCGGACGGAGGAGTTCCCGGGCATGGAGGTGGCCGACCTGGGCTACCGAGTCCATGCCGTGGGCCAGCCTGGCGGGCGGAACGGGGTGGCGGTGGTGGCCCGGATTCCCTTCGAGGTGGTGGACGAGGCGCTGCCGGACGGGGATGACGACACCCACGCCCGGTTCGTGGAGGTGCGCGCGGCTGGAGCGAACATCGCCGGCATCTACCTGCCCAACGGCAACTCGGGAGGCGATGCGGGCTACGCCTACAAGCTGGCCTGGATGGCGCGGCTGCGGGCACGTGTGGCTGAGCGGTTGGACGCCTTCACCCCCTATGCCGTGCTGGGCGACTTCAACGTATGCCCGACGGACGCGGACTTCTCCCCCGGCGCCCTGCCACCCACGGACGCCCTGGTGCGGTCGGAGAGCCGCGCCGCCTTCCGCGCCATCACCCATCTCGGCATGACAGACGCGCTGCGGGCCCTGCACCCAGGCGATGCGCCCTGGACCTACTGGGACTACGGCCCGGCCTTCGAGGCGAACCGGGGGCTTCGGATCGACCATGCCCTGCTCAGCGCCGAGCTGGCGGAGCGGCTGGCGGGGGCTTTCGTGGACCTCGCGGCGCGATCGGAGGAAACGCCCTCCGACCACGCGCCGGTGCTGTTCGACCTCGCGGACTAGACCATCCGGCCCGGCCGGTCAGGTCTTCCGGAAGGTCAGCACGAGCACGTCCCGGTGGCCGGGGTGGGAGGGATCGATCGGGCGGATGGGGGTGACCCCGTGCTTCACCCGGTTGTCGTCCAGCAGCACGGCGTCGCAGGGCTCTGAGAGGGTGAAGCTCGCGGCCTCGCGGCCGTCAATCTCGATGCCGGTCACGCCGCCCTCCACGTTCTCGCGGCCGATCATCATCACCATGACGTAGTCCACCCCGTCCGAGTGCATCCCCTCCGGAGTGGGCTTGCCCGCCTCGTCCGGCCGGGCCTCGATGCGGAACTGATGGACCTCCACTTTCCAAGTAGCGCCGGGGGCGAGGCGGTCGAAAACGGCCCTTGCACCCTCCAGCAGGGCCCGCAAGGCCGGCCCCTCCCCGATGGGCTGGGCCACGGGCTCGAACCAGCGGTCGATGCCGCCGTTCAGCGTGTTGAAGCGGGTGGCCTGGAAATGCGGGCCGTGCGGCGCGCGGGCGAGCGGCGTGCCGGGGGCCGCCGTGTAGATGGCGTGGCGGCGCAGGCGGTAGCGGCCGCCATCGGCCATGTAGGTGTCCGGGCGCAGATCGTCCCAGCTGGCGGCGAACCCGGCCCAGGCGGGGCCGGAGAGGGCAGCGCCGGCCGGATCGAAGCTGCGGCGAGCCTCGGCGCCAGAGAGGGAGACGTAGCCGGTCTCGGCGATGGTGCTCTCCGGCCCGCTCATGGCCTTGCCGCCTCCATGACTTGCCGCATGCGGGCCACGGCCGGGCCAATGCCATCGAACAGCGCCTGGCCCATGAGGAAGTGCCCGATGTTGAGCTCCACCACCTCGGGGATGGCGGCGAGGAGGGGCGCGGTCTCGTAGTCCAGCCCGTGCCCGGCGTGGCATTCCAGGCCGAGCGCCGCAACTTGCCCCGCTGCCGCCCGCAGCCGGGCAAGTTCCGCGTCCCGCGCCGCGCCGGGCGCCGCCTCGCAGAAGGTGCCGGTGTGCAGTTCGACGGCTTTCGCACCGAGGCGGGCGGCCGCCTCGATCTGGCGCGCATCGGGATCCAGGAACAGGGAGACGCGGATCCCCGCTTCCACGAGGGCGCCGACCACCGGCCGCAGCGCTTCCACCTGCCCGGCGGCGTCCAACCCGCCCTCCGTCGTCAGCTCCGCCCGCTTCTCCGGCACCAGGCAGCAGGCATGGGGAAGCAGGAACAGGGCAATGGCCTGCATCTCCGCCGTGGCGGCCATCTCAAGGTTGATGGGGGCGGTGATGCCGGCCTTCATGGCCGTGCAGTCGGCGTCCCGGATGTGCCGCCGGTCCTCCCGCAGGTGGATGGTGATGCTGTCCGCCCCGTTCGCCAGCGCCAGCCGCGCGGCGGCGACGGGATCGGGATGCACCCCGCCCCGGGCGTTCCGGAGGGTGGCGACGTGATCGACGTTGATGCCGAGGCGGATGGGGATCATGCGGCGGCCTTCGGAAAGCGGCGCGCGGCCATGTCGGCCGCGAGGCGGAGGGCGGCGATAAGGCTGCCCGGATCGGCGATGCCCTGCCCGGCTATGCCGAAGGCGGTGCCGTGGTCCGGCGAGGTGCGGATGATCGGCAGGCCCAGCGTCACGTTCACGCCGCCATCCATGTCCAGCGTCTTGATCGGGATCAGCGCCTGGTCGTGGTAGAGGCAGAGGGCGGCGTCGTAGCCAGTGCGGGCGCGGGCGGTGAACATCGTGTCCGGCGGAAGGGGGCCGACGGCATCCACGCCCTCGGCGCGCAACGCCTGGATGGCGGGAAGGACGAGCCGCGGCTCCTCGTCCCCCATCGCGCCCTCCTCGCCCGCATGGGGGTTCAGCCCGGCCACGGCGATACGCGGGCTCCCGATGCCGAAGCCCTCCCGCAGGCCGCGGTGCAGGGCGAGGCCGGTGCGGATGATCTCCGCCGTGCTCAGCGTATCCAGCGCGCGGCGGAGCGAGACGTGGATGGTGACGGGCACGACCCGCAGCATGGGCGAGGCGAGCAGCATCACCGGCGGTTCGGCGGTGCCGGTAAGGGCGCCGAGGAACTCGGTGTGGCCGGGGAAGGCGAAACCGGTGCGGTAGAGCGTGGCCTTGCTGATGGGATTGGTGACGACTCCCCCCACCTGCCCTGCCACCGCCATGGCGACTGCCCGCTCGATCGAGCCGAGCACCGCCGGGGCGTTGGCCGGGTCCGGCGTGCCGGGGACGGAGGGCGAAGGCAGGCGGATCGTCATCACGGGAAGGCGGTCGGTGAAGACCGCCGCCGCCTCCTCCGGGCCGGAGACGGGCGCGACCGGCACGTCCCAGCCGAGCCGCGCGGCCAGGGCGGAGAGCCGCGCCGGGTCATCCAGCGCCAGGAAGGCGGGGCCTGAGGCGCGCAGCCGCGCCCAGGCAGCCAGGGTCAGTTCCCCACCGATCCCGGCAGGGTCCCCCATCGTCAGGGCGAGAGGCGGCGTGCTCATCCCTGGGAGACTGGCACGGCGCGGCCCTCTGCCGCACCGCGCCGCCGGATCATGGCTGCCCCGTGCCGATCAAATGTCGGCGTAGACGTGGGTCTCCGCCTCGCCGCCGGGATGGGTGACGGCGCCGAGATGGGCCGGGCCGACGAGCTGAGCGTATTTCCACAGCGCGCCGGAGTTGTAGTCCGTCTTGCGCGGCTTCCACTCGGCCTTGCGCCGGGCCAGCTCCTCATCGGAGAGGTCCACGTCGATCGTGCCCTTGCCGGCGTCGATCACGATGCGGTCGCCATCCTTCAGCAGCGCGATCGGCCCGCCCACCGCCGCCTCAGGCCCGACATGCCCGATGCAGAAGCCGCGGGTGGCGCCGGAGAAGCGGCCATCGGTGATCAGGGCTACATCCGCCCCCGCACCCTGGCCGTAGAGGGCGGCCGTGGTGGAGAGCATCTCCCGCATGCCCGGGCCGCCCTTCGGCCCCTCGTAGCGGATGATGATCACGTCGCCCTTCTTGTAGGCACGGGCCTCCACGGCCGCGAAGGCGTCCTCCTCGCGGTCGAAGCAGAGTGCCGTGCCCTCGAAGCGCAGCTCCTTCATGCCGGCGATTTTCACAATGGCGCCGTCCGGGGCGAGGTTGCCCTTCAGCCCGACCACGCCGCCCGTCTCGGAAAGCGGGTTGGAAACGGGGCGGATCACGTCCTGGTCCTTCGGGAAGATCACCTCACGGTGGTTCTCCGCGAGCGTCTTGCCGGTCACCGTCATGCAGTCGCCCCGCAGAAGCCCGGCCTCCAGCAGCGCCTTTACGATTACGGGGATGCCGCCGACCTTGTAGACGTCGAAGGCCACGTAGCGGCCGCCGGGCTTCAGGTCGCCGATATAGGGCGCCTTCCGCATGATCTCCGCCACGTCGTGCAGGGTGAACTTGATCCCCGCCTCATGCGCCATGGCCGGCAGGTGCAGGCCGGCATTGGTGGAGCCGCCGGTGGCGCCCACGATCAGGGCGGCGTTGTAGAGGCTGTCCATGGTGACGATGTCGCGCGGGCGGATGTTCTTCCGCAGCAGGTTCATCACCGCGCGGCCAGATTCCACCGCCCACTTGTCGCGGTCCTCATAGGGCGCCGGGGCGCCGGCGGAACCGGGGAGCGCGAGGCCGATCGCCTCCGACACGGTGGCCATGGTGTTGGCGGTGAACTGGCCGCCGCAGGCGCCGGCGCTGGGGCAGGCCACGCATTCCAGCTCGTGCAGCTCCTCGTCGGACATGCGGCCGGCGGCGTGCATGCCCACAGCCTCGAACACGTCCACGACCGTCACGTCCTTGCCCTTGAAGTGGCCGGGCAGGATGGAGCCGCCATACATGAACACGCTGGGCACGTTCAGGCGCAGCATCGCCATCATCATGCCGGGCAAGGACTTGTCGCAGCCGGCCAGCCCGACCATCGCGTCGTAGCAGTGGCCGCGCATGGTCAGCTCCACCGTGTCGGCGATGGCGTCGCGGCTGGCGAGGGACGACTTCATGCCCTGGTGACCCATGGCGATGCCGTCCGTCACCGTGATGGTGGTGAACTCGCGGGGCGACCCGTGGGCCTGCTTCACGCCGGTCTTGACGCTCTGCGCCTGGCGGTTGAGCGCGATGTTGCAGGGGGCGGCCTCGTTCCAGCAGGTGGCGACGCCCACCAGCGGCTGGGCGATCTCCTCCTCCGTCATGCCCATGGCGTAGTAGTAGGAGCGATGCGGGGCGCGCTCCGGCCCCACGGTCACGTGGCGGCTGGGAAGGCGGGACTTGTCCCAGGTGTTGTCCGGCATATCCATTGTCCTCTGGGGCATTTTCCTCTCGCGCCGGGCTGTATCGCGCAACGAACCGCCTGCCGCAACGGCGCGGCGCGCAATGCAGCCCTTCCCTAGCCCTTCAGCCCGGCAATCGCCTCGTCCATCCGGCGCCGGGTCTCGCGCCACAGGGCAAGCTCCCGCCGGGAGTCCTCCATGGCTCGGTGAGCAGGGGTTCCGTTCTCGGCCCGCTCTGTCATCTGCCCGAGGATCGAGACCAAGACGCCGCTGTGCTCCGCCGGGTCCAACCCTGCCGCCTTCAGCGCGGAAAGGGCTGCCCCCTGGCGAGCCTCCTCCGTGTCCCGCAGCCGCAGGGCGTGCCGGGGCAGGCCGGCGGCGCGGAGGAGGAGGCTGAGCCAGTGCCCGTCCCAGGAAGGTGCGGAAACATAGAGGTCGTGGCCGGTCAGCACCGCCACCATCCGCCGCGCTACGGCCTCGTGCGGCTCGCCCTCGCGCTCAAGGCGTTCCCGGCTGATGCCGTGAATCGCCTCGGCACCCTCGTCCCACTCCTCCCAGCCCGGGGCGGGGCGGATGAGGTGGTTCTCCTCCGTCCCATCCTCGGCCGCCCAGCCGACTTCGATGGGGTAGCCGTGCTTGCCCAGCCCGCTCGCCTCGAAGTCGAGAAAGACGATCAACGGATCACCCCTTCCGCCTCTTCCCGTGCCAGGTGGCCGTGCACCCGCGTGTCGCGCATGGAGATGGCCGCGAGCAGAGAAAGGACGCAGAGGCCGGAGACATACCAGAAGAAGCTGCTCTCCATTCCCTGCGCCTTGAACCACAGCGCCACGTACTCCGCGGTGCCGCCGAAGAGAGAATTCGCGATGGCGTAGCCAAGCCCCACGCCAAGCGCCCGGATTTCCGCCGGGAAGAGCTCCGCCTTCACCACGCCGGAGATCGACGTGTAGAGGCTGACCACCGCAAGAGCGCCGAGGATGATGGCGAAAGCGCTGACGGAGGAGGTGACGCCCGCCAGCATCGTCAGCAGCGGGACCGTCATGACTGCCCCGCCCAGCCCGAAGAGGATCAGGCAGATCCGGCGCCCCACGCGGTCCGAGATCGCTCCGAAGAGCGGCTGCAGGCACATGTAGCAGAAAAGAACGAAGGTCATGGTCACGCTCGCCCGCTCCGCGGAGAAGCCGGAGGTGTTGACCAGGAACTTCTGCATGTACGTCGTGTAAGTATAGAAGGCGAGGCTGCCGCCCGAGGTCAGCAGGATGACCTGCAGCAGCGGCTTGGGGTGCCGCAGCAGAAGCGCGATCGTCCCCGTGCCCTCCTTGGACCGGCTGGCCTTTGTGGTCGTCTCATGCAGCGCGCGGCGCAGGAAGAGGGCGACGATGGCGGCCGCCGCCCCGATGAAGAACGGAATGCGCCAGGCCCAGGCGCGGATCTCCTCGGCCGGGAAGATGCCCTGCAGGATCACCAGCACCAAGAGCGCCAGCAGCTGGCCGCCGATGAGCGTGACGTACTGGAAGGAGGCGAAGAAGCCCCGGTGCTTCTGGGCCGCCACCTCGCTCATGTAAGTGGCGCTGGTCCCGTACTCCCCGCCCACGGAGAGGCCCTGGATCAGCCGCGCCACCACCAGCAGCACGGGGGCCGCCACGCCGATGCTGGCATAGGTGGGCAGCACCGCGATCATCAGCGAGCCGAAGCACATCATGAGCACGGAGATCATCATGGAGGTGCGGCGGCCGAAGCGGTCCCCGATGGTGCCGAATAGCCAGCCGCCGATGGGGCGCATCAGGAACCCCACCGCGAAGACAGCGGCCGAGTTCAGCAGCTGCGTGGTGCTGTCGCCCGACGGGAAGAAGGCAGGCGCGAAGTAGAGCGCCGTCGCGGCATAGACGTAGAAATCGTACCACTCGACGAGGTTGCCGGAGGAGCCGCCGACGATGGCCCAGACCCGCCTGCGGGTGTCGGCCCTCTCCTCCGCCGGGCTGAGGGTGGTCGCGTCGGGCATGGGAACCTCGCCAGATCAGGGATTGTCACCGAGGTAATGCGCCCCGTGGCGCCTCGTGACAGAAGTCCCGGACCCTGGCTGGGTTGCGGAGAAAGCGCGGCTGGCCCGTCCGGGATGGCGGCCACCCCGGACGAGAAACCGCCTCAGCGGTACAGCACGTAGCGGTAGACGTAGAAGCCCGAGAGCAGCACGGCGACGATGCAGCCGATCATCACCGCCTGCCGGTCGGTGATCGGTGGCTCCCGGTTCAGCTGCGGCAGGCGGGACCGGCACCACAGGATGGGCACGGCCACCAGCACTGCTAGCGCGAAGAAGTCGAAGAAGCGCATCAGGCCGCGATTCGGGACAGGGCCGCGGCCAACCGCGCCGCCTCGGCCTCGGCGCCAGCGAGGCGCTCGCGCGTCTCCTCCACCACCTCTTCTTTCGCGCGGCTGGTGAAGTCCGGGTTCGCCAGCTTCTGCGCGATCTTCCGGGCCTCGGCCTCCACCTTCGCGTGCTCCTTGGAGAGCCGCGCGCGCTCCGCGGCGAGGTCCACCACGCCCTCGAGGGGCAGCATGACCGTCGCCTCGCCCACCACGGCCTGGGCCACGCCGGCGGGGGCCGGGCCCTCATGGGAGGCCACCTCGGTCGCGCGGGCCATGCGGCGGATCGGCTCGATCCAGCGCGCCGCACGGGCCATGGTCTCGCCGGAGGCACCCTGGACCAGCAGCGGGACGGTGACGGAGGGCGGCACGTTCACCTCCGCCCGCACCGTGCGGACCTCGGAGATGAAGCCCACCAGCCAGTTCAGCTCCGCCCGCGCGGCGTCCGCTCCCATCACGGCCACGGGCTCGGGCCAGGAGGTGCGGATGAGGCTGCCCTCCGGCCCGTAGCCGAAGCGGTCCCACAGCTCTTCGGTGACATAGGGCATCACCGGATGGGCCAGCCGAAGGATCAGCCCCAGCACGTGCTGGGCGGCACCCTTCGCCTCATCCTTCTCCACCCCGTCCGGCCCGGTCAGGGCCGGCTTGGCCAGCTCCAGGAACCAGTCGCAGAAGCTGCCCCAGGTGAAGCGGTAGAGGGCGGCCGCGTAGTCATCCAGCCGGTACGCTTCCAGCGCGGCCGTCGCCTCGGCGATGGCCGCGTTACCCGCATCGATGATCCAGCGCGCCAGCGGCGTGGAGGCCTTCATCGGGTCGAAGGAGCGGTCCGGCGCGATCCCGTTCATCTCGCAGAAGCGGGCGGCGTTCCACAGCTTGGTGACGAAGGCGCGGTTGCTCTCCACCTTTTGCCGGCCGAGCCGCACATCCCGGCCCGGGCCCGCGAAGGAGGCCAGGGTGAAGCGCAGGGCATCGGCGCCATAGGCATCCGCCAGCTCCAGCGGGTCCATGACGTTGCCCTTGGACTTGGACATCTTCTGGCCGCGCTCGTCCCGCACCAGCCCGTGGATGTTCACGGTCTTGAACGGCACCTCGCCCATGAAGTGGATGCCCAGCATCATCATCCGGGCGACCCAGAAGAAGATGATGTCGAAGCCCGTCACCAGCACATCGCCGGGGTAGTAGCGGGCCAGTTCCGGCGTCTGCCGCGGCCAGCCGAGCGTGGAGAAGGGCCAGAGGCCGGAGGAGAACCAGGTGTCCAGCACGTCGGGGTCGCGCGTCAGTTCCCGGTCGTCGCCATAGCGGGCGCGGGCGGCGGCCAGGGCCTCCGCCTCGGTGCGCTCGACGAAGATATGACCATCGGGCCCGTACCAGGCCGGAATCTGGTGCCCCCACCAGAGCTGGCGGGAGACGCACCAGGGCTGGATGTCGCGCATCCAGGCGAAGAAGGTGTTCTCCCACTGCTTCGGCACGAACTGGGTCTTGCCGGTCTCCACCGCCTCGACGGCCGGCTTCGCGAGCGTCGCGGCGTCCACGTACCACTGCCAGGTCAGGCGCGGCTCGATGGGCACGCCGGAGCGGTCGCCATGCGGCACGGCGTGGGTGTGCGGCTCGATTTTCTCGATCAGCTCCAGCCGCTCCAGTTCCGCCAGGATCGCCTTGCGGGCCTCGAAGCGCTCCATCCCCGCCAGGGTGGCCAGGAAGGCGGGATCGGCCACGCCGGGCTCGGCGCGGGTCTCGCCCTCGATCTCTGCCAGGGTCATGCGGCCCTCGGCGTCCAGCACGCTCGGGGAGGGCAGGTCGTGGCGGCGGCCGACCTCGAAGTCGTTGAAGTCGTGCGCCGGCGTGATCTTCACCGCGCCCGAGCCCTTCTCCGGGTCCGAATAGGCATCGGCCACCACGGGGATGCGGCGGCCGACCAGGGGCAGGACAACGTGCTTGCCCACCAGGTCGCGGAAGCGGTCATCCTCCGGGTTCACGGCGACGGCCGTGTCGCCCAGCATCGTCTCGGGCCGCGTGGTCGCCACCACGAGGAAGCGGCCGGGCTGCCCCTCCACGGGGTAGCGCAGGTGCCAGAGGCTGCCCTTCACCTCCTTGCTCTCCACCTCCAGGTCGGAGATGGCGGTCTGGAACTTCACGTCCCAGTTCACCAGGCGGCGGTCGCGGTAGAGCAGCCCCTGGCGGTGCAGGGTCACGAAGACCTCCCGCACGGCCTCGGACAGGCCCTCATCCATGGTGAAGCGCTCGCGCGACCAGTCGAGGCTGGCGCCCATGCGGCGAAGCTGGCGGGTGATGGTTCCGCCGCTCTCGCCCTTCCACTGCCAGACCCGGTCGAGGAAGGCCTCGCGCCCCATCTCCCGCCGGTCCTTGCCCTCGGCGGCCAGCAGGCGCTCCACCACCATCTGGGTGGCGATGCCGGCATGGTCCGTGCCGGGCTGCCACAGCGCGTCCCGGCCCTGCATGCGGCGGAAGCGGATGAGCGTGTCCTGGATCGTGACGTCCAGCGCGTGGCCGACATGGAGGCTGCCCGTGACGTTGGGCGGCGGGATCATGATGGTGAAGGGTGCGGCGCCGGAGGCCGGGTTGGCCGTGAAGGCCCCCGATTCCTCCCAGCCCTGGTAGAGGCGCGGCTCGAAGCCGGCGGGCGAGAGCGTCTTGTCGAGCATGGCGGAGGCTTGGCGGACCGCCGCCCCCCGCGTCAAGGCCCGATCACCGCCCCCCTGCCCTGCCCGCCCTGCTTAGCCCGGACCAGGCCTGCCCAGTAGCCCCACCGCTCAGCCGAGGGAACGGTTGACCACCCGCTCGATCTCCGCACGGACCAGCCGCTCCACCATTGCGGGCAGGTGGGCGTCCATCCACTCCTTCAGCAGCGGCCGCATCTCCTCCCGGACCACGTCCTCGATCGAGGGGCCGCCGCGATGGACAGGGGCGGCGCGCTCGGCGGCTACCGTGCGGGCGAGCTGCCCGATCAGGGCGGCCGTGGCGGCGGCGGTGGCAGGCGCCACCAGTCCCTCGGACAACGCGTCCGGCAGCGGAGCGGGCATCGGCAGGGGCGTTAGGGCGGGCGGTTCCACTGGCTGCGGCTCGGGAGCGGGCTCGGGTGGAGGGGGATCCGGGAGCCGGGCCTCGGCCGGCACCGACACCAGCATCGCCTCGGTCAGCTCCAGCGGCGGCGGCTCGGGCTCCCGCCCGGCCTCCCTCGCCTGCGGTGCGGGCGAGGCCTCGGCGGCCGGCGCGGCCTCCTCCTCGTTCAGGATCTTGCGGATGGAGGCAAGGATGTCCTCCATCGACGGATCCTGGCCGGGTGGGGTGGCAGCGCCGGACATGCGGGATCCTACTGCTGGACGGGCTGGGGCGCGGTGTAGTCGCCGAGGCCGGCCCAGCGGTCGCGCACCGCCTTGTAGTAGGACTCCATGTCATAGAGCGCGACCGGCAAGCGCAGGTCCCGCGCCGTCAGCCGCCCCACGGCCTGGGCCAGGGAGTGGCTGGCCGTCACCACGTTCGCCAGCGCCCGCACGAGTGAGACGCGGGCGTTCAGCAGCTCCTGCTCGGCGTTCAGCACGTCGAGCGTGGTGCGGCTGCCCACCACCGCCTCGCGCTGCACGCCGTCCAGCGCGATCTCGGCGGCGCGGATCTGGGCGCGCACGCTGTCCACGGTGGCGCGGGCGCTCTGCAGCGTCTCCCAGGCCTGGACGGCCTGGGCAGAGGCGGTGCGGCGCTGGTCGTCCACCACCTGCCGCAACCGGGCGGCATCCTGGCGGGCCTGTCGCACCACCGCGTACTCGGCGCCGCCCTGGTAGATCGGCACGGTCACCGTGGCCACGACCTGCTCGCCCGTGCTGCGGAAGCCCGGCAGCGTCTGATTGTCGCTGCGAAGGGCCTGGGCCTGGAGACTGGCCTGCGGCAGCAGGGCGCCGAGCTGCACGTCGATGAAATCGCGGGCCGCCGCCTCGTCGAACAGGGCGGCTACGACGGCGGGGTTGTTCAGCGCCGCCACCTGGGACGCGTCCTGGTTGGTGCGGGCCGCGGGCGACAGGGGCTGGGGCGCGGTCAGCCGGGTCGGGGCACCGCCGATCACGCGCTGGAACACGGCGCGGGAGTTCTGGAGCTGCCCCTCCGAATCGGCGCGGGAGGCGCGAGCGCCTGCCAGGCGGCTCTCGGCCTGGGCCACGTCCGTGCGCGTGATCTCGCCGACCCGGAAGCGCTCGTTGGTCGCGTCCAGCTGGCGCTGCAGGACCTGCGCGTTGTTCAGGTTGAGGCGAACCTCCTCCTGGAAGCGAATGACGTTGACATAGGCCGTGACGGCGTCCTGCAGCACCTGCTGCTCGGTGGCCAGCAGGCGTGCGCGCTGGGCCATCACCTGGTTCTCCGCCCGGCGCGTGGCGGCCACGGTGCGGCCGCCGCGATAGAGCGGCTGGGTGACGGTTGCCTGGACGGAGGCGATCCCGCGCTCCGTGTCGGTGTTCACGCCCACACGCTGGCCGAATACGTTGGTGGAGCGCTGGCGGGTGTTGCCGACGCCATACCCCGCGCTGCCGGTGACGGTGACCGTGGGGCGCCAGCCGGCGAGGGCCTGCGGCACGTTCTCGTCCACCACGCGCAGCTGGGCGCGGGCCGTGGCCAGGGTGGGGTTGTTCGCATAGGTCTGGGCCAGCGCCTCCTGCAGCGTCTGGCCACGGGCCAGGGCCGGCGCGGCCAGCACGGCGAGGCCGAGCACGGGCGCGAGCCAGGGGCGTGCGCCGCGTCCCGGTGCCGCGGCGACAGGATCCTGATGGCGCAGGACTTGTCTGCTGATCATCGGCTGTTTTCCCTCATGGCCGCCCACGCCCCGCCGGGCGCAGGGCTGCCACCCTGTCCTGGTTCCCTTCAACCAGCCCCTTGCTCTCGGCGGGGCCAGGATGGCGGAGGAACCCTTTCCGCATCCTGAACCCCGCGGGGCCGCACGCTTCAGGCCAGTACGAAACCCGGCTTCGGCGCGAAAGCCGGGATGGCCGTGCCGCGAAGGTCGAACGCTTCCTCGATCCGCAGCCCGGCGCCCGCGCGGCGGCCGACGATGGCGGTGCCCGTCTCGCCCGGCGCTAGGCGGATGGCGACGACTCGCCCACCCTCCGTCAGCTGCTCGATCAGGGTGTCGGGCACGGCGGGAATCCCGCCCTCCACGAAGATCAGGTCGTAGGGCCCGCCGGCCGGGAAGCCGGCCGTGGCCGCGCCCGCTTCCTGACGCAGCGCACCCGGCGGGAGACGGGAAGCCGCGATGGCTGCCCTGCCCGACTCGGCGAGGGAAGCGTCCTCTTCCACCGCGATCACCTGCGCACCCATGTGCGCCAGCACCGCCGCGGCGTAGCCCGCCCCGGCGGATGGTACCAGGACGCGCTCCCCGGCCCGCGGCGCCGCGAGCTGCAGCAGCCGCGCGAGGGTCATCGGCTGCATCAGCGCGCGCCCCTTGCCCAGCTGCAGATCCTCGTCCGCCAGGGCCCGTGCCCGCAGCGCCTCCGGCACGAACAGCTCCCTCGGGATCTCCTGCATCGCCAGGAAGATCCGGGGATCCGTGACCCGGTTGGGCTTAACCTGCCCGTCAACCATGCGCCTGCGCGCCTCGGCGAAGTCCATGCCGCCCGCTGCCCCATCAACTGAACCGGTCGGTTTTATAGGCGCGTCGTCCCCGGGTTGGAAGCGCGCTCACGGTGCCGCGCGCGGCGGCCTTCGGACGGATGCGGGTTGACCCGCCGCGTCCGGGAGGCGATATGCGGCGGGCGTGCCGGCCTGATGGCAGAATGGTGATGCAACGGACTGCAAATCCGTGAATGTGGGTTCGATTCCCGCTCAGGCCTCCATCGCCTTCCCTCCCGCGGGTTTTTCCCCGGGACCCCCTTGCGGGACCGGGAAGGAGGCGGTATCCGGCGCGCCCCGCTGCCCCTCACCAGGGGGTGGAGAACGGGTCTGATCCCCGATAGCTCAGCTGGTAGAGCACGCGACTGTTAATCGCTAGGTCGTTGGTTCGAGTCCAACTCGGGGAGCCATTGAGAGGGGGGAGGTGCCGGAGGGCGCCTCCCCCTTCGCCGTTGAGGGCAGCGCTCCGTCAGCGCACCGTCCCGGGCGCCTCCTCCACCAGCACCTGCACTCGCCCGGCCGCGTAGCAGGCAAGGGTGAAATCCACGGGCCTTCCCTCCATGTCGAGGTTCAGCGCCTCGCTCGCCAGCACGGGCCGGGCGCGGGATTGGCGCAGCCGCCCGGCCTCCTCGCCGGTCGGCAGGCGGGCGGTGATCCGGGTGCTCGCCCGGCGGTAGTCCGGCACGCCGCAGGCGGCGAGCGCGGCTGTGATGGAGGGTGCGGAGCGCAGCGCGGCCTCGGCGCGCGCGAATCGCGGCAGGGGCAGGTGGTGGGTCCCGAGCACCAGCGGCCGTCCGTCGGCCAGGCCCAGGCGCTCCACCCGCAACACGGGCTGGCCGCGCCCGATCTCCAGCGCCGCCGCCACGGTCGGCGCCGCCGGCATGACGGCGACCCGCAGGATCCGGCTAGCCGGTTCGCGGCGCTGGGCGCGGATGGTCTCGAAAAGGCGGGTGCGACCGTGCAGCGGGTAGTCCATGACCTCGCCGGCGACGAAGCTGCCCCTGCCCTGCTCCGTGCTGATCAGCCCGCGCCGGGCGAGCGAGTCCAGCGCCCGGCGGACGGTGTGGCGGTTCACCCCGAAGCGGGCGGCCAGAACCCCCTCGCTCGGCAGCCTGTCCTCCGGCGCGTGCTCCCCGGCCGCGATGGCGGCCTCCAGCGCGGCCGCGATCTGCCGCCACAGGACGATGCCGCCCGCCCTGACCACAACATCCGCCATCCCGCCCTCCGCGCACGATCCTGCGCGCGGGAGGCCTGTCTAGACAAGTTGGGCCGCCCATGGGGTTGCCCTGGCGCGCGGCTCGGGCAGAAGGAGGACATGAACGACGAGACGATCCTGACCAACGCCCGGCTGGTGCTGCCCGATCGGGTGCAGGAGGGCACGCTGCTGCTGCGAGACGGGCTGATCGCCCATGTCGCGCCCGGCCGCAGCAACGCCCCGGGCGCGATCGACCTGGAGGGCGACTACCTGATTCCCGGCGTCGTGGACGTGCACACGGACAACCTGGAGCGCCAGGTGCTGCCGCGCAGCATGGCCCGCTGGCCCTCGGTCTCGGCCTTCCTTTCCCATGACGGGCAGGTGGCGGTCGCGGGCGTGACGACGGTGCTGGACGCGCTCTGCCTCGGCGATCTCGGCTTCGACGAGAGCCGGCTTCAGACCGCGCGCGACGGCATCCGCGACCTCGGCGCCCTCACCGCCGCCGGAGTGCTGAAGACCGAGCATTTCCTGCACCTGCGCTGCGAGCTGCCGGCCATCGACATGCTGGAGATGCTGGAGGAGTTCCACGCCGACCCGCATCTCCGCATGGTCAGCCTGATGGACCATACCCCCGGCGTGGGCCAGTACGTGGACGCCGCGCACTACAAGAAGATGCGCGTGAAGGCCGGGCGCAAGCCGGAGGAGGTGGACGACCGCATCGCCGTCCTCACGGCCCAGCGGGAACGATATGCCGAGCGGCATCGGAGCGCCGTGCTCTCCCTCTTCGAGGGGCGCGGGATCCCGGTGGCCATGCACGATGACTGGGATCCGGCGGTCGTGGCGCGCAACGCGGCCGACGGGATCGAGATCAGCGAATTTCCCGTGAATTTGGAGGCGGCCCGTGCGGCCAAGGCGCACGGCATGGCGGTGATCGCGGGCGCGCCGAACCTCGTGCGCGGTGGCAGCCATTCCGGCAACGTCGCCGTGGCGGACTTGGCGAGGGAAGGGCTGGTGGACATCATCGCCTCCGACTACGTGCCGCCCGCGATGATCGAGGCCGCGTGGAAGTTGACGGAGGTGGCGGGGATGGGCCTCCCCGCCGCGGTCGCAACGGTCACGGACAACCCCGCCCGTGCCCTTCACCTGAATGACCGCGGGCGGATCGCGTCGGGGCTACGGGCCGACCTGGTGCGCGTGCGCGAGTTCGGAACCATGCCGGTGGTGCAGGCCGTGTGGCGCGGCGGGGCGCGCATCGCGTGAGCGGCGAGCGTCAGGGCGGCCCGGCGCGCGCCGCCCTCTACTGGGCGCCGGAACTCGATGACCCGCTGCACGGGCTGGGCAGCACCTGGCTGGGGCGGGACGCGGAGACGGGCGCGCCGCTTTCCCAGCCGCAGCTTCCCGGCCTGGATCTGCCGGCGCTGACCGCCGACCCGCGCGGCTACGGGCTGCACGCCACGCTGAAGCCGCCCTTCCGGCTCGCCGGCCTCTATGCGGCGATGCGGGAGGAGGCCGCGGCGCTGGCCGCGGGCACGGCGCCCTTCGACCTGCCACCCCTGGAGCTGGCTTCCTTCGGCGGCTTCTTGGCGCTGCGGGAATCGGCCCCCTGCCCTGCCCTGCAGGGGCTGGCGGATGCCTGCGTGGCGACCCTGGACGTCCATCGCGCCCCGCCCACCGGGGAGGAGATCGCCCGCCGCCGTCCGGAGAGGCTGGATCCGGCCGGGCGCTACAACCTGCACCGCTGGGGCTATCCGCAGGTCTTCGGCGCATGGCGGTTCCACGTGACCCTGACCCAGCGCCTCACGCCGGACCAGGACGCGGTGATCCGCCCGGCGCTGCTGGCCCATCTGGGCGAGGTTTCCGCGCGGCCGCGCCGCGTGACCTCCCTGTGCCTTTTCACCCAGGCCGCGCCCGGCGCACCCTTCCTGATCGCGGAGCGGCTGCCTCTGGGCGCCTGAACCCCTTCCTCCGGGCAGGGCGGGCCGGCAAGAGTGGCGGGGGAGGAGGCGCGGTGCGGGCATGCACCGCGGGCGCCCGTTTGGAGACCGCATCATGCTGATCGCCCCGCTCTTCGTTCCCGGCCACCGGCCGGAGCGCTTCGCCAAGGCGGCCGCCGCTGGCGCCGACGCCGTCATCATCGACCTGGAGGACGCGGTCCCGCCCGAGGAGAAAGCAGCGGCCCGCGCGAACGCGGCCGCCGCGCGGCTGGATGGCATCCCCGTGTACGTCCGGATCAACCCGGCCGGCACGCGCTGGTACTCGGAGGATGTGGCGGCGCTGGCCGATGCCGACCTCGCGGGGATCCTGCTGCCGAAGGCGGAAAGCCCGGCCACCATCGACGCCATGCGCCGCCTGATCGGCGTTCTCGACGTGATCCCGCTCATCGAATCGGCCCGCGGCCTGGCCGCGGTGCGGGAGATCGCGGCGGGCGGCGCCGCCGCGCTGGCCTTCGGCTCGCTCGACTTCGCCGCGGACCTCGGCTGCGCCCATACCCGGCAAGCGCTGCTCGCGGCCCGCTCGGAACTGGTTCTGGCCTCCCGCCTCGCCGGCATCGGCGCGCCGCTGGACGGAGTGACCGCCCGGATCAACGAGGACGCGCTGGCTGAGGACGATGCGCGCCACGCGGCGGAGTTAGGCTTCGGTGGCAAGCTCGTCATCCATCCCCGCCAGGTGGCGCCGGTGCTGCGCGGCTTCGCGCCGGGGCCCGGCGAAGTGGAGTGGGCACGCAGGGTGATGGATGCGGGCGGCGGCGGCGCGGTCTCCGTCGACGGGATGATGATCGACGCGCCGGTGCGGATGCGCGCGGAGCGCATCCTCGCCCGCGCGCGCTGACCGGGCCCCCGCCGGCGCCCGGGACGCGCGGCGCCAGGCACGCGGAACGCCCTGGCCTTCGCATGGCGGGCGTGGTGATCTTCCGCAGGGGGAAAGCGTCGCCGATTAGAGGAGATCGCGGATGCATCGCCGCACGCTGATGAAGGCCACCGGCCTTGCCCTTTCCACCGCCTCCGCGCCGTCCATCGTGCGCGCGCAATCCGCAAGCACGCTGCGCTTCATCCCGCAGCAGGACCTGATCGTCCTCGATCCCGTCACCACCACGGCCTACATCAGCCGCAACCATGGTTACATGGTCTACGACACGCTTTACGGGATGAACGAGAAGTACCAGCCCGTGCCGCAGATGGTGGAAGGCCACCGGATCGACGAGGACGGCAAGCTCTGGACCCTGACGCTGCGCGAGGGCCTGCGCTTCCACGATGGCGAGAAGGTGCTGGCGCGGGACTGCGTGGCCTCCATCAGGCGCTGGGCCGCGCGCGACCCGATGGGCGGCGCGCTGATGGCCACGACGGAGGAGCTCTCCGCGCCGGATGACCGCACGATCCGCTTCCGCCTGAAGAAGCCCTTCCCGCTGCTGCCGCTGGCCCTGGGCAAGGCCGCCACCCCCGTTTGCGCCATGATGCCAGCGCGGCTGGCCGAGACGGATCCCTTCCGGCCCGTGACGGAGATCACCGGCAGCGGCCCCTTCCGCTTCAAGGCGGATGAGCGCGTGCCGGGATCCCTGAACGTCTACACGAAGTTCGAGGGCTACGTGCCGCGCCCGAGCGGCACGCCAACCTGGACCGCCGGGCCGAAGGTGGTGAACTTCGACCGGGTAGAGTGGCACACCATCCCCGATCCCTCGACCGCCACGACGGCGCTGATCAGCGGCGAGCGGGACTGGCTGGAATACGCCTATCACGACCAGCTGCCGCTGATGCGGCGGAACCGCAGCGTGAAGGTCTCCGTTTCCGACCCCACGGGCTTCGTCTCGATGATGCAGGTGAACCATCTGCAGGCGCCGTTCAACAACCCGGCGATCCGGCGCGCCCTCTGGGGCGCCATCGACCAGACCTCGGCCGTGCAGGCGGTGGTCGGGCCGACCGATCCCTCCATGTATCACGTGCCGCTCGGCTTCTTCTGCCCTAACACCCCGCTGGCGACCGATGCCGGGCTGGAGCCGCTGAACGGCAAGCGCGACCTGGCCAAGGTGAAGCGCGACCTCGCCGCGGCCGGCTACAAGGGCGAGACGGTGCTGCTGATGATCCCCTCCAACTCGCAGGCGCTGATCGCGCACGGCGCGGTGATGGAGGACATGTTCCGGCAGGTCGGCATGAACGTAGAGACCTACACGGTCGAGTTCAACGCCATGCTCCAACGGCGGAACCGCAAGGGGCCGGTCTCTGATGGCGGGTGGAGCGCCTTCGTCACCACCTGGGTGGGCGCGGACTGGCTGCATCCCGGCAGCCACTTCGCCCTGCGCGGCGCGGGCGAGGCGGGATACGCGGGCTGGGCGACGATCCCGCGTATCGAGGAGTTGCGGAACAGCTGGTTCGATGCGGCGGACGAGGCCGCGCAGAAGGCGATCTGCCGGGACATGCAGCTCGAGGCGATGAAGGAGGTGCCCTTCTACCCGCTCGGCCAGCACCTGCAGCCGACGGCGTGGCGCAGCGACATCACCGGCGTGCTGCCGGGCTTCGCGACATTCTGGAACGTGAAGCGGGCCTGATGCCCTCGCTCCGGGCGGGGGGGGGGGGGCGCCCCCCCCCCCCCCCCCCCGGGGGGGGGGCCCCCCCCCCCCCCCCCCCCCCGCCCGCCCGGTTACGGGGCCCTTAGCCCCGCGGGCGGGGGGGGCCTGGGGCCCCGCCCGGCAATCCAGGAAGCTTGGGCGGGCCAGAAGGCCCGCCCGGCGGCGATCAGGCCTTCGCGGCCGCAGCCCGGATCTGCGTGACGGTCTGGCGGTTGGTGATCTGCTCCGCGCTCATCCGCACCTCGATGATCGCGGGCTTTCCACTGGCGCGGGCGCGCTGATAGGCCGGCACCAGTTCGTCGGTCGCCGTCACCACCTCGCCATGTCCACCGAAGGCCTCGACGAAGCGCGCGAAATCCGGGTTCTTCAGCAGCGTGCCGGAGACGCGGCCGGGATAGTGGCGCTCCTGGTACATGCGAATGGTGCCGTACTGGCCGTTGTTCACCACGATGACGATCGGCGCGACTTCGGCCTGGAAAGCGGTCGCGATCTCCTGCCCGGTCATCAGGAAGCCGCCGTCGCCGACGAAGCTGATCACCTGACGGCCGCGATAGGTGATGGCGGCGCCGATGCCGGAGGGCACGGAATAGCCCATGGCGCCGTTGGTCGGTCCGAGGAACTCCTGCTTCTCCCGCACGGACATGAAGCGCTGCGGCCAGGTGGCGAAGTTGCCGGCATCCACGGTGAAGATCGTGTCCTCCGGCAGCTCCTTCTCCAGCGCCTGCAGGGCGCGGGCGAAGTTCAGCGGGCCCTCGTATTCCGGCGCGGCGACGCTCGCCTCCCGCCCGGCACGGAGCTTCTTCGTCCACTCGCCCCAGGGGCGCGGCTTGCCGGGAGCGGCGGCCTTAAGTGCAACGGCGAAGGCGTTGAGGTCGGCCGTGATGCCCAGCAGGGGGCGGAAGACGCGGCCGATCTCGGCGGGATCGGGGTGGACCTGCACGATCGGGCTCGTCTCGCCCTCGGGGAAGAGGGTGTAGCCCTGGCTCGTCGCCTCGCCGAGCCGCGTGCCCACCGCGATGACGAGGTCCGATTCCTTCACGCGCGCGACGAGTCCCGGATCGGAGCCGACGCCGAGGTCGCCCACGAAATTGGCCGAGGTGCCGTCGAAAAGGCCGAGGCGACGGAAGCCCACGGCCACGGGCAGGTCATGGGCGAGGGCGAAGTCGCGGATCGCCGCCTTGCCTTCGTCCGACCACCCGGTGCCGCCGAGGACCAGCACGGGCTGCTTCGCGCCGTCCAGCAGTTCCAACAGGCGCGGGATGGCGTGCGGTGCCGGGAAGGCCGGCAGGGTCGGCGCGGGGCCGATGTCCTTCACCTCCACCACCTGCTTCTGCATCTCCTCGCTGATCGCCACCACCACGGGGCCGGGGCGGCCGCTGCGGGCCACGTCGAAGGCGCGGGCCATCAGCTCGGGGATGCGGCGGGCGTCGTCGATCTGCGTCACCCACTTGGCGAGCGGGGAGAACATCCGGCGGTAGTCCACCTCCTGGAAGGTGTCCCGGTCCGTCTCGGCAAAGGGGATCTGGCCGACGATGAGGACGAGAGGCGTGCTGTCCTGCATCGCCACGTGCACGCCGATGCTGGCGTGGCAGGCGCCGGGGCCGCGGGTAACGATGGCGACGCCGGGATTGCCCGTCAGCTTGCCATGGGCCTCGGCCATGTGCACCGCGCCCGCTTCGAAGCGGCAGGTGGTCAGCTCGATCCGGTTCTGGACGTTGTAGAGCCCGTCGAGGAGGTCGAGGAAGGACTCGCCGGGCACGTGGAAGGCGTGGGTCACGCCCTGAGCCACCAGCGCATCCGCCAGAAGTTGCCCGCCCGTCCGTCCCCGGGCCGTGCCCTTCGTGGTGCCGTCCATCGTGCTTGGTCCCCTTCCCCCTCCGGCAGCGTGCCGGAGGGGGCGCAGACTAGGCCGCGCGGGCTGGCCCGCCAACCGCTACCGGGTAAGTTCCACCTTGGCGGAGGTGTAGAGGGCCACGCACTCGTCGGAGAGCACGCCGTCGATCACCTCCAGGTCCCAGCCGACGGTTTCCGCGAAGGACTCCACGGAATAGCCCCCAAAGTTGAAGGCCTTGTTCGCCAGCCGCTTCACTTCCGCGTTGCGCGCCCCCAGCACCAGCCGCTTGAAGCCGCCGTTGAGGATGGCGCCGAGGCACATCGGGCAGGGTTCGCAGGTGGCGTAGAAGGTGCAGTCGGGCAACTCCCGCCGGCCCAGCGCACGGCAGGCCATGCCGACGGCCAGGGTCTCGGAATGCGCTGTGGCGTCGCAGAGGCCGACCTTCTTGCTCCAGGTCTTCACCACCACCTCGCCATCCTTCGCTACCAGCGCGCCGAAAGGCTGTTCGCCGAGGCTGGCGCCGTGCTTTGCCTGCTCTATGGCGAGCCGCATCATCGTCTCATGCCCGTTCACGGCGATCATCCCACCACCGGGAGGAGGCGCGCTTCGCGCGCGGGCAGGAAGTCGCGCAGGAATACGTCCCGCACGCCGGGGGTGCGCGGCAGCCCGTAGGTCTCCACCACCGTCCCGATCGCGCCTTCCAGCCGCTTGTCGCTGAGGTCGCCGAGGCCGAGCGTGCCCGTTTCCGGCGTCGTCATCTGTGCGCGCAACATGTAGAGCAGGCGCTGCTTCTCGATGGCGGTGTCCGTCAGCGGCTCCACCTTCTTCAGCTCGGCGATCCCGGCATCCGGGTTCCTCGCCACCTCCTGAATCGCGCGGTTGATCGCGGTGGTCAGGCCGCGCACCGCCTCCGGCCTGTTCTTCAGCAGCGCCTGGCTGACGAGGACGCCGTTTGAATACTGGTCCAGCCCCATGTCGCTGTAGAAGAACCAGCGGAAGTCCTTCTCCGGATCCTTCCCCATGCCGACGAAATTCATGTAGCTGGTGCCCGAGAACTGGGCGACGGCATCCACCTGCCCTTGCACCAGCATCTGCTCCACGAGGTTCGGCGCGATGGCCGCCATCCTCACCTTCGAGGGATCCACGCCGTTCCGAGCGGCGAGCGCCGGGAACATGCGGGCCGTGGCGGATCCGGCGGGGGCGCCGACCTGCCGCCCTTCCAGGTCCTTCAGGGTGCGGACCGGGCCGTCAGCGCGGGAGATGATGGCGTAGGGCGCGCGGTTGTAGACGAGGTAGACCATGACGGGCTGCTCGCCAGGACGTCCGGCGGCGTTCTGGATCACGGCGTTGATGTCGCCGAAGCCGGCGTCGTAGGCACCGGACATCACGCGCGTGACGGCGGCCGCGGAGCCCTCGCCCTGGTCGATGGTCACGTCCAGCCCGGCCTCGCGGAAATACCCGCGGGACTGGGCCACGTAGTACCAGGCGTGCGGGCCCTGCGCCTTCCAGTCCAGGATGAAGCGGATAGGCGTCAGCGCCTGGGCGGAAGCCGGGCGGATGAATGGGCTGGCGAGGGCGGCGCCGAGGACGGCGCGGCGGGTGGCCCGGGGCAAGGGCATGGCGACACTCCTTCGCGCCCGCCATGCGGGCGCGGGTGGGAATGCCGCGTGGGGGTGCGGGCGGCCATGCTGCACGGACTTGCGGCGGCCTTCCCCCGCCGGGCGGCGCGAGCCGCCTTCCGTGCTGCCCCGCACCATGCAGCTTCCGTGCCGCCCCAATCATCCGCAAAGGCTTGGAACCCTGCCCGCCCGGCGGCATCCTGCGCGCCGAACGGGAGCAGGGCCGGATGAGAGCGATCTTCGTGATGATCAAGTGCGAGATGGGCGCGGCCTACCGCGTGGCGCGGGAGATGGCAGATACGATCCCCGAACTCTCCGAGATGCACTCCACCAGCGGGCAGTACGACCTTCTCGGCAAGTTCTACCTGGAGCCGGATCAGGATATCGGCCTCTTCGTCGTGGAGCGGATTCAGACGGTGCCGGGCATCAAGGACACCTACACGCTCCAAACCTTCAACGCCTTCTCCGGCCCGCGGGGCTGAAGGGGCGGCCGCTAGTCGAAGTAAAACCTCGCCACGAAAACACCTTCGTCCCGCCGCGCCCTGCCATGGCGCTGCCGCGCGGGTGACACCGGGGCCACCGATATCTGGTGTCCTCGGAGGTCCCGCCAGATGAAGCCCCGCTTCCTTCCCGCCCTTGCCATCGCCGCAGCCCTGGCTACGGCCGGGTGCCAGCACCCGGACGGCTCGACCGACTGGGGCAGCACCCTCGCCCTCGGCGCCGGGGTCGGGCTTGCGGCGGGGCTGGTGGCGGCCGCGGCCAGCGACGGCGGGCACCACCGGCAACCCCCGCGCCGTGGCGCGGGTTCCTATGGTGGCCCCGGCCGCCCCTATGCCGGCGGCTATGGGTACGGGAGGAACTGGCGATGACGATTCGTCTGGCGGTTCTCGCGGCGGCCGGGCTGGCGCTCGGCGGCTGCTACGGCCCCTACGGGGAACCGAACGTGGCCGGCTCGGCCCTGGTGGGCGCCGGGCTGGGGGCGGCGGCGGGGGCGGCCATCGCCTCCGGTCCTGGCTACTACGGGTATGGCTACGGCTACGGCCCGCGCTACGCCTATGCGCCGCGCTACTACGGGTACGGATACGGCTATTACCCCCGCCACTACGGCTGGCGCCGCTGGTAGGTCAGGGCGCACCGCGCGCCGCCGGCCCCCTCGGCACGGGGACCGGGACGCGCGGCGGCAGATGTTGCCCTCAGTCGAAGCCGAGGAAGCCTGGCATGGAGGCAATGGGCGGCGCCTGCCGCAACGCCTCGATGTCCGCCTGCGGCCGGGAAAGCAGCGCGTCGCCCCCGCAGGCCGCCTCGATCGCGGCCGCCGCGCGCAGCACCAGCGCGTCGCCCCCGCGCGGCCCGACGATCTGCAGGCCGAAGGGCATGCCCAGCGCGTCCCGGCCCATGGGGATTGAGATGGCGGGGTGGCCCGTCAGCGTCACGATGTAGGCCATGGCGAGCCAGTGGAAGTAGGTGCGGGTCGGCTGCCCGTCGATCTCGCGCGGGAAGAGCTCCGTCCAGGGGCGCGGGGAGATCGTGATGGCCGGCGCGATGATCAGGTCTGTCCCCGCCTCGAAGAAGCTCTGCCAGCGCTGGTACATCTGCGTCTGCAGCACGCCCGCGCGCGCCACGTCGGCGGCCGAGTAGCCGAGCCCCTCCTCCACATTCGCGCGCACGTTCGGTCCGACGAGATCGGGCGTCTTCGCCACCTTCTCCTGGTGCGCGGCCAGGAAGTTCAGGGCGCGCAGGACCTCGAAGGCCTCGTTCGCGCCCCGGCAGTCCGGCGTCTTCTCCTCAATCCGGGCGAAGAGCGGCTCCAGGGCCGCCACGCGGGCGCGGAAGGCCTCGCGGACGGTCTTCTCCACCAGCGCCAGGCCGAAATCCTCCGTCGCCGCCACGCGGAGGGAGGAGAGGTCGAGCGGGGCCAGCGGCGTCCAGCGCTCCGGCCGCGCCCGCACCACCTCTCCGGG
The DNA here is from genome assembly GCF_024594815.1 of Roseomonas populi. Lineage (GTDB taxonomy): Bacteria > Pseudomonadota > Alphaproteobacteria > Acetobacterales > Acetobacteraceae > Roseomonas > Roseomonas populi. The sequence continues at coordinate 328,112 of NZ_JANJOU010000002.1, read as the reverse complement.
CAGGGTGTAGGAGAGCGGGTCGCGCGCATCGTCGCCGGCCATGGCGGCGAGGAGGAGCGCGGCGTCCGGCGTGTTGTTCGCCATCGGCCCGAGCACGGACAGGTTCTGCCAGCCCAGCCCCTTTCGCTCCGTGGAGACGAGGCCGGGGCTCGGCCGGAAGCCGACGATGCCGTTGAAGGCCGCGGGGTTGCGGAGCGAGCCGCCCGTGTCCGAGCCCGAGCAGATCGCGAACATCCCCGCCCCCAGCGCCGCGCCGGAGCCGCCGGAGGAACCGGCCGCGGACCGCGTGGGATCGTGGGGGTTGCCCGTCGCGCCGTACACGGCGTTGCGCGTGTTCGCGCCCGCACCGAACTCCGGCGTGTTCGTCTTGGCGGTGATCACCGCCCCCGCCGCGCGGATGCGCGCCACGGAGGAGAGGTCCGCCTTCGGCACGTTGTCCTTGAAGATCTGGCTGCCGAAGGTGGTGGCGAGGCCTTCCGTCTCCTCCAAGTCCTTGATGCCGATCGGCAGGCCATGCAGCAGGCCGAGCTTGTCGCCCCGCATCACCGCGTCCTCGGCCTCCTTCGCCCAGCCCCGCGCGCGCTCGTCGATCGCGACCACGGCGTTGATCGCGGGGTTCACCGCCTCGATCCGGGCGAGGCAGGAGTCGAGAAGCTCCACCGGGGAGAGCTTCTTCGCCCCGATCAGGCGGCGGGCTTCAAGGGCGGGGAGGTCGCAGGGCTCGGTCATCGGCGGTCCAGCAAGTCGGGTCGGAAAAAGAAGGGCCGCGGCTGGTGCCGCGGCCCGATCGGGGCTCAGTAGCCCATCGCGCAGCCGTCCTTGCGCGGGTCGGAGCCGCCGATCAGCACGCCCCTCTCCCGATCGATCAGGATGGCCTGGCCGCCGCCATGCGGCTTCTTGATGAGCTTGGGCTGGTGGCCGAGTGTGGCCAGGGCGTCGCGCAGCGCGGGCGGCAGGCCGTTCTCAATCTCCACGTTGCGGTGCTCCTCGCCCACGCTCGGGAAGACCCGCGTCAGGTCCAGCGCCTCCTGCACGTCCAGGCCGAACTGGAAGTGATTGGTCAGGAACCAGCTCTGCCCCATGGGCTGGAAGTGCCCGCCCATCACGCCATAGGGCATGATCGCCTTGCCGTCCTTCATCACCATGCCCGGGATGATGGTGTGCATGGGGCGCTTGCGCGGCGCGATGCAGTTCGGGTGCCCCTCCTGCAGGCGGAAGCCGAAGCCGCGGTTCTGCAGCATCACGCCGCAGCCCTCCGCCAGGATGCCGGAGCCGAAGCCCTCGAAGAGGGAGTTGATGAAGGAGCAGGCGTTGCCGTCCCGGTCCACCACGGTCAGGTACACCGTGTCCTTGTGCTTCTCCCAGTCCGCATCACCCGGCGGGGGCAGGTCCACCATCGCCCTGTCGTCGCTGATCATGCCGCGGAGCTTGTCGAGGTAGCCGTCGGACAGCAGGCGGTCGAGCGGCACCTCGGCCTGGGCGGGATCGGCGAGGAAGGCGTCACGGTCACGGTACACGAGGCGCGCCGCCTCCAGGTGGCGGTGCAGGCGCACCGCGTCCAGCGGGCCGGCCGGCTCCGGGAAGCCCTCCAGGATGCCGAGCAGCATCAGCACCAGCAGGCCGGAGCCGTTCGGCGGGCACTGGAACACTTCCATGCCCCGCCACTTGCGGGAGATCGGATCGACGAAGTTCGCGGCGGTCATCCCCTCCGCGAAGTCCTCCTCCGTGTGCAGGCCGCCGGCGGCCCGCAGCGTCTTCACCATGTCGGCCGCGATGGCGCCGGTGTAGAAGGCGCGCGCCCCGTCCTTCGCGATGGCGCGCAGCGTCGCGCCCAGCTCCGGCTGCACGAAGCGGTCGCCGAACCCGTAGGCCTTCCCGTCTTTCAGGAAGCGGCGCGCCGTCTGCGGCTGGAGGGAGAGCTTGCCGACGCTGTCCTCCCAGTCCGCCGCGACGCGGGAGGAGACGGCGAAGCCCTGCTCGGCGTAGCCGATGGCGGGCTGCAGGATCTGGTCCATCCCGAGCCGGCCATGCGCCTTGTTCAGCGCCTCCCAGGCGGAGATCGCGCCGGGGACCGTGACGGAATGGACGGACGTGTTGACCATCTTCGTCAGCCCGGCGGCGCGCAGCGCCTCCGGCGTGGCGGCGGCCGGGGCCTTGCCGGAGCCGTTAATGGCGTGAACGCCGCCCGAGGCCGGGGCGTAAAGGCAGAAGCAGTCCCCGCCGATCCCCGTGGATTGCGGCTCCGCCACCGCCAGCACGGCGGCCGCGGCGATGGCGCCGTCCATGGCGTTGCCGCCCGCCCGCATCGTCTCCAGCGCGGCCAGGGTCGCCACGGGCATGGAGGTGGCGGCCATGGCATTCAGCGCCATGGCGGGGCTGCGGCCGGGAAGGTGAAGGTCGCGCATCGGTTCGGGTATCCTCCCAGGGCCGTCGTTGTTCGGCAGGTGTGGCGGGCCCGCGCCGTCCCTTGGCGGTCGGGAGAGGGCCCGCATGTCGCGCCGCCGCGTCCCTGACGCGACGGCCTCGGACCAGGGGATACGCCGGTATGCGCGCGGGCGGAAGGCAGGGCCGCCGCCGCGGGGCCACCGCCCGCCCAGGGCGGCGCCGGCGCGGGGCGCTCAGGCGCGGGAGGCGCGCTCCCGCCTCCAGGCGGCCGGGGGCATCCCGACAAGGCGCTTGAAGGCCCGGTTGAAGGCGGCCTCCGACTCGTAGCCCACCTCCACCGCGATGCTGACGACCTTGTCTCCGCCCTGAGCGAGGCGGGTAGCGGCGAGCTGCATCCGCCAATGGGTGAGGTATTGCATCGGCGGGCGCCCCACGAGGGCCGCGAAGCGCTCGTGCAGCGCCGTGCGGGAGAGGCCGGCCTCCCGCGCCAGGTCGTCCAGGGTCCAGGGATGGGCGGGGCGCCCGTGCAGCAGCCCCAGGGCGCGGCCGACCTGCGGGTCCCGCAGACCGCCGAGCCATCCTCCCGAGCCCTCCGGCAGGGCGGCAAGATGCGTGCGCACGGCCTCCACGAACATCATCTCCGCCAGCCGGGCGCGGAGCGCCTCCCCGCCGGCCCGGGGCACCGCCGTCTCGGCCACGGCCAGGCGGATCAACTCGCCCATCGGGCCTTCTCGCGCCGGGATGCGCAGCATCCGGGGCAGCGCCTCGATCAGCGGGTTGAACGGCCGAGCATCGCAGCCGAGGAAGCCGCAGACGAAGCGGGCGGAGGGTGGCCCTGTGCCGCCGTAGCGCAGGCGGATCGGCAGGGCTCCCTCCTGCGGCATGGTCGGGGGCGGCGGGCTCAGCCCGGGATCGCTGCGGAACAGATGCGCCTCCCCGCGCGGGAAGAGGACGACCTCGCCTGGGCCGATCCGCTCCTGTCCACCGCCCAGGGGACCGCCCCAGCACTCGCCCTCGAAGAAGACGTGGAACTCCATGACGTGGTCGCAGCCCGGCATGACGGCCGCGGCGACCTCACGGGAGGGAGGCGCCATCACTACCCAGGGCTCGGCCGCCTCCACGAGATAGAAGACGGCGCCCTTCAGCCGGACGGCCTGCAGAACGTCGGAGAGGATGTCGTGGCCCATGCCGCCTCGCCCTCCCCCGGCCGCCTTGTCCCCGGGCGGTCTGATTTAGCGCGAGACGGACGGAAGCGGAACGATCTTCCCCCTGCCACGCATATGCCCCGGCCAAGCCGCCGGCCGGAGAGGCGGGCAAGAGCGGCGGATGCCCGGCAAAGCGGGGTGGACCCGCTGCGAAACGGCGCGAAGGGACGATCAAGCGAGCAAGGACCGTAAGGCGTAGGACTCAAGCCGCGCCACGATCGCGCTAGCACGAACATTGAGGAGACAGGCAAATGCTCAAGCGCTTCATCATCGAGCGGGACATCCCCGGGGCGGGCCACCTCTCCCCGCCCCAGCTCGGCCAGGCGGCCCGCACCTCCAACGGCGCGCTCGGCCAGCTCTCCGGCATCCAGTGGCAGCACTCCTACGTCACCAGGGACGGCACCTACTGCGTCTATCTTGCCGAGAGCGAGGCGGTGATCCGGGAGCACGCACGGCTCTCGGGATTCCCGGCCACGCGCATCATGGAGGCGACAGGGATGATCGACCCCGCCACGGAACAGCTCTGCGAGTTGGCCGAGGCCTGAGCGATGGCGGGCGGGCGGCCTGCCGCCCGCCGCCCTGCCCTCAGTCGCGGGGCGCGGGAAGCCAGGGCCGCGCCCGGGCCTGGGCGGCCATACGCACCCCGGCATTGGCGGCGCCGTAGTCCGCGTAGCCGGCGCGCCGCTCCACAACCTCAAAGAAGAAGCGGTCCTCGAAGGAAACGGTGTAAGCGTGGACGAACTCGCCCCCGCGCGCATCCCGGTCGTAGAGGAGGTGGCCGCGCTCCAGATCGGCCAGGAGCCTGTCGTCCAGCCCGAAGCGGGCGGCCAGGTCCTCGTAGTAGTTGCCGGGGATCGTCAGCATCGGCGCCGCCCGCCCGGCCACGAAGGCGGCCGCGTCGGGGGTTGAGAAGGCGACGTGGTGCACCCCGGCGCCGGCGATGGCCGAGACGAAGCGCCCCGTCGCCGTCTGCCGGCTCTCCGAGACGTTCAGCGGCATCCTGACTCGCCCTGAAGGGTCCGCCATGGCCCGGCTCTGCACCAGCCCCTGCGGATCGGGCAGGTCCATCGGCGGGGCCGGCTCCAGCCCGAAGACGGCTCGGTGAAAGAGGACGAAGCCCTCCATCTGCCCCTGCGCCAGCGCGTGGGCGACATGGTCCACCCTCTCCAGCGCGCCCGGCGCCTCGGCGGCCCCGGGCAGGAGGTGGAAGTCGCTCTCCCAGATGCTGCGCCCCTCGGCGCCCGGCTCCACCAGGTAGATGAGCGTGCCGTCCGGCGCCCGGACCGCGGGGATCGGCCGCTCCCCCTCTCCCAGCCTCTCCCGCCAGGTGGAGCAGAGCAGGGCCTCGGCGCGGGAGAGGGCGCGGGTGGCGTCGTCCACCCGGAGCGCGGTGGCACAGACGGAGGCGCCGTGCAGCTCAAAATGCCCGGCCGCCGCACTGTCCGGCTCGCTGTTGAGGACGAGGTTGACCCCACCCTGGCGCCAGAGCTCCACCGACTTGGAGCGGTGCTGCCCCGCGAGGCGGAAGCCGAGGTTGGAGAGAAAGCCGCCGAGCTCCCGCCCCTTTGCCTCGTCCACCGCGAACTCGAGGAACTCCACCCCGCCCAGGACGGGCGGGGCGGGCAGCGGCGATGCGGGCACGGATGGGCCCGCCAGAACCGAATCGAGCCAGATGAGGGACCGATGCCCGTCCCGCGCGATGCGGCGCGCGGGGGCAGCGCGGAACTCGTCGTTGAACACCTCGAGCGAGAGGGGCCCGCGATAGCCGGCCCGAAGCACCTCCCGCGCGAACTCCGCAATGGGCAGCTCACCCTGGCCGGGGAAGTCGCGGAAGTGTCGGGACCAGCTCAGCACGTCCATTGAGAGGCGCGGGGCGTCGGCCAGTTGGACGAAGGCGATCCGGTCCCCTGGCACCTCGCCCGCCAGCCCATCCAGCGTGTCGCCGAGGGAGAGGGTGTGGAAGCTGTCGAGGATGAGGCCCAGCGCCCGGTGGTCCGCGCGCCGCACGATGTCCCAGGCCTGCCGCCACCGGTTAACGTGCCGGCCCCAGGCCAGCGCCTCGTATCCCACGCGCAGGCCCCGGGCCGCGGCGCGCTCCGCCATCTCTCGCAGGTCGGCGGCCGCGCGGGCGGGATCGTCCATCGCGGCGGGCTGGACGTTGCTGCAGACCAGCACGAGGTCCGTGCCGAGGGCCTGCATCACGTCGAACTTGCGCTCCGCCCGGTCCATGTTCCGCCGCCGCTGCGGCTCCGGCATCGCCTCGAAGTCGCGGAAGGGCTGGAAGATCGTGATGGCCAGGCCGAGGTCCTCCGCCATGGCGCGGATGCCCTCGGGCGGCCCGTCATGGGTCAGCAGGTCCTGCTCGAAGATCTCGACGCCCTGGAAGCCGGCGCTCGCCGCCGCCTCCATCTTGTCCGGCAAGCTGCCTGACAGGCAGACGGTGGCGATGGACTTCGGAAGCGGCGTTTCCAGCATGTTCGGCCCAGCGTTCGGCAGCAGGTTAGCCGAGCCGGCCCGTCCCGGCCACCTCTCCACCTTCCCCGGGGCGGCCCCCTCCGCTAATGGCGCGGGATGGAAGACGCGCCGAACGCCTCCCCCGTCGCCAGCATCGAGGATTTCGACCGGATCGACATCCGCGCCGGCACGGTGGTGGACGCGCAGCCCTTCCCCGAGGCCCGAAAGCCCGCGATCAAGCTCTGGATCGACTTCGGCGGGGGAATCGGCGTCCGCCGCTCCTCCGCCCAGGTCACGGTCCACTACGCGCCCGAGGCGCTGATCGGCCGGCAGGTCCTGGCCGTGGTGAACTTCCCCCCGCGCCGCATCGCTGGCTTCGCCAGCGAGGTGCTGACCCTCGGCCTGCCGGACGAGGCGGGCGCGGTGGTGCTGCTACGCCCCGACCTGCCCGTGCCGAACGGCGCCCGCATGTTCTGAGAGGACCAAGAGGAATGTCCCCGCCCCGCTACTACACCGTCACCTGGGACCAGTTGCACCGCGACGCCAAGGCATTGGCCTGGCGCCTGCACGGCAAGGGCCCGGAGGGCGGCGCCTTCAAGGGAATCGTCGCGATCACCCGCGGCGGCCTGATCCCCGCCGCGATCGTGGCGCGGGAACTGGACTGCCGCCTCATCGAGAGCGTCTCCGTCATCACCTACGGCAAGGACGGCGAGGAGCAGAACCGGGGCGAGCCGACGGTGGCCAAGCCCCCCGTCGCGGCCGGGGACGGCACGGGCTGGCTGGTGCTGGACGACCTGGTGGATACAGGAACCACCGCGCGGGTGGTGCGGGCCATGCTGCCCGGCGCCCATTTCGCGACCATCTACGCCAAGCCCGCTGGCCGCCCCCTGGTGGACAGCTTCATCACCGAGGTGAGCCAGGACACCTGGATCCTCTTCCCCTGGGACACGGAGCCGCAGTTCGTCGCCCCGATCGCGCGGTCCGCGGCGGCCGGGGGCTGACCGCTGGGGCAGGCCCGCAGGGCGGAACGACCCGCTAGCGGAACTGCCCTGGGCAAAGCATGGTGCGGGCCGGGGAATCGGCCCCGCCCCGCCCGGGGTGGTGCCCATTCCCGGGGGGTCATCCGCATGAATGCCACACCGCGGCCGGTTGCCGCCATCCTGGATAGCCGCGCCTTCGGGGTGCTGGCCCGGATCCTCCTGACCTTCCCGTACTGGGGAAGCGGGCTGGCTAAGCTGATCGACTTCACCGGTGCCAGGGCCGAGATGGGCATGTTCGGCCTGCACCCCACCGCGCCCTTCGCCATCGCCGTGATCATCACCCAGCTCGTCGGCGCGGGGCTGGTCATCCACGGCCGCCACGCCTGGCTCGGCGCCGGGTGGCTGGCGATCTTCACGGCGCTAACGATTCCCATCGTCCACCATTTCTGGAACATGGACGGGGTCATGGGCGTGGTGGCCTTCCACACCGCCACCGAGCATGTCGGCATGATCGGTGGGCTGATGCTCGGTGCCATCCAGGCCCACTGGGCGCGGCGGCGCGCCTGAACGCCGCCGTGCCCGGGATGGGGACCCGCTAGACCGGGACCGTCTCGTCCTTCGCGGCCAGCACCTTGTCCACGCGGCGTCCGTCCATGTCCACGATCTCGAAGCGCCAGCCGCCGAACACGATGCGGTCGCCCTCCTGCGGGACCCGCCGCAGAAGGGCGAGCATGAGGCCGGCCACCGTGTGATAGCTGCCGGCCTGGGGCAGCACGGGCAGATCCAGGCGGGCACGCAGTTCGTCGCTGGGCATCATGCCGTCCAGCAGCAGGGAGCCGTCGTGGCGCTCCACGGCCGGGCCGGCGGAAGGCAGCGGATCGGGCGCGCCGAGTTCGCCCACGATCGCCTCCAGCAGGTCGGAGGCGGTGACGACCCCCTCGAAGGAGCCGTACTCGTCCATCACCAGCGCGAGGCCGAGCGGGTCCTGGCGGATCTTCTCCAGCGCGTCCAGCGCCGGCAGGTTGTCCGGCAGGACCATGGGCTTGCGCAGGGCAGCCGCGACCGAGAGGGGCTGGCGGGACAGCATCTGGTCCAGCAGGTCCTTGGCGGCGACGACTCCGACCACGTTGTCCACGCGCCCGTCGGCCACGATGAAGCGGTTGACCGTCTCGCCCTTCAGTTTCTCCGAGACCTCCTCCGGCGTCGCCTTGCGGTCCAGCCAGACGATTTCGGTTCGCGGCGTCATCAGGGCGCGGACGGGCTTGTCCGCGAGGCGGAGGACGCGCTCGATCATGTGGCGCTCCTCCGTCTCCAGCGCCCCGGCCTCTGCGCCCTCGGCCACCACGGCCTTCACCTCCTCTTCCGTGACGGACTGCTCCACCGTGCCGCTGGCGCCCATCAGCCGCAGCACGAGAGAGGACGAGGTGGAGAGGAGCCAGACGATGGGGGCAGAGATCCGGGAGAGGGCGAGCATCGGCCGGGCAATCAGGGTCGCGATGCGCTCGGGGTTCCGGAGGGCGAGTTGCTTCGGCACCAGTTCGCCCAGGATAAGGGAGAGGTAGGTGATGAGCAGCACGACGACGAAGATCGCCACCTCGCCACCGTAGGGCGCGACTCCGGGGATGGAGTCCAGAACCGGGCCGAGGGTGGAGGAGAGCCGGGCGCCGCCGAAGGTGCCGGCGACCACGCCGATCAGGGTGATCCCGACCTGCACGGTGGGCAGGAAGCGCTGAGGGTCATCCGCCAGGGCCAGGGCGGCGCGCGCGCCCGCTGACCCGGCCCGTTCCATCCCCTGCAGGCGGGCGCGCCGGGAGGAGACGATGGCCAGCTCGCTGCTGGCGAAGACGCCGTTCAGCAGCACCAGAAGGATGATGATGCCGATTTCCAGGAGCGCCGACATGGGTGGTGAAAGGATCCTTTTGGGGTGAGAGGCCGGGTGTTGAACGCATCTTAGCGGCACTCGACGGATTGACCGAATGACAGGCGCGATTCGGACGCTTCGAGACATCGGGATATCATTTGTTGCGCCGCAATCTTGCCCAGATTGGGCCGGATGCGCGCCTCAGCCCCGGCGTTTGATGCCACTGAGCGCATCAGGCACCAGGACCATGCCAGCCCGGATCGGCCGGGCGGTGGCCAGGTGCCCCGCGCCGGAGCCCTGCACGCGATGACCGCGCACGTTGCCCCGCGCATCCCCCGCAACCCCGAATCCGGGTTCAGCCCCGCCCCTGCCCGCCCCGGCTTCCTCGCCCGGCACGGCCTGACGCTGGCGGTGCTGGCCCTGGTGGCGGCCGCCCATATCGGCGCCTGGTGGGCCATAAACCGGCCCGTGGCGGTGCCGGACTTCCGCGGCCAGGTGAACGGCCTAGCCTTCGCACCCTACCAGCGCGGCCAGGGGGCCGAGGGCGGCCCCACCCCGACTCCGGAGCAGATTGAGGGCGACCTGCGGAAGGTCGCGCCGATGACCCGGCACATCCGCACCTATTCCGCCCATGGCGGGATGGAGCGGATCCCCGACATCGCCTGGAGCACCGGGCTGGACCTGAAGATCACCCTTGGCTCCTGGCTGGACAAGCGGCTGGACCGGAACGCGGCCGAGATCCGCCGTCTGATCCAGATCGCGCGCGAGAGCCGGAACGTGGAACGCGTCCTCGTGGGCAACGAGGCGGTGCTGCGCGGCGACATCACCCCGGCCCAGATGGTCGGGTACATCCAGCAGGTGCGCCGGCAGGTCCGCCAGCCCGTCTCCACCGCCGAGCCCTGGCACGTCTGGATGGACCATCCCGAGCTCGGCGACGCCGTGGACTACATCACCATCCACCTCCTTCCCTACTGGGAGGGGCTGCCGGTGGACGACGCGCTGCGCTTCATCATGGAGAAGTTCGATGCCGTGCAGGCGCGCTTCCCCGGCAAGAAGGTGGTGATCGGCGAGGTGGGCTGGCCCAGCGACGGCGTAGCCCAGGGCGCCGCCCGCGCCAGCCGCGTGAACCAGGCCCTGTTCCTGCGCAGCTTCTTCAACATCGCGGAGCAGCGCGGCCTGGACTACTTCGTGATGGAGGCCTTCGACCAGCCCTGGAAGGTGTCCTTCGAGGGCCGCGCCGCCGGCCACTGGGGCATGTATGACCTGGACCGCCACCAGAAGTGGCCGCTGGTTGGCTCCGTGCAGGAGACGCCGGCCTGGTTCGGCTGGGCCTTCGGTGCCAGCCTGATTGCCTCCCTCGCCACCTTCTTCTTCCTCGCTCGCCGGCCCGACATCCGCTGGCAGGGCAAGCTGATGCTCGCGGGCCTCTCCCAGGGCTTCGTGGCGCTGGGCACCTGCGTGGTGCTGGCGATGAGCGAGACCTACATGTCCGCGACCGCGGGCGTGGTCTGGACCTTGCTGGTCTTCGGGCAGGTGCTGCTGCTGGGCCTGCTGCTGTCGGACGGCTTCGAGCTCGCCGAGACCCTTTATGGCCGCGTCTCCAAGCGCCGCTGGCCCGCCCTGCCCGCGCCGGACGGCACGGCGCTGCCGAAAGTCTCCATCCACCTGCCGATCTGCAACGAGCCCCCGCACATGGTGCGCGAGACGCTCGATGCCCTGGCCGAGCTGGACTACCCGGACTTCGAGGTCCTGGTCATCGACAACAACACGACCGACCCGGCGCTGTGGGAGCCGGTGGCCGAGCACTGCGCGCGGCTGGGCGCCCGGTTCCGCTTCTACCACCTTGGCAAGTGGCCGGGCTTCAAGGGCGGCGCGCTGAACTTCGCCTTGCGCGAGACGGCGCCGGACGCGGCCGTGGTGGGCGTGATCGACAGCGACTACCTGGTCCGCCCGGACTGGCTGCGCCGCATGGCCCCCTTCTTCAACCGGCCGGAGGTGGGCTTCACGCAGAGCCCGCAGGACTACCGGGACGGGAATGGCGGGTTGTTCAAGCGCCTGATGTTCTGGGAGTACGCCGGCTTCTTCAAGGCGGGCATGGTCACGCGCAACGAGCGCAACGCCATCATCCAGCACGGCACCATGACGCTGATCCGCAAGTCCGCCCTGGAAGGCGCCGGCGGCTGGGCCGAGTGGTGCATATGCGAGGACAGCGAGCTCGGCCTGAAGCTGATGCGCCAGGGCTGGGAGGCGGTGTACTGCCCGGACTCCATGGGCCGCGGCGTGATGCCGGACGACTTCTCCGCCTATCGCAAGCAGCGCCACCGCTGGGCCTTCGGCGCGGTGCAGATCGTGAAGCACCACTGGAAGGCGCTGCTGAACCCCTTCGACCGCAGCCTGACCCAGGGCCAGCGCTTCCACTTCGTCATGGGCTGGTTCCCCTGGCTGGGCGATGCGCTGGGGCTGGCCTTCGTGGTGGGCGGGCTGGTTTGGTCGATCGGCCTCACCCTCATCCCGCTGACCCGGATCCACAAGACGGTGGAGATCTTCGGCCACGAGTTCGCGACGGAAGGGCTGCGCACCGCCCTCGTCTCCGTCGGCCTCTCGGACGAGTTCCCGATCACCCTCTTCATGATCCCCAGCCTCGCGCTCTTCGCCTTCAAGTTCGCGCAGATCTGGCTGCTCTACCGCGCCCGCGTCTCCTGCGGCCCGATGGACCGGCTGGGCGCGGCGCTCGGCGGACTCGCGCTGTCCCACACCATCGGCAAGGCGGTGTGGCAGGGCTTCTGGAAGAAGCGGGCCCACTTCGCCCGCACGCCGAAGATGGAGAACGCCCCGGCGCTGGTGCAGGGGCTGATGACGGCGCGGCAGGAGGCGGTGTTCATGCTCCTCCTCTGGCTGGCGGCCGCCGGCGTGACGCTGGCGCATCGCGGCGGCACCTGGGAGGCGATCCTCTGGACCGTCATCCTGCTGGTGCAGTCCATCCCCTACCTCGCCGCCGTCTCCATGGCGCTGATTGCGGCGATGCCGGCGAAGGTGGCGGCGGTGCTGCCGGGCGCGGTGCCCGCGCAGTCCTCCGCGGGCACGGTGGTGGCGCGCAGCGAAGTCCAGTAGCCGCTGCGCGAGACCTGGGGCGGCCCGCCGGGGAGACCCGGCGGGCCGTTCGTCTTTCCCGGGCGTCAGAAGTGAATTTCGTTAATGCAGAATGAAGCTGCGGGCGTGGCCCATGCCGCGTTAAGCCTCTGGTCACCTTCTTCCGGAGCGCGCCGCATGGCCGAGATCCTTCCCCTGAACCGTGCCCCGCTGGAGCGGCTGCAATCCGCCCTCCGCCTCCTCGCCGTCTCGCAGGACGCGCAGAGGGCGGCGATGAACAACTTCCGGGAAAGCCTCTACGAGCTGCGCGACAGCACCGCGAAGCTGCAGGCCAGCGTACAAGGTTGGCACAGGCGTGTCGGCGATACCGGGCGCGAGCTGGCCAAGGCCCAGGACGCGGTGCGGACGCTGGGCGACACCGCCGCGAGGATGTGAGGGGTGGGGCCGCTCAGAGCGGCCGCACATGGGTCGCGGAGCGCAGGACGGCCGGCACGAAGCCGCAAGCCTCGTAGAAGCGGCGGGCCCCGCCGGGTGAGCGCACGCGCAAAAGCTTGAATCCATGCTCCGCCGCGGCCTCCGTTGCGGCGTCCACCAGGGCGCGGCCCACGCCCCGCCCGCGATGGGCGGGCGCGACGTAGAGGCGGCGCAGCCGGGCCGTGCCTCGATCCCCCGCATAAGGGTCGATGCTGAGCCCGACGATCCCGGCCAGGTCGTCGCGGCGCCAGGCGGCGAACAGCCCTTCGCCCGGCCGGTCGAAGCGGAGGGCACCGCCTGTCCAGTCCTCCTCCAACACCTGCAGCATCCGCCAGCCCTCGGCCAGCGCCGTGTCGCGCAGCGCCGCGAAGCCAGTAGGCAGGGTCTCGAGGCGGGCGATCCTGGCGCTCATCCCCCGGGTGTCACGGACCGTGGTGGACGACGTGGAGCTTGTTGCCCTCAGGGTCTCGCATATAGGCGCCGTAGTAGTGCGGGTCGTAGCGGGTGCGCAGCCCTGGCGCGCCCTCGTCCGTCCCGCCATGGGCCAGGGCGGCGGCATGGGCGGCGTCCACCGCCTCGCGGTTCGGGGCCATGAAGGCCACCATGCTGCCGTTCCCATGGCCCGGCGGGTTGCCGTCGAAGGGCTCCTGTACGTCGAAGGTCGGGTGGCGCGCGCCGGGGGCGCGGTAGCAGATGCCGCGCGGGCCGGCCGAGGAGTCGGGGCCACGCTCCAGGCCGAGGGGCAGCAGCACGGCGTCGTAGAAGCGTGCCAGGGTCTCCACGTCCCTCGCGCCGACCATCACGTGGCTGAACATCGGGTTCATCGCGTCACCTCGTTGGCGCCGGGGCGCAGGCGAAGACCCGGGCGGAGGTGGCGGAACGGTAGCGTGGCTGGATCCGCCACAACCGGGCCGGGTGCTGCGGCGACGATGACGCGTTCCGCGATGGGCTGGAAGTCCGCGCGGAAATGTACCGAGGATTTGACCACCACGATTCCCTCCTGCGCCGGCTCCACCCCGATATGGCGGAACAGCGCGAGGTCGTAGGCCTGCATCTTCCGGCTGGTGACGATCGCGCGCACGCCGCCGATCGCGACGAGGGCGGAGGGGCCGAGATCGGCGGGGTTGCCGCCCGCCATCGCGCCCGTGCAGGTGAAGCGCCCGTTGGAGAGGCGCAGCACGCGCGCCGTGACCTCCAGCGGCGCGCCGTCGCTCCGGCCGCCGAGCTTGAGGGAGACGGTCGCCCCCTCCCCGGCCCTATGGCAGGCCGCCGCGCTCTCGGGGTCGTTGATGGAGCCGACCACTGCCTTGCGGGCGTTCTGCCGGACCAGCTCGGCTAGCAGGCCGGTGGTGTCGCCGTGGCCGCCGCCGCCGGGGTTGTCCTGCGTGTCCGCGATGATCACGGGGCGGGAGGCGTTGACCCGGATGGCCTCGGCCACGGCGCGGTCGGCGGGGAGGATCTCGCCGGCGAAGTCGCGCTCACGGCGGTTCAGCAGGGCAAGGAACTCGTCCGCCGCCGCATCCGCCGCGGCCTGGTCGGATGCGAAGGCGGCCACCGCCATGCCGCAGCCCGGGAAGTCGGCGTAGGGAAAGCCGAAGCAGAAGGCGAGCTCCGAAACCCCGTGGCGGGTCGCGATGCGCTCCCGCTCCGCATAGACCTCGCTCATCGGCGGGACGAGGGTGCACTGGCTGGTGATGGGCAGCCAGAAATCCACTTGGCGATAGGCGCGGGCAAAGGGGCGGCCGCGCCTCATACGCTCCACCAACAGGCGGATGGCGCGCGCGCCCGCCTGCTTCATGTCAATGTGCGGGTAGGTGCGATAGGGCGCGAGCGCGTCGGCCCGCTCCACCATCGCCGCCGTCAGGTTGCAGTGCGGGTCCAGGCTGCAGGCAATGGGGACATCCGGCCCGGCGAGGGCGCGGACGCGGCGCAGCAGCTCGCCCTCCGCGTCCGGGAACTCCTCCGCCACCATGGCGCCGTGCAGGTCCAGGTAGATGCCGTCCAGCGGCGCCCTCGCCAGCGCGTCCGACAGCTCGGAGACGATGAAGGCGGTAACGCGCTCGAAGGCCTCCGCCTGCACCGGCCCGGCCGGATTGGCGAAGGCCCAGGCGAGCGGCACGATCTCGATGCCGCTGCGCTCCGCGGCCTGGATCGCGCCGGCGGCCGGCACGCCCGTGTTGCGCAGGCCGTCCAGCAGCGTGGCGCCGCGCTGCGGCACCGGCCATCCGCCGGGGTTGAGGAAGTCGTCCCAGCGCGTCGGCACGGGGGCGAAGGAGTGGCTCTCGTGCTGGAAGCCGCCGATCGCGATCCGCACGCGCTCAGCCCCGCGCCGCGCCGGCGGTGGCCAAAACGGCGTCCGCCAGCACTATCAGCCCGGCCTCCGCCCATTCCGGCGTGATGCTCTCCGCCTCGTTGTGGCTGATGCCGCCGTGGCAGGGGCAGAAGATCATCACCGTGGGGACCTGGCGCGCGACATAGACGGCATCATGCCCAATTCCGGTGGGCATGTCGCGGAAGCGGATGCCGCGCGCCTTGGCGGAATCCCGCAGGCGCTGGGCGAGGATCGGGTCGAAGGGGGTCTGGGGTGAAGTCCAGAAGGGCGCCACATCGACAGCGACGCCGCGGGATGCCGCGATATCCGCCGCCCTCTCCCGCAGCGCGGCTGCCATGGCGTCGAGCGCCGCCTCGTCGCCGTGGCGCAGGTCCACGCTGAAGCGGGTGACGGAGGGGACGACGTTGCGGCTGGATGGCTCCACGGCGATGCGGCCGACCGTGGCGCGGGCGTCGCCGCCGGATTCCAGCGCGATCGTCTCCAGTGCCTGGATCAGGATGGAGGCCGCAATCAGCGAATCACGCCGGTGCGCCATCGTCCCGCCGGCATGGGCGTCCTCGCCGGTCACGGTCACGTCGAACCATTGCTGCGCCAGGGCGTGGGTGACGACGCCGACGTCCAGCCCCTCTCGCTCAAGCACCGGCCCCTGCTCGATGTGCAGCTCGAAATAGGCTTCCAGCTCGCGCAGCCTTGCGGGGTCCGCTTCGCCCTTCCAGCCAATCGCCTCCAGCGCGTCGCCGAAGCGCACACCGTCCGGGTCGCGCTTATCGAGCACCTCCTGCTCGGTGAAGGCGCCGATCGCGGCGCCGCTGCCCATCATCGGCGGGGAGAAGCGCGCGCCCTCCTCGTTCGTCCAGTTGATCAGGACGATCGGCGCTTCCGTTTCCGCTCCTGCCTCGTGCAGGGCGCGCATCACCTCCAGCCCCGCGAGCACGCCCAGCACCCCGTCGAACTTCCCGCCCGTGGGCTGGGTATCGAGGTGGCTGCCGATGGCAACAGGCTTGCGGGCGGGATCGCGCCCAGGGCGCAGCAGGGCCATGTTGCCCAGCCGGTCGGTTCTCAGCGCCAACCCGACCTCCGCGCCCCAGCGCGCGAGCAACGCGCGACCCTCCCCGTCCAGTGGCGTCAGCGTCTGGCGGTTGCAGCCGCCTTTCGGGGTGGCGCCGATCCGCGCCATCTCCATCAGGGATTCCCAGAGCCGCGCGCCGGAGAGGGGAAGGTTGCTCATGCCGCCTTCTCCACCCCGCACCACTCGGCCATCAGCAGCGCAATGCTGCGGGTGATGTCGTGCATGGAGGAGAGGGACACGCTCTCGTCGATGCCGTGGATCTCCTGCGCCTCCGGCCCGAAGCAGGCCACCGGCGTGTCCTGGTAGAGGGTGAAAAAGCGGCCATCGGTGAGCCCGGTGGCGGGGTAGTGGCGCAGTTCACTCCCGCTCGCCTCCGCATAGGCGCGCTGGGCTAGGCGGGCGATATCGCTCTCCATGTCGAAGCCGCAGGGATCGGCCATGAAGCCCTTGAACTCCAGCTTCACCTGCGTGCCGCGCAGCCCCGGATCGGCCGCCGCCTCGCTTACGATGCGCTCGATGTCCGCCTTCGTCTGCGCCGCCGAGTAGCCGAGCATGACGCCGACCCGCAGCCCGATCCGCGCGCGGGTGGGAACGGAGGAGTTCCACTCTCCGCCCTCAACCGTGCCGAGGTTGACGTTCACGGGATGGTTCACCCCGCGGAAGGCCGCGTGGACGTTCTCGGCGCGGTTGCGCTCGTTCTCGTAGTCCTTGAAGCGCGCCGCGATCCGCATCGCCCCCTCGATGGCGTTAATGCCCGCGTGCATGTCGCGCACATGGGTCGGGCGGCCGGTCACCGTCACCCAGGCCCAGACAACGCCGACTTCGGCCGAGTACATTGCGGCCATGCCCGGCCCGGGCTCGGGGATCACTACCGCATCCGTCTTGGGCATGGCGAGCATGGTGGCCAGGGCGCCGTTGCCGCTGCACTCCTCCTCGATCACCGCCTGCATCTGCACGGGGGCGGCTGGCTGCAGCCCGGCCATCTTCAGCGCCTGAAAGGCCGTGAGGTAGGAGACGATGCCCGCCTTCATGTCACCCGCGCCGCGCCCGTACATGCGGCCATCCCGCACCGACGGCTCGTAGGGCGGGGTGATCCAGAGATCCGCCGCACCTTCCGGCACCACGTCCACATGCCCCTGCAGCGCCAGGCTGCGGCCCTTCACCTCGCGCGGGGTGAAGATGGCGGCCACGTTGTCGCGGCCGGCATAGGAGATAAGCGGGGGCGAGAAGCCGGGATGGTCTTTCAGCGCCTCCGGATCGGTCGGGATGCGGCGTGGGGCCAAGCCAAGCGACTCATAGTTCCGCGCCATCAGCTCCAGCGCGCCCGCCTCCTTCCCCAAGGTGGACTCGCAGCGCACGAGGTCGGCGAGGCGGTCGATCGCCGCCCCCTCCAGGGCCTTCACGGCCTCCAGGATCGCGCGTTTCGCACCGGGGTCGAGAGGGGTCATGGAACCGTCCTGAAAGTGGCAAGGGCGCGCAGGCTACGCCTTCCGCGTCCCCTGTCGAGGGATCGCCGGGGGATCTCCGGGGCATGGGCGCGGCCGCGTGGACAAGCGCCCGGGGCGCCCATAGGGTCGGCCCATGCAAGCCTTTGACCACCCCGCGGAATCGGCGCACGCGCCGCAGTTCTTCCTGCAGCGTGGCGTGCTCCGGCCGAACTTCGAGGTGCCGGCGCGGGCGGCGGCGCTGCGTGAGGGGCTGAAAACGCTGGGCATCGCTGCAATCACCCCTGCCCTGCCCGGCCGCGCGGCGCTGGAGACGGTGCACGCCCCCGACTACCTGGACTGGCTGCGCGACGGCCCGGCGGAGTGGGCGGCCACGCCCGGCGCCGGCGCGGAGATCGTGGCGAATATCCATCCCTCGCCGGAGATGCTCGCGCAGGGGGCCCGGCCCTCTACCCAGGCTGTGGGCAAGGCCGGCTGGTACACGGCGGACACGGCCTGCCCTGTCGGCCCCGGCACCTGGGAGGCGGCGCTCGGCGCAGCGGGCTGTGCGCTGGCCGCTGCGGATGCCGCGGCGAAGGGCGGCACCGCCTACGCGCTCTGCCGCCCGCCCGGGCATCATGCCTACGCCGCGCGCGCCGGGGGCCACTGCTTCGTTAACAACGCGGCGCTGGCCGTGCAGGCGCTGCGCGGCGCCGGTGCGCGCCGCGTGGCGACGCTCGACATCGACAGCCATCACGGGAACGGCACGCAGGGCATCTTCTGGACGCGCGGCGACGTGCTGACCGTCTCCATCCACGCCGACCCGGACCGCTACTATCCCTGGTTCGTCGGCCATGCCTCCGAAACGGGCGCGGCCGATGGCGACGGCTGCAATCTGAACCTGCCCCAGCCCTTCGGCACCGGTGACGAGGCCTGGCTGGAAGCCGTGGCGGCCGGCATCGCGCGCGTGCGCGCCTTCGGTGCGGAGGCGCTGGTCGTCTCCCTCGGCTTCGACGCCTCGGAGCATGAGCCGCTGGCCGCGTTGCGCGTCACGGAGGATGGCTTCGCCCGCGCGGCGGAGGGCATCTCGGGCCTCGGCCTGCCCACCGCCATCATCCAGGAAGGCGGCTACAACGTGGACGTGATCGGCACGCTCCTCGCCCGCTTCCTGGGAAGCTGGCGCGGGTGAGCCTCGCGCGCGTCACCACCTTCTCCCTCCAGGGCGTAGAGGCGGTTCCGGTCGAGGTGCAGGTGCAGCTCTCCGCGGGGCTGCCGGCCTTCACCGTGGTGGGGCTGGCGAACAAGGCCGTGGCCGAGAGCCGGGAGCGTGTACGGGCCGTGCTCTCCGGCCTGGGACTGTCGCTGCCGCCGAAGCGCATCCTGGTGAATCTCGCCCCCGCCGATTTGCCAAAGGAGGGCAGCCACTTCGATCTCCCGATGGCGCTCGGGTTGCTCGCCGCGATGGGCGTCATCCCTGCGGACGAGCTGGCGCATTTCGCCGCCATGGGCGAGTTGGCGCTGGACGGCAGCATCCAGCCCGTCGCGGGCGTGCTGCCCGCCGCGCTGGCCTGCGGGGAACGGGAACTCGGCCTCGTCTGCCCCGCAGCCCAGGGAGCGGAGGCGTGCTGGGCGGGGATGACCGAGGCGGTGGCCGCGCCGGACCTGCGCGCCCTCATCGCACATTTCCAGGGCCGCCAGGTGCTCGCGCCCCCAGCCCCGGCCGCGCCATTGGCCGGTGAGGCGCGCGGCCCCTGTCTGTCCGAGGTGCGCGGGCAGGAGAGCGCCAAGCGGGCGCTGGAGATCGCGGCGGCCGGGCGGCACCACCTGCTCATGGTCGGCCCGCCCGGCTCGGGCAAGTCCATGCTGGCGGCGCGCCTGCCGGGCATCCTGCCGGATCTCACGCCCTACGAGGCGCTGGAAGCCAGCCTTGTCCGTTCCGTCGCGGGCGGGCTGGAGGGCGGCCGGATCAGCGCCCGCCCGCCCTTCCGCGACCCGCACCACTCCGCCTCCCAGGCCGCGCTGACCGGCGGGGGGCCGAAGGCCCGGCCCGGCGAGATCAGCCTCGCCCACCGCGGCGTTCTCTTCCTGGACGAGCTGCCCGAATTCCCGCGCCCCGCCCTGGAAGCCCTGCGCCAGCCGCTGGAGACGGGGCGCGTCACCGTGGCCCGCGCCAGCGCCCACGTCTCCTACCCGGCCCAGGTTCAGCTCGTGGCCGCGATGAACCCTTGCCGCTGCGGATATCTCGGCGACGCGGCGCGCGAATGCGGACAGGCGCCGCGCTGCGGCGAGGGCTATCAGTCCAAGCTCTCCGGCCCGCTGCTGGACAGGATCGACCTGACGATCGAGGTGCAGCCCATCGCGCCGCGCGAGCTCGCCCGCGCCCCGGCCGGGGAACGCAGCGCCGCCGTCGCGGATCGCGTGGCGGCGGCGCGCGCGGTGCAGCGGGCGCGCTACGCGGGCATCGGGATCGCCACCAACGCCGAGGCGCCGGTGGAGGCCATCCGGGACGGGTTCGCCGCCGAGGCGCTGTCCCTTGCGGAGAGCGCGGCGGAGCGCCTCGCGCTGTCCAGCCGCGGCTTCACCCGCAGCCTGCGCGTGGCCCGCAGCATTGCGGATCTGGCGGGTACGGCCATGGTCGCGCGGGCCCATGTGGCGGAGGCGCTGGGCTACCGATTGAGGAAGCCGGCCGCCGGCTAGGCCTTGCGCGGGCCCGTGCGGATCGCGAGGACGATGCCCGCCATCGTCAGGGCAAGGGCGGCCGCCTGCCGAGGCCCGAAGGGCTCGTTCAGGAAGGCGGCGCCGGACAGCACGCCGA
Organism: Roseomonas populi; assembly: GCF_024594815.1. Lineage (GTDB taxonomy): Bacteria > Pseudomonadota > Alphaproteobacteria > Acetobacterales > Acetobacteraceae > Roseomonas > Roseomonas populi. The sequence goes on along the minus strand of NZ_JANJOU010000002.1, from coordinate 308,023 downwards.
TCAGCGGCACCGCCAGCGTGCCGATCGCGGCCACCCCCGCCGGAAGGGCCGCCAGCGCCGCGAACCAGGCGAGGTAGCAGAGGCAGAGCGGCAGCGCCGCCATGTAGAGGAAGGCCGCCCAGCCCGCGTTGGAGACCTGGGCAAAGTCGGCATTCTCGAGGAAAGGCCCGGCCAGCGCCATGGGCAGGCAGCCCAGCCCCACCTGCCAGGCCACCGAGGCCACGGGGTTCAGCCCCAGCGGGTGCCGCTTGAACCACACGGTGCCGAGGGCGAAGAGCACGGCGCCGACGAGGATCATGGCCACCCCCGGCATCTTCTCCCACTCCAGCGCGACGCCGTTCTCCGTGACCAGCAGCACCACGCCGGCCATGCCGAGAACCAGGGCCAGGAGCCGCGCGGCGGAAGGCCTCTCTCCCAGCACGGGCCAGGCGGCGAGCGCCGTCCAGGCAGGCATCGTGTAGCAAATCATCGCGCCCTCCCCCGCACCGAGGTAGCGAAGGCCCATCGTGGCCAGCCCCATCCAGGCGGTGACGTTCAGCGCCGAGGCGATGATCAGCGCGGGCCATTTCCGGCCGGGAACGAGAAGCGGAAGGCCGCGGGCGAGGGCGAAGCCGGCCAGGGCGAGGGCGGCCAGGAGCCCTGCGAGGCCGCGTGCCGTCAGCGGCGGCATCTCCGAGAGCAGGAACTTCAGCACCGGCCAGTTCAGCCCCCAGCCCAACGCAGTAACGCCGAGGCAGAGCAGGCCGAAGCGCCGCGCACCCGGATCTTGCATCGAGCCGGCCGGTGCGGCGGCGCTAGTCGAGATAGTCCGGCTCCTCGCGGGAGAGGACGCGCTTCACGCTCTCCAGGTGCAGCCGCGCGCTCTCGGAATCGCCGGCGCGCATCTGGGCGTAAGTGCGCTCCGCAACGTCCTTCGGCACGGGCTTCAGGGGGCGGTTGGTCGAGAAGGCCAGGCGCTGCACCTCCGCGGCGCGTTCCAGGTAGTAGAGATCGTCCCAGGCCTCCGCGATGGAGGGGCCGACGACCATCACGCCGTGGTTCTTTAGGAAGGCGATGTCCGCATCACCCATCACCGCGGCGATGCGGTCGCCCTCCGCTTCATCGAGCGCGAGGCCGTTGTATTCCTCGTCCACGGCGGTGCGGCCGTAGAACTTCAGCGCGGTCTGCCCGGCCCAGACCAGGGGTGGCCCCTCGAGCATCGAGAGGGCCGTCGCGTTCGGCATGTGCGTGTGGAAGGCGGCCACGGCGCGGGGGTGCCGCATGTGCAGCCGGGCGTGGATGTAGAAGGCGGTGGCCTCGGGCGTGCCCTCCCCGGCCACAACACGTCCCTCGAAGTCGCAGACGAGAAGGCGAGAGGCGGTGATCTCCCCGAAGGCCCAACCATAGGGGTTCACCAGCATCAGGTCCGGCCGCCCGGGAACCAGGGCGGAGAGGTGGTTGCAGATCCCCTCCTGCAGGCCGAGCCGCGCCGCCATGCGGAAGCAGGCGGCGAGGTCGATCCGCGCCTGCCGGATCTCCGGCGCGTCCAGCGCGCTGTTGCGGAGGATCGGCGGGGCGGAGGGCAGCGCGTGCGCCATGATGGGGTTTCCGGCCGTGAGGTGCGCAAGGTTTGCAACCTCAGGGGCGGATCGCAAGGCGCGAGGCGGTTTGTTTCGATCCCGCCGCCGCTATTTCCCCGAAATGGCCAGGCCGCCCGACGCTACGCCGCCGCGGGCCGGGCCTGCGGCCGGGGCCGGGCGCCGAGCACCAGCAGCGAAGCGATAAGGCAGGCAGCTCCCGCGACGTAGAAGGCAGGCAGGTAGCTCGCCAGCACGTCCCGGCTCAGCCCGCCACCGAAGGCCGCCAGCGCGGCGCCGAGCTGGTGCCCCGTGAAGACCCAGCCGAAAACCAACGGCGCCTTTTCCCGCCCGAAGGCCTGGCCGGCGAGCTTCACCGTGGGCGGCACGGTCGCGATCCAGTCCAGGCCGTAGAAGACGGCGAAGATCGAGAGGCCGTAGAGGGAGAAGGTGCTCATCGGCAGGAAGAGCAGCGAGAGGCCGCGCAGCCCGTAGTACCAGAAGAGAAGGCGGCGATTGTCGTAGCGGTCCGACAGCCAGCCCGAGGCGATGGTGCCGACGAAGTCGAAAGCACCCATGACGGCCAGCACCGAGGCCGCCTGGACCTCCTGCATGCCGAAATCGGCGCAGAGCGGGATGAAATGCGTCTGGATCAGGCCGTTCGTGGAGAGGCCGCAGATCGCGAAGCTGGCGAAGAGGATCCAGAAGACAGGGCTGTGCGAGGCCTCGGCCAGGTTGGCGAATGCGGTGCGGACCGGGTTGGCGTTCGGCACTGGCGGTGGGGCCGCCGGGGCATCCGCCGCCTCGCCTAGCGCGCGAAGGCCCAGCTCCTCCGGCCGGTCGCGGCCGAGCAGCAGCATCAGCAGCACGGAGGCCACGCCGGCCCCAAGCGCCGGCAGCATCGCCACGCGCCAGCCCTCCTGCTGCGCCAGCCAGGCGCCGAGCGGCAGGAAGGCGAGCTGGCCCGTGGCGTTGGCCGCCGTCAGCATGCCCAGCACGAGCCCGCGCCGCTGCACGAACCAGCGGTTGGCGACGGTGGCGCCGAGCACCATCGCCGTCATCCCCGTTCCGATCCCGGTGAGCACGCCCCAGTAGAGCCAGAGCTGCCAGAGCTCCGTCATCCGCATGGAGAGGACGCAGCCCGCGACGACGAGGGTGAGTGCGGTGGCCACGGTCCGGCGCAGGCCGTAGCGCTGCATGATGGCGGCGGCGAAGGGCCCCATCAGGCCGAAGAGGAGGATGCGGAGCGCCAGGGCGCCGGAGATGGAGGCGGTGTCCCAGCCCGTGTCGCGCTGCAGCGGCAGGAGAAGCGCCCCGAGGATGCCCATGGAGCCCGCCGACGAGAGCGAGACGAGGAAGGTGAGGGCCACCATGACCCAGCCGTAGTGAATCCCGCGCCGGGCAAGGCGCGCGTTGAGGGCGGCCGCGAGCATCACGCGGCGATCCCGGGCTGCGACGGGGGATGAGCCATGGCACTTATTCCATGATGGTGATCATATATATCCATGACACTCGTCATGATAAAGTCAACGCGTTAGTTTCGGTCCGCGGGAGGTGGCCATGGCACGTTCGTCTCGGTTGGCGGTCGCGGAGAAGCGGGAGGCGGTTCTCGACATCGCCGCGCGCCTGTTCCGGGAACGCGGCGTGGAAGCGGTGAGCGTTGCCGAGGTGATGGCTGCCGCGGGCCTTACCCATGGCGGGTTCTACGGGCACTTCGGGTCGAAGGAGGCGCTTGCGGCCGAGGCCTGCACGCGCGCCTTCGGCCGGAACGAGGCGCGCTGGACCGCGCTGGCCGAGGATTACGCCGACGAGGGGCTGGCCGCGCTGCTGCGCTCCTACCTGGGCCCGGAGCACCGGGACGCGCCGGGCGCCGGCTGCGCCGCCCCGAGCTTCGCGGCGGAGGCCGCGCGCGACGCGCCGGAAGGCGGGATACGGCGCGCCTATGCCGCGGGAATACGCGGGCTGGCGGGCGCGATCGAGCGTCTGCTTCCATCCTCCGTGCGGCGCCGGCGGCGGCAGCGGGCGCTGCTCGCGCTGTCGGCCATGGTCGGCGCCGTCTCCATCGCCCGGGCGGCGGGGGGCGACGGCATCTCGGACGAGATCCTGCAGGCGGTGCGGGAAGAACTCGCCGGCTGACCCCTTGTCCCCCCTCCCCGCCCGCCGCATTCATCCCGGGGCTACCAGAGGAGAGCGGGCATGTCCGGCACCAACCAGCGAATCGATGACCGCCGCCTCTGGGACGCGCTGATGGACATGGCGCGGATCGGCGCCACGCCGAAGGGCGGCGTCAAGCGCCTGACGCTGACAGAGGTGGATCGCGCCGGGCGGGACCAGTTCCGCCGATGGTGCGAGGAGGCCGGGCTGACGGTGCGCGTGGACGAGATCGGGAACATGTTCGCACGCCGTCCCGGCCGCGACCCCGCCCGCAAGCCGGTTCTTTTCGGCAGCCACCTGGACAGCCAGCCAACGGGCGGCAAGTTCGACGGCGCGCTTGGCGTGATCGCCGGGCTGGAGGTGATGCGGACGCTCCGGGACCTCAACATCGAGACCGAGGCGCCGCTGGAGCTGATCAACTGGACAGACGAGGAGGGCAGCCGCTTCGGCCACTCCCTGATGGGCAGTGGCGTCTGGGCGGGCGTCTACGACCCTGACGAGACCTACGCGATCAAGGATCTCGAGGGGACCTCGGTGATCGAGGCGCTCGAGGGTATCGGGTACAGGGGCGACGCACCGGCCCGGCCCTTCGAGGCAGATTCCTACTTCGAGCTGCACATCGAGCAGGGCCCAATCCTGGAGCGCGAGGGCAAGCGCATCGGGATCGTCACCGGCGGGCAGGCGCAGGTCTGGTACGACGCGGTGCTCACCGGCCAGGACTCCCATGCCGGCACCACCCCACCCTCCGCACGGCGCGACGCGCTGCTGGGCGCCGCGCGGATCGTGGAGCTGGTGGACTCCCTGATGAGGCAGCGTGGCGAGGACGGGCGCGGCACTGTGGGGCGGCTGCAGGTCTTCCCGAATTCCTGCAACGTGGTCCCGGGCGAGGTGCGCTTCTCCGTGGAGTTCCGCCATCCCTCCGGCGCGGAGATCGAGGCGCTGGCAGAGGAGTTCCCGAAGAGGGCGGGGGAGATCGCCGCGGCGGTCGGCCTCTCGCTGGAGCTGCGCGAGCTGTTCCGCATCCCCGCACAGCCCTTCGATGCGGAATGCGTCGGGCTGGTGCGGGACGCGGCGGCCCGGCTCGGCCTGCCCGCGCGGGACATCATCTCCGGCGCGGGGCACGACGCGATCTACGTCGCCCGGCGCGTGCCCACCGCGATGATCTTCACGCCCTGCAAGGACGGCCTGTCCCACAACGAGGCGGAGAGCATCCTGCCGGAAGAGGCCGCCGATGGCTGCCAGGTGCTGTTCGAGGCGGTTCTGGCCCGCGCGAACCGCCTGCTCTGATGGCGGCTTAGCGGGCGACCAGCTCGCCCGCCGGCACGGCGCGGCCGAAGAGCCAGCCCTGCATCACCGTGCAGCCCTCCGCAAGCAGGGCCTCGCGCTGGGCCTCCGTCTCTACGCCTTCGGCCAGCAGAGGAATTTCCATCCCGCGCGCCAGGGTGGCGACGGCGCGCAGGATCGCCCGCTCCCGCGCCCCGCCGGGCAGGCCGGCCACGATGCTGCGGTCCAGCTTCACCTGGTCCACGGGCAGGCGCAGCAGGTGGGCCAGGGCGGAACGGCCGCCCCCGAAGTCGTCGAGAGAGAGCCGCACACCATCGGCGATCAGCTCGTGCAGCACGGGGGCGATGGCGTCCAGGTCGCGCGCCGCCACGTCCTCCGGGATCTCGATCTCCAGGGCCTCCGCCGGCACGCCGTAGCGGGCCAGGGTGGCCTGCACCCGCGCCGGGAACTCCGGGTCGCGCAACGTCGCCGGGGAGATGTTCACGCCGACAATGTCGGGCCCGGTGTGGCTGGCGCGCCAGGCGGCCTTCTGCCGCAGCGCTTCCTCCAGCACCCAGGCGTCGATCTGGGGCATCAGCCCCATGGCCTCGGCCTCCGGCAGGAACTCGGCCGGGGAGATCGGGCCCTCCGCTGTCGGCGACCAGCGGAGCAGCGCCTCCGCTCCGCGCAGCGCGCCGGTCCGGGCATCGACCTGGGCCTGCCAGGCCAGCCGGAAGCCCCCGTTGGCGACCGCGGACGCAAGCTTCTCGCGCCGGGCCAGCTGGCGGGCCATGCGCTCGCCCAGCGCCCGATCATAGGCGACCACGGCGCCGTTGCCGGTGCGCTTGGCCTGGGCCAGGGCCAGGGCGGCGGCCCGGTGCAGCCCCTCGGCATCCGCGGCGTCCTCCGGCAGGGAAGCCTGCCCGATCACTGCCCGCAGTGGCTGAGGGTTGCCGCCGAGGTCGAAGGGAAGGGCGAGCGAGCGCTGCACCCGCGCCGCGATGGCGCCCGCGGCCTGCGGCGTGCGAATCCCGGTGGCGATAAGGGCGAACTCGTCCCCGCCCAGGCGGTACACCCCGTCCTGGGGGCGCAGGCCTTCACGCAGGCGCCGCGCCACCTCCCGCAACACCGAATCGCCCGCCACCTGACCGAAGGAGTCGTTCACCGCCCGCAGCCCGGTGAGATCCAGGAGGAGCAGGGAGCCGCCATCCGGCATCTCGGCGAGCCGCGTCAGGGCCTGCTGGAAGCGGGAGCGGTTCGGCAGCCCCGTCAGCGGGTCGTGCCAGGCAAAGTGCAGCGCGGTGGCCTGGGCCGCATGCAGGCGTGTCACGTCCAGCAGCATCAGCACGGCCTGGGTACCGCCGCCCTCCCCCGGCAGCCAAGGCGAGGCAACCACGATCACCCGGCGCTCCGGCATGCGGCCGCGGGCGGGCAGAAGCCCCTCCACCTCGCGCCCCGGCGGCAGGCCGAAGGGGCCGTCCCCGGGCTGGCCGAGCTGCTGCAGGCCCGATTCCATCAGCGTGGCCGGCAACCTCCCGCCGAACAGATCCACCATGCGGCCATTGCCGGCGACCGTCCGCCCGGAGGGGTCGAGGTGCCAGATGGCGGCCGGCACGCTCTCATGGATAGCGCGGGCGCGGAGGTCCCGGGCACGCGAGCCGGTGACGTCCAGCGCGAAGCGCGCCACCTCGCCGCCGGAGAGCCGCCGCTTGCTCACCTGCAGGATGCGGCCGTCCGGCAGGGCACGGTCGTACTCCGATCGCGCGTCGTCCTCGTGCTCCGCGATCTGCTGGGCGACTTCGTTGGCGGCCTCGGGGCCCCGGCCATGGGTGGCGGAGAGGAGATCGTCCAGCTTTGCGCCTGGAGGCAGCGGGCGTGGATCGATCCCCGGCAGGTCGTAGGCGGGGCTGCGGTCCAGCAGCGTGCGGTCCCGGGCGAAGACGGCGTAGCGCACCGCGGTGCGGTCCACCGCCTCACGCAGCAGGGCGGCGCGGCGCAGGCGGGGCCAGACAGTGAGGAAGACGCAGAACACCCCCCCGGCGAGCAGCAAGGTAAGAGCCGCCAGCACCGCCGCGGCCATGGCCGGCGGCAGAGAGAGCAGCGTAAGGACGGCCGCCAGCGCAAAGGCCAGGAGGACGCCGGCGCCCAACGTCAGCATCCGTTTCAGCCGGCGCATGGGGGCCTCTTCCGGAGGCATCGATGACAGCTTCCTATTTATTGTGCTTTCGCAACGGAACCCTTTTGGCTGCCGCGGCAGGTCTTCTGGCCTGGGGCAACACTATGGCAGCTATGCCCAATAGGGCCATGGGGATTTGCGGGATCCGGTGGCCCGGGGCCTGCAGCGCTCTCGAACGCGCTGGGTGGGGCAGGGTTGGCATCCGCCCGGCCCGCCTCTATAGCGGCCGCGAAGCGCCCCCGTCGTGAACCGCCGGCAAGGTCCGGCCGGAAGCAAACGGGGGCAAGGAGCCGGCGGGCGCCCCCCTGCCCGCCCGGCCAACGCTGCCGGAGACCCCCGCCTTGGCCACCACGGAACCCGACCGGCAGCCCTCCACCCCCGAGCGGAGCCCCGCGCTGGTCGCGCAGGATGCGATCCTCGCCCGGCCCGTGACCCCGATCCGCCGCATGGCCGATGCCATCCGAGCCCTGGCGATCGACGGCGTGGAGGCTGCCAAGTCCGGCCATCCTGGCATGCCCATGGGCATGGCGGATGTGGCCACTGTCCTTTTCACCCGCTTCCTGAAGCACGATGCCGCCGACCCGCGCTGGCCGGACCGGGACCGCTTCGTCCTCTCGGCCGGCCACGGCTCCATGCTGCTCTACGCTTGGCTGCACCTGTCCGGCCATGCCGGGATGGGGATCGAGGAGCTTAAGCGCTTCCGCCAGCTCCACTCCCCCGCGGCCGGCCATCCCGAACTGGGCGAGCATCCGGGAATCGAGACCACCACCGGTCCGCTCGGCCAGGGCATCTCCACCGCCGTCGGCATGGCCATGGCGGAGCGGCACCTCGCCGCGCGCTTCGGCAAGAGCCTAGTGGACCACCGCACCTGGGTCATCTGCTCGGACGGCGACCTGCAGGAAGGGATCTCCCACGAGGCGGCCTCGCTGGCCGGGCATTTCGGCCTCGATAAGCTCACCGTCCTGTGGGACGACAACCACATCTCGATCGATGGCGACACGGCCATCTCCGTCTCCGAGGACACGCTGGCCCGGTTCCGTGCCTATGGCTGGGCCGTGCGCCGCGTGGACGGGCACGACCACGAGGCGATCGCGGCGGCCCTGAATGCGGCCACCAAGTCGCGCAAGCCGACCCTGATCGCCTGCCGCACCATCATCGGCTTCTCCGCGCCGAAGAAGGCGGGCACGGCGGGCAGCCACGGCGCCCCGCTGGGCCCCGAGGAGGCCGCGGCGGCCAAGGCGGCGCTGGGCTGGGAAGGCGGTCCCTTCGAGGTGCCCGACGACATCCGCGCGGAGTGGGAGAAGGCCGGCAGCCGCGGCGGCGGCACGCGCCGTTCCTGGCTCAAGCGCCTGGCAAAGCACCCGCAGCGCGCCGATTTCGAGCGCGCCATGGCCGGCAAGCTGCCGGAGCGCTGGGACGACCCGGTTGCCGAGTGGAAGGCCAAGGCCGTTGTCGAGAAGCCGAAGCTGGCAACCCGCGTCTCCTCCCAGAAAGCGCTCGAAGCGTTGGTGCCGGCGGTGCCTGAGATGATCGGCGGCTCGGCCGACCTCACCGGCTCCAACAACACGAACGTGAAGGGCGTGCCGGCGCTGAACACCGCCAACTGGGGCGGGCGCTTCGTGCACTGGGGCATCCGCGAGCACGGCATGGCCGCGGCCATGAACGGCATGGCGCTGCACGGCGGCATCATCCCATATTCCGGCACCTTCCTGGTCTTCTCCGACTACATGCGCCCGGCTATCCGCCTGGCGGCGCTGATGCGCCAGCGCGTGATCCACGTGCTGACGCATGACAGCATCGGCCTCGGCGAGGACGGCCCGACGCACCAGCCCGTGGAGACGCTGGCGGCGTTGCGCGCCATTCCCAACCTCTACGTCTTCCGCCCCGCCGACGTGGTGGAGACGGCCGAGGCCTGGGAGTTGGCGGTGAAGCGCACGGACGGGCCGAGCGTGCTGGCGCTGTCCCGCCAGAACCTGCCGACGCTGCGGAGCGAGGCCGGGGAAAATCACACGGCGCGCGGCGGCTACGTGCTGGCCGAGGCCTCCGGCGAGCGGCGCGCGACGCTGATCGCGACCGGCTCCGAGGTGTCCCTGGCCATCCAGGCGCGCGAGATGCTGGAAGAGGCCGGGATCCCCACCACGGTGGTCTCCATGCCCTGCTGGGAGCTCTTCGCGCTGCAGGATCCGACCTACCAGGAGACGATCCTCGGCACCGCGCCCCGCGTCGGCATCGAGGCAGCGCTGGAGTTCGGGTGGTCGCGCTGGCTCGGCCCCGATGGCATCTTCGTCGGGATGACCGGATTCGGCGCCAGCGCGCCGGCGGATGAACTCTACAAGCACTTCGGCATCACGGCGGACGCCGTGGTGGCGGCCGTGAAGCGGCGCGTGAATTAGAACGATACGGACGGAAGAGAAGGAACGGACATGGCGGTCAAGGTTGGCATCAACGGCTTCGGGCGCATCGGCCGCCTGGTCCTGCGCGCGGCGATGGAGAGCGGCCGCGACGACGTGGAGTTCACCCACATCAACGACCTCGGCTCCGTCGAGGCGAACGCGCACCTATTCCGCTACGACTCCGTCCACGGCCGCTTCCCCGGCGAGGTGAAGGTCGAGGGCGACAGCCTGATCATCACCGTGCACGGCAAGACCCATAAGCCGATCAAGGTGACGGCCGAGCGCGACCCCACCAAGCTTCCCTGGGCCGGCGTGGACGTGGCCGCCGAGTGCACGGGCATCTTCACCACCACGGAGAAGGCCGAGCTGCTGTTGCAGTCCGGCGCGCGCAAGGTGCTCGTCTCTGCCCCCGTGACCTGGGGCGAGACCTATGCGGACGCCTCCGCCCAGGCGACGATCGTCTACGGCGTGAACCACAAGACGCTGAAGCCCGAGCACAAGATCGTCTCCAACGCCTCCTGCACCACCAACTGCCTCGCGCCCATCGCGAAGGTGCTGCACGAGAAGTTCGGCATCCTGCGCGGCTACATGGTCACCATCCACGCCTACACCGGTGACCAGAACACGGTGGACACGCTGCACAAGGACCTGCACCGCGCCCGCGCCGCGGCGGTCTCGGCCATCCCGACCTCCACGGGCGCGGCCAAGGCCGTGGGCCTAGTGCTGCCGGAACTGAAGGGCAAGCTGGACGGCACCGCCATCCGCATCCCCACCCCGAACGTCTCCCTCGTCAGCCTGGACTTCGTGCCGGCGCGGACCGAGGGGCTGACGAAGGAGGCGATCAACGCGGCGATGAAGGAGGCCTCCGAGTCCGCCGACCTGAAGGGCATCCTCGGCTACAACACGGCGCCGCTGGTCTCCACCGACTTCAACCACGACAGCCACTCCTCCACCTTCGACGCCACGCAGACGCAGGTGGTCGATGGCGGGCTGGTCCGCGTGATGTCCTGGTACGACAACGAGTGGGGCTTCTCGAACCGCATGAGCGACACGGCCGCGCTGCTCGGCACGCTCTGACCTGACCAAAAAGGGGGCGCTTCGGCGCCCCCTTCCCGTTCCGCGACCCTCGTTCTTCCGGATACCCCGCCCATGGCCGCCTTCCGCACCCTCGACGACCTCGACGCGCAGGGGAAGCGCGTGCTGCTGCGCGCGGACCTGAACGTGCCGGTGCGGGACGGCGCCATTACCGACCGCACCAGGATCGAGCGGCTCAGCCCGACGATCAAGGAGCTGTCCGACAAGGGCGCGAAGGTGGTCATCCTCAGCCACTTCGACCGGCCCAAGGGCAAGCGCGTGCCGGAGATGTCCCTCCGCCCGCTGGCCGAGGCCCTTTCCTCCGTGATCGGCAAGCCGGTGGCCTTCGCCGATGACTGCATCGGGCCGGAAGCCGAGGCGGCCGTGGCGAAGCTGCAGGACGGCGACGTACTGCTGCTGGAGAACACCCGCTATCACGCCGGCGAGGAGAAGAACGACCCCGAGCTGTCCGCCGCACTGGCGAAGCTCGGCGACGCCTATGTGAACGACGCCTTCTCCGCCGCCCACCGCGCCCACTCCTCCACCGAGGGCGTGGCAAAGCTGCTGCCCGCCTATGCCGGCCGGCTGATGCAGGCGGAACTGGAGGCGCTGCAGGCGGCGCTGGGCTCCCCTTCGCGCCCCGTGGTCGCCATCGTCGGCGGTGCAAAGGTCTCCACTAAGCTGGACCTGCTGGGCAACCTCTCCAAGAAGGTGGACGTGCTGGTCATCGGCGGCGCCATGGCCAACACCTTCCTCGCCGCCCAGGGCTACGACATGGGCAAGTCGCTGCAGGAAGCGGAGATGCACGCCACCGCGCTGCAGATCCTGCAGGAGGCGAAGGCCGGCAACTGCGAGATCCTGCTGCCGCGCGACCTCGTGGTCGCCGCCGAGTTCAAGGCGCATCCGGCCACGCGCACCGTCGCGGTGGATTCCGTGCCCTCCGACATGATGGCCCTCGATGTCGGGCCGGAGACGGTGGACGCGATCGAGGACCGGCTCCGCAAGGCCTCCACCCTCGTCTGGAACGGCCCGCTCGGCGCCTTCGAAACGCCGCCCTTCGACGCGGCGACTGTGGCGGTGGCCGAGAGCGTGGCGGGCCTGACCCAGTCCGCCGGACTGAAGTCCATCGGCGGCGGCGGTGACACCGTGGCCGCGCTGCGCCACGCCGGGGTCGCGGAGCGGATGACCTACGTCTCCACCGCCGGTGGTGCCTTCCTGGAGTGGCTGGAGGGCAAGACCCTGCCGGGCGTCGCTGCCCTGCAGCAGAACTAGCTCAGGCCGATACCCGCCGCCCGGCCCCGGGCGGCAGGGCGGGGTCGTGGGTGCAGAGGATGGTCACATCCTCCTCATGGTCCCGCCTCAGGGTGCGGAGGAGATCCCGGCTCTCCAGTCGGGCCTCCCGATCCACCTGCATGAAGTTGGCATAGGTCGAGGCCAGAGGTGGCATGCGGAGCGGCTCATCGAGCTCCGTATGCATGAATATTGCGTCGCCCGCGTGCAGCACCCAGCCGTCGCCGGTGTTCAGGGCCACCCCGCAATGTCCCGCCGTGTGGCCGGGCAGCGGGACGAAGAAGATCGATTCCGGTAGCCCGTCCAGCCCGCGCAAGGTGGGTAGGCCGAACCAGGGCTCACCGGGCGCATCGTATTCCCGCATGGGATGGGCGAGCTGGGCGGGGCGGTAGCGGCCTCGGGCCTTTGGCGTGGCGCGCGCCCGCGATGCCGCCGCTTCCGTCGCGGAGACGTGTACCCGCGCGCCCGGAAAGTCCGTCAGCCCGCCCGCATGGTCGAAATCCAGGTGAGTCATCACGATATGGCGCACGTCGCTGGGGCTGAAGCCCAGGCTCCGGATGCGGGAGATGGCGGTCTCGTCCGCCTCCAGGTGGATGCGGTCGGCCACCAGGAAGGCGCGGCTCAGCCGCGGTACGGGGCGGTTCACGTCGTCCAGGCCGAAGCCCGTATCCACCAGCACCAGCCCCTCATCCGTCTCGACGAGGAGGCAGCGGCAGGCGAGGTGCGCCGGGCCGATGCCGGGGGTGGCACCATCCCAGAGCCGCCCGCCATAGGGACGCATGGAGCCGCACTCGATGACATGGATCCGCATCGCGGCGGAACGCGCCGGGTCGTCCGAGGTTGTGCCGGGCCGGTTCAGTAGCCCTTCACCGGGTCCACTCGGTTCGGCATGGGGCGCCCGGCCCGCATGGCGCGAATGTTCTCGAACAGGATGTCCAGCGTGCGATCGTTGTACCGGGCGTGGTCATCGGCCGAGACGTGCGGGGTCACCACCATCCCCGGCGTGCGCCAGAGGCGGTGATCTGCCGGCAGCGGCTCCGGCACCGCGACATCGGTAACGCAGCCCTCCAGATGGCCGGCTTCCAAGGCGTCGCAGATGGCGTCCTGGTCCCATACCGCGCCGCGGGCGATGTTCACCACCCGCGCCCCTGGGGGCAGGAGGGCGATGCGCTCGCGGGAGAGCAGGCCCCGCGTCCGTTCCGTCAGCGGGCAGGCCAGGACGAGGAACTCGGCCCGTGGAAGGACGGTATCCAGCGCCTCCGTCGCATGGGTCTCGTCGCAGTCCGGGTGCGGCTCGGGGCCGTTCCGGACGCCGATCACGCGCATCCCGAACTGTCTCGCCCGGCGCGCCACGCCCCCGCCGAGCGATCCCAGCCCGACGATGACGACCCGCCGCCCTTCGAGCGTGGAGGCGAAAAGGGGCTTCCACTCGCCCCGCCGCTGCTGGTCCGCGAAAGCGGGCATCCGGGTCTGGAGCATGAGGATGGCCATGATCCCGAACTCCCCGGCCTTGTCCGCATGGGTGCCGCGGTTGTTCAGCAGGGCGACAGAATCCGGCAGCCATTCGAAGGGGGCCGCGCTGTCCACGCCGGCCGAGGTGCAGGCGATGACCTTCAGCCTCGGTGCCGCGCCCGGCAGCGCGCCCGCGGGGAAGCGCTGGCGGAGGGGGCGCACCCAGCTCAGCAGCACCTCGGCTTCCGGCAGGGCCTGGGTCAGACCCTCCTCGTCGCTGGCGAAGGAGACCTCGAGCCCTGTCATGTCGGGGTTCCGCGACAGGGCGGCGCTCCACTGCGCCTCCGTTACCGCGAACTGGGACTCGCCGGCGGGGTTCTGGACGTGGATGCGCATGAACCGGCTTTCGCACGCGCACCGGGCGGCGTGAAGCCGGGCTTGCAGACGACCGCCCCTGCTCCACGTTAACCTGGGGAAAATCGGAGCTATCCTATGATTCGGCGCGCCGCCCTGCTGGCCATCGCAGGCTTTGCTCTCGCGGGCCCCTTGCCAACACTCGCGCAGGGGGCGCCGCGCCGGATCCGCGGCACAATTCAATCGGTTTCCGGGCGGGAGATGGTTGTCGCGACCCGGGAGGGTGGGACGGTATTGCTCCGCCTGGCCGACAATGTCGGCGTCTCCGCCTTGCGGAAGCTGAGCCTGGCGGATGTGGCCCCCGGCAGCTTCATCGGAACGGCCGCCGAGCCCGGCCCGGACGGTGTCTGGCGCGCGCTGGAGGTGCTGGTCTTCCCCGAGGCCATGCGCGGCACCGGCGAGGGCCACTTCGCCTGGGACCTCACCCCGACCTCCTCCATGACGAACGCCACGGTGGATTCGGCGGTGGAGGGCAATGATGGCCGCAGCCTGACGCTGACGGCGCGCGGCCAGCAGGTGAAGGTGCTGGTACCGCCCGACGTGCCGGTGGTGACGCTGATCCCGGCAGCGATGGAGGATCTCAGGCCCGGCGCTCAGGTATTCCTGACGGCCACCCCGGGCGCGGATGGCGCCCTCAACGTCGCCCGGGTCACCGTCTCCCGGGACGGCGTGGTACCCCCGATGTGAGCGAGGCTGCCCTCCCCTCCGCCGCCGCCCGGCCGCGCCGCGCGCGGCGGGATGGCCCACCCCCGCCCAAGCCCGGGCCATGGCCCTGGTTGGACCGGGGCGGCCGCTTCTCCGTCTTCAAGTCGGCGGTGCTGCTGGGCTGCCTGGCGCCGGCGCTCTGGGTCGCATGGCTCTGGGCCACTGACAGCCTGGGGCCGGAGCCGCTGAAGCTCGCCACACACGAGACGGGCGATTGGTGCGTCCGGTTCTTGCTCATCAGCCTCGCCGTCACCCCGGCACGCTGGGTGCTGGATTGGCAGCGGGCGGTGCAGGTGCGGCGGATGCTCGGCCTGACGGCGCTCTTCTATGGCCTGGCTCACCTCGCCCTCTACATCGGGAACGAGAACTTCCGCCTCTGGCACGTGCTGCTGGAAATCGTGCGCCGGCCCTACCTCTCCATCGGGTTCACCGCGCTGATCGGGCTGGCCGTGCTGGGCTGGACCTCCACCGACACGGCCTTGCGGCGCCTCGGCCGGGAGTGGAAGCCACTGCACCGGCTGGCCTATCCCCTCGTCGCGCTGGGAATCCTGCACTTCTACATCCAGTCGAAGATCAACGTGTCAGAGCCGGTGCTGATGACCGGCTTCTTCCTGTTCTTGATGCTTTGGCGGCTGGTGCCGGCCCGCTGGCGCGGGCTTCCCTGGCCGCTCTTCGCAATCGCGCCCCTGGCAGCCGCTGGGGCAGCGGGCGTGGAGTACCTCTGGTACGCTCTGGCGACGAATTTGCCGGCGGCAGAAATCTTCAAGGCCAACTTCGACCTGGAGTTCGAGGTCCGCCCCTCGGTCTGGGTGCTGGTCGCCGGGCTGGCCGCCGCTGCCCTGTCCGGGATCTGGTGGGGGGTCCGGCAGGTGTTCGTGACCGGGCAGGCCCTGCCCAGGCCACGGGCTCTGCGGGAGTAGCCGCGCAGGTCTCGTCCGGTGCGCCGGGCCCGGTGCGGGCTTAGGAGCCGGACGGTCCGTTCTGGCCCTGGGTGGCCGCGGCCTGGGGCGAAGCGGCCTGCGCCGGCGAGGCCGCAGCAGCCGGTGCCGCGGCCGGGCTTGGCACCGCAGCGGCAGCGGCCGGTTGCGCCGGGGGTGTCTCGGCCGGCTTGGCGGCCGCTTCAGCGGGCCCGCCGGGCAGGCAGCGCACCGTACCCGGGTTGAAGCGGGCGGCCGTTGGCACCGTGCCGGGCGGACAAGCCATCTGCTTGTGGCTCGCAGGCGCGAGGTCCGCATGCCAGCCCTCAACGTCAGAGGCCGCACCCGCGCCGCCCCGAGCGGTCCCGCGCCCGTCGCACCGGCCAGGGCGTCCCCGCACGGGGGTGCCTCCGTTCGGGCACAGCCAGCGGGCGATGGAGGCACGGTCCATCACCATGACCTGCTGAAGGCCCCCGGCCCTCTGGCCCAGGCTTGTGTCCAGCCGGGGCGGCTCGCTGCGCGGGCCTGGTGCCACCTGGAAGAAGCGGCGTTCCTGCGCCTGGGCGGCTTCCGGCCATAGGACCGGTCCGGCCATCAGCGTCCCCAGGCCGAGGCCGACAAGACAACGGGTGCGGATCATGCCCGGCAAATGGTGCGACGCCGCAGGATAACCAACCCCATCGCGAAACCTTTTCGGCCGCTTGACGCGCCCCTCTCGCCGCGCGAATCCCGGTGAGGACCGCGCCCAACCCAGGAGATCCCCTTGAACCTCGACCCCCAGATCAAGGCGGCGCTGGAAGGCGTCTCCACGGCCACCCTCACGACGGTGCTGCTGAAGAAGGGCCTGCGCAACGTCTGGATGCGGGGCACCAGGCCGATCCGCGAGGGCCAGCCCCGGCTGGTCGGCCGGGCCTTCACGCTCCGCTTCGTGCCGGCGCGGGAGGATCTGGCGACCCCGGCCTCCTGGTCCAACCCCATTTCCACCCGCGCCGCCATCGAAGCGATGCCGGAGGGCTGCATCGCCGTGGTGGACGCCATGGGCTGCACGGATGCCGGCATCTTCGGCGACATTCTTTGCGCCCGCATGGAGAAGCGCGGCGTGGCCGCCCTGATCACGGATGGGGTGGTGCGCGATCTGGCCGGCGTGCTCGGCACCGGCCTGCCGGTATGGTGCCAGGGCGCAGCCGCCCCGCCCTCCGTCGCCGGGCTGACCTTCGTGGCCTGGGACCAGCCGATCGGATGCGGCGGGGTGGCCGTGTTCCCCGGAGACGTGGTGGTGGTTGATCAGGACGGCGCCGTGCTGATCCCGCAGGACCTGCTGGAGGCCGTGGTGGCCGACGCGGTGGAACAGGAGCGCCAGGAAACCTGGATCATGTCCCAGGTGGACGGCGGCGCCTCCCTCCCCGGCCTCTACCCGCCGAATGCCGAGAACAAGGCCCGCTACGAGGCCTGGAAGAAGGAGCAGGGCTGATGACGGATCTCACGCAGGCCCAGGGCGTCTACGCCATCGCGCCGACCGCCTTCGACGAGGACGGGCGGGTCGATGAGGCCTCCAACGACCGCTACACCGATTTCTGCGTCGAGAGCGGCTGCACCGGCATCACGGTGCTCGGGGTGATGGGCGAGGCCCCGAAGCTGGACATGGCGGAGAGCGTTTCCCTCGCCTCCCGCATGATCAAGCGGGCCGGCATCCCCGTGATCGTAGGCGTCTCCGCCCCGGGCTTCGCGGCCATGACCTCCCTGACGAAGGCGGTGATGGATGCGGGCGCGGCGGGGGTGATGATCGCGCCCCCGAACACGCTGCGGACCGATGACCAGATCGTCGGCTACTACGCGCAGGCGGCCGAGGCGATCGGGGCGGACGTGCCCTTCGTCGTGCAGGATTTCCCGCAGACCTTCAGCGTCATCATGACCCCCGGCGTGATCCGGCGGATCGTGCAGGCCAACCCGAACTGCGTGATGGTGAAGCACGAGGACTGGCCGGGCCTGGAGAAGATCTCCGCCCTGCGCGGCTTCGAGGCCGACGGGTCGATGAAGCACATCTCGATCCTCTGCGGGAATGGCGGGCTGTTCATCGACTTCGAGTGCGAGCGCGGGGCGGACGGCGCCATGACCGGCTACGCCTTCCCCGACATGCTGTCCGATCTCGTCCGCCTCCAGGCCGAAGGGAAGCGGGACGAGGCGCACGACCTGTTCGACGCTCACCTGCCCCTGCTCCGCTACGAGCAGCAGCAGGGGCCGACCGGGCTGGCCGTCCGCAAGTATGTGCTCATGCGCCGCGGCGTGCTGGCCAGCGACGCCCAGCGCCGGCCCGGCACCGGCCTGTCCGCGAAGGCGCGGGCGGAAGTGGACTACCTGCTCTCCCGCGTGGCGCGCTTCGACAAGCGCGCGGATGTCGGCGCGGTCAGCCGCGCCGCCTGAACGGCCATGGGATCCCCCTGCCGGGGATCCCAGACCGGTGCGGATCAGCGCCGTGCGGGCAGCACGGCCGCGGGCTCGATGGAGGAGCCCATGGCCAGGTAGCCCGCGCGGTTCGGATGCAGCTTGTCGCCGGCCCCGCCCGTGGTGCTGTCCGGCACCATCTCCCGCTTCAGCCCGCCGGTCGCTGGGTCCAGCGTCGCCCGGTCGAAATCGACCACCGCATCGAAAAGCCCGCCCTCGCGGATGAAGGCGTTCAGCGCCTTCCGCTTCTCGTCCTGCTCCGCATGCCCGTGGGCCGCGCTGGTGCTTCCCAGCGCGGGGGTGACGGTCGCGCCGACGACCCGCACCCCCGGGATCCGCTCCCGCAGCCGCCGCACGCCCTCCCGCATGCCGTCCCGCACGGCCTCGAGGGTGGCGTTCCCGTTCCGGCTGAAGTCGTTCGTCCCCTCCAGCCACACCACCGTCGTCACGCCTGAGAGCGAGATCACGTCCCGCTCCAGCCGCGCGAGGGCAGAGGGCCCGCCGGGGAAGGGCCGGTCCGGTCCGTACTGCGCCGGCCCGACCACCTGGTTCCCCCCGATGCCCGCATTCACCACGGCGACACGGTTGCCCATCGCCGCGTTCAGCCGGCGCGCCAGCACATCCGGCCAGCGGTCATCCCCGTTCATGGTGGAGGCCGTGCCGTCTGTGATCGAATCCCCGAATCCGACGATGACCGGCGTGCCGGCCGGCGCGGACATGTCCAGCGCGTCGAGGAAGAACCAGGAGGCCGTCGGGAAGGGGAAGCTCCCCTCACCTTCCTCGGCGCCCTTGGCCCCGGCGCCCGGCGGGGTCGAGTAGGAGGTCTGCAGCGCCTTCGCGTGCCAGGTCATCGGCCCGCTTGCCGTTGCAACATGGAGCGACACGGCGAGCTTCCGCCCCATCAGCAACGGCGAGTCGGGCTCCGCGGCGAAGGGTAGGTCCACCGGGTCCGACCACGCCTGCCCGCCCGGTGGGATGGTCACCCCTTCCGCGCCGTCGAAGCGCACCGGCCGGTTGGTGCCGGGCACCAGGGCCGCGCCGCCGTGCTGCAGCCCGACATGCACGCCGTCCAGCACCAGAGGCCGCGTTCCAAAGGCATTGGAGAAGCGCAGCCGCGCCCGGCGCCCCCAGATGGAGGGCCGCACCACCAGCCTCAGGGTCTGGTCGCGCGCCCCTTCGGCGGGGTCAGGAAAAATGAAGGACTGGTCCGGTTGGGCGGACGGATTCCCGACGGGATAGGGGCCCTGCACCGAGCCCGCCCAGCTCGTCACCCAGTTCTCCGCACCAGCGGGCTGGGCGCCCAGCCCCGGGGCAAGCGCCTGGGCGAGTGCGAGGGCGGCGGCGCCCTGGCCAAGGGTGCGGCGATCCATGGGCGTCCTCCTCCGCCGTCTCTGCGGGCGGCGGCGCAACGTTTCCACCGGTCGCGCCGTAGGGCAAGGCGCGGCGCCCTTACTTCGGCGAGGGCTCGGCCCGGACCTGCCGGCTAACCCTGATCGGGCGGGGGCGGAAACTCCTCCGGCCGGGAGCGGTGGACGCGGCGGCGAGTCCGCAGCCCACGGCGCCGCAGGATCGGCGCGACGAGCAGCAGCGGTGCCGCCAGAATCGGAAGGAACCCCAACACGGCCGCCACGGCGCGCGGGGCCAACATGGCTGCCGCCGCGGCAACCCCTGCCGCCACCGCGTTGATCAGCACGGCACCCACCCACCAGCGCCGGGCACGCGCCTCCAGCAGTTCCAGGGCGCCGGATGGGAGAGGATCGCGCGTGTAAGGGCGCCCATCCCGGCCCACCTCGTAGAGGCGGCCCGGATCGGGCGTGAAGCCCCCGGGCCCTTCCGGATGGGACGCCCGCAAGCCTTACCGGCGGATGATGACGAAAGCCGGCATGCCCGGGCCACCACGCGGCCGGCCACCGGCGCGCCGGGCGCGCCACCAGAGCGTGGCGAAGCCGACCAGCCCCGCCACGATCACCACGGGGATCAGCAGGCCGAGCAGCAGCACGGCCGAGGCCGCCAGGATCAGGCCGCCCGCCACGAACGCGGCGAGAACCGCCGCGCCGCCGAGGCGCAGCAGGGTGCGGTCCAGCCAGGTGCCGCGGGGCACTGCCTGGGGCGTGTCCCGGAACTCGCCCTCCGGCGTCATGTCGAGAACCGGGGGCCGATGCGGAGCCTGGGTCATCGCTTGGATGTTGCCGCGCCCGGTCCCCGCTTCAAGGGGCGGGCCGGCCGGATTAGAGAAAGGGGATGAGCCTTCCCCGCCTCCGTTCCCTGGACGAGCTGCACCCGGGCGACCGCTACGAGTTGGGCCGCTTCTCCCTCTCGCTGGAGGAGATCCGCGCCTTTGCCGGCCGCTACGACCCTCAGCCCTTCCACCTGGACGAGGAAGCCGCGAAGGATTCGATCTTCGGAACGGTGGTGGCCGCGGGGCTGCACACCCTTTCCGCCTGCTTCGGCATGCTGATGGCCAGCCCTTTGCTGCAGGACATCAGCTTGGCCGGTTCCGCCATGGATATCCGGTGGCCTGCCGCGCTGCGGCCGGACGAGGAGGTGCTGGTCACGGTGGAAGTTGTGGAGGTGAAGACCTCCCGCGCCCGCCGGGACAGGGGCTCCGCCCGGCTGCGCTACGTCGCCACCCGGGTGGCGGACGGGGTGATCGTGCTGGACGCGACGGGGCTGCACCACCTGCGGCGCTAGCCCGGCGAACTCGCTTGTTGACGCGTGGAGGGGGTGCCCGGATCATTCCGCGATGAAGCGACTGCTGATTCATGCGGGCCTGCCGAAATGCGGATCAACCAGCCTGCAATTCGTGCTCGCCAGCTACCGGGCCATGCTGGCCGAGCGCGGCATCTTCTACCCGGACGCCTCGGCCTATGCTCCGCAGGACGAACTCCGTGAAGACCGCTCGTCGCTCTCGCATATGGGCTTGGTCAACGCCCTGGTCGGCGCCTCCTCGGGCCGGGAGGACAATGCGAGCCGGCCGCTGCTCGAGATAACAGTCCGGGAATTTGAGGAATCAGGGCTGGAGACGCTGCTCCTATCTTCCGAGAGCTTCTGCATGCGAGCCGGGCGCATCTCGCCGAACCTCGTGCAGAAGCTTATCGGGGGCTACCACGTTGAACTGGTCATCTTCACCCGGCGCGCCGATTTCTGGACGATCTCCTTCTACAAGGAATTCGTGAAGAACCTGAAGCGCCGCTACGCCGGAACCCTTCCGAGCTTCCTTGCCGGCGAGGGTGGTGCGGGATGGGTGCAGGAATTCAGCCTGTCGCGCTCGGTCGAACAGCTCACCGGCGTGTTCCGTCCCTCGCGGATCCACATCCTTCCCCTCGATCTCGGAGCGGGCGACAGCGTCGGCCTCTTCGGCCAAGTGCTGGGCGTTCCGCTCGAGGGACTGAAGGGCGATCCGGCCATACTGGTGGGCCGGAACCTCGAGTTGCACAAGCACGGCCTGCCGATCAACCACTCACCTTCCGACGCGGCGATCCTGTTCCTGGGCGCTTGCAACCGGATCCATGCCGCCCGTGATGGCTTCCGGGAGATGTCGGTTTCCTCGGTCATCGTTGGCCGCGAGATCAAGGAGAAGGTTCCGCTCCGGCTGCTCTCCAGTCTCCACTCCGCCCGGATCCTTCGCCGGGCGCAGCAGGACTACGCCCGCCTTCCCGAATTCGTGGAGATGCCGGTCACCTCCTATGCCCCGGTGGAGGATGATCCGAAGCTGCCCTCGCGCCAGCGCCTGAAATGGGAGGAGTGGCACCTCGTTGCCGAGTGCATTCGCCCACTCCTGGGGGAGGCGGGGAACCAGGAGCTCTCGGCCGCCGCAAGCCGCTTCTCGACCAGGGCCGGCTACCAGAACATCATGGCGGTCTGATTTACCGGCCGAGCGAAGGCCCTGGTGCGGGACACCCCTGGCAGCACCATGCATGCGAAAACGGCGCGGACGATGCCATCGTCCGCGCCGTCCAAATTTCTGGTGCGGCCCCGCCGGAGCGGGGCCGCTTCAGGATCAGGGCGCGGCCGTCAAGATCTCGTCCGCCACCTTGCGCGGCACCGGATCGTAGTGGTGGAACTGCATGGAGAAGGAGGCGCGCCCCTTCGTCATGCCGCGCAGGTTGGAGATGTAGCCGAACATCTCCTTCAGCGGCACATGGGCCCGGATGATGACCGAGGTGGAGGCCATGTCCTGGCTCTGGATCACGCCACGGCGGCGGTTCAGGTCGCCCACGACGTCACCGACATGGTCGGAGGGGGTGGTGACCTCCACGTCCATGATCGGCTCGAGGATGACCGGGCCGGCCTTCTTCATGCCCTCGCGGAAGCAGGCCTTGGCGGCGATCTCGAAGGCCAGGGCCGACGAGTCGACGTCGTGGTACTTGCCGTCCACCAGGGCGTACTTGAAGTCCACCGTCGGGAAGCCGGCGAGCACGCCCGTGTCGGCCTGGACCTTGATGCCCTTCTCGACCGCGGGGATGTACTCCTTCGGCACCGAGCCGCCGACGACGCCGTTCACGAACTCGATGCCCGTGTTCCGCTCCTTCGGCTCGAAGACGATCTTCACCTCGGCGTACTGGCCCGAGCCACCCGACTGCTTCTTGTGGGTGTAGATCTCGGTGTGCGGCTTGGTGATCGTCTCGCGGTAGGCCACCTGCGGGGCGCCGATGTTGGCATCCACGCCGTACTCGCGCTTCAGGCGGTCGATGATGATCTCGAGGTGCAGCTCGCCCATGCCGGACAGGATGGTCTGGCCGGTCTCCTGGTCGGTCTTCAGGCGCAGCGAGGGGTCCTCGCCGGCCAGCTTCTGCAGCCCGAGGGTCATCTTCTCGATGCCCTCCTTCGTCTTCGGCTCCACGGAGATGTCGATCACGGGCACCGGGAAGGCCATGCGCTCGAGCACCACCGGGTCCTCGGCGGAGGCCAGGGTGTCGCCCGTGCCAGTGTCCTTCAGGCCCACGAAGGCCGCGATGTCACCGGCGGAGACCTCCTTGATCTCCTCGCGCTTGTCGGCATGCATCTGGAACATGCGGCCGACGCGCTCCTTGCCCTCCTTGGTCGTGTTCAGCACCGTGTCGCCGGTGCGGAGCACGCCGCGGTAGACGCGGACGAAGGTCAGGTTGCCGTACTTGTCGTTGATGATCTTGAACGCCAGGCCGGCGAAGGGCGCGTCCTCGCGCGCGGGGATCACCCGGCGCTCGGCGGTCTCGTCCTCGCCCTCCTCGGGGGCCACCTTGATGCCCTCGATATCCACCGGGGACGGCAGGTAGTCGATCACGCCGTCCAGCAGGGGCTGCACACCCTTGTTCTTGAAGGCGGAACCGCAGAACACCGGGCGGAACTCGCCGGAGATCGTGCCCTTCTTGATGGCGCGCTTCAGGGTCGCGACGGAGACGTCGCCCTTGTCGAAGTACTCCTCCATGGCCGCGTCATCGGCGCCGAGAACGGCGTCGAGCAGGGTCTGGCGGTACTCGGCGGCCTTATCCTTCAGGTCGTCCGGGATCGGGGCCTCGTGGTACTTGGCGCCCAGCTCGTCGCCTTCCCAGATCAGCGCCTTCATCTCGACCAGGTCGACGATGCCCTTCAGGGTATCCTCAATGCCGATCGGGAGCTGCAGGGCCACCCAGTTGATGCCGAGCTTCTCGGTCAGGGTCGCTGCGGCGCGGTAGAAGTCGGCGCCCGTGCGGTCCAGCTTGTTGATGAAGATGATGCGGGGGACGTTGTAGCGGTCCGCCAGGCGCCAGTTCGTCTCGGACTGCGGCTGCACGCCGGCCACGCCCTCGATGATGAACACGGCGCCGTCCAGCACGCGGAGGGAGCGGTTCACCTCGATGTTGAAGTCGATGTGGCCCGGGGTGTCGATGACGTTGATGCGGTGGTCGTTCCACTCCGCCGTCACGGCCGCGGAGGTGATCGTGATGCCGCGCTCACGCTCCTGGTCCATGTAGTCGGTGGTGGTGTTGCCCTCGTGCACCTCACCGATCTTATGGGACTTGCCGGTGTAGTAGAGGATGCGCTCCGTCGTGGTCGTCTTGCCCGCGTCGATATGCGCGGTGATGCCGATGTTGCGGATACGCTCGAGAGGGGTGCGCGCCACTTGGGCCTCCGTTGGTCGCGGCCCCCGGTGGGGCGTGGCCGCGAAGGGTTCTGCGGCTCGGCCGCGTCAGGGTCGTGCGGCTCGCTACCGCGGGGTCGCTCTGCGGTGTCGCCGCGCGGCGGGCATTCCGGATGCGGCAGAACGGGCCTTGGCGATCCACCGCCGAGCCCGCACCTGATCCGACCTGCCTGATGCCGCCGGGCGCCGCTGCTGCGCCCGTACTGCGGGCGGACACATGCTCTCTCAGCCGGCGTTTTGCAAGCTTCCCAGACAGCGAGAGTGCCGCACCGGCCGCATTTCAGGGTCGCGCGGAGCCCCTCGGGGCGCTTCCGGGCGCGCTCAGTCGTCCCGGTGGACGCGCTCCATGCGCTCGTGCCGCTCCTGCGCCTCGATGGAGAGGGTAGCGATCGGGCGGGCCTCCAGCCGGCGCAGGCCGATCGGCTCGCCGGTCTCCTCGCAGTAGCCGTAGGTGCCGTTATCCACCCGCTCCAGCGCCTGGTCGATCTTGGAGATCAGCTTGCGCGCCCGGTCCCGGGTGCGGAGCTCCAGCGCCCGGTCCGTTTCCACGCTGGCGCGGTCCGTCAGGTCCGCCTCGACGATCCCGCCCTGGCCCATGGAGGAGAGGGTCTCCCCGGCCTCGCGCAGGAGGTCCTGGCGCCACCGCAGCAGCTTCTGCCGGAAATAGGCGAGCTGCCGGGGGTTCATGAAGGCCTCGTCTTCCGAGGGCTTGTAATCCGGCGGCAGGGTGATGAGCATGGCTTGCATCCCGATAGCCTGGCCCTGACCCCCCGGTCCCCCCGGCCGGTCAGGCTGCCGCGTATAACGACGCATCCCCGGTCAAAACAAGGGGAACTACCTTGTCGTAACCCTGGGTAGGCATTCCTTCGCGGCTTTTCACGTTCCTGCAACCATTATGCCACGCCTCGCCAACTCGATCCGGGCGCGCAAGGCGATTCCGGCCAGCGCGTCGGCTAGGGCTGGGTCGTCCGGCGACTCGCCTTCGGCAAGCTCCGCCAGCCGCGCGAGGCCCCCGGCGTCGGCCTCACCGCGCAGCAACCCGGCCTGGAGGGCGGAGAGCTCCTTCAGCAGGCCCCTGGCCCGGGCGGCGCCACGGCGGTTCCGTTCCGCGGCCCCGTCCGCCGCCTGCACGGCCAAGAGGCCTACCGGTGCCACGGCGGCCATTGGCGCCGCCTCGGCCGGCCCGGTCGCGGCAGGAAGCCTGAACCCGCCGCCGCGCGGGGGGGTGCGCGTGGCCGAGGGGCCTGCTGCCCGTGCCGTGCCGCCGATGCCTGTCACGCCCATTTGGAGCCGCCTCCTGTCGTCCAGCCGAACCGCTTCCTGCCACCCCTGGGAAGGGAACTCCCCCTGCCCGGCAAGGCCTGCCGCCCCCTCCCCGCCCCGCCCTGGCATGGGCGTTGCGCTCCGGGGCACAGGATTTGATGGAGGCCAGATTGCCCCGGACCGGTTTCCGAAGCGCGAAGACGGCGCTGATCCTCTTTCTCGCCCTGCTGTGGCCCGCGCTGGCAGCCGCCCAGGTGCGGATCAAGGACATCGCGGACATCGAAGGCATCCGGGACAACCAGCTCGTCGGCTACGGGCTTGTCGTCGGGCTGCCCGGCACGGGGGACCGGCTGCGCTCCGCGATCTTTACCCGCCAGTCCCTGGTGGGGATGCTGGAGCGGCTGGGCGTGAACACGCGCGACCAGGAGGCAAAGCTGGACACGCGCAACGTGGCCGCGGTGATGGTCACGGCGAACCTGCCGGCTTTCGCGCGGCCGGGCAGCCGGCTGGACATCGCCGTTTCCTCCCTTGGCGACGCGACGAACCTCACCGGCGGCACCCTGCTCGTCACGCCGCTGCTCGGGGCGGATGGCGAGGTATACGCCGTGGCGCAGGGGGCAGTGGCCACGGGGGCGATCGCGGCGCGCGGCCAGGCGTCCTCGGTACAGCGGGGTGTGCCCACCTCCGCCCGGATCTCCTCCGGTGCGGTGGTGGAGCGGGAGCTGCCCTTCCAGCTCGCCGGGCGGGACCGCGTCCGCCTTTCCCTCCGCAACCCCGACCTGACCACCGCGCAGCGAATGGCGGCGGCGATCAACCGGGCGGTGGGCCCGGGCAGCGCGACGGCGACCGATCCTCGCACGGTGGTGTTGCTGACCGGCGGCCGCGACCCGGCCCGGCTGCTGACCGAGATCGAGGGGCTCCGCGTGGAGCCGGACCAGGCGGCGAAGGTGGTGATCGAGGAGGCGTCCGGAACGATCGTGATGGGCGCCAATGTGCGCGTCTCTACCGTGGCCATCGCGCAGGGCAACCTGACCATCCGCGTGACGGAGACGCCGCAGGTGAGCCAGCCCGGGCCGCTCTCCAACGGCCAGACCACCGTGGTACCGCGCACGGGGATCGAGGTAGACGACGCGCGGGAGCGGCGCCTGGGCATCCTGCCCCGCTCCGTCACGCTGGAGGAGCTGGTGCGCGGGCTCAACTCGCTCGGCGTCGGGCCGCGTGACCTGATCACCATCCTGCAATCGGTGAAGGCCGCGGGCGCGTTGCAGGCCGAGCTGGAGGTGCGGTGATGGACGCCATTACCGCGAACCACGCCGCCCTCGCCCGCGTGGCGCGCCGGTTCGAGTCGCAGGCGCTGGGCGCACTCCTCAAGCCCGTCTTCGGCGAGGCGCCGAAGGGCCTTCTCTCGGCCGGCGCCGCGGAGGAACAGTGGCGGCCCATGCTGGTGGAGCACTACGCCCAGGCCTGGTCCAACAAGGGCGGGGTGGGCATCGCCGACGCCGTGTACCGCGAGTTGCTCCGCGCGCAATCCGCCGCGCAGGGCCTCCAACCCGGAGAGACCGCATGAGCCAGACGCCCCCCGCCCCCATCGGCCAGGCGCTCCTCCTGGCCGGGCAGCGCCTGGCCGAGGCGCTTCGCGCGGAGAACGAGGCGCTGTCGCGGCTCGATCTCACCCGCGCGGCGACGCTCGCCACGGCGAAGGTGCAGGCGAGCGACGCCTTCACCGCGGCCTACGGCGCCGCGACGAAGACCGGGGCGGGCCCAGGGAGCATGGGGGGCGAGCTGCGCGCGGCCGCCGAGACGCTGGCGCTGCGACTGCGCGACCTCTCGGACGAGAACCGGCGGCTGCTAGAGCGCGCCATCGGCCTGCAGTCCCGGGTGATCGAGACGATCGCGGGCGCGGCCATCCCCGCCAGCCGCCCGGCCACCTATGGTGGGCTCGGCCAGCGCGCCATGCCGCGCCAGACTCCCTCGCTCACCCTCGCGGCACGGGCCTGAACGGAGGAGCGGGCTGCTGGCGCATGGCGCGCCGCTGGGGCATAGCTGCGAGACATGGATGCCATGCCGGACAGCGCAGCGGAACAGGCCTGGGCGGCGCTGCTGGCGCGGCGCGCCGGTTCGCCCGCGCCCCTGCCCGACCACCCCCTTGCCAGCCTCTTCGCGCCGGTGCTGGCGGGCGGCGCGGGAGGCGATGGCTGCACCCTCGTCGGCCGCTTGGCGCAGACGCTGGACGGCCGCATCGCCACGGCCGGCGGATCCAGCCAATGGATCGGCGGGCGCGGCGACATCCTCCACACCCATCGCCTGCGCGCGCTCTGCGACGCCGTGCTGGTGGGCGCGGGCACGGTGGAGAAGGACGACCCCCGCCTGACGACGCGGGAGGTGCGGGGCGAGAGCCCCGTGCGCGTGGTGCTGGACCCGCGGCGCCGCCTACCGGACGCGCACCGACTTTTCTGCGATGGCGGCCCGCCCACGCTTCTCGCATGCCTCGCCGAATCGCCCGGCGGCGACCGCCACGGCGCCGCCGAGGTGCTGCGCCTGCCGCGCGGCCCGGAAGGCATGGACCTTGCTGCGCTGCTGCGGGCACTGCACGCGCGCGGGCTGTCCCGGCTGTTCGTGGAGGGTGGCGGGATCACCGTCTCCGCCTTTCTCGCGGCGGGGCTGCTGGACCGGCTGCACGTCACGGTGGCGCCCGTCATCCTCGGCTCCGGCCGCGCGGCCTTTATCCTGCCGGAGGCGGCGCGGATCGCGGATGGGCTGCGCTTCGACTGGACACCCTATCCGCTGGAGGGCGGCGACATCCTCTTCGACATTCCCCTGCGCCGGACCCGACCCCGCGTCTGCGAGGGCGCATGACGGTGACGGCCACCGCCTTCTGGACCACCGGCCCCGGCGAAGGCGCCATCCACGGGGAGTCGCTCCGTGCCCCCGGCCCCGGCGAGGTCCTCGTGCGGACCCTCGCCAGCGGCATCAGCCGCGGTACGGAGCGGCTGGTCTTTCACGGCCGCGTGCCGGAGAGCGAACGGGCGCGCATGCGCGGCCCGATGCAGGGCGGTGAGTTCCCCTTCCCCGTCAAATACGGGTACGCGGCCGTGGGCGTGGTGGAGGACGGGCCGGAGGAATGGATCGGGCAGCGCGTCTTCTGCTTGCACCCGCACCAGGATCGGTTCGTCGCGCCCATCACATTATGTTCTGTTGTGCCGGACCGGGTCCCGGAATGGCGCGCCGTGCTGGCGGCAAACATGGAGACGGCGCTGAACGTCGTCTGGGACGCACAGCCGCTGCCAGGGGAGAGGGCGCTCGTCATCGGTGCCGGGGTGGTGGGGCTGCTCTGCGCCTGGCTGCTCTCTCGCTTCCCGGCGATGGAATTGGCGGTGGCCGATCCCGACCCGCTGCGCGCGCCCGTGGCGCAGCGCCTGGGGCTGCGGCTCGTCGCGCCGGAAGATGCGCCTGGAAACCGCGACCTGATCGTCCACGCCTCGGGCAACCCGGAGGGGCTGCGGACGGCGCTGCGCTGCGCGGGGTTCGAGGCGCGCATCCTCGAGGCCTCCTGGTTCGGCAGCGCCGATTGCACCCTGCCGCTGGGCGAAGGTTTTCACGGGAACCGCGTCACCATCCGCTCCACCCAGGTCGGGCATGTCGCGGCGCCGATGCGCGGGCGGCGCAGCCACGCGGAGCGGATGGCGCTCGCCCTCTCCCTGCTGGCCGATCCGGCGCTGGATGCGCTCTGCGGCCCCATGGTCCCGTTTCGCGACCTGCCGCGCGCCATGCCCGGCCTGCTCGGCGCCCCGCCCGAAGGGCAGGCGGCGCCGCTGCTGCCCGTCGTCACCTACGAACAGTGAGCGAGAGCCCGATGTACAGCCTGACCGTCGCCGACCACGTGATGATCGCGCACTCCTTCAAGGGAGAGGCCTTCGGGCCCGCCCAGCGGGTGCACGGCGCGACCTTCGTGGTGGAGGCGGAGTTCCGCGCGCCGGCCCTGGACGATGCGAACCTGCTGGTGGACATCGCCGCCGCCCGGGTGGAGTTGCGGCGCATCCTCGACAGCTTCGACTACGACAACCTGGACAACCTGCCCCAGTTCTCCGGCCAGAATACCAGCACGGAGTTCCTTTGCTTCCATATCCATGGCCTGCTCTGCGCCGCGCTGGCGGAGGGGAAGCTCGGCGAGGGCGGGCGGGCCGTGCAGGCGGTGAAGGTGCTGCTGCGGGAGAGCCCTCTGGCCTGGGCTGCCTATGAAGCGCCGGTGCGGAAGACCGTCTCGGCGTGAGGATCGTCCTCGCCGTACCGGCGCCGCTCTCCGCCACCAGCGGCGGCTACGCCTACGACCGCCGCATTCTCGAGGGCCTCCGGGCTGCGGGCCATGAAGTGCGGATCGAGGAGATGCCCGGCCGCCATCCACTTCCGGACGCGGAGGCCGAAGCCGCCGGGCGCGGCGTGGTGGACCGGCTCCTCGCGACGGAGGCGCTGGTCGTCGATGGGCTCGGCCTGCCCGCCTTCGCACCGCTCCTGGACTCCCCTGCCCTGGCCCGCGCCGTCGGTCTGATTCATCACCCGACCGCGCTGGAAACCGGCTTCTCCGAAGAGGAGCGCGCGGCACTGCGGGAGCGCGAGCGCGCGATTTTCCCGCGGCTCGGGCGGCTGGTCACGACCTCCCATCTCACGGCCGAACGACTGGCGCCGGAATTTGGCGCCAACCCCGCGCGCATCGGCACGGTCGAGCCGGGCACGGACCCGGCGCCGCGCGCCAGGGGATCGGATGGACCGGGCTGCGCCATCCTCTCGGTGGGCACGCTCGTGCCGCGCAAAGGGTATGATGTGCTGCTGCGGGCGCTGGGGCGGCTGACCGACCTGGAATGGACGCTGACGATCGCCGGCCCGGTGCGAGACGCCGTGCACGCCCAAGGGCTGCGAGGCCTGGCTGAGGAGCTCGGCATCACCAAACGCATCACCTTCGCCGGGGAGGTGGAGGGTGAGGCGCTGGAGGCGCTGTACGACCGCGCCGACCTTTTCGCCTCGGCGAGTCACTGGGAAGGCTACGGCATGGCGGTGGCAGAGGCGCTGGCGCGCGGGCTGCCGCTGGCCGTGACCTCCGGCGGCGCCTTGGCAGACCTCGCGCCGCGCGACGGCGCGGTGATCGCGGCGCCGGGGGACAGCAACAGCCTTTCCCGGGCCATGCGGCGCGCGATCTACGATCCCGGGCTGCGCGAGGCGATGGCGGGAGCGGCCTGGCGGGCCGGGCAGCGCCTGCCGCGCTGGTCCGACCGCGCCGAGGCCTTCGCGCGCGAAATTGAGAGGGCGCGCGCATGAGCGAGAGCTTCGACGCGGACTGGTTGGAACTGCGCGAGCCCTTCGACGCCCGCGCGCGGGATTTCGGCCTCGCCCTCGCCCTATCCGCCGCCCTGCCAGCGCGGCCGCGGCTGCTAGACCTTGGTGCGGGCACGGGCAGCCTGTTCCGCTGGCTCGCACCCGTCCTGAACCGGCCGCAGGCCTGGACGCTGGTGGACGCGGACGTCTCCCTCATCGAATTCGCCTTCGACACCATCGCCATGCGCGCCGTGGATGTCGGCTTCGAGGTCTCGGCGCCGAACAAGCGCACGCTGCTTGTTCATACGCCCTCCGGCGCGTGGCGGGTGGACGGTCTGGTGAGAGACCTGGCCGACGCGCCGGAAGGCCTGCCGCTTGGGAAGGCCGATGGCGTGGTCTGCTCCGCGCTTTGCGACCTCGTCTCCCGCCGGTGGGTGGAGCGGATGGCCGAAGGGCTGCGCCTGCCCTTCTACGCGGCGCTGAACGTGGCCGGCGACGCCCGCTTCCTGCCGCCGCACCCGGCGGACGGCATCGTGGCGCGCGGCTTCCGGCGCGACCAGAGGCGGGAGAAGGGATTCGACGGACCCGCGCTCGGGAACGAGGCCGTGCGCGCCATGGCGGCCGCTTTCCGCGCGCAGGGCTTCGATGTGGCGACCGCGCCCTCCCCCTGGCGGATCGGGCCGGCGGAGACACGCATGCTGAGCGCGCTTGCCAAGGGCCACACGGAGGCCGCGCGGCGCTGGACCCCGCGCGGCGGAGCGGCGATCGGCGCCTGGTCGGCCGCACGTGCGGCGCAGGCCCGGCGCGGCGCGCTTCGCGCCCTCGTCGGGCACACGGACCTGCTCGCCTTGCCGCCTGGCCGTTGATCCGCACAAAAAAAGGGGGCGCCGAAGCGCCCCCTTCCTCGTGAAGGCGACCTGATCAGGTCTCGTCGCCGGTGTTCATCGCCTCGTTCTCGGCCGCCGGGGTTTCGGCAGGGGCGGAGGCGGCCTCGGCCTTCTTGCGGGCGCGGGTGGCGGCGCCCTTCTTCGCGGCCTCGCTGCGCGAGCTGGTCGCGGCGCTCTTGCGGGCGCCCGTGCTGCGGCTGGCGGCGGCACGGGTGGCCGTGGTGCGGGACGCCGGGGCCTTGCGGGCCGTCGTCTTCGCAGCCGGCTTGGCGGCGGCGGTGCGCTTCGGCGCGGCCTTGCGGGTGGTCGTGGAGGCGGCGGCGGTGGTGCGCTTCGCGGCCGGGCGGCGCGCGGTGGCGGACTTGGCGGCGGTGCGGGCCGTGGTGGCGCGCTTCGCCGGGGTCGCGCGGCTGGTGGCGGTCTTGCGGGCCGGGGCGGCCTTCTTCGCGGCCGTGCTACGCGTGCTCGCGGTCTTGCGCGCGGTCGTCGTCTTGCTCGCCGCGGTCTTGCGGGCGGGCGCGGCCTTCTTCGCGGCCGTGCTGCGCGTGCTCGTGGTCTTGCGCGCGGTCGTCGTCTTGGCCGCCGCGGTCTTGCGGGCGGGCGCGGCCTTCTTGGCGGCCGGAGCCTTCTTCGCCGCCGGCTTCTTGGCGGCGGTGGTCTTGGTGGCCTTTGTGGCCTTGGTCGTGGACTTCGCGGCCGGCTTGGCGCGGCCGGCGGTGCTTGCCTTACGCGTGCCGGTGCTGCGGCGGGTCGTGCTCATCGCCATGGCGGCGGCGCGGGGGGTCTTCTCTTCGCTCACGTGCTGGATCTCCTGATCGTTCGTGCCTGGTGGGTTCGCGTCATGGATCGTTCTGGACCCGCGGACGCACCCACCGTTCGGGGGGAAGGCATCACAGGGCCTGGTTCCGCCGCGCGAGGTGATGGAGCGGCCGCGCCGTGCCGTCTCCGGCCTCGCGTTCCCAGGCAGCTCGGCCGGCGTCTCCGTCGCCGCCTCCGCCGCCGTTTCTCTCATCCGGCTTGAGACTTCCCGTTTGCGGAAATCCAAGAACCGTCCTTTCGCGTTGCGTCGCGCCGATCACCGTCCCGTTGTCTGCCGCGCCGCTGTCCCGCCGGGTGCATCGTGGCTGCACATGGTGCTTGACAGCATCGCGCGCGAATCGCGTGAGACGGTTCTTGCGCGTCTCACGCTATCTGCACCGTACTCCGGCTTGTCAACGAAAAGACTTCTCGCGCGCTCAGATTTTCGCGTGCATCCGACTCGCATCATCGCACGTTGCCCCGCGCCGCGTTCGGAGATGCTGGCGGCGCGCGCGTCGCGCCGCCAGCAGCGCTGTCGTCAGCTGTGTGCGGACGCCGCGGCGGAGCCGCGCGCGGACATGGCGAGAACCGCCCGCTGCGCC
The DNA here is from genome assembly GCF_024594815.1 of Roseomonas populi. GTDB lineage: Bacteria > Pseudomonadota > Alphaproteobacteria > Acetobacterales > Acetobacteraceae > Roseomonas > Roseomonas populi. The sequence continues at coordinate 275,230 of NZ_JANJOU010000002.1, read as the reverse complement.
GCGCCGGTATAGTGCGAGAGAGGGCGGATGAGGCGGTTGTCCGCCGCCTGCTCGATCACGTGCGCCGCCCAGCCGGTGATGCGGGAGGCAACGAAGATCGGCGTGAAGAGCGGGATGTCGAAGCCCATCAGGTGGTAGGCGGGGCCGGCCGGGAAATCGAGGTTCGGGTGGATGTTCTTCTTCGCCAGCATCTCCCCGGCCAGCAGGCGGGACATCTCCATCCAGCGCCGGTCGCCGACGACCTCCGCCATCTTCTCGGCGTATTTGGTCATGGTGGGCACGCGGCTGTCGCCGTTCTTGTAGACGCGGTGGCCGAAGCCCATCACCAGCGCCTTGTGGTCGAAGCGGGACTGGAGCCACTCCACCGCCTTCGTGGGGTCGCCGATCTCGCTGAGCATGTGCATCACGGCCTCGTTGGCGCCGCCGTGCAGCGGGCCCTTCAGCGCGGCGATGCCGCCCGTGACCGCCCCGTGCAGGTCGCCGCCGGTGGAGGTGATCAGGCGGGCGGTGAAGGTGGAGGCGTTGAACCCGTGCTCCGCATAGAGGATGAGTGAGACGTCAAAGGCCTTCACCACCTCTGGCTGGGGAACTTTCCCGAATACGACGTGGAAGAAGTTCTCGGCGAAGGTCAGGGAAGGATCGGGCGCTACCGGGTCCAGCCCCTTGGAGGCGCGGTGTGCGGCCGCGATGGCGGTGGGGATCTTCGCCAGCAGCCGCATCGCCTTGCGGCGCGTGGCGGGCTCGGACACGTCAGCCGTGTCAGGGTCCTCCATGCCGAGGAAGGAGACGGCGGTGCGGATGGCGTCCATCGGGTGGGCTTCGCGCGGGAAGGCGCGGATCACCTCCAGCAGCGCCGGGGTCAGAGCGCGCTGCGAGGCTTCTTCCCGCCGGAAGTCGGCGAGTTGGGCCGCGTTCGGCAGCTCGCCGTTCCAGAGGAGGTAGGCGACCTCCTCGAAGGAACATTCCTCCGCCAGGTCCTGCACGGGGTAGCCGCGATAGGTGAGGCTGTTCGTCTCCGGCATCACCTTGGAGACGGCCGAGACGTCGGCGACGACGCCGACGAGGCCCTTGCGGATATCGGGCTGGGTTTCGCTCATGGTTCGTCCTCCTGCTAGTGGGGCTGTGCTGCCGCGCCGCCGGAAGGGCCGGCAGCGCGGACAGTGCTAAGAAGACTGGGCTCAGAAGATGCCGGGCTTGCCGACGGCGAGCTTGCCATCGGGCAGGCGCACGCTGAGCTGGTCCAGCTCCCCGGCCTTAAGGTTCGGCAGGTTCTCCGCCGCGGCGATGAAGCGGTCCGCCTCCGCGGCGTCGATCATCCCTTCCGTCAGGATGCGGAACTTGCGGATGTAGTCGGCGCGGCCGAAGGGCTTAGCCCCCAGCGGGTGGGCGTTCGCCACCGCCAGCTCGTCCGTCAGCACCGTGCCGTCTTTCAGGGTGATCTCCACCCGGCCGCCGAAGGCCAGCTCGTTCGGGTCGCGGGAGTGGTAGCGGCGCGTCCACTCCGGGTCCTCCCGCGTCTCCATCTTGTGCCAGAGGCGGACGGTATCGGGCCGGGCGGCGCGCTCGGGCGCGTAGCTGTCCACGTGGTGCCAGCGCCCGTCCTGCAGGGCGACGGTGAAGATGTACATAATGGAGTGGTCCAGCGTCTCGCGGCTGGCCGTGGGGTCCATCTTCTGCGGGTCGTTGGCCCCGGTGCCGATCACGTAGTGGGTGTGGTGGGAGGTGTGGAGGAGGATCTTCTCCACCTGCTCCAGGTCCTTGATCCTCTCCCGCATGCGGAAGGCGAGGTCGATCAGCGCCTGGGACTGGTACTCGGCCGAGTGCTCCTTCGTGTAGCTGTCGAGGATGGCGCGCTTCGCCTCGCCCGGGCCTGGCAGGGGCACGTTGTAGTACACCGGCTCGTAAACGTCGCCCTGGTAGCGGTGGGTGCGGCCGGAGAGGACCCAGGCAACCACGCTGTCCTCGCCCTCGTAGATCGGGCTCGGCGCCCCCTCCCCGCGCATGGCGCGGTCCACCGCTTCCACCGCCAGCTTGCCGGCATGGGCGGGAGCGAAGGCCTTCCAGGAGCTGATTTCGCCCTTGCGGCTCTGGCGGAAGGTTACCGAGACGTGCAGCGCCTGCTGTACGGCCTGGAAGATCGTCGCCTGGTCCAGCCCCAGCAGCGTGCCCAGGCCAGCGGCCTGTGCCGGGCAGAGATGGGCGATGTGGTCCACCTTGTGCTCATGCAGGCAGATGGCGCGCACCAGGTCGATGTGGATCTCGTAGCCGGTGGCGAGGCCGCGCAGCAGCTCGGCGCCGCTCTTCCCGGTGGTCTGGGCCACGGCGAGGATCGGCGGGATGTTGTCGCCGGGGTGGGAGTAGTCGGCGGCCAGGAAGGTGTCGTGCATGTCCAGCTCGCGCACCGCCGTGCCGTTCGCCCAGGCCGCCCATTCCGGCGAGACGCGCACCGTGGGATCGGCGCCGAACACCGTCGCGCCGCCCGGACGCGGGTGGCCGAGTGCCATCTGCCGCGCGGAGGTGGGGGCGGAGCGGTTGATCGCGGCGATGGCGACGGAGGCGTTGTCGATCACGCGATTGATGATCATGGCCGCCGTGTCTTCCGGCACCGCGACGGGATCGGCGGCCACCGCCGCGATCTTCCAGGCGAGCTGGTCCTCGCGCTTCAGCAGCGCCTTGGATGGGTAGACCTTCACGGGATGCATCTGCACCGGGCGTTCCTTCCTCTCCTTGGAACCGCGGTTCTGCACCCGCCGCAGATCATCGTCCAATCCGATTGACGGCGCCGCGCGATAGCGTTTCCGTATCGCGCATGGATTTCCGCCTCGTGCGACGCCTGGGCCATTTCCTCGCCGTCGCGGAGGAAGGGCATTTCGGCCGCGCCGCCGCCCGCCTCGGCCTCTCGCAGCCGCCGCTGACCGCGCAGATCCAGGCGCTGGAGAAGGAGCTGGGCGTGCGCCTGCTGGAACGCACCGGCCGAGGCACGCGCCCGACGCGCGCCGGGGAGGCGCTGCTGCCGCTGGCGCGCCGGCTGGCCGAGGATGCCGGCGCGCTGGAGGCGCTGGCGCGGGAGTTGCGCGCGGGGCGGCACGCGCCGGTCGCCATCGCTTGCGTCACCTCCGCCCTGTTCGACGAGCTTCCGCCGCTGGTGCGGGCCCTCTCCGCCGCGCGGCCGGAGGCGGCTGTCTCCGTGCGGGAGATGGACACGGCGGACGCGCTGGAGGCCCTGCGGCGCGGCGAGGTGGACATCGCCCTGCTGCGCGACGACCGCGCCCGCCCGCCCATTCGCATCCGCCCTCTGGGGGAGGACCACCTCCTCGTCGCGCTGCCGGAAGGCCACGCGCTGCTCCTGGCGCCGGACCCTCTGCCACTCGCCCTGCTGGCGGACGAGCCGATGCTGTTGCTGCCCCGGGCCATCTCCCCGGCCTATGCGGATGCGATGGTCGCCGCTTGCCGCGATGCCGGCTTCGCCCCGCGCGCGATGCGGGAGGTGGGATCGGCCATGGCGCAGCTCGGCTTCGTTGCGGCCGGGCTCGGCGTCGCCCTCGTCTCCTCTGGCATGGCGCGGCTGCGGCCGCCGGGTGTCGCCTTCCGGACGCTGGCCGGCCCGATCCGGGCCGTGGGCGTCGCCCTGGCCTGGAACGCGGAGCGGGAGAGCGAGGCGGCATGCCTCGCCCTCTCCCTCGCGGACGCGTTTTTCCCTGTACCGGGTGGGTTACGCGCTCCGGCCGATCTGCCTTAACCTTCGCTGCCCCGCAGCAAGTCCGGACACCGCATGAGCCAGCCCTATGACCGCGTGATCCTCGGTGACCTCGTCCTGCCGGACCGGGTGATGAAGGGCGGCTACGTCGCCGTGCGCGGGGAGACGATCGCGGCCATCGGCCAGGGCGAGCCGCCGCCGGCCGCCGAGACGGAGGACCAGTCCGGACGCCTGGTCTTCCCGGGCCTGGTGGATGGGCACATGCACACCGCCAGCTCCATTGGCTGGCCGGGGATCGAGGGCGCCACCCTCTCCGCCGCCGCCGGCGGGGTCACGACCTGCGTGGACATGCCCTACGATATCCCCCTGCCCGTGACGAGTGCGGCCATCCTGCGCGACAAGGTGGAGTGGCTGCATCGGCTGGCCCATGTGGACGTCGCCCTGTATGGCACCATCAAGAAGGATGGCGGCGTCGAGGAGATCGCGGGGCTGGCCGAGGCCGGCGCCTGCTCCTTCAAGTTCTCCACCTACGAGTACGACGCGGTGCGCTTCCCCCGGATCGAGCCGGGGCTGATGCGGGAGGCCTTCGCGGAGATCGCGAAGACCAACCTGATGGTCGCGGTCCACAACGAGGACCAGGAGCTGGTGATGAGGCTGACCGCCGAGGCGAAGGCGGCCGGCCACACCGACCCGATCTGGCATTGCCGCACCCGCCCGCCCCTGGCGGAGAACCTGGCGAACCTCGCCATCTTCGAGATCGGGCTGGAGACGGGCGCCCACGTCCACATCGCCCACTCCTCCCTCGCCCGCGGCTTCGAGATCGCGGAGGACTTCCGGTCCCACGGAGCCCGCTCTTCCGGCGAGGGTTGCCTGCACTACTTCTGCATGACGGAGGAGGACATCGTCCGGCTGGAGGGCTTCGGGAAGTGCAACCCGCCCTTCCGCACGAAGGACGAGGTGGAGCGCATGTGGGCCGCGCTGCTGGCTGGCAAGTGCGCCTATATTTCCACGGACCACGCGCCCTGGCAGCGGGACCGCAAGATCTACCAGGGCGACATCTTCGCCCTCGGCGCCGGGCTGACGGGGATGCAGTCCTTCGCCCCCGTCATGTTCACCCTGCTTGAGGAGCGCGGGCTGCCGCCCACCTTGATGGCGAAGTACTGCGCGGCGGAACCTGCGCGCTATCACGGGCTGGATCCCAAGAAGGGCTCCATCGCGGTGGGCAGCGATGCCGACCTCTGCGTGATCGAGCGCGGCGACTTCACCTTCGATCAGGCGAAGATCCTGGACCGGCCGGAGTTCCAGCACTCCGCCTATCACGGCCGCCCCCTGAAGGGCCGCGTGGCCGCCACATACCTGCGCGGCCGCCGCATCTGGGACGGGGAGGCGGTGCTGGCGAAGCCCGGCGAGGGCCGTTTCGTGCCGCGCCAGCACGGCCGGCCCGTGACCCTGCCATGAGGTATCCGCCACCGCCCGAGACTCCGGGCCTGCTGATCGCGATGGTCGCGCTGCTCGGCTTCGGCCTGTTCGTCGCGTTCGGGCTCGGCTTCGGCGGCTTCGGGATGGCGCATTTTCTCGGCGGCCTGATCATTGCCGTGGTCGTTGGCGCGATCGGGCTGCTGAAGGGGCGGAGATGACGCGTTCGCTGGGGATCGCGATCGTCGGGGCGCTGCTTGGCTTCGGCGGCTGGGTCTGGCTCACAGGGCCGGGCACCTCCGTGCCGAATGCTTTGATCGCGCTTGTCTGCGGCATCGCATGCGGGCGGGCAGCCTGGTGGATCGCGGCCCGCATCTTGCCTGAGGCGGAGCCGCCGCCGCCCGAGCCGCCGCCGCCGCCCGTGGGCCGCCGCGCCCCGCCGCCGGTGGACGCGGAGCCCTGGCGCAAGCCGGAAGGGCGGCACTAGGGCGCCTCACCTATTTAGATGTGCGGCGCGCATAACAGAGGAGTTGAACCATGACCCGCCGCCTTACCGTCGCCGCCGCGCAGCTCGGCCCCATTCAGAAGGCGGAGGGGCGCGACGTGTCCGTGGGCCGCATGGTCCGGCTGATGGAGCGCGCTCATCAGCGCGGCGTCGAGGTCGTGGTTTTTCCCGAGCTGGCGCTGACGACCTTCTTCCCGCGCTGGTACGAGGAGGACATCGCCGCCGCGGACGACTGGTACGAGACGGCCCTGCCCTCCAACCAGACAGCCCCGCTGTTCGAGGCGGCGCGCAAGTTCAACATCGCCTTCCACCTCGGCTATGCTGAGAAGACCCCGGACGGCCGCCGCTTCAACACGGCCGCCTTCTTCCATCCATCCGGCGAGATGGTGCTGAAGTACCGCAAGGTTCACCTGCCCGGGCACAAGGAATACGACCCGATCCGCACCGTGCAGCACCTGGAGAAGCGCTACTTCGAGGTAGGCGACCTCGGCTTCCCCGTGGCGCGCGCGCCCGTGGGCGGGGCCGGGCCGGTGAATGTCGGCATGCTGATCTGCAACGACCGCCGCTGGCCGGAAGCTTGGCGGGTGCTGGGGCTGCAGAGCGTGGAGCTGGTCATGCTCGGCTACAACACGCCGAGTCTGAACCAGGACAACCGCGGCTTTGAGGCGCACCACCTGCGCGTGCTGCACTCCCACCTCTCCATCCAGGCGGGCTGCTACCAGAACGCCACCTTTGCCGTCGCCACCGCCAAGGCGGGCGTGGAGGACGGGCACGAGCTGTTCGGCCACTCCATCATCGTCAACCCGCAGGGAGAGATCATGGCCCAGGCCACCTCCTGGGACGACGAGCTGATCACGGCGGACCTCGACCTCGGCATGTGCGAGTTGGGGCGGACGACGATCTTCAACTTCGCGGCCCATCGCCGCGTGGAAGCCTATGGTCGCATCACCGCGCAGACGGGCGCCGAGGCGCCGCAGGAATGGGCGCCAGCTGCCGGCTGAGACCCGCGGGCCGGATGCGCGGGCTTTCTTCTCCCGCTTCCGGCCCATGTTTCCCGGCCCGAACCTTTCGCCGCCGCCCCGCGTTGAAGGGGCGGAGGTATCCCATGCACCGCTCCCTGATCGCCCTCGCCGTCCTCTCCATGCCCCTCGCCGCCGGGCCTGCCCTCGCTGCGAGCCCTGCCCAGGCGGAAGCCCGGCGGCAGGTGGAGCAGGACCAGCGCCAGGACCGCGTGGCCGAGGTTGCCCGCGATCTGGAGCGCGGCGGCGCCGGCGCGCCCGGCCTCGTCGATGACATGAACCGCACGCGCCCCACGCTGGCGCCCGGCCGCATCGAAACCCGCAACGCCTCGCCCGAGCAGCCGGCCGGCACGAACCTGCCGCTGCTGAGCGACAACCCGCAGCGCTGACGCCCCGAAGCGGCCATGCCGACGCCGCAACGGGGACACCGGGCGGGCGTTCAATCCTCGCACGGTCCCGTTAAGGGCCGCACCATGGAGGATGCCATGCGCCGTCGCGCCCTGCTGACAGTCCCCCTCGCCCTCTCCGCCCTTGCTGCCGCACCTGCGGGTGCGCAGGACATCAACGGTCTCGTGGATCAGGCCCTGCGCCAGTTCGGCGGCAACCGGGACGATGCCGCCCGCCGTGCCGAGGACGAGGAGCGCCGCCGCCGCGACGAGGGCCGGCGCGACCGCGACGAGGATCGCCGCTGGGCCGGCGAGCGGGACCGCCGCCGCGCCGAGGACGAGCGGATGGACTTCGAGCGTCGCCGCGAGGCTTGGGAGCGGGACCGCGAGCGGCGCGAGAGCCGCGGCGAGCGCATCTCGCCCGAGGAGCGCGCGCGCTTCGATCGCGAGCGCCAGGCCTTCGAGCGCGACCGGCAATTCTCGGAGCGGCAGCGCCAGCTGAACGACCAGCAGCGCCGCCTCGACGAGGAGCGCCGCCGCATCTCGGAAGATCGCCGCCGCTGAGGAGCAACTCGCGCCGCCTCGGGCGCGTTTCGCCGGCAGGAGACCAACCTATGTCAAACCGTGCTCTTGCCGTCATCGCCCTAGCCGGCCTCGCATCCTTTGCCGCCCCTCAAGCGCGGGCGGAGGACAGCTTGTTCGGCAACCTCTTCGGTCGCCTGGGCGCCTCCGAGGAGGTAAAGGCGCAGGCCAGCCCAGAACTGCGCGACCGGGAGCGCGAGACCCGCAACCTGCGCCGGGAGTACTGGGAGCGCGAGCGGGCGCGGCTGGCCCAGAACGCCGGCGCGCCTCGTGGGTCGCTCGCGACCGAGGCGTCGAATCGCAGCTTGGCCGCCCGCTGAGCGGACGGCCACGTCCTCAGACCACGGCCAGGAGCGCCTGTGCGGCCACGGCCGCGCAGGGCTCGATCACAGGCACGCCCAGTTCCCCCTCCAGGTAGTCGCGATGTCCGGCCATGCCGGTGCATCCCAGGACGACGGCCTCGCTTCCCGCCGCGACGAGCTTCCGCCCGGCGGCCAGCAGCGCCGCACGCGGCGCCGCGGGATCCGTCAGCGCCGACATGGGGAGGTTCAGCGCCTCCGAAGCCGCGAGGCGCGCCTCTACGCCCAGTGAGAGAAGGACCCGTCGCTGCCTTTGCTTGCTGGCATCGACGAAGGCGATGACGCCGAACCGGTCCGCCCGCGCGAGAGCGGCGAGGATCGAGGCGCGGAACGGGCCGAGGACCGGCCTGTCCGTCACCTCCCGCACCGCCTCCACGCCGGGATCGGAGACGCAGGCGATGACGTAGGCGTCGGCCGGCTCCGCCCGCACCGCGTCGCAGAGGGGTAGGGCAACCCCGAACCAGTCCCGCCAGGAGGTAATGGCTGCGGGCCCATCCTTCAGGCAAATAGTGTCGAAGCGGGCATGGCCGGGCCGGGCATAAGGCGCGACTGCCTCGGCGATGCCGACGGTGCACGCCGCGTCGCTATTGGGATTGATGACGAGGATACGGCGTTCCATCCCGCAAGGGTGATCGGCCGGTCGGGCAACTGCAACCCTGTGAATCCTTGTGCCCCGGCGGGCCTCGCTCCATATTGCAATGCAACAAAGATCGGTGGGGTACGTTCGAAGCCCTGCCTGCTGGAGGACCGCGTCCATGCCAAGCCCGCAAGCCCCACCAGAGCCGACCACCGTCAGCTGGCGCCCAGCCCCGGTCCAGCCGGAGGCGGCGGAGCGCGGGACGACGATGCTCGGCGCGATCCGGCGCGGCATCGTCAACCGCTGCCCGAATTGCGGGGAAGGGCCGGTGTTCCAGGGCTTCCTCCGGGTGGCGCCGGAGTGCCGGGTCTGCCACGCGCCGCTCGGGAGCCTCCGGGCCGATGATGCGCCGCCCTACATCGTCATTTTCCTGGCCGGGCATCTCCTCATCCCGCCGATCTTCTGGATCGAGAAGGCCTATGAGCCTCCCATGTGGCTGCACATGGTGGTGTGGCTGCCCCTGTTCGCCGTGATCTGCACGCTGCTGCTGCGCCCGGTGAAGGGTGGGGTGGTAGGCTGGATGTGGAAGCTGGGCTTCGCCGATCCCGGCAGCCCGCACGGGGAATCCGCCCCAGGGCCGGGATCCTCGCGCGATGTCTGAGGCGTCGGTGACGGCGGAGACGACCGTGCGGGACATCGTGCGCATCGAGCTGGGCGACCACTCCCCTCTTCCCTCCCCATTTGTGGAGGCAGACCGGCAGCAGGCCGTGGCGGACCTGCTGGCAGGCAACCGCTTCCTGCCGGCGGGCCTGCCGCCCGGCCCCTACGCGCTGCATCTCTGCCTGCGCGACGGGCGGCTTGTGCTGGACGTGCGCGACCAGGCGGACCTGCCGCTGCACGCCTATGCCCTCGCCCTCGGCCCCTTCCGGCGGCTGATCAAGGACTACCACATGGTCATCGAGGGCCATGAGCAGGCGGTGATCGAGGGCGCTGCGGACGCCCGCATCCAGGCGATCGACATGGGCCGGCGCGGACTCCACAACGAGGCCGCCCAGCTGTTGCGCGAGCGGCTGGAGGGCCGGGTGGAGCTTGACTTCGAGACGGCGCGCCGCCTTTTCACCCTCGTCTGCGCCCTGCATCAACGGATCTGAAGCCTTGAAGATCAACGGCACGCCCTACCGCAGCGTCTGGCTGGATGCGGACGGCCACTCCATCCGCATCTTCGATCAGACGAAGCTGCCCTGGGCGGTCGAGGAGCTGGTGCTCTCGGACGAGGAGGCGGTCGCGCACGCCATCCGCTCCATGCAGGTGCGCGGCGCGCCGCTGATCGGCGCCGTGGGCGCCTACGGCCTGGCCATGGCGCTGCGGCGCGATCCCTCCATCGAGAACCTGGAGAGGATGGCGGCGATGCTGAACGAGACCCGCCCTACCGCCGTGAACCTGAAATGGGCGCTGGACCGCATCTGCGCCGCCGTTCGCAACCACCCGCCGGAGCGCCGCGCCGATGCCGCCTATGCCGAGGCGTCGGCGATCTGCGACGACGACGTGGAGACGAACCGGAAGATCGGCGAGCACGGGCTGGAACTGCTCAAGGAGATCGCCGCCCGCAAGAAGGCGGAGGGCCGGGAGGGCGAGCCCGTGCGGGTGCTGACGCACTGCAACGCCGGCTGGATCGCGACCGTGGACTACGGCACCGCCCTCTCGCCCATCTACCAGGCCCATGACGCGGGAATGGACGTCCATGTATGGGTGGACGAGACCCGCCCGCGGAACCAGGGCGCGCTGACGGCCTGGGAACTCGGCTCGCACGGGGTGCCGCACACCTTCGTCACGGACAATGCCGGCGGGCACCTGATGCAGCACGGGCTGGTGGACATCGTCATCGTCGGCACCGATCGCGTGACCCGGAACGGCGACGTCGCGAACAAGATCGGGACCTACCTGAAGGCGCTCGCGGCGAAGGACAACGACATTCCCTTCTGGGTCGCCCTGCCCCATTCCACCCTGGACATGTCGGTGCGCGACGGGCTTGCCGAGATCCCGATCGAGGAGCGCTCGGCCGCCGAGGTGACGGCGACCACGGGCCTGCTTCCTGAGGGAGGGGTGGGCGCCATCCGTGTGGCGCCCGAGTCGTCGCGGGCCGCCAACCCGGCCTTCGACGTGACGCCCGCGCGGCTGGTGACCGGGCTGATTACCGAGCGCGGGCGCTGCGAGGCGAGCGAGGAGGGTCTCGCCGCGCTCTACCCCGAGAGGGTCTAGTTCAGGCGGTCCGGGCGAAGGCCCGGCGCTCCAGCATCGCCAGCCCGACGACGATCCCGGTGCCGGAGAGCGCGGCACCGACCGCGGCATAGGCCGAGATCTCCATCGTCGCCCCGCCGAGCATGGCGCCGACGATACCGAGGATGAGCACGAGGCCCGAGGTGATCAGGGCGAGGGCAATGCGGTCCATAGTGCGGCCTCCCTGCCCGCCTGGGGGATTCGGCGGGCGACAGGTGAATCAAGCTCCTGCCGCGCGGCGAAGGCAGGTCCGGATCATGGCCAAAACGTGGCGAAGATCGGCACAGGCGCTGAGCCCCCATGCAGGATTCACAACGCCGGCTTCACGCATGTGAAGGAAACGCGGCCGATCCGGCCACCGACTCGGGGGCACGATGCGCTTGGCCTGTCGGGCAGATGTCCAGCAAGACGCACCGGCCACATGCCGGGCTGCGGAAATGGCAGACGCGCTGGCCGTGCAGCATCAGCACCTCGTGGTCGTCATACACCTGCTGCGCGTCCCATTCTGGGGGCAGCATCGCTTCCAGCACACGGTGAGAGGGGCCGACGGAGAGACTGGCGGGGATAAGCCCCAGGCGCTGCGCCACCCGGTGATGGTGGCTGTCCACCGGCAAGGCGCGCCGACGCAGGGACGAAAAGGAGAGGACGGCGGCGCTCGTCTTCGGCCCGATGCCCGGGAGGGATTCCAGCCACTCGCGCGCTTCCGGCACCGGCGTGTCCGCGAGGTGGTCGAGGTTAAGCGATCCCCGGCGCCCGGTGATGATTTGCAGGATGCGCTGGAGGGCGGGTGCCTTCGCCTCGGGCCAGGTGCAGGGGGCCAAGGCCTCCTGCACATCCCGGACCGGCGCGTCCCGAACCGCCTCCCAGTCCGCGAAGCGCTCCTGCAGGTTGCGGAAGGCGCGGGCGCTGTCGGCGTTGCGTGTGCGGTGGGAGAGCAGGGAGGAAACCAGCTCGTCCATCGGCCCGTGCTCGTGGAAATAGGCGATCGGGCAGCCATAGGCCTTGCAGAGCCGGGCGTGGACCTCGACGAGCTTTTCCCGCGGGCCGGAACCGACGGTGGCTGGCGCGGGCATGCATTCCTCCTCACCGACCTTGGCCGGAATACATTCGGAACGCCGCAGCCCTGCGCGGGTTCGCGGGAATGTGCTATGGCAGATTCGGCGGACTTGCTTGACCCCTTGGGGCCGCTCGCCCAGCCTCACGACGGAAACGGTGCGCCAACGCGCCCAGGAAAGGACTGGATTGCCCATGTTTGGCCCGATGCGTCGCGCCCTGATGGGGGCAGCCTGCGCGCTCGCCCTCGCTCCCCTGCCCTCCCTCGCTCAGGACAACTACCCGAACCGGCCCATCCGCATGCTCGTGCCCTTCGCGGCCGGCGGCACCACGGACCTGATCGGGCGGCTGGTGGGGGCCGAGATGTCCAAGCGGCTTGGCCAGCCGATCGTGGTGGACAACCGCGCGGGCGCGGGCGGCAACATCGGCGCGGAAGCCTGCGCCAAGGCCGCACCGGACGGCTACACGATCTGCATGGGCACGATCAGCAGCCACGCGATCAACGCCTCGATCTACCCGCGCATCCCCTTCGACAACCTGCGGGATTTCGCGCCGGTGGCGCTTCTGGGCAGCCAGCCGAATATGCTGGTGGTGGCCAACAACATCCCCGCCCGCACGGTGCCGGAACTGATCGCGCTGATGAAGCAGCGCCCCGGCCAGATCAACTACGGCTCCTCCGGTGTCGGCACCTCCATCCATCTGGCGGGCGAGCTCTTCACCCAGTTGACCGGGACCGAGGCGGTGCACGTGCCTTATCGCGGCAGCGGGCAGATCATGACGGACATGCTGGCCGGCACTCTGCCCATGGCCTTCGACAACTTCTCCTCGGGCTGGCCGCACGCGAGGGAGGGGCGCATCCGGGCCATCGGCGTGGGCAGCCTGCAGCGCCTCCCGCAGGCGCCGGACGTGCCGACGATCGCCGAGAGCCTGCCCGGCTTCGAGAGCCTGTCGTGGCACGGCATCTTCGCGCCGGCCGCCACGCCGCCCGCGATCGTTGCCCGCCTGAACCGCGAGGCCCTGGCCGCCCTGGCCAGCCCGGAGGTAAAGGCGCGCTACGAGGAGCTGGGGATCACTGCCGGTACCCTCTCGCCGGAGGCCTTCCGCGAGTTCGTGGCGGCTGAGACGAAGCGCTGGGGCGACGTGGCCCGGAAGGCTGACATCCGCGTCGAGTGAGGCACGCGCCAGGGCGGGGCAGGTCCTCCTGCCCCGCCCTGGCGGTTTACTGGATCAGCGCTGCCGCCAGGGCAGTTCGCTGGCTTTCCACCCCGCGACTCTGCCGCGGTGGCCTTCCTCGTCCACCGGCCCCTCGAAGCCGTCGGCGACATTATAGGCGTTCGGGAAGCCGGAGGCCTGGGCCGCCTGCGCCGCGGCGAGGGAGCGGGCGCCGGAGCGGCAGAGGAAATGCAGCTTCGTCAGCGGCGTGGCGCCGGCGCGGCGAAGCTGCTCCACGAAGGCACCATTCACCTGCATGGACGGGTAGAGCTGCCAGGGGATGAGAACAGGCTGCTTGCCGGTGGCCGAGAGGTCGGGGATCCCGACGAAGTTCCACTCGGCATCGGTACGAACATCCACGAGCATGGCGTCCGGGTCCGTCCGCAGCGCCTCGTAGCTGTCCTCAGGGGAGATATCCTCGACGGGCATGACGCATCCTCGGGTTGTACGGTCGGGGCAGATAGGCCTCGCGGCGGGCTCACGCCAGGGTTCCCGGCCCACCGTCCTGGCGCGAAGCTTGCATTGCACCTCTCACGATGCCGGGAATGGACGGCGGACAGGCCCCGCGAGGGGCCGGCTGGGAGAGTGCTACTGGGATGAGCGGGTTCGAAAGGCCCTTCGTGGAGATCGACGACGTCTCCATGCGCTATGGCGGCGCGGAAGGCACACTTGCCCTGCGGCACACCTCCATGCGGATCGCCAAGGGCGAGTTCGTCGCCGTGGTCGGGCCCTCGGGCTGCGGGAAATCCACGCTGATGCGGCTGGTCACCGGGCTCTGGCCCTGCTCGGCCGGCAGCGTGATCGTCGCGGGGAAGGAGGTGGCGGGGCCGCTCTCCATCGCGGGCATGGCCTTCCAGGCCCCCACCATGCTGCCCTGGCGCACGATCCTGCAGAACGTGATGCTTCCCCTGGAGGTGGTGGAGCCGCACCGGCGCCGCCTGCGGGGCGAGCGGTCCATGTACGAGGAGAAGGCGCGCAAGCTCCTCGCCCTCGTCGGGCTCGCGGGGTTCGAGGACAAGACGCCGCACCAGCTCTCCGGCGGGATGCAGCAGCGCGCCAGCCTGTGCCGCGCCCTGATCCACGATCCGCAGCTGCTGATGCTGGACGAGCCCTTTGGCGCGCTGGACGTCTTCACGCGCGAGGAGCTGTGGGAGCAGCTGGCCGAGGTCTGCCGGATCCTGAAGCCCACCGTCATCCTCGTCACCCACGACCTGAAGGAGGCGGTGTTCCTGGCGGACCGCGTGCTGATCATGTCCGCGCGCCCCGGCCGGATTATCGCGGAGCGGAAGGTGCCCTTCGAGCGCCCGCGCAACCTCGATATCACCTACACCCAGCCCTTCCAGGAGCTGGTCCACGAGCTGCGCGAGCACATCAGCGCCGCGCGGCGCGGCGAGGAGGTTCCCGCCTCCCCCGCGCAGGAGGCCCCCCATGCCGCTTGATTCCCCCGCCACGAAGCCGGCCGCCACGGCCGCCCAGCTCCGGGTAGAGGCCATGGCCGCCGCCGCCCGCCGCCGGCGCCGGCTCCAGGCCGCCCTGCCCTGGATCATCATCGTCGGCACCTTCGTGGTGTGGGAGGTGGTCTGCCAGGCCTTCCAGATCCCGCAGTTCATCCTGCCCGCGCCCTCCGCCATCGCGGCAAGCATGTGGAAGTGGTGGCTGCCGCTGCTGGACAATTCCTGGCAGACGCTGATGACAACGCTGATCGGCTTCGCGCTGGCCATCGTGTTCGGCCTGCTGCTGGGGGTCGCGATCGGCTCCTCCACCCTGCTCTACCACGGGCTCTACCCGCTGCTGATCGCCTTCAATTCCGTGCCGAAGGTGGCCGTGGTGCCCATCCTCGTCATCTGGTTCGGCATCGGCACCGTGCCGGCGGTCATCACCGCCTTCCTCATCTCCTTCTTCCCCATCGTCGTGAACGTGGCGACGGGAATCGCCACCGTGGAGCCGGAGCTGCGGGACGTGCTGCGGGCGCTGGGCGCCAAGCCGACCGACATCATTCGCAAGGTGGGCCTGCCCCGGGCCATGCCCTACTTCTTCGCCTCGCTGAAGATCGCCATCACGGTGGCCTTCGTCGGCTCCATCATCGCGGAGACGGTGGCGGCGAATAAGGGCATCGGGCACCTCATGATGCTGGCCTCCTCCCGGTTTGACGTGCCGCTGGTCTTCGCCGGCCTCATCATCACCGGCGTGATGGGCGTGATCATGTACGTCGTGGCCGTCGCGATCGAGAACCGCACCACCGGCTGGGCGATGCGCGGGCAGGATTCCGGGCAGGTCGCCGTGGCGGGGGTCTGACGGCCCTCCTCTCCTCGCGTCTTTTCCTCCTGGGGAACGCCGTGCTAGGCCTTCGAGCCGGCGTTCCCCCCAAGCGGACCTCTGGCGCGGGGAAGGCCGGGGAGAAAGACGGCCGGATGTTCATCGCGCTACGCGGAATGGCGGTGCATGTGCGGGTCGAAGGCCCGCCGGGTGCCCCGCCCCTTCTCATGCTCCACAGCCTCGGCACGAGCCTGCATGTCTGGGATCTCCAGGCGGAAGCCATGGCCAGGACCCATCGCGTCATCCGCGTCGATCTGCGCGGACATGGTTTGACATCCAACGATCTCGGACAGGCCTCCGCAACGGGCAGCATGGCCGCCCTCGCGGAGGACGCTTTCGCGGTGCTGGACGCGCTCAGCGTCGAAGCGGCCCATGTGGCGGGCATCTCCATCGGCGGCCGCATCGCGATGGAGATGGCGGCGGCGCGGCCGGACCGCGTGCTCTCCCTTTTCCTGCTGGATACGTCGCTGGAGTTTGCCCCGGCCTCCAACTGGGAAGCCCGCATCGAGGCGGTACGCGCGGGCGGCGTGGCCTCGGTCGCGGATGGGGTGATCGCGCGCTGGGTGGTGGACCCCGCCCTGCCCTCCTCCCGCGCGCTTCTCTCCATGCTGCTGGCAACGCCGGCCGAGGGCTACATCGCCGGCGCGGAGGCGCTGCGGGACGCCCGCGCGGAACCCCTGCTCGGCAGGCTGCGCGGCCCGGCGACGGTCGTGGTGGGGGAGCTGGACCAGGCTTCTCCCGTCTCCGCCGCGGAGGCGATCCGGGACGCCATCCCCGGCAGCACGCTGACCGTGCTGCCCGGCCTCGCCCATATCCCGACCTTCGAGGCGGCGGAGGCGGTGACGGCGGCCCTGCAGGCGCACCTCGCCCCTGTTCCCGCCGATGATCCCCTGGCCGCCGGCTTCGCCGTGCGCAAGGCGGTGCTGGGCGAGGCCCATGTCGCCCGCGCGCAGTCCGCCGTGACCGCGCTGGACGCGCCCTTCCAGGACTACATCACCCGCAATGTCTGGGGGCAGATCTGGACGCGACCGGGCCTGCCGCGCCACACGCGCTCCCTCCTCACCCTCGCCGTCACTGCCGCCCTGGCGCGGGAGGGCGAGTTCGGCCTGCATGTGCGGGCCACGAAGAACACCGGCGTGACGCCGGAGGAGATCGCGGAGGTCCTGCTGCAGGTCGGCGCCTATGCCGGCGTGCCCGTGGCCAACCACGCGTTGAAGATCGCCAAGACCATCCTGGCGGAAATGGAGAAGACGTCATGAGCGAGGTCGTCCACGGCTATCGCCGCCCGAACGCGGCCCATCAGCCACCGCTGAACTCCCCGGCCTACGGCAGCACGCGCGCGCGCCACCCGCAGCAGCCGCTGCTGGAGCTGCCGCACACGCTGACGGAGACGAGCAGCCCGATCTTCACCCCTGCCCGCTACCCGGAGGTGGCGGACCTGACGGTGCTGGAGAACGGCGCGGGCCACGCCATGGGCGAGCGCATCATCGTCGCCGGCCGGCTGACGGACGAGGATGGCCGCCCCGTGCGCCACGCCATGGTAGAGGTGTGGCAGGCCAATGCTGCCGGGCGCTACAACCACGAGGGCGACACCCACGATGCTCCCCTCGACCCGAACTTCCGGGGCATGGGCCGCGTCTTCACGGACGAGGACGGCTGGTACCGCTATGTCACCATCCGCCCCGGTGCCTATCCCTGGCGCAACCACCAGAATGCCTGGCGGCCGAACCACATCCACTACTCCCTGTTCGGCCGGGGCTTCGCGCAGCGCATGATCACCCAGATGTATTTTCCGGGCGACCCGCTGCTGCCGCTGGACCCGATCTTCAACACCGTGCCGGACGAGGCGGCGCGCAACCGCCTGGTCTCCACCTTCGACCTGGACATCACCCAGCCCGAGCACGCCCTGGGCTACCGCTTCGACATCGTGCTGCGCGGGCGCGACGCGACGCCGATGGAGGAGAACCACCATGACTGACGCCGTGACCCCGGAGCTGGCGCCGTCCGAGGCGACGATCGCCTCCGCCCACCAGACTGCCGGTCCCTACTGGCATCTGGTGGACTTCCCGGAATGGGCGGACACGACGCGCCACTTCGCCGACGCCCTGCCCGAGGGCGCGGAGCGCATCACCGTCACCGGCACGGTGAGGGACGGCACCGGCGCGCTGGTGACGGACGCGATGGTGGAGATCTGGCACGCCGATCCCGCCGGCCGCTACCCCGAGCAGAACGGCGACCCGATGGCCTTCCAGGGCTATGGCCGCTGCGCGACGGACAAGCAGGGGCGCTTCCGCTTCGTCACCCTCAAGCCCGGCCCCGTCCCGGTAGGGCCGCATGCCGGCGGCAACCTGATGCAGGCGCCGCACATCGCGCTGGCGGTCTTCGCGCGCGGGCTGCTGCAGCACGTCTCGACCCGCTTGTATTTCGAGGGGGAGGCGCTGAACGCCACCGACCCCGTGCTGAAGGCGGTGCCGGAGGCGCGGCGGGGCACGATCATCGCCAAGCCTGCCGGCGAGGGCGAGTGGACGCTGGACCTCCGCCTGCAAGGCGAGGGCGAGACCGTTTGGATGGCCGTCTAGCATGAGCGTCAATCCCGCGGACGCCACGGTCTGGGGCGTCCTCTACGGCACGGACGCCATGCGCAGCGCGGTGGGAGAGATGGCGCTCCTCCAGCGCATGCTGGACGTGGAGGCGGCGCTGGCCCGCGCCGAGGCCGGACTCGGCATCGTGCCGGCGGAGGCCGCGCGGGCCATCACGGAGGCCGCGCGGGCCGATCGGCTGGACCTGCCGAAGCTGGCGGCGGCCACGCGCAACACCGGCTATCCCGTGGTGGGCCTGGTGAAGCAGCTCGGCGCCCTGGCGGGCGAGGAGGCGGCACGCTGGACCCATTGGGGAGCCACCACGCAGGACATCCTGGACACGGCGCTGGTGCTGGCCCTGCGCGACGCCTTCGCCCTGATCCGCCGGGATCTGGATGCCACCATCGCGGCGCTTGCCGCGCGCGCGCGGGAGCACCGGGACACGGTGATGGCCGGGCGCACCCACTTGCAGCACGCGCTGCCCGTGACCTTCGGGTACAAGTGCGCGGTCTGGCTGGCCCCGCTGCTCAACGCACGGGAGACGCTGGACGCGCTGCTTCCGCGCCTGCTGCGCGTGCAGTTCGGCGGCGCCGTGGGCACGCTGGCCTCGCTCGGCGAACAGGGCCCGGCGGTGGCGGAGGCCCTGGCGAAGGAGCTGGAACTCGCCGTGCCGGAAATCCCCTGGCACGTCGCCCGGGACACGGTGACGGAGGCCGTGTGCTGGTGCGGCATCCTCTGCGGCGCGCTGTCCAAGATGGCGACGGACGTGATGCTGCTGATGCAGACCGAGGTGGCCGAGGTGTTCGAGCCGCACGAGGCGGGGCGCGGCGGTTCCTCCACCATGCCGCAGAAGCGCAACCCGATTGCCTGCGAATACGTGCTGGCCCAGGCGCGCGGGGTGCACGCGCTGGTGCCGCAGGTGATGTCCGCCATGGCGCTGGACCATGAGCGCGGCACCGGCCCCTGGCAGGCGGAGCCGCTGGCGATCCCGCAGGCGATGCTCCTCACCCACGGGGCGCTGGACCAGGCGCGGCAGATCGCGCAGGGCATGACGGTGGACGCCGCCCGGATGCGCCGCAACCTGGATGCCACCGGCGGCGCCATCATGGCGGAGGCCGTCATGATGGGGCTGGCCCCGAAGCTCGGCCGCGGCGCGGCGCACGATGCCGTGCACCACGCCTGCGATGTCGCGCTGGAGGAGCGGATCCCCCTCGCCGAGGCCCTTTCCCGCGACGGACGGGTCACGGGGGAGATGCCGGCTGGGGAGATCGCGCGGATCACTGATCCTTCCAGCTACCTCGGCAGTGCCGGCCTCTTCGTGGACCGGGTGCTGGCGCGGGCGGGAGTCTAGAAGATCCGCGCCACCGGTAGGCCGAGGGCCATTGCCCCGGCGTACCGGGCCTGGGGCAAGGGCTGGAGCGGATGGAAGCGGGCGCCCTGCACGTCTCGGAACAGCCGCTCGATCCCGGCCTTGCGCTGGAAGGCGGCACCACCCGCCAGCTCCATCGCCAGCTCCACAGTCCGGATCGCCGCCTCGGCGAGAAGGGCCCGACCGGTCATCACATCGTTCACGCTCTCCTCGCCGGGCGCGTTCCGCTCGGCCGCGCGCAGCATCCAGTCATGGGCCAGCCTCGCTGCCCGCAGCGAGTTTTCCATGCGCCCCGCGAGCAGCAGCGCGTCCTCCCCCGGCCGGCGCGCCTTCGCGGCGGCAATCGCCATATCCCGCGCCCGCTCCGCCACGCCGAGATACACCGCGTAGATCAGCGGGAAGGCGATGGTCGCGATGATCTGGAACACCGGGTGCCACTCGCCGGCCCGGCGCTTGAAGGAGACCTGCGCGTCGGCGACGAAAAGACCGTCGATCAACACGTCGTTCGATCCCGTGCCGCGCATCCCCAGGGCCCGCCATGTGTCCAGCACGCGCACCTCGGGCGCCTTCATCGGCGCGGCGAAGTGGATGACGGAATCGCCCTCCTCCTCCCGCAGCACCGCACCGGTCATCAGCAGGTCGCCGGCGGGGGAGCCGGAGGAGAAGGTCTTGGTCCCGTAGATGCGGTAGCCTCCCTCCACACGGCGGGCCTCGCCGGAGCCGGCGATCCAGTCGGCCCCGCCACTGGAGAGCAGGATGATCCGCTCCGCCGCCACGCGGCGCAGCAGCTGCTCCACGGGCTTCGCGCCCTGGTGCTCCCATCGCCAGGCCGGGACCGCCACCTGGTGCGTGTGCATGGAGAAGGCGAGCGCGGTGGAGCTGCACCCATGGGCGAGGATGCGGAGCATCTCGGCCAGTTCCCGGATCCCGGCCCCGCCGCCGCCAAGCCCGCGCGGAACGCCGGCCTCGACGAGCCCGGCCCCTTTCAGCAGGTCGTAGTTCTCCCCGACGAAGCTGTCCGCCTCGTCATGGCCGGAGGCCTGTGCCGAGAGCAGGGGCAGGAGTTCCCGGGCCCGCGCGGCAGGGGTTTCGGCCGTCCTCGGCAGGCTTTCGCTGGCCGGGGCCGGGGTGATCGTAGCACTCATGGACGTCCTCCTCCGTACTGGGTTGTCCGGAATGATTGCTCCGATATCGAAATTACCTCCAGTTCACGAACTGTACTGCGCTGGCCGCCGAAGGGCGCTAGGATCGGGGCAGGAACCCGCACCGGGAGGGCCCCATGCACGCCTCCGTGGATGATGTCGGTAGCTACGGCCAGTTCTGCCCGATCTCGATGGCGGCCGAGGTCCTGTGCCAGCGATGGACCGTCCTCATCGTGCGGGAGCTGCTCTGCGGCTCCACCCGGTTCAACGACCTGCGCCGCGGGCTGCCGCGCATGTCCCCCGCCCTGCTCTCCAAGCGCCTCAAGGAACTGGAGCGGGCCGGGGTGATCGAGCCGCGGCCGGGGCCCCGGGGCGTGGCGGAATACCACCTCTCCCGGGCCGGAGAGGACCTGCGCCCGATTGTGCTGGGGCTGGGCGCCTGGGGGCAGCGCTGGGTGGACTCACAGCTCTCCCTGCGCAAGCTCGATCCCTCCCTGCTGATGTGGGACATGCGCCGGAACCTGAGGCCGGATCCCCTGCCTCCCCGGCGCTGCACGATTCATTTCCAGTACCCCGAACTTCCGGAGAGCCGGCGGAACTGGTGGCTGGTCATCGACCGGGGCGAGGTGGACCTCTGCAAGGACGACCCGGGCTTCGACGTGGACCTGCTCGTTACCACGCCCCTGCGGAGCATGACGGCGATCTGGATGGGCATTACCACCGTGCAGCGGGAGATGGAGTCCGGCCAGCTGGAGCTGGAGGGCGACACGCGGATCCGGCGGAGTATGCAGCAATGGCTCGGCCTCAGCCCCTTCGCGGCCGAGGTCCGGCAGGTGTCCTGAGCCGCCAAATCGGCCGGCCGCGACTACCCCGTTCCCCACATCTCCCCGATACTGGAGGAAAGCAGCTTCGCACGACCGGAGGATAACGGCATGGCCGACGGCACCCCCATCCAACCCGCGGCCCCCGTCCCTCCCCCGGCCCAGAGCGTCTATCGGACAGTCTCGAAGAACACGCCGCGCGTGCTGCGGCCGATCCTGGCGCTGGACGACTTCGAGGAGGCGGCCCGGCGGCGCCTGCCGCGGCCGCTCTTCGGCTATATCGCCGGCGCGGTGGAGACCAATGCCTCCCGCACGGACAACCGGACCGTCTTCGGGGAATGGGCCTTCAAGCCCCGCTACCTGATCGACGTCTCCCGCCGCAGCATGAAGACCAGCCTCTTCGGCGAGGAGTTTGGCGCGCCCTTCGGCATCGCGCCGATGGGGATCAGCGCGATGATGGCCTATCGGGGCGACCTCGTCCTCGCGCGCGCGGCGCGGGAGGCGGGGATCCCGATGATCATGAGCGGATCCTCCCTCATCCGGATGGAAGAGGTGGCGAAGGAGTATCCCCGCGCCTGGTTCCAGGCCTATCTGCCCGGCGAGCCCGCCCGGATCGAGGCGCTGGTGGACCGGGTGCAGAAGGCGGGCTTCGGGACGCTGCTGCTGACGGTGGACACCACCACGCTCGGTAACCGGGAGAACAACGTCCGCACCGGCTTCTCCACGCCGCTCAAGCCGAACCTGCGCCTGGCCTGGGACGGGATCACCCACCCGCACTGGCTTCTCAACACCCTGCTCCGCACCTTGCGGCACCACGGCATGCCGCATTTCGAGAACTCATACGCCACGCGCGGCGCGCCCATCATCGCCAAGCACGTGGAGCGCGACTTCGGCGCGCGGGATCACCTGAACTGGACGCACCTCGCCCAGATCCGGCGCCAGTGGAAGGGCCGGCTGGTCGTGAAGGGCATCCTGACCGGGGAGGACGCCCGCCGCGCCGCCGAGGAGGGCGCGGACGGCGTCATCGTCTCCAACCATGGCGGGCGGCAGCTGGACGGCGCGATCTCCGCCTTCCGCGCCCTGCCGGAGGTGAAGGCGGCGGCCGGCGGGATGACCGTGATGATGGATGGCGGCGTTCGACGGGGGACGGACGTGCTGAAGGCGCTCGCCATGGGCGCGGACTTCGTCTTCGTCGGCCGCCCCTTCCTTTACGCCGCCGCGGTGGGCGGGGAGGCCGGGGTGCGGCACGGAATCGAGCTGCTCTCCTCGGAGGTGAACCGCAACGTTGCCTTCCTCGGCCTGCAATCGCCGGGGGAGATCGGGGTGGAGAACCTGATCCGCGTCGCGGGGGTGCCGACGAAGGCCGAGTTGGCGGCCGCGCTGAAGGACTGATCCTCCCCGGCCCTTTTCCTTGCAGTCCGGCGCGGCGGGATGACACGCTCCTCCCACAAGGTGCGGCAAGCACCGATGAGGGAGGAGAAACCATGCGCATCCGGCGCCGTGGCATCCTGGGCATCGCGGCCGGGCTGGCTGCGCCCCGCATCGTCCGCGCACAAGGGGCCTGGCCCAGGCAGCCCATCCGGCTGATCTGCCCCTTCGCCGCCGGTGGGCCCACGGACGTGGCCGCCCGCCTGATCGCGGACGGGCTCTCCAACGCCTTGCCGGAGCGCGTGGTGGTGGAGAACCGCACGGGTTCCGGCGTCGTGGTGGGCACGGAGATGGTGGCGAAGGCGCCGAAGGACGGTGCCACCTTCCTCTACAGCACCGTGGCGCACTCCGTGCTGCGGGTCCTCTTCAACAATCTCTCCTTCGACCCGGTGCGGGATTTCCAGCCGGTGGCGCTGCTGGGAACCATCCCCATGCTGCTGCAGGTCAACAACAAGGTTCCGGCGGATGACCTGCGGGCGCTGATCGCGATGGTCCGGGACAAGCCGGGGCGGATGGACTACGGCAGTTCCGGCGCCGGCGGGGCGGTGCACCTGGCAACCGAGCTTTTCCTGCACGCGGCGGGCGGGCTGAAGATGAACCACGTCCCCTACCGCGGCTCGGCCCCCGCCATGCCGGACCTGCTGAACGGGAACCTGACCATGATCCTCAACGTCGCCTCCGACGGGGTGGAGAGCGTGAGGCGCGGGCAGACGCGGGGGCTGGCCATCAGCTCGGCGAAGCGGGTGCCGCAGCTGCCCGATGTGCCGACCTTCTCCGAGGCCGGGCTGCCGGGCTACGAGGCCTATACCTGGCACATGCTCTTCGCCCCCGCCGGCACGCCGGACGACATCGTGCGGAAGCTGAACGAGGCGGCGAACGCCGTGGTGCGGGACGCGCGCGTGCAGCAGCGCTTCACGGAGATGACGATCCAGCCGCGCTCGGACACGACTCCCGAGACGGCCGCCGCCTGGCTCGGCGCGGAGATCGAGAAGTGGGAGCCGGTGGTGAAGGCGATCGGAATGACGCCCGCCTGAGACGGGCCGGGGGAGGATCACCCTCCCCCGCCCCGCAATCTCAGGCCGGCATGCCGCTGCCCGTGTAGTCCGCCACGATGTGCAGCATGGCGCGAAGCCCGGTGATCAGCCCGGCCTCGTCCACCCGGAAGCGCGGCGAGTGGTTGGGCGCGGCGCCCTGGGTGCCCGGCGCGTCGATGCCGACCATGAAGAACATGCCGGGCGAGACCTGGGCGAAGTAGGAGAAATCCTCCCCGGCCGAGCTGCGCTCGCCCTCCCTCGCCTTCTCCCCGGCCACACGGGCGAGGCTCGGCGCCATGCGCTCCACCAGCGCCGTATCGGCCTGGACGGGCGGGTAGCCGTTGGCCTCCCAGATCACCTCGGCCTTCGCGCCCATGCTGGCGGCCATGCCCTCCGCCATCTCCTTCAGGCGCCCCATGATGCGCTGGCGCGTCGCCTCGTCGAAGGTGCGGAGCGTGCCGGACATCTCCACCTTCTCGGGGATGATGTTGTAGCGCGTGCCGGCGTGGAACGTGCCCACACTGAGCACGGCGGCCTGGCGGGTGATGTCGGTCTCGCGGCTCACCAAGGTCTGCATCGCCGTCACGATCTGCGCGCCAGAAACCACCGGGTCCACCCCGGCCCAGGGCATGGCGCCGTGGGTCTGCTTGCCCGTGATCGTCATGCGGAAGCCGTCGGAGCTGGCCGTCACGGCGCCGGCGCGGTAGCGCAACTCCCCCACGGGCAGGCCGGCCACGACGTGCAGGCCGAAGACGGCGTCCGGCTTCGGGTCCGCCATGACGCCCTGCTGCACCATCAGCCGCGCGCCGCCGATCTCGCCCAGCGGCAGCTTCTCCTCGGCGGGTTGGAAGATCAGCTTCACCGTGCCGCGGATCTCGTTCCGGTGCGCGGCCAGCACCTCGGCCACGGCCATCTGGATGGCGACGTGGCAGTCATGCCCGCAGGCATGCATCACGCCCACCTCCTCCCCACCCCACTGCGTGCGGGCCCTGGAGGCAAAGGGAAGGTCTACCTGCTCGGCCACGGGCAGCGCGTCCATGTCCGCGCGCAGGGCCACCACCGGGCCATCCCCTGCGCCACCGCGCAGCACGCCCACCACGCCGGTCACGGCCACGCCCTCCCGCACCTCGTAGCCGAGACCGCGGAGATGGGCGGCCACAAGGGCCGCGGTGCGGCGCTCCTGGTTTCCCAGTTCCGGGTTCTGGTGGATGTCCCGGCGCCAGGCGATCATCCGCTCCTCGATCGCCTTCGCGGCCGCGTCCAGCTTCGCGTGGATCGGGCGCGCGGCGCCCGCCGTCACGGCAGGTGCCGCGGCCGCCAGGCGCGGCAGGGCGCAGCAGACGCAGGCGAGTGCCAGGAGGCCGCGCCGGGTGGGGCTGACGGCCTCGGCCCGGAGCGGCTGGGCGGGGCTCTTGCGGCTGAACATGGCGGGCACTCCCTGGGGCGATCCTCGGCCCCGTTCTAGACCCGCGCAGGGCGGAAGTCAGTCGGCCGCAGGCGCCAGCAGCCCGCCGGAGGAGGAGATGACGG
Organism: Roseomonas populi; assembly: GCF_024594815.1. Lineage (GTDB taxonomy): Bacteria > Pseudomonadota > Alphaproteobacteria > Acetobacterales > Acetobacteraceae > Roseomonas > Roseomonas populi. The sequence continues at coordinate 249,928 of NZ_JANJOU010000002.1, read as the reverse complement.
GGGAGTCGCTCAGCTCCACCGCCTCGATCGCCACGCCCCGGCGCGCGATCTTGCCCGTGGTGATCTCGATCTGCTGCACATCCACCTGCATGTCCGCGAAGTGCTTCCGCAGCTTCGTCACGCGGTCGTCCAGCCGGCCCACATCCTTTACCAGCTCCGCGACCTGGGCCTTGATCTGCCCGGCCTCCGCCCGTATCCGCACGTCCTGCATCAGGGCGCGCATGGTGCCCAGCACGGCCCACATGGTGCTGGGCGAGACGATGTAGACGCCCATCCGCGCCGCCCGGTCCACCACCGGCGCGTGGGCCGCGTGCAGGTCGGCGTAGATCGCCTCGCTGGGCACGAAGATCAGCGCGCCCTCGGCTGTCTCGCCGGGGCAGATGTACTTGCCGGCCACGTCGTCCACGTGGCGGGTCACGTCGGCGGCGAAGCGCTTGGTCGCGGCGATGCGGGCGGCATCATCGGCCGCGTCGCGGGCGGCCAGCCAGGCCTCCAGCGGGAACTTGCTGTCCACGGCGATCGGGCCGGGCGGGTTGGGCAGGCGAATCAGCACGTCGCAGCGCGTGCGGTTCGCCAGGGTGTGCTGCCAGGAGAAGCCGTCCGGCGGCAGGCGGTCCTCCACGATCTGGCGCAGCTGCACCTCGCCGAAGGCGCCGCGGGACTGCTTGTTGCCGAGGATCTGGGCCAGGCTCCCCACCTGCGCGCCCAGCGCCTCCATGTTGGCGCGGGCCGCGTCGATCACCGCCAGCCGCTCGTGGATCTTGCCGGCCGTCTCCTCGGCTTTCAGGGCGTTCTCGTTCAGCACCCGCCCCAGGCGCTCGTTCTGGGCAGCCACAGCGGCGCCGAGCGCCTCCTGGGACGCGGCCAGCCGGTCCGCGAGCGTCTTCTCCTGCGCCGCCAGCCTCTCGTTCTGGGCGGAGAGGGCATTGGCCAGCGTCTCCGTCAGCGCGAGGGAGGAGGCGGCGAGGCGCTCGTTCTGGGCGGCGCTGGAATTTGCCACTGCCAGACCCTGGGCCGCGAGGGCATCAGCCATGGCGCGCGTGGCCTCCGAGAGGCGGTCGGCCAGGGCCTGCTCAGTGGCGCCCAGCCGCTCACGCTGGGCGGCCAGGGCCGCCTCGGTCGCAAGCCGCGATTCGGCCAGCCGGTCGGCCAGCACGCGCTCCGCGGCGGCGGCGCGCTCGGCCGCGGTGGCCGCCCCCCGTTCCTGCGCTGCCCCCAGCGCGTCCAGCTTGGCGGAGAGCACGGCGAGCGCCTCCCCGCTCCCGCCGCCCCGGCGCAGCAGAAGCGCCGCCACCCCGAGGAGCGCCAGGCCGGCCAGGATGATGGGCAGGATCGGGCTCAGTTCGGCCATCCGAAAAGCTTTCGACTCATTGGTTTGCGGGGCGGCTCTCGCGCTCCGTCAAATCCATGCCATATACCGGGGGCCCATGGGAACATTGCCGGAACCCTTCGCGGGATGGTTCGCCGCGCGCGGATGGACCCCACGCCCCCACCAGCTGGCCCTCTGGAAGGCCGCGCGAGCGGGGGAGAGCGCCCTGCTCATCGCCCCGACGGGCGGCGGCAAGACCCTGGCGGGCTTCCTGCCAAGCCTGCTGGAGTTGCACGAGGCGCCGCGGGAAGGGCTGCACACGCTCTATGTCTCGCCGCTGAAGGCGCTGGCGGTGGACATCGCGCGGAACCTGATGGACCCCGTGAGCGAGATGGGCCTGCCCATCCGCATCGAGACCCGGACAGGCGATACCCCCCAGAACCGCCGTGCCCGGCAGCGCGAGACCCCGCCGCACATCCTGCTGACCACGCCGGAGAGCCTCGCCGTCCTCCTGGCCAATCCCGAGGCGCCGGAGCTCTTCGCGGGGCTGCGGAGCGTGGTGGTGGACGAGGCCCACGCCATGGCCGGCACCAAGCGGGGTGACCAGCTCTCCCTCTGCATGGCCCGGCTGGACGTGCTGGCGCCGGGGCTGCGCCGGGTCGGCCTCTCCGCCACCGTGGCGCATCCCGAGGCGCTGCGCGCCTGGCTCTCTCCCACGGCCCGGGCGGAGGATGTGCGGCTGGTGGTCGGCCGGGGCGGGGCGGAGCCTGACATGAGCCTCATGCTGCCGGAAGGGCACCTGCCCTGGGGCGGGCACATGGGCATCGCCTCCGCCCCGGGCGTGCTGGCCCGCATCCGGGAGGCGGGGGTGACGATCGTATTCGTGAACACCCGCGCCCAGGCGGAGCTGATCTTCGCCGCCCTCTGGAAGATCAACGACGAGAACCTGCCCATCGCCCTCCATCACGGTTCGCTGGAAATCTCGCAGCGCCGGAAGGTGGAGGCGGCCATGGCGGCGGGGAAGCTGCGCGCCGTGGTGGCCACCGCCTCGCTGGACCTGGGCATCGACTGGGGCGCGGTGGACCAGATGATCCATGTCGGCGCGCCGAAGGGCGTTTCCCGCCTGCTCCAGCGCATCGGCCGCGCCAACCACCGGATGGACGAGCCATCCAAGGCCGTGCTGGTACCGGCGAACCGCTTCGAGGTGATCGAGTGTGTGGCCGCCACCGAGGCGGTGCGCGCCCACGAGCTGGACGGCGATCCGCCCCGGCCGGGTGGGCTGGACGTGCTGGCGCAGCACATCCTGGCCATGGCCTGCCAGGCACCCTTCCACCCGGACGACCTCTACGCCGAGGTGTCGCGGGCCGGGGCCTATTCCACCCTCTCCCGCCGCGACTTCGACGACGTGCTGCGCTTCGTGGAGGATGGCGGCTACGCCCTGCGCGCCTATGAGCGCTTCCGCCGCCTGTTCACGGATTCCGAGGGGCTGGTGCATGTGCGCGACCTGCGCGTGGCGCGGCAGGCCCGAATGAACCTCGGCACCATCGTCGATACGCCGATGATCAAGGTGCGCCTGCGCGGCGGGCCCGTACTGGGCGAGGTGGAGGAATGGTTCGCCTCCACGCTGGAACCGGGCAACAGCTTCATCTTCGCCGGGCAGACCCTGCGCTATGAGGGGATCGACGCCCTCACTATGGTCGTCTCCCGCGGGGGAGAGGGTGATCCGCGCGTGCCCGCCTATGCCGGGGCACGACTGCCGCTCTCCACCAACCTCTCCTTCCGCGTGCGCTCCATCCTGGCGGAGCCGCGCCGCTGGCGTGCCCTGCCGGATCCCGTGCGGGACTGGCTGCGCCTGCAGCAGCGCCGGTCCGAGATGCCGCAGCGGGACGGGATGCTGATCGAGGTTTTCCCCAAGGGCGGACGCTGGTTCATGGTCGCCTACTGCTTCGAGGGGCGGCTGGCGCACCAGACGCTCGGGATGCTCGTCACCAAGCGGATGGAACGGCTGGGCTTCGCGCCGATGGGCTACCTCGGCACGGATTACGTGCTGGCCACCTGGTCCGCCTTCGAGCCGACGGACCCGGAGCGGCTGTTCGAGGAGGATATCCTCGGCGAGGAGCTGGAGGAGTGGATCGCGGAGAGCTCCATGCTCCGCCGCACCTTCCGCAACATCGCGACGATCGCCGGGCTGATCGAGAAGAATCACCCCGGGCAGGAGAAGTCCGGCCGCCAGATGACCATGAATTCGGACCTGATCTACGACGTGCTGCGCAAACACGAGCCCGACCACATCCTCCTCCGCGCGACGAGGGCCGAGGCGGCCCACGGCCTGACCGACGTCTCCCGCATCGCCACCCTGCTGGCCCGCGTGCAGGGCGCCGTCCGCGTACGCCGGCTGGACCGCGTCTCCCCCCTCGCCGTCCCAGCCCTGATCGAGGAGGGGCGCGAATGGGTGGCGGGCGGCGCGGAGGACGCGCTGCTGGCCGAGGCCGCTGCCCTGGTGGAGCAGGCGACGGACGGCGCCGAGCACTTCGCGGACGTGCTGGCGGAGGTGACGGAGGGCGTCCGCGTGCGTTCAGGCGTGGTGGATCGCCCCCGACGACAGGACCGGAAGCGCCGCCCGCCGCCGCGCCGCTTCATCCGCAGCGCCAAGGGCCTGGCCTCTTGACCCCCGCCCCCCTTCATCTGGCGGGCGAGCGGCTGATGCTCGACCCCGCGGGCGTCGTGTCCTGGCCGGCGCGGCGCACGCTGATCGTTTCGGACCTTCACTTGGAGAAGGGCAGCCACTTCGCCGTGCGCGGGCGTTTCGTGCCGCCCTACGACACGCGGGAGACGCTCTCGAAACTCGCCCTGGCGGTCCGCCGCTACGGGCCGGCCCGGCTGGTGCTGCTGGGCGACAGCTTCCACGACCCCATGGGATGCGACCGCATGGCGCCGGCCGACTGCGCCACCCTGCAGCGCATCCTCGCCTCGGTGGAGGAGGTGGTCTGGGTGCTCGGCAACCATGATCCCGTGGCGCCGCGCGGCCTGCCCGGCACGGCGGTGGAGACGCTGGAGGACGGCCCCCTTACCTTTCGGCACGAGGCCGATCCGCGCGCGCAGGGCGAGATGAGCGGCCATTTCCACCCCAAGGCCACGCTGATGACGCGGGCCGGCGGGATATCCCGCCCGTGCTTCGCCACCGATGCCCGCCGGGTGATCCTGCCGGCCTTCGGCGCCTATACCGGCGGGCTGGACGTGCGGGACCCGGCTTTGGGCGGCCTGTTCCCTCGCGGCGGGCGGGTGTTCCTCCTCGGGCCAGACCGGCTTTTCAGCGTGCCGATGGCCCCGATGCGCCGGCGCCCGGAGCCCGTGGCATGACCGGCCCCGGGTGGACCGCGCGCGCCGCCCGCCCCCCTGCCACGGGGGAGGAGGGCACGGCTTGAGGGACATTCGCGCCCGCTTCCAGGGGATCCGCGTCGTCGGCGATGTCCATGGCGACGCCGAGGCCTTCCACGCCGCCGTGGAGGGTGCGGCCGAGGAGCGGCTCTTCGTCATCCAGCTCGGCGACCTGACGGATGGCGGGCCGGACGGGCCGGGGGTGCTGCGGCGCGCTTTCACCCTGCGGGCGGCGGGCCACGGCCTTTTCATGCTGGGCAACCACGACCACAAGCTGCGCCGCGCGCTGGAGGGCGCCTCGCTGCGGATCGAGCCGAACGGGCTGGGGCGCACGCTGGAGCAGATCGGCGCGGCGGCCGATGCGGAGACGCTCCGCCGCCGCGCCGTGGAGGAGATCGGCCGGGCCCCGGCCTGGCTGCGGATCGACCAGCGCCTCTTCGTCCATGGCGGCTTCCATCCGCGCATGCTGCACGCGCCGCCCCCGCCGGACGCCGGCGCGCGGAAGCCGGAAGGTCTGGTCCCCCGTGCGCTGTTTGGCCAGGTGACGAGCCGGATGCGCGAGGACGGCTTTCCCGAGCGGCTGCACGACTGGGTGGACCGCATTCCCCAGGGTTTCACCATCTACTGCGGGCACGAGGTGCGCAGCAGCGACGGCCGCCCCTACATGCAGCTCGGTGCCGGGGGCGGCGCGGCGGTGTTCATGGACACGGGCGCCGGCAAGGGCGGCCACCTCTCCTGGGTGGACCTGCCCTGGTAGGCCGCCTTCAGGCGAACCATATCCCCAGCGAGAGCAGCGCGAGGCCGGCAAGGATCCAGGCCAGCTCGTCCCCGATCAGCCCGCTATGCAGCCGCTCCAGCCCTGCGAAAACTGGCGCGGACACCGCCTCCACCCCCTCGGAGAGGAGCGTGGGCAGGCGGCTGCGCCCGAGGTGCCAACCCGCGATCAGCAGGGCGAGGCCGAGCCCGAGCAAGCCCAGCGGCAGGTGCTGCGGCACCTCCCCACCCGAGACGGAAGCCGGGGTGATGCCCGGCTGCATCATTCCCGTCGCGGCGTGCTGCGCCACCTCGGCCGCGAGATGGGCGGGCAGTAACGCCGCCAGCAGCAGCATCGCGACCACGGGCGCGAGCATGAGCGGCAGGGGCCGGTTCGCCTTCTCTGCCTCGTCCTCTGAAGGGGCGTGCTCCTCCTCTCCCTTCACCTCACCCCAGCCCAGGAAGATGCGGCCGGTCGCGCGCAGCACGGCAGCGCCCGTCAGCCCGGCACCGATCGGCACGGCCAGGATCACCCAAGGGTAGGGCTCCGAGCCCGCAGCCGCGTCCAGCAGCTTCGTGCCCTCCTCCATCAGGCCGACCGGAAGGCCGGCGAGGAGCAAGCCACCGGCGGCAAAGGCGAGGCCCGCGGGCCAGATCTCCCGCCCACGGCCGCGCAGCCCGATCTCATCGATGCCGCCAAGCCGGGCCATGAGCACGCCGGCCAGGGCGAAGAGCGCCCCCTTTACCAGCCCGTGCCCGACCAAGTAGGCCAGCGTCCCCGCGAGACCTTCTGCCGAGAGCAGCGCAACGCCCATCAGCAGGATGCCGGTATGGGAGACGGTGGAGAAGGCGAGCATCCGCTTCACGTGCCTCTGCCCCAGGCAGAGCATCCCGCCCAGCACGGCGGCGGCGGCGCCGAGCCATAGGATCACCGCGTGCAGGGCTGCCGTCACCTCTGCCACCGGCGCGAAGATCGTCCAGGTCAGGCGCGCCAGGCCGAAGACGCCCATCGCGACCATCGCGCCGGAGAACACCATCGAAACCGGTGAGGGCGCGACCGCGTGCGCGTCGGCGAGCCAGAGGTGGAAGGGCACGGTGGCGCCCTTGATCAGCAATGCAGCGGCCAGGAGGCAGAAGGCGCCGGGGATCACCGGATCCCCCGCCGCCCGCGCCGCTTCCTCGCCCAGCGCGAGCATGTCGAGGCGGCCAAGACGGGCATAGAGCAGCCCGATCCCCGCGAGCATCATGAGCGAGCCGAGCGAGTTGGTGACGGTGAAGTTCAGCGCGCCCTCTAGCGCCGAAGCCTCCAGCCGGTAGGCGGTGAGCGCGAAGGCCGCGACGCTCATCACCTCGAACCAGACGAAGAGGTTGAACAGGTCCCGCGTCAGGCAGAAGCCGCACATGGCCGCCATGAAGACGAGCATGAGGACGTGGAACTGCACCCCCACCTCCTCGAAGAAGCCCCAGGCGAAGACGAAGGAGGCGGCGAAGAGCAGACCGACAAGCGCCACCATGGCGGACCCCGCTAGGTCCGCCTGGAAGGCGATGCCGATGGGTAGGCCGTCGCGCGGTGACCAGCCGCCGAACCAGTGCAGAAGCGCCCCGTTACCGGTCCGCGTGGCCATCAGCACGCCAAGCCCGACGACTGCCAGCGCGGTCAGGACCGCCACGATGTCCGCGCTCCTCCGGGGCAGATGGTGCCCGAGGGCGAGCAGGATGGCGGCGACGAGGATGGGCCCGGCGGCGGCCAGCGGCGGGAGGGCGGAGCTCATCGCCGCATCGGCTTCAGTTCCTCGGGATCGAGCGTGCCACGCCGCTTATGGAGTTGCAGGGCGAGGGCGAGCAGCAGCGCCGTGACGGCGGCGCCCACCACGATGTCCGTCAGCACCAGGGCCTGCACCACCGGATCCACGGCGGGCGTGCCGGGCGGGTGGTCGGAGAAGATCGGCGGGCCGGCCCCCCAGCGGAAGCCCGCGGCCAGCAGCAGCACATAGGTGCCGGACTGCATTACGCTGAGGCATCCGATGAGGTGCACGTAGTGCCGGCTCGTCATCATGCCGTAGAAGCCGATGGCGAAGAGCCAGAGGGCGACCAACCAGGGCAGCGCGCTCACGGCTCTTCCCCATCCTTCGGCTCGCGGGTCTCCTCCAGAAATTCCAGGAAAAGCATCCCGAAGGCTCCGGACACCGCCAAGCCGACGCCGAAATTCACGACGGGGATGACACCGCCGGACAGGATCGAACCCCATTCGCCGAGCGGCAGAACATTGGTCAGGAAGGCCGCGCCCGTGAGCATCGCGCCGAACCCCATCAGCGCGTAGAGCCCGGCGCCGCCACCCTCCAGCGCGTGCAGCACCACGCCGGGAACCAGCCGCCGCCAAGCGTTGTAGCCCTCGCCCACCCAAACCAGGAGCAAACCGGAACCGATGATCGCCCCGCCCTGGAAGCCTCCCCCGGGCGTGAGCTGCGCGTGCAGCACGACATAGAGGCCGTAGAGAAGCGTCAGCGGCGCGATGATCCGGCAGAGCAGTACCACCGCTTCCGACCGCGGCGGGATCGGCCGGTCGCCGCAGGTGGCCGGGCGATCCCCCACCCCCTCCCCGCGCGAGCCGCGCAGCACGACCACCGTTCCCACCACGGCAGCGAGCAGCATGACCTCCTCGCCCAGCGTGTCGAAGCCGCGCAGGTCGAAGTTCACGGCAGTGACCATGTTGGAGACGATGCGCTCGGCGGGAGCGATGCGGTTCACGGCATCGCCGTAGGGCAGCGGGTGGTCGCCGAAGGCCGGCATGGCCCGCAGCACGGCTAGCGCGCCCGGCGCCAGCGCCAGGGCCGCCAAGGTGGCGAGGATGCCGCGCGCGCGCGGGCTCATTCCTTCTCCTCCGGCCGGTGGAGCCGGATGCTGGCGAGCACGGCGAGAAAGAGCAGCGGCACGGCCGCCGTTCCGACCACGAGCTGGGAGAAGGCGACATCCGGCGCCTGCAGCGCTGTGAAGAGCACCGTCAGCGCCAACCCGTTCGCGGCCATCGCCATCACTTGCCGGCGCGGCTGGCGGGTCAGCACCACCCCGGCACCGGTCGCCGCGACGAGAAGGAGGAGCCCGGCCAGCAGCGGCGTCATCGTGCTTCCTCCCGCTTGACCAGCGCGCGGCCGGTGGCGTGAGAGGTGGCGGCGCCGACAAGCCAGCTCAGCAGCACGATCGCGGCCACCTTCAGCGCGCGGGCGGAGGCGCCGTCCGTGACAAAGGCGGCAACGGCCAGGGGAAGCCCACAGGCGATGTTCACGAAGGCGACGGCGTGCAGCCTGTTCAACGGCCCCCGCAGCCGGGCGGCGCCCGCCGCGGCCAGCCAGGCCGCCGCTACCATCGCGGCGAGGAGGGCGCCTACCAAAGCTTCCGTCAAAGCCAGCGCTCCAGAAAAACAGCCATCAGCAGCGTGCCAGGCAGGGTGAGGAGCACGAGGGTGAGCGGCAGGTCCGCGATCGAGGGCTGGTCGAAGGCGTAGCTCATCGCGACTAGGAGCGGCACGGCGATGGAAGAGGCGAGCTGCGCCGCGACCAGCCTTGTGCCGGCCGAGCCGCGCAGGGCGAGAAGGGCCGCGAGCGCGAAGGGCGGGAGGAGTGCCGCCGTCGCCGCCAGCCAGAGCCCGGTCACAACGGCCACCGCCGGTCCGGCGCCGCCGGCTGGGGCGAGAGGCGGTGCAGCGGCAGCGCGCCGGGCGCCGCCTCGTCCAGCACGAAGCCGTTCGGTGCGAGGGAGAGGCCGAGCACGGAGAGCGCGCGCCGGGCGTTTTCCTCAGGCATATCGGCGCCCTGCTCGAAGGGTTGGCCACCGACCGAGCCCCGTGCCCTGCTTCCTGGTGACAAGGAGCCCAGTAGGGCGGCGGCGACCGATGCCGTTTCCCTGGCCAGCGTCGCGGGCAGCCCCGCGAAGGCGCGCCAGCGGACGGCGCGGAAGGAGAAGGCCTTCGGGGCACAGCGCCGGAGCGCCAGAGAGAACCATGCCGCCGCGCCGCCACCGACCACGGCGACGACGATTTCGGCCCCCTGCACCTGCCCGGCCATGAGCAGATAGGCCCCCGACAGCAAAGCCCAGCGCCACAGCATCATGGCATCCCCTTCCCGTGCCCCCAACTCGGCGGCACGGTCCGGGTTTCCGGCGAGGTTCAGCCGATGCCGACCTTCCGGTTCACGAACTCCAGCGAGTAGCCGCGCCGGATGTCCAGCCCCGCCGGGTACACGCCCGTCTCCCGCATGATGCCGTAGAAGCGGTCCCAGCGCTCATGCGTCATGGCGCCAACGCCGAGCGTCAGCGCCTCGTTGGAGCGGACGATGCCGCGCTCGTTCATCGCGCGCAGGCCATAGGCCAGCAGGTCGTCCGGCATCTCCGGGTTGTGCTTCTTGATCAGGGCGTTCGCGGCGGCGACGTCGGTGCCCTTCATGTACTCGGTCCAACCCTCCATCGTCGCGTCGATGAAGCGCTGCACCACGTCGCGCCGCTCAGCGACCATCCGCGCGGAGACGTCGATCGTCGTGTTGTAGGCCTCGTAGCCGGCATCGGCGAGGAGGTGGACGCGGGGCCGCGCGCCCTCCTTCATGGCGGAGAAGGGCTCGGAGGACACGAAGCCCTGCCAGATCGCCTCCTTGTTCGCCATGTAGCCCTGGAGCCCTGCGGTCTTGGGGCGGATCTGGCTGTCGTCGAACCCGAAGCGGCTGCGCAGGAAGGGCCAGTGCGTCACGCGCCCCGCGGCGCTGATGCTGATGGGCTTGCCCTTCATCTTCTCGAAGCTCTCGATCCCCGCCTCCTCGTGGGTCATGAGGATCACCGGGTCCTTCTGGAAGACCGCGCCGATGCAGAGGAAAGGCATGCCGTCCCGCGCGTAGTTCAGCGCCTGGAAGGGGTTGGACATGATCATGTCCGCGCGCCCGCCCACCAGCATCTGTGCGGGGTTCTGCTGCGGGCCGCCCTGGCGCAGGTCGCACTCGATCCCGTACTTGCGGTAGATGCCGGCAGCCACTGCCTGGTAGTACCCGCCGTGCTCGGCCTGGGCGCGCCAGTCCGTCTGGAACACCACCTTGTCCAGGGTCTGGGCCGAGGCCCTGCCCCCGGGGACGAGGACCAGGGCGGAGCCGCCTGCAAGGAGGCGGCGTCGGTCGATGCGGTACTTGGTGCCCATGGCGGGTCCCCTTCGAAGGCCGGTTCCGCGCGCGGGCCCCATGCCCGCGACGATGCGCGATCCGCGCTTGATGGCACGCCACCCCACCGGGCGGAAGCGCGGCCTTCCCGCGCCCCCTTAACCAAGGCTATTCCCCCGCGCGTCGGCCGCTATGCTGCGCGCCCTTCCCGCCCCGCTCCCACCTGAGAGGCCAATCCACCCGGCATGGACGTCGCCGCTTCACCCCCTCCTGACACGGCGGCCCCGCGCGGGACGGCACCGGACGAGATGGTCGACGGGCGCGGCCGTGTCCGCGCGCACTGGAGCGGCCTGCTCGGTGCGATCTGCAGCATGCCCGAGGGGGAGCTCGCCCAGCGGGCCCAGCGCCTGGACCGCGCCTTCGAGGAGGAAGGCTCGGCCGGGCTGCTGCCCGCCGCCGTCCCTGGCGACAGGGCACGGCGGCTGGATCCCGTGCCGCTGGTGCTGGACGCCGCGGGCTTCGAGGCGCTGTCGGCCGGGCTGGCCCAGCGCGCCCGCCTGCTGGAGAGGGTCCTGGCAGACCTGTACGGCCCCCAGCGCCTCCTCGCCGAGGGCCTGCTGCCGCCGGAGCTGGTCTTCCCCAATCCCGCCTTCCTCCGCCCCTGCCGCGACCCCCGGCCCGGCGCCGGCAAGCCCCGCTTCCTGCACGGCTACGCGGCGGACCTGCTGCGCGGGCCGGACGGCCAGTGGCATGTCACCGCGGACCGGCTGGTGGCGATGGAAGGGGTGGCCCAGGCGCTGACGAACCGCGCCCACATGGCCCGCACCCTTCCCGAGTGCACCCGGGCCGCCCGGATGCGCCCGCTGCACCCCTTCCTGGACGCCTGGCGCGACCTGTTGCACCGCGCGGCCGGCGCCGGCCCCTCCGGGCCCGCCACGGTAGCCTTGCTGACCCCCGGCGTCGGCCATCGCGCCTGGGCCGAGCACGTCACCCTGGCGCGCGACCTATCTTGCGCCCTGGCCGAGGCGGGCGACCTGACGGCGCGGGGCGGCGCCCTCTTTCTCAAGACCCTGCGCGGGCTGCAGCCCGTGCGCCTGCTGCTCTCCCGCGTCGAGGGGGCCCTGCTGGACCCGCTGGAACTGGGCGGGCGCACGGCGCTGGGCGTTCCGGGCCTGCTGGATGCCATGCGGGCCGGCACACTGGCCGTGCACAACCATCCCGGCGCCGGGCTGGCCGAGGCGCCGGGGCTGCGGGCCTTCCTGCCCGCGCTCTCGATGGCCTTGCTGGGCGAGGCCCTGTCCCTCTCCTCCCGCGAGACGCTCTGGTTGGGCGATCCGGGCGCCCGCGCCCGGGTGGCGGCCACGCCGGACGCCTTCGCGCTGCGCCCCGCCGTGAGGGGCGTGCCGGAAGGTGCCGGGCCGGAGGCGGATCCGCGCGCCTGGTGTGCCGTGCGGTGCATGTCGCCCTCCGTCGCGCCGTCCCTTTCCGGAGAAGGGCTGGCGCCCCGCCCGGTGGTGCTCCGCATGTTCCTGCTTCATGACGGCGAGGATTGGCGCTGCCTTCCCGGCGGGCTGGCACGGGTGGCGGATGGGGATGGCAGGCCCACGCCACTCTGCAAGGATGTCTGGGTCCTCTCGGAGGACCGGGCGGAGATCCGCGGGCCGGGGCCGTTGAGCCTTCCGGCCCTGGCGATCCGCCGCGCCTCCGGAGACCTTCCCTCGCGCGTCGCGGACAACCTTTTCTGGCTCGGCCGCTACGTGGAGCGGCTGGACGATTCCGCCCGGCTGATGCGCGCCACCCTGGCGCGGCTGGACCGCGCCCCCATGCTGCCGCACGACGCGGCGGAGGTCTCCGCCCTCGCCCGCTGCCTGCAGGACGCCCGGCTGATCACGGAGGAGGAGCGGCCGACCTCCGGCGAGGATGCCGCGCTGCGCCGCGCGCTGACGCGCGCCGGGCGGGAGGGCGGCAGGCTGCACCGGCTGACCGGGGAGGTGGCGCGGCTGGTGGAGGCGACCCGGGACCGGCTGACAGGCGACATGCACGCCGCCTTCACCGTGCCCCTGCGGGAATCCCGCGCCGCTCTCCTGGCCGCCGACAACCCGGCCGCGCTGGGTGCCGCGCTCGGCGGGCTGGTGCGCTACGCCTCCGGTGTCGCGGGGGTGGCGGCCGAGAATATGGTGCGCGGGGGCGCCCACAGCTTCCTCGACCTCGGGCGGCGGCTGGAGCGCGGCGTCAGCGTCTCCGCCCTGCTGGGCCACCTGCTGGCGGAGCCGCCGGCGCGGGTGGAGAGCGCCCTCGCCCTCGCGCTGGAGCTCTGCGATTCCGTCATCACCTATCGCACGCGCTACCTCCACGTGCTGCAGCCGGCACCGGCCCTGGACTTGGTGATGGCGGACCCTGCCAATCCCCGCGGCTTGGCGTTCCAGCTCTCCGCCGCCGAGATCCTGCTGACCGGGGTCGAGGGTGGCGGCGAGCCAAGCCTCTCCGCCGGCGCCCGCCGCCTGCGCCAGGACGCGGAGGCCATGGTGGCCGAGGTGACGCGGGCGGCCGAGCCGGCGCAGGCGGCGAACGGCCTCTCCGGCCGGCTGCTGGCGCTGAAGGACACGGTGGGCGACCTGTCGGACGCGATCGGCCGGCGCTACTTCACCCTGATTGCCGCGCCGCGCCTGCTGGGGGTGGACACGGCCGAGAGGGGGGCGGCGTGATCTACAAGGTCCGGCACGTCACCGCCTACAACTACGAATCCCCGGTGGAGATGGCGACGCACCTTCTCCACCTGCTGCCGCGGCCGCTGGAAGGGCGGCAGCGCGTGCTGCGCGCCGGCCTGTCCTGCGACCCCGCCCCGGCCCGGCGCGCGGAGGCGCCGGACCACTTCGGCAATGCCACTGCCTGGCTCTACCTGGACCGGCCGCACGCGCGCTTCACCGTGACGGCGGAGTTCGTGGTGGAGGTGACGCCGCCGCCTCCCCTGCCCGCCGCCACCCCTGCCTGGGACGGCCTGCGGGAGGCTGCGCTGCGCCGCCCGGACGTGGCCGAGTTCCTCTTCCCCAGCCCCGCCCTGCCGCCCGTGGAAGGGGCGCGCGCTTTCTTTGCCCCGCACTTCACCCCCGGGCGCCCGGCCGGGGAGGCAGTGATGGAGATGATCGCGGCCTTCCGCGGGAGCATGGCTTTCCGCTCAGGCGTCACCACCGTCTCCACGCCGGTGGAGGAGGTGCTGCGCCGCAAGGCGGGCGTCTGCCAGGACTTCGCGCACCTGATGATCACCGGGCTTCGGATGCTCGGCATCCCCGCGCGCTACGTCTCTGGCTACATCCGCACCCGTCCGCCGCCGGGGGGCGTGCGCCGCGTCGGCGCGGACCAGTCCCATGCCTGGGTCGCCGCCTGGCTCGGCGAGGGTATCGGCTGGGTGGAGATGGACCCGACCAACAGCCTTTTCGTGGCGGAGGAGCACGTGGTGCTCGGCTGGGGCCGCGATTTCGGCGACGTCTCGCCGCTGCTCGGGATCATCCTCGGGGGCGGGCAGCACTCCGTCTCGGTCGGCGTGGACATGGACGAGGCGGAGCCGGTTTCCGGCTGAAGGGCCCGGCGGGCCGGCGCGGCACCGTTCCTGCATGGGCGCGCGGACTGCGCCCGAGGACTGGCGCCACGACCATCGGAGAACGCCGAACATGACCCTTTCCCGCCGATCTCTCCTCGCGGCCGGTGCCGCCGGGCTCGCGCTGCCCGCCATTCGCCCGGCCATGGCCCAGGCGCCGCTGCGCTTCTGCCTGGACTGGGCGCTGCAGGGGAACCACGGCATGTTCTCCCTGGCGGATGACCGGGGCATCTTCCGGCAGAACGGCATCAACCTGCGGATGGACCGCGGCTTCGGCTCCGGCGACACCACGGTGAAGATCGCTTCCGGCGCCTACGACATTGGCTACACCGACGTCTCCACGATGGTGAAGTTCAACGCCGAGAATCCCGATAAGAAGATCGTCTCAATCTACCAGGTGCTGGACCGCACGGCGGCGGCACTGATCACCCTGAAGAAGAGCGGCATCTCCACGCCGAAAGGCGTGGCCGGCAAGCGCCTGGGCGCGCCCGAGGGCGAGGGCAGCCGCATGCTCTTCCCCGCCTTCGCCAACGTGGCGGGCATCGACGCCGCCTCGGTGAAGTGGACGAGCATGGCGCCGAACCTGCGCGACACCATGCTGGCCCAGGGCCAGGTGGATGCCGTCACGGGCTTCCTGTTCACCACCTACTTCAACCTCGTCGGCCTCGGCACGAAGGAGGACGACATCGTCGCCTGGCCCTATGCGGAGAACGGGCTGGACATCTACGGCTCGGCCGTCGTCGCCCGCGCGGACTGGCTGGAGAAGAACCCGCAGGTGGCGGCGAACTTCGTGAAGTCCTCCATCGCCGGGCTGAAGCTGCTGCTGGCGGAGCCGGACGCGGCCATGGCCTCCCTCAAGAAGCGCGAGTCCCTCTTCGACGAGGCGCTGGAGAAGCGCCGCTGGTTCATGACCCGCGACCGCTCCATCCTGACACCGAACGTGAAGGCGGGCGGCACGGGCGTGCTGGACCAGGCGCGCGGCGAGCTGCTGATCAAGGTGAATGCGGAGGCCTACGGCGTCTCCAACCCGCCGAAGTTCGCGGACCTGTTCACCGACCGCTTCCTGCCGCCCCAGGCGGAGCGGATGCTCGGCTGATCCCGAGCTGCCGGCCGGGAGAGTCCCCTCCCGGCCGGCGGCTTAGAGCAGTGACGTCTCGATGCGCGCGACGAGCGGCAGGTGGTCCGAGGCGCCGCGCGCCAGCTTCGTGTCATGCGCCCTCCGCTCCGCGACCAGCCCGTGCGGCAGGCCCATGATCCGGTCCAGCGGCAGCATCGGGCGGAAGGCCGGGAAGGTGTGGACCGGCGGCTGGTGGCCGAACACCGCCTCCAGCACGCCGAGCGCGGAAGCGCCGGGGCGCCATTCGTTCAGGTCGCCCATTACCAGCGTGGGCATGGGCCGCCCCTGGCCGATCGCCTCCAGCAGCGCCTCCGCCTGATGATGGCGCCGCGCCGCGCCGAGGCTGAGATGGGTCGCCACCACCCGGAAGGCGCCCCAGCCCAGGTCCAGCTCCGCGAGGATCGCGCCCCGCGGTTCCAACCCACCGATCCGCAGCCCGACCGGCGGCCGCAGCACTCTCGCGCCCGGCCGCACCAGCAGCACGTTTCCCCGCCAGCCCTGCTCTCCCGCCCGATCCGTCACGGTCAGCGGCCGCAGCCCGGCCTCGCGCTCCAGCCCGGCGGCGTCGAACATCGCGCGGCCAGGCCGCAGCCAGTGCTGCGCCTCCTGCAGCGCGACGAGGTCGGCGCCCGTCTCCGCGATCACCCTGGCGATGCGCGCGGGGCGGAAGATCCCGGCGGTGCTGCGGCCCCGATGGGCGTTGTAGGTGGCGACGATCACGGGTTCAGGCCCTGGGGCGCCGCAGCCCGGCCAGGGCGGCGCCCAGCGTCGTAAGGGCAACGTCCGTCCAGGTGTCCGTCCAGTCGCCGATCAGGTGGGTGGCGTACTCGAAGGCTTCCCAGACCGTGCCGAGGTTCAGTCCGAAGATTGCGGCGGCCAGCACCAGATGGGCCCGGCCGCGCGGGCGCCCGTCCGCCGCCAGGAGCGCCAAAAAGACCGCACCGGCCAGCCCGCCGCTGACGAGGTGGACGACCTCGTCATAGGGGTTCTCCCCGTAGAACCAGTTCAGCCCGTAGCCGGGGCTGGAGACGAGCGAGGCCAGGGCCGGCACCGCGTCCAGGCTTCGCGGCAGGGCGCGCAGGCGCCAGGGCAAGGCCGCCATCCGCTCCCGCGGCGGCAGGATCAGGCCGAGGCAGCCCAGCGCGGCCAGAGCCGTGCCCCCGGCGGCATTGCCCTTGTCCAGAGTCCAGAACCAGGCGGCCACGCCGAGAAGCGCGAGCAGTGAGGCCCAGGCCAGGGGTGACTGGCGCCTCAGGTCGTCCCCTGTCAGCAGTGGCACGCGCGGCGCCTCCCCGGGCGGGTTGGCCGCCGCCGAGCGCCCCATGTAAGTCTTGCCCGCCACACGGGAAGGGTAGGTTCATGAAGGTCGCCGTCTTCAGCGCCCGCCGGTACGACCGGGCGATGCTCTCCGAAAGTAACGCGACGCATGGGCATGAGCTGACCTTCCAGGAGGCACGTCTGGGACCGGAAACGGCGGCGCTGGCCGCGGGCTTCCCCGCCGTCTGCGTCTTCGTGAACGATGCGGTGGATGCCCCGGTGCTGGAGGCCCTGGCGCGGGGCGGCACGCGGCTGGTCTGCACGCGCTCCACCGGCTTCAACCAGATCGACCTGCGCGCGGCGGGGCGGCTGGGCATCCGCGTCGCCCGCGTGGCGGACTACTCGCCCTACTCGGTCGCGGAATTCGCGGTCGGCCTCCTGCTCTCGCTGAACCGCCACATCCACCGCGCCCACAACCGCACCCGCGACGGCAATTTCGAGCTGGACGGGCTGATGGGCTTCGACCTGCACGGGCGGACCGCCGGCGTGATCGGCACGGGGAAGATCGGGCGCGTCTTCGCCCGGATCATGGCCGGCTTCGGCTGCCGCATGCTCGGCCACGACCCCTTCCCCAGCCCTGAATTCGAGGCGCTGGGCGGGCGCTACGTGCCGCTGGAGGAGCTGGCGCGGGAGAGCGACGTGGTCTCCCTCCACTGCCCGCTGGCGGAAGGCACGCGCCATGTCGTCGGGGCCGGCTTCCTGGCCGCGGCAAAGCCCGGCCTGCTGCTGGTGAACACCAGCCGCGGTGGGCTGCTGGACACGCAGGCGGCGATCGAGGCGCTGAAGTCCCGCCGCCTCGGCGGGCTGGCGATGGACGTCTACGAGAACGAGGCCAGCCTGTTCTTCGAGGACCGGTCCAGCGAGATCATCCCGGACGACCTGATCCAGCGCCTGGTGTCCTTCCCCAACGTGCTGCTGACCGGCCACCAGGCCTTCTTCACGCGGGAGGCGATGGGGACGATCTGCGCCACCACGCTCGAGAGCATCACGGCCTTCGAGCGCGGCGAGGCGCTGGCGAACGAGGTTACTGCACGCTGATCCTCTGCTCTCGGATGATGCGGGCCCAGCGGTCGGACTCGGCCGCGATGCGCCGGGCGAAGCTTTCCTGCGTGTTAGGCAGGTAGATCAGGCCCTGGTCGTCCAGTAGCTTCTTCACCTCCGGCGTGGCGGCCGCCTCCGTATAGGCCTCGTAGAGCCGGTCGATCACCGGGCGGGGCGTGCCCGCGGGGGTGATCACGGCGTACCAAGTGACGACATCCGCGTCCGGGTAGCCGGATTCGACCATGGTCGGCACCTCCGGAAGCTGCGGGATGCGCTGGGGCGTGGTGACAGCCAGGGCCTTGATGGCACCGGCCTTCAGCTGCGGCAGCATCAGCGGCAAGGTGTCGAACATGGCGTGCACGTCGCCCTGCAGCATGGCGGGCAGGGATTCGTTCGTGCCCTTGTAGGGAACGTGCTCCATCTGGATGCCGTCCCGCTCCTTCAGCATCTCGAAGATCAGGTGCTGCGCGGTGCCGACGCCGACGGAGGCGGCGTTCATCCGCCCTGGCCGCTCCTTCACCATCGCGACCAGCTCCACCACGCTGTTCACGGGCAGGTCCTTGTTCACCACCAGCACGAGCGGCGAGGCGGCGAACATGGTCACGGGCACCAGGTCTCGCCGCGCGTCATAGGGCATGTCCCGGTAGAGATGCGGGAAGATGGTCAGCGGGCCGAGGTTGCCCATGCCGATCGTGTACCCATCCGGCGCCGACCGCGCGATCTCCGCCACCCCGATGCGCCCGCCCGCGCCCGCCTTGAAGTCGTTGACGATGGGCTGGCCGATGCGGCGGGAGACCTGGTCGTTGTAGCCGCGCGCGATCAGGTCGTTCAGCCCGCCCGGCGGCCAGGGGATGACGAAGCGCACGGGCTTCGCGGGCCAGGACTGGCTCAGGGATTGCGCTAGCGCCGGACGGGCCAGGGACTGCGCGCCGGGGATGGCGAGGAGTGCGGCGAGGTCGCGGCGGCGCAGGCTGGGCATGGGCGGTCTTTCCCTGGAATGGCGGGCGGGCGGATGATGCAGCGATCATGCCAGGATCGTCTTGACCCGCCAGGGGCGACCGCGCGAGGGTCCGTGCCATGCAGCCCGAACACCTCCTTCCCATCGGCGGCCGCGCCGCCTGGACCGGCGCGGACCTGGCGCGCGACGAGAGCTGGGTCTTCCGGCTGGACGACGCGGCCGTGGCGGAGATCGATGCCGCCCTGGCCGGTGTCCGCGCGCGCGGCCTGCCGCTGCAGCGCATCCGCGCCGCCGACTTCCACCTGCCCGTCCTGAGGCCGACGCTGGACGCCGTTTCGGAGGAGCTGGAGAGCGGCCGCGGCCTGGTCCGCATCGCCGGCCTTTCACCGGACCGCTATTCGGCCGAGGAGCTGAACACGGTCTTCTGGGGCATCTGCGCCCATCTCGGCACGCAGCTGCCTCAGAACACGAAGGGCGAGATCCTGGCCGAGGTGAAGGACGAGACGGGCACCGGCACGGCGGTAACGGGGGCCGATGCAAGCGGCGCCGTGCCCTCCGCCCGCGCGCGGTCGCGCTCCACCGGGCCGCTGCGCTTCCACACGGACAAGTGCGACTTGCTCTGCCTGCTCTGTGCCTCCAACGGCATCGCGGGCGGGGAGAGCCGGATCGTCTCGACGATCGCCCTGCACGATGCGCTGGCGGAGCGGCGGCCGGACCTGCTGCGCGTTCTCTACGAGCCTTTCTACCGCATGCGCCCGGCCGATGAGGAGGGCGACGAGGTTTCGGACCGCGTCTTCACGATGCCCGTCTTCTCGCGCGGGCCGACCGGCGCCTTCACCAGCCAGTACTCCCGCACCTACGTGGAGATGGCGCATGCCGAGCCCGGCGTGCCGCCGCTGCGGCCTGAGCAGGTGGAGGCGATGGACATGCTGGCCGCACTGGCGGACGAGCTGTGCCTGCAGATCCCCTTCGAGCCCGGTCAGATCCAGCTGATGAACCAGCACGTCACCTATCACGGCCGCACCGCCTACGCCGACGACGCGGCGCACGGCGCTTCCCGCGTGCTGCTGCGGATCTGGCTGGCGGCGCCGAACAGCCGGGCGCTGCCGGCCGGCCACGCCGTGCAATGGGGCAGCACGGCGCCGGGCGCGATCCGGGGCGGGGCGATGCCCGGGCGCTCGGCGCTGGCAGCCTAGGGCAGGCCTCGGCGGGGCGGCATCGCGCGGAAGCGCCAGTCCGCCCCTTGTCGCCTAGTCCGGCTGGATCTTCGCTTCCCGCACCACCCGGGTCCACTCGTCCAGCTCCCGGACCACGCGGGTCTGGATCTCGGCAGGCTGCATGATCCGGATGATCGCGCCCTGCTCCTCCGCGCGTCGGCGGAAATCGGGGGTGGCGACCACGGCGTTGCAGGCCTCGGTCAGGCGGCGCAGCGTCGCCTCCGGCGTCCCGGCGGGCGCGAAGACGGCGAACCAGCCGATCACCTCTAGGTCCGGGAGGCCCTGCTCCGCCAGGGTGGGCACGTCGGGCAGCGCCGGGTGGCGCTGCGGGGCCGTGATGGCGATCGCCTTCAGCCGCCCCTCCCGCACGAAAGGCATGAGAGGTGGCGGCGTCGTGATCATCATCTGTACGCGGCCCGCGACGAGATCCTGCGTGGCTGGGCCCGTGCCGCGATAGGGAACATGCGTCATCTGCGTGCCCGTCCGAAGCTTCAGCAATTCCGTGCCGAGGTGCTGGAGCGAACCGTTGCCGGAGGAGGCGTAGTTCAGTTCTCCCGGGTGCGCCTTCGCGTAGGCGACCAGCTCCCCCATCCCCGCCGCGGGGACGGATGGGTGCAGGAAGACCACCTGCGGCGCATCCAGCAGCAGCGCGACGGGGGCGAAGTCCTTCCGCACGTCGTAGCCGATGTTCGGCACCAGCGCGGGCGAGCCGACATGGTAGCCGGAGTACTGCACCAGCAACCGCGTGCCGTCCGGCCGCGCCCGGGCGACATCCTGCGTGCCCAGGGCGCCATTGGCGCCGCCCTTGTTCTCCACCACCACGGGCTGGCCGAGCTGACGCGAGAGCGGCTCGGCGAGGAGCCGCGCGGCGAAGTCGGTCGTGCCGGCCGGGGCGGTAGGCACGACGAGGGTGATGGCGTTGCTCTGGGCGGCCGCACTGCGAAAGGTGGCGGCGGAGGCCAGAGCGGCTACGGCCGTTCGTCTGGACAGTGGCATGGCTTCTTCTCTCCTGGACTTTGAGAGACAGCATAGCCCGGCCCGTCAGGCGCGGGAGCGTTGCCGAAATGCCACGCCGGGCAACATGAGCTCATGCTGTCGCACCCTGCGATTGCGAACCGTTTTCAGATCACATAGGTGCGAGGTTACCGCTGCCTCATCACGACAGCGGCACCGGAGACTGCCATGCGCCCCGCCCGAAACCGTCCCGCTCGCCTGCTGGCTGGGTTGATGAGCGCCACTGCCCTGACAACCGTGGCCCTGTCGGCTGCCATGGCCCAGGACGCCCCCGACACGCTGAACGTCCCGACCGTGGACGTTGCCGGCAGCGCCGAGAGGGCGCTGGATCCCGTGCGCGGCTTCGTGGCGCGGCAGGAGATCAGCGGCACGAAGACCGACACGCCATTGATCGAGAACCCGCAATCCGTCTCCGTCGTGCCGCGCGACCAGATCGACGCGCGCCAGGCGCAGACGCTCGGCGAGGCGCTGCGCTACACCGCGGGCGTGCGGGTGGAGAACTTCGGCACGGACAGCCGCACGGACTGGTTCCAGATCCGCGGCTTCAATGCGCAGGACAACGGCATCTTCCTGAACGGCCTGCGCTACAATACGGGATTCGCCGGCAACGTGTACGAGACCTACGGGCTGGAGCGGTACGAAATCCTGCGCGGCCCCACCTCGGTCCTCTACGGCCAGATCGCGCCCGGGGGCCTCGTCAACATGGTCTCCCGCCGCCCGACGGACACGGCCCAGGGCGAGGTGCGGCTGACGGCCGGCAGCTTCGGCCGCGCCCAGGCGCAGGCGACGACCAGCGGGCCGCTGACGGCGGACGGCGTTTGGTCCTACAGCCTCACGGCCCTGGGCCGTAAGAGCGAGACGGCCGTCGACTTCACGCGCGACGACCGCGCCTTCGTCGCCCCCGCCCTCACCTTCCGGCCGGACGCCAACACCTCCCTCACGGTGCTGGGCTACTACCAGCAGGACAGCACCTCCGGTAACCAGTTCCTGCCCTACACCGGCACGGTGCGGCCGACGCCCTTCGGCCGCATCAGCCGCGAGCGCTTCACCGGCGAGCAGGACTTCGACAAGTACGCGCGCACGCAGCTCGGCACCGGCTACGAGTTCAGCCACCGCTTCAACAACGTACTCTCCTTCCAGCAGAACGCGCGCTACTCGCACACGGACATCTCCTGGAACCAGGTCTTCGGCGGCGGCCTTCAGCCCGATCAGCGGACGCTGAACCGCTTCGCCTTCCAGGCCGACATCGGCGTCTCGACCTTCCAGGTGGACAACCAGCTGCGCGCCGACTTCACCACCGGCCCCCTGACCCACACCGTCCTCGGCGGGTTCGACTACAGCTACGTGACCTACCGCAACGGACAGGGCTCCACCGGCTTTGCCGGGCTCGACCTGTTCTCTCCCGTCTACGGCACCGCGCCGATCCCGAGCATCCCTCAATTCAGCAACGTTCGGCAGAACACCAGCCAGTACGGCATCTACGCGCAGGACCAGATCCGCTGGGGGCAGCTGGTGCTGCTGGGCGGCATTCGGCAGGACTTCACCTATGCGGACACGCGGAACCGCCTGACCGAGGGCAACAGCTACCAGTACGACGGCAAGTTCACCTGGCGCGTCGGCGCGATCTACCTCTTCGAGAGCGGTATCGCGCCCTACGTCTCCTACGCCCGCTCCTTCCAGCCGCAGATCGGCACGGATGCGCGAGGCGTCACCTTCGAGCCGCTCGAGGGCGAGCAGTACGAAGCGGGCATCAAGTTTCAGCCGAATGGAATGCGAAGCTTCGTGCAGGCCAGCGCCTTCCAGCTGACCCAGCGCAACACGCTGACCACGGATCCCGGCAACGTCGTCAACCAGATCGCCGTGGGCCAGGTGCGCGTACGCGGTCTGGAGCTTGAGGCGGTGGCCGAGCTGGGCAACGGAGTCACCCTCACGGGCTCCTATACCTATCTCGACCCGGAGATCACTCGCTCTGGCAATCCCGACGAGTTGGGCAACCGCCCGAACGGCGTGCCGCGCAACACGGCCGGGCTCTATGGCGAGTACACCTTCGTCAACGCCGCCGGCCCGCTCTCCGGCCTGACGCTCGGCGCGGGCGTGCGCTACCTCGGCAACACCACCAGCGCCAATACCAACTACTTTGTGGTGCCGGCCGCCACCCTGTTCGACGCCACCATGCGCTACGACCTGGAGAAGCTCTCCCCCCGCATGCGCGGCCTGACGCTGGCGGTGAACGCGAGCAACCTGGGCGACACGCGCTACGTCAGCCGCTGCTCGACGAACGATGCCTGCTTCTACGGCAACCGGCTGAACGTGCTGGGGAGCGTCTCCTACCGCTGGTGAGCGCGTAGCCGGCGCGAGGGAGCTTCCCCCGCGCCGCGCCGCACCGCCTCAGGCAGCGGCCGGATCGCCCGGCGCCGTCTCCCAGGCCAGCCCGACGAGTGCGACGACCCGCCGCCCGCCAGCGGCGGGTTTTTGCACGATGAGGCCCTGCTCCTCGATCCAGGTCAGCAGCCGCCGCGCCCGCCCGGCGGAGCGGCTGCCATAGGCGCGCGCGATCGCGGCGTCTGACGGACAGGGCAGGCCCTGGCGCGCGGCATGGGCCAGCAGCAGGAAGACGCCCTGCGTGTCCTCCGGCAGGGTGTCGGCGCGGGCCGCGGCCTCGGGCCAGCCGGGGTCGTTCGCGGCCTCGGGCGGCACCCCGGCGCGGGCCACGGCGAGCATGCGGCGGAAGGCGGGCAGCTCCGGCGGCTTCCCACCCACCGCGTGGATGCGCAGGCGCACCAGCAGGTCCTGGTAGAGGACACCGATCGGGCGGAAGGCCGCGTCCTCCTCGGCCAGCATCTCGTGCAGGATGGCGCGGGTCCGGGCCTCGCGCTCGGCCGCCTCCTCCGGGCTCGGCTCCGGCTCCGGCGCGCGGGCCGCCGCGGCCGGCCGCGCGCCGGATGCCTGGGCGAGTTGGATCAGGATGTCCTGTGGCGGCATGGCAGCCGGCCGGCGTTCCCGGCGCGGAGTGGCGACCGGATCTGGCGCGGCCAGGATCAACTCCCGCGCCTCCTCCGGCGCGGTCTGCGGCAGGGGCGTGAGGGATGGCCCGGAACCGCGACTCTCCGTCTCCACCTCGCCGACGCGGATCGCGAGGGGCCGCCGGGCGATCGCTGGGCCCAGCCCGATGAAGTGGCCGCGCTGCAGGTCGCGGAACTGCTCTGCCTGGCGGCGCTCCATGCCCAGAAGATCGGCAGCCCGGGCCATGTCGATGTCGAGGAAGGTGCGGCCCATGAGGAAATTGGAAGCCTCGGCCGCCACGTTCTTCGCCAGCTTCGCCAGGCGCTGGGTGGCGATGATTCCGGCCAGGCCGCGCTTGCGCCCCCGGCACATTAGGTCCGTCATGGCGGAGAGGGCGGCGCGGCGGGCATCGTCCGACACGTCGCCCCCGGCGGCGGGGGCGAAGAGCTGGGCCTCGTCCACCACCACCAGCATCGGCGTCCAGTGGTCGCGCTCTGCGTCGAACAGCCCGTTCAGGAAGGCCGCGGAGTGGCGGAGCTGCTTGTCCACCTCCAGCCCCTCCAGGTTCAGCACCACGGAGACACGGTGGCGGCGCACCCGGTCGCCCGCGGCGGCCATGGCCTCCTCCGGGTGGGCGGCGGCATCGATGACAAGGTGGCCGAACTTCTCCGCGAGCGAGGTGAAATCGCCTTCCGGGTCGATCACGGCCTGCTGCACCCAGGGGGCGGACTGCTCCATGAGGCGGCGCAGCAGGTGGGACTTGCCGCTGCCGGAATTGCCCTGAACCAGCAGGCGGGTGGCCAGAAGCTCCTCCAGGTCGAGCGTGCCCGCGGCGCCATTGGTCGTGCGCCCCATGTCGATGGAGATGGTCATGGGCGGGGATATAGGGCAGATCGCCGGGGCGCGGCATCGCCCGCAGGCGTGAATCTGTCCCCTCTCCGATGGATCGGGGCCGATGGGGTAGGCAGCGCGGCGCATCGCTTGCAGGGTGCGGCGCATGGAACGCCTGTTGATCACGGGGGCACGGGTGCTCGCGCCCGACGCCCTCTCCGCCCCCTTCGCCGACATACTTCTTGAGGGGGACCGGATCGCCGCCATGCTGCCGCCCGGCACGGCGGTGGAGGACGCGGCCCGGCACGACGCCGCCGGCCGCCTCGTCATGCCCGGCACGGTGAACGGGCATACCCACGGGCATGGTGGCCTGTCCAAGGGGATGGGGGACAAGTGGGACCTGGCCCTGCTTCTGACCCATGCCCCCTGGATCGGCGGCCATCGCGGGCTGGAGGACAAGCGGCTCGCCACCACCCTGACCGCGGTGGAGATGCTGCGGAAGGGCTGCACCGCCGGCTACGACCTGCCCTTCGAGTTCCCCGGCCCCACGGTGGACGGGTTGCAGGCCATGGCCGAGGCCTACGAGGCCGTCGGGCTGCGGGCCGTGCTGGCGCCGATGGTGGCGGACCTCACCTTCTTCCAGGCCACCCCCGGCCTGATCCAGGCCCTGCCGGAGGAGCACCAGGCCCGGGCCGTTGGCATGAGCATGGCGCGGGCGGACGACATCCTGGCCGCCATCCACGCCGCCGCGCGGGGCTGGCGCAGCGCGACGGTGCGGCTGGGCGTGGCGCCCACCATCCCCCTCCACTGCTCGGACGACTTCATGATGGGCTGCCGGGACCTTGCCGCGGAGCACGGCATGCCCATGCAGACCCATGTGGCCGAGGCCCGCTACCAGGCGGGCGGCGGAGAGATCCGCTACGGCTCCACCTTGCTGGCGCACATGGACAGCCTGGGGCTTGTGAACGAGCGGTTCAGCGTCGCCCACGGCGTCTGGCTGACCGGTGCCGACCTGGAGTTGCTGGCCCGGCGCGGCGCGGGGCTCTCGCACAATCCCGGTTCCAACATGCGGCTGGCCTCTGGAATCGCGCCGGCGCGGGCGGCGCTCCGGGCCGGGGTGACGGTCGGGCTGGGAACGGACGGTTCCGGCTCCTCCGACAACCAGAACATGTTCGAGGCGATGCGCCTCGCCGCCTTCGCGTCCCGCCTCTGGGAGGGCGCGGCTGAGGAGGACTGGCTCGGCACCGCGGAGACGGTGCGGCTGGCGACGGAGGGCTCCGCGCGGCTGCTGGGGCTGGATGCGGGGGTGGTCGCGCCGGGCAGGCTGGCCGACCTCGTCTTTCTCGACCTCGCCCATATCAACTGGGCGCCCTTCAACGACGCCGCTAATCAGCTCGTCTTCACCGAGGACGGCTCGGCGGTGCGGGAGGTGATGGTCGGCGGCGAATGGAGGCTGCGCGACGGCCGGGTGCTGGGCGTGGACGAGGCGAAGCTGGCGCGCGACGCCCAGGAGGCGGCCGATCGCCTTGCCGGCCTGAACCAGGGCACGCGCGCCTGGTGCGAGGCCATCGCCCCGCATGTCAGCTGCCATTGCCGCGCCCTGGCCGGCCGTTTCACCGGCGCGCGCCGCCTTCTGGCCGAGTGACGGGAAGCTGGCCCAACCGGGCCGGCCGCCACTTTCCCGACCCTGACGGCCTTGCCAGGGCCCGGCAGCGACCGCAGGCTCCCGCCCCGACGGAATCAGGGAGGGGACCATGGCCGATCGCTACGCGGTCGTGACCGGCGCGGGCCAGGGCATCGGGCGCGCCGCGGCGCAGGCGCTGCTGGCAGATGGGTGGCACGTGACGGTGCTCGGCCGGCGGTTGGAGCCGCTGCAGGAGACCGTGGCGGGCTGGGAGAGCGGCAATGCGATCACCTGCGACGTGGGTGACCGCGAGCAGGTCGAGGCCGCCTTCACCGAGGTGAAGTCCCGCTTCGGTCGGCTGGACCTGCTGTTCAACAATGCCGGGCGCGGCGCCCCTGCCGTGGACTTCGACGAGCTGTCCCTGGAGAACTGGCGCGGCGTGGTGGCGGCCAACCTGGACGGCACCTTCTTCTGCGCCCAGGCCGCCTACCGCATCATGAAGAACCAGTCGCCCAAGGGCGGGCGGATCATCAACAACGGCTCCATCAGCGCCCACGCGCCACGCCCCGGGGCGGCCGCCTACACGGCCACCAAGCACGCGGTGACCGGGCTGACGAAGCAGATCGCGCTGGACGGCCGCAAGCACGACATCACCGCCAGCCAGATCGATATCGGCAACGCCGCCACCCCCATGACGGAGCGGATGACCAAGGGGGTGCTGCAGCCGGACGGGTCCATGATGGTGGAGCCGCGCATGGACGTGGCGCTGGTGGGCAAAACGGTCGCCCACATGGCCTCCATGCCGCTGGAAGCGAACATTCCCTTCCTGACGATCATGGCCACGAAGATGCCCTGGCTGGGGCGGGGCTGAGCCCCGACCCTACCGCGCGCGGGCTATGCAGAACTCCACGATTCCCGCGAGCGCCCGGCGCTCCGGGCCATCGGGGAAGATGGAGAGGGAGTTCAGCGCCCGCGCCCCGTACTCCCGGGCGCGGCGGATGGTGGCTTCCAGCGTGCCACGGGACTGCATGAGGGAGATCGCCTTCTCCAGGTCGCCCTCCGCCTGCTCCCGCTCCTCCAGCACGCGGCGCCAGAAGACCTTCTCCTCCTCCGCCGCCGCGTTGAAGGCGAGCAGCACGGGAAGGGTGATCTTCCCCTCGCGGAAGTCGTCGCCCACGGTCTTGCCGAGCGCGGCCTGGCTTGCGGAGTAGTCCAGCGCGTCGTCCACCAGCTGGAAGGCCACGCCGAGGCTGTGGCCGTACTCGCGCAGCGCCTCCGCCTCCGCCTGCGGCCGGTCCGCCACCACGGCGCCCACCTCGGTCGCGGCGGCAAAGAGGGCGGCGGTCTTGCCCTCGATCACCCGCAGGTACTGCTCCTCCGTGGTGGAGGTGTCGTTCTGGGTGACGAGCTGGAGGACCTCCCCCTCCGCGATGGTCGCGGAGGCGGTGGCGAGGATGTCCAGCACCCGCAGCGAGCCATCGGCCACCATGATCTGGAAGGCGCGGGCGAAGAGGAAGTCGCCCACCAGCACGCTCGGCTTGTTGCCGAACACTGCGTTGGCGCTCGGCGCGCCGCGGCGCAGCGCGCTCTCGTCCACCACGTCGTCGTGCAGCAGGGTGGCGGTGTGGATGAACTCCACGCAAGCGGCGAGCGCGACGTGCCGATCCCCGCTGTGCCCGCAGAGCCGGGCGCTGGCGAGGGTCAGGAGCGGGCGGATGCGCTTGCCCCCGGCCGCCACGAGATGCGCGGCGAGTTGCGGGATCAGGGCCACGGGGCTCTGCATCCGCTCCACGATCAGCCGGTTGCACGCCTCCAGGTCCGCCCGGACGAGGTCGGTCAGCGCCTCCAGCGCCTGTTCGGGATCGCGCGCAGAGGTCACGCTGGAGGTGACGGGCGCGGTAAGAACGCTCACGCGGGCATTGACCTGTCCATAGCGGGCGGCACCATAACGGCGGGGCGTGGGGGCAGCAACGGGCGCCTCTCACGAGAGGGGATCCCTGCCCTGCCCCCGGCCCGGAGGATGCCGGCCCCATGATCCGCGTGCTGCTCGCCGAGGCCGATCCTGTGCGACTGGGCTTCCTGCAAGCCCTGCTGCGGGATGCGGGGTTGCGGCCCCTACTGCTGGACAGTCACGTCAGCGCGGTCGAGGGCCGGATCGGTGCCTTCCCCCAGCGGTTGGCCGTGCCGGAGAATGAGGCCGCGGCGGCAGAGGCGCTGCTGCGCGAGGCGGGCGAGTGGCCGGGCTGACGCCGCCAGCCGCCGG
Organism: Roseomonas populi; assembly: GCF_024594815.1. Lineage (GTDB taxonomy): Bacteria > Pseudomonadota > Alphaproteobacteria > Acetobacterales > Acetobacteraceae > Roseomonas > Roseomonas populi. The sequence goes on along the minus strand of NZ_JANJOU010000002.1, from coordinate 221,376 downwards.
GCCCGTCCACACCCTTCTCGGCGGCAAGGTCCGGCTGCGGCAGCCGGCGGAAGGGCTGCGAGCCGGGATGGACGCCGTCATGCTCGCCGCCTCCGTGGAGCTCCCGCCGGGCGGGGTGCTCCTGGATGCCGGCTGCGGACCGGGCGGAGTTTTCCTCTGCGTCCTCGCCCGCCTTCCGGGCGTGCGCGCCATCGCGGTGGAGCGCGACCCGGTGCTCGCCGCCCTGGCGCGGGAGAATGCAGCGCTGAACGGATGGGCGGCGCGGGTCGAGGTGCTGGTAGGCGACGTGGCCGACCCCGCCCTCCGGGCCCGCCTGCCCCGCTGCGATGTGGCGGTGTCCAACCCGCCATACTGGCCGGAAGGATCGGTGCCGCCCGCTGCGCTGCGCGCTGGCGCCACTCATGCGGGCGGAGTCGGGCTCGGCGTCTGGGGCTCGCTGATCGCCTCGTCCCTGGCGCGGGGCGGGCGGGGTACGTTCATCCTTCCGGCCGAGCGCCTGGAGGACGGCCTGGCGGCGCTGCGGGGAGCGGGGCTGGGCGGGACCGAGATCATGCCGCTCTGGCCCCGTGCGGGAAAGGCGGCCGGGCGGGTGCTGTTGCGGGCGCGCCGTGCGCCACGCGCGCCCGCCGTCCTCAGGCCGGGATTGGTGCTGCACGCGGGGGCGGGCTGGACGCCGGCGGCCGATGCGGTGCTGCGCGGCGCGCCGCTGCCCTGGGGCGCGGCCGAGGTGAGCTAGACGTCTTTCTCGGGGTGCCGCAGGAGCCAGAGCCGCTCATGCGCTGCCACCAGGCTCTCCATGTTCTTGCGCCGGTTCACGTCGGGGGAGATGGTCCGGCGCCGGATCATCATCTCGAGGATGCGGAGCATCTCCTCCGCCACCTCGTAGTCTCCCTGGTCGCAGGCGTGATGGAAGGCGATGAGGATCTTGTCGGTCAGGCGGCGAGTATGACGAGGCGCCGACGGGGCCCGCCCCGTCGGTCTTGGTCCATCTGGCTCATCCGCAGCCATACCTGTTGCCGCCTCCCACTCCGCGAACCGGCACCCGGACGGGTAGCCGAATCCTGCAAGGGCATGTCTCAGCATAGCTGCCCGGAGCAGGATCGGAAACGGGCCAGGGCCATAAAGGCTTCCTGTATACGATGAATCCGCGGCGGCCCGCCCCTCTCAGTGCCGCGCGGGCTCGCCGAACGCGATCTCGCCGGTCGGCTGGGGGGAGCCGTTGAAGGCATGATCAGCGAAGGCCTCCTCCCACGTGCCCTGGGTGGAGGCGCGGGAGTACTCCGTCGCCCGATTCTCGAAGAAGTTGGTGTGCTCCACCGCGTTCAGCATCTCGTCGAGCCAGGGCAGCGGGTTCTTCTCGATGTGGTAGAGCGGCTCCAGGCCCAGCTGCTGCAGGCGGCGGTCGGCGATGAAGCGGATGTAGGTCTTGGTCTCCTCCGCGTTCAGCCCTTCCACCGCGCCCATGTTGAAGGCCAGGTCGATGAAGGCGTCCTCGTGGTCCACGATGGTCGCGCAGATCAGGTAGAGGTCGCGGCGCAGCTCCTCCGTCCAGATCTCCGGGTTCTCCTGCACGAAGGTGCGGAAGAGGCGGATCACGGAGAGGCAGTGCAGCGTCTCGTCGCGCACGGACCAGGAGACGATCTGGCCCATCCCCTTCATCTTGTTGTGGCGCGGGAAGTTCATGAGGATGGCGAAGGAGGCGAAGAGCTGCAGCCCCTCGGTGAAGGCGCCGAAGGCGGCCAGCGTCTTCGCGATCTCGGTCTTATTCTCGACCGAGAAGTTCTGCATGTAGTCGTACTTGTCCTTCATCTCCTTGTACTTGAGGAAGGCCGAGTACTCGAGCTCCGGCATGCCGATGGTGTCGAGCAGGTGGCTGTAGGCCGCGATGTGGATCGTCTCGATGTTCGAGAAGGCCGAGAGCATCATCAGCACCTCGGTCGGCTTAAAGACCTGGCTGTAATGCTTCATGTAGCAGTTGTTCACCTCGACATCCGCCTGCGTGAAGAAGCGGAAAATCTGGGTGAGCAGGTTGCGCTCGCCGGGCGTGAGGGTCTTCTGCCAATCCTTCACGTCGTCCGCCATCGGCACCTCTTCCGGCAGCCAGTGCACGCGCTGCTGGGTCAGCCACGCCTCGTAGGCCCACGGATAGCGGAAGGGCTTGTAGACGGGGTTGGCCGTCAGCAGGTCGAACTGCACGGGCAGCTCGTCGGGAGTGATGGCGCCGTCGGGCATGGCAGGCTTCCTGATGGGCGATGGGCGTTCGAAAGGGTTCCCCGGCGGGGCAGGCACCCGCCGGGATGGCAAGAGCGTGCGACCGCCGGCGGCCGGCGGTCGAATCACACCTCGTTACGTCAGATCACGATAAGGCAAGGAAGGGAGCCTCACTGGCAGGCGAGGCATTCCTCGTAGTTCGTGCTCTCGGCGGGCGCTGCAGCCACCAGCGGCAGCGGCGCCTCCGCGTCGTTCGCGGCGAAGCCGAGCTTCGGCTGCACGGCCACCTTCTCGCTGATCGTGTCCGCGCGCTGGATGGAGAGGGAGCGGCAGTAGTAGAGCGACTTCACGCCCTTCTTCCAGGCCTGGAAGTGGATCTGGTGCAGGTCACGCTTGTGGATGTTGGCGGGCAGGAAGAGGTTCAGCGACTGGCTCTGGCAGATATAGGCCGCGCGGTCCGCCCCGTGCTCCACCACCCAGCGCTGGTCCAGCTCGAAGGCCGTCTTGAACACGTCCTTCTCCTGCTGGGTCAGGAAGTCCAGGTGCTGCACGGAGCCCTTGGTGACGGTGACAGAGGTCCAGGTCTCGTCGTCATCGCGCCCGTGCTTCGCCAACACCTTCTGCAGGTACGGGTTCCGCACGATGAAGGAGCCGGAGAGCGTCTTGTGGTTATAGACGTTCGCCGCGATCGGCTCGATGCCAGGGGACGCCCCGCCGCAGATGATGCTGATGCTGGCCGTCGGCGCGATGGCGATCTTGTTCGAGAACCGCTCCATGATGCCGTACTCGGCGGCGTCCGGGCAGGGCCCGCGCTCGGCGGCCAGCTCGCGGCTCGCGACATCCGCCTGGGCGCGGATGTGCTTGAACATCCGGATGTTCCAGACCTTCGCCACCACGCTCTCGAACGGCACGTTCTGGGACTGCAGGAAGGAGTGGAAACCCATCACGCCGAGCCCGACGGAGCGCTCGCGCATGGCGCTGTACTTCGCCTTCGCCATGCTGTCCGGCGCCGTCTCGATGAAGGACTGCAGCACGTTGTCCAGGAAGCGCATCACGTCCGGGATGAAGCGCGGCTCGTCCTTCCACTCGAACCAAGTCTCGAGGTTCAGGGAGGAGAGGCAGCACACGGCGGTGCGGGCGCGGCCGTGGTGGTCGCGGCCGGTGGGCAGCGTGATCTCGGAGCAGAGGTTGGAGGTCTTCACCTCCAGGCCGGCGAGCTTGTGGTGCTCCGGCATCGCCCGGTTCACGTGGTCCGAGTAGATGATGTAGGGCTCGCCCTGCTCCATGCGAGCGGTGAGCAGGCGGATCCAGAGGCCGCGAGCGGAGATCTTGCGGATCACCGAGCCGTCCTTGGGCGATGTCAGCGCCCACTCCTCGTCGGCCTCCACGGCGCGCATGAAGGCGTCGGGGATCAGGATGCCGTGGTGGAGGTTCAGCGCCTTGCGATTCGGGTCGCCGCCGGTCGGGCGGCGGATGTCGATGAACTCCTCGATCTCCGGGTGGGAGATCGGCAGGTAAACGGCGGCCGAGCCGCGGCGCAGCGAGCCCTGAGAGATGGCGAGGGTCAGGCTGTCCATCACCCGGATGAAGGGGATGATGCCGGAGGTCTTCCCGTTCTGCCCGACCTTCTCACCGATGGAGCGGAGGTTGCCCCAGTAGGAGCCGATGCCGCCGCCCTTGGAGGCGAGCGCCACGTTCTCGTTCCAGAGGCCGACGATGTCGTCGAGGCTGTCATCCGCCTCGTTCAGGAAGCAGGAAATCGGCAGGCCGCGCTTTGTGCCGCCGTTGGACAGCACGGGGGTGGCGGGCATGAACCAGAGCTTCGAGATGTAATCGTAAATTCGCTGGGCATGCGCCGCGTCGTCGCCATACGCACTGGCAACACGGGCGAAGAGGTCCTGATACGATTCGCCGGGCATGAGGTAGCGGTCGCTCAGCGTGTCCTTGCCGAACGCGGTCAGCAGGGCGTCGCGCGAGCGGTCGACCTGAACCTGGCCATGGCCCTCAAGCTGGATGGCATCAAACATCTCGAAACCCCTGAATTCCCCCGCGGCGGAGGATGCCTCTGGGACGCTGGCCGCACAAGATATCGCGTGGCCCAGGGAGAACGAACGCTAGATGTGGGAGGTTGCCGTGGCGAAAACGCCACGGCCGGATGGGTTGCGCACGACGACTCGCACATTTTCAGCGAGTCGCCGGACCTCCTTCAGAGTGTCATCAAAGGTGAACATTTTTGTGAGGCCGAAGCCTCCCCGTGATCCCCGTAATCCACAGCCCGGGGGCGCCCTCAGCGCAGCGGCGGCGCGTATTGCAGCCCGCCCTTGGTCCACAGCGCATTGATGCCGCGCTGGATGCCCAGCGGCGTCATGTTGCGGTCCCACACCTCCGCGAAGTTGCCGACCTGCCGCACGATCTGCGCCGCCCAGTCGTTGCTCATGCCCATCCCCTGCCCGAGATCGCCCGAGCGGCCGAGGAAGCGCTGAATGTCCGGGTTCGTGCTGTTGGCGAAGCTGTCGATGTTGCGGCTGTCGATGCCCAGCTCCTCCGCGGTGATCATGGCGAAGTGGGCCCAGCGCGCCATGTCGAAGAACCGCCAGTCCCCCTTGCGAACGGCGACGCCGAGCGGCTCCTTCGAGATGATGTCGGGCAGCACGACGAAGCGGCTCGCATTCGCCCCGTGGCTGGCACGGTAGGAGGCGAGCGCGGAGGCATCGGTGGAGTAGCTGTCGCAGCGGCCGGAGAGGAAGGCGGCGCGCAGTTCCTCGATGCTGTCCATCACCACGGGGGTGAAGCGCATGTTGTGGGTGCGGAAGTAGTCCGCGACGTTCAGCTCGTTCGTCGTGCCGGGCAGCAGGCAAATCGTCGCGCCGTCAAGCTGGCGGGCACTCGTGATGCCCGCATCGGACTTCACCAGGAAGCCCTGGCCGTCGAAGACGTTGATGCTCGCGAAGGCCAGGCCCAGGGCGCCCTCGCGCGCCATGCTCCAGGTCGTCACGCGGGCGAGGACGTCGATCTCGCCGGATTGCAGCATGGTGAAGCGCTGCGCCGTGCTGGCGGGCACGAAGCGCACCTTCTTCGCGTCGCCCAGAACCGCCACGGCTATGGCGCGGCAAGAATCCACGTCGATGCCGTGCCACTCGCCCCGGCTGTCCGGCGTGCCGAACCCGGCCGAGTTGGGCGTCACGCCGCAGATGAGGGAACCCCGCGCGCGGATGGCGGCCACCGTGTCCGGCGCGGGCTGCGCCAGGGCCGGAACGGCGAGAAGCGCCGCCAGTCCAGCGGCCAGGATGGTCTTGAGCATGGGCGTGTCCTCCGATGCGCCCGAAGCTGCCGGGCGAACGCCCATCCTCGCCTGCCGAGGGCCGTTCTCCCAGCCCTGCCGGAGGCCTGCCTCAGTCCTCCTGCAGTTCCAGCCGCTTCGCCACGCCCTCGTAGAAGGCGGCGGAGCCCGGATTCCCGGCGGCGGCGAAGCGGGCCGCCACGGCGCGGGCCGCGCGCGCGGCGGCCCGGAAGCTGTCGGTCCGCTCCTGGAAGTCCATGCTGTTGGAACCCAGCGCGCCCGCGCGGTAGCGGCCGACCTCGTAGCCGCCCTCCACCTCCACGACGCCGATCACCGGCACCCCCTCCCGCATCTCACCGAAGAAGGCGGCGCCGGCGCCGGCGGCATCCCGGCGCCGCAGCATGCCGTGGCCGGTGGCCTGGCCGTTCACGCAGTCGCCCGTCCAGAACACCCGCCCCGAGGCGAGGGAAGCGGGCGCCTGGAAGCGGCACCCCGTCCCGGGGTCGCGCGCCCAGTCGGCCCGCCCCGGTTCCTCGGCGGAAAGGGGCGCCGCGAGGAGCAGGGCCAGGAAGGAGGCAAGGGCTGGGGCGCGCGACATCACCGTTTCCTCCTGGGGGCCGGGATGGTGTAGCGCGTCCCCATCCTCCCGCAATCTTCCAGGCGCGACTCCACCCAGGCGCGCGTGACGAGATAGGTGCTGCCCGCCACCTCGGCCTCGGTCGCGATCACATCCTCGTCGAGGCCGAGGTTCCGGTTGGAGAGCAGGAGGGCGTCCTCGCCGGCGTCCCGGCCCTGCCAGAGGATCAGGGGCCGCGCGGGGTCGGCGCCGCCCTGGCCAGAAGCAGCGCGAGGGTCGGGCGCGCATCGCCGAAGCCGGGATCCCGGCGCGTGTCGAAGGGAGTGCCGGGTGCGTCCTGCGCTGCCCCCACGGACGGGACGGCGAGGACGAGCGGAAGCAGCGCCGTACCAGTGCGAAGAAAACGCCCGGTCGGAAGGGCCGGGCGGCGGATCACGCGGCGCCCTGCCCTGCCCCGGTCATTCCCACTCGATCGTGCCGGGGGGCTTGCTCGTCACGTCGTAGGCCACGCGGTTGATGCCCCTGACCTCGTTGACGATGCGGTTGCAGACGCGGGTGAGGAAGGCGATCTCGAAGGGATAGACGTCGGCGGTCATCCCGTCCGTGCTCGTCACGGCCCGCAGGGCGCAGGCCTGGTCATAGGTGCGGCCGTCGCCCATCACGCCCACGGTCCGCACGGGCAGCAGCACGGCGAAGGCCTGCCAGATGGCGTCGTAGAGGCCCGCGGCGCGGATCTCCTCCAGGAAGATCGCGTCGGCCTTCTGGAGGATCTGCACCTTCTCCCGCGTCACCTCGCCGGGGATGCGGATGGCCAGGCCCGGCCCCGGGAAGGGGTGGCGGCCGACGATGGCCTCAGGCATGCCGAGCTCACGGCCCAGCGCCCGCACCTCGTCCTTGAACAGCTCGCGCAGCGGCTCCACCAGCCGCATCCGCATGCCCTCCGGCAGGCCGCCGACATTGTGGTGGGACTTGATCGTCACGGAGGGGCCGCCGGTGGCGGAGACGCTCTCGATCACGTCCGGGTAGAGCGTGCCCTGGGCCAGGAAGTCGGCGCCGCCGATCTTCGCCTGCTCCTCCTCGAACACCTCGATGAACAGGCGCCCGATCGTCTTGCGCTTCACCTCGGGGTCGGTCACGCCGGCAAGTGCGCCGAGAAAGAGGTCGCTGGCGTCCCGGTGGACGAGCTTGATGTTGAAGCGGTCCCGGAAGGTCGAGAGCACCTGCTCCGTCTCCCCGCCCCGCATCAGCCCGTGATCGACGTAGATGCAGGTGAGCTGGTCACCGATCGCCTCGTGCAGCAGCACCGCTGCCACGGAGGAGTCGACGCCACCGGACAGCCCGCAGATCACGCGCCCCTTGCCGACCTTGGCGCGGATCCGCTCGATCTCCTCGGCTCGGAAGGCGCCCATGGTCCAGTCGCCGGTCGCGCCGCAGATCCTGCGCACGAAGTTCTTCAGCAGGGCGTGGCCGTGCGGGGTGTGCACGACCTCCGGGTGGAACTGCACGCCGTAGAAGTGGCGCTTGTCGTCGGCGATGGCCGCGAAGGGCGCGCCCTCCGACACCGCCACGGCCCGGAAGCCGGGCGGCAGGGCCGTGACGCGGTCGCCGTGGCTCATCCAGACCTGCTCGCGCGAGCCCTTGTCCCAGACGCCGTGGAACAGGTCGCAGTCATCGGCCACCTCGACATGGGCGCGGCCGAACTCGCGGTGGTCGCTGCCCTCCACCTGCCCGCCGAGCTGGGCGCACATGGTCTGCTGGCCGTAGCAGATGCCGAGGATCGGCAGGCCCATCTCGAACACGGCCTGCGGCGCCCGGGGGCTGGCGCCCTCCGTCACGCTCGCCGGGCCGCCCGAGAGGACGATACCCATGGGGTCGAAGCCGCGGATGCGGGCCTCGTCGGCGGTGAAGGGCCAGACCTCGCAGTAAACGCCCTCCTCGCGCAGGCGGCGCGCGATGAGCTGGGTCACCTGGCTGCCGAAGTCGAGGATCAGGATGCGCTGGTGGCGCTCGCTGCCTGGCTGGTTGGCGTAAGGAGCGGGATTCGTGTCGGCCATGGCGGCCATCACCACAAAAACAGGGCGGCTTCAACCCTCGCCGCGCGCATCCCGCTCCCGCGTCGCCGCCGTAGCCTCCAGCAGAAGGCCGATCGGGTTCCAGAGCACGGCCGTCTGCTCCACGGGACGACCACCGACGCGGATCATCTCCCGCCCCACCGGCCGCCCGCCGAGATGCCGGTAGAACCAGCCCGCCGCATTGCCGGAGAGCACCCAGAGCATGGCGGAGCCGCAGCCGATGGCTGAGAGATGGGCCGCGGAGGCCCGCATCAGCCGCCGCCCGATGCCCAGGTCCCGCCAGTCCGGCAGGATGTAGAGGGTCTCAATCTCGCCCTCCGCAATGCCTTCTCGCCGTGCCCGGGCGGCGGATGCGAAGCCCACCGGCGAGCCGTCCTCGGCGCAGGCGACGAAGACAGCCTCCCCTCCCCGCCGCGCCAGCATGGCGCGCAGGTAGCCGGCGGCGATCCGCCGCTCATCCAGGCCGATGAGATAGGAATCGGGCAGGATCCCCGGATAGGCGTCCTGCCAGGCCGCGCGATGGATCGCTCCTATGGCGGGCGCATCCTCCGGACGGGCCCGCCTGACCTGCAACATCGCGCCGCCGGCCGTCAGGTGCGGCGTCGCAGCACGGCGGCGAAGAAGCCGTCCGTGCCGTGGCTGTGCGGGGCGAGCGCCATGTGCGGTCCTTCCCCGGGCGCCGGGCCCTTCATGCCCGCATCGGCCCAGGCCTCGGCCAGGGGCAGGGCGTCGAAGTCCGAATGCTGGTCGAGGAAGTCGCGCACCTGCTCTTCGTCCTCTCCGGGAAGCACAGAGCAGGTAGCGTAGATCAGCTTTCCGCCAGGGCGCACCAAGGACGCGGCCCGATCGAGGATTGCGCGCTGTTTCGTGATGAGTTCCGCGTAATCTTCTTGCGTGGTCCGCAGCCGCGCGTCCGGGTTGCGGCGCCAGGTTCCGGTTCCCGTGCAGGGCGCGTCCACCAGCACCCGGTCGAAGGTCGCGGCGCGCCGCTTCACCCAGCGGTCGCCACTCTCCAGCAGGTGGGTCTCGGCATTGTCCACCCCGGCGCGGCGCAGGCGCTTGGTCGCGCCGGTGAGGCGGGGGACGGAGACGTCCAGCGCCGCGATCCGCCCGCGGTTCCCCATCGTGGCGGCCATGGCGAGCGTCTTGCCGGCGGCGCCGGCGCAGTAATCCGCCACCTTCATCCCCGGCCGGGCATCGGCCAGCAGGGCGATCAGCTGGCTGCCCTCGTCCTGGATCTCCACCAGCCCGTCCTGGAAGGCGCGCGTGTTCAGGATCGGGCGCCGGTCCGGCACGCGAAGGCCCCAGGGGGAGTAGCGGGTCGGCTCGGTCGGGATGCCCTCGGCCGCCAGGGTCGCGGCGGCGGCCTCCCGGGAGGTGCGGAGGAGGTTCACGCGCAGGTCCAGCGGCGCGGAGCCCTCCAGCCCCGCCGCGGCCTCCGGCAACGCCTCCCCGAACCGCGCCTTCAGCCCGGGCAGGGCCCATTCCGGCAGGTTGAGGCGCGTTGCCTCGTCCATCTTCGGGTGCAGCAGCGGCTGGCCGTCCAGCTTGGCGAGGACGCGGCGCTCCTCCGGGGTCAGCGGCCTTTCCGCGTACTGGGAGCCGTTGAAGGCCGCCTCCACCCCGGCCAGCCCGCCGCGTTCCACCAGCAGGAGATAGGCGGCCATGAGGAGGCGCCCGGTCGGCGCGGCGCCGGTGCGGTCGATGTGCCAGTCCAGCCGCGCCCGTTCCCGCACCACGCCCCAGGCGCGGTCGGCGATGGCGCGGCGGTCCCCGCCGCCGATGAAGCGGCGGGCGCGGAAGAAGTCGTTGGCCACCGCGTCGGCGGGGCGGCGAGGGGCGGATTCCAGCGCGTCCAGCAGGGCGATGGCGGCGGAGATGCGGGCGAGCGGGGTCATGTCTGCACAGATAGGGGCGCGCCGCCGGATTTGCGGCGCGCCGTGACCGTGATGCGTGCCGTCAGCCTTCCTGGCGGTAGTTCGGGGCCTCGCGCGTGATCGCCACGTCGTGCACGTGGCTCTCCCGCAGGCCGGCGCCGGTGATGCGGCGGAAGCGGCAGTTGGACTGCATCTCGCCGATCGTGGCGTTGCCCGTATAGCCCATGGCGGACTTCAGCCCGCCCACCAGCTGGTGGATCACCGCGCCGACCGGGCCCTTGTAGCCGATGCGGCCCTCGATCCCCTCGGGCACGAGCTTCAGGCTGTCCTGGACATCCGCCTGGAAGTAGCGATCGGCCGATCCGCGGGCCATGGCGCCGAGGCTGCCCATGCCGCGATAGGATTTGTAGGAGCGGCCCTGGTAGAGGAACACCTCGCCCGGCGCTTCGTCTGTCCCGGCAAACAGGCTGCCCATCATCACGCAGTCCGCGCCCGCCGCGATCGCCTTGGCGATGTCGCCGGAGGTGCGGATGCCGCCATCGGCGATGGCCGGCACGCCCCGCTCCTTCGCCGCCGCGGCGCACTCCATCACGGCGGTCAGCTGCGGCACGCCGACGCCGGCCACGATGCGGGTGGTGCAGATCGAGCCCGGCCCGATGCCGATCTTCACCCCGTCCGCGCCGGCCTCGATCAGCGCCTCCACGGCCTCCGGGGTGGCGACGTTGCCGGCGATGATCTGCACGGAGTTGGAGAGGCGCTTGATCACCTCCACGGACTTCAGCACGCCCGCGGAGTGGCCGTGGGCGGTGTCCACCACAATGATGTCGGCCTCGGCGGCCACCAGCGCCTCGGCGCGGCGGCGCCCGTCCTCGCCGGTCCCGGTGGCGGCGGCCACGCGCAGGCGGCCCATGGCGTCCTTTACCGCGCTCGGGTTGGCCTGGGCCTTGTCCATGTCCTTCACGGTGATCAGGCCGACGCAGCGGCCCTTCTCGTCCACGACCAGCAGCTTCTCAATGCGGTGCTTGTGCAGCAGGGCGCGGGCGCGGTCCGGCGTGACCTCGGTGGGAACGGTGACGAGGTTCTCCCGCGTCATCAGCTCGTAGACGCGCTGGTTCGGGTCCGTCGCGAAGCGCACGTCACGGGAGGTGACGATGCCCACCAGGCGCCCGGTCTCCGGCTCCACCACCGGGATGCCGGAAATGCGGTGCTGCTCCTGCAGGGCACGGACATCGGCCAGGGTCTGGTCGGGGTGGATGGTGACGGGGTTCACCACCATCCCGCTCTCGAACTTCTTCACCCGGCGGACCTGGGCCGCCTGCTCCTCGATCGTCAGGTTCTTGTGGATCACGCCGATGCCGCCCGCCTGGGCCATGGCGATGGCCATGGGCCCTTCGGTGACCGTGTCCATCGCCGCGGCGACGAGGGGGATGTTCAGCGCGATCTCCCGCGTGATGCGGGTGCGCGTATCGGCCTGGCCGGGAAGGACGGAGGAGTAGCCAGGGACGAGGAGGACGTCGTCGAAGGCGTAGGCTTCCTCGAACCGGGCGAGGAAGCGGGGCGTTGTAGAATCGGGTGCCATGGGCGGGGGCCTCTCGGGACGGGGCGGCGCTGCCTTGGCGATCCCCCCTACGCCTTCCCGCCCCCGCGCCGCAAGGCTGGGGTCATGACGATGACGAGACGCTGCCCCCTTCCCGCCGGGGGAAGTCAGCCCCCCTGCCCTGCCGTATCTGCTTTGGGGTTTGCCCGGAAGCCCTGCGCGACAACGTACATCTCCGCGCTGTCCTTCCGGCTCGCGGGGGGCTTGGCGTGGCGCACCGTCGCGTAGTCCCGCTTCAGCGCCGCCAGCAGTTCCCGCTCCGTCCCGCCCTGGAACACCTTGGCCACGAAGGCTCCGCCGGGGGTGAGGACCTTCCGCGCGAAGTCCGCCGCCAACTCCACCAGGGCGAGGATGCGAAGGTGGTCGGTGGCGTTGTGGCCGGTGGTGTTCGGCGCGATGTCCGAGATCACCAGGTCCGCCGGGCCATCCATGGCCTCCAGCACCGCCTGCTCGGCTGCCTCCTCGTTGAAGTCGCCCTGCAGGGTGGTGGCGCCGGGGATCGGGTCCATGGGCAGGATGTCGAGCGCGACCACCTTGCCGCGGTCCCCCACCCGCTTCACCGCCACCTGTGTCCAGCCGCCCGGGGCGGCGCCGAGATCGACCACCCGCTGCCCGGGGCGGAACAGCTTGAAGCGCTCGTCCAGCTCGATGATCTTGAAGGCGGCGCGGGACCGCCAGCCAGCGGCCTTCGCGGCCTTCACATAGGGATCGTTCAGCTGGCGCTGCAGCCAGAGCTGGCTCGCGGTACTGCGGCCCTTGGCAGTGCGCAGACGGGTGGAGAGGTTGCGCTCGCCCGTCCCACGGGATTCAGTCACGGATCAGTCCTCGGATAGGCGTTCAGGCGCCGCGGCGGGGCTTGCGGCGGTCCCGCATCGCCCGCAGCAGCAGCCCTTCGCGCAGGCCCCGGTCGCAGACGGTGATGCCGGCCGCCGGCCAGACCTGGCGGATGGCGGCATAGATGGCGCATCCCGGAAGAACGAAATCAACCCGCTCCGGCCCGATGCAGGGATGGGCGGCCAGCCCCTCCCGGCCCATGGTCCGCAGCGCGTCCAGCGCGCGGTCGGCGCAGCCCATGGCCAGCTCGTGCCCATCCACGGCGGCCCGGCTGTAGCGCGGAAGGTCCAGCGCGATGCCGGCAAGCGTGGTGACGGTGCCGGAGGTGCCCATCAGCCGCACCCCGCCGGCCCGCATCTCCTGGCGGATGCGATGGACGGAGTCGAAGGTTTCGAAGCGGCTCGCCACCTCGTCCACCACCCGCTGGAACCCTTCCTCACCGAAGCAGGCGGCCCCATCGCGCTCCACCAGCGTCACGACGCCGAATGGGACGGAGATGGTGCCGATGAGCTGGGGGCGGCCCGGCTCGTCCGTGCGGATCCAGGCGATCTCGGTAGAGCCGCCGCCGATGTCGAACAGCAGGGCCCGCCGGTCCTCCGGCCGGAAGAGGGGAGCGCAGGATTCCATCGCCAGCTCCGCCTCCTCCCGCGCGGGGATGACGCGGATGGGGGCACCCAGAGCCCGCTCCGCCCGGCGCATGAAGCCCGGGCCGTTTGTGGCGCGTCGGCAGGCCTCGGTCGCCACGGCGTGCACGGCCTGTACCGGGCGGCGGGACAGCTTCTGGCCGCAGGCTTCCAGAGCCGCCTCCGCCCGGTCCATGGCGGCGGCGGACAGCGCGCCGGTGGAGCTCAGCCCCTCGCCCAGCCGGATGATGCGGCTGAAGCTGTCCAGCACGCGAAAGCCGCCCGGGCCGGACGGGCTGGCCACGAGAAGGCGGCAGTTGTTCGTGCCGAGGTCCAGCGCGGCGAAGAGCGGCGCCCCGCTGGCGGGGCGAACGGCCCCGTCCGGGGCGGTGATGGGCGGCACCGGGGGGCCCTCCCCCCGCCTGCCACCCGGCGGCTGGGAGGCGTTCCGGGTCTGCATGGCACTGATAATTCGATGATCCGCCTGGAGATGGGGTGGGGCAAGCCCTTATTCCACCATGCGGCGCGATGGCCCGCTTGCGGACCCGGACGCACCGGGCTATAGGGCCGCCGCGCCTGCCGTTGGGGAATAGTTTAACGGTAGAACTCCCGACTCTGACTCGGGCAGTCTTGGTTCGAATCCAGGTTCCCCAGCCAACCCTCCCGAGGGGTCTGGCAGATTGGCGGCATAGCCTCAGACATCCAGCATCATCGGCGCCAACTGGGCTTTTTGGCCGGGTGTCGCACATGGATGTCACGCAAACCTGTCACACGACGGGGCCTCCAGATATCCGGTCCTGACTGGGGAACCGATGAGGCACGCCGCCTACCTCCGGCGGAGGGGCGACCTGTGGTACTGGCATCGGCGCCTGCCGGGGGCAGCCCGCGGACGCTGGATCGACCTCTCACTAGACGTCGAAGGCCGCGTCCCCGCCCGACGGATGGGGCCCCTCATGGACGCCGCGTTCGGGCAGTTGGTCGATCGAGAGACAGGGGGACAGCATCCCCGGTCAGCGAGGCGGCCGTGATGTGAGCCGCGCGGGACGAGGTGGTCCGCCGAGCGGCAGATGCCCAGCGGCCCCGCGGTCCCGACCCGGTTCAGGCAGCCCGTGGCCCGAGAGCCAAAGCACCCCTTCCCGATGAAGTTGCCGCCACGCTAGCCGCCCTCCTGGCAGGAACCGGTGACACGGACGAATAGGTGGCCGTCCCAAACGATTTGGCCGCTGGCATGCTCGCGGCCTTGCCTTCCCTCCCCGCCCCCACCGGCCTGCCTTCGCGCACGGCGGCCGCCAAGGAGCGGGCCCTTGCCGCGATGGGGCGTGCGCGTACATGGCTGGATTGGTCCACGGCACTCAAACTGCCTGGACACCGATCCCTGCGGCGGGTGACTTGCCCGCGTGGAGTGGGCGGGGCTCACTGTCTGTTAGACAAGGAGGATGGGCCGGAGTGGACGTTCTCGCACTCAGCCGTGCCAATCTTCCCCGCCTCCGGCCCGGTGTCCGTGTGCCTCGCTACGACCCCGCGCAGGTTAGCGCGGGGATCGTGCATCTGGGCCCGGGCGCGTTCCACCGCGCCCACATGGCCCGCTACACCCATGAACTGATGCAGGACGACCCGGCGGCGCTGCGCTGGGGCATCCTCGGTGCAGGCCTGATGCCGGGCGACCGCCGGGTGCGGGACAGCCTGGCGCCCCAGGACGGGCTCTACACCCTGGTAGAGCGGGATGGCGGGCAGGAGACGGTCTCCGTCATCGGCTCCCTGGCGGCTCTGCTCTTCGCAGGTGACTGCACGGCGCCGCTGCTGGCGCGGATCGACGATCCGGCCGTCCGCATCCTCAGCTTGACCGTCAGCGAGAACGGCTACTGCCTGCACCCGGCGACGCGCCAGCTGGACCCTGAGCACCCGCTCATCCGGGCGGACCTGGAGAACCCGGCACGGCCGCGGAGCGCGATCGGGGTGATCGTGGAGGCGTACCGGCGCCGGATGGTGGCGGGACACGCCCCCTTCACCGCGCTGTGCTGCGACAACATCCAGAACAACGGTGACGTGCTCCGCCGTGTCGTGCTGGCGCTGGCGGAGATGCGGGACGCGCGGCTCGCCGACTGGATCGAGGCGAAGGGCGCCTTCCCCAACACCATGGTGGACCGTATCACGCCTGCGACGCGGCCAGACCATGTGGCGCATCTGGAGAAGGCCTACGGTCTGAGGGACCGCTGGCCGGTCTTCTGCGAGGGCTTCACCCAGTGGGTGATCGAGGACGATTTCGTTTCCGGCCGCCCGCAATGGGAACGGGTGGGCGCGCAGTTCGTGCCGGATGTGGCGCCCTATGAGATGATGAAGCTGCGGCTGCTGAACGGTAGCCACCTGGCGATCGCAGCCCTAGGCCGGTTGATCGGCTACACCTACGTGCACGAGACCGTGGCGGACCCGAGGCTACGCGCGTACATGGCCGCGCTGATGGACCGCGAGACCGGGCCCACCCTGCCCCCGGTGCCGGGGATCGACCTGGGTGACTACAAGCGCACCCTGATCGCGCGCTTCGCTAATCCCGCCATTGAGGACACGGTGGAGCGGATCAACACGGATGCGCCGATCAATCTCCTGCTCATGCCGATTGAGGCGAGCCTAGCCATGGGCGGGAGGGTGGAGTTGCTGGCCCTGGCGCTCGCGGCCTGGATGAGGCGTCTGCGCGGCCGGGACGATGCCGGCGTGCCGATCGACATCCGTCACCCCATGGCGGCGCTGCTGACGGCGAAGGCGGCGGAGGGCGGGCCCGATCCGGCGCCACTGCTGTCGATCGAGCCGCTCTTCGGGCGCCTGGGCGAGGAAGGCCGCCTGGTCACCCCGCTTCGGCGCTGGCTTGGGCTTCTCTACGAAGTCGGCACCGCGAGGACACTGGACGGGGCGGTGCGAGAGATGGGCTTAGGGGTCTAGGCGCCACTGCCGGAACCAGCACATCCGGACGAGGCACTGAGAGGGACGGCCGGGAGAGTGCAGTCCGGCTACGCTACACAACACTTACCCGGGCTATAAGAACGCCGAACAGAACCGCCTAAACTGTCCGAGGCAAACCGGGGCGCAGGCGAGTGTCGTGAAGGCCAGGTGGATGTCAGCACGGCGCTCGTCTCGGATGCTCAGGCGGCGGTCAGGCGCTCCCGTGCACATCCTAGCAGACGCGTGCCCATAGCGATCATAGGGCCGCCCTCACCACCATCCCGGGAGCGGAGATCAGCAAGCTTGTGCGGCCTGCTCAGCGCAGCGCGGCGCAGTCGTTCGGCGCCGCGAGCCCCGCGAAGCGGTCCGCCATCCAGGCAACAGCCACGCTAGCCGTGTTGTAGGCCGCGAAACCATGCCCCACGCCGGGGAGTGACAGCATCCGCACCGGCAGGCCGGCGGCGCAGGACTCCGCCATGTAGGCACGGGTCACCTCTGGCCGCACGATGGCGTCCGCCTCGCCCTGGGCCAGCAGCAGGGGCAGGCCGGAGGGAAGCGTCCCCGGCGTATTGGCCCGCAGCAGCGATCGCCAGGGCTCCGCCGCCGAGAGGTTCGGAACCCGCAGGAAGCCCTGCTCCAGCGGCTTCTCGGTCTCTTTCCGGGCAATCAGGTCGTAGATGGACTCGATGCACTCGCTCGCCAGCCGCTCCATGGCGGGGACGGCCCCGGGCACCACGGCCTCCCCGGTGGGCGCGCCGAAGACCCGCTGCCAGGACCAGAGCGTCATGGCGGTGAGGTTCTTCCCGGCCGGGGTGTCCAGGTCGTCTCCCAGCAGGGCAGCCAGATCGGTTGCCGGGGCGGCCGCCGCCACGCCGGCCAGCTGTAGTTCCGGCCCGTAGGTCCTCGCCAGGAGCCCTGTGAACAGCGCGGCCTGTCCGCCCTGGGAGTGGCCCCAAACCGCGAAGCTGGATCCCGCCTGCGCCCCGGGCAGGGCGCGTGCGGCCCGGACGCTGTCGATCACCGCCCGCGCCTCGCTCACGCCGACAAGGTAGGGGTGGGGACCTGCCGTGCCGAGGCCGGGGTAGTCCGTAGCAGTGACAACGAAGCCGCGGTCCAGCATCTCCCGCAAGCCCTGGATGCTCCAGAACCGGATGAAGGCCAGAGAGGGGGCGCAGCGCGGAACCACGCCGGAGGTGGGGTGAGCCCAGGCGATGACGGGGCGCCCGCCCTCAGGTGCCGGGCCGCTCGGCACCACGACAACGCCGGAGACGAGGATCGGCTCGTCCCGCAGTCCCGTCGAGCGGTAGAGGACGTGGTAGGCCGACGCGCCCTCCGGCGCGCCCGCGATGGGCTCGCTCCGGACCAGGGAGCCGGGTAGTCCCTGGACGAGATCCGGGGCGGCGTAGAAGGGCGTCTCGGCGCCGAGGTCGGGCGCGCTGATGAAGGGCGCGCAGGCGGTCGCCAAGCCAACGGCGGCCAGCAGGAGGGCAGCCGCGCCGGTGCGCAGCCACTGAAGGATGGATCGGATCACAGCGGGAGCCCTCAGGTTCCCCCTACTTGTCCGCGACGCCTTCAAGACCGCTCGGCGGATTGCAGGGCGTCGAGTGCGGTGGCCAGACCGCGAAGCGAGACCGCGAAGGCTACGGCGCCCCCCTCGGCGTTACGGAACTCCAGCCGGGCCGTCTCCGCGGCCCTGGCCAGGCCCGGCAGCGCCGCCTCGGGCAGCGCGACCTCGGCGAAACAGCCGCGCGGCAGGCAGCGCGCGAAGGGCAGCGTTAGTCCGGGCTGTCCCTCGGGCGTCAGCCTCGCTGCCTCGGACACGGTCACGTTGACGCCGACCTGGGCGGAGAAGGTGACCGAGCCGGCCGCGGCGTCGCGCCGGGCGACGAGCTGAACCAGGGGCTGGCCCTGCGGGTTCACCAGCGTCTGGCTCACCTCGCAGCGCCGCTCGATCCCGCCGGATCGCCCGCAATTCAGCGTCCAGTTGTCATAGGTGGCCGAGGTGCGGTCGGGCTGGGGTACGGTGCTGCCCTCCTGGGGGTTCTCCTCGGAGACATCGTCCTCGATGCAGCCGGGGAGCAGCGTCTCCTGGCCCCGCTCCTCGCCTTCCACGAAGCGCCTCGTCCCAGCCTCCTCGCCGAAGGACATAGGATAACCCCACCCTGCGTTCCCACACGGCCTCAGCTCATGATGGACAATCGCTTGTGCTGGGGGGACACTCTGAGGCAGGATGGCCGTCGCCGCAGGAGGAACTATGCCGCCTGGCAAAGGGGCCAAGGAGGCATCATCCCAGTCCGGGAATGATACCGGGAGCCGCGCCGCTCAATCCAAGGAGCTGGACGCGCTGGCAGCCGAGAACCGGGCACTCCGGGCCGAAGCCACTGCCCAGGTCGCGTCACATCGCCAGCAAATCGAGGATCTGCGCCGGGGGAACGCCGATGCTGAGGCGCAATCCGCCGTCCGTGAGGAAGCGCTGAAGGCGACCGGCGACGAACTGCGTCTGTCGCTCGCCGAGGCGCGTCTGCTGGCCGAGAGCCTGGAGGTGGCCAACACGGCGCTCTCTGGCCGGAACAGCGCGCTTGAGGGCAGCCTCACGGAACGCACTGCCGAGCTGGCCACCGCCAACGAGGCGCGACGCCAGGATCAGCAGCACCTGCAACTCATCTTCGAGAGCGCGACCGAGTACGCGATCTTCACCCTCGATACCCAGGGGCGCGTGACGACCTGGAACCCCGGCGCGCAGCGCATCTTCGGCTACGAGGATGCCGAGATCCTCGGGCAGCCCGGGGCCGTCATCTTCACGCCGGAGGAGCGCGCCGCGAGGCAGCCCGAGGTCGAGATGAGCCGGGCGGTGGAGGACGGCCGCGCCAGGGACGAGCGCTGGCACATGCGGGCCGACGGATCCCGCTTCTGGGCCGCCGGGGTCCTGATGCCGCTGCTGGACCGGGATGGCAGCCTGCAGGGCTTCCTGAAGATCCTGCGCGACCACACGGAGCGTCGCCGCGAGGATGAGCGCCGGGTGCTGCTCACCGACGAGCTCACCCACCGGGTCAAGAACACGCTCGCCTCGGTGCAGTCGGTCGCAGCGCAGACCCTGCGGGAGGCAGACATCTCTCCCGTGCTGCAGGCCACCCTCGTCGAGCGGCTCAAGGCGCTGGGGCGTGCGCACGACATGCTGGTACGGACCGGATGGGAGGGAGCCCTGCTGCGCGATGTGCTCGAGAAGACCCTCGAGCCTCACGCCGGGAGCGCCGGGGGGGTGCGCTACTCGGCGGAGGGGCCGCCGGTCCGGCTTTCCTCGGATAAGACGGTCATCCTCAACCTGGCCCTGCACGAACTGGCGACGAACGCCGCGAAATACGGCGCGCTCTCGGTGCCGGCGGGCCTTGTCGAGGTGACGTGGGAGCTGGAACGGCGGGCTGAGGGAGAGTCACCTGCCGTCGCGATCTCCTGGCGCGAGCGCGGCGGGCCGCCGGTACGGCCGCCTGAGCGCCGCGGCTTCGGCTCGCGGATGCTGGAACGCGCCCTGCCTTACCAGTCCGGCGCCGAGGTCACCCTCGGCTTCCTGCCTGATGGTGTGGAGTGCCTCATCCGGTTGCCGCTGGCGCGGGCGGCATCCCTGCGGGACAGCGCCCGGTAGGAGGGCGCCTTCTCAGGCAGCCAGCCTAATCCCCGAGCCCCCCCGCGCCCAGGGCCCGCCGCGTCAGTCGAAGGCCAGGGGCGGGCCGTTGGCGGCGGCAGGTGCCACGGAAAGATTGGGCAGGCCGAGCCAGGACGCCATGCGGCGCAACTCGCCAACGAGTTGGTCCACCGTGTGTGGCGGCGCGCCTCTCTCGATGTGCAGACGCTGGACAACCAGGGTGCAGGCCTTGCGATCCGCCTTGAGGTCCACGCGCGCGACGAGCGCTCCATCCAGCAGGAAGGGCAGCACGTAGTAGCCGTGCTCGCGCTTGTGGGCGGGCGTGTAGATCTCGAGGCGATAGCGGAACCCGAACAGCCTCTCGGTGCGCGGGCGGTGCCAGACAAGCGGGTCGAAGGGCGACAGCAGCGCCGCGCCCCTGGGCTTGCGGCCGGCCCGTGCATCCTTGTGGAGATAGGCTTGCGGCTGCCATCCCTCTACGCGGACGGGGATGAGGGTTCCCTCCTCCACGAGCTGCTCGAGGGGGGGCTGCGCGTCGGCGGGGGAGAGGCGGTAGTAGTCGCGCAGGTCGTGCGCCGTGGCGATCCCGAGCGCCTGCGCCGCGCGCCAGGAGTTCCCGCCGGGCATCCACGCCGGATGGTGTCGGGAGCTGGAGGGCAGCGCGGGGCAGGACCCGTTCGGGCAAGTCGTAGACGCGCTCGAAGCTGCCGCGCCGATGCGTCGAGGTGACCAGCCCTGCCCAGAACAGCCACTCAAGCGCGTGCTTGGCGTCGCTCCACACCCACATGCCCCGAGAGGCCCTGCTGTCCGCTAGGTCGGACGCCGCCAGCGGTCCCTCGGCAACGATACGGGCGAGCAGGGCATCAGCCTCGCCCCGCCTCTCCCCCGCGAAGGGCTGGAGTTGCCGCCACACGCCATCGCCCCGCAGCGCGCGATCCATGCGCCAGCGCAGCAAGGGATAAGCATCGATGGGGAGGAGCGAGGCCTCATGCCCCCAGTACTCAAAGTAGCGCCTCGGCCTGGCCGTCGCGACCGCATCGAGGAGCGCGCGGTCGTAGGAGCCCAGGCGCGAGAAGAGCGGCATATAGTGGGCACGCACGAGGACGTTGACACTGTCAATCTGAAGCAGGCCGAGCCGGGCGATGGTCCTGCGGAGCCGTGCCGCCCCCACCTCGTCATGCTGCTGCCCTTTGTCGAGACCCTGCGCGTTGAAGCCCTGCGCCGTAAGGGCGATGCGGCGGGCCTCGATGGCCGAGAGTTCCATCGTCAGCGTCGCGTTCCCGTCAGGTGATGCTACTGGTCGGCCCGCCAGACGAGGCCGTACAGAAGGTCGCCGAAGCTTGCCGCTGGGATGTGGCAGCCGGCCGGAGTGATCGGCTGTCCTTCGGCCTGCTTCTCGGCATAGGCGTTGCCAGGGGAGAGGGTACGGCCGCGCCCGACGCCGGCGGCCAGGAAGACCGCCCGTGCCGCGCTAAGGTACAGCAGCTGCACCGCGGGCTTCGGTCCCGTCCAGCTGCGGCTGTCGATTGGCGGCCTCTGCCCCGTGCTCACGTCCCCATCCGGCCTCCCGCCCCGGCCGAGCTTAGGAGATGGGCGGACAAGGTTATAGACTGACATGCCCCCGAAGGCCCGGACCATGCCCACCCGCCTGCTGCGCGCCGCGCTCCTGCTTCTCCTGCCCTTCGCGGCCGTCCTGGCCATGTGCGCCCTCGCCGTCGCCGCCGTTCACGGGTTCCACGGCTTTCGCCTCGACCGGCCGGGGCTCATGCTGATGTGGCTCGGCCTCGTACTCCTCCCCGCATGGATCGTCTTCGGCCTGCGGGAAAGCCGGGGCTCCCTGCCGCGCCTGCTCTTCGTGCACGCCATCCTCTGGTCGGTGCTCGGCACCTACGCCCTGACCGTGGTCCGCTGAGCACAGCCGCCGGGGTTGCCGGGCCACTCCCCCCGGTCCACCATGCCCGGGCATGGCCGAGATCACCTGGTTCTTCGCGTACCGTCACCTCCGCAGCGAGGCGTCGAGCCACGTCATCACCTTCCGCCGCGGCCAACGCGTCCGCTCCGGCCGCGGCCTCGCCTTCTGGTTCCGGCCGGATCGGACGAGCATCGCGGAGGTCCCAGCGGATGACCGGGACACCGACTTCGTCTTCCAGGCGCGTTCGCGCGACTACCAGGTCGTCACGGTGCAAGGCACGATCACCTGGCGCGCGGCGGAGCCGGAGGCGCTGGCCTCCCGCGTGGACTTCACGATCGACCTCCGCACCGGGCGGCTCCGCACGGACCCGCTGGACCGCATCGCGAGCCTTCTCATCGGCCTAGCCCAGTACCAGGCAGCGCGTTACGTCGAGCACCGCCCCGTGCACGACCTCCTGGCTGAGGGCGCGGCGCCGCTGCAGGACGGGATCGCCGCGTCGCTCGCCGCCGATCCCCGGCTGCGCGAGATGGGCCTCTCCGTCGTCACCGTCCGCATCGCCGGGCTGAGCCCGAGCGCGGAGCTGGCCCGCGCCCTCGAGACACCGACTTTCGAGCGCGCGCAGGGCCTCGCCGACGAGGCCGCCTTCGCCCGCCGTGCCCAGGCCGTGGAGAAGGAGCGCGCCATCGCCGAGAACGAGCTCTCCACCAAGGTGGAGCTCGCGCGCCGGCAGGCCGCTCTCATCGCGCAGGAGGACGAGAACGCCCGCCGCCAGGCGGAGGGCCGGGCCGAGGCCGGACGGATTGCCTCCGAGGCCGAGGCGTCGCGGATCCGCGTGGTGGAGGCGGCCCGCAACGCGGCCGAGGGCGAGCGCCTGGCCCTGCTGCGCGACACCGATCCCGCCGTGCTGCAATCCCTGGTGCTGCGCGCCTTCGCGGAGAAGCTGACGAAGATCGAAACGCTCAACATCACGCCCGACCTCACCGCCGCCCTGAACGGCGTGCTGCGCGGGCGCGACGCCGCGAATCCCGCGCCGCCGGCTGCCCCGCGGGGCAACGCGCCCGGCGGCGTAACAACAGGGCTGTGAGCGGCGCACTCGCCCCAAGGCTCGTCCTTGTCACGCGCGAGACCGAGTACGAGGGGCTGCTGGCCCGCCATGCCACGCGCGGCCAGGCCGATGCCTTCTTGCGCCGGAGGTCGCAGAGCCTCGAAGGACTGGACGCCCAGCGCGAGCACGTGGCGGCCCTGCTGGCCGAGATCCGCGGCGCCGTACCGAAAGGCTGGCGCATCGCCTCCGTCCGCCGTGCAGAGCTGGACCGCTTCCTCTTCGGGCCGGAGGACGTGGTGGTCGCCGTCGGCCAGGACGGGCTCGTTGCGAACGTCGCCAAGTACCTCTCCGGCCAGCCGGTGATCGGCGTGAATGCCGATCCTGCCCGCAACGCCGGCGTCCTCGTCCCCCACACCGCCGCCGCAGCCGCTGCCATGCTGCCGCTGGCCGCGGCCGGCACGCTGCGCACCGAGCCGCGCACGATGATCCGCGCCGAGCTCGACGACGGCCAAGCCCTCCTGGCGCTGAACGAGGTCTTCGTGGGCCACGCCAGCCACCAGTCCGCCCGCTACAGCCTGAGCCACGCCGGGCGAGAGGAAGTGCAGTCCTCATCCGGCCTCATCGTGGCCAGCGGCACCGGCGCGACGGGCTGGGCGCTGTCCATCAGCCGCGCGACGGGCGTGACCGTCGATCTTGCCCCGGACGAGCGCGCCGCGATGTTCCTGGTGCGCGAGCCCTGGCCGAGCCGCGCCACCGGAGCCAGCCTCGTGAGCGGACGTCTGGAGGGCGAGGACTCCCTCCTCGTCGTCTCGCGCATGAACGAGGGTGGGGTGGTCTTCGCCGACGGCATCGAGGGGGACCGGCTGGACTTCGCCTGGGGCCGGACCCTCCGCATCACGGTCGCCCGGCAGCACCTCCGCTTCGTGCCCGGGGAGGTCCCGGCCTCCCGCCCCCCCGCCGTTGCGCGCCGGCCCTCCCCTGCTCCGGGCCGTGCGCCGGCCGCGCCACGCCGCACCGCGCCGGCGGCCGCGCCTGCCGCGGCGATCCGCAACGCGCGGCAGGCCTCCCCCGGCGCGAGGACGGGGCGTCGGTGGCTTCGCGTGCTGATCGCGGCCGCAATCGTCGGCGCGCTCGCCTATGCCTGCGCCGTGATCCCTGTCGCTCCCTCAAACAAGCCGGCCGCGCTCGACCGGCTGGACGCGATCCGCTCGTGGCGGGGAGGAAGTCCGGTGCTTGAGAAGGCCCGCGATTGAGGGGTGCCGGGAGAACGCGTTTAGCCAGCCACTGCGGGCCGGACGACGTAGAGAAAGGCGGTCCCCTCCCCTGGCCGGTCCTGGAAAGGCCAGGACAGGCCGACCAGCACATCTCCCCCTGGTCCGGCCGCACGCCACCGCTCGGAGCCGCCGTAGAAGAACTCCGTGCCCCGCTCCACGCTTCCTTCCCGAGGCGGGTAGCGCCGCCGCAGTTCGGCCATCGCCGCCGCGGCGCTCTCCCCGGGTCTGCTGACATGCCAGCAGACCGCGAAGGGGCGGCCGGCGGATGGCGGGGCGTAGCCGGTGAAGGCGTCGCCGCGCCCGGCGAGGCGCGGGTCCGACCACAGCCGACGGCCTGGCGCGTCGGCGGCGATGGCTGGCCCTTGGGGACCGTTGCCGGGGTCGATCTCGATCAGACCCGCCCCTTGCAGCACGGCGGGCAGGCGGGCGGGATCGGCGATGCCGGCCATGCAGCCGCCCATGAACTCCGCGACGCCCGCCTGCACCGAGGCCGGAAGGAGTGCGCCCACCAGCGCCAGCGCTGCCAACGGCGTTCGTTCACTCCTCGCCATGCCTTTCCTCCCGCTGCCATGTCCTGCCGCACCCCACGCGCGTGGCCGCGCCGGCAGCCGGTTGCAGCTTGTCGCTGGATGAGCCGTACGGGGAA
Source organism: Roseomonas populi (assembly GCF_024594815.1). Classification (GTDB taxonomy): domain Bacteria; phylum Pseudomonadota; class Alphaproteobacteria; order Acetobacterales; family Acetobacteraceae; genus Roseomonas; species Roseomonas populi. Next base: position 196,854 of record NZ_JANJOU010000002.1, on the reverse strand, counting down.
AGGAGTGTCCAGCCCCTTGCCCCCTGTTTCTCCCGGACCTCACGATGAGATCAGCCCGCGGCGTCCCCGCCCTGTTCCTCGCCAACGCAGCGGCGTGAGCCCAGGATCCCGGGCCAACCTCGCCGCCCATCACCTACCCAGACCTGCTTGCGCGGGCGGATGGTGCCGAGGCCTTAGTGCCGCCGGGATGGGCGCTGGAGGATCAGGCGGTGGCTGACCTGGACGGGGATGGCAGGCCCGACCTGCAGATGGTGCTGCGCGCGGGACCCCGCCAATGTGTTGGACAATCCCGGCCTGGTAGAGCGCCGCTTCGACAGGCAGCGCGGGCGGTTCGAGCTAATCGGCTTTGATGTGGTGGAAACGAACCGAGCCTCCAGCGCGGTGCGGGGGACGAGCGAGAACTTCAGCACCGGCCAGGCGATCGTCGCACTCGGCCGGGTAGAGGATGGCCGCAAGAGCGAGCGCCGCGTCGTCCTGCCCCGGCGGCCTCTTCGACCCCGGCCTGCCGCGGTGAGCAGGAGGGAGCGCCGGCCGAACTGGGATCGCCTCACGGGCAGGCCTCCGGCGCACCGTGGTGGTAACGGGCACCGGGAAAGCGGCGGCCGGGATCGATGCGGCAGCGCTCGTAGCCCTGGTCGGAGAGAAGCATGTGCGCCAGCGGCGTGACGGCCAGCGGCAACAGCACGACCAGCGGCACGCAGGCGAAGGACAGTCTCATGATCCGCCGCTCCGTCCGGTCCGTCATCCGCCAGCCCAGCAGCACAGCGGACCAGCAGCCGATCGCGATGGCGGCGGGCACGGCGCCGGCCGCGCCGGTGTTCATGTCGATCCAGGAGGCGCCGGAGGTCAGCCCGCCGAGAAGCACCCACAGCGCGTGGACGGCGACCCCGGCCAGGAACGCGCAGAGGGCGAGGAGAAGAAGCCCGACCAACGACGGGCGGAGGCCGCTCACGGGCGCGGCGTGGCGGAACAAGACCACTGCCGGCGCATCCGGGCCCGGCGCCGCGCGGCCGGTGCCAGGCTGCGCGGCCACGCGCACGGCATCGCCGCGCACCCAGCCCGTGGCGGCGGAGAGACGGCAGGGCACGCCAGATCCAGGGCCGGGACCGCGGCGCCGCGCAGGGTCGCCCGCCCATACGCGAGCACGCCTACAAGTGGGCTTGTGGTGCGGGGATCGGGACCGACGAGCATGGGGGCGGTGGAGTCCTGCGGAAGGCCCCTCAAAGATAAAGCACCCTGGCTAAGAAGGGAGGATGAGGGGAGCGTCGGCGGCCGGGCTTCCGGGTCCCTATCTCTGGGCAACGCATCCATGAGGCGAACGAAACGCCCGCCCTCGATCGTCGGATAGTGAATGCCGAGTACACCCGCGCGCTCGTCCCGTATTCCGTTCAGGACCACTAGGCGGCCATCGAGGCAACAGCGGGCCGGTCCAGTGTCCCCCGCCTGTCCTGCCCCTCCCGGCACGTGGGTTCCCTCTTGGCCCGGCAAACACGCTGTTCATGCCAGTTCCGAGCCCAGATGTACCCGGGCCGCCACATGGGCGGCCCAGGAAGGATCACGCCCCCGTCGCGCTCGCCGAGGGCGGCTCGCCGAGCGGGTTCGGCGGCGCGGGCTGCGCCTTCACGAAAGGAGGGTTCCGCAGCCGCATCAGGTGCCAGGGGCTCGGCATCCCGCCCACCCGCGCCTCGATCAGCGTCGGCCCAGCGGTGTCGAGTGCCTCGCGCAGGGCCCGCTCCAGCGCCTCGCCGTCGTCGGCCCGACTGTAAGGCACCTCGAAGGCATCAGCGAGCTTGCCGAAATCGGGGTTCTTCAGCCCGGTGCCGAAGGCCGTGCCGAACTGGTCCTCCTGCATCCGGTGGACGTTGCCGAAGTGCCCATCGTTGAAGACGATCGTGGCGACGCGCAGGTCATACTTCCGGGCCGTGGCCAGCTCCTGCATGCCCCAGCCGAAGCCGCCATCGCCGGTGATGCCGACGACCGGCCGCCCCCCGGCGCCCGCAGCCACCCCGAGCGAGGTGGGGAAGCCGTAGCCGAGCGTCCCTTGGTAGCCCGGACCGATGAAGGTTCCAGGCCGGTACACCGGATAGGCAAAGCGGGCGTAGTAGCCGACCTGCGTCAGCTCATTGACTAGGATGCCGTCGTCGGGAAGCACGTTCCGGATGGCCCGCACGAAGTCGCGCTGCGGCCGGATCGCGTCGGACTGGGCGGCCGCCCACGCGCGAACGCGGTCCAGCTCGTCGCCGCGGGCGGGGCGGCGGGAGACGGCGGCCTCCAGCGCCCTCATGCCGAGCGCCGCATCCGCCTCGATCGCCACCTCGGCCCTGCGCGGCGGTGCCCAGGCGGAGGGGTCGATGTTGAGGTAGACGTAGCGCACCGCGTCGGATGGCCAGGCCGGGTTGCCAACCGCCGTGTCCACGAAGCGGCTGCCCACCACGAGAACCACGTCCGCGTGGGGGAAGACGGCCCGCCCGCCCAGGGCGTTGAGGGCGAGCGGGTGACGGTCCGAGAGGGCGCCGCGGCCATTCTCGCCTATCACCACCGGCGCCTGCAGCCGCTCGGCCAAGGCCCGGAGTGCCTCCGGCGCCTCGCCCGCCAGGGCCCCGCCGCCGACGAAGATCACGGGGAAGCGCGCGCCGCCCAGGAGAGCGGCGGCCCGCTCGACCGCGGCGGCATCGGGCTTCTGCCGCAGGTCCTCGGCATCGGGGGTGATCAGCTCCACCTCGCCGCTCGCGCTCAGCACGTCGTGCGCGATCTCGATGCCCACGGGAGCCGGGCGCCCGGTGCGGAGCTGGCGGACCGCTTCCCGCACGAGGTTCGGGACGTCCGCCGGGGTGGACGCGCTGCCCTGCCACTTGGTGACCGAGGCGAGCACGCCCGTCTGGTCCTTGATCTCGTGCAGGAGGCCGAGGTTCCTGCCCACCGCCGAGCCGTAGATGTTGCCGGCGATGCAGAGCACGGGCGAGTTGCAGGCGTAGGCGGTGGAAAGGCCGGCCATGGCGTTCAGCATGCCGGGTCCCGGCACCACCATGCAGGTGCCGAAGCGGCCGCTCGCGCGCGCGTAGCCGTCGGCCATGTAAGAGGTGGTCTGCTCGTGCCGCGGCACGGTGAAGCGGATCCGGTCGGCGACCTGCCGCAGCCCGTCCACCGCCCAGTCGAGCTGGACGCCCGGGATGCCGAACACGTCGGTCACCCCTTCCAGCACCAGCTGGTGCGCCAGGGCCTGGCCGCCCGTCATCGTCGCCATCCGTCTGTCCTCTCTGAAAGATTCAGTCCGGCAGAAGCTGGCCGGGGTTCAGGATGCCCTTGGGATCCAGCATGCCCTTCACGGCGCGCATCAGGGCCAGCTCCTCGGCCGGCTTCTGCAGCGCGATCTCCTCGCGGTGCAGCTGGCCGATGCCGTGCTCCGCGCTGATGGTGCCGCCCATCCGCCAGACCATCTCGTGCACCAAGCTCTCGATCGCCGGGCGCAGCGCGGCGAAGGATGCGGCATCGGCGCCTTCGGGCTGGGCGATGGAGACGTGCAGGTTCCCGTCGCCGAGATGCCCGAAGACGAAGAAGCGGGCGCCGGGCGCGAGGCGCAGGACGGGCGGCATCAGCGCCTCGGCGAGCTCCGTGATCCTCCCGACCGGCACGGCGAGGTCGAAGCGGAAGGAGAGGCCAAGCAGCCGGTGGGCCTCGGAGAAGGCGTCCCGGAGGGCCCAGAGCCGCGCTTCCTGGGCACCGGACTGCGCGAGCACCCCGTCCACCGCCGCGCCCCCTTCCAGCGCGGCCGAGGCGATGGCCTCCGCGAGCCCCTCCACCGGCTCCTCGCCCGCGAGGTGCAGCAGCACGTTCCAGGCGTGGTTCTCCGGCATCGGAAGGGGCCCGCCCAGGACCTGGGCGGCGAGGGCGAGCCCCAGGCCCGGCACCAGCTCCAGGGCGCTCAGGGCGCGCCCGCCCCGGCGCAGCGCGATCTCGGCCACCCGGTTCGCCGCGGCAAGGTCTGGCAGGGCGAGCAGGAGGCTTGCGGCACTGGTTTCCGGTGGATGGAGCCGTAGGCAGGCGGCCGTGACGACGCCGTGCGTCCCCTCCGTGCCGATGAAGAGCTGCTTCAGGTCGAATCCTGAATTGTCCTTCCGCAGCGCGCGAAGCCCGTTCCAGAGCGTGCCGTCGGCCAGCACCACCTCCAGCCCCAGCACCTGGTCGCGCATGGCGCCGTAGCGCAGCACGCCCATTCCGCCGGCGTTGGTGGAGACGAGCCCGCCGATGCGGGCCGTGTCCCGGGCGCCGAGGTCGAGGCCGAAGTGGCGCCCTGCAGCGCGGGCCGCCGCCTGCACGGCGCCCAGCGTGCAGCCCGCCTCGGCGACGAGGTTCCATCCCGGGGCGTCCACGTGCCGGATCCGGTCCAGGGCGGAAAGGCTCAGCACCACCGCCGGGGGTCGCCCGGATGCGGGCACGCTGGCGCCGCACATGCTGGAATTGCCGCCCTGCGGCACGACGGGCAGGCCGAGGTCGTGGCAGGCGCTCAGAATGGCCTGCACGTCCGGCACGCTCCTGGGGCGGGCGAGCGCGAGCCCCTCCCCCCGGTGCCACCCGCGCCAGTCCCGCAGGTGCGGTTCCAGGATGTCCGCATCGGTGACGAGGACGGATGGAGCAACGCCCGCCGCCGCCAGCCGGGCCCGGAGCACCGCGACAGCCGCGTCCGGCTCCGCGACCGGGGGATCGGCGATCGGGCTCACTCCACCTTGCCCATGGTGCCCAGCACCCGCTTCCAGCGTGCGGACTCGTCCGCCAGGAAGCGGGCGAAGTCGGCGTGGTCCAGGAAAGAGGGCTCGGCCGAGACGCTGAGAAGCGCGCGCTCGGTCTCCGGGTCGGCGACGACCTCCGAGGTAGCGCGGGAGATCTGCTCACGCATAGCCTCCGGCAGCCCCGCCGGCCCGAAGAGGCCCATCCAGGCCGTGACGGAGTAGCCCGGCACCGCCGCCTCCGCGACCGTGGGAACGGAAGGGGCGAGCTTCGAGCGCTGCGGGCCGGTCACCGCGAGGGGCACAACAGTTCCCGCCTGGATATGGGCCTGGGCGGAGGTCAGGTCCACGCTCGCCAGAGGTAGGGTGCCGGCCAACACGTCCGTGACCGCCGGTGCGCTGCCCCGGTAGGGGACGTGGATAAGATTTGCCCCGGTCGCCTGCGCCAGCGTCACCATCGCCAGGTGTTGCGCGCTGTTGGTGCCGGTGGTGCCGTAGCTCAGCCCAGCCCGGTCGGACTTCGACCGCGCGACCACGTCCTGCAGCGTCTTCAGGCCCGTGCCGCTGCCGGCGATGATGACGAGCGGGATGTCGGCGATGCGCGCGACCGGCGCGAGCTGGCGCAGGGGCTCGAAGGACTGCCCGTCGGGGGTGTGGGGATTGATGACGACGGCCCCCGTCGCGCCCGTGCCGAGCACGCTGCCATCCGCCGGGGAACGGGCCAGGACCGACAGGCCGAGCGTGCCGCCGGCGCCGGGGCGGTTGTCCGCGACGAAGTTGCGGTCCAGCCGGGGGCCGAGACCCGCGGCGACCACGCGTGCCACCCCGTCCGCCGAGGCGCCGGCCGCGAAGGGGATGATCATCTGCCCGGGCCGGCGACTACCCTGCACCTGGGCCTGAGCCCGCGCCGCCAGGGTCAGCGTGGCGAGCGCCACGACGGCCTCACGTCTCCTCATCTCGGACGCTTTCCTCTCGTGTTGCGGCGCCTGTCTCGCTTCGCGCCTTCTTGTTTTCGGGGAGAAGCAGCTCAGTCCACGAAGAAGGGGGTTTCCTCCTCCGGTGAGCCGTGCAGGACGAGGTCGAAACGGAAGCGCCGGATGCTGTCGGCGGCGCCTTCCTCCGCCGCGACGAGGCGGCGCCGCAGCCCGTCCTCCGGCAGGGCGAGCAGGATGGGATCCTGGCCATTCACAAGTGCAAATTCGGGGAAGAACACGGTGGTGACGAGACGCCGCATGATGCCCGAGCCGAGGACTGACAGGTTCACATGCGGGGCGCGCATGCCGGCGGCATCGGCATAGCCGCCCGGCATCACCGTTTGGAACTCATAGCGGCCCGCCTCGTCGGTCCAAGCGCGGCCCCAGCCCAGGAAGCACGGGTCCGCATCGGCGTGGCGCGGATCGAGCGGGTGGCGGAAGCGGCCGCCCGCATCGGCCTGCCACGCCTCCAGTACTGCGTTGACGCAAGGCCCGCCGCCCTCCTCCAGCACGCGCCCGTGCAGGATGATGCGCTCGCCCCGCGCGGTCGGCGGGGCATCCGGCGACAGGCGCGTCAGGTCGTTGTCGCCCTCCTTGAAGAAGGTGCGCGGGAAGAAGGGGCCGATCGTGTGCCAGCCCGTGGGCGGGAGAGGCGCATTGGTGCTCATCGCGGCGCTCACGGCAAAGGCGGGGTAGCGTGGCGGCCCCGCAGGACCAGGCGGTGGCGGTAGGCGAGCCACTCGCCGTCCACCTCCTCGGTGGAGACCTCGCGCGCCACGAGGAGTTCCCGCGCCGCCGGGTCGGGCAGCGAGTTCAGCAGACGGTCATGGACGTTCAGCGGATCGCCCGGGAAGTACATCTGCGTGACGAGGCGCGAGAGGCTGCCGGGGCCGAGGATGGAGAAGTGGACGTGCGGCGGGCGCCACCAGCGGCCGGAGTTCGGGACGGGGTAGGCGCCGGGGCGGATCGTGAAAAAGGCGTAGTCCCCGTTCGCGTCCGTCAGCGCGCGGCCGTTGCCGATGAAGTTCGGGTCCAGCGGTGCGTCGCGCTGGTCCAGCGGGTTGAAGTAGCGCCCGGCGGCATTGGCCTGCCATATCTCGACGACGGCGTTCCGGACCGGCCGCCCGTCCTCGTCCAACACGCGGCCGGAGATGTGGATGAGTTGCCCGATTGCCGGCCTTCCCTCCGGCGAGACGGCGAGGTTGCTGTCGCCCGGCTGGAGCTTGGGGGTGAGGTCGAGCGGGCCGGTCAATTCCGTCCGGGTGACCGGGCGCCGGAACAGCGGCAGCGAGCAGGGATGGCGGCGCACCGTGTTCGGGTAGCCGGCAATCGGGACCTGCGGCTGGCCGGCCTCGTCGTAAGGAGCGAACCGGTCAGGGGGATCGGTCAGCATCGGGCGATCCCCCGGCCAGCGGCCCCGCAGCGACGTTGCATGTTTCCGCCCCCTTGGTTCGTGAACGCGCCCGGCCCCATATGCGCGTACATCGTTGACGTAATCAACTATAATCCTGGCTTCGCCCAGCCATCAGTACGGGCAGATGACGTCGAGCAGGGCCTGCCGCCCCTCCTCGACGGCGCGGCGCGCGCGTGCCAGGGCGGCAGGAAGCTCCGCCGCGTCCTCCACCCGCTCTCCGTAGCCGCCATGGGCTTCCACGACTTTGTCCCAGCGGCTCCCGGAGGCGAGGTCGGCCAGGAACCGGCCATCATCGGCCCCGGCAGCCCCCTTGGCGTACATCGACATGGTGGCGCCGCGAACGGCGCCGTAGCGCTCGTTGTTGAAGACGATGGTGAGCACGGGCAGGTCGTGAACCTGCGCGGTCCAGTGGCTCGCGGAAGGGTTGGCGAACATGTAGGCGCCGTCCCCGATGGTGCAGACCACCAGGCGCCCGGGATCCGCCAGCTTGATGCCCAGGGCGGCCCCGAGGCTCCAGCCGAGGCCGCCGGCCGGGCCGAGCTGGAAGTAGCTGCCGGGGCGCGTGCGGGAGCAGTGGTCCAGGCGCAGCGGGTACTCGTTGACGATCGTCGCGTCGCCCAGAGCCTCCCCGATCGCGTGGCTGAGGTATTCGGGCGTGATCACGCTTCCCTTCGGCCGGGCCTTCGCCGCGGCGGCGGCCAGGCGCGCGGCCCGGGTCTCCGCCATCGCGAAGCGCCGGGCCTCCAGGTCGCCCTCCGCGATCTGTTCCTCCGCCGCGCGGTGAAGGCGCGCCAGCGTTACCGCCGCGTCGGCGGTGATGGAGAGGTCGCTGGGAAAGCTCCGCATGGGATAGCGCTGCCACGCCGGGTCCTCGCCGACATGGACAATCCGTGTCCCGGGCGCTGGCCTGACGAGGCTGGGCGTCCAGGGGACGTCCGACTCGATCGCAAGGATCAGGTCGGCCTTCGGGACCAGGGGGCCGGGATCGAAGCCGGCGTGCATCGGGTGGTCTGTCGGCAGGCAGAGCTGGCGCGGGTTATAGGTGACGATCGGGACCGCGAAGCGCTCAGCGAAGGCGGCGAGGGTAGCGACATCCTCGGCGGTGCGGCCCATGCCCGCCGTCACGATCAGCGGGCTGGAGGCGTCGGCGAGCCAGCCTGCCAGCGTCTCGATGTCGGCCGGATCGGGATGCGGCTTCCGCGGCGGTCCGCGGCGCGCGTTCACGGCGGTCCCCTCCGACACGCTTGCTGCCAGCGGCTCCCGCGGCAGGGTGAGGTAGACGGGGCGGCGCGGCGCGGCGTCCATCACCTCGAAGGCGCGGTCCACGACGTCCGCGACCTGGGAGGGATTGCGCAGCTCGTAGTCCCACTTCACCCATTCCCGCAGCATGCCCGCCTGGTCGAACATCTCCTGCGCCCAGTGGATGTGCCGGTTGCGGGTGCCCACGGCGCCGACCTCGGTGACAGGGGACCGGCCGGCGCAGAGCAGCACGGGCACGTTGTCGCGGCTGGCGTCGGCGATGGCGTTGATCGTGTTGGCCGTCCCGACGCTCACATGCACCATCACCGCCTGCGCCCGGCCGGTGGCCAGGAAGTAGCCGTGCGCCATGGTCACGGCCGTGTTCTCGTGCGTCACCAGCACCGGGTCCGGCATGCGCGGGTTCTTCCTGCCGGCGGCGCTGTAGGCCTCGACGATCGGCGCGAAGTCGGTGCCGGGGTTCAGGAAGAACTTGTCGACGCCGTGCTCGGCCAGCGCGGCCAGGAACACCTCTGCGGCCATGGGGCGGATGGGTGCGACGGCATCCCCGGCCGAGGCCGGACCGGGGTGCGAAGCGTGCTCGCGATCCATCAGCGCGTTCCCCCTCCACTTTCGTGGAATCTTCTGTCCGTCTGGCGGACGTCGTTTTCAGGAAGGCTGAGCCAATCCGTGGATAGTGTCAACTAAGCGCGGTCGCTCAGGTAATCATCCGCTCTTCGGTGGTCGCGGCGGCCATCGCGGCCTCGTCGAGCGAGACGCCGAGGCCAGGGCCATCCGGCACCGCCATCGCACCGTTCCTTATGGGGCCAAGCCCCGTCACCACATCGGAGGAGAGCCAGGCGGCGCCGCAGTCGGTCGCGCGCCTCACCGCGGGGTGGGCGGCCGCCAGGTGCAGGTTCGCGGCGGTGGCGATCCCGGTCTCGAACAACGAGTGCAGGGCCACCTCCACGCCGAACAGCGCGGCGGTCGCGGCCATGTCGCGCCAGCCCTCGATGCCGCCCCACATGAAGACATCGCCGAGCCAGACATCGGCTCCGGGCAGGCGAAGGGCGGCGGGGATGTGGTCCGGCTGGATCACCGCCATGTTGGTGGCGACCGTCATGCCGGTGGCGCCGCGCAGGCGCGCCAGACCCTCCCGGTCGTCGCAGGGATCCTCCAGCCACTCGGGCGCGTGCGGGCGCAGCCGCTCCGCAAGCCGGACGGCGGCGGCGGTGGGCCAGCCGGCATTGGGGTCGATGCGGATGGCAGCATCCGGCCCCAGCGCACCGCGGAGCGCGCCCATGGCTGCCACGTCCCAGTCCGCGCTCGCCGCCGCCGACTTGTACTTGAAGGCGCCGAAGCCGTGCCGCGCGGCGAGTTCCGCCGCCAGTTCCCCCAGCGCGGCCGTGCGGGACAGGTCGCGGTACTCCGCGGCGATCTCGGCGCGGCTGGCGGGCCGGGAGAGCGCGACGGCGGGCAGCGGGCAGCAGAGCGGCACGTGCGGCACCGGCCCCGGCGCGCCCATCAGGGCCCGCAGCGGCAGGCCAAGCCGCTTCCCGGCTGCGTCCCAGAGCGCCAGTTCCAGCCCCGCGAAGGCCGACCAGCCAATCCGTCCCTGCCGATTGTCGAAAACGGAACGGGAGAAGCTGCGGCGGAAGCCCGCGCGGTCCATCGCGTCCCGCCCGATAAGGGAGGGAGCGAGGCGAGCTGTGGCGGCGTAGCAGTCGGGATAGCCGAGCGTCTCGCCTAGCCCCACGGTGCCGTCCGCCAGGGTGACCTCGATCACCGTCCGCTCCGTCGTCGCCATGACGTACATGGAGGAGACGTAGACCATCCCGAGCTGGAGCCGTACGCGGCGCAGCCGGACCGAGCGGACCGTCGCGGCCCCGCTCACGCGCCGAGTTCCTGGCAGTGCAGCGCAAGGTCATCCATCGCCCGGGGATCCGGCGGGGGTCCGAAGCCGGGCCCCGGCGGCGCGGTGAAGGTCCCCTCCCCGTCCGGGGCCGTCCGGCCCAGCCAGGGGTGCATGGTGCGCAGGTGCAGCAGCATCGCCGCCGCGAACGGAGCCCTCGTTGCGGGGCGCAGTGCCACCTCGACGTTGAAGATTCGCGCGGCGCCGGCAAGGCGGCGGAGACCACTCGGGCCGAGCGCCCCGGGGTCCGCGGATAGGATGAGGGTCTCGGGGTTCAGCAGCACCTCCCGCAACGCTCGCGCCCCCCACGGTGCGGCACGCGCCCCTGCCGCGATACCCTCCACCGCGGCCGGCGGGGCGGCGCCGAGCAGGGCGGCGGCCGTGATCCCCCTCTCCCGCGCGGCGAGATCAAGCGCCGCCGTGGAGAGGAGACCAGCGCCCGGAGTGGCCGGAACCATCGGGTCCAGCGCCATGGACAGGGATGGGGCGGAGAGGTCGATGGTTCCGCTGAGCGGCTCGTCAGCGGGAACGGCTCCGACAGCCCAGCCCTCGTTCGATCCGTCCGAGAGGCGAAGTGCGCGGATACCGCCCGGCAGGTTCCAGATCATGGCCCGCATCGTCCATCTCCCCAGCGGCTGGACCGCACTCTGACAGGCTACCCACTGTCCGTATTGGCGCCTGCATTCTCATTATCCTGGTGTCTCGCCCCGCAGCGGAGGTCCGTCAAGCCGGCAAACTCCCCCACTTCGAGACGCGAACCCCTTCATTCGAGACGTCACCGGGCTGCATTTCAGTTGACCACGTCAACATACGAACCTAGCGTCCGCCCCGTGAAACGGTCGGCGGTGGATCAAGCCCGAACAGGGATGCCGATCGCGCAAGGGAGAGATCGGCATGAAGCTAGGTCGTCGGGAATTGCTGGGCTGCTTGGCTGGGGCGACCCTGGCGCCGGCGCTGGGACAAGCCCAGAGTTCCGAGTATCCGGACCGCCCGGTGCGGGTCATCGTTCCCTATACGCCCGGCGGCACAAACGATCTGGTCGGCCGCATCCTGTCCCAGAAGCTCAGCGAGGCACTGGGCCAGCCCTTCGTGGTGGAGAACCGGCCCGGCGCCCAGGCGATCGTTGGAACCGAGGCCGTCGCGCGCGCCCGGCCTGATGGCTACACGCTGCTGATCGGCGCGAGCGGCCCGATCGTGTTCAACCCGGCGACGTCCGAGCGGCTCAGCTACGACTCCCTGTCCGACTTCATCCCCGTCACGAACCTGGTGACCTTCCCGCTCGTCCTGCTCGTCTCCGCGAACTCGCCCTTTCGCAGCCTGGCCGACCTTATCGCCTTCGCAAAGTCCAACCCCAGCCGCGCGAATTACGGCACGCCCGCGACCAGCTTCCAGCTCGCGACCGAGCTGTTCAACCAGCGGGCCGGCACCCGGTTCCAGCACATCACCTACCGGGGATCCTCCGACTGCGTCACCGCCCTCATCCGTGACGAGGTCACGATGACGATGATCGACACCGCTCCCGCCGTGGCGGGCCTCTCGGGCGGGCAGGTCCGCGCCCTGGCGGTCACCTCGGCGGACAGGATCGCCGCCCTGCCCGATGTCCCGACGATGAAGGAGCTTGGCCTCCCGGACGTGGAGGCTGTCCTGTGGGCAGGCCTGTTCGCCCCGGCGCGCACGCCGCCCGAGGTGGTGCGACGCCTGAACACCGCGACGGCAGAGGTCCTCCAGACGGCGGACGTGAAGGAGCGGCTGTCGAAGCTCGTTCTCGATCCCGCGGGAACCACGCCGGAAGCCTTCCGCGCCACCATCGCCCGCGAGATCGACCTTTGGCGGGGCGTTGCCAAGGCGGCCAATATCCAGATGGACCGCTAGCGCTTCCCGAGTGCAGGCGTGATTCGCCGAGAGCCTGGCCGGCGCGGAGGGGCAGGCACGCCCTGCCCGCCCCCGCTCGCACGAGGTCCTGACGAGCCCACAGGGCCGGAAGCGGGATACGCTCGCGCCCGGCTGAACGCCGGGGCGACGCACGTTCCTGCCGCCGATCGAAGGTCACCGCCAGAGGAGCACGAGTTACTCCGCCCCTGGCACTGACAACCCAGCAAGCGAGGATCCCATGCTGCGCTACAGCTATCTGCCCAGCGACTTCAACCCGATAGTCCTGATGCTCGGGGATGCCGAGGACCTGCGTCGCCTCGGCGCCGCGCTCCGGTTCTTCGCCGCGGAGCCCGGCGAGAAATCCTTCGACGAGTTCGACTTCGCACAATCCGATGCCGGCACCCGGATCGTCATTCGTCCCGCGATGAAGCAGGTGGGAATGCGCCGACCCGCGGAGGACTCGCCGCTGGAGTGGCTCCTCTCCCCGGACCAGGCTCGCGAGTTCGCCGACCAGCTCGACGGCCTGGCCGCACCCGATTGCAGGTCGGGCTCGGAGATGCTCGGCCCTGACGCGGTGAACGTGCGGGAGGGCATTCCCGTGAAGGTGTCCCGGGGCGAGTTCCACGACAGATTTCTCGTGACGGAGCGCTGACACCCGCCGTTCCGCCGGGAGCAAGGTCCTTGACAGCCCCGGATCAGGTGCCTTAATCCACATTTTACGAGAATGATGTCCATCTGTCGGACACGACCAAGGGCTACAGCAAGGCTGGCCACTCCTCGCGCAGTTGCGCCCTCCCCTCCCAGCTCCGGCCCAGGGGAGAGCACGGATCCGGCAGACGCCAGCAGGGGAAAGGGAGAGACAGGGATGAGTGAAGCCGCCGCCTCCAACCAGTGGGTCGACACCCAGCGCGGCTTCATCAGCCGCGACATCTTCGTGGACCCGAGGGTCTATCAGCTCGAGTTGGAGAAGCTCTTCGCGCGCGCCTGGCTCTTCGTCGGGCACGAGAGCCAGATCCCGAACCCAGGCGACTTCTTCACCTCGCGGATGGGCGAGGAATCTGTGATCCTCTGCCGCGACAAGAAGGGCGAGGTCCACGTCTTCCTGAACTCCTGCCGGCATCGCGGCATGAAGGTGTGCCGGTACGAGCAGGGCAACACCTCCCTGTTCACCTGTCCCTATCACAGCTGGACCTATGCCACCGATGGCAAGCTGCAGGGCGTCCCGCTCTACAAGTCGCTCTATGACGGCGTGCTGGACCGCTCCGAGCACTCGCTGATCGAGGTGCCGCGGCTGGTCAAGTACAAGGGCACCGTCTGGGCCTCCTGGGACGCGAAGGCGCCCGACTTCTTCGACTATCTCGGCGATGCCAAGCAGCACCTCGACCAGGCGCTGGATTGCCGCGACGGCCGCGAGGGCGGCTCCGAGGTGATCGGCGTCCACAAGTGGATCATCCCCGCGAACTGGAAGCTCGCGGCGGAGAACTTCCTTGGCGACACCTACCACAATCCCAGCCACCGTTCGGTGGACCTGATCGGCATCGGCCCGAGCGCGGCCGCCGGCGTGAAGGGGCGCCGCGACGACGAGCTGGCGAAGGCCAAGCACATCTGGGTCAGCTTCTTCCAGGGCCACGGCGTGCATAGCGCCATCGCCCCCGAGCAGAACGAGTACGTGAACTCCTTCCTCAGCGATCCGGAGATCGAGGAGTATTTCCGCCACTGCTTCGAGGAGCGGAAGCGCCGCCTGGGCGAGCAGGCCCGCCTACTTCCCTTCACCGGCACGATCTTCCCCAACACCTCCTACCACGGCCGCCAGCCGCGCGGGCTCTGCGCCTGGCACCCGCACAGCCCCACCGAGACGGAGGCCTGGCGCTTCTTCCTGGTGGATGCCGACGCGCCCGCCCAGGTGAAGGAGTACCTGCGCCACTACTACATGCGCTACTCCGGCCCGGCCGGCATGACAGAACAGGACGACATGGAGAACTGGCTCTACGCGACGCGGGCCAGCATGGGCACGATCGCGCGGCGGTACCCGTTCAACTACCAGCAGTCCATGAACACCTCGAAGATGAACGACCTCGTGCCGGGCAATGTCAGCACGCAGATGACCGAGGAGATGGCGCGCGGCTACTACCGGGCCTGGAGCCGCTACCTGAACGACAGCGACTGGGACATCATCATGGGCCGCGACGGCACCCAACACGCCGTCGCTGCCGAGTAGACGCGACCATGGTTGTCATCGTGACCGGCGGAACCTTCGGGATCGGCCGGTCCATCACCCTGGAGCTGGCCGGGCGCGGGCACGCGGTGGTGGCCTTCGGCGTGGAGGCCCGGCAGGTCTCCAGCATGGCGGAGAACGCCATACCCGGGCTCCGGGCGGAGCTGGCGGGACGCGGCCTCGATGCCGAGGTGCTGGAAGCCGACGTCTCGCGGGCGGATGAGGTGCAGCGCGTAGTGGACGTGGCGCTGCAGCGCTTCGGCCGGATAGACGCGCTGGTGAACAACGCCGCCATCGGCCCCCTGGGCACCGTGCTGGACACGGACGAGGCCCTTTGGGACCGGATCATGGCGGTGAATGTGAAGGGGCCCTACCTCTGCGCCCGCGCGGTGCTGCCGCACATGATCCGGCAGGGTGGCGGATCCATCGTCAACGTCGGTTCCGGCGCCGGCTACGGCAAGCCCAACATGGCGGCCTACGCGGCCAGCAAGGGCGCGGTCCATACGCTCACCATGGCGCTGGCCTACGACCACTTTCACGACAAGGTCCGGGTGAACACGGTGATCCCGGGCGGCGGCGGCATCGTGAGCGGGATGAGCCTCGGCCGCGTCGGCGGCGATGAGAGCAAGTTCGGGCGGGGCGCTCCCGGCACGGCCGCCGGGCGGGTCGCGACCGGCGAGGACCTTGCCCGCGCGGTCGCCTTCCTCCTCTCGGAGGACGCCGCGGCGATCTCGGGGACGGTGATCGACGTGGGCTGCTTCGCCCACCAGGGCGGACCCATTCCACGCAAACCACAGGCTTGAGCAGAGGGAGCGGAAGCGCATGAGCGAGGTATTGGCGGCCAGCCGTCCCAAGCGGAGCCTAGCCTGGTACGAGCTGAAGCAGGAAGTGGAGGAGTTCCTCTACGCCGAGGTGGACCTGCTGGATGAGCGGCGGTTCGAGGAGTGGCTGGATCTCCTCGCGGAGGACATCGTCTACTTCATGCCGATGCGCCGCAACGTGAAGTTTGGCCAGCACGCCGAGCGGGAGAACACGAAGCTCGGCTCCGGCATCAGCTGGTTCGACGAGGACAAGTGGACGCTGACCAAGCGGGTAGAGCAGATCCTGACCGGCGTGCACTACGCCGAGGAGCCGCTCTCCCGCGTCTGCCACATGCTCACCAACGTCCAGCTCCTCCAGGCCGATCCCTCCCCCGAGGAGGCGAAGGAGGTGACGGTGAAGAGCCGGTTCCTTGTCTACCAGAACCGGGTCGAGCACGAGACCTACACCCTCGTCGGCAAGCGCACGGACGTGCTCCGCCGGCACGGGGATAGCTGGCAGGTCGCGAAGCGGGAGATCATCCTCGATCAGAACGTCCTGCTCGCGAAAAACCTGACGGTCTTCTTCTGATCGGCCGGCGATAGAGGGCAATCGACATGGTGAACATCTTCGACCTGAAGCCGGGCGACACCATCCGCCTCAAGAACGGCAGCCTGTGCGAAGTGGTGGAGAACATGGAGGACGGCATGTGGGTCATGGTCCGCTACGTCTCCTCCCCGAGTGACCCTTCCATGGAGGGCGAGGAGGAACTCTGCCACGCGGAGCAGGTCGTGGAGACCGTCTCCCAGTAGCTCCGGGCGGCTGCGCACCTTACCAGGGTCGCCCGTCCATCGCGGCAGCCGAGGGCGCCGCACCTGATTCGTCCGGCCCTGCCGCGCGGTCATACGCGCGGCAGGGCCGAGCTATTCCTGGTCCTTGTTCCGCCCGCCGCCAGCGGGGCAGCCCAGCCTTGCCACAACCCCTTCGCGCATCACGCGACGTTCTTCAGCGGAGTTCGGCTGTCGCCCGCTCTTGATGGTTGACTGTATCCACGGCTTGTCTTTTTCTACTTCCCGGAATGCTGTCCGCTTGATGGACACATCGAGCACCCGTCAGCAGATGGACCCGAAGACGCAGCCCGGATTGCCAGGGCGCATCGGTGACAGATCCCGGAAAGCCGGCGCCTGAGTCCGGCAGGTGAGCGCAGCGAGGAAACGATGAATACGACCAGACGGACAATGATGCGGCGGCTAGCGCTTGCCCTGGGGCTGATCCTGCCGCTCTCGGCCCAGGCAGCGGATCCCTGGCCGCAACGCACGATCCGGGTCGTCGTTCCCTATCCGCCTGGCGGCCCGGCCGACATCATGGGGCGCCTCGCGGCCCAGAAGCTCGGTGAGCGGCTGGGCGTGAACACAGTCGTCGAGAACCGCTCGGGCGCGAGCGGGACCGTCGGCGCCGAGGCGGTCCGGGCGGCCGCACCTGACGGCTACACCTTGCTCGCCGCGCCGAGCGTGCACGTCATGGGGCGCCAGGTGCTCCGGAGCGTGCCCTACGACCCGGTGGGTGACTTCACCCCGATTGCCCGGCTCGGCCAGGGCCCGTTGCTCGTGCTGGCGAACCCCTCGGTGCCGGGCCGGACCATCGCGGAGATGCTGCCGGCCCTTCGGGCGCAGCCCTCAAACTTCTCCTTCGGCCTCTCCGCCTTTGGTGCCGCCAATCATCTCGCCGTACTCGACTTCAATCGTCGCGCCGGGCTGGACCTCCTCATCGTGCCCTACCGCGGATCCGGCCCCGCGCTGACCGACCTCATCGCCGGCCAGTTGCAGCTGATGATCGACCCGATGAGCGCCGCCCTGCCGCATGTGCAGGATGGCCGCCTGAAGGCGCTGGCCGTGACGAGTGCGCGCCGGAGCCCCATCGCCCCCGAGATCCCCACGGTGGCCGAGAGCGGCATGCCCGGGCTGGAATTCGCCTCATGGTACGGCGTGTGGGGACCGCGGGGCCTACCCGCGGAGATCGTGCAGCGGGTGAACGCGGCGCTGGTTGCCGGCATGCGGGACCCGAACGTGGTGGAGCGGCTGGCGGCGCTGGGCAATGAACCGGTGACGGAGACCCCGGAGGAGTTCGCCGCCTTCATCGAGGCCGACGTGAGGCGGAACACGGAGATCCTGCGCACCGCACGGTACCAGCCGGAGTGACGCTCGCCATAGGCCGGGCGGCACCCCGCCCGGCCATCATGGATGCCGCGCGCTGCGCCAGGCGCGGTGGCCTCGTTATTTCGGCTCTCTTCGAAGTTGCCGAACGGCAGACTGCGGCCCTCATGCGCCGACGCCACCTCGCTGCGTAGCAACGAAGCCGCAGGAGCTGATCACTCAGCGTAGGTCTCGCCAAATGATACGATCAACATGTCCTCCGACAAGGAGGACGGAGGAAGCCTCAACAATGCGCCCATCCTCATCCCGGCGCCTGCTGGTGGCATGTGCTGCCGCGCTCGGCCTTTCCTTTCATGCAGACAATGCCCGGGCCGAATTCCCCGACCACCCCATCCGGCTGGTTGTTCCCTTCGCGGCGGGCGGCGGCACTGACATCGTCGCGCGCCTCGTCGCCTCCCGCATGGGGGATCGGCTCGGTCAGCCGGTGGTGGTGGATAACAGGGGCGGTGCCGGCGGCAGCGTCGGCTCCGACCTCGTCGCGAAGGCGCGGCCGGACGGGTACACGATGCTGATGGCAACGGTATCCACCCATGGCATCAACCCGGCGCTGTACCGGACCCTGCCCTTCGACCCGATCCGCGACTTCGCTCCCGTCTCCCTTCTCGTCACCGTGCCCGGGGTCGCGGTGGTGGGCACGGGCCAGCCCTTCCGCACTGCGGGCGACCTCGCGTCCACGATCCGTACGCGGCCCGGCACGATCACCTACGGGTCGCAGGGCGTCGGCGGCATCGGCCACCTCATGGGGGAGATGTTCGCCCGCCAGGCTGGCGGACAGGCCGTCCATGTTCCCTATCGCGGTGCCGCGCCCGCTATGCAGGATCTCGTCGCAGGCCGGATCGCGGTGGTCTTCGACACGCTGCCCGGTGTGATCTCCCAGATCCGCGCCGGCAGCGTCCGACCACTGCTCGTCGCATCGTCCACCCGCCTACCCGCCCTGCCGGACGTACCGAGCGCGCCGGAGTCCGGCCTGCCCGGCTTCGCCGCGGCTACCTGGAACGCTCTCCTTGCCCCTGCGGGCACCCCGCCGGAGGCTGTTCGGGCCCTGAACGAGGCGGCCGTCGCCGCACTGCGTGCCCCAGGAATGACGGAACAGCTAGCGGAGATGAGCGCGGAGGTAGTCGGTTCCAGCCCGGACGAGCTGAACCGCTTCATGCGGGCGGAGCTGGCCCGCTGGGCTCCTGTCGTGGAGGCCAGCGGCGCCCGGGTGGAATAGGGCTGCGGGCGCAGCCGCGCAGCCCAGGCCCGGCCCTACGGCCCCTTCCGGGCCGGGGGCGTTCCGCCGAGTGCCGCCGTGATCTCGTTCGCCGCCTCGATCGCCAACTGGCCGAAATGCTGGGCCTGGGCCGGGTCGATGCGCGCCTCTGGCCCGAACAGCCCGACGGAGCCGGCCACCTGCTGTCCCGCACCGAAGAAGGGGGCCGCGATGGCGACGGCACCCCGGAAGACCTCGCCCAGGCTGATCGCCATCCCCTCCTCGCGGCAGCGCTGCAGATCCGCCGACAGCTTGGCGCGGTTCACCTCTGACGGGAGTGACCGCCAGATCGACTGGGCCAGGGCATCGTCCTCCATGACATGCGCTAGGATCGCCTTGCCGCTCGCCCCGCGGCTGATGTGCTCCGTCTCGCCGACGCCGCGCGTGATGTTGAGGACGTGCCGGCTCGGCATCTCCAGGATGCAGAGCCGCTTGTCGCCCCTCAGGATGAAGAGCGCGGCCGTCTCTCCGGTCACGTCGCGTAGGCGCTCCAGCACGGGGCGGGCGATCGCCGAGACGTCGATCTCCGAGGTCCAGACATGGGCGAGCGACATCACGGCCGGTCCCAGCCCGAAGCGCTGCGGCTCGCCGGAGGCCTGGACCAGGCCGCTGGCGATGAGGGTCTGCAGGAGCCGGTACAGGGTGGGGCGGCTGATACCGGTCAGGCGCTGAAGCTCCACGACGGTGAGGCGCGGGCGCTCGCTCGTGAACGCCTTGAGGATGGCGACGGCGCGCTGCACCGCGCGGACGCTCTCGCCTTCCCCGGCCTCCGTGGCGTTGGTGGACATACTCAACTTGATTGCTCCCCCAGAGCTTCCCTATAGTGCTATTGAGATTGCTGTCCACCCTACGGACATCAACCCTCCCCGCCTGGGGTCGTCATGATGCCACCGATCGGTTCGCCGCCGAAGGGGCCAAGCCCGCGTCCAGCCGGCCGAGTTCGGGCGCAACGGAACGTGAAAGGGAGCAGGAATGCCTGAAGTGACCTACGTCGCCGCCGATGGGACCGAGCGGAAGGTCCAGGTGCCGGAGGGCCGCTCCGTCATGCAGGGAGCCATCCAGAACGGCGTCCGCGGGATCGATGCCGATTGTGGCGGCGTGCTCTCCTGCGCGACCTGCCATGTCTACGTGGACCCGGACTGGGTGGACCGGCTGGAGCCGCCGAGCGAGGACGAGGAGGACATGCTCTCCAACACGGCCGCCGAGCGCCGGGACGGGAGCCGCCTGAGCTGCCAGATCGAGATGACCGAAGACCTGGATGGCCTGCGGGTGCAGATCCCCGAGACGCAGTCGTGAGCGACGGCCTCGTCGTCCTCGGCGCATCCTACGCCGGGGTCCAGATCGCGGTGAGCGCCCGGGAGAGCGGCTATGACGGCCCGATCGCCATCATCGGCGACGAGGCAGAGCTGCCGTACCAGCGCCCGCCCCTCTCCAAGGGATATCTTTCCGGCAAGGTGGACGATGCTGCGCTGCCCCTGCGGAGCGCCGGGTACTATGAGGAGCATCGGATCAGGCTCCACCTCGGTACCGCTGCCACGGCGGTGGACCGGCGCGGCCGGGCGGTGGTGATGGCGGACGGGACCGAGCACCGCTTCGATCGCCTGGCCTTCGCCACGGGCAGCCGGGCCCGCACCCTTCCCCTCCCCGGTAGCGATCTGGACGGGGTCTACACGCTGCGCTCGCTGGCCGACGCGCGCCGACTGCTTGCCGCGATGGGATCGGCGGAGCGGGCGGTCGTGGTGGGCGGTGGCTATATCGGGCTGGAGGTCGCCTCCACCCTCGTCACGGCCGGGTGCCAGGTGACCGTCCTCGAGGCCTCGGACCGTCTCCTCTCCCGCGCCGCGGCACCGCCGCTCGCGGCTTTTGTCACCGAGGTGCACCGCGGCCGGGGCGTGGAGATCGTGACGGGGGTGCAGGCGACCCGTCTCATCGGCGAAGAAGGGCGGGTCACGGCGGTGGAGAGCACTGACCACGTCTCACGCCCGGCGGACCTCGTCCTCGTCGCGGCCGGCGCCATCCCGAACGGGGAACTGGCCGTGGCGGCCGGGCTCGCCTGCGACCAGACGGCGATCATCACCGATGCCTGCGGCCGCACCAACGAGCCGGAGGTGCTGGCGGCCGGCGACTGCGCGGCCACACGCCAGGGAGCGGCGGTGCTGCGCCTCGAGTCCATCCAGAACGCGACGGATCAGGGCCGCGCGGCCGGGAAGGTCGTAGCCGGCCGGGCGGAGGAGCACCCGGTGGTGCCCTGGTTCTGGTCCGACCAGTACGAGCTGAAGCTGCAGATGGCCGGCCTCGTCGCCGGATACGATCGGCACGTCATCCGCGGCAGGGCCGATTCAGGCCGCTTCGGCATCTACTACTTCCGGGACGGCCGCCTGATCGCAGTGGACACGGTGAACAAGCCGGGAGATCACCTCACCGCCCGCAAGCTCGTTGCTTCGCCGGCGGGCATCACGCCCGAGGCCGCGGGGGACGAGAGCGTGGACCTACGCTCCTTCCTGAAGGCGCAACAGGCCGCGATCTGATGTCGCGTCGGTGCGCGGGCATCCTCCTCGGCTCCTTTGAGGAGGACCGCGCACCGCGAAATTCCCGGTTCAGACGGGAACCTTGATGCCCAGCACCTCGATCGCGTGCTTCGCGAGCTGCTTCTTCTGGATCTTGGAGCTGGCGGTCATGCCAATGCTCTCGAAGTCCTCCACCACCCGCACGTAGCGCGGCACCTTGAAGCCGGCCATGTTCTCCTTGCTCCAGGCAATGAGCGCCTCCGGCTCACAGGATTGGCCCTCGTTGAGGATGACGAAGGCGCAGGGAACCTCCATCAGCCGGGAGTCGGGCACGCCGACCACCACGGCCTGCCGGATGGCGGGGTGGCGGTTGAGGATGTCCTCGACCTCGGCGGGGGAGACGTTCTCCCCGCCGACCCGCACCAGGTCCTTCGCGCGGCCGGCGAACTCAAGCCGCCCCGCCTCGTCCAGCCGGCCGAGATCGCCGGTGAGGAGCCAGCCCTCGGACGTCAGCGTCTCCGCGGTCTCCTTGGGCTTGTCGAAGTAGCCCTGCATCACGTTCCAGCCGCGCACCAGGATCTCGCCCGTGCCGCCGGGGGGCAGGTCCTCCCCGCTGTCCAGGTCGCGGATGCGGACCTCCACGCCGGGCTGCGGGCGCATGTGGCCGCTGATCCGGACCTCCTCAGGCTCCCACCAGCAGGACTGCGAGATGTTGGGAGACGCCTCGGACATGCCGTAGCCCACCACGCAGTCCCGCGCGCCCATCTCCTCGATGATCCGCCGGACGATGCTGGGGGAGGCCGCGGCCCAGGCGCCGCGCAGCGCCAGGCTGCGCCGCGCCCGGTCCGGGTGGTTCAGCAGCATCAGCGCCATGGTATCGTTGCCGGAGAAGTGCGTGCAGCGCTCCTCCTCCATGATCCGCAGGGCCTCGGCCGGCTCGAAACGATCCATCGTCACCAGGGTGGTGACGTGCTGGATGCAGGAGAGGATGGAGAGCGTTGAGCCCGCGACGTGGAAGAAGGGCCGCGCGCTGTGAAAGCGGTCCGCGACGCGCAGGCCCATCCGGCCGCCCGAGAAGAAGGCGTTGGCGCACATGGAGCGGTGCGTCAGCATCACGCCCTTGGGGAAGGAGGTGGTGCCAGAGGTGTACTGCATCAGCAGCACGTCCTCCGGCACGCAGCGGGGCGGCGCCTCGTTCCCCCTCCCGGCCGAGAAGAAGTCCTCCCAGGACCGTGCCCCTGCCGGCACGTCGGTACCCACCACCACGACTTGTTGCAGATCGGGCAGGCTCGCATCGGGTAGCGCGCCGTCCAGGCCGGGGATGATGCCGCGCAGCATCGCCACGAAGTCGATCTTCAGGAAGCGGTCGACCACGAAGAGCCGCCGCACCCGGGACTGACGCAGCGCATAGGCCATCTCCTCCGCCTGGAAGCGCGTGTTCACCGGCACGGTAACAGCGCCGATCGAACCGAGGGCGAGGAAGATCGAGACCCAGCGCGGCCCGTTGCCCATCAGCAGCCCGACATGCTCGCCACGCCCGACACCCTCGGCAAGAAGGGCGGCGCGGATCGCCGCGACCTCCTCCTCAAGGGCCGCGAAGGTGATCCGGCCAGACGGGGCGACCACCGCCTCCACCTCCGGCGCGATCGTCACCGCGCGACGCAGCGCCTCGGCGACCGTAAGTGGGCAGAGACCCTCCAGGGCCAGCCCGGTCACGACGAGGCTTTCCCGAAGGTGCCCATCGTCTTGCGCCACTCGCCGCCGGCCAGGCTCTCCTCGATCGCCATCAGCTCGGTGGCCAGCGCACCGCGCGGGTCCCGCTCCAGCCCCTCGTCCACGCAGCGCTTGGCCAGGCGCATGGCGGCGGGCGGGGCGCCCGTGATCGTCGATGCGATCTCGGCCAGGGTCGCCTCCAGCGCCTCGGGCTCGACCACGCGCGTCACGAGCCCGCCCTCACGTGCCTCCTCGGCGGACAGTGTGCGGCCGGTGAACATCATGTCCTTCGCGAGCCGCTTGCCGAGCACGCGCGAGAGGCGCTGCGTCGCGCCCACCGTGCCCCACAGCGCCTCCGGCGTGCGAAAGCCCGCCTTCGGTGTGGCGACGACGAAGTCGCAGGCGGCGGCGATCTCGACGCCCGAGCCGACCGCCTGCCCTTCCACGACGGCGATGCTCGGCATCGGCAGGCGCTCGATCGCATCATAGGCGGCGAAGCCTTTCAGGCGGCGGGCGCGGACCTGGTCCTCGGTCATGCCCTTGCGCTCCTTCAAGTCCGCCCCGGCGCAGAAGACCGGCCCCGCGGCGCGTATCACGACGAGCCGCGCATCCTCGGCCACCGCCCGGCGGGTGGAGGCGAGCAGGGCCTCGGCAAGGCCGGTGTTCAGCGCGTTGCGCGCCTCTGGCCGGTTCAGGGTGAGGGTGGCGACCCCATTCTCCGAGAGATCCCACAGCACCTCGTCACGCACAGCGATCTCGCTCACAGCGCGCCATCCTCCCGCAATGCGGCGACCCGCGCCGCGTCCATCCCGAGGTGCTCGCGCAGCACCTCCTCCGTGTGTTCGCCCAGGAGGGGTGGGCGACCGAAGCGCGGGTCCTCCCACCCGTCGAAGCGCAGCGGCGAGCGCAGCCCCGGGAACTCGCCCAGCGTCGGGTGCTCGAAGCGCTGAACCAGGCCGCGTGCTCTGACGTGCTCGTCCGCCATCACCTCGTCCAGCGAGAGAAGCGGTCCCGCGGGAACGCCTGCTCCGTCCAGCACGGCGAAAGCCTGCGCGCGCGTCAGCTTCTCCATGGCGGAGGTGATGCCCTGCATCACCTCCTCCCGCCGCGCCACGCGGCCGGAATTGGTGCCCAGCTCCGGGTCTGCCAGCATCTCGTCCAACCCTAGCGAGCGGCAGAGCGGCTCCCAGTGCTGGTCGGAGACGGTGATGTGCAGCCACTTCTCGTCGCTGCATCGGAAGCTGGCGGAAGGGACGCGCCCCGGATGCTCGGTGCCCAGGCGCGGCGGAACCTCGCCGAGAGCGAAGAAGCGCGCGGCGGCAATGGTGAGCTGGGACACCTGCGCGTCGAACATCGAGACGTCGATGTGCCCGCCCTTCCCTGTCCTCACGCGCCCTTGCAGCGCGGAGAGGATGGCGATGGCGACCCAGAGGCCGGAGGTCAGGTCGGCCACGGGCAGGCCGGGCTTCACCGGCCCGCCGCCGCGCTCGCCCGTCAGGCTCATCAGGCCGCTCATGGCCTGGAAGACGGTGTCGTAGCCCTTGCGGCGCGCGTAGGGGCCGGATTGACCGAACCCGGTGCAGGAAACGTAGATCAGCCCGGGGTTGAGGGGCGCAAGGTCCGCGTAGGCCAACCCTCGGCGCTTCAGCGTGCCGACCGGGAAGTTCTCTACCAGCACGTCGGCCTTCGCCGCGAGGTCGCGGATGATCGCCCGGCCCTCCTCGCTGCGGAGGTTTACGGTGATGGAGCGCTTGGAGCGGTTGAGGGCCATGTAGTAGCCGCTGACCTCCTCGCCCCCTTCTGCCTGCGCGAAGGGCTCGAAGCTCCGGGTCTCGTCGCCGCTTCCGGGCTGCTCCACCTTGATGACCTCGGCGCCCATCTCGGCCAGGATCATCGTGGCGAAGGGGCAGGCGAGCACACGCGACAGGTCGAGGATGGTGATCCCTTCGAGGGGCCTCATGCGGTGGCGGCCTTTCCGTCCGAGAGAAGTTCCTTGAGGCGCAGGAGCGCGGGCGGCGGCAGCAGCGCCGCCGCCTCGGCGAGCGCGGACGCCTCCTCCAGCACCCTCTCCGCCGGCACCACCCGATCCACCAGCCCGAGCGAGAGCGCCTCGCCGGGCGGGATGTCGCGGCCGGTCGCCAGGAGGTCGAAGACGCGCCGCGGCGGCAGATGGCGCAGGAGCACCGGGGCCATCAGCGCCGGCAACATGCCGTGCCGTGCCTCGGGAAAGCCGAAGCCGGCCGTCTCCGCCAGCACGGCCATGTCGCAGGCCAGCGCGAGCGCCGCCCCGGCCCCGAGGGCCGCGCCGTGTACGGCCGCCACCACCGGCTTGCCGATGCGGGACGGCGCCGCCAGCAGCGCCGGCGTCAGGGCGCGCCGCGCGGCCTGCGCCTCCGGATCGTCTCGCAGCGCCTTCATCTCGCCCAGGTCGGCGCCGGCACAGAAGCCCGGGCCGTTCGCGGCCAGCACCACGGTGGCCACGCCCTCGTCAGCGCCCGCGCGCTCCAGCGCGGCCAACAGCGCCTCGATCAGCGGGCGGTTCAGCGCGTTGCGCTTTTCCGGCCGGTTCAGGCGGAGGATGCGGACGCGTCCGCGATCCTCCTCCGCCAGCAGGGCCTCCGCCCCGCTCATGCCGCCCCGCCCGCCAGGCGCAGGCGCGCCGCCTCGGCCTCGGCCACCAGCTTCGCCACCACCTCGGCGGCGGGCGGGATGTCGTCGATGAGCCCGGCAGTCTGCCCCGCCTCCACCTTGCCGCGCTCCACGTCGCCCTCCAGCGCCGCGTGCTTCAGCGTGCGGCTCATATACAGCTCGGCCAGCAGCTCCTTCGCGTGGCCCGCCCGCTCGGCGGCGTCCACCTCGGCGGTGAAGAGGTTGCGGAGCTGGCGCACCGGCAGCCCGCCACGGCCGACGAGAGTGGTGTCGGACAGGCCCGCGCGCCGCACCGCCTCCTTGTAGGCAGGGTGCACGCTCGCCTCCTCTGTCATCAGGAAGCGCGTGCCGAGCTGCGCGCCCTCGGCACCCAGGGCGAACATCGCCGCGATCCCGGCGCCATCGGCCACGCCGCCCGCACCGATCACGGGCGCCTTCACGCCCGCCTTCACGACCGCGCGCACGAGTACCATGGCGGAGACCTCGTCCGGCGCCGGGTGGCCGCCCGCGTCGCCGCCGACCACGATTAGCCCGTCCACCCCCGCCGCGTCCGCCTTCTGGGCGTGCAGCGGCGAGGCGACGACGTGCAGCCATTTCGCGCCATAGGCCCGAAAGCGCGGCAGCGCCTTCGGCCCGCCCTGGGAGGCGATGATGACCGGCACGCGCTCCGCCTCCGCGATGTCCAGGAACTCCGCGGAGCGCTTGTTGTAGAGCGGTACGTTCAGCGCGAAGGGCGCGTCCGTGCCCGCCTTCACCGCGCGGATCGCCTCCACCAAGTCGTCGGGTCGCATCGGCCCGGCGGCGATCACCCCGAGCGCGCCGGCGCGCGAGACCGCGAGCGCGAGGGGCGCGGAGGAGGACGCCCAGCTCATCCCGCCCTGCACGATGGGGTGGCGGATGCCGAGCAGGCCGGGCAGGCGTGAGGGGAAGTTCATTGTCGCGGTCAAAGCGATTCTGCTCCCGATTGCTTCACGAGCGGTCCCCACTTCGCCGCCTCGGACCGCAGGAATTCCAGGTACTCCTCACCCGTGACCGGCGACGCGACGCCGCCCTGGGCGGCGAAACCCTGGACCAGGGCCGGATCGCGCAGCGCGGCCCCCGCCGCTGCCTCCAGCCGCGCGCGGATCGGCGCAGGCAGGCGGGGCGGCGCGGCGAAGCCGTACCAGTTGTCGGAGTTCACGCGCGGGAAGCCGAGCTCGGCCGTGGTGGGCACCGCCGCCAGGGCGGGCACGCGCCCGCCGGTGGTCACCGCCAGGGGGCGGAGATCGCCAGTATCGATGTGCGGCTTCAGCACTGGCACGTCGGCGGTCATGAAGGTGAAGCGGTTCGCGAGGAGGTCCGTCGCCGCCGGGGCCGCGCCGCGATAGGGGATGTGGGTTGCCTCCATACCGGTCTCGGAGGCGAGCAGCGCGCTGGCGAGGTGCGTGATGGAACCGACCCCGGCCGAGCCGTAGGTGACCGGGCTTCCCTTCGCCAGCGCGATGAGGGCGGCCAGGTCGCGCGGCCCGCTGCGTGCGTTGACCACGACCACCTCCGGCACGCGCACCACGAGGGAGAGGTGCGTGAGGTCCCTGTAGACGTCGAAGGGCATCCGCTGGCGTGGGAGGGCCGGCGCGATGGAGAGCGCGCCCGGCCCGCTGATGCCGATCGTAATGCCATCGGGCGCCGCCTTCGCCACGGCCTCGTGCCCCACCACGCCACCCGCGCCCGTCCGGTTCTCGACCACCACGGGCTGGCCCAGGTCGCGCGCCAGCGCCTCGGCGAAGAGGCGCCCGAAAATGTCGGCGGGGCCGCCCGCCGCGAAGGGCACGATGAGGCGGAAGGGACGGTCCGGCGCCCAGGAGGCGCCCTGCGCGGCGGCCCGGTGGGGCGTGGCGAGGGGCCACCCGAGGAAGCCCCCGGCCGCAAAGCTTAGCACGCGACGCCTGATCACGACCCCGCTCCTTCACAGGGGCAGCCCGCACGAGTGCCGGCCGCCATTGTTCTCCGGCAGGAGCTACCGGCCTTAGTTGACCTTGTCAACGATAACCGGCCGGTTGTGGCGCACTTGCCTCGATTGATCTGGCGGCTTACTTGTTGATGATATCAACATTATGCGCCAGCCGCCATGCGGCTGCGCAGGTGGGGTGGTGCCACCCTCCTTGTTCCTGCCTTCAGCATCGCGCGACGCGGAGTATGCCCATGGCTCCCTGCAGATCACCCCGGCGGTTCATCCTTCGTGCCGGCGGCAGCCTGGCGTTGTCCGGACTGGCCCGGCACGCCCTAGCCCAGATTCCCGCACAGACCCGGGCAGCCAGCGTCCCATGGCCCACCCGCACCGTCCGCTTCGTCGTGCCGTTCGCGCCGGGAGGGCCGGTGGAGGTGCCTGCGCGCCTCATCGCCGATCACCTCGCGCGGCGCCTCGGCCAGCCCTTCATCGTGGAGCCGCGCCCGGGGGCCGGCGGCGCGCTGGGCGTGCAAGCGGTGCTGCAGGCCGGGGACGGTCACAGCCTTGTCTTCACCACCTCCTCGGTCGCTACCCTGCCGGCCCTCCAGCGCAACCCCGGCTTCGATCCGCTACACGACCTGCTGCCCGTGACCCTCGTCTCCGAAGTCCCGCTCGCGCTGCTCTCCCGCCCAGACTGGCCGGTCCGGGACTTCGGGACCTTCCTCCAGCGAGCCCACGGCGGGGCGCCGGCCTTCTCCTTCGCCTCCTCCGGCGCCGGCTCCACCACGCACCTCGCGGGAGAGCTGCTGAAGGCGCGCGCGGGGATCGAGCTGCTGCACGTTCCCTATCGCGGCGCAGGGCAGGCCGTGGGCGCCCTGCTGGCCGGCGACACGGACCTGCTGATCACCGGCCTGATCGAGGCCCTGCCGCACGTGAAGGAGGGGCGGATGCGGGCGATCGCCGTCACCTCCGCCGCCCGCAGCCCTGCCCTTCCCGACACCCCCGCCGTCGCGGAGGCGGTGCCGGGCTACGAGGTGCCGATCTGGTACGCCGTGCTCGCGCCGCGCGGCACGCCTCCGGAGGTGGTGGATCTCCTGGCAGCCGAGATGGCGCCTTTGCGCGCGGGGACACCGCTTGCCGTGCGGATGGAAGCGTCGGGCGCTACCCTCCTCCTCGACGGGCCCGCGCCGCTGGCCCGGCGATTGGAGCGGGAAGTCGCCCTCTGGAAGCAGATCCTCCCCTCCGCCGGCATCAGGCCGGAATAGGCTCGGCGGGTGTTACGAACCGGACCAATGGTTGTGCAGTGAGGAGGACGCGGCCCGGCTAAGTCTCGAATTCGGCCCTTCTCGGTTCTGCGTACCCGCAATCTTTGAGTCCGGCCTTTGTAGGCGACCGGACCTCACTGGCCGATGGTCGAGAACGGCAGCTTCGCGCCCAAAGCGGCTGTCCGCGTACCACCGTCGCCTTCCGGAAAACGAACATCGCCGTTCATCCGGCATTAGCCGCGGCGGGCGGCAAGCAGACATCAGGAACAGGATCTGAAGCGGCGCGATGCCTCAGTCCACTCAGTGCGACCTAGTGCCCAATCCACCTCTTGCCATCCCCGTACTTGCATCCACGCCGGACCAGGGCGCTGCGCGACGACCCGAGCGCCGAACCAGCGGGCGAGCTTCTCCACGCGTTTATTCCCGCTTGCAGTATCACCGACGATTGCAGTGAGTTGAAGCGTTCCAAACCCGTAGTCCAGTAAGGCTGCCACTACGTCCAAAGCGAGCCGAAAGCGGCCCCATTCGGACGGAGCCAGCTCAATACCGAGAACAGCAACGTCAGAGTCTGACTTACGCAGGCCAGCACTTCCGCACAGCCTTCCACTTCGCCGATCGAATATGCCGAGCTGGATGTTGGTCCGGGGATCCTCATCCTGCCACGTCATGAACAGATCAAAGAGCCTACTGGCCCTCTCGGAGTCCTGTGGATTGAAATCATACAGCCGTAGATAACGTGGGTCATTCTGGTAACCGATAAATGCATCTCGATCGTCATGGTGAAAGTCACGGAGCAGGAAGCGGGGCAGGTCGATAAGCACAGGTTGCATGCTGCGAAGCTTGTAAGAGCGGCGGAATGCCCGCAACCGGCCAGCTTCGCCCGTCAGCCCAGCGCCCGTCTCGATCCTCCGGGTGCCGTGGTCGCTTTCCGGAAAGCGGGCACAGCTGCTCAAGGGGCATATAGCCGCTTGGGATGGAAACCGGCCCCGTCCTCTTCTGGATCGATGAGGCCTGGACCTAGTTCCCGAGGGCGAACTGGACGGCGACGGAAATCTGGAGCGCGGGGGTATCGCGGTTCAGTCCGGCGCCGCCGGCCACCCCGACCACGGCGCCGTTCGGCAGGCGGTAGCGGAACCCTGCCTGGAGCAGGCTGAAGTCGCGGTCCCCGCGCTCCTGCTGCGAGTGGGCGTAGGTGAGGACGAGGGCGACGTCGCTTGTGACGGCTTGGCCGATGGAGGCGTTGAAGAGGTAGCGGTTGGTCCGATCCCCGGGTTGGGGATCGATGCGCGTGGTCCAGCCGAAGTTGGCATGGATCCCGAGGGGCAGGCGCCCCGGGCGGAACGTCTTGCCGACGAGCGCCACGCCCTCTGCCTCATAGGCGGTGCGGCCGGGGCCGTAGATCGTGCGGACGCGGCCGAGGAGGCCGACCGCGGGGGCGGTGCCCCGGTCCTCGGAGAGCTGGTAGAGGAGGCCGAGGCCGCTGGTGCCGCCAGCGCGGGCGCGCTCGCGCTCCTCCTGGTGCTGCGGCAGGGCGTCCCCGTCGGTGAGGTCGACGGCCGTGCCGAGACGGCGGCGGGTCTCGAGATTGCCGTAGGCGCCGGTCTGGCCGAGGCGGAGCTCCAGCCGGGGAAAGACGCCCATCTCATACTCGGTCTGGATCGCGCCGGTGTCGCGGATCCGGCCCTGGCGCGCGCGCTCATAGGCGCCGACGAAGCCGATCTCGGCGGTGCCGGGGGCAGCGGCGATCGGGTCCGTGATCTCGAACGGGTCGTCGGCGAGCTCGATCGGCTCGTCCTGGGCGGCGACGGGGCGGGCAGCGAGGATGAGGAGAGCGAGGACGCGGCGGGACATCGGGCCTGCCCTTAGGTCGGGCAAGCGCGGGGTGCCGGGGGGAGGCGCGCGGGCCGCGCCGGGCTGAACCGCGGCACCCCGTGGGAGATCGGGAAGCAGGGTACGATCCCTTGAATCTGCGTCTTCGTCAGCCGGAACAGATCAGCCATGGCAGCCCCTCTGGCCGCCATGGAACCAGCCAACCCGATCAGATGCTACCCGGAAACAAAAGGTCCTGGGTCCAGGGGGTGTCGGCCGCCACCACGACTATGCCTGTTTAGGGTTCGGGGACGGCGCGGCGCTTACCCTCCGCCTTCCCGCCTTGAATGGCGCGACGTGGAAACGGTGGCGAGGCCATCCGAGAGGGCAAGCCAGTTCAGGTCGATTTCAACCTCCACGCCTGCGTAAAAGACGGCGTCTCCGGACAGCTTAGCCTTTCCGCTAAGCGCCCATTCCAGTCATCGGCATCCCACAAAGGAAAACTCGACAGCGGACATTAAGGCGCAAGCTCAAGGCCGGTTCTGCCCGGCAAAATCGACCTCGGGCCTACCCGGTTGGGAGTACACCACCGAGCGAGCGAGTTACATCTGCGGCGACCTGGAGCAGCACCGGACTGGCCGTTTCCGCTGCTTCCCGAGTGAGCCGGGTCACCGGCCCGGTGAGGCAGAGCGCCCCGGCGAAGCTTTCGCCCGGCCCGAAGACAGGGGTGGCCATGCCCGCGACGTGGGGATCCCTCTCGCCGCCCGTGTAAAGCGGGACCTTCGCGGAGGCCGCCTCCTCCGGCAGGGGCACCGCGCCAAAGATCCGCAGAACTTGGGCAATGGCAGAATTGTCCATCGGCAGCATGTCGCCCTGCCGGACATGCAGCCGCAGCCGATGTGGAGAGTCGACGCGGTAGAGGCAGAGCCGGTGCTCGCCGCTCCGTACGTAGAACGAGGCGCTCTCGCTCGTCTCCGCCACCAGCCTCTCGAGCGCGGGCATCACATGCGCCTCCACCCGGAAGGATTGCTGGTAGACGGAGCCGAGCCGGAACAGCTCCGCCCCCAGGCGGTAAGAGCCGTCCGGGAGGCGGGCGAGGTAGCCGTGCTCCTCCATGGAGATGGCCAGCCGCATAATTGTGGTCTTCACCAGCCCCGTCCGGGCAGTCAGCTCGGCCAGGGTCACGGCGTCGTCGCCCTTGCGGAACGCGGAGAGCAGGGTCAGGGCTCGGCCTGCCGAGGCAACGCCCTCCAGCGAAGCCTTCGAACGGGTCTGGGTGGTCATGGCGTCCACCGTTACGGTCCGCCCCGGCGCACGGCAAGCCGCAAGCCCGAGCCGTGCCCGGTCAGGCTACGTGGGAGAAGAGCGGAAGGCCCCGCACGTCCAGTGTGACCCTGAGGATGCTCCCCGTTTCCGACTCCGTGACGAAGAGATCCCGTCCATCCGCCCCGCCGAAGGCCAGGTTGGTCGTGGACCATCCCGCGCAGGAGGCGATGCGGGCGAGCGGCTCGGCGCGGGGCGAGAGGCGCCAGACGGTGCCGAATCCGGCATGGGCGACCAGCAGGCAGCCCTCCTCGTCGAGCGCCAGCCCGTCCGGCCCGCTCGGGCCGCCGTGCAGGTGGCAGAAGATGCTGGCCTTCGTCACGCTGCCGTCCGCGTGCAGCGGCAAGCGCCAGATCTGGTTCGCCCGCGTCACCGCCACCAGCAGGAAGGAGGCGTCCGGCGCCACGACGATGCCGTTCGGGCTGGGCACCGTGTCGATCAGGAGGTCCAGGCGCCCGTCCGTGCCCAGGCGGTACACCCGGCCCGTCGGGTCCTGCAGGCCGGTCTGCCCCTGGTCGGTGAAGTACATCTCGCCCGAGGGCCCGAAGACGAGGTCGTTCACGCCCTTGAAGCTCTCGGAGCGCGCGGTCTCCAGGAAGGGCGTCACGGCGCCGCTGTCGGGGTCCAGCAGCATGATCCCGCGCTTGTAGTCCGTGATGAAGATCCGCCCATCCCGGTGGATCTTCAGCCCGTTCGGCCAGCCGTCATACTCGGCCACCTGCTCCCATTCCCCCTCGGGCGAGACGCGGAAGACGCGGCCGAAGGGGATGTCGGTGACGTAGAGCCGCCCCTGCCGGTCGAAGGAGGGACCTTCAAGGAAGCTGTCCACCGGTTTGCCCGCGCGGTTGGCGTCGCTCCAGGCGGTGCGGCGGGGGTTCCGGAACCGGTCCGGCAGGCGCGTGAAGACCTCGGTCTCGATCCGGGGCGGGGGCGCGAAGAAGCTCATCGCGGGCGCCTCACTGCCTCTCGATGCCGCCGGAGGCCGCCACGTCGCGCCAGCGCGCCGCCTCCTCCGTCAGCAGCTGCAAGAAAGCGGCCGGGGTGATGCCGCCCGGCTCGGAGCCGAGCTCGGCGATGAAGGCCTTCATGTCCGGCGCATCCAGGGCGCGGGCCATCTCCGCGTGAAGCCGCTGGATGATGGCGTCCGGTGTGCCCTTCGGCGCGGCAAGGCCCGACCAATTGATCACGCTGTAGCCGGGCAGCCCGGCCTCGGCGAAGGTCGGCAGGTCCGGCAGCGCGGAGACACGGTGGTTCCCGCTGATCGCGAGCGGACGGAGTTGGCCGCCGCGAATATTTCCAAGTGCCGAGCCCGGCGAGATCATCACCAAGTCCACATTGCCTGACAGCACGCCGATTACGGCCTCGCCCGCCCCGCGATAAGGCACGTGGTAGAGCTTCACCCCCGCCGCGCGCTCGAAGGCGAGGGTGGCGAAGTGCGGGGCGCTGCCGATCCCGCCCGTGCCGTAGGTCAGCTTCTCCGGATCCTTCTTCGCCGCGGCGATGAGGGAGGCGAGGTCGCGGTAGGGCGACTTCTCCCCTACGGCCAGCAGGATCGGCGAGAAGGCCGTGACGCTGATGGGCTGGAAGGCCGTGGCCTGATCGAAGGGAAGCCGGCTGAAGAGATAGGGCAGCATGGCGTAGGTGTTGTCCATCGCCAGCAGGGTGTAGCCGTCGGGCGCCGCCCGCGCGGCCTCTCCGGCGCCGATCGTGCCGGTGGCGCCGGACTTGTTCTCCACCACGAAGCTCTGGCCCATCGCCTCCGACAGCTTCTGGGCCACCCGGCGCGCCAGGGTGTCCACGGCGCCGCCCGGCGCCCAGGGCACGATCACCCGCACGGGTCGGGATGGATATTCCACTTGCGCCAGGGCCGGGCGGAGAGTTCCGGAAAAGGGAGCCACCAAGCCGGCCCCGAGGAGGGCACGGCGGGCGATGCGATGGGTATGGCGATTGAACACTTGCGCTTCCTCTTCCCGCTCGGCTATTTCGAAACGGCGTTGCGTTTTCTGCTGCCGTTCTGGCACCGGGGGCGCGGCGATGTCAACAAAACGGCGCGCAACGGCGCCGATTCCTGGGAGGACGGCCGTGGCGATCGGCTTCCGCATTCATCGGCGCACGCGGCAGGTGAACGCCGCCCTCATCGCGTGCTTCCGCGACCTTCCCGTCGCCAATGTCAGCGACGTCATGTCCCGCATGACGGCCGGCGGCGCGCGGCTGCGGCCGATGCAGGCCCCCGGCGCCATCCTCGCCGGCCCTGCCCTGACGGTGCGGACGCGCCCTGGCGACAACCTGATGATCCACAAGGCCATCGGCCTCTCGCAACCCGGCGACGTGATCGTGGTGGATGCGGGCGGGGACCTGACCAACGCCCTGATCGGCGAGCTGATGCTGGCGCAAATGGTGCAGCGCGGCCTCGCCGGCATCGTCATCAACGGCGCGATCCGCGACAGCGCGGCGATCCGCGCGCAGGACTTCCCGGTCTTCGCGGCCGGCGTGACGCATCGCGGCCCCTACAAGGACGGCCCGGGCGAGATCAACGTCCCGGTCGCCATCGACGGCATGGTGATCGCGCCGGGCGACCTCGTGCTCGGGGACGATGACGGCCTGCTCTGCGTGCCCTTCGACGAGGCGGAGGCGATCCATGCGGCCGCCGCCGCGAAGCACGCCGCGGAGGAGAAGCAGATGGCCAACATCGTTGCCGGAACCCACGACGCTTCCTGGGTGGACGCCGCGCTCCGCAAGCTGGGCTGCGAGGGGCTCGACTAGAGCCGCTCCGCGCGCACGCGCACCCCTCCGCCCCTGCCTTCCGAAACCCCTCTGGGGACTGCCTCATGTCCGACCTAGCCTCCCGCCCCAACGTCCTCGTCTCCGCCGCCTGGCTGGCCGCGGAGGCTGTCGCCATGCTGGAGGAGGCGGGCTACGCCGTCCGCTGCACCAGCGGCTACCCGAGCGAGGAGGAGCTTCTCGCCAACATCGGCGAGCACCGCCCGGTGGCCATCCTGCATCGGCAGGGCATCATCAACGGCACCGTCATGGATGCCGCGGCGCCCGGGCTCCGCGTCGTCGCACGCCACGGCGCCGGCATTGATGGGATCGACATCCCAGCGGCCCGCGCCCGGGGCCTCACCGTGACCCGCGCGGCCGGCGCGAACTCCCGCTCGGTCGCCGAGCACGCGATGGCGCTGATGCTCACCATGCTGAAGGACCTGCCCTCGGTGGTGGGCGGGATGCGCGAGGGGCTCTGGGAGAAGACCTCCCGCATGACCTGCGACATCGACGGCATGACGCTCGGCCTCGTCGGCTACGGCGCGATCGGCTCCAAGGTGGCGCGCATGGCCTCCGCCTTCGGTATGCGCGTCCTCGCCTACGACCCCTACCTGAGCGGGAGCGGCCTGCCCGGGCCGGGCGAGCGCGTTGTAACCCTGGCGGAACTCCTTCCCCGCTCCGAGGTACTCTCCCTCCACTGCCCGCTGGAGCCCGAGACGCGCGGGATGATCGGCGCGAAAGAGCTGGCGCTGCTGCCGAAGGGCGCCATCCTCGTCCACACCGCGCGCGGCGGCATCGTGGACCAGGACGCGCTTCTGGCGGCGCTCGATGCCGGGCAGCTGAGCTGGGCGGGGGTGGACGTCTTCTCCAAGGAGCCGCTGGAGCAGGACAGCCGCTTCCGCACCCATCCGCGCGTGGTGCCCACCCCGCATCTGGCCGCCAACACGCCGCGCGGCGCGACCGGCATGGCCTGCGGGGCGGCGGAGAGCATCATCGCGGTCCTCGCCGGGCGTCTGCCTGCGCTGGAGGGCGCGGTGGTCGTGCCGGGCGGGCTCCCAGCCGATCTCGTCCAGGCCGTCTGAGGGGCGAAGGGAGCAGTCCATGATCCCGCGCATCCCCGAGGCGCCTCCGCCGGAGGCGCTCACCCGCGCCTTCCTGGACGCGCTGCGGGCGGCCGGGTTCACGGGCGAGGTCTCGTCCGGCGACGCGGACCGGATGGTCTTCGCCACCGACAACTCCATCTACCGCGTCCCGCCCCAGGCTGTGCTCTTCCCGCGCGACACGGCGGACGTGGCGCGCGTGATGCGGCTGCTGGCCGAGGAGCGGTTCCGCGAGGTGGTGCTGGCGCCGCGCGGCGGAGGCACGGGAACGAACGGCCAGTCCCTGACGGCCGGGATGGTGCTCGACCTGTCGCGCCACATGGACCGCATCCTGGAGATCGACACGGCAGGCCGGCGCGTGCGCGTGCAGGCGGGCGTGGTGAAGGACCAGCTTAACGCCGCGCTCGCCCCGCACGGGATGTTCTTCGCTCCGGAGCTCTCCACCTCCAACCGCGCGACGGTCGGGGGCATGATCTCGACCGACGCCTCCGGCCAGGGATCCTGCCTCTACGGCAAGACGCGGGACCACGTACTGGAGCTCACAACGGTCCTGACCGACGGGACGGTGTGGGACTCCGCCCCGCTGGAGGAGGAGGCGCTGCGCGCCATCGGGCGCCGCACCGACCTCGTGGGCGCCATCCACCGCGCCGTGGACACCATCCAGCGCGAGCACGCGGCCGAGATCGAGGCGGGCTTCCCGAAGCTGAACCGCTGCCTGACCGGCTACGACTTGGCCCATATCCGGGACGAGAGGGGCCGCTTCAACCTGAACAGCGTGATCTGCGGCGCCGAGGGGACGCTAGGCGTGGTGACGGAAGCCACGCTGAACATCCTGCCCGTTCCGAAGCACGTCGCGCTGGTGAACCTGCGCTACGACAGCTTCGACGCCGCCCTGCGCGACGCGGGCGCGCTGATGGCCTTCGGCGCGGCATCCGTGGAGACGGTGGACAGCAAGGTCCTGGCCCTGGCGCAGAAGGACATTGTCTGGGAGAGCGTGCGGCCCTTCTTCCCCGAGGAGGCCGGGCGCCCAGCCCGCGGCGTGCTGCTGGTGGAGTTCGTCGGCGACGCGGAGGCGGCGGTGGAGGCCGCGCTGGGCCGCCTGACCACGATGCTGGACGCCGAGGGCTTCGACGGCCGCCGGCTGGGCTACACGGTGGCCCGCGGCGAGGCGTCGGTGGGCGCGGTCTGGGACATGCGCAAGCGCGCCGTCGGCCTGCTCGGCAACATGGCGGGCGAGCGGCGGCCCATTCCCTTCGTCGAGGACACCGCCGTCCCGCCGGAGCGCCTGGCCGACTACATCGCCGAGTTCCGCGCCCTGCTGGACGGGGCCGGACTGGACTACGGCATGTTCGGGCACGCGGATGCGGGCGTGCTGCACGTC
Organism: Roseomonas populi; assembly: GCF_024594815.1. GTDB lineage: Bacteria > Pseudomonadota > Alphaproteobacteria > Acetobacterales > Acetobacteraceae > Roseomonas > Roseomonas populi. The sequence goes on along the minus strand of NZ_JANJOU010000002.1, from coordinate 159,807 downwards.
CGACCGGCCATTGACATGAAGGATCCCGCGCAGGAGCGGCTGATCCGCGAGGTCTCCGACGGCGTGGCGGCGTTGACGCAGCGCTATGGCGGCCTGCTCTGGGGCGAGCACGGCAAGGGCGTGCGCTCCGAGTACTCGCCGCGCTTCTTCGGGCCGCTCTACCCGCTGGTGCAGGCCGTGAAGGCGGCCTTCGACCCGCGCAACCAGCTCAACCCCGGCAAGATCGCAACCCCGCCCGAGGGCGGCGCCCTGCTGCGGGTGGACGGCGTGCCGACGCGCGGGGCGGCCGACCGCATCATCCCCGAGGCGGTGCGCGCGCCCTACGACACGGCGATGCACTGCAACGGCAACGGCGCCTGCTTCAACTGGGACGCCGATGACGCGATGTGCCCTTCCTGGAAGGGAACGCGGGAGCGGCGGCACTCACCCAAGGGTCGGGCGATGCTGGTGCGGGAGTGGCTGCGCCGGTTGAGCGAGGCCGGGGTGGACCCTGTGGCCGAGGCTCGGGCCCTGCGCGCCTCCCCTCCCCTGCGCGGCTTCCTCGCACGCCTGCGGAACACCCTCGCGCGGCGTGGCGGCGAGGCCGACTTCTCCCACGGCGTGAAAGAAGCGATGGACGGCTGCCTCGCGTGCAAGTCCTGCACCGGCGGCTGCCCGATCAAGGTGGACGTGCCGGGGTTCCGGGCGAGGTTTTTGGAACTCTACCACGGCCGCTACCTGCGCCCGCTGCGCCACCACCTCGTCGCCGGGGTGGAGCGCGCCCTGCCGCGCGCGGCGCGATTTCCCCATCTCTACAACGCCGTCGTGGGCAGCGCCCCCGGCCGTGCCGCATTGCGCGCGATTGGGCTGGTGGACAGCCCGCCCGTGTCCGGCATCGACCTGGGCGCAGAACTCGCCGCCCGTGGCGTCGCCCTGGCAACGCCCGAGGCGCTGCGCGCCCTATCGGACGCCGAGCGCGACCACTCCGTGATCCTGGTCCAGGACGCCTTCACGAGCTTCAACGAAACCCGGCTCCTGCTCGACGTGCTGGATCTGATGCTGGCTCTCGGCGTACGCCCCTGGCTCGCGCCCTTCCGGCCGAACGGGAAGCCGCTCCACGTCCACGGCTTCCTCGGTGCCTTCGGTCGGGCCGCCGAGGCGAACGCGGCGATGCTGGGCGAACTGGCGGAAGCCGGCGTACCGCTGGTCGGGATCGATCCCTCGATGACGCTGACCTACCGGGCGGAGTACCGGGACGCCGGCGTGAAGGCCCCCGCCGTCCTGCTGCTCCAGGAATGGCTGGCGCAGCGGAAGGGCGACGCGCCGCGGGCGGCACCAGAGGCGTTTCGCCTTCTCCTGCACTGCACGGAGCGCACCAATGCGGCGGCCTCGCCGCGCGAGTGGCGGGCCGCCTTCGCCCGGCACGGGCTGGCGCTGGAGGTGGTCGCGGCGGGCTGCTGCGGGATGGCCGGCACCTACGGCCACGAGGCCGAGCACCGCGCCATGTCGGAGCACCTCTACGGCCTGAGCTGGAAGCGGCACGTGGCCGCGCGCGGGAGTCTCCTGGCCACCGGCTACTCCTGCCGCTCCCAAGCCAAGCGCCTGGACGGCGTCGCGCTCCGCCACCCCGCGCAGGCCCTGCTGGCCGCCATTCGCGAGGGAGCCGGCGAGGACAGGGCCCGGACGGCGCACGCCGCCTGAGAGCCTAACAGCTTCAACACGAGGAGGAACCGGACATGATGCGAGAGACAGGGCTGGGGCGACGTCGCCTTCTCACCATCGGGGCAGCGGCCGCCGCGGCCCCGCTCGCGCGCCCTGCCCTGGCGCAGCCCGCCTGGCCGGCCGGACGACCGATCGAGATCATCGTGGGCTTCGCCCCTGGCGGCGGCACGGATGTGATGCTGCGCGCCATGGCCCTGTTCATGGCCGCCGAGCTGCCCGGGGCCAACTTCGTCATCAACAACCGCCCCGGCGCGGGCGGCGAGACGGCCTACGCCGCGATCCAGGCCGCGCGGCCGGACGGCTACACCATCGGCGGGCTGAACACGCCAGGCTACCTCTCCGTGCCGGTGGAGCGCCGCGTGCGCTACGACCGCACGAAGATCCGCGCCATCGCTCGCCTGGTCGATGATCCCACCGCCTTCGTCGTGCACCGGGATTCACCCTATAAGACGCTCGCCGACCTCGTGGCCGACGCGAAGCGTCGCCCGGGCCAGATCAGCGTGGGTTCCTCGGGCGTCGGCACGGACGACCATCTCGGCCTCACTCTCTTCCAGGCAGCCACGGGCACGGAATTCATTCACGTGCCTTATGCCGGGGCCGGGCTGGTGAAGAACGCCGTGCTGTCCCGCACCATCGACGTGGCCGGGCTGAACCTCGGCGAGATCGGGATGCTCGGCCAGGAGAAGCCCCCGCTGCGGCCGCTGGCCGGCATGGGCGAGCACCGCTGGGACATGATGCCGGACGTGCCCACCTTCCGTGAGGCTGGCTACGACGTGATCATGACGAGCGAGCGCGGCATCGCCGCCCCGCGCGGCGTGCCGGACGAGATCGCCCTGCAGCTGCAGGAGGCGATCGCGCGCATCGTCGCCAAGCCCGAGTGGGCGGAGAAGGCGCGGCAGCTCGAGTTGCCCATGGCCTACCTTCCGGGCGCCGAGTGGGAGGCGCAGATGCCCGCCCAGGAAGCCCGCTACCGCCAGATCTGGGAGAAGACCCCGTGGCAGCAGTGACCTTACCCCGGCGGGCGCTTCTGCTCGCGGCTCCAGCCCTGGCCTTGCCCGGCCGCAGCGCGAGGGCGCAGGAGGGCAACTGGCCGGAAAGGCCGGTGCGCGTCATCCTGCCCTGGCCACCCGGGGGCACGGCCGACATCGTCGGGCGCCTCTTCTTCAACGCGCTGTCCCAAGGTACTGGCAAGCCCTTCGTGATCGAGAACCGGCCGGGCGCCACGGGCACGATCGGCGCGGCCGCCTTCGCGCAATCCGCACCGGACGGCTACACCGTGATGCACGGCTCGACCGGCCTCTCGGTTGAAGGCGCCCTGTTCAGCAACCTGCCCTACGACGCCGCGCGCGACTTCATCCCGGTGTTCCGCACCGTCACCGTGCCGCAGCTCGTTCTGGTGCCGGCAGCGATGCCGGTCCGCACGGCGGCGGAACTGGTCGCCTACGCGAAGGAGAAGCGCGGGATCAACGGCGCCTCCGCCGGCATCGGATCCATCCAGCACCTGTCGATGGAACTCTTCGCCCGGCAGACCGGCGCGCCGATCAACCACGTCCCCTATCGCGGCGGTGCGCCCATTTACACCGACCTGATGACGGGAACGGTCGATCTTTACTTCGGCAACGCCAACGCGCCGGTCGGCTTCGTGCGGGAGGGCAAGCTCCGCGCGCTGGCGCATACCGGCAAGGGGCGCCTCACCTCGCTACCCGAGGTCCCGCCGCTCTCGGACCTGCTGCCAGGCTTCGAAACCTACGAGTGGAACGGCGTCTTCCTGCCAAAGGGCACGCCGGCGGCGGTGGTGACGCGTCTGAACGCCCTGCTGAACGAGGCACTCGACCGGCCGGAGGTGGCCGAGAAGCTCCGCGCACAGGACCTCCAGGCGGAGCGCAACACGCCCGAGGAGTTCGCCGCCTTCTTCGCCGCCCAGAGCCGGCGCTGGCAGGGCTTCGTGCGCGAGGCCGGGATCCGGCTGGAGTAGCGGGGATGGCAGCACCGAGACACGCCTCGCCGCACCTTCCGGTGCGCGAGGACTGGCTGGCGCGGCGGCAGGAGGAGATCCTTGATCCCGGCCTGCCGATCGTGGACGCGCACCACCACCTGTGGGATCGGCCCGGTGCCCGCTACCTGCTGGACGAGCTTCTGCGCGACACGGGCAGCGGGCACGACATCCGGGCAACCGTCTATGTCCAGGCACGCTCCATGTACCGCGCCGAGGGACCCGATGAGCTACGCAGCCTCGGCGAGACGGAGTTCGCGAACGGGGCAGCGGCCCGCAGCGCCAGCGGCCTCTATGGCCCGATCCGCGCCTGCGCCGGGATCGTCGGCATGGTGGACCTAATGCTGGGCGACGGCGTCGCCCCGCTGCTGGAGCGACATATCCGCGCGGGCGGGGGCCGCTTCCGCGGCGTGCGGAACCAGACGGCCTGGCACGCCTCGCCGGAGATCAACAGCAACCCCGTGCCGCCCTGGCCGGGCCTGCTCTCCGAGCCCGCCTTCCGCCGCGGTGCCGCGCGGCTGGTGGAGCACGGGCTCTCGCTGGACGTCTGGGCCTACCACACGCAGCTGGACGAGGTACTCTCCGTCGCCCGCGCCCTGCCGGATCTCACCCTGGTGCTGGACCATTGCGGCGGCCCTCTCGGGGCTGGCCCCTACCAGGGGCGGCGCGCCGAAGTGCTGGCGGAATGGGGCGGCCGCATGCGCGCGCTCGCCGGTTGCTCGAACGTCGTCGTGAAGCTCGGCGGCCTCGGCATGGCCGTGAACGGCTTCGGCTTCGAGGATTGGGATCTGCCACCCTCTTCCGCGCAGCTCGCAGCCGCCTGGCAACCTTACCTGGAGACCTGCGTCGAGGCCTTCGGCGCGGCGCGTTGCATGTTTGAGAGCAACTTCCCCGTGGACAAGGGCAGCTACGGCTACGCCGTGCTCTGGAACACCTTCAAGCGCTTCGCCGGCGCGGCTTCGGCGGATGAGAAAGCCGCGCTGTTCAGCGGCACGGCGATCCGCACTTACCGACTGCCGCCTGCCCCGGCAGAGTGAGTGGAACGGTGAACGAGCTTCGAAGCCGGTTGTGGCCGCGGCAGCTTCCATTGGCAGCGTCCACCGTTCCATGTCCACTCTCGAGGGTGGAGCAGGCATCCCGCCGCCACCCCCCTACAGCCGCCTGCCTCTAAGCGCGGCAGTTGGCCGTACCTGCGGCCACAGCCGCCGGGTATGTTCGCGACGCCCTCTAGCCCGCCGCCCAGGCGGCGGGGCGCTTCGCCTTGAAGGCCGCGATGCCCTCGGCGGCCTCGGCCCCCGTCGAGCACCGGCTGAAGGCGCGGGCCCCGGCCTCGGCGTAGCCGGGCGGCGCGACCTCCCCCATCGCGGCCAGCAGCGCCTTCGTCTCGGCCAGGGCGCCCGGGGCGCCGGCGCGGATGTCGGCCAGGATCGTCTCCAGCAGCGCGTCCAGCGCGGCCGCGTCCGGCGCGACCTCGTGCACCAGCCCGGCCCGCGCCGCGGCGCCAGCGTCGATCGGGGCGCCCTGTAGGACGAGGCGCGCGGCGGCGCTGCGCCCCATGCGGCGCACGAGCCAGGGGAGGATTTGCGCCGCCACCAGCCCGCGCCGCGCCTCCGGCGCCGCGAAGCGCGCCCCTTCCGCCGCGATGGCGATGTCGGCGGCGCAGACCAGGCCGAGCCCGCCCGCGAAGGCGGAGCCCTCGACCCGGGCGATCACCACCTGCGGCAGGGCGGCAATGGCCGCGAAGCGCTCCCCGGTGCGGCGGTTGCGTTCAAGGGCAGCCGCCAGGCGCTCCTCGGGCGTCGCGCCGGCACCGCCGGCCTCGTCCAGGTCCAGCCCCGCGCAGAAGTGCCCGCCCGCACCGGTGATCACCAGCACCCGCGCGGTGCGGTCATTCTTCAACTCCGCCAGCAGCGCGTCGAAGCGCTCCACCAGCTCGCGGCTCATGGCGTTGCGGCGCGCGGGGCGGTTCAGGGTGGCGCGCACGACGCCACCTTCCCGCGTGACGAGGAGCGGCGCTTCGGTGACGGTGTCAGGCATGGGCGGTCTCCCCGATGCGGATGGCACGCGAGTAGAGGGTGCGGCCGAGAAGCCGCTCCGCCTCGCGCCCCGCGGCGCGCAGCCGGTCCAGGTCCAGCCCAGTGTCCACTCCCATCGCCGCGAAGAGCGTCGCGAGGTCCTCCGTGCAGACATTACCCGTGAAGCCCTCGCCATAGGCGATGCCGGAGGGGTGCCCGCCCGTGCCGCCGAGTGCGGTGTCGAAGTGGCGCAGCCCCGCCTCCAGCGCGGCGACGCAGTTGGCGACGCCCGTGCCGCGGCTGTCGTGGAAGTGGGCGATGAAGGTCGCCTCCGGCAGCGCGTCCCGCAGCAGCGCGACCAGGGCGCGCACGCGGGGCGGCGTGGCGCTGCCGATGGTATCCCCGATCGAGATCCGCGTGACCCCGAGCGAAACGAAGCGCTGCGCATCCTCCAGCACCCGCTCCGGAGGGATGGGCCCGTCGAAGGGGCAGTCGAAGGCCACGGAGATCGAGCCGACGAGGGTGAAGTCGCGCCCGGCGAGGGCTGCCATCTCCGCCACGTTCGCCCACTGCTCCTCGCGCGAGCGGCGGAGGTTTTTCTGCGTGTGCCCCTCGGACGCGGAAACCAGGAAGCTGATCTCCTCCGGGCCCCGCCCCGCCGCGCGCGCCGCCTGCGCGCGCCGCACCGCGGCGGGGTTGGGGCAGGTGGCCTTGAACAGCACGCCCGGGCGCGGGCGCACGGCGGCCAGCACGGCCTCGGCGTCCGCGAATTGCGGGATGTACTTCGGGTGCGCGAAGGAGGTGATCTCGATGCGCCGGAAGCCGCAATCGGCGATCCGGTTCAGCATCGCCACCTTCGCCTCCACCGGCACGACGGCGGATTCGTGCTGCAGCCCGTCGCGGCAGAAGCACTCGGAGAAGATCACGTCGGGCACGTCCGTCACGGCACCAAAATCTCCTTCAGGATGTCGATCGCGGCGTAGGGGGTGGGCGCAACCCGCGCGCCGCCCTCGCGCAGGGCGGCGAGCTTGCTGGCGGCGCTCTCGCGCTCGGCGCCGATGAGCGCGCCGGCATGGCCCATCTGCCGGTCCGCAGGGGCGTGGCGGCCGACGATCGTGGCCACCACGGGCTTTGAGAAGGCGGCGATCGCCTCGGCCAGGGCGTACTCCTTGTCCCCGCCGATCTCGCCGCAGTAGAGCACCGCGGCCGTGCCGGGATCGTCGGCCAGCGCCGCTAGCCATTCGTGCGGGTTACGGCCGATCACGGTGTCGCCACCCATGTGGATGACGGCACGCTGCCCGATCCCGGCGCGGGTCATCAGGCGGGATGTCGCCAGCGTCAGCGTTCCGCTGCGCCCCAGCATGGCTACCCGTCCCGGCGCGCAGAAGGCCGGGGAGACGGAGCCGAGCAGCAGCCCGCCCTCCCCCTCGCCCGGCACGCAGAGGCCCAGCGTGTTCGGCCCCAGCAGCCAGCTGCCGGCCTCCCGCGCGGCCCGGGCCGCCCGCAGCGCGTCATGGACGGGCACGTACTCCGCGGCCGCGACGATGGTGGCGATGCCGGCCGCGGCACATTGCCGCACCGCGCCCAGCGTGCCCTCGGGCGGCGTGTAGAGCACCGCGGCATCCGCCGGGGCGTCCAGATCCGCCAGGGAGTCGAGGAGCGGCAGCCCGTCGAGCGTCTCCCCGCCGCGGCCGAGCGCGATCCCGGCGACGACCGGGGTGCCCGCCGCTTGCATCTCCGCCACCTGGCGGGCGGCGTAGCGGCCGGTGGGGTTGAACACCACCACGCGCCGGGGGCGGGAGGAGAGGAAGGGCAGCACGGCTCAGTTCCCGCCTTGCCCGAAATCCGCGGCAATGGCCCGAACCAGCGTCAGCGGGTCATCATGAAGCATGGCGACGCCGGCCGCGCGCAGCCGGTCCCCGGCCGCCGCCGCGTCGAAGCCGCGGCTCGCCGATGGCGCAGCCGCGAAGCCGACGTAGAGCGGCCTCGGCGCCGGGCGCCGCGCCAGGAAGGAGAGCAGGGTCTCGATCCGCTCCCCTACCGGCCGGGAGGCGAGGGTGGCGTAGAAGAGGATCGCCTTGATGCCCGGACGTTCCGCCAGGTCGAAGGCGGCCTCCAGCCGGGCCTCTGTCGTCTCCGCAGGCCCGCCCCGGGCGTTGTCCATGAAGGAGGCGGCGGAGAGGCCATGGTCCGCCAGCAGATCCGTCAGGAACATGCCGAGCCCCGCGCCTGCGCTGACGAGGGCCACGTCGCCCGGCATTTCCACCAGGGTGAAGCCCGCCGACTGCGCGCGGCGTTCCAACGGACTGAGCGAGGCAGTTTCCAGCGCATTGCTGGCCCGGGTAGCCGCGGCGTCGTGGCGGCCCGCCGCGGCATCGTCGCGAACCATCTTAGCGTCCAGCGCGACCAGCCGCCCCCCGGCCAGCTCGGCCAGCGGATTGATCTCCAGCAGCGTCAGGTCCTCGACCTCCATCACCCGGAGGAGGCGCACAGCTTCCCGCGCCACGCGCGCCGAGAGCGCGGGCGGCAGCACGACCTTCAGGGCCGCATGGACCTGCTCGGCCAGTCGGAGGCCGCCAGGGTCCAGCACGAGGCGGATTGGCGCGTCGCCCTCCTCCACGGCCACTCCGCCGGCCGCCGAGAAGAGGAGTTCGATGCCTTGGCTGGTGCCGTCCACCCGGAGCGCCAGAAACATCTCCCGGACCGGCGCGACGGCCTCTTCCAGCAGGAACCCCGCACCTTCCAGAGCCGGCCCGAGGATCGAGCGCATGGCAGTACGCGCCGCGGCCACATCGCCCGGGCCAACGCGGCGAACCAGGCCGCGTCGCCCGCGCCCGCCCTCCAGGATCTGGGCCTTGAGCACCATGCCGTCCCAGGCTTCAGCGCCCGCGGGAAGCTCGCCCTCGGGCAGCATGACGCCACGGGGAACCGCGATGCCATGCCGTGCGAGCAACTCCTTGCCCTCGGCCTCGATCAGCCTCATTGCCCGTGTCGCCTCCCGCCGCCGACCGCGGCAATCCAGGATCGCGCCCGGAATTCGTTGACTTCGTAAACTATGTGCCGGCGGAGTCAACCTCGACCACACGGGGCCGAGCCTGTATCCAGGGTCGCCGATTCTGATAGACTAATTATTCCGACATTCGGAGACACCGTGTTGCCGGGCAGATCCGCCAGCCCTCTCGGGGCTTCACAGGACAAGACCATCAAGGATCTGTTGTCGTACCGCATCCACCGCTTGGCCAATACTCTCAGCCAGGGTGCGGCGCGTCGTTACAAAGTCGAGTTCGACGTGAGCCTCATGGAGTGGCGCATGCTCGCCCTCCTCGGTGATTTCGCCCCGATGACGCTGAAGCAGCTGGCGCTCGAAAGCGGTCTGGACAAGAGCCTGGCGAGCCGCGCGATCAGCGGGCTGGTCGAGCGCCGCCTGGTCCTGCGTACCCCGGGCACCAACGACGCGCGGGAGGTGAGCCTTCGCCTCTCGGCAAGCGGCCGTCGCGTCTATGAGGGCCTCATGCGGTCAGCCCGGGCCCGCGACGCGGCCTTCAATGCCGCGCTCAGCCCGGCGGAGATCGCTGCGCTGGACTCGTTGCTCGAGAAGCTCATGCGGGTCGCGCGCCAGCAGGCGCAACCCGAAGCCTGGGAAACGGGGCAGGACAAGGCTCGGCCGGCCCGGGCCGCGAAAGTCGCGCCAGAGGTCGAATGAGGCGCGTCGTTCCGGAGAACGGCGCTCGGGTTTGAGTTCCGCCAGCCGGGTCGTCTCGTACTGGCAAGAGCGCACTTAGCCGGCCTGGCTCAACTGAGCGGTTTCCGCCTGGCCAGCACCGGCGCGTCGCGCCCCCTTCATCGTCCGCGCGCCCCGGATAAGGTCGATCAGCTCCTGCGGGTCTGCCGGCAGCCGGTCGCCGCGCCACGCGACGTGCTGGTCCGGGCGGGAGAGCACGAGGTGCTGCGCGTAGGCGGTCTCCCCCTCCCCCCCTTCGAGGTCGAGTACCGAGAGGGGTAGGCCACGGCGTTCCGCGGCCCGGAGCAGCGGCGCCACGTCCAGCGTCGGGTCCGTCCGGATCAGGGTGAAGCCCGGCCCGAGGCGATCGTAGAGCGATCGACCTTCCCTGTCCCACAGATGGGGCGTGCGGCAGCCCGGTACCGTGGAGGGGGTGAAGCCCGCCATGCTGTAGGCGGGCGGCGTCTCGCCGTCATAGGCGATGATCGGCGACGCGTCGTAGAACGTGCCGAAGTTCAGCCCGCCGCAGCAGTACTGGTTGACGTTCAGCTCGTAGGCCTCTTGGCCGAGGCGACGCCGCGCGGCCTCGCCCTCCGGCCCCGGCGCCTCGATGTCGCCCGGCACGCCGCCGCGCTGCTTCGTCAGGGCGATGGCGTGTTCCATGGCGAAGCGGGAGACCTGGTCGGTGATCGGCAGGCGCTCGGCCTCGTAGGCGTCGAGGATGGCGGGCTCCGCCCAGCCCGAGAGCACGCCCGCCAGCATCCAGGACAGATTCGTCGCATCCGCGATGCCGGCATTCATGCCGTAGCCCGCCATAGGCACCCAGATGTGCGCGGCATCGCCGCAGATGAAGACACGGCGGTCGCGGAAGCGGTCCGCGACCAGGCGGCGGCCGATCCAGTCCTCCTTGCTGATCACATCATACTGGAAGTCCTCCCCGACGCCGAGGATGAGGCGGATGCAGCGGTCGCGGTCCACGGCCTCGAAGTCTGTCTCCTCGGCCCGCAGATAGTTGTGGATCAGCCAGGTCTCGCGCCCGTCGATCGCGTACATGTTGCCGCTGCGACGAGGGTTGAGGGAGAAAGTCGCCCAGGCCGGGCCGGCGGGCATGCGCGCCAGGAGGTCGGGGGCGCGGATGAAGGTGGATTGCACGCGCTGCACCACCGGGTCTCCGCGGAACGTCGCCCCAATCGCCTTGCGCGTGGAGGAGGCGCCGCCGTCGCAGCCGACAAGGTAGTCGCAGGAGATCTCAAGCGGCTCGCCACCGTCCAGCCGCTCGGCCCGCGCGACCACCCCGACCTCGGACTGTTCGAAACCCGTCACGCGCGCACGGTTGATGATCCGCAGCGTCGGCATGGCCTGGGCATGCCGGAAGAGGATCGGCTCCAGGTAGATCTGGTTGATCCGGTGCGGCGGCTCAGGTGTCGGCCAATGTGTGTCCGGCCCGGTCTTCGCCGTGTAGCGGTCGCGCCGGCAGGGAATGGGGATGCGGGACAGCTCCTCCCCCGTCGCGGTGATGCGGTAGGCGACATCGTTCGGGAAGTCGGCGGGGAGACCCGCGTCGCGCAGTGCCGCGGCCACGCCGAGACGGCGGAAGATCTCCATGGAGCGCGCGGAGACGTGGTTGCACTTCACGCTCGGCGGCTCCCCCTCGGCCCGCGTCTCCACGACCGTGACCTCGACGCCGCGCCAGGCGAGGTCCATGGCCAGGACAAGGCCGACAGGCCCCGCGCCGATCACCAGCACGCCCGTCCGGATCTGCTCAGCCATGGCGACCTCCCGCTTCCCTGCCCCAGCCTGGGCGCAGATACGGTTCTAGGTGATGGCGCCTTTGAGGATTATCGAATAATCATAGATCATTCGTGAGGAAATCTCGTGAACCCCACGCTGCGGCAACTTGAGGCGTTCGTGCTGTGCGCCCGTCAGGGAAGCCTCACGGCCGCGGCGGAGCGCATGGGCCTGACCCCATCCGCCATAAGCCTCCTGCTCCGGCAGCTTGAGGCGGAGCTGGGGCTGCGGCTGCTCGACCGAACGACGCGCCGGCTTCAGCTGACCGAGGCAGGAAGGGACGCCCTGGAAGGCGCCGAGCGCGTGCTGCAGGAGAGAGGCCGCCTTCTCGCGGGCGTGCAGGGACTGGCGGCGCGGCGGGGCGGGCAGCTCGTGATCGCGGCCTCCGCCGCCATCGCCGCCGTCATGCTCCCCGGCATGATGCGCGTGTTCGTCGAGCGCCATCCAGGCATCCGCCTGGTCCTCCGCGACGTCTCCCCGGACCGGGTCGTCCCGATGGTGGAGGAGGGCATCGCGGAGATCGGGATGGGCACGGTGGGCGAGGTCCCGACGGGGATCCGCACCGAGACGCTCCTGAGCGACCAGATCAGCGCCATCTGTCGCGGCGACGCGCCCCTTGCCGCGCGGCCTCGGCTCTCATGGGCCGAGGCGCTGGCCGAGCCGTGCATCTCCGTCGTGCCCGGCAACCCGATCCGCACCCTGATCGACGAGACGCTGGCAGCTCAGGGCCGCTCGCTGGAGCCGGCCTGGGAGGTGTCCTTCTTCGCCACCGCACTCTCCCTCACGGCGGCCGGCTTCGGCATCGCCCTGCTGCCGGGCTACCTGGTCGGGCAATCGCCGGCCATGGGGCTGGTGGCGCTGCCGCTGGAGGAGCCCAGGGTCCGGCGGGACGTGGCGTTGATCTCGCGCGCGGGACGCAGCCTCTCGCCGGCTGCGTCGGCCTTCATGACGGTCGCCCGGCAGTCCGTTCCGGCCCGGCGGTAAGGGGCCGCCCACCGCAACCGTTGCTCCCTCATCGACCCTGATACCCGGCCTGGATGATTGCGCTGGCACCTGGGCCGTGGGACCCATGCCCGTCGTACCAAGGCCCGGTTCAAAAGGGCCCGCCAGGAATGAGGGGAACGCCATTGTCGTCGCGCCAAGTCGATCTGCGGGCGGTTGGCAGGGATGTGCAGTCGCACCTGGGAAGTGAACGGCCGTCGGGCGCCAAGCGTCTCCTGCTGCTCGTGTCGCTCGCCCACCTTGTCAGCCACGTCTACATCCTTGCCCTCCCACCTCTCTTTCCCTTCCTCCGCGACAGGCTGCAGGTCGGCTTCGTCGAACTCGGCCTGGCCCTGACGGTCTTCAACGTCGTCTCGGCCGTGGCCCAGGCGCCGATCGGCTTCCTGGTGGACCGGATCGGCGCCCGGCGCGTGCTGGCGGCCGGCCTCGGCCTGGGTGGGCTGGCCCTGCTGTCCATCGGGCTGGTCGGAACCTACGCTTGGCTGCTCGTCGGGGCGGCGTTGGCGGGGCTCGCCAACGGTGCCTTCCATCCCGCGGACTATGCCCTGCTCTCGGCCGGCATTCCCAAGGCGCAGATGGGCCGGGCCTTCTCCCTGCATACCTTCGCAGGCTACCTCGGCACGGCCATCGCCCCCGCGGTCCTGATCGGCCTCGCCCTCCTCGGCGGGCCCGGCCTGGCGCTCGGCGTGGTGGGCCTCGCAGGCGTGCTGCTGGTGGCCTTCATCCTGCCGATGCGCGTGCCCGCGGCGCAGGGCCCCGCCGATGCCGGGAAGCAGCCGGCCGACGGCGGAAGCCCGACCGGCGGGACGATCTTCACGCCTGCCATCATCTCGCTGACCGTGTTCTTCGCGCTGCTCAGCTTCTCGAACGGGGCCATCCAGAACTTCTCGGTCGCCGCCCTGGTCAGCGGCTATGGGATCACCCTCACCCAGGCCAATGCCGCCCTGACGGCCTTCTTGATGCTGAGCGCCTTCGGCGTCCTGGTCGGCGGCTTCCTTGCGGACCGGACACGTCGGCACGGCGATGTCGCGGCGGCCGCCTTCGCGCTGACCGCGCTGCTGACCCTGCTCGTCGCCGTCGGGGACCTCGGGGCCCTGGCGCTGACGCTCGCCCTCGGCGCTGCGGGGTTTCTATCCGGCGTCATCGCCCCGTCGCGGGACATGATGGTGCAGGCCGCAGCACCGCCCGGGGGATCGGGGCGGGCCTTCGGGATCGTCTCCACCGGCTTCAATGTCGGCGGGGCCGCCGGCCCGTTGCTGTTCGGCTGGATCCTGGACCACGGGGAGCCGCGCTGGATCTTCGGTGCCGCCGTAGGCTTCATGCTGCTCACGGTGTTAATGGCCCTGCGCGACCGGTGGGCGGCCGGCAAGGGAGCAGCGCCCGCAGCGCCAACCCGGTAGCTGGCGCGCCGCGGCTCCCTCGGGCCGCGGCACCCAGGTTCTCCTGAGCGGCCGCCCGGCTCTCTCGCGGGCGGCGCCATTCTCCCCGGCCCTGAGCGCAGGGTGACGGTTGTCTTCGATGCCCGGCCCGGCGTCAGCGGCCTTCGGGTTCAGCGTTGCTTTCCGGCTGGTAGCCGAGGGCCGCGGAGGCGCTCTCGCCCGCCGCGCGAAGGGCTTCGGCGGCCGGTCCGTCGGGTGATGTGTCCAGGTGCCCGGCCGCGCCCAGCGTCGTCATCGCGCCCGCTATCTCGCCCAGGTGGTCGAAGACCGGAACGGAAATCGCGGCGAAGCCCGCGTTGAGTAGGCCGTCCGTCATCGCCATCCGGTCCGCCCGGACCCGGTCCACGGTTTCCCCGAGCCGTTCGCGCGCCCCGGCATCGGCCTCGTCCAGGAAGGCCAGGAAAATCCGCCCGGAAGCGGAGCGCTCCAGCGGCAGCATGGTGCCGATCCGGATAGAGAGCGAGCCGCCCCGCGTCCCATCCAGGCGCGACACGATGACGGGCGCCTGCCCCGCCCAGACCGAGAGGTGCACGGCCTCCCCCGTCCCGTCCCGGAAGCGGCGCATCGCGGGAAGCGCGGCGTCGCGCACCTCCAACCGGCCGAGCGCCGCGAGGCCGAGGGACAGGGCCCGGGGCCCAAGATCGTAGCGCCCCCCTTCCCCGTCCTGGGCAACGAGCCCTACGGCCCGCAGGCTGGCGAGATAGGCGTGCGCGCGGCTGGGCGGCATGCCCGCCGCGGCGGCGAGCTCCTTCAGGGAAAGCGGGCCCGGTGCGGCCTCCAGCGCCTCGATCAGCCGGAAGCCGATGACGACCGACTGAATGGAGCGTTGCTCCGGAGCTGTGTCAGCCTCGGGATCCAGCCGGGTGGCGGGTTGTCGCGTCATCCCCGAACTAAGCGGCCGGCCGGTGCCCACCGTCAAACGACGCCCCCTCGCCCGGTTCGGTCAGACCGCAACCTCGTCCACCCTGTAGCGGAAAAGCCAGTCGTACCGTTCCCGCACGCGGTCCTCCGCCCATTCGCGGTCCACATAGGCCTGGGCGCCGGCGGCTTCCGCCAGGGCAGGGTTGTGGAAGCGGGCGGCGTTCTCGGCGGAGGCGACGACCATGCGGTTGGTTCGCTCGCGCCGCGCTTCCTCGTAGCGCAGCAGGGCGGCGGGAATGTCGCCCGGCCGCGCCTCCAGCGCCCGGCCGAGCACGAAGCCGTCCTCGATCGCCTGCACGGCGCCCTGCGCCATCATGGGCAGGGTGGGGTGGCAGGCGTCGCCGAGGAGCGTGACGCGGCCCTCGGTCCAGCGCTCCAGCGGCGGGCGCAGCATGAGCGCCCATTTGTAGGGCACCTCGATCGCGCGGATCATGGCGTGCACGTCCTCGTGCCAGCCGGCGAAGTCAGCGGCCAACTCTTCCGTCGTGCCGCGTTCCGTCCAGGATTCCACCTGCCAGTCGCTCCGCTCGACGATGCCGACGAAGTTCATCAGCTCCCCGTGATGCAGGGGGTAATGCACCACGTGGCGCCCCGGCCCGATCCAGTTCGTCGCGACGGTGCGGCGCATATGGGCCGGCAGGGCGGCCATGGGGATCACGCCGCGCCAGGCCAGCATGCCGGAGAAGCGGGCGCGGTCCTCCCCGAACAGGCCGTGGCGAATGCGGGAGTGGATGCCGTCCGCGCCGATCAGCGCATCGCCCCGCACCTCGCTGCCGTCGGCCAGGTGCAGGGTCACGCTGTCCGCGTCCTGGGCGAAGCCGACGACGCGGGCGCCGAGGCGGATCGCGTCCGGGCTGGCCCGGCGCACCGCTTCCGCCAGCGCGCCGTGCAGGTCCGGGCGGTAGACCGTGTAGTAGGGATGGCCGTAGCGGGCGACGGATTCCGCCCCGAGGTCGAAGAGCTTCCAGGTCTGTCCGGAGCTCCAGAGCCGGATCTCCTTGCCGCTGGCCGTGCAAGCCTCCCGCTCGACTGCCTGCCCGACACCGAGGGCGTGCAGGGCGCGGGAGCCGTTGGCGCTGATCTGAACCCCCGCCCCCACCTCGCGCAGCTCGGCCGCCTGCTCGAGGACCTGCACCTCGAAGCCGCGCTGGAGGAGCGCGAGCGCCGCCGCGAGACCGCCCAGGCCACCGCCCGCGATCAGGATCTGCCGCCCATTCCCCGATATCGTCATCTTCCCGGCACCCGCTTCAAGCCAGTCGCATTCAGCAAATGCGAACTCTCTTCGTCAATATCAAATCCGGCTTGCCACTGCCCCGTATCTGGGGAAGATCGGGGCAAGAACTGCGACGGGTTGGAGGAGGAAGCATGGCCACGATCACGCGGCGCGGACTTGGCGGCGGCATGGCGGCCGTCCTGATGGCGCGTAGCGCCCAGGCGGCGGGCTACCCGGACAGACCCGTGACGATCGTCAGCCCCTTCGCGGCCGGTGGGCAGTCCGACCCGCTGGGGCGGGCGGTGGCGCTGCATCTGCAGCGCAAGCTGGGCCAGCCCTTCGTGCTGGAGAACCGCACCGGAGCCGGCAGCACCATCGGCGCCCAGTACGTGGCGCGCGCCGCCCCCGACGGGCATACCCTGCTGTTCGGTACCACCAGCACCTTCGTGATCGCGCCCTTCGTCTACGCGAGTGCGGGTTACGACCCCGCCGCCTCCTTCGCGCCGGTGGCCATGGCCTCCGAGGGTCCGATGGTGCTGACCACCCACGCCAGGAGCGGCTACGCCTCCGTCGCGGACGTCGTCGCGGCCGCGAAGCGCTCCCCCGGGCGGATCACCTACGCCTCCGCCGGCAGCGGGAGCCTGCCGCACCTGCTGGGCGCGCTCTTCGCCCGCGTGACTGGCACGGAACTGACCCACGTACCTTACCGCGGCGGCGCGCCGGCGATGAACGACCTCATCGGCGGCCAGGTGGACCTGTTCTTCGAGGCGGTGGCCAACGTGGTTCCGCATGTCGAGGGCGGCCGGGCCGTGGCGCTGATGAGCACCGGCCCGGAGCGCTCCCGCCTCCTGCCCAACGTGCCTACGGCGGGCGAACTGGGCCATCGCGACCTGACCCTGACCTCTTGGACCGGCTTCGCAGCCCCGGCCGGAACCCCCGCGCCCGTGCTCGAGAGCCTCAATCAGGGGATCAACGAGGCGCTACGATTGCCGGAGGTGACCGCGCTGATGGAGCGGATCGGAATCAGCGGCATCGGCGGCAGCCCCACCAACATGGCGGCGCGGATCACCCGCGAGTCCGCGATCTACAAAGGCATCATCACGGCCGCGAGGATTTCGGCGGACTAGCCGTTACCCGCTCAGGTCGGTCATCCCGCCCCGAGACCGTTCCACAGAATGAGGCCGCTCGATGCTGTCCCTTACGGCAGATTGGGCGGCCTCCGGGGCTAAGCGAGGTGGTCCTTGCCGCGCTTCGCCAGGCATGCCCCCCAGAACAAACTTGAGAAGAACCAGGTCGGCTGTTCGAAGCCTGCATCAGCCAGGAGTTCGGCGACGACTTCCTCCGAAGCGGGAGGATCAGCCCCTTCGAGGATCTTGCCAAGCTTGGCCTGCACTTCCTCGGCTGTTGCGCCCTGCATGCGCCAGCGCTCACCCCAGGCGGCCAGGAGCAGCGGTTGACTCGTGTAGGCGTAGCGGTTGCCTGCCAGGATCAGCGGAGCGCCCGGCCTGAGGCGGCTTGCGACGGATCGCAGGAGTTGGCGCTTGGACTCCTCGCCTGGCTGGTGATGAAGCACCCCGATCAGGGTTGCCGCGTCGAAAAGCTCGTCGGACGTGAGGTCATCGACGTAGCCAAGATGGATCTCGGTACGCCCGAGCAATCCCTTCTGCTCCAGATTGGCGAGCGCGATCTCCATCATCGGGGCTGAGGGGTCTACGGCTGTGAAGCGCCAGTTCGGCTCAAGAAGGCCCGCGGTGAGGATCTCCTGCGCCCCTCCTCCCGCTCCAACGACGAGGACGCGGGCCGTGCTTCCCGCGCCGAGTGTCGCAGTGAGCATGCAAGCGGCCAGTTCATGGCAGGCATCGTACCCCGCCAAGGCAATACGGCTCTGGGCTCGGTAGTCGTTGGCCCGCGCAGGGTCGAACTTCTGAGCAGCAGTAGGGAAAGCGGACATTATAGGCGGGTTCCTCCCCAGCCCCTTTTGCACCTCCTCTCCAAGAGGGGAAGCTCAGGACATCCGAACCAGAGGACCGCTTCGGGATGGAGGGTGGCGGAGCAGGATCTGCCACCGGATGTCCGCGTTCCCACTCCGCAATCGCGGAACCGATTTCGCGGCTCAGGAACGCGTCAGATCCCGGTCAGCACGGCACCCGCCGCAGCTGTCAGGGCAACAACCAGCCAAGCCGGGACCCGCCACCAGACCAGCGCCGCGAAGGCCAGCAGCGCCACCGCGAAGTCGGCAGGCGTGTGGACGGTGGAGGTCCAGATCGGGTTGAACAGCGCCGCGGCGAGCAGGCCGACGACGGCGGCGTTGACGCCCTGGAGCGCCGCGCGCGCCACGAGCTGGTGCCGCAATGCTTCCCAGAACGGCAGCATGCCGTACATCAGCAGGATCCCCGGCAGGAACACCGCCAGCAGCGCGAGTGCCGCCCCGACGAGGCCGCCCGGCGCCAGGCTCTGGGCCGCACCCACGAAGGCGGCGAAGGTGAAGAGCGGCCCCGGCACCGCCTGCGCCACGCCGTAGCCCGCGAGGAACGCGTCAGCGCCAATCCAGCCGGTCGGCACGAAGGCGCGCTCCAGCAGCGGCAGCACCACATGACCACCGCCGAAGACGAGCGACCCGGCCCGGTAGAACGCCTCGACCATGGTGATGGTGTGAGAGCCGGCCGCTGCGGCCAGCAGTGGCAGCCCGGCCAGCAGGGCGGGGAACAGGGCCAGCGCGGCGATGGCCGCGCCCCGGGGAACGCGGAAGGGCATCGCGCGGCCCGGTGGTCCCGCGTCCGTGCCCCGGTAGAGGATCAGGCCCGCCGCCGCACCGGCGAGGATCACGCCGACCTGCGTGAACGCGAAGGGCAGGAGCAGAACGGCGACGGTGGCCAACAGTGCGATCGTCTGCCGGGGCCTGTCCGGACACAGGCTTCCCCCCATGCCCCAGACGGCCTGCGCCACCACGGCAACCGCGACGAGCTTGAGGCCGTGCACGATGCCCGCACCGGTGCCGCCCGTCGTCCACTCCACCCCGTAGGCCGCCAGCAGCATCAGCAGGGCCGATGGCAGGGTGAAGCCGAGCCAGGCGGCGATCCCACCGGGCAGGCCGCCCCGCAGCACGCCCAGCGAGAAGCCGACCTGGCTGCTGGCCGGCCCAGGCAGGAACTGCGCCAGCGCCAAGAGGTCGGCATAGCCCTTCTCGTCCAGCCAGCGGCGGCGTGTGACGAACTCGTCCCGGAAATAGCCGAGATGAGCGACCGGCCCGCCGAAGGAAGTCAGGCCGAGGCGAAGAAAGACCAGCAGGATCCGGAGGAAGGCTTCCCGGTCGCGCCCGGCGCCTCTGGCCGAGGGAACATGGTGTAGGGAGGCATCCATGCAGGGACTCCTTCGCGGGCAGGCTTAGCCCAGCCTCCGCCTTCGCGCGCTGATCGCGAGCAACAGCATGGCCATCAGCGACAGGCCCGCACCGAGCAGGAACGGCATCTCCGACCCATGGCTTTGCCACACCCAGCCGGCCGCCGTGTTCCCGGCCAGCACGACCGCGCCCGTCACGAGGTTGAATGCGCCGAACGCGCTGCCCTTCAGCATATCCGGCGTGGCTGCGGCAATCATCGCCCCCAGCAATCCCTGGGAGAAGCCCATGTGCAGACCCCAGAGCACCGTTCCCAGGACATAGACCGGCACCGTCGCCGCGAAGGCGAGGACCAGATGTGCGCCGACCAGGAAGGCCATGCTCCACAGAAGGAGCCCCGTGTGGCCGATGCGGTCCGACAACCGGCCGACCGGATAGGCCGCCAGCCCGTAAACCGCGTGCATGATCACCATCGAGAGCGGGACCCAGGTCGGCGAGAAGCCGGCCTCGAGCGACTTCAGCAGCACGAATGCCTCGCTGAACCGCGCCAGCATGATGATCGCGGCGATGCCGATCACCGCCCAGACGGCGCGGTTAAGGCGCAGCGCCTCGGAGAGCCGGAAATCGGCGCGCTTCCCCGCGCGCGTCCCCGGCGGCTCCCTCACGCCGAGGACGAGGACTGCCATCGCCAGCGCCGCCGGGACCGCCGCCAGCCAGAACACGGCCACGATGTCGCCGGCCATGAGGACCATCACCAGCACCGCGATCAGCGGGCCGAGAAAGCCCCCCACTGTGTCCAGCGACTTGCGCAGCCCAAAGCTCGCGCCCCTGATCTCCGGCGGGCTTACCGCGGCGATCATGGCGTCCCGCGGGGTGCCGCGGATGCCCTTGCCCACCCGGTCCATGGCCTTCGCCATGATGATGAGGTCCAGGGTCGCGGCGAGCGGAAAGACCAGCCGTGATAGCGCCCCCAACCCGTAGCCCAGGACGGCCAGCGGCTTGCTGCGGCGGCTCCAGTCCACGAACAGGCCCGAGAGGAACCTTGTCGCGGTCGCGATGGCAACGGACAGGCCCTCGATGAAGCCGATGGTCACGGCCGAGGCGCCGAGGCCGCCCGCGAGGTAGAGCGGCAGCAGGGTCTGGATCATCTCGGAGGAGACGTCCATCAGAAGGCTCACGAAGCCCAGCATCCAGACCGTCGCCGGGATGGACGGACTGAGAGCCCCGGGCGGCGCGGTCAGGCGTTGCGAGGGAAGCATCGGTGAGGCCGTCCCGAAAGGATCCTGGCCCAGGCCTATGCCCGGAGGACGCGCTTGGGACAATGCCGGGACCGGCACCCCAGAGAAGGTGCCGCGCCCCGTTCAACGTGCCTCCTCGCTACCCGGCTGAGAACCGGCCTGGCCGCTACGGCCGTCGGATTCCCGGCGTCACGCCGTCACGGGCGTTCCAGGGGCGATTGGGCTCACCACAGGTCCGCGTCGCTACTCCGCCCTGATGTTGTGCTCACGGATGATCCCACCCCAGCGCTGGCGGTCCACCGCGATCTGGCGCAGGAAATCCTCCCGCGTGCCGCCCAGGCGCTGCAGCCCGTTCTCCGTGAAGCGGCGCTGCACCTCCGGGGCTTCCATCGCGCGGTTCAGCTCCGCGTTCCAGCGTGCCACCATGGCGTCGGGCGTGCGGCCCGGCACGACCACCCCGAACCAGCTGGGGATGACGAAGTTGGGCAGCCCATCACGCGAGATCACGGGAAGATCCGGGATCAGCGGCGAGGCCTCACTGGCGCCATAGGCCACGGCGCGGAGGCCACCGTCGCGGATCTGGCCTAGGAATTCCGGCATGTTGCCGAACATGATGTCCACCCGGCCGGTGGAGATGTCGAGGATCGCCGGCGCTCCTCCGCGATAGGGAATCTGGGTGATCTGCCCGCCGGTGAGCGCCGCGAAGAGGATGCAGGAGAGCTGCTGGCTGGAGCCGGCGCCGACAGTCGCGCAGGTCACGGTGCGCGAACGGTCCTTCGCCATGTCCGCCAGATCTTGCCAGCGGCGGATCGGCGAGCGCTGCCCGGTGACCAAGATGTTGTAGACCGAGGCGATGTTCGCCACCGGCACCAGGTCCTTCTCCACGTCATAGGGAACGGCCTGCATCTGCGGCGTGATGGTCAGGATGCCCATGGACGCCAGCAGGATGGTGTGGCCGTCCGGCGCGCTCCGGGTGAGTTCCTGCGCGGCCACCACGCCGCCGCCACCGGTGCGGTTCTCGACCACCACCTGCTGGCCGATCTGCTTGCTGAGCTGATCCGCCAGGATCCGGCCGATGAGATCGGAGGTCCCGCCCGCCGCGAAAGCGTTGAGGAAGCGGACATCGCGGCTGAAGCCGGGTTCCGCCGCTCGTCCGGCCAGGGGCGAGAGGGCGATGCCGGCCGCGAGCGCCGCGACCGCGATGCGGCCGAGCAGGCCGCGCCTGTGGGTGCGATTCATGGACTCCTCCTCTTGCTTGGCGCCACCCTCTCTTCCGGGGTGGTCGTCCGGGATACGCGCTACACGTAACCAGGCCCCTCGATGGCGGGGTGCGCCCGCAGCCAGTCCTCATCGACATCCACGCCGATGCCGGGCGCCTCGTTCGGCCGCACGCAGCCAGTGGCGTCGATCCGCCAGGGCTCGCTGACCAGTGCGTCGCGAAACAGGTTGCCGCGCGACACGTCGGCCTCGAAGTAGCCGGCATTGTCGATGGCGCAGAGGAAGTGAATGGTGGCCGCTTGGTTCAGCCCGGTCATGGAGCTGTGCGGGTGGACCTGGATCTTGTGGGCAGAGGCCATGGCGGCGATCCGCAGCGCCTCCGTCAGCCCGCCGCACTTCGACAGGTCCGGCTGCCAGATGCCGATGCTATCCGCCTCCAGCAGCGGCGCGAACTCATAGCGGGTGAAGTGATTCTCCCCGACTGCCAACGGCGTGCGGCCGTAGCTGCGCGCCTCCCGGTAGGCGCGGTGGTCGTGCGGCGGGAAAGGTTCCTCCAGCCAGCCCATCTGCAGCTCGTCCATGACCGGCATCACGCGGCGGACATCGGCGAGGGAGTAGGCGGTGTTGGCGTCTGCCAGGATGTCCACCTCGGCGCCGAAGGCACGGCGTACCGCCTCCATCCGCGCGGTGTCGTTCTGCACCGTGTCGCCGATGCGGAGCTTCAGCGCGCGGTAGCCTGCCCCCAGATGCGGCCGCGCCTCCTCCACCAGCTCCTCCGGTGGCTGGTAGCCGAGCGCGACGCCGCCGGCATAGGCGGGCACCGCGCGCGCGGCGCCGCCGAGAAGCTTGTAGAGCGGCCAGCCCGCGGCCTTTGCGCGGATGTCCCAGAGCGCCATGTCGAGGCCGGACATGGCGAGGGCGCAGCCGGCCCCCATGCCGTGGCTGGCGAGCTGCCCGCGATAGATGCGGTTCCAGACCCCCACCACGTCCGTGGCGTCCATGCCCTTCACCAGCCGCGTCAGGGTGGTCTGCAACAGGGCGGCGACGGCGGTGTGGGCGCGGCCGTGGTGGCTCTCGCCCCAGCCGACGATCCCGTCCTCCGTGGTGACCTTCACCACCACCGCATCCCGCTTCACCGCGCGCCCGACGCCGAGGGCGACGCCGCCGCCCTCAGGTACGGGGAAGGAGGTGGGGAAGGCTTCGACGCTTGCGATCTTCATGCCCGACCCTCCTGCCCGTACTGCTGAAGGAAGGACTCCCGCACGGTGATGCCCAGGCCGGGGCGGTCCGGGATCTCCACGTGGCCGTCCTCCACCGGGAAGCTCTCCTCGATCAGGTCGTGCAGCATCGGGTTGTGGCCGAGCGAGTATTCCAGGATGAAGCCCGCGCTCTGCGTGGCGGCGAGGTGCATCCCCGCCGCGAAGGCCGGCGCGCCGGACCAGAGGTGCGGTGCGAGGCGCAGGTTGAAGGCGGAGGCCAGGGCGGAGATGCGCAGCCCCTCGGTCAGCCCGCCGGCGATGGCAAGGTCCGGCTGCAGCACGTCGGCGGCCCGCAGCTCGCAGATCTCGCGGAAGTCATGGCGGGTGAACTCGCTCTCCCCGGCGCTGATCGGGACGGAGGAGGAGCGGCGCACCTCGGCCATGCCGGCCTTGTCGTCCGCGCTCACCGGTTCCTCGAACCAGAAGAGGTCACAATCCTCCACCATGCGTGCGAAGGCGCGCGCCTCGGCGACGGTCCAGGTGCCGTGGGCATCGGCCATGAGGCGGATGTCCGGGCCCAGCCTCTCCCGCGCAGCCCTCACCCGCGCGGCGGAGCGGGCGGGCGAGCCGTCCATCACGCCCACGCGCATCTTCACGGCGCGGAAGCCGGCCTTGTCGCAGTAGCCCTGCAATTGCTCACCGATGTTCGCGGCATCGGCCCAGCCGCCCGAGGCATAAGCGGGCATCCTGTCCACGCGCTTGCCGCCGAGCAGGCGCCAGACCGGCACGTTCAGCGACTTGCCGAGTATGTCCCAGAGCGCGACGTCCACGCCCGCGATGGCCGAGACGGAGAGGCCGCGGCGCCCGACCTGCGGCAGCGCGTAGCCGCCAGAAACCGCGTATCCCTCGCGCGGGGTGTTGTACATCACGTCCCAGAGGCGGGAGATGTCGCGGGGGTCCTGGCCCAGCAGCAGCGGCGCGTAGTCGTCGTTGATGATCGCCGCCAGCCCGGCGCAGGCGGCCGCGCTGCCGACGCCGGCCTTGGCCTCGCCCCAGCCGGTGAGGCCGGTGTCCGTCTCCACCCGAACGATGACGGAATCGAAGGTGGGCACGCGGCCGAAATCGCTGGTGTGCTGGCGCTCATAGGGAATGGGCACGCGGCACCAGGTGGCCTGGACGCGGGAGATCCTCATGCGGCGGCCTCCTCGGCCGGATGGCCCAGGGCGGCGCGGCGCGCGCGTGAGGCCTCCCAGGCCTCGGGGTTGATGAAGGAGCGCGGGCGGGCGCCTGACAGAATGCGGACCACCTCCTCGGCCGCGCCCGTGCTCATGCGCTCCACCGCTTCCGAGCTCAGCCCCGCGACGTGCGGCGTGAGGATGACATTAGGCAGGGCGCGCAGCGGATGGGCCGGGGCGAGCGGCTGCTCGTCGTACACGTCCAGCGCCGCCCCGCCGATGCGTCCGGCGCGGAGAGCCTCCAGCAGCGCCGCGCCGTCCACAACGGGGCCGCGGGCGAGGTTGAGGAGCCAGGCGGACGGCTTCATGCGGCCGATCCGCTCGGCGGAGACTAGGCCGCGCGTCTCCTGCGTCAGCGGGCAGGCCAGCGCGATGAAGTCGCTGTCAGAGAAGAGCGCGTCGAGATCCACCCGCTCCACGCCGGGCGGCATCTCTCCCCTGCCCCGCCGGTGGCCAAGCACGCGCATGCGGAAGCCGGGGCCAGCGATCTCGGCCAGCCTTGTGCCGATGGCGCCGACGCCGATGATGCCCAGCGTGCGGCCGCGCAGTTCGAAGGCCGTGGCGGAGCGGGATCGGGCGATGTCCCACCCCTTCGCCAGCAGCTCCGCGTGCATCGTCTCCGCCCGGCGCGCGATGGCGAGCATCTGCGCGATCGCAAACTCCGCGACGGAATCGGCGTTGGCGCCGGGCACGTTGGCGACGAGCACGCCGTGGGCGGTGCAGTCCTCCACGGGGATCATGTCCACGCCGACACCCTGGCGCACGGCGGCCAGCAGGCGCGGGGCGCGGGCGGAGAGGTCGTCCGGCAGCTTGCGGCGGACCACCACCGCCTGGGCGCGGGCGAGAAGGGCGTCCAGCCCGTCCGGGCCGGGAAGCTGCACATCGTGTCCGGCGGCGCGCAGCACCGCCTCCCCGGCCGGGTCGATGGGGTCGGTCAGCGCGACCAGCATCTCAGGCCACCTTGTACTGTTCGAGGATAGCCATATCGACCTCGATGCCCAGCCCCGGCGCCTCCGGCACGCGGACGATGCCGTTGCGCTGGACAATCGGCTCCCTCGCCAAGTGGTCGCGCAGGGGGTTCGGCGTCTGCTCGAACTCCAGCATCGGCGGCATGGGGCGGAAGGCCGGCGGCATGTCCGGCAGCGCGGCGATGAACTGCACGGTGGCGGCGAGTCCGATGGCGGAACCCCAGGCATGGGGCACGCACTCCACCCCGTGGGCGGAGGCCATGGCGGCGATCTTGCGGCACTCGCTGATACCGCCGGCGGCGCAGACATCGGGCTGGACGATGTCCATGGCCTTGCGCGCGATCACGTCGCGGAAGCCCCAGCGCGTGAAGTCGTTCTCCCCGCCCGCCACGGCCATGTCCAGCGCGCGCGTGACCTCCACATAGCCGTCATGGTCCTCGGGGCTGATCGGCTCCTCGAACCAGAGGATGTCGTGCTCCTCCATCGCGCGGCCAAGGCGGATAGCTTGGGGCACGGTGAAGCAGTGGTTGGAATCGACGGCGAGCTTGATGTCCGGCCCGATCGCTTCCCGCACCGCCTTCACGCGGCGCAGGTCCAGCTTCGGGTCGCCCAGCCCGATCTTCATCTTGATGGCGCGGAAGCCCTGCTCCGCGTACTCCACCGCCTCCTCCACCGCCTCCTCGACCAAGCGGTCCATGTCGATGAAGTAGAGGCCGGTGGCATAGGCCTGCACCTCCGTCCGGTGTGCGCCGCCGATCAGCTTGTGCACGGGCTTGCGCACAGCGCGGCCGATAATGTCCCAGAGCGCGATGTCGATGCCCGACAGCGCGGCGATGGTCATGCCGGTGAGGCCGTAATCCTTGATGCGGTTATAGAGGTCCTCCCAGACCACCTCCACGTCGAAGGGGTCGCGGCCGATCACGCGGGCGCGGTACTGCGTCTCGATGATGGTCTTGTTAACCATGGCGGGGCCGTAGCACTCGCCCCAGCCGGTGATGCCCTCATCCGTCCGCACCTCGACGATGCAGGAGGCGCGCGTGGTGTAGAGCCAGCCGCGGGCCGAGGTGAAGGGCTGCTCCACCTTGGATTGCAGCACGTGGCAGATGACGTCCGTGACCTTCATGGTCCTCTCATTTCCTCCCGGTGAGCCGCGGGTTCAGTCGCCGCGTGCCCGCTTCTCCAGCAATTCCATCCAGTAGCTCTCGACACCCCGCAGGTGCCCGCCCATGGCCACCTCCGCGGCGTCCGGGTCGCCCGCTGCCACCGCGTCCCGCATGGCCCGGTGCTGCCGCTGTGAGAGTGGCGCGCGGCTGCCATCGGCAAAGTAGGCGCGCCGCCGGTTGCGGGACATGAGGTAGAAGGCGTTCACAACGCGCAGGAACACGTGGTTCCCCGTTGCCTCCACCATCGCCAGGTGAAAGGCCGCGTCCTCATCCGCCGGATTGCCGGCGGCGGCGATCACAGCGTCCGTGCGCGCCAGGATCTCGTCCAACCGCTGAACGTCCTCCGTTCTCCTGCGCTCGGCCGCGAGCCGCACGGCCTGCATTTCCAGGATGCGCCGCAGCTCCACGACTTCCCGCACCTCGGCTTCGGTCAGCGGGATGCCGAGTTCGGCCTGCAGGACGATGGCCTCGATGGAGCCGTGCCGGTCCACCGGGCGCAGGTAGATGCCGGAGTTCGGGCGCCGCTCGACGACCCGCAGTGCCTCCAGTACCGCGAGCGCTTCCCGCACCGCCCCACGGCTGGCACCGAAGCGCTCCGCCAGCTCCCGCTCGGAAGGCAGGCGGTCACCGGGCTCCAGGCGGCGGTGAGCGATGAAGGGCAGCAGGCGGCCGATCAGGTTGGCCCGCTCGTCCCCCGTAGCAGGGATGGCGATCACCCTTTGACGATCCTCCGAACTGGTCTTACCAAATTGGTAGTACCAGACCGATGGCCTGCGCAAGGCTGCTCCCGGAGGAGAGGCGGATGATCGTCGAAGAACGGATCTACACGCTGCATGCCGGGCAGGCCCCGGCCTACCTTGCCGCCTACGAGGCCGAGGGCCTGGCGATCCAGCAGCCGATCCTCGGCCGGATGGTGGGTTATTACGCGACCGAGTTCGGCCCGCTGAACCAGGTGGTCCACCTCTGGGCTTACGAGGATCTCGCGGAGCGCACGGAGCGGCGGGCGCGGCTTACGGCCGACCCGAGTTGGAAGGCCTATGCGGCGAAGGTGCGGCCGATGGTCGTGCACCAGGAGAACAAGTTGCTGGTCCCCGCGCCCTTCATGAAGGTGCTCTGGCAGAGGCCAGCGGGCGCTGACGACTGAGAGGCACTGAGCGCGAGTTCGGCCCAGACTACTCGGGTTGCAGGCCGCTGGACGCGATAACGGGGCGCCAGCGGCGCACCTCCGTGCGCAGGTACTCGGCCGCTTCTTCCGGTGTGCTGGCCTGCCCTTCCAGCCCCAGGCGCCGAAGCTGGGTGGCCACCTCCGCGTCCGCCAGCGCCTTCCGGACCGCGGCGTTGCAGGTGGCAATCGCCTCGGGCGGGGTGCCGCGCGGGGCCAGCAGCATGAAGTAGTTCTCCGCGTTGAAGTCCGCGACGCCGCTCTCGGCAATGGTGGGTACGTCGGGCAGGCCCGGCGCGCGCCGCAGGGTCGGCACGGCCAGGGCGCGGATCTTGCCGGCCTCCACCTGCGGCAGCGCCGGAGGGGTCGTGGAGAAGGTGAAGTCCAGCCGCCCCGAGATGAGGTCGGTCATCAGCGGTGCGCCACCGCGATATGGCACGCCCACCGTCTCGATCGTCGCGAGCTGGTTCAGCAGGGATGCCGCCAGCTGGCCCGTGGTGCCGACACCGCTGTAGCCCCAGTTCAGCTTGCCCGGCGCGGCCTTCGCAGCGGCGATGAGGTCCGCCACGCTGCGCCATGGCCGCGAGGCCGGCACGACGAGAACCGTGGAGGACTGGACGAGGGTGGTAACGGGCGCAAGATCGGCCAGGGGATCGAAGGGCAGGTTCGGGTAGATGACGGGATTGATGATCATGGGCCCGATGGTGCCGAGAAGCAGCGTGTAGCCATCGGGCGGCGAGCGGACCACCACCTCGGTCGCGATGTTGCCGCCCGCACCGGGCCGGTTGTCCACCACCACGGGCTGGCCGAGCGCTTCCGACAGGCGCGGCGCGACGGTCCGCACGGCCAGGTCGGTCGCCCCGCCGGCGGTGAAGCCGACGACGACACGGAGCGGACGGTTGGGGAAGCCCTGGGCACCCGCGGCGCGGGCAGCTAGGAGCGCGGGTGCGGCAAGGGTAAGCCGGCGCGTGATCATCCTGTCCTGCCCTTCCTCTTGTCCTTCAGCGCCCGGTGAAGACCGGCGCGCGCTTCTCCGCCCAGGCGGCCTTGCCTTCCCGCAGATCCTCGGAAGCGCGGACCTGACGGATCGTGGCCGCGACGGCCTCGGCGTCCAACTCGCCACGGGCGATGCCGTTCAGCGCGGCCTTCATGCCCTGTACCGCCAGCGGCGCATTGGCGGCGAGGATGGCGGCCAAAGCCGCGGCACGCGCTTGCAGCGCCTCCGGTGGAACAAGTTCCGTCAGGAAGCCGATCCGCAGCAGCTCCTCGGCCTCGAGCTTCTCGGCGGTCAGGAAAAGCCGCTTGGCAGCGTTGAGGCCGAGCCGGCTGACATAGCGGCCCAGGCCACTCGGGTAGTAGTGCAGGCCGAGCCGCGCCGCGGGCATGAACATCGCCATGCCCGTGACGCCGATGCGGAAGTCGCAGGCCAGGGCAAGGTCGGTGGAGCCGCCGTACACGCCCCCGTTCAGCGCGCAAATCGTGGGCTGGCGCAGTGCCTCCAACCGGTCCGCCAAGCGTCCGAAGGCCGACTCATCGGCCCCCTCCCCGGGCCTGAGTTCGCCGATGTGAAAGCCGGAGCTGAAGGAACGGCCGCTCGCGGTGAGGATGACGGCGCGCACCTCGGGATTCGCCTCGATGGTGTCGATGATCCCGCCGAGGGCCGCCAGGTCCGAGAGCTCGATGCGGTTGTGCACCGCCGGCCTGTTCAGGCGAATGGTGGCCACCGCCCCGGCGATGCTCAGGCCCGGCACCCCGGTCTCAAATCCATCAGTCAAGTCAGCATCTCCGGCTCGGTATGACCTGTCATGACGGGCGCGTCCCAGAACGGGCCGATCCCTGCGCGCGCGAAGGCGGGGCGGGCCTGGATCCGTGCCCACCATTCCGCGACCCGGGGGTGCGCCGCCGGCGTCACCTGCTCCGGCGCGATCTCCTCCTCAATCCGCTTCACGAAGGGAACGGCCGCGATGTCCGCGATGGAGTAACGGGCACCCACGAGCCAGCCGGAGGGCGCCAGCGCCTCCTCCATCCGGCCCAGAAGGGCAACCAGCTGCGCCCGCGCTGCCGTTCGCTCCTCCTCCGTGAAGGGCCGGCGGGCAACGCGGCGCCAGGCTTCCTGCCGCTCTGCACTGGGGATGCGGCGCACCCGCTCCGCCAGTTCCTCGTCGGACAGCGCGGCGGCCGCGGCCTGCAGGCGGTAGCGCCAGTTGAAGACGATGAGGTGACCGATCCGCTCGTCGACGTACCGGATCCAGTTCCGCATCAGGGCGCGCCCGTAGGGGTCCTCCGGGCGGAGCGGCCGGTCAGGGAAGGTCTCGTCCAGGTACTCGCAGATCGTCCCGCTCTCGTGCAGCGGCCGGCCATCGTGCAGCAGGGTGGGCACGACGCCGTTGGGGTTGATGCGAAGATACTCGGGCGCGTGGTGCTCCATCGCCGCCATGTCCACGACGCGATTCTCGTAGGTGAGCCCCTTCTCCTCCAGGCAGAGCCGGACACGGCGCGACGCGCTGGAGCGCCAGGCGTGGTGCAGGACGATCATGGGGCGACAGCGGACGCGTGCGGCCGCGGATCCCGCGCCATGATCATTCTCCTCCATCCCCCGGTTCTGCGGCCCGGGCTGGACGGAACTAGAGCATCGACGTTATGTATACGCAAGTACCCCATAAGAATGCGAGTGGCGGGCCGGTGGCGAGGCGGACAAGCAGCGCGCTTCTGCAGGTGATCGAGGAGGACCTCGACGCGGGGCGACTGCTGCCCGGCGACACGCTGGACGAGCAGGGCCTGGCCAGCCGCTTCGACGTGTCCCGTACCCCAGCGCGGGAGGCTCTGCTGCACCTGGCGGCCATCGGGCTGGTCCGCATGGTTCCCAGGCGGGGTGCGGTGGTGCAGGGCCTTTCGCCCGGCCTTGCCCTGGGCATGGTGGAGGTGCTGACGGCGCTGGAGGCGGAAGCGGCCGGCCTGGCAGCCCGGCGCATGACCGGGGAAGAACGGGAATGGCTCCGCACGCTGCACGCGGAGGCACGGCCCGCGATGCAGCGGCTGGACACCGCGGCCTACATGGCCGCCAACGCCGCCTTTCACGGCGCCATCTACGCGGGCGCGCGGAACGCCGTGCTGGCCGAGCAGCTGCGCCTCACGCGCCGGCGTATGCTCTCCTACCACCGCAGCAGTCTCGGCCAGCCGGCACGGGTGAAGGCCTCGTGGCGGGAGCACGGGGCGCTGCTCGAGGCCGTCCTGGCCGGGAACGAGGATGGGGCACGGGCCGCCATGCGGGATCATATCCAGTCGGGCGGGCGTGTTTTTGCCGATCTCGTCGCCGGGCACGAGGGTGGGACGACGTGACGGCGTCAGCACAGGGCGCTCGAACCGGATCCGGTCGACTTGCCCGGAGGAGCCTTCGGGTTTGATTGCTGTCGTCCATCGGACGAAGCTGGCTGCCAGAAGAAGCGCCATCGGATTCGGCGGACGGAGGGAACGGCATGGATCTGGAGTTGTCCGGGCGCACGGCGCTCGTCACCGGTGCTTCCAAGGGGATCGGCCGCGGCATCGCGCGGGCGCTGGCGGCCGAGGGTTGCCGCGTGCTGCTCGCCGCGCGGGACACCGCCGCGCTGGAGGCGCTGGCCCAGGAAATGGGCGGGGGCGCGCGGGCCATCCCAGCCGACCTGTCGCGCCAAGCGGAACTGGAGCGCGTCGCAGCCGAGGTTGAGGACCTCGATATCCTCGTCAACAATGCCGGTGCCATCCCGGCGGGCAACCTCCTTGACGTGGATGACGCGCGCTGGCGCGCGGCGTGGGACCTGAAGGTGTTCGGCTACATCGGTCTCAGCCGCGCGCTCTACCCCGCGCTGAAGGCGAGTGGCGGCGTTATCGTCAACATCATCGGCTCCGCCGGGGAGCGGATGAGCCCGGACTACATCGCCGGCAGCACGGGGAATGCCGCGCTGATGGCGTTCACCCGCAGCCTGGCCATCGGCTCGGGGAAGGACGGCATCCGCGTGGTGGGCATCAACCCCGGCCCTGTCGCGACGGACCGGAACGAGGTGCTCTTGCGGGCCCGCGCGGCGGCGGAGCTGGGCGATGCGGGGCGCTGGCAGGAGCTCCAGGCCGGCATGCCGTTCGGCCGGGCGGCCACCGTGGAGGAGATCGCGAGCGCCGCCGTGTTCCTGGCCTCGCGTCGGTCCAGCTATACGAGCGGAACGATCCTGACGATCAACGGGGCGCCGGCGGGCTAGGTCCGGTCCTCGCGGAGCCCGGCGGCGCGCTTCGCCAGGAGAAGAGCGTCCCCCGCGCCCGGACCAGGTCCATCGTCAGGTCGGACCTGGGTCCGCGTCATGGAGGACCCGGACCTCGCTCTCCAGCCGGGACACCACATCGCATTGCTCCAGCAGGGCGCCGCGGGTTTCAGCGAAGGCGGTGTCCTCGAGGGTGCGTCTCAGATCCTCGAAGCTCACGAACCACAGTTCCTCAATGAGATCGGCCTGCAGGTCACCAGACCCGTCCTCCATGGGGATGTTGCCGACAAATCGGCGCAAGGCCGGTGCCGCACGGAGGACCGAGTGGACATGGACGTCGTTCCACCATGCCTCGAACGCCTGCGGCGTCACGTGCGGCCGGCGCCGAAGGACCGTGGTGAGCAGGAAAGGCGTGAGCGGACCGTCCAGCGCCACCTGCTCAACGACGAAGAGGGATGTCCCGTTCACACGCTCGGCGAAGGTTTCGTCCTCGTCCGCTTCCATGGCCGCCCGTTGCGCGGCCGAGGCGTGATGGCGTTCGCGGGCCGCTTCGTCGCGGAAGAACAACATGCCGACGCCGTCGGCCACGCCATTTCCGCCGTGTTCAGGTCCTTTCCCAGATTGGGGCTGCATGACCGGACAGAGCAGGTAGCGATACACGTTCGCGAAGCCCTGCTTCGCCTGGAAACTCAGCGACAGGTCGC
This sequence comes from Roseomonas populi, assembly GCF_024594815.1. Lineage (GTDB taxonomy): Bacteria > Pseudomonadota > Alphaproteobacteria > Acetobacterales > Acetobacteraceae > Roseomonas > Roseomonas populi. The sequence continues at coordinate 127,561 of NZ_JANJOU010000002.1, read as the reverse complement.
CATGCCGCATCCAGCGGCCCGGAAACTCCTCCCGGGTCAGCGAAGGATTCCGCCGGACCAGGTAGAGGCGCTTGGGACGCAGCGTCATGGTGTCACCTGTCGGGAGGGCATCTGCGGGACAAAGGCGAGCGATCGGCGCGGATCTCCAGTAGGATACTGCCTCGCCCGATCGCCGCGCCATACCCACCGGCCCGCACCCGGAAATGGCGCCGTCGGGTTCAACCAGCTGCCGGAGCGCGGGCGGGCCTTTCCCCCTTCGCTTCTTCAGGCTGCCGCGAGGCTTTGCCGCAGCCGCGCGATGGCGCCGGGCAGGCCGCGTACCTTCAGCACCCGCCCGCTCTCGTCATACTCCTCGGACAGGACTCGCGCACTCTCGTACACCTCGCCGATCAGTCCCTGCTTCGCGTAAGGCAGCAGGAGCACGTCCTCGATCATCTCTGCCTCGAAGAAGGCGATGATGGTGTCCTGAAGCGCGCTCACATCGCCGGGCGAATGGGCGGACAACATGATCGCGTCCGGATGCTTCGCCGCCAGCGCGGCGCGCCCCGTCTCGTCCACCCTGTCCATCTTGTTCAGCACCAGCCGGGACGGCACGACATCCGCTCCGATCTCCCGCAGCACGCTCCGGCTTACCTCGAGCTGCGCCTCGTAGGTCGGGTCCGAGGCATCGACGACGAAGAGCAGCAGCGAGGCCTCGAGAGCTTCCGTCAGCGTCGAGCGGAACGAGGCGACGAGGTCGTGCGGCAGCTGCTTGATGAACCCCACCGTGTCCGAGACGAGCACGCGCGGCCGGGTCTCCGGCTGCAGGATGCGCACGGTGGTGTCGAGCGTGGCAAAGAGCTTGTCCTCCACCAGCACCTGGCTGCCGGTCAGCGCCCGCATCAGCGAAGACTTGCCCGCATTGGTGTAGCCCACCAGCGCAACCCGCAGCTGGTCCCGCCTGGCGGACCGGCGATTGTCGCTGTCGCGCTGCACCGCCTCCAGCTGCTCCTTCAGCTCCGCGAGGCGATCGCGGATCTTGCGGCGGTCCAGGTCGAGGTTGCTCTCGCCCGCGCCCGGCCCCTGCCGCCGCTCGCCGCCGCCCGAGGACTCCCGCAGGCGCGGCGCCACGTATTTCAGCCGCGCCATCTCCACCTGCAGCTTCGCTTCCCGCGTGTTGGCGTGACGGTGGAAGATCTCGACGATGACGCCGGTGCGGTCCAGCACCTGAGCCCCCGTCGCCCTCTCCAGGTTGCGGATCTGGCTGGGCGAGAGCTCATGGTCCACGATGACGAACTCGGGCCAGCGGGTGGCCTCGGGCTCTGGTCCGGCGGGATCGGCGGCGTTGGACGCTCCCTCGAACCGCGCCCGGGCCTTCGACCTCGGCGGAGGTGCCATCGAGCCGACCACGCCGGTTCCTCCGGTCATCGCCGCCAGTTCGGCGAGCTTGCCGCTGCCCAGCAGCGATCCCGCGCCCGTGCCCTCACGCTTCTGGGAAACAGTCCCGACCACCTCATAGCCCAGCGTCTTCACCAGGCGCCCCAGTTCCTCAAGGCTGGCCTCATGAGCAACGTCATCGACCTGCGGCATCTGGATGCCGACAAGGACGGCTCGGGGAGTGGGGGGTCTGGTATCCATGGCGGTGAGGTAGCACGGTTCGCCTTGCCACCCGAAAATCATCGCGATGGCGGCCTTCCCGAAGGATGCCGGAACGGCGAGTGCGGTCGAGCGGACGGCGACCGGGCCGTTACCGCTGGCGGCCTCTGATCATCTCCTGGATGCGACTGGCCAGGGCATCCATGGCGAAGGGCTTGGTCAGCACCTGCATGCCCTCCTCGAGATCGCCCTCTCCGACCACTGCCGTCTCGGCGTAACCCGTGATGAAGAGGACGCGCAGGCCGGGCCGGACCACCCGCGCGGCATCGGCCAGCTGCCGCCCGTTCATGTCCCCGGGCAGGCCGACATCGGTCACGAGCAGGTCGATGCGCCCGCCGGCCTGGATCAGCTTCAGCCCATCCTGGCCATCGGCCGCCTCCACCGCCGCGTAGCCCAGATCCTGCAGCACCTCGACGACGAGCATCCGCACCGTCTCCTCGTCGTCCACCACCAGGACCGTCTCCCCGGCCGTCGCCCGCGGCGCATCGGCGGTGGCGGGCAGCGTTCCCGCCTCGAGGGCAGGCCCGGCGTGGCGCGGCAGGTAGAGGCGCATCCTCGTGCCCCGGCCCAGCTCGGACTCGATGCGCACCTGCCCGCCGCTCTGCCGCGCGAAGCCGTAGATCATGGACAGGCCCAGGCCGGTGCCCTGGCCGAGCGGCTTGGTCGTGAAGAAAGGATCGAAGGCGCGCTGCATCACCTCCTCGCTCATCCCCGTCCCGGTGTCCTCGACGTCCAACAGGACGTAGTCGCCGGGTGCAAGCTCCAGCGCGCCGGCCGCATGGCCGCGCAGCGATGCATTCGCCGTCCCGATCGTCAGTCGCCCCCCTTGGGGCATCGCGTCGCGCGCGTTGATGCAGAGGTTGAGGAGGGCGTTCTCCAGCTGGTTGGGATCGACGAGCGTGGCCCAGAGATCCTCCTGCAGCGCGGAGCGCAGCTCGATGGCCGGTCCCACCGTGCGGACCACGAGCTCCTCCATCCCGGCGATGAGCTGGTTCAGCGCGATCGGCTTCGGGTCGAGCGTCTGCCGCCTCGAGAAGGCCAGCAGCCTGTGCGTCAGGGCAGCCGCGCGCCCCGCCGCCGCCTTGGACGCGGCAATGTAGCGCCCCAGTTCCTCGCTCCGGCCCTGCTCGATGCGGCGCTGGATGAGATCGAGGCTGCCGATGATCCCGGTCAGCAGGTTATTGAAGTCGTGCGCCAGGCCGCCGGTCAGCTGGCCCACCGCCTCCATCTTCTGGCTCTGGCGCAGAAGTTCCTCCGCCAGGCGGCGCTGCTCGGCCTCGACAAGCACGGCCTCGTGGGCTTGGCGAAGCTCCGCCGTGCGCGCCGCGACGCGCTCCTCGAGCGTCTCGTTCAGGCGCCGCAGGTTCTCCTCGGCCGTGCGCCGGGCGGTGATGTCGGAAGATACCCCCACCAGCCTGGGCCGCCTCCCGTCCCGGTCCCGCACAAGCCGGGCGCGGACCTCGGCCCAGTGCAGAGTCCCGTCCGGCCAGATGTTGCGGTACTCGATGAGATAGTCTGCGCCGCTCTCGATGCTGGCCCGGACGGCGGCCTGCATGGCCGGGCGGTCCTCGGGATGGATGCTGGCGATCAGGTCCCCGTAGCCGAAGGGCTGCTCCGGGGTGCGCCCGAACACGGCCTTGCATGCATCGGAAGAGCCCAGCGTGCCGCTCTCCACATCGAACTCCCAGGTTCCCAGGCGGCCCGCCTGCAAGGCCGTGGAGAGCCGCCCCTCGCTCTCGTGCAGCTGCTCGATCCGCGCCCGCGCCTCGAACTGCCGGTGGCGCCCCTTCAGGGCGGTTCGCGCGACGCTGGCGAAGGTGATGGGATGGAACGGCCGCTCCAGGAAGGTGACATTACCGAGGACCTCGGAGAGGTGCGCCGCGGCCGGGTTGCGCTCCGGCCCGCCGCCGCTGCGGGTGAGGACGATGAAGGGCAGGTCCGACCAGGGCGGCTGCGCGGCGACGCGGGCCGCGATGCCCCTGAGATCGGCGTGCTGCAGGGCTTCCTCGGTCAGCACCGCGAAGCAGGCCTCGTCGCTGATGGCGGCCTCGAAGGCGGCGAGGTCGGGGCAGATCCTGGGCGCCGCCCCCGCCTCGCGCAGCAGCGCCGCGGCGATGGTTGCGTCGCGCCCGTTTGGCGTGAAGACCAGCGCCTCGGGCGCCGATCTTTCGGATGAGGGCATCACTTCGGGGCTTGCAGGTCCAGCAGCGTCGCCGGGCTGCCGACCAGGGTCGGCACGCCGCGTAGGACGCCCTGGAAGTTCTCGATCGGCGGGCCCAGGATCAGGCCTCCCTCGCCGATCTGGTACTCGCGGATACTGTCCTCGTGCGCCCCGGTGCGCTTCTTGATGACGGACACGGCCCGCCGCACCTTGCCCAGCGCCTCGAAGTAGCGGAGCAGGATCACCGTATCCGCGAGATAGGTCACGTCCACCGGCGACTTCATGTCGCCGACCAGCCCGTGCTGCGCGATCGTCAGGATGGTGGTCGCGCCCTGGCGGTTGAGGTACTGGAGCAGTTCGTGGATGTGCAGGACCAGTGAGTTCTCGTCCGGCATCGCCGCCTGGTAGCCGTTGAGGCTGTCCACCACCACGGTCTTGGCCTGGGCCACATCCACCTGCTCCCGCACCCGGTGGGAGAACTCGCCCGGGGAAAGCTCCGCCGCGTCCAGCTGTTCGATATGCAGGGCGCCACTGGCCTGCATCGCCTCCATGTCGAAGCCCATGGCCCGGGTGCGCTTGAAGAGCAGGCCCAGCTCCTCGTCGAACACGAACATGGACGCCTTCTCGCCGCGGGCAACGGCGGCCGCTACGAACTGCAGCGTGAAGGTGCTCTTGCCCGTGCCCGCCGGCCCCAGGATGAGCGCGCTCGAGCCCTGCTCCAGCCCGCCACCCAGCAGCGCGTCCAGCCCTTCGATGCCGCTCGTCGCGCGGCTGCGGCCGAAGCTGGTCCGGTGCTCCGCGGCGACGAGGCGGGGAAAGACGTGCACCCCGCCCGTGCGGATGGCGAAGTCGTGGTAGCCGCCCCGGAACGCCTGGCCCCGGTACTTCGACACCCGCAGCCGGCGGCGCTCGGCGCCGTAATCCGGCGCCAGCTCCTCCAGGCGGATGACGCCATGGACGACGCTGTGGACGGTCTTGTCTAGGGCTTCCGACGACAGGTCGTCTAGCAGCAGGACGGTGGCGCCCAGCCGGGCGAAGTAGTGCTTCAGGGCGAGGATCTGGCGGCGGTAGCGCAGGGAGCTCTGGGCGAGGAGCCGGATCTCCGACAGGCTGTCCAGCACCACGCGGACGGGCTGGATGCGCTCATAGGCGCCGAAGATCTGGCGGGTCGCCTCGCCGAGCTCCAGGTCGGAGGGGTAGAGGAGGCTCTGCTGCTGTGCCTCGTCCATGATGCTCTCGGGCGGCACCAGCTCGAAGACCGTCACCTCCTCGGGCAGCGTCCACCCGTGGGAGGCGGCGCCTGCCCGCAGCTCCCGGTCCGTCTCGGAAAGGGTGATGTAGAGGCCGCGCTCGCCCTTCGCCGCACCCTCGAGCAGGAAGCGCAGGGCGATGGTGGTCTTCCCCGTGCCGGGGCTGCCCTCGAGGAGGAACATGTGCCCGGGGGACAGCCCGCCGCCGAGAACGTCGTCAAGGCCCGGAACCCCCGTCCGGGCATGGTCCGGGGCTTGCGTCCTGCGTTCCATCTTACGATCCCGGTTGAGGTACAACGATCCGGCCAGGCCGTTGCGGGCATGATCCGGCGGGGCTTCGGCGCCCGCCCTTGCCGTGCCATGCGGCGCCGCATAGGTCCAGCCCCGAGGAACCGCGACGCCCTTCCGCCGGCCGCCGGAGGGACAACGACCGGGCAAAGCGGTCCCGGGGGATTCCGCTGATCCGCCTCTCCTTCCACTCAGAAGGAGCCCTTATAGGTTCATTCCGCTTTTCAGCCCTAATGTCGGTGGCACCTGGCCACCAACTTCCTGCCAGGATGACCACGGGCCGCCCGAAGGTGGCCCGCCCGCTCGAACAGCGAGGAAGAGAGACGATGGACATCACGCACGCAGGGACCCAGCCCTCCGCGAAAGGGCCGGCCGAGTACTTCACGGGAACGGTCCGCATCGACCCGCTGTTCAGCCCTCCCGATCCCGCCCGGGTCGCCGGCGCCCTGGTCACCTTCGAGCCCGGCGCCCGCACCGCCTGGCACACGCACCCGCTGGGACAGACGCTGATCATCACCGCCGGACGCGGCCTGGTGCAGCGGGAGGGTGGCCCGATCGAGGAGATCCGGCCGGGTGACGTGGTCTGGTTCCCGCCCGGCGAGAAGCACTGGCACGGCGCAACGCCCACTACCGCCATGAGCCACATCGCCATCCAGGAGAAGCTGAACGGTTCGCCCGTGGACTGGCTGGAGCACGTCACCGACGAGCAGTACCAGGCATCCTGAGGCCGGAGACGACCATGCCCCACGTTGTCGTCAAGCTCTACGCCGGCCGGTCCGAGCAGCAGAAGGCCAGGATCGCCGAACTGGTGGCGCAGGCCATCATCGACGGAGCCGGCAGCAGCGAAGGCTCCGTGTCGGTCGCGATCGAGGACGTCCAGCCCGACCAGTGGACGGCAGAGGTCTACGAGCCGGACATCCAGGGCCGCCAGGACAAGCTCTACAAGATGCCGGGCTACGGGCCCCTCGCCGGGGTGCCCCTCCCTTCCCGCTGACAGGCGTGCCCGCGCGGGCGTGCATCGCCGTCCGCGCAACCGGCCCCACTGCCCTCCTCCGGCCTCCCGGGCGGAGATGATCCCGCCTGCCTGGAACGGAGACGACAGATGAAGCATCTGGCTGCCGCGACCATGTTCATTGCCCTGGGCAGCGCGTCCCTCGCGCAAGCGCAAGGCACGGCATCTCCGCCGCCCTCCGCGGACCTTCAGGCGGTCGCGCCGGCGCTGGAGCGCTACGAGGCGGGCACCATCTTCGGCAATCTCTGGCGGCGCCCCGACCTTTCCCCGCGGGACCGCAGCATCGTCACCCTCTCCGCACTCATCGCCCGCAACCAGGCATCCGAACTGCCGCGCTACCTGGGCCTGGCGCTCGACAGCAGCGTCCGGCCCGCCGAGATCTCCGGCCTCATCACCCACCTCGCCTTCTACGCCGGCTGGGCGAATGCCACGGGCGCCGCCACGGCGGCGAAGGCGGTGTTCGCGGCGCGCGGCATCGGCGCGGATCAGCTTCCCGCCGCGCAGCCCGATCCGCTGCCGCTGGACGAGGCCGCCGAGGCCCGGCGCGCGGCGGGGGTGGCCCAGAATGTCCGCCCGGTCGTCCCCGGCCTGGAGCAGTTCACGACGGACACGCTGTTCCGCGACCTGTGGCTTCGCCCCGACCTCGCCCCGCGGGACCGAAGTCTCGTCACGATCAGCGCGCTGATCACGGCGGGTCAGGTGGCCCAGGTTCCGTACCACCTGAACCGGGCCATGGATAACGGCCTGACGAGAGCGCAGGCGGCGGAGACCGTCACGCACCTCGCCTTCTATGCCGGATGGCCGAACGCCTTTTCGGCCGTTCCAGTCTTGAAGGGCGTCTTCGACAGCCGGCCGAACTGACCCGTCCACCCGAAGGAGCACTGGCATGAAACTGTTGGCCAGCCTTGCCATGACCACATCCCTGCTCGCCACGGCCGCCATCCCCGCGGATGCGGCGGCGCAGGCCCAGCCAGGAGCGCCGCAGGACCAGGGAAGCCTGAGGATCAGCCGCGCGGGTTCCCAGCCCTCCGCGAGAGGGCCCGCCGACTACTTCACGGGCCGTGTGCGCGTGGACATGCTGTTCCCGGCGACCGCGCCTTCGCGGATGACCGGCGGCAGCGTCACCTTCGAGCCCGGCGCCCGATCCGCCTGGCACACGCATCCGGTCGGGCAGGTGCTGGTGGTCACCGCCGGGGCCGGCTGGGTGCAGCGCGAGGGCGGCCCGGTCGAGGAAATGCGCCCGGGCGACGTGGTGTGGATCCCACCCGGCGTGAAGCACTGGCACGGCGCCGCGGCGACGACCGGCGTCACCCACATCGCGCTGACGGAGCAGGTGGACGGGCAGGTCGCCACCTGGATGGAGAAGGTCTCGGACGAGCAGTACCGCCGGTGACTTCGGCTGGCGGCTCGAACTGCCGGACAGGAGGCGCCACCCGACGGCCAATGCAGGCCTGAGGACCTGCGAGCCCCGGAGAGGACCGCGTGGTTGCGGCCTCATCCCTGGTAACGCACCGCCTCGACCAGCAGGGCGAAGGCAGGAGTGAGCTGACGGCGGCTGGGATAGTAGAGGTGATACCCGGGAAAGGGCGGGCACCAGTCGGCGAGGACACGGATGAGCCGCCCTTCGGCAATATGCTCTGCCACTTGGTCCTCGAAGACGCAGGCCAGCCCAAGGCCGGCCAGGGCAGATCGCAGAAGCATCGGGGCGTGGTTGAACACCAGCGGTCCCTCGACGTGCACGCGCAGCTCGTGCTTCCCCTTCTGCAACTCCCAGGCATAGAGCGAGCCATGGGTGGGCAGGCGGATGTTGATGCAGGCGTGCCCGGTCAGGTCCTGCGGCACTTTCGGCCGCGGCCGTGCGGCGAAGTAGGAAGGCGAGCCGACGACCGCCATCCGCACATCCGGCCCGATGCGGACCGCGATCATGTCCTTGGCCACCTGCTCGCCGAAGCGGATGCCGGCGTCGTAGCGCCCGGCGACGAGGTCGGTCAGGGTGTGGTCCACATCGACCTCGAACCTGACGTCCGGGTAATCAGGCAGGATCCGCTCCAGCGCCGGCATCAGGATCGTCTCGACCGGGTGCTCGCCCGCCGTGATGCGGATGGTGCCGGAGGGCTTCTCGCGGAGGGCGCTGAGCTCGGCCAGGGTGGCGTCGATGCCGTCGAAGGCCGGGCCAAGAGTCCGGAGCAGTCGCTCGCCCACCTCGGTCGGAGCGACGCTGCGGGTCGTGCGGGTCAGCAGGCGCAAGCCGAGCCGCGCCTCCAGCCCTCGCAAGGTCTGGCTGAGGGCTGACTGGGAGACGCCGAGCTTCGCTGCGGCCCGCGTGAAGCTCCGCTCTCGCGCCACGGCGAGGAAGGCCCCAAGATCATTGCGGTCGGTGCGCGCCATCCAGAAGACCTGCTTATAGCCTCCCGTAGCTTCTAGCGCCTAACCGGATGCAACCGCACCCGATACCTTCTGCGGATCAACGCCTGCCCGGCACACGGCCGCGCTCGTTCGCGCCGCACGGGCCGGCAGCGACGTTCCAGCGCAGCACGCGGCGGCTGCAGCATCGAATGGGAGGCCAGCATGAACCCGAACTGCTTGTTGCAGGCATCCCCGGCGGCCCGACCATCGCGTGCAGCATTCGGCACCTCGATGTTTGACGCCCCCAGGGCCGGGCCTTAAATCGGTCGGGCTGGTGCCCGGTTGGGCTTCACAGGGAACATGGTGAAAGGCCATGGCTGCCCCCGCAACTGTCAGCGCGGAGCCGATCGCCCGATGCCACTGGTTCAAACCGGGAAGGCGGCGAGAGGCGGCGAGGCGCGAGCCAGGAGACCTGCCAGCGATGACGCCGGCGCGCCGCCCGGGAACGGGGTGCTTCCACGGTTGGGGCGCGGTGACCCTTGACGTCAGGATGCCAAGCCATGTCCCACTCGGACACGATCGACCGGCCGAGGGCGGCCAACTTCCCCAGCTTCCGCGCCGACCATGTCGGCAGCCTCCTGCGCCCGCAGGCGCTGCGAGAGGCGCGCGCCGCCCGCGCTGAGGGGCGCCTCGACGCCGCCGGGCTGCGCGCGGTGGAGGACGAGCAGATCGCCCGCGCCGTGGCCAAGCAGGAGGAGGTGGGCCTGCGCGCCGCGACGGATGGCGAGTACCGCCGCGCCTACTGGCACTACGACTTCCTCGGCGGACTGGACGGCATCGAGATCTACGAGCCCGAGGACAAGGTGGCCTTCAAGGGCGCGACCCTCGGCCACAAGCTGCGGGTCACGGGCAAGATCGGCTGGAAGCCGAGCATGATCGAGGATTTCCGCTACACCGCATCCCGCACCCGCACGGCGATCCCCAAGCAGACCATCCCCTCCCCCAGCGTCGTTCACTTCCGCGGCGGGCGCGAGGCGATCGACCGCTCCGTCTATCCGCACATGGACGAGTTCTTCGACGACCTGGGCGCGACCTACGAGCAGGCGGTCGGCGCCTTCTACGCGGCCGGATGCCGCTACCTGCAGCTTGACGAGGTGAACATCGCGTACCTCTGCGATCCCCAGCAGATCGAAGGGCTGAAGCGCCGCGGCGAGCACGTCGAGGGGCTGCTGCAGATCTATGCCGGCATGATCAACCGCGCGACGAAGGCGCGGCCGAAGGACATGGCGATGTCCATGCACCTGTGCCGCGGCAACTTCCAGTCCACCTTCATCGCCACGGGCGGCTACGAGCCGGTGGCCGAGGTGCTGTTCAACGCGATCGACGTGGACGCCTACTTCATGGAGTTCGACGACGAGCGCTCCGGCGGCTTCGAGCCGCTGCGCTTCGTGCCGCGCGGCAACAAGGTGGTGGTGCTGGGCATCATGACCAGCAAGACCGGCGAGCTGGAGAGCAAGGACGAGCTGAAGCGCCGCCTGGACGACGCCTCGAAGTTCCTGCCCATGGAGCAGCTGGCGATCAGCCCGCAATGCGGCTTCGCCAGCACCCAGGAGGGCAACAAGCTCTCCGAGGAGCAGCAGTGGGCGAAGCTGCGCCTGGTGGCTGAACTGTCCGAGGAGATTTGGGGCCGCTGAGCCCCGGCGGCCGGGGGTTCTCCCCCGGCCTCCTCACCCCGCGCGGGACACGCCGAGGTAGCGCTCAAGCGCCGCGGCGTCCCCGCGCAGCGCCGCGCTCTCCGCGCGGTGCACCACGCGCCCGCGCTCCAGGATCACCGCCTCATCCGTCACGCCCAGGATCTTGCGGGCGTGCTGCTCCACCACGAGGGCAGAGAGCCCCTCCTCCCGCATGATGCGGCGCAGCGCGGCCAGCACCTCCTCCACGATCACCGGGGCCAGACCTTCCGTCGGCTCGTCCAGCAGCAACAGGCGGGGGTTCAGCACCAGCGCCCGGCCGATGGCCAGCATCTGCTGCTCCCCGCCCGAGAGCTGGTCGCCGCCGTTCCGGCGCCGCTCCCGCAGCCTGGGGAAAAGGCCGTACACCCGCTCCACGTCCCATGGGCCGGGGCGAGCGACGGCCGTCAGGTTCTCCTCCACGGTGAGCGAGCGGAAGATGTTGCGCTCCTGCGGCACCCAGCCGATGCCGGCGCGCGCCCGGCGCTCCGGCGGCAGGGCGGTGATGTCGCGCCCGGCCAGCACCACGGTCCCGGCGGAGCGGCGGGTCAGCCCGGCGATGCTGTTCAGCAGCGTCGTCTTGCCCATGCCGTTGCGGCCGAGCACGGCCAGCGAGCGTCCCTCTGCCAACGTCAGGTCGATCCCGTGCAGCACCGCCGCGCCGCCATAGCCGGCGGAGAGGCTGCGGACCGCCAGCAGATCAGTCATGCCCGCCCTCCCCCAGGTACACGGCGCGCACCCGGGGATCGGCGGCCACCTCCGCCGGCGTTCCCTCCATCAGCACCGCGCCGGACACCAGCACGGTAATGCTCTCCGCGAAGCGGAAGACCAGGTCCATGTCGTGCTCGATCAGCAGCACGGCCACCTCGCGCGGCAGGGCGCGGATGGCGGCCAGGATGTCCTCCCGCTCGGCCTCGGGCACGCCGGCCGCAGGCTCGTCCAGCAGCAGCACGCGGGGCCGGGCGGCAATGGCCAGCGCAACCTCCAGCAGGCGCTGGCGGCCATAGGGCAGGTCTCCCACCCGCCGCCCCATCGCGTCGGACAGCCCGAAGCGGCCGAGGATCTCCGCCGCTTCCTTCGCCACCGCTCCCCCATGGCCCAGGGGGCGCCACCACCCCCCGTCCAGTTCCATGCGACGGGCGACGGCCAGGGAGACGCTCTGCAATGGCGTCAGCTCCGGGAAGAGCTGGTTGATCTGGAAGGTGCGGGACAGGCCGCGCCGTACGCGGCGGTCCTGCGCCATCCCCGTCACCTCCTCACCGCCCATCAGGATGCGCCCGGCGCCCGGGCGCAGCACGCCGGTCAGCAGGTTCACCAGCGTCGTCTTCCCCGCGCCGTTCGGCCCGATCAGCGCGTGGCGCGCGCCCGGCGGGAGGGAGATGTTGACGTTGTCGGTCGCGAGGAAGGCCCCGAAGTGATGGGTCAGGCCCAGTGTCTGCAAGGCGGGCGTCACGGTGCAGCCCCCTCGGCCGGGCGGCGCAGGCGGGCGATCCAGGCGCGGGGGCGCTCCCGTCCCAGCAGCACCAGCACCACCAGCAGCGCCCCGATCCAGAACTGCCAGTATTGCGGCGTGAGGCTGGAGAGCAGGTCCTGCATCAGCTTGAACACCACCGCCCCGACCAAGCCGCCATAGAGCCAGCCCACGCCGCCGATCAGCAGCACCAGCAACCCATCGGCTGAGCGCTGGAAGGAGAGCACGTCCAGCGAGACGAACTGCGTGACCTGCGCCAGCAACGCCCCCGCAACCCCGGCCAGAGCGGCGCCAATGGTGTAGGCCGCGACCAGCCGCCGTCGCAGGGGAATGCCGAGCGCCGCAGCGCGCAGCGGGTTGGCGCGGATGGCCCGCAGCGACCAGCCGAAGGGCGAGAGAGCGATCCGCCTTAGCAGCAGGAAGGCCAGGAACAGCACCGCTAGGGCGTAGGCGGCGCCCACATGTCCCTCCAGGTCGAACTCGAACATGCCCAGCAGCGGCCCCACCACCATGCCCTGCAGCCCGTCCGCTCCGCCCGTCAGCCCGGTGAAGCGATTGGCCAACTCGTGGAGCACGGTGGCGAGGCCGAGAGTCACCATCAGCCGCGTCAGGTCGCCGCCGCGCAGCACCAGCGGCGCACCGAGCAGCCCCAGCACCCCCGCCGTGCCGCCGCCCAGCAGCAGGCCCAGCGTCGGGTCCTCCCACCCGCGGGAGGCGGCGATGCCGGCGACATAGGCGCCCCAGCCGAAGAAGGCGGCGTGGCCCAGGGTGAGGATGCCGGCATATCCGAGCACGAGATCCAGCGAGAGCGCGAAGAGGGCGATCACCGCCACCTCCGCGATCAGCGCGGCCCTTTGCGGGAACAGGGCGTAGGCGGCGAGCACCGCCACCCAGAAGGCGATCTCCGCCGGGCGCCAGCGCGCCAGCCCCGCCAGTTGCCGGCGGGCGGCGTCCCGATCCGGCACGCTCATCGGACCCCTGCCCGCCCAAACAGCCCCTGCGGCCGCCAGACCAGCACCGCCAGCATCACGCCGTAGATGATGAAAGCGCCGAGCGAGGGCAGGTAGTACTTGCCGGCCACGTCCGCGATGCCGAGCAGGAGCGAGGCGAGGAATGCGCCAGGGATGGAGGCGGTGCCGCCCACCGTGACGACGATGAGGAAGTAGATCATGAACCGCAGCGGGAACCCGGGATCAAGCCCGAGGATGTCCGCGCCCAGCGCCCCGCCCAGCCCCGCGAGGCCGGAACCCACCGCGAAGGTGACGGTGAAGATCAGCCCCACGTTGATGCCCAGCCCTCGCGCGACCCGCGAATCATCCACCGCCGCCCGGAGCTGGCTGCCGAAGCGCGTGCGCGCCAGGGCGAGATGCAGCGCCAGCGCCACGGCCCCGCAGAGGCCGATGACCAGCAGCCGGTAGATCCCCATGCCGACGCCCGCCACCTCGATCCGGCCGCGGAGCGCTTCCGGGATCCTGATGAACTGTTGGCTCGGCCCCGCGGCGTAGTCCACCACCGCCATGGCCATGAAGATCAGCCCCACGGAGAACAGCACCTGGTCCAGGTGGCTGCGCGCATAGACCTGGACGTAGAGCGTCCGCTCCATCAGCGCGCCCAGGGCCGCGGTGGCCAGGAACACCAGTGGCAGCGCCGCCAGGAACGGCACCCCCCAGGCGTTCACCAGCACCAACGCCGCGTAGCCCCCGGCCATGGCGAAGGCGCCATGGGCGAGGTTCACCAGGTTCATCAGCCCAAGCGTCACGGCCAGGCCGCAGGCGAGGATGAACAGCACCATCCCGTAGGCGATGCCGTCGAACAGGACAGTCAGCATGGGGCGTGGATCAGCAAGCCACTCAGCCCTGGGCCTTCGCCGGGTCCTTCACCGCGGGCACGGTGGCGAACTCCACGTTGTAGAGCTCGCCGCCCTGCCGCTCGACACGGCGAATATAGACGTTCTGCACGATGTCGCGCGTGGTGGCGTCGATGCTGACCGGGCCGCGCGGGCTCTCCCAGGAGAGGCCCTTCATCGCGTCGGCCAGGGCCTGGCCCGCGGCGCCGGTGCCCGCCTTCTCGGCGGCCATCCGCAGCAGCGCCATGCCGTCATAGCCGCCCACGGCCATGAAGTTCGGCCGCATGCCAGCAGCCTCGCGGAAGGCGGCGACGAAGCGGTGGTTGGCCTCGCTGTCATGCGCTGCGGAATAGTGGTGGGAAGAGATAACGCCGAGTGCCGGCTCGCCCATGCCGTTCAGGATGTCGTCGTCCAGCACGTCGCCCAATGCAATCAGGCGGATGCCCGCCTCCTTCAGCCCGCGCTCCGCGAACTGCTTCATGAAGATGGAACCGACGCCGGCGGGGACGAAAACGAAGACCGCCTCCGGCGCCGCGTCCCGCGCGCGCTGAAGGAAGGGGGCGAAGTCCGGGTTCGCCAGGGGAACGCGCAACGCCTCCGCCACCGCCCCGCCCGCGGCGCCCAGGCGCTGGCCGAACCACTTCTCCGCATCCAGCCCGGGGCCGTAATCGGAGACCACGGTGACGGCCTTGCGGATTCCGTTCTCGGCCGCCCAGCCCGCCAGCGGCACCGTGACCTGCGGCGTGGTCTGGGAGGTGCGGACGACGAAGGGCGAGGCCTCCGTCACCGTCGCCGTGGCGGCGGACATCACCACCATCGGCACCCGCCCGCGCGCGGCGATGGGGGCCGCAGCCAGGGCATGGGGCGTGAGGACGAAGCCGGCCAGGGCCGAGACCTTCTCGTTCACCACCAGCTCCTGCGCGTGGCGGCGGGTGGCGTCCGCCGCGCCGCCGTCGTCGCGCAGCAGGATCTCCACCGGGCGGCCGGCGAAGGCGGGGTTCTGGCGGGCGTAGAGCCGCACCGCCGCCTCGACCTGCTTTCCGGTGGAGGCGAAGGGCCCGGTCATGGACAGGATCAGCCCGATCCGGAAGGGCGTACCCTGCGCCAGCGCCGGGCGGGGCAGCACGGCGGCTGCGAGCGGCAGGCCGGCCGCGCCGGCGAGGAGGGTGCGGCGGTTCATCGTTCTCTCCTTGAAGGTCTCAGGGCCTACTTCGCTTCAGCCTTGTAGTACGGCGGGCCGCCCCGGATCGACCCCCGCGCAGGCGCGCCAGGCCGCAGTCGCCTATGCCTGGGTATTGGCCGGCCTGGGGCGAACGCCGAGGATATGGGCGATGGCATGGGTCAGCTCCGGGCGGTTCAGCGTGTAGACGTGGAACTCGTCCACGCCATTGGCTTGCAGCGTGCGCACCTGCTCCGCCGCGACGACCGTCGCGACCGTGCGGCGCATCTCTGGGTCGTCCTCCGTCCCCTCGAACATCGCGCCGAGCCAGTCCGGCACGCGCGTGCCGCACATGGCGGAGAACTTCACGGCCTGGGCGAAGTTGGACACGGGCATGATGCCCGGCACTATCGGCGCGGTGATGCCGGCCGCTAAGCAACGGTCCAGGAAGCGCAGGTAGGTTGCGGTGTCGAAGAAGTACTGGGTGATCGCCCGCGTCGCGCCCGCGTCCAGCTTGCGCTTGAGGTTGTCCAGGTCGTCCTCTGGGCTGCGCGCAGAGGGATGCGTCTCAGGATAGGCGGCAACGGAGATCTCGAAATCAGCGATGCGCCGCAATCCCGCGACGAGGTCGCTGGCGTGCTCGTAGCCGCCGGGATGGGGCGCGTAGTCGGTGCCGGGGGGCGGATCGCCGCGCAGCGCCACGATGTGGCGCACGCCTGCCTGCCAGTAGCCGCGCGCGACCTCATCCACCTCCTCCCGCGTTGCGCCCACGCAGGTCAGGTGCGCGGCCGGCACGAGATCCGTCTCGCTCGCCAGGCGCGCGACGGTGGCGTGGGTGCGGGCGTGGGTGCTGCCGCCCGCGCCGTAGGTGACGGAGACGAAGCGTGGCGCGAGCGGCGCCAGCCGCCGGATGCAGGCCCAGAGCTGCTGTTCCAGCGCCTCCGTCCTCGGCGGGAAGAACTCGAAGGACAGGAGCGGCGGTGGCTGGTCGGCGCCGCGCGCCGGCAAGGGACCGATCCGTTCGCCAGCCAGCCAGCGCGGCAGCTTCGGTGTCGGTGTCAGCATGGCCATGTTGTTCATGGTGCGGTCTCCCTTTCTCGAGCCGGCCCAGATCCGGGCGGCGAACGATGCGGGGGCCGCGCCGTGGCACGGCCCCTCGTTTCCGGTCAGGCGAGCGCCCGGGCCGCCCTCGCCGCCGCCACCATGTTCACCAGGGCGGCGCGGGTCTCCGGCCACTTGCGCGTCTTGAGGCCGCAATCCGGGTTCACCCAGAGCTGCTCCGGCGCCAGGCGCGACCGCGCCGCCTCCAGCAGCCCCGTCATCTCCTCCACCGCCGGCACCCGGGGGGAGTGGATGTCGTAGACGCCCGGGCCGATCTCCGCGGGATAGCTGTACTCGGCGAAGGCGCCCAGCAGCTCCATCTTCGACCGCGCCGTCTCGATGGAGATCACGTCCGCGTCCATGTCGCCGACGGCCGCGATGATGTCGTTGAACTCCGAGTAGCACATGTGGGTGTGGATCTGCGTGGCGTCCGCAACGCCCGAGGAGGCGATGCGGAAGCACTCCACCGCCCAATCCAGGTAGCTCTTCCAGTCGCCGCGCCGCAGGGGCAGGCCCTCGCGCAGGGCGGCCTCGTCGATCTGGATGATCCTCGCGCCCGCCCTCTCCAGGTCCACCACCTCGTCGCGGATCGCCAGCGCGATCTGGCGGCAGGCCAGTTCCCGCGTCACGTCGTCCCGCACGAAGGACCAGTTGAGGATCGTCACCGGCCCCGTCAGCATCCCCTTCATCGGCCGGTCCGTCAGGCCTTGGGCATACCCCCACCAGGCCACCGTCATCGGCCTCGGGCGCGACACGTCGCCGAAGAGGATCGGCGGGCGCACGCAGCGGGAGCCATAGGATTGCACCCAGCCATGCTTCGTGAAGGCGAAGCCGGAGAGCTGCTCGCCGAAGTACTGCACCATGTCGTTGCGCTCGAACTCACCGTGCACCAGCACGTCGAGGCCGATCTCCTCCTGCCAGCGCACTGTGCGGGCCGTCTCCTCGCGCAGGAACCCCTCGTACTCGGCATCCGTCATCGCGCCCTTGCCGTGCGCGGCACGGGCCTTCCGCACCTCCTCGGTCTGCGGAAAGGAACCGATGGTGGTGGTCGGGAAGGCCGGGAGCCCCAGCTTCTCCGCCTGCAATGTCCTGCGCGCAGTAAAAGCCTTACTCCGGCGCGCCATGGCCGCGTCCGCGAAGGCCAGCCGCGCGGCGACGGCCTCGTCGTGGATCCTGGGCGAGGTCTTGCGGGAAGCGGCCGCGGCGGCGGAGGCGGCGAGCGCCTCGGCCACGCTTCCACGCCCCTCGTTCAACGCGCCTGCGAGGACGGACAGTTCCTCGAGCTTTTGCACGGCGAAGGCGAGCCAGCCTCGCACCTCCCCGTCCAGCTCCGTCTCCTGCGCCAGGTCGATCGGCGTGTGCAGCAGGGAGCAGGAAGGGGCGAGCACGATGTCGCGCTCCCTCGCCACCGGCTCCACCACGGCCAGGATCTTCTCCAGATCGGCGCGCCAGACGTTGCGACCGTCGATCACGCCGAGGGAGAGCACCAGTGTCCCTGGTGCCTTCGCCAGCACCTCCTCCAGTTGCTCCGGGGCGCGGACCAGGTCGATGTGCAGCCCGGCCACGGGCAGGGCCACTGCTTCGTCCAGATTGTCGCCGAGGCCGCCGAAATAGGTGGTCAGCATCAGCTTCACGGCCGGCACGGCCTTCGCCAGCGCCTCGTAGGCCATGGCGAGCAGGGCGCGGTCCTCGTGCGTGAGGTCCAGCACCAGGCAGGGCTCGTCGATCTGCACCCAGTCGGCGCCGGCGGCGGAGAGGCGCTTCAGCACCTCCTCGTAGACGGGCAGCAGGGCACGCAGCAGCTCCTCGCGGTTCACCTCGCCCGTGTGGCTCTTGCCCAGGCGGATGAAGGTCACGGGCCCGAGCAGCACGGGGCGCGTGTGGATGCCCTGCGCCTTCGCTTCCAGAAACTCGTCCACGATCTTGGTGGAGGACAGGGCGAAGGCTTGCCCCGTGGAGAACTCAGGCACGAGGTAATGGTAGTTCGTGTCGAACCACTTCGTCATCTCGGCGGCGGGCACGTCCACCGCCCCGTGCGTGCAGCCATGGCCGCAATCCGCATGCGCCTCGCCGCCATCCGTCCCCTGGGCGCCGCGCGCTATGGCGAAGTAGGTGTCCAGGTCCACCGGTCCGCCCTTCCAGCCGTAGATGCCCGGGACCGCGCCGACCATGGCGCTGGTGTCGAGCACGTGGTCGTAGAAGGAGAAGTCGTTGCTCGGCACGTGATCCACGCCCAGCGCCTTCTGCCGCGCCCAGGCCTTCGCGCGCAGATCGGCCGCGGCCGCGAGCAATACCCCCCCGTCCGACTTGCCGGACCAGTAGCGTTCCAGGGCAGTCTTAAGCTCCCGGCGCGGGCCGATGCGGGGGAAGCCGAGCGACGCAACAGTGACGGACATAGATCTCGCCTTTTCTGTTCGGACGAGGCGGACAGGCGCGAGCCGTCACCCGCCCGTGCGCCACCGCTAAGCGGAGCCCGGCCGTGCAGGACCTGCGACCTGACCGGGCACCCCGCCGGAGGACTTCAAATGCCGAGGCAGGTCTCCTGGCTCACGGGTCAACGCTTCGGCCCGGCCTTCCCGGCGCCTGGGCGTGAACCCCGGGCGCCAGTGACGCGTGATGGACCTCGGCTCGCCGCTCACAGTTGCGGGGGCAGCTCCGGCCTTGGCGCCTGGGCGCCTGCACCGGATTCCCTCTTAGCCCCGGCACATGTCGCGCGCCGGGGAACCTCGACGTCACCATGTGGCCGAAGCCCGGCGCAGGTGTCAAGCGATATAAAGATATCCTTATGAAGCGCATGAGTTGTGGCGCAAGCGGTGCAGGCCCCGTCGATCCGGCATCCCCGTTCCGCCTGTTCGGGGCTGCTTCGTTCGAAGGCATCTCGTCTCATCCTGCCGGAACCGGCTGCCTGATAGCTGTGGATGGTTGGTCCGACTTCGCCGCGGTCAGTTCAGATTCCGGGCGGTCCGACCTTTCAGCAGAAGGGCCGGTTTGTTGAGGTCAGGGATGGGTGGGGCTGTGCGGGCACCAACGGCTTGTGTTGGGCCTCGGAGCGGGGCGTCTCAGGCATCCTGATCGGTCGATGAAGATCACCCCCGCGCTGGGTAGCGTAGGGTTTGGCCGGCGGACCCTCGTCGAAGGCGTGGCCGACGCGGCTGCCGCAATAGGCGCAATGCACCTCTGCCCGCACCAAGCCATAGGAGCGGTCCTCCGGGTCTCGACGGCGGAGCCGACCGGCGTGTCGAAGCTTAGCCGGCCCGTGGCGCTATCAGACTTGCCGCAGGTCGCGGGAATGACTGCTCCGGTCCATTCACCTAGCGTCAGATCCCCCTGCCCCGGGCTACTCGGCGGCGAGCGCTACGACCTCCTCGGCCCGCATCCACACCGCCGTGTCGTGGAACACGGCACCCCCGGCCGGGAGCGCGGGCTCGTCGCTGGTCAGCACGTTGATGCCGTGCCCGGCGCCGCCGAAGGAAGCGGCGGGCCAGATGCTCTCCACCACCACCGTGCCCGGCGTCTGGCCGGGCACGTGGCGGGCGTGCAGCACCACCTCGCCCCGGGCATTGCCCATGCGCATCAAGGCGCCGTCCGCGATGCCGTACCGCACCGCGTCCTCCGGCGCGATCAGTGCCTGCGGGCGCCCTTCCCGCTTCCGGGCATTCGGCGTCTCGGTGAAGGTGGAGTTGAGGAACTGGCGCGCGGGCGCCGCCACCAGCCGCATGGGCCGCTCCGCCGTCGCCATATCCACCAGCGGCACCCAGTCCGGCAGAGACGGCAGCCGCCCTTCCGTGTCGCCCAGGGCGCGCCAGTCCGCGCGAAAGCGGAACCGCCCGTCCGGGTGCCCGAAGCCGCCGAGGAAGTGAGCCCGCTCGAAGGGCGGCTGCACGTCCAGCCACCGGCGCTCCGTCATCTCCTCCGCGCCCGGGTAACCGGAAGCGCGCAGCGTCGCATCGGCTAGTTCCAGGCCTGACATCCGGAAGGTGGGATCGTTCAAGCCGAGCCGCTGCGCGAGGGCGCAGACGAGGTCGTGGTTGGAGCGCGCCTCGCCCGGCGGCTCGATCACCCGCCGCCCGATCTGGATGTGGCTGTGGCCGCCCGCCTGATAGATGTCGTCGTGCTCCAGGAACATCGTGGCGGGCAGCAGGATGTCGGCGTAGCGCGCCGTCTCCGTCATGAACTGCTCGTGGACCACGGTGAACAGGTCCTCGCGCAGCAGCCCCTCGCGGACGCGATTGCTGTCCGGGCAGACGGAAGCCGGGTTGCCGCTCTGCACCAGCAGGGCGTGCACGGGCGGGCCGCCCAGGAGAGCGACGGGATCGTTCGTCAGGATGCTGGCGATCCGGCTCATGTCCAGTTCGCGCACGGACGGGTCGCGCCAGGCCGTGCCCTCGATCAGCGACTTGTCCCAGGCGTAGATGCCGCGGTTGTTCCACAGCGCCCCGCCGCCCTCGTGCTGCCACTTGCCCGTGACGGTGGGCAGGCAGGTGACGGCGTGCATGGAGGCGGCGCCGTTGCGCCCGCGCGTGAAGCCGAAGCCCGCGCGGATGTAGGCGCGCGGCGTGGTGTTGTAGAGCCGGGCGAAAGCCTCGATCTCCTCCACCGTCAGCCCCGTGATGGGGGCGGCCCACTCCGGCCCGCGCGTGGCCAGGTGTGCCTCCAGCGCCGCCGGGTCGTCGGCGTAGCGCGCCATGTAGTCGCGGTCGGCGAGGCCGTCGCGGAAGGCGAGGTGCATCACGGCGCAGGCCAGCGCCGCGTCCGTCCCTGGGCGCAAGGCAAGGTGCATGTCGGCAGCGGCGGCCGAACCTGTGCGGTAGGGATCGATCACCACCAGCTTCGCCCCCCGCTCCTTCCTGGCGCGGGTGACGTGGCTCATCACGTTGACCTGGGTGGAGACGGGATTGGTGCCCCAGAGCACGTTCAGGTCGGCCCGCGCCATCTCGCGCGGATCCACACCCGAGACTCGCCCGCACCCCGCAGACCAGCCCGCGGCGGCAATTGTGGAGCAAATCGTGCCCTTGCGGCCGGACCACCGCATGGCGTGGCGCAGCCGGAAGATGCCGTCCCGGTTCACCAACCCCATCGTCCCGGCGGAGGAGTAGGGCCAGACCGCCTCGCTGCCATGGCGGGCCGCCACGGCCGTGAGGGCGGCGACCACGCGGTCCAGCGCCTCGTCCCAGGTGATGCGCCGGAACAACCCGCTGCCCTTGGGCCCGTCCCGCAGCATGGGGTGCAGCACGCGGTCGGGATGGTGAACCCGCTCGGCGTAGCGCATCACCTTGTTGCAGATGACACCCGCCGTGTACGGGTTGTCCGCGCCGCGCACCGTGCCGATGGTGCGCTCGTCCAGCACCTCCACATCCAGCGCACAGGTGCTGGGGCAGTCATGCGGGCATACGGAGGAACGGGTCTCGGGCATGGCAGGATTGTTTCGCTCAGTCCGTGGGTCCGGCGCAACAGCTATGAGAGGCGCGTGCCGCTCACCTAGCAGGAAGTGTGCCGTCCAGCGCGATCACCCAAAGGCGGCTGCAGCCCGGCCTGGACCGTGGCGGCCCGGCGTTGCGCTCAGGGCATGAGAACCAGTCACGCCCCTTCCAATCGCTTGTTCGCTGGCGTGCCCGATACCGGTTTCCGAATTGGGCCATTCACCTCCCGCGCCGCTGCCCCGGTGCCGCCACGGTGGTAGAAGCGGCTGTTCGGCGGTGCTGACCCGCGCGCCGGCAGGACAGGACCGGTAGAGCAGGAAGCGCCAGGCGATGGATTTCAACCTGACCGAAGACCAGCGCATCTTCGCGGACAGCGTGCGCCGCTTCGCGGAGGAGAACCTGGCGGCCGGTGCGCTGCGGCGCGCGCACGCGCCCGGCTTTCCCTACGACGTGGCGCAGCTCATGGCGCGGCAGGGCCTGCTGGGCATCACTCTTCCGGAAAGGGATGGTGGCCAGGGCGGCACCCTCATGGACGCCGTCCTGGCGATCGAGCAGGTGGCGCTGGTCTGCCCGCGCAGCGCGGACGTGGTCCAGGCCGGTAACTTCGGCCCCATCCGGACCTTCGCGGAGTACGCGACGCCGGAGCAGAAGGCGAGATGGCTGCCGGACCTCCTGGCGGGCAGGAACTCCATCTCTCTCGGCATGAGTGAGCCGGAAGCGGGATCCGCGGCAACGGAGCTGAAGACCACGGCGCGGCTGGACGGGGACCACTACGTCGTCAACGGCTCCAAGGTCTTCGGCACGCACAGCGCCGAGGCCTCGCTCTACCTCATCTATCTCCGCTTCGGACCGGGGATCGATGGCATCGGCTCCATCCTCATCGAGCGCGGCACCCCGGGCTTCACCGTGGGCCAGCCCTCCCGCTTCATGAACGGGGAGGAGTGGAGCGCCCTCTACTTCGAGGAGTGCCGCGTGCCGAAGGAGAACCTCCTGCTCGGCCCTGGCGGATTCAAGAAGCAGATCGCTGCCTTCAATGCGGAGCGGATCGGGAACACGGCGCGCTCCCTCGCCGTTGGGCGCTTCGCCTTCGAGCGCGCGAAGGAGCACGCCGCGGCGCGCCGGCAGTTCGGGCGCACGCTGAACGAGTTCCAGGGAATCCAGTGGAAGTTCGCGGACATGGCGCTGAAGCTGGAGGCGGCACAGCTCC
The DNA here is from genome assembly GCF_024594815.1 of Roseomonas populi. Lineage (GTDB taxonomy): Bacteria > Pseudomonadota > Alphaproteobacteria > Acetobacterales > Acetobacteraceae > Roseomonas > Roseomonas populi. Next base: position 104,935 of record NZ_JANJOU010000002.1, on the reverse strand, counting down.
TGCTCTACCGCGCCGCGGTGAACGCGGATCGCGGCCTTCCCTCCGCATACGAGACGACGCTCGCCAAGCTCGCCTGCAATCAGGCCGGCTTCGACGCGGCGAACGAGGCGATGCAGATCATGGGCGGCACCGGCTTCTCGGAAGAAGCCCTGGTCGAGTACTGCATGCGGCGCTGCCGGGGGTGGATGATCGCGGGCGGCTCCATCGAGATGATGAAGAACCGGCTGGCGGAGGAGGTCTTCGGCCGCCGCTTCTCCCAGCGCTCGCCGAAGCCGGCCGCCCCGGCGCCGGGCCAGAGCGCCGGCTGACGCGACCTTGGGGTTCCTCGCCGGCCAGAGGCGAGCCTCCCCCTTCCCAAACTGCACCGACCCTGCGATTCGGGTGCTCATGACGAAGTCCAATGGTGACGCGCCGTCCGCCCAAGTTGCCGCGACCGAGGCCCGGTCGGGAATGCAGTTGATCACCCGGGCGGCGTCTGTCCTGAGAGCCCTGGAAGGGCAGTCCGGCGGCCTCAGCCTCGGCCAGATCGCGAGGGCCAGCGGCCTGCCGCGCCCCACGGTGCAGCGCATCGTGGACGCGCTCTGCGTCGAGGGCCTGGCGAAGGTGGATCCGAGGGGTGGCGGCGTGTTCCTGGGGCCGATGATCACCCGGCTCGCCACCTCCGTGCGGATCGACCTCGTGGCCCTCGCGCGGCCGCATCTGGAGCGCTTGGCGGCAACCACGCAGGGCTCCACCGCCATGACGGTGCTGCAGGACGGGCAGGTGGTGGTGATCGCGATCGTCACGCCGCCCACGCAGATGATCCGGCTGACCGCCAGCATCGGCTCCACCTGGCCGCTGCACAGCAGTGCGGAGGGCAAGGCGCTCCTCTCCGGCCTACCCGAGGCCGCGATCCGCAAGCTGCTTCCACAATCGCTGGAGGCGCGCACGCCGAACACCGTCACGGAGCTGCCGCGCCTGCTGGAGGAGCTCTCGGCGGGCGCCCAGTCCGGCATCCTGCTCGATCGCGAGGGAACAGGGATCGGCATCTCCGCCCTCGCTGCCCGGATCGTGGACGCGTCCGGCGGGCGCTACGCCATCTCGGTCCTGCTGCCCACCTCGCGCTTCGACGCGGACCTGCCCCGCCTGAAGGCGGAGCTCACCGCCTCCCGCGACCTCATCCTGCGGGAAGCCGGGCTGACCGCCTGAAGGTTGCCAGTCCCGGATCGCAGCGATCAGGCCGCCCGGCTCACGGCGGGGGCACTGCGGCCGAGGATCGCCAGCATGGCCTCTGCCAGCCCCGCGGTCCCCGTGCTGTCCTGGGCCCGCCAGGCAACGTGCATGTCTGGGCGCACCAGCACGCAACCGCCCTCCCCCACCTCGCGCAGCTGCGCCCAGTCACCGAACAGGTCCTCATGGGCCTGGCCGGGGCCGATGATGAAAACCTCGATCGGCACGCCCGTCTCCGCGGAAGCCCGAGCCGCTGCCTCTGCCCAGGCGGCCCCGGTCGGCCCGGTGAAGAGGCTGAAGCGCCCCTTCCCCGCCAGGTCCAGGGTGGACACCTGGTGCCCCCCGCGGCCAAGCCAGGCGTGCGGCAGCCGCGCCCCGGGCCAGGTCGTCGGGTGGTAGAACAGTTCCCGGTCGCGCCGGAACTCCGGCTCCGGCGTGCCGTCCGGCACCACGGCGGAGGAGTGGTAGCGCTGGTTCATCTCCACGCCGTGGGCGTTGAACTCGTAGTCCTTGAAGGCGATGGCCCGGCGCAGCGCCTCCCGCTGCTCCGCCGCCTCGGGGGTGTCCGCTTTTCTCGCCTCCATGTTCGCGCGCATCTGCGCGAAGCCGCGGTCGTCCAGCAGGCCCAGCGCGCCAAAGATGGGGCCGAACTCCTCGATGCTCTGGTTGGCGCGGGTCACGATCTGCCGGCCCACCGGCGCCCGCTCGGCGTCGTAGCTTTCCAGGAGCGACGGGGCGGCCTGCCCCTTCAGCACCAGGGCGAGCTTCCAGGCCAGGTTGTAGGCATCCTGGATCGAGGTGTTGGAACCCAGCCCGTTCGAGGGCGGGTGGCGGTGCACGGCGTCGCCCATGCAGAAGACCCGGCCCTCCGCGTAGCGCGTGGCGAACATGTGGTTGACCGTCCAGACGGAGGTGGAGGTGACCTCGATCGGGATCGTGTCGTCGCCGATCAGCTTGTGCGCCACCTCGGTCGCCACCCGCGCGTCAACCTCGGGCGGCGGCTGGTTGATGTCGTAGCCCCAGACGATCAGCCATTCGTTCCAGGGCCTGACCATCCGCACGAGCCCCATGCCGATGCCGCCGATGTTGGAGCCGGGCTGCAGCACCCAGTAGAGCACGCTGGGGCGATGGGCGACGTAGCGTGACAGGTCCGCCTTGAACACGATGTTCATGCTGCCCGCCACGCCCATGCGGCCCTCCATCGGCAGGCCGATATCCTCCGCCACCTTGGACCGGCCGCCATCGGCGCCGATCAGGTACTTCGCGCGGATCTGGTACTCGCGCCCGTCCAGCCGGTCGCGCACCGTGGCGGTCACGCCCTCCGCGTCCTGCACGAGGGACAGGTACTCGGTGTCCATGCGCGCGCGGGTGCCGCGGGCGCAGGCGTTGCCGAACAGGATCGGCTCCATCAGGTTCTGCGGCATGTCGCACATGGCCGAGGGGCTGGCCTGGTCGTAATCCGCCTTCCGCTGCGGGTGGGTTCCCCAGGTGCGGATGCGGCCCAGTTCCTCGCCGGCGAGGCTGGTGCAGAACACCGTGTTCCCCATCCACTCCTGCGGCGTGGCCTTGGCCAGCACTTCGTCCTCCACGCCCAGGTCGCGCAGGATCTCCATGGTGCGCTGGTTGGTGATGTGGGCGCGGGGCGTGTCCGCCAGCCAACGGTACTTCGTCACCAGCACGTTGCGGATGCCGTAGGTGCTCAGCGCCAGCGCAGCGGCGGAGCCGGCAGGGCCGCTCCCGACGATGAGGACGTCCGTCTCGATCATTCCCGTGATCCCTCCTCCGACCTTAGCCGACGCTTACGAGATGACGCATAGGGTCCAGACCCACGATGGGCATGGCGCGCGGCCTGAAGACAATAGGACCAAGGCTGGTCGCGAGAAGAACCTGCCCTCCCGGCCGGCCGCCTTGCGCCGTGGAAGCGAAAGCTGTCCTGCCGGCCCGTGAGGAGGGGGTGGCGATGCCTTCAGAGTCCCCGGAACCCCGTGGGCCGCCCAAGGTGCGCGCGCGCGACATAGGTCGCGAAGGCCTGGTGCTGGGCCGACATGTGCGTGCGGTACATCTGCACATCGCGGAAGTAGCGCTGCAGCCGGTTGCCCTTCTTCGTGGCGAAGGCGCCGACGTTGTGGAACAGGGATTCCACAACCTCCGCCGCGAGCTTCCCACCCTGTTGCAGCATGGTCCAGAGGCGCAGGTTGTCCTCGACCGTGAACGGGGTGCCGTCCTTCGCCCAGCGCGCGCAGAGGTCCATGTAGCGCTGCGCCGCACCCATCAGCACCGCCTCGGCCGCATCCGCCTTCGCCAGGGCTTCGCCGAGCGGGCGCTGAAAGTCGAAGTGATCGGCCCGCAGCACGTCCGGATCGATATAGGTCTTCATGATGCCGGAGACGCGCTCGTACTCGTCGATCGCGGCCCATGCGGCGCCCGTCACCACGGCGACGAGGGAGGCGTGGTACGGCCCCATGAGCCGGCCGAGATACATGGGGTTGCCGTGCAGGCGCGTACCCGCCGTTCCGTTCTCCATCCCGTCCGGGCGGGCGAACATGACGTCGAAGGGGATCACGAAGTGCGCGGGCACGAAGGTGTCGCGGATCTCCACGCTGTTGGAGCCGCTGGCACGCATCCCCAGGATCTCGTCCCCGCCCCAGTCCGGCAGGATCTCGTACCCACCCCGCGGCACGGCGACGAGCATCGCGCGCGGCGGCGCATCGCCATCCCGGAGCATGGCGGTTCCGATGAAGTGCGTGGCATGGGGAATGCCGGAGCAGTAGTTCCACTTCCCGTTCACGCGGTAGCCGCCCGCCACGGGCGTGACCGTGCCCATCGGCTGGGCCCGGTGCGGGGCGACGAACTCCCCGTCCTCTCCGTAAAGGTCGCGCTGCGCCTCCTCGGACCAGTGGGAAGCCACGATGAAGCCGTGCGAGGCCCCAAGCGTCAGGCACCAGCCGACGCCGGGATCGCCGCGGGAAACCTCCATCATCACCCGGTAGAAGTTTGGCAGCGGCATCTCGTAGCCACCGAACAGCCGAGGCTGGGTGATGCGATAGAAGCCCGCCTTGCGGAACGCCTGATGCAAGTCCTCGCCATAGGTGCCGCGCGCCTCGTTCTCCGCCTGCTGGTCCCGCAGGACAGGGCGCAGGGCCACGGCACGGGCGACAAGTTCTTCGACCGTGAGGCCGGGCTCCGGAACAGGCAGCGAGGCCGGGCGCAGGAGGGAACGGTCCGCGAAGGCGATGGACATGGCAGAACTCCCGGAAGTTTCGTGCGGCGTGGTGCCGGCTATTCCTCGGCCGTGTACCCGGTGGCCTGCACGATCGGCCCCCAGCGGTCGCGCCCCGTCCGGATCCGATCGTGCATGGCCTGGGACCCGAGCGGGACGGGAACCTGCTCCATCTTCGCCAGCGCAGCCTTCAATTCGGGATTCGCGGAGGCCGCGGCGATCGAGCGCTCCAGCCGCTCCACGACCGGGGCGGGCGCGCCGGCGGGGAGGAGGATGGTGTAGAGTTCCTCGGAGGTAAGATCGGGGTAGCCCAGTTCGGCGAAGGTCGGCACGTCCGGCAGGGAAGTGACGCGTGCCGGAGCGGACACGGCGAGGACGCGCACCTGACCGCCGCGGTGCTGTTCCGCCATGTCGCCGATCACGCCCATGATGGCGCCGAGACGGCCGGTCGAGAGATCGGGCAGCGCCGGTCCCGTGCCGCGATAGGCCACGTGCATCAGGCGGAGGTCGAGCTTGCGCGACATCTGCTCCGCCAGGAAATGCGGAACGGACCCCGCGGCGGGGCTGGCATAGGACACGTCGCGCTGGGTGCGTGCCCACTCCACGAAGCCCGCCAGGTCGCGCGCCGGATGGTTCGCCGCCACGACGAAGGCGAAGCCGAAGGAGGACGCCGCCCCGCCCGGCACGAAGTCCTTCAGCCCGTCGTAGCGCAGGGTGCGGGGGTAAATGTGCGGGTAGATCGTCAGCATGCTCTCGGGGGTGAAGACTAGCGTCGTGCCGTCGGGCGCAGCAGACTTCGTGGCATCCAGCGCGATGCGGGCCGCGGCGCCGGGGCGGTTCTCCACGACCACCTGCTGCGCGTAGCTGCCGCGAAGGCGCTCCGCGTAGATCCGTGCCACGATGTCCGCGGCGCCGCCCGGCGGGAAGCCCACCAGCATGCGGACGACCCGGTCCAGCGGCTGCGCCCGCGCAGTGCCCGCGATGGCGGCGGCTGAAAGGCCGAGCGCGGCGCGCCGTCCGATGTTGATCACCAGCTGCTTCCTCCGTGCGGTGGCCCGTTATCGGACCTTCCTATGATGCACTGTATCGTTACATGGACGTTATCGGGGCTGTGCTGTCCCGTCAAGCCGAAACGGCCGGCCCACGCCGCCTTCGGCCCGCGCCGCCGAACATCTTGCCCCCTTCCCTCATTCCCCGACCTCATAGCCGGAGTCTCGGACCACGGGCCCCCAGCGGTCGCGCTCCGCCCGCAGGCGCGCCGCGAACTGCTCCGGCGTCGTGCTGACGGGATACTGCTCGAGCTTCAGCAGAGCGGCCCGCATCTCCGGCGCGGCCGCCACGCCGGCGATCGCGCCGTGCAGCCCGGCCACGAGGTGCTGCGGCGTGCCGGCCGGCAGGAAGATCCCGTACCACTCGTCGGCCGTGAGCTGCGGAAAGCCGAGCTCGGCGAAGGTCGGCACATCCGGCAGCGTGGGCACGCGCTGAGGCATGGTGACAGCCAGCGCCCGCATCCGGCCGGACCGGTGCTGCTCCGCGGCGGTGCCGATCACCGACATATACGCCGCGATGCGGCCGCCGTTCAGGTCCGCGAAGGCCATGGCGATCTCGCGGTAGGGCACGTGGGAGAGGCGCAGCCCCAGCGTCTTCGCCATCATCACGGAGACGAAGTGCGGTGTGGAGCCCGCCGCGGGGGTGGCGTAGTCGATCTCCGGCTGCCGCCGCGCCCACTCCACGAACTCGGGGAAGCTGCGTGCGGGGTGGTTGGCGTCCACCAGCCAGGTGAAGCCGAAGGAGGACAGCCCGGTCACCGGCACGAAGTCCCGCTGCGGGTCGTAGCGGAGCGTGCGCGGGTAGATGAAGGGATAGAGCACCATCATCGTCTCGGGCGTCATCAGGAAGGTGCTGCCGTCCGGCGGGGCGCCCTTCGCGGCCTCGATCCCAATGCGCGCGGCGCCGCCAGGGCGATTATCCACGATCACCTGGGGGGCGTAGACGCCCCGCAGCCGCTCCGCGTAGAGCCGGGCAACCGTGTCCATGACGCCGCCGGCGGAGAAGTTCATGACCAGCCGCGCCGGGCGGTCCATCATCTGCGCCGCGGCCTCCCGCGGTCCCAGGACCCCGGCCAGCCCGGCGGCGCTGCCCGCCGCGAGCAGCGCACGGCGCTTCGTCCCACGCTCCATCACCCTTCCTCCCTGTCCTGCCCGGGGCGGTTGATCCGCCCCTGGGCCAAAATCACACGGCGGCGGTGCTGCGCTCGATCCAATCCGCGACCAGGGCGGCGACGTCGTCGCTGTTCCGCTCGATCATCATCATGTGGCCGTTGCCGTGCACGCCGTGCTCCGCCAGCCGGATGTGCTCGGCAGGCACGCCGGCCTGGCGCAGGAAATCGACGGTGCCGTGGTCCTGCTGCGCCTTCCACGAGGCCTCCGCCGTCACCACCGCCACGGGTACGTGCCGCAGGTTCGGGAGCTGCCGGGCAGGCTCGGATTGCACCCAGCAATCCTGCAGGTCGGGGCTCGGCGCCCTCAGCAGCTTCCGCCCCAGCTCCTCCGGGGCGCTGGCGGGCGGATCGAAGAGGAGCGGCACGGCGGTAAGGCCCCAGGAGAGTGCCCCCCCGGGTGTCTCGGCGAAGGCGGGGCCTTGCGGCTCCACCGCGACGATGCCGCGCACCAACGCAGGCCGCTCATCGGCCGCCAGCCAGCCGAAGGGCCCGCCCGCAGAGTGGGTGATGAGGACGGCGGGGCCGATCCGGTCCAGCAGGGCGGCGGCGCAGCGCCGCATGTCAGCATGGACCCTCGCCAGGTCGGCCATGGAAGGCCCCTGCCCCGCCATGAACTGATCGAGCACGGGATCGCCGATATCCGTCCCGCCCGGCCACTGCGTGTGCAGCCGCGCCTGCGGGTAGGATTCCGGAGAGAGCTCCGGCGCCACGAAGCGGTCGCGCATGAACTCGTAGCCCGGCGGCCGGCCGAGAGGACCGTTGATGTCGGGATGGTAGGGAGAGCGGCCGAGCGCCGTGCGGTCCACGACATAGACGGCGTATCCGCGCCGCAGGAAGAACGTGGCCCATCCCGGCCGCCCATCCGGCGTGCCGAGGTAGTCCAGCCCCTGGCCACCGCCGCCATGGACCATGACGACGGGCAGTGCGTGAGACCGCTTCGCGGGGATCTGGTACCCCACGAACATCTGCCCGCCGGCGAGGAGCCCGTAGGGCTGCTGCTGCCGCTCCACGCCGACCCAGAAGAAGCCCTGGTCCGCGAGGACCAGCGGCTCCGGCACGCGCCCCCCGTCCATCCGCTCGCCCCCTAAAGCCCGCGCATGCCGACGGGCTTGCCGAGATGGGCGCGCCCGACATAGGTCGCGAACTCCTCCCACTGGGCGGAGCTGTGGGTTCGGTACATCATGACGTCCCGGAAGTAGCGCTGCAGGCGGTTGCCCTTCTTCGTCGTGAAGGCGCCGGCGGAGCGCAGCAGCATCTCCACCGTCTGCACGCCCATGGCGCCGGCCTGCTGCAGCGTGGCACGCAGGCGAAGGTTGTCCTCCACGCTGATCGGGGTGCCGTCCGCCGCCCAGCGCTCGCACATCTCCATGTAGCGCTCCAGCGTGCGCACGAGGATCGCCTCCGCCGCGTCGGCACGCGCGAGCGCCAGGCCGAGCATGCGCTGGAAATCATGGTGGTCCGCCCGGAGCAGGCTGGGATCGGCTAGCGTCTTCATGCGACCGATCAGCGCCTCGTACTCGTCGATCGCCGCCCAGGTCGCGCCCACGACCACGGAGACGAGCGAGGCGTGGTACGGCCCCATGATGCGGCCGAGATACATCGGGTTGCCATGCAGCCGCGTGCCCGGCGTGCCCTCCGCCAGCTCCTCGGGCCGGCAGAACTGGGCGTTGAAGGGCACGGCGTGGTGTGCGGGGATCACCGTGTCCTCGATCACCACGGTGTTGGAGCCGGAGGAGCGCATTCCCAGGATCTCGTCCCCGCCCCAGTCCTGCATCACCTCGTACCCGCCGCGCGGCACGACGACGAGCACCGGGGATGGGGGCGCCCCATCCCCGGCCTGCAGCAGGGCCGTGCCGATGAAGTGCGTCGCGTGCGGCACGCCGGAGGAATAGTTCCAGCGGCCCTGGATCCGCAGGCCGCCCGGCACGGGCGTGGCGGTGCCCAGCGGCTGGGCGCGGTGCGGGGCGATGAAGTGCCCGGTCTCCCCGAACAATTCGCGCTGCGCCCTCTCCGGCCAGTGGGAGGCGAGCAGGAAGGCGTGCGAGGCGGCGAGAGTCAGGCACCAGCCCACGCCGGGATCGCCGCGTGAGACCTCCATCATGGTGCGGAAGAAGACCGGCAGGCCGAACTCGTAGCCGCCGAACATGCGGGGCTGCGTGATGCGGTAGAAGCCCATCCGCTCGAACTGCTCGTGCACGTCGGCGGCGTAGGTCCCCAGTGCCTCGTGCTCCTCCTGCCTCGCGCGGAGCATCGGGCGGAGCGAGACGGCGCGGTCTATGAGGTCGCGCGGGGTCAGCCCAGGCTCGGGCACCGGGAGGTGAGGAGCGGATGACGGCGAGACACGCTCGACGACGGCCAGTTGCATGCCTGTTTCCTCCCGTGCTGCACCTTTTCTCCCGGCGGGGTTTGCCGTTTCGGGCCAAACTTGTCCGCACAACGATACAGTGCATTATTAAACGAACGGTAGGATCCTGAAACATCCGCTGTCAAGCATCTCGCGGGTGCCAAGCAACAGGACTGACCCTCTCATGGCCGACGTGGCGGACGTGGCGGACGTGGCGGACCGGCAGGGCCACGAGACAGTCCTCTGGTGGAACCGTGGGTTCGCGCAGAGCGACTTTGCCGCCCAGATGGCAGGAGTTGGGGGCGCTCGCCCAACCGCAACATCAAGCCTTCATCGCGAGGAGGGATGGCGATCTCCCTCCTCGGGGCTACAGCGGCCCCGCCGGATCCCCAGGCATTCTGCATCGGCGGCCAGGGCCGATGCGGCTCCGGTCGCCGCGCGGCAGCGCCCAAGCGGCAACGATCCCTGCACCCCAGGGATCGAGCCTTGTGATCAGCGGCGCAGGTACTCGCGGACAGTGCTGGCCGCGGCATCCTGCAGGATGCGGGCAACCGCGGGATCAAGCCCGGCGGTGTAGCTCGAACCGACGGGGGACTGGTTGAACAGCGCGGCATAGGTGACCGCCGCGGCGAGATAGGTGCCGGCAAGGCTCGGATGCCGCTTGTCCGCGACATAGAGGCCGATGTCGGGCCGCTCCGCGACGACGCGGGCAAAGGCAAGGCCGGCCGGGATCACCATCGCGCCATTCTCGTTTCCGATGCGCGTATAGGCCTCGGCGAGCTGGACGGTCATGTCGGGCTTATCCAAATAGGCCCAGGACATGAAGAACACCGGCTGCGCGCCATGCCGGCGCACCGTCTCCGCGTGGCGCCGCGCATACTCCGCGAAGGCGCCGTTCAGATCCGGATGCACAGGGCATTGGCTGCAGTCCATCATGACCGCGACATCGAACAACCTGGCGTCGTGATTGAGCGAGAGGACGTTGTTCCGGTCGATCGTGTACCGCGCGACCGCGTTCGGCCGGAAATAGGATTCAACGTCGTGCCAATCGAGGCCGGAGCCGCCGATCCCGATGAGCGTCGCGCGCAAGCGCTGCGAGGGCGCGTTGGCGCGCAGGAATTCGGAGACGTGGTTGGTGATGCCGTTGTTGTAGTAGAAGAAGCTGTTGCCGATGAAGACCATCGAGGCCGGCGAGGCGACGCCGGTCTCTGTCACCCGGGCCGCTGGCTGTGCGGCGAGCGGCGCCGCACCTCCGGCCAACATGGCGGCGACGAGCAGCGCACGGCCCATCCGGTTCAGCTTGACCATTGCTTCCTCCATCCCCGGGTCTTGTCCTGCTGATCAGCGCCGGTGATGCGCGGAAGGGCCGGGTTCCCCGATTTGGCTCTGCTCAGCTTCAGGAAGCAAGGTTGTCCGGGTTCCCGGGAATAGGACGCTCGCTGGGAGTTGGCATCACCACCGACAGCCGCTCTCACCGGCAGGCTGCCCGACTTCCGGCACTGGCACGGTAGGAACTTCGGGGAACCGGTGGCGCTCAGCCACCGCCGGGTTCCCTGCCCCGCTATCACCCGCGCGCTGCGGCCAGGGGCGGAGCGGACGGCTGCGGGAGGAGCCGGTCCGAGGAGACGAAGCCGCGCCCTACCGCCGGGCGATGAACCACTCCGGCTGGAAGCCACTGGCGTCCGATCGTTGTCATGATTTCTTCCGCACCCTCGCCGGGCTCGCACCGTGGACGGGATGTCGCGCGGCGGGCAGGGTGACGGACTTGCCCCATCTTGTGCCGCCGGAGGAAACTGTTTAGTTTCCGACATGGCTGGGAAGTCTGGTGACCATCGGCCCCCATACCAGCATCATCTCGCTGCAGACATCGTCCGCAGGGAACATGGAGCACGCGTGATGACCAGCGGGGCGGTTGTGCCTCTTGAATGTTTGGCGAGGTCAGGCGCGATCCCGGCCGGGATCATGGCTGCGCGGGAGATCCCCCTCGACCGCGGCTCACGCCGGGCCACGACGCCCACCAAGACCAACCCTCGCCGATCCAGGACAACCACGCCCTGCAAACTCGCAGTCCGGACGGGAAGGCTGCTCCAGGATCCACCGGCAGGATCATGCCGCGGCTTCGCGGACATGCCCGCGAACAAAATTCTTGCGGGAAGCCGGCTTTGTGGCTCGCGATAACACGGAAACCAGCGCCGCAACCGGCGCATCCACGCTTCACAACCCATCTTTGACTGGGCCAGACCATTGAAGGCTATCATCCTTTGCGCCGGACAGGGGAAGCGCCTGCTTCCCATGACCGAGCGCGTGCCGAAGTGCCTGCTGCGCGCGGGTGACCGGTCCATCCTGGAATGGCAGTTCCGGGGGCTGTTCGCGGCCGGCATCAAGGAAGCGACCCTCGTCACCGGCTTCGAGGCTGGCGCCGTGGAGGCGAGGCTGCCCGCGATCACCCCGCCGGGGCTGCAGGTCAGCACCGTGTTCAACCCGTTCTTCGCCGTGGCCGAGAATATCGGAAGCTGCTTCCTGGTGCGCGACCTGCTCCGCGCGGGGGACACGGTGCTGCTGAACGGCGACACTCTGTTCGAGCCGGCCGTGCTGCGCCACCTGCTTGCCGCGCCCGCCGCCCCGATCACGGTGACCATCGACCGCAAAGAAGGCTACGACGCGGACGACATGAAGGTGTCGCTGGACGGCACCCGCCTTCTCGACATCGGGAAGACCCTTCCGCCGGAGCGGACGAACGGCGAATCTATCGGCATGCTGCGGTTCCAGGGCGCGGGCGGTGCCCTCTTCGCCGACGGATTGGACGAGGCGTTGCGCCAGCCGGAAGGCCTGCGCCGGTGGTATCTCTCGGTCATCCAGTCCCTCGCCAGGGCGCACGAGGTGCGGGTAACGTCGATCGAGGGCCTGAGCTGGGGCGAGGTGGACTACCCTGACGACCTGAAGCAGGCGGACGCGCTCGTCCGCTCCTGGGACGCGGCGACTCCTGCCCTGACCGGAGCGGGCTGAGGTGGAGCGGCTTCCGACACGCAACAGCCTTCCCCAGCGCCTGGGTGACTTCGCCACCCTTGCGGAGGCGCTGGACTACGCCGCCCTGGGGGAGACGGGGTTCGGTTTCCACGACGGTCGCGGGGCGCTGACCGCTGCCCTGCCCTATTCCGCCCTGCGATCAGGCGCGCGGGCGCTTGCCGGGCGCCTGCTCGTCGCGGGCCTGGCGCGCGGAGACCGCGTGGCGATCGTCGCCGAGACGCACCCGGACGTGGTCACCGCCTTTCTGGCCTGCCAGTACGCCGGGCTGGTGCCGGCGCTGCTGCCCGTCCCGACCGCTTTCGGCGGGCGCGAGACCTACATCGAGCACATCTCCCGCCTCACCAGGGCAGCCCGCGCCTCGGCGCTGTTCGTCCCCGCCGCGCTGGAGCCCTGGCTGCAGCCCTTCGCCGCGGAAGCGGAGCTTGCGATCTTCGGGACACTGGCGGGCGCCTTCCCGGAGACGGCTGAGGAGAGGCCCGCGCCCGAGGCGCGCCCGCTTGGCGAAGACGAGATCGCCTATCTGCAATTCTCGTCCGGCAGCACGCGGTTCCCGGTCGGGGTCGCCGTCACCCAGCGCGCGCTGATGGAGAACCTCCGCTCCATCCTGCAGCATGGCCTGCGTCTGGGGCCGGAGGACCGGGCCGTGTCCTGGCTTCCGCTCTATCACGACATGGGGCTGGTGGGCTTCATGCTCGCACCGCTCGCGGGGCAGGTGACGGTGGACTACCTGTCGCCGCAGGAATTCGCGCGCCGGCCGCATCTCTGGCTGCGGCTGATCTCCCAGCACCGCGCCACCCTCTCCTACAGCCCGAGCTTCGGCTACGAGCTCTGCACCCGCCGCGGGCGGCCGGACCCCGCCCGCGAGGCCCCGCTCGACCTTTCCTCCTGGCGGGCGGCGGGGATCGGGGGCGACATGATCCGCCCGCAGGTGCTGGCGCGCTTCGCCGAGACCTTCGCACCGGACGGCTTCCGGAGGGAGGCCTTCGTCCCGAGCTACGGCATGGCCGAGGCGACGCTGGCCATCAGCTTCGCGCCGCTCGACAGGGGCCTGACGACCGATATCGTGGACCTGGACCGGCTGGAGCGCGAGGGCGTGGCCAGGCCAGCGGTGGACGACGCGGCGCGCCTGCGGGAATTCGCCCTCTGCGGCCCGCCGGTGCCGGGCACGGAGCTGGAGATTCGGGACGCCGCGGGCGCGGCACTGCCGGAGCGGCGCGTCGGGCACGTGGTGGTGCGCGGCCCCGGCCTGATGCAGGGCTATGACGAACGGCCCGAGGAGAGCGCGGCCGCCCTCTCGCCCGATGGATGGCTGAGCACGGGCGACCTCGGCTACCGGCTCGATGGCCAGGTGGTGATCACCGGGCGCGCCAAGGACCTGATCATCGTGAACGGCCGCAATGTCTGGCCGCAGGACCTGGAATGGGCGGTGGAGCAGTCGCTCGCCACCGCCCGCAGCGGCGACGCCGCGGCCTTCTCGGTGGAGGAGGACGGGGTGGAGCAGGTGGTGATGCTCGTCGAGGCGCGCGGTGCGCCGGACAGCGCGGCGCGGGAGCGGGTGACGACCGAGGTGGCCGGCCTGCTGCGGGCCCGCCACGGGGTGGAGGCGCGGGTCGTGCTCGTCTCGCCCGGCACCCTGCCGCGCACCTCCTCTGGCAAGCTGAGCCGTTCCCTGGCCCGCAGCCGGTACTTGGCGCGCCAGCCCACGGGCGGCGCCGATCCGCTGGCGGCGGCCTTCGAGCCGACGCCGCCGGCATGAGCCCCGGGATGGACCAGGCTCCGCTGGTCGCCGTGACAGGCGGAACCGGCTTCCTTGGCCAGCACGCGGTCGCCGCGTTCCTGGCCCAGGGCTGGCGGGTGCGGATGCTGGTCCGTGACGGGCGGCGGGTTCCCGCCGCGGGCGCAGAAACGGTGCCGGGCGACCTGTTCGACGCGGCCGCGCTGCGCCGGCTGGTGGAGGGCGCGCAGGCCGTGGTGCACCTCGCCGGCCTGACCAAGGCGCGGCGGGCCACCGACTTCATGGCCGTGAACCGGGATGGCAGCGCGCGGCTGGCGCAAGCCGTCGCGGCCGCGGCCCCCGAGGCGCGCTGCGTGATCCTTTCCTCCCTCGCGGCGCGGGAGCCGGGCCTCTCCCCCTACGCCGCCAGCAAGAGAGCGGGAGAGGAAGCGGCGATCGCCGGGCTGGGGCCGGCCGGGCGCTGGGTGGTGCTGCGGCCAACGGTGATCTACGGGCCGGGGGACCGTGAAGGCCTCGTGCTGCGGCAACTGGCAGGCTCCGCCCTCGTGCCGGCCCCGCGCGCGCCCGAGCCGCGGATCACCATGGTTCACGCGCGGGACGTGGCCGACGCCCTGGCCACCCTCTGCGTCTCCGGCCCCCTGGGCGAGGTCTTCGAGGTTACGGACGCCCGGTACGAGGGCCATGGCTGGCGCGAGCTGCTGGCGCGGATCGCCGGGGCCCTCGGGAATCGGCCCCGCTTCGTCGGCGTGCCGGACGTTGCGATGCTGGCCGCCGGCGCGGCGGCCGATGCCCTGGCGCGGGTCACGGGGCGGGGCGGCATCTTCGGGCTCGGCAAGGCGCGGGAGATCCTGCACCGGGACTGGTCCTCCAGCCCCGCGCGGCAGTTGCCCGGCCTCGTCTGGTCCCCGCGCATCACCTTCGAGGAAGGGCTGCAGGACACGCTGGCGTGGTGGGCCAGCCTCGGGCGGGGTGCCGCCCGTGGTTGAACCACCCTGGACTGTTCCCTGGGACTATTTGGTGTCGGCCGCCCGCTGCCGCTCGGCCTCGTAGCGATAGATGCAGGTGTTCCCGCTCGTCAGCGGCCCGATGGGGCCGGGAATCTCCGTCACCGCCAGGCGGTCGCCGTCGATGCGACCGGCGGCGAAGCGGTCCGATCCGTCGCGGTTCATCGCGACCTCGCCGTCCTCGCGCACGGTGCCGGCCATCATGGGGCGCTGCACGGCGGAGTGGCGGCGGTGGGAGCTCCGCAGTTCCACGGCGCCGCCGCGCACGCTGAACCAGACGGTGCGCGGCAGGGTCCGGCAGTTTCCCGTCGCGCCGGACGGGATCTGCTGGCCCTGGTACAGCCCGTCGAACCGTGCCAACGCCTGCCGCGCGGCGGGGTCCGGCGGGGCCGCCGCCCCGCCCGCGCACCCCGCCAGCAGGGACGAGACCAGCACCAGCGCCGCCCAGGGGCGGCCGCGGAGGAACGGATGAGCCAGTCCGCCACGCCCACCACCGGCCCGGCCGGCCAACCCGACCATCGGCCCGACGATCGGCCTGTCGTCTTCATCCACACCAACGCGAAGCAGCGGCTCGGAGCCCTCGTCTCCGCCCATTCC
The DNA here is from genome assembly GCF_024594815.1 of Roseomonas populi. Classification (GTDB taxonomy): domain Bacteria; phylum Pseudomonadota; class Alphaproteobacteria; order Acetobacterales; family Acetobacteraceae; genus Roseomonas; species Roseomonas populi. Next base: position 89,578 of record NZ_JANJOU010000002.1, on the reverse strand, counting down.
TTCCGCCGCAACGCGCGGGACCCGGATGGCTTCGAGGTCCGCCTTCTGGAGGCGGAGCAATCCGCGCCCCTCCGCGCGGCGGAGGGGCGGAGCTTCCTGCGCGCCGGGCACGCCCGCCGCTGGACGATGGACGACCTGCAATCCTTCACCCCTCTCCGTTTCGCGGTGCCCGACGCCATGAGGCACCGGGGCGTGGCCCTGGTGGTGGACCCCGATGTCTTCGCGGCCGGCGACGTGGGCGAGCTCTTCGCCCGCGACCGCGAGGGCAAGGCCATATGGTGCCGCGCCCGGCCCGGCCACAACGGCGCGGCGGATTACCTTGCCTCCAGCGTCATGCTGCTGGACTGCGCGAGACTGTCGCACTGGCGCTTCGAGCCGATGCTGGAGGACCTGTTCGCCCACCGGCTGGACTACGTGGATCTGATCGAGCTGCGGCGGGAGCCGCGCGAGACGGTCGGGCTGCTGGAGACGGTCTGGAACGATTTCGACCGGCTGGCCCCCGACACGCGCCTGCTGCACACCACCAAGCGCCGCACCCAGCCCTGGAAAACCGGCCTGCCCGTGGACTTCACCCTGCGGGACCGCGGCTTCGGGCCGATCCCGGCGGCGGTGGTGCGGCCCTTCCTGCGGCTCTGGACGGCCCGGGCCCGGTACAAGCCCCATCCCGACCCCCGGCAGGAGACGTTCTTCTTCGCCTTGCTGGCGGAATGCCTGGACGAGGGCTCCGTCACGAGGGCGGAGGTGGAGCACGGGATCACGGAGAGGCATATCCGCCCGGACGCGCTGGAATTGGCGGATCGCTGCCGGGGGAAGCTTCCCCGGCCCCACGCGCCCGCAGCAGCGGCATGACGCGCGCCACCGCCCCGGCGGCCGCGTCCGGCGGGGCGGACCGGCCCTCGGTGAGCCGGTGATGCTCCAGGCCCTGCCAGAAGAACCAGAGGTCGCGCGGCCAGCCCGCCAGGCCGCGGCGCACCAGCCCACCCCAGGCCCGGCCGAGGCCGCGGAGCAGGGGCCAGGCTTCCGTCCCCTGGTCGCCATCCGCCAGCCGCAGCGCGCGCATCCCGCGGAGCCAGGCACCGCCGGGACCACCGGCGCGCACGGCGACGAGGGTGACGGGGCGCCCGGTCGCCACCGCGTCCGAGACCATGGCCACGCTGTCGGCGGTCACGGCGATCGTGTCCGCCAGGGCGAGCAGGCCCGGATAGGGATTCCGCTCCCCCGAGCCCTCCAGCAGAGCGGCTGGCATGCGGGCCGTGGCGAGAAGGTCACGGACGCGCCCTGCCAGATCCGCCGGAGTGCGCCGGCTGGCGATGGCGAGGACGCTGCCCCCTTCCCTCTCCGCCAGCGCCAGCAGGGCGTGGCAGGCACGCTCCACCTCCCGCGCATCCAGCCGCCAGGGCCAGGAAGGCCCGCCGAGAAGAAGCGCGTGGCGAGGCCCGGGGAACTGCGCGAAGTCCTCGCGCCATCTTGCCGCCGCCTCGGCCAGCCGGGCGGCGGTCTGGCGAGTCAGGGAGATAGGCTGCTCCAGCACGGTGCGGCCGGGCGGCACCCCGTATTGGGGCGTGGTCACCACCAGGTCGAGCAGGGCGGGATCGCAGCGCGGCCGGCCGATCCCCACGATGCGGGTGCTTCCCCCCGACCGGCTACGGACCCAGCGCGCGGCCGGCACGCCGCGACGCCCGACCGCGATCACGAGGTCGGGCCAGGGCGGGACCAGCTGCGCGCGGGAGGCCCGGCGAAGGCTCGCCAGGCCGGCGCCCAGCAAGGCCGTGGGCAGCAGGCGAAGAGGGTTGTGTTGGAGGCGAACCACATCCACCGCGCCGCCGGACGCGGCCGCCACTGCCTCCGCCAGCGCCAGCACCTGGTTGTTGTCGCCGGTGCGCGGACCGAGCAGCGCCAGGATGCGCGGCCCTGCGGCCGTGGTTCCGTCCTTCCTGTCCATGCGGCCTTCCCGGGGGCGCGGAGGTTGGTCCCGGGCCGGACGGCCGGCAAGGGTTCCTGATGCGCATCGCCTATGTCGCGGGCACCGCCCTGCCCTCCCGCGTGGCGAGCGCGGTCAATGTTATGGGCATGTGCCGCGCCTTCGCGGCGGCAGGGCACGAGGTCACGCTCTATGCCCGGGGGCGGCAGCAGGACGCGCCGGCCGTCTTCGAGGCCTTCGGCATGCCGCCCCTCTTCGAGCTGGTGCTGCGGGCGCCGCCGGGCCTGCCGCTGGCAAAGAACCTGCTCTACGCGCTGCTCGCGGCACGGGCCATGTCGGAGCGCCCAAGGCCGGACCTCCTCTACGGGCGTCACGCCTATGCCCTTGCGGCCGCGGTCGCGCGCATCCCCGCCCCGTTCATCTACGAGGCCCATGCGCTGCCGCGGCGGCGGGCACGGCGACTCGCGGAGTCCTGGCTTTTCCGCCACCCGCGCCTGGCGCTGGCGGTCGCCATCTCCCGAAGCCTGGCCGAGGACTACGCCGCCGCCGTGCCGGCCCTCGCCGGGCGGCCGATGATGGTGGCCCATGACGGTGCGGACCCGGTCTCCGATCCCGGCCCGCCGCCGGAGCCCTGGCCCGGGCGCCCCGGCGCGGCCCAGTTCGGCTATGTCGGCCACCTCTATCCCGGCAAGGGGATGGAGACCGTGGCCGCCCTGGCGGAGGCCCTCCCCGAATGCGACCTGCACGTGGTGGGCGGGATGGAGGGGGATATCGCGGCCTGGCGGGGGCGCTGCGCTGGGCGGGCCAATCTCCACTTCCACGGCCATGTGCCGCACGCGCGCGTGCCCGCCTACCTCGCGCAATTCGACCTGCTGCTGGCGCCGCCCGCGCCGAGCGTGGCCTCGTCCGCCGGGCGGGAGATCGGGCGCTGGATGTCGCCGCTGAAGCTGTTTGAGTACATGGCGGCGGGCCGGCCGATCCTCGCCTCCGACATCCCGGCGCTGCGCGAGATCCTGGCCGGAACCGGCGCGGCGATCCTGCTGCCGCCCGGGGATGCGGCGGCCTGGGCAGCGGCGGCGCGGGCGCTCCTCGCCGACCCCGCGCGGGCCGAGGCCCTGGGTGCGCGGGCCCGGGCGGTTCTGCTGGAGACCTATAGCTGGGATGCCCGGGCGGCCCGGATCCTCGCGCGGCTGGAGGATGGGCGGGCATGAGCGGCGGGGTGGGAACCGCGGGCGCCGACGCGCTGTTCCGGCGCATCCTGCGGAATGCCGGGCTGCTGCTGGGCGGCAAGGCGGCGACGGCGTTGCTGAACCTGGCGGCCTTCGGCCTGGGCATGCACACCCTCGGCGCGGCCGGGATGGGCGTGCTGGTGCTGATTCACGGCTTCGCCCAGACCACCGCCTCCTTCGTCAAGTTCCAGTCCTGGCAGGCGGTGCTGCGCTACGGCGCGGGCAGCCTGGAACCGGAACGGCGGCCTGCCTTCCAGGCCCTGCTCCGCTTCACCCTCGCGCTGGACATCGGCTCCGGCGTGCTGGGCAGCCTTGGCTGTGCCCTGGCGGCTTGGTTCCTGGGCCCGGCCTTCGGCTGGCCGCCAGAGGTGGTGCCGCTGGGTGCCCTCTATGCCACCTGCACGGCCTTCCTCGTGCTGGCGACGCCAATCGGCCTGCTTCGCCTGTTCGATCGCTTCGACCTGCTGGCGCGGCGGGACGCCATGGGGGCGGCGATCCGGCTGGCCGGGGCGGGGCTGGCCGCGGCGCTGGGCGCAGGGCTGCCGGGCTTCCTGGCGGCCTGGTACGCGGGGACGGTCCTCGGCGGCTTCGTCCTCATCGCCGCGGCTTTGGGGGAGATCTCTCGGCGGGGTCTGCTCCGGCGGGAGGCAGGCGTGCCGCGCCAGCGGGCAACGGAGGCGCATCCCGGGATCTGGGGCTTCGCTTGGTCCACCAACCTGATGACGACACTGTCCCTCGGCTCGACCCACCTGGCCACGCTCTGCGTCGGCGGGATGCTCGGCCCGGCGGAGGCCGCGCTCTTCGCCCTCGCCCGTCAGCTCGGGGAGGCGGCGCTGAAGCCGAGCCGCTTCCTCACCCCCGCCCTCTACCCGGAACTGGCGCGGCTGGCGGCGGCGGGGGACCGGGCGGGGCTGCGGCGGCTGCTTCGGCGGGGCCTCGCCCTCTCGGCCGTCATCGCGCTCGGTTTCCTCGCCGTCCTGGCCGCGCTGGGGGAATGGCTGCTACGCCTGATCGGCGGGGCGGAAGGCGGCGCGGCCTATCCCGTGATGCTGCTGCTGGGCCTGGCATCATCCATCGGCTTCGCCGGCTTCGCCCTGGAACCTTTGCTGGTCTCGATGGGCCGGCACGGGCTCGCGCTGCGGCTCAGGGCCGTGACAACCGCGGTTTACATCCCGCTCGCCCTTGGTGGGCTGGCGCTCTTCGGGCTGGCCGGCGCAGGGGCGGCCTCGGTCCTCTCGGCCCTCCTCTTGCTAGCGGGTCAGGCTGTGCCTTCCGCGCAATGGCTTTTGGCAGATGACAGTTCGGCAACACGATGAACCTTGCATCGAGCTTACAGGAAGCCTTAGTCCGGAAGAGCCCGGGGGGGCTTTGGGGTCGTGAACAGGGGAAGTGAGATGCTGGACGAGCAGGCCGCCCTGCGGGAGATAACCGCGGCCCTGGAAGAATCGGGGAAGCTGACCGGCCCCGTGACGATGGAGACGCATATCCTTCAGGATCTGAACTTCGATTCCGTGGGCGCCATCGACTTCATCATGCTGCTGGAAACCCGCCTGGACACCATCATCTCGATGGACCGGATGGCGGAGATCGAGACCGTCGGCGACCTTGTCCGCGTCCTCGTCAGTGACCCGAGCCTGGCTGCCTGACCGTGCTATCCAAATTCCGCGCTCTGCGCGACGAGCACGCGGCCGTTGCGGCGGCCGGGCGCGACCCCTTCGGCGTCTCCTTCGATGCCGTCCTCTCCGCGACCGAGGCCGTGCTGGGCGGGCGCCGCATCCTGCTGCTCGGCACCAACAACTACCTCGGCCTGACCTTCGACCCGGACTGCATCGAGGCCGCCGCGGCTGCCGTGCAGGACCAGGGCACGGGCACCACGGGATCGCGGATCGCCAACGGCACCTATGACGGGCACGCGGCGCTTGAAGGGCGGCTCGCCGCCTTCCTGAAGCGGCGCTCGGCCATGGTCTATACCACCGGCTATCAGGCGAACCTCGGCGCGCTCTCGACGATCGCGGGTAAGGGCGACCACCTGCTGCTGGATGCGGACAGCCACGCCAGCATCTACGACGGCGCGCGGCTGGGCCACGCGCAGGTCACGCGCTTCCGGCACAACGATCCCGACGACCTGCGGCGCCGCCTGCGCATCCTCTCCTCCCAGCCCGGCGAGAAGCTCATCGTGGCCGAGGGCATCTACAGCATGCTCGGCGACACCGCCCCGCTGCGCGAGATGGTGGAGGTGAAGCGCGAGGCCGGGGCCTGGCTGCTGGTGGACGAGGCGCACTCGCTCGGCGTGCTGGGCGAGAGCGGGCGCGGGCTGGCCGAGGCCGAGGGCGTGGAGGGGGACGTCGACTTCGTCGTCGGCACCTTCAGCAAGAGCCTTGGCGCGATCGGCGGCTTCCTTGCCTCGGACCTGGACGGGTTCGACGCGCTGCGGCTCTCCGCGCGCCCCTACATGTTCACGGCTTCCCTGCCGCCCGCGGTGATCGCCTCCGTGATGCAGGCGATCGAGGTGCTGGAGGCACGGCCGGAGCTTCGCGACAGGTTGCGGCGGAACGGGCAGCACCTGCATGAGGGGCTGGCAGCGGCCGGCTTCGCGCTGGGCGCGATGCCTGGCCCGATCATCTCCCTGGCGATGCCGGACCGCGAGACGGCGGTGATGTTCTGGAACGGGCTGCTGGCGGAAGGAGTCTACTCCAACCTCGCCCTCGGGCCGGCCACGCCGGGCGGCAAGCCGCTGCTGCGGATGAGCGTGAGCGCGGCGCTGACGCCGGCGCAGATCGACACCGCCGTGAACGCGATCACCCGCACGGGCTACGCGATGGGGCTGCTCAGCGTTCCTTTGGCGGCGGAGTAGGCGCTGCCGGCACCGTCCTCTCCGGCCCCGATGCCCGGGGCATGGGCGGGCGGCGCGTGGCGCGACCCCCTGGCGGCGCTGGCATTGCTGGTGCTGGCGTTCCTGGCGCGCGGCTTCTTCCTAGGTAATCCAGTCATCGAGGGCGACGAGCAGTTCTACCTGCTCGTCGGCGACCGGATGCTCGGGGGCGCCCTGCCCTACCGAGACATCTGGGACCGCAAGCCGGTCGGCCTCTTCCTGATCTACGCGGCGATCCGCTCCCTCGGGGGTGAAGGGGTGCTGCAGTACCAGCTGGTCGCCACCGTATTCGCCGCGGCCACGGCCTTCCTGATCTTCCGCATCGGCGCCGAGGTCGCTTCCCGCCGGGGCGGCTTCCTGGCCGGCGCGGCCTACCTCCTCTGGCTCGGCGCCTTCGGCGGAGAGGGCGGGCAGGCGCCGGTCTTCTACAACCCCCTCGTCGCCGCGGCCGCCTGGCTGGTCCTGCGCGCGGTGGCGCATCCCGGCACCCGGTTGCGGCTGGCGGCACTCGGCGCGGCCGCGATGCTCGCCGCCGGGCTGGCGATGCAGGTGAAGTACACGGCCGTCTTCGAGGGGGCGTTCCTCGGCCTCGCCCTCCTCTGGGCCGCGTGGCGGGCGCGGGCCGGGCTGGCCTTCCTGTCCGTCGCCGCGCTCGCCTGGGTGGCTTGCGCGCTCCTCCCGACCGCCGCCGCCCTCGCCGCCTACGCGGCCATGGGGGAAGCGCAGGCCTTCGTGTTCGCGAACTTCCTGTCGATCCTCCGGCGCAATACGGCGGCGCTTGGATCCCCCCTGCCCCGGCTGGCGACCATGGCCGGGCTGCTGCTGCCGCTCGTCCTCTGCGCCGTGCTGGGGCTGCGCCAGGGGTGGAGGGCGGCAGAAGAACCGGAGCGACGGGCGGTCCGCATCATCGCCGGCTGGGCCGCCGCGGCGCTGCTCGGCGTGCTCCTCTTCGGCACCTTCTACATACACTACGCCCTGCCGCTGCTCCCGGCGCTGCTGGTCGCGGCGGCGCCGCTGCTGGGCCGTCCGGGCGCGCGGGTCTGGAAGGTGCCGGCAGCGCAAGCCCTCCTCGCCCTCGGCGTGGCCGCGACATCCGTGCAGGCAGCCCTCCATCTCCGGGCCCGCGGCGACGGCAGCCAGGTGCGGGAACTCGCCTCGGCGGTGCGTCCCGGCGCCGCGCTTTACGTTTTCGACGGGGAGCCTGTCCTCTACCTGCTCACCCGCAGCCCCCTACCGACGCGCTACGTCTTCCCGACCCACCTGAACGACCTGCGCGAGGCAGGCGGGATCGGCGTGGACCCGGTGGCGGAGCTGCGGCGCGTCCTGGCCGACCGGCCCGACTACATCGTGACGACGGACGGCACGCGCGGGCGGATGAACCCGGTGTCCCAGGACGTGCTGAGGCAAGCCCTGGCCGCCGACTACCGCGAGGTGCGGAGCGTGCGGATCGGCAGCCGCCAGCGGGTGCTGTACGAACGTATTTCCTGAGCCGGACGAGAGAGCGCAGCGCCCTCAGCGCACCGCGCCCTGCCGCCGCAGCCGCCAGAGCAGGAGCGGCGCCGCGAGGATAGGGTGGCGGCGCTGCCAAGGGGTCAGCTCGAAGGCCACGCCCGAGTGGCGGGCGACCTTGTCGGCCAGGTAGTCGGGGCCGCCGTTGAAGGTGAAGGCGGCCTTGACCAGGCGGGCGACGTTCAGCGCCTTCCCAGCGGCGCGCCGCCGGGCCCAGCGTCGGGCCCAGGCCCTGCCCCCATCCGCCGCCGGCCGCGCCGGGAGGCGGGCGAGCGCCGCGGGCAGGATCGCGTCGAACCAGGCCGGGGCCGTGGCGACGATGCTCTCCGGGCGGTTCCCGCGTTCGGCCCGCAGCTCGGCCCCGTAGGTCTTGGCGAAGAGGTGGCGCCAGAGGGCGGCGGGCGGCTCCGTGGGGGCGCCCAGGCGCAAGGCCCAGGTCACGGCGATCTCCACCGCGCGCGCGACGGCCGCCTCCACGCGCCGCCGCGCCTCCGTGTCCCGTGCGTGGACGAGGGTGGCGGGCTGGCAGAACCGCGCCCAGAGGGTGGTGTCGGTCGCGTCGGGCCGCATCCGCCCCTCGAAGGCGTGCAGGGTCATCACCGCGACCTTGGCGCGCAGCGGCCCGTCGGGCCCGTCCAGGCGCCAGTGCAGGACGTTCGGCGGCAGCGCGGCGTTGAAGAAGGCCGCGGCGCCGGGGCCGTTGAAGGCCCGGTCGGAGGTGGTGAGGACGTAGAGGTCCAGCAGCCCCGTGGCGTCCCCGCTGCGGCGGCAGGATCCGTAGAAGATTACCGCCTCCACCGCCTCGCCGTGCCCGGCGAGGATATCGTCCGCGATGCAGCGCGCGGCGCGCATCGCGGGGTTCGGCTCCCCGGGGAAGGCCAGTTCGGCGGCGACGAGGGAGAGGAGCGCCTCGGTCACGGCGTGGCGAAGGTCACGGAAGAGGGCGCCGAGAGGATCAGCCCATCCGGACCGGGCTCGTACACCTCGCCATCCAGCACGAAGGCGGTGCCGAGCCGAAGCGAGAGGCGGTCGGCACGCCCGCTGGCATAGCCGGCCTCCGGCATCCAGGGACGCGGCCGGCCGCCATCGGTGTTCCAGCGGGCCGCCCAGATGGCAGCTGCGAGGCGCCTCGGCGGTGCCGCGACGTCCAGCCAGCGCAGCGGGCCGCTCCCCTCTCCCCAGAAGGGCCAGAAGCCCAGCATCAGGCGCTCCAGTGGGGTGGCGAGAAGGAGGAAGCGGCGCCCCCCCGGGGCGGGCTGCCCGTCCACGGACATGGCCATGTCGAAGCCGGTGCGCAGGGGGTGGCTGCGCCGGGCGATGGCACGGGCCGCCGTGCCGGCCAGGGCCAGGGCGACCGCGAGCCCCTCATGGATGCCCCATCGGTGCAGGCCCTCGTCAGCGACCTGCTTCGCGGCCGTGAAGGCGCCGGCGCCGAAGAAGAAGCCCCGCATGGGCACCTCGTCCAAACCGGGGCGCCCGATTTCCAGCACGGGGGCGGCGCGGCGACGAAGGGTTCCGCCCTCCGCCGCGCGCCGCAGGGCGGCGAGGCCCTTCTCCCCCGGCCCGGCGGTGCCGAGGACGCGCGCGGCGAGGTTCGTGTTTCCGGTGGCGAGCAGCGCGATGGCCGGGGGATGCTCGAAGCTCCCGGGTATGGCGGTCAGCACCTCGCGCAGCGTGCCGTCACCACCCTGCACGACGAGCAGGTCCACGCCCCTCGCCGCGAAATCCCCCAGCACGAACCGGAGCTCCTCCGGCGTGGCGGGGGCAGCGCGGAGCAGCCCGGCGGTGGCCCCGCCGCCGAGCGCGTGACGTCCCTCCCGCAGGGCACGGCTGAGCGGGTTGGTGATGAGGCCGATGCGCGGCGCGCCGCTCATCCCTCGAGCCAGGAACGTAGCGGCGCCCGGCGGCGCGCCAGCCCGGCCTGGACCGTAACCACCACCTGCTCCAGGCAGCCGAAGACGGTCCAGACGGCTAGGGCGAGCATGCCCAGGTCCGGCCGGCCGATCAGGGTGAAGGCACTGAGGATCAGCAGGTTCGGGTTCCGGCGGGCGATCCACAGGCGGAAGAAGCTGTCGAAGCGCCGCCAGACGTGGATTTCCATCTTGTAGAGGCCGAGGAACAACCCTTCCTGCAGGCGCTGCGCCACGTAGCCGCCGAAGACGATGACCCCGATCGCCACCGGACGCTCCAGCGGCATCCCGGCAGCGGAAAGGCCGTAGATCCAGGCCAGCCACCAGAAGGGCGGGTGGATCAGGTCGATCGCGTGGTCGAAGACGTTGCCCATTGGGGTCGCGGTCAGCGTCACCCGCGCCAGCTTGCCGTCCACCGTGTCCAGGAAGGTCATCACCCAGGCCGCGAGCAGGCCGGGCCACCAGGACCCAATGGCGAAAAGCCAGAGCGCGACGAAGACGAGGATCAGGCTGGCGAAGGTCACCATGTTCGGCGTGATGCCGAGGGCGGCGCAGGCGCGCACGACATGGAAGGCCGGGCGGGGCCAGACATGCTTGGTGATGACGTCCGTGACGCCCTTGTAGGAGCCGCCGAACATCTCCCACTCCACCGCGCGGCGCGTGCCGGCATCCAGGCGGAGGAGGTAGGGGTTCCCGCGCTTGCGCAGGGCCTTGTTGTAGAGGTCCACGAGGTCCGTCGGGCGGGCAGCGACGAGGCCTGCGAAGGCCGGGTCCGCGGCGGGGCGGCTGGCCGCCAGCGCGGCGGCGACCGGGGCGGCCCTCTCCCCGTCGGGCAGGTGGGCGCCGACGGGTAGGCCGTCCTCCGGGCGGAGGAGGAGCGTGCCGGGGCGGCCGGCGAGGCCCTTCACGAGCGAGGCGTCGTAAACCTGGTCGGCGCGAAGAAGTAGCGACGGTCCGGCCGGGGCATCGCCGCCCCAGGGCGCCGCGTCCGCCACGCCGGCCCGGGCCAGGGCGCGCCGCAGCAGCTCGGAACCCGGCATGCTCCAGACCGGCACCGCGGATTCGCCGATCCAGCGCGCCGCCAAGGGGGCCGCCCCAGGTTCAGCCCCGGCGGGGGCCAAAGTGGCGGCTGGCGCCGGCGCGGGGGACGGGCGAGATTGCGCCGCCCCATGCTCTTCACCCTCGCGCACCTGTCCGACCTGCACCTGCCTGTACCCTCCGGCGCGATCCGCCCGCTCGGGCAGCTCGCTGGGAAGCGCTTGCTCGCCTATCTCGCCTGGCGGCGCAAGCGGCGCCGCGCGGTGCCGGCCGGCGCTCTCCTGGCCGACGTGGCGGCGGCGGCGCCGGATCACGTGGCGGTCACGGGGGACCTGACCAACCTCGCGCTACCCGGCGAGTTCGCCGCGGCGCGGGACCTACTGGCGGCGCTCGGCCCGCCGGATGGGGTGACGGTGGTGCCGGGGAACCATGACGCCACAGCGGCCGTGCCCTGGGCGCGCGGGATCGGGCTCTGGGAGCCCTGGATGGCGGAGGCGGCGGGCGACGGCCCCTTCCCCTTCCTGCGGCGGCGCGGGCCGGTGGCGCTGATCGGCCTGTCCTCGGCGGTGCCCACCTTGCCCGGCTCGGCGGCGGGGCGGCTGGGCCCGGCGCAACTGGCCGCGCTGCCGGCGCTGCTGGACGCGGCGCGGCAGGACGGGCTGTTCCGCATCGTTCTGATCCACCACCCGCCCCTGCGCGGCCCCGGCGGGCGGCGGAAGGCCCTGTCGGACGCGCCGGCGCTGCGCGGCGTGCTGGCGCGGCACGGGGCCGAACTGGTGCTGCACGGCCACCACCACCGGCCGATGCGGGGGGAAATCCCCGGGCCCGCCGGGCCCATCCCGGTGCTGGGGCCGCCCCAGGCGCTCGCGGCCGGGAATGGCGGGCCGCCCGGCTGGCAGCTCCTGCGGATCGGGCAGGAGGGGCAGGACTGGCGGGTGGAGGTGGAACTGCGCGTTCAGGAGGCGGGCGGTGGCTTCCGGGCCGGCCCCCCGGCCATTCTGCGGGTCAGTAGCGCAGGCGGATCGTCATCCTCGACTCGCCGGGTGGTACCGTGAAGCGGACCGCGTCGAAGGAGGGCAGGCCGGTGACGGTCGGGGCATCGTTGGAGAAGCCGTAGCCCTCCGCCGGCATGCCGATCAGGGTGCGGTTGAAGTCGTGGTCGTCATTCTCATCGTGATACACGGCTATGGCGTAGGTGCCGGGGGCGGCCAGGGCGAAGCAGGCCTCGGCGGAGGTCGTCCGGAGGGGGATCCGCTGCCGCACCAGGTAGGCGCGGCTGGCCAGGAAGCGCTCCGGCCGCGGCCCGTAGATCGTGATCGTGGCGTTGCCCGCGGCGCGGCGGGCGCCGGTGACGGTGACATGGAGCCGCTGCCCCTGCGGAGCATCGGGCGCCGTGCAGGCGGTCACGCGCGGGCCGTCTTCCGGCGCCGCGGCGGCGGGCGGCGCAAGGACCAGCGCGGCGAGCGCCAGGACAGCCGATTGGCACCACGGCGCGCGTGAACCTATAGTCCGCCGCGCCACGAGACGCCCCCTTCCAGGCCGCGCGAGTTTCCCCATGCCCAGTGCTTCACCGACTGCCGCACCGAATGCCACGATGACCAAGTTCGGCTACCCCGCCACGCTGATCGGTGAGACCGGCCACTGGAGCGTGCTGCTGCGGCCGCAGCAGGTCACGCTCGGCGCCCTCGTCCTCGTCCTTCGGGAGGAGGTGGGTGCCTTCGGCGCGGCCAGCCCCGCCGCCTTCGCCGACCTGCACGCCGCCGTGTCCCGCATCGAGCCGATCCTGCGGGACTTCGTTGGCTATGAGAAGATCAACTATCTCATGCTGATGATGGTGGACCCGGACGTCCACTTCCACGTCATTCCCCGCTACGAGGGGAAGCGGACGCATCTCGGCCAGGACTTCCCGGACGCGGGCTGGCCCGGGCCGCCGGCACTCGGGCAGGCGGTCGAGCCGGAGGAGCCGGTGCGGCAGGACCTGCTGCGCCGCCTTCGGGATGCTTGGGCCGCAACGCCGGCTTGATCGGCTGACGCTGGGGCAGCGGGAGATGAGCCCTCGGGCCGGGGCCAGGGCCGGGGAGAGGCCGCCGGCGGGAAGCGGGCTGGTCAGCCGCTACATGCTGCGGCTGCTCGCGCGGCCGCTGGCGGGCACGCTGCTGCTCGTGCTGCCGGCCCTCTTGCTGGAGCGGCTGCTGCGGCTCTTCGACCTGCTGGCGGGATCGGGCAGCCCGGCCAGCTCCATCGCGCAGCTGCTACTCTACCTCATTCCCCATTACCTCGGGCTGGCCTTGCCGGCGGCGCTGTTCCTCGCGGTCTACGCTGTGATCTCCCGGCTCAGCCAGGACCACGAGCTGGACGCGCTGCAGGCCTCCGGCATCTCGCTCGCGCGGCTGGCGCGGCCCTTCCTGGCCGTGGGCCTGGCCTGCGCTGTTCTCGGGATCGGGCTCTACGGCTACGTGCAGCCGATCAGCCGCTATGCCTACCGGGCGGCGCTGCACGCGCTGACCGAGGCGGGGTGGAATGCCACCGTGGTGCCAGGCGAGTTCGCCCAGATCGGCCGCCGCCTCACCGTCTATGTCGAGCGGCGCGATCCGGAGACGGGGCTGCTGCACGGCATCCTCCTGCACCAGCGGCAGGACGACGGGACGGAGGTGCTGACCACGGCCGCGACCGGGATGATGGTGCTGGACACCGCAGCGAGCGAGCTGCTGCTGGAGCTGCAGGACGGGCGGCAGGTGACGCTGGACCCGAAGGGCCATGCCTCCACGCTGAACTTCGCCTCCTCCGGCCAGTCTCGGCCCTTCGTGCGGCGCCTGCCGATCTTCCGCCTGCGCGGCGCCGACGAGCGGGAGATGACGATAGACGAGCTCTGGACAGGGCTGGGCCGGCCGGACTTCCCGGTGCAGGCGCGCCGCATGACCGGGGAGCTGCACGGACGGCTGGCCCGCGCGGCATCCCTTGTCCTGCTGCCGCTGCTGGCGGTGCCGATGGGGCTGGCCGCCAAGCGGTCGCGCCGCTCCGTCGCGATCCTGCTGGGGGCGGTGATCCTGGTGGTCTATCAGCAAGCGCTTCAGCTCGTGGAATCCCTTGGCGACGTGGGAAGGATCGACCCGCGGCCGGCGACGTGGCTGCTCTTCCTCCTCTTCGCCGCCTTCGTCCTCGCGGTCTTCCGGCACAGCAACCTGCACCCGGAGGAAGGCGCCTTCGACGGCGCGCTGGAGTGGCTGGACAGGGCCGCGGGCCGGATCGGGGCCCTGCTGGTCCGGCTGGCGCCCCGCCGGGCGGGAACAGCCCAGTGAGGCCCCGAGTGAGCAGCCCAGTGAGGAGCCGATCGAGCGGCCGAGCGAGGAAGCCGGCGAGAGATCCGTCGAGGTTATCCCGCTGATGCCGCTGGTGCTCGCGCGCTATCTGACGGGGATCTTCCTCGGCCGGGCAGCGATGGTGTTGCTGGGCCTTGCCGCCCTGCTGCAGCTGCTGGACCTGCTGGACAAGGCGGGGGACGTGCTCGCCCGCGGGGGAGTGTGGGACATCGGGCGCTACGCCCTGCTGCGCCTCCCCTCCACCCTCGGGCAGCTCGTGCCGCTTGCGGTGCTGGTCGGGGCCATCCTGACCTTCCGGCGCCTCGCGGCTTCGCTGGAGATCACGGCCATGCGGGCCTCCGGCATCGGCATGGGGCGGGTCATGGTGGCGCTGGCGCCTGCCTGCTTGCTCGCCGGCCTCCTCCAGCTCGGCCTCCAATCGGGGCTCGCGCCGCGGACGGAGCGCGCCCTCTCCGACTGGTGGAACCACCGCGAGGTGCAGGACCAGCCGCTAGCACTGCGGCGCCGGATGTGGCTGCGCAGCGGGCCGGACATCCTAGCGGCGGACGCGGTCTCGCCGGATGGCACGGCACTTTCCGGCGTGCTGCTGGTGCGGCGGGACACGATCGGGCGGGTCGCCCTCCGCATTGCGGCCGAGGAAGCGCGGCACGGGGCGGAGGGCTGGCGACTGACGGGCGCGCGGGTGCTGCACCTGGGCGCGGCGCGGGAGGTGGCGTCCCCGGACGTCACCTGGCCAGAGGGTCCCTCGCCCGATGCCATGCGAAGCCTGGCGCGCCCCTCCGAGGCGCAGGGCCTGCAGGACCTGCTGCGCGGCGAGCGCGGCGAGGGGCCGGTCACGCGCGGCCCCGCCTACTTCGCCACGCGACTCCACGCGGTAGCGGCTGCGGCGCTGGCGCCCTTCCTCATGCTGCTGCTGGCAGCACCCTCGGCCTTCGGCCTTCCCCGCCAGCGGGGCGGCGGCTGGCGGGCGGCGGTTGGCTTGGCGCTGGGGCTCGGCTATCTCGTCGCCCAGGGCCTTTTCCTCGCGATCGGCGAGGCAGGCGGGTTCGGCCCCTTGCCGGCGGCCTGGTCCATGCTGCCCTGCTTCGCCATAGCCGGCCTGCTGCGCCTCTGGCGCGAGGAAGCCTGAAAGGACCATCCCGGTTCCGGCCGGGCGAGGAGTGGATCGGATGGATGGTGCCTGGAGAGCTGGTCGGAGCTTCGACTCCCGGCCGATCCCCGTGCGGCGGCAGGGCGCCGCCGATGCGGCGCAGGCGGCGGTCCGTCTCTTCCTCTCCGGCGTGGCCGCATGAGCGCGCTCTCCCCCGTCGAGCTCGTCCCTGTTGCGGACCGCAGGGGGATTGAGCGGTTCATCCGCCTGCCGAACGCGCTGATGCGCGGCGATCCGGCCTGGGTGCCCCCCCTGCTGCTGGAACGGCGGGAGGCGCTCTCCCCCGCCAAGAACCCCTGGTTCCGCCACGCGGAGGCGGCGTTCTGGATCGCGCAGCGCGACGGCCGCGACGTCGGCCGCATCAGCGCGCAGGACGATCGGCTGGTGCCAGAGGTGGAGGGCGGGCGCCCCGCGCATTTCGGCCTGCTGGCGGCGGAGGACGACCCGGAGGTCTTCGCGGCGCTGCTGGGCACGGCAGAGGGATGGGCGCGCGGGCGCGGGCGGAAGCAGCTGCTCGGCCCTTTCAGCCTCTCCATCAATGACCAGACGGGGCTGCTCGTCTCGGGCTTCGACACGCCGCCCATGATGATGATGCCTCACGACCCGCCCTATGCGGGCGCGCAGCTGGAAGCATTGGGCTACGCCAAGGCGCGGGACGTCCTCGCCTACATCAGCGACGTGACGGAGGCACTTCCGCCCGCCGCCGCGCGGGTGGTGTCGCGCGGGCTCCCCGCCGGGGTCTCGCTGCGCCCCATGCGCCGCGCGGCGCTGGCGCAGGAAGTCGAGGCGCTGATCGGCATCTTCAACGAGGCCTGGGCAGGCAACTGGGGCTTCACCCCCTTCACGGCGGAGGAGGTGGCGCACCTGGCCTCCGAGCTGAAGCCGCTGCTGGACGAGAGGCTGGTCTGGTTCGCCGAGATGGGCGGGCGCCCCGTGGCCTTCGCCGTGTGCCTCCCCAACCTGAACGAGGCGATCCGCGACCTGGGCGGCCGGCTGCTTCCCTTCGGCTGGGCAAAGCTGCTGTGGCGGCTGAAAGTCTCTGGCGTCACCACCGCGCGCGTGCCGCTGATGGGGGTGAGGCCGGGGCTGCAGGCCGGGCTGCTCGGGCGCGTGCTGCCGCTGTTCCTCGTGGAGGCGCTGCGGCGCGAGGCGCGGGCCATGGGGATCCGGCAGGTGGAGATGTCCTGGGTGCTGGAGGACAACCGGCCCATGCGGAACCTTGCCGAGGCGCTGGGCGCGCGGGCCTACAAGACCTATCGCGTGTACGGGAAGTCGCTGTGACTGACGTGACGGCACTGGTGCTGGCGGGGCAGCGGCGCGGCACGGACCCGATGGCCGCGGCGGCCGGCGTCTCGCACAAGGCGCTGCTGCCCGTTGCCGGCGTGCCCATGCTGCTGCGGGTCCTGGCGGCGCTGCGGGGCGCGCCGGGCATCGGGCGGGTGGTCGTCTCCATCGAGGAGCCCGGGCGCGCGCTGGCGGGGCTTGCTGGGCTGGACGGCGTGATCCTGCGCCCCTCCGCATCGAGCCCTGCCCGCAGCGCGGCGGCGGTGTTCGAGGAGTTCGGGGCGCCGCTGCTCGTCACCACGGCCGACCACGCGCTGCTGACGCCCGACATGGTGGAGCACGTTCTGCGGGCGGCGCCGCCCGGCGCCTCCGCCGTCGCGGCCCTCGCGCGGCGTGAGAGGATCCTGGCCGAGTTTCCGGACACGCGGCGCACCTGGCTGCGCTTCCGCGACGGCGCCTTCAGCGGGTGCAACCTGTTCCTTCTCGCGCGGCCGGAAGCGGCGCGCGTGCTGGAGTTCTGGCAGAGGCTGGAGGCGCAGCGGAAGCGGCCCCTGACGATGGCACGGATGCTTGGCCTGGGACCGCTGCTCTCCTATGCGCTGGGCCGGATGACGCTGCGGGGCGGGCTCGATGCGCTGGGCGCGCGCTGCCGCGCGCCGGTCGCGGTCGTCGAGATGCCGTTCGGTGCGGCCGCCGTGGACGTGGACAAGCCGGACGACCTGGTCCTGGTTGAGGCACGGCTGAGCGCTGGTCGTGACCCGCGGGATGAAAGAGGGTAGCTTCGGGCTGAAGGCTCCTGGGCCGGCCTGGCGTTCGGCCATCCTAACCGGCAATCGGAAATCCGGTGTCGCCCATCATCCCTGCAGCGGCGACCCAGCCAACCCGCAAGATCATCCACGTGGACATGGACGCCTTCTACGCGTCCGTCGAGCAGCGCGACGACCCGGCGCTGCGGGGCCGGCCGCTGGCCGTAGGCGGCTCGCGCGAGCGCGGCGTGGTGGCGGCTGCCAGCTACGAGGCCCGGGCCTTCGGCGTGCGCTCGGCCATGCCGTCGCGCACGGCGGCCCGCCTCTGCCCGGGGCTCGTCTTCGTGCCGCCGCGCTTCGAGCGCTACCGCGAGGTCTCCGCCACCATCCGCGAGGTCTTCCTGGACCACACGCCGCTTGTGGAGCCGCTCTCGCTCGACGAGGCCTATCTCGACGTGACCGAGAACCGCCACGGCCTGCCCACGGCAACCGCCGTCGCCCGCGCGATCCGCGCCGAGATCCGCGCCCGCACGGGGCTCACCGCCTCGGCCGGGGTCTCCTACAACAAGTTCCTCGCCAAGATGGCGAGCGACATGCGCAAGCCAGATGGCCTCTTCGTCCTCACGCCCGATCAGGGCCCCGCCTTCGTTGAGGCGCTAGCGGTGTCCCGCTTCCACGGGGTCGGTCCCGCGACGGCGGCGCGGATGGAAGCCTTGGGCATCCGCACGGGGCGCGACCTGCGCGAGCGGAGCCTCGCCTTCCTCACGGAGCACTTCGGCAAGGCCGGCGCCCACTTCCACGCTATCGCGCGCGGGATAGACGAGCGGCCGGTCGTGCCCGACCGGCCGCGCAAGTCCTCCGGCTCCGAAACGACCTACGATCGCGACCTCGCCACGCCCGGGGAGGTGGAGGCGGGCCTCCTGGCACTCGCCGACGAGGTCTGGGAGTGGTGCGAGCGCACCGGCAGCTTCGGCCGCTCGGTGACGATCAAGGTCCGGTACAGCGACTTCCGCCAGATCACCCGGAGCCGCACCCTGCCCTCGCCCATTGTCGGCAACGCCGAGCTGCGACAGATGGCGCTTGCGCTCCTGCGCGGCACCTTCCCGCTGCCCAGGCCGGTGCGGCTGCTGGGAGTTACCGTCTCCGGCTTCGAGGCGGGAACGGAGCCTCCGGCGCAGCCAAGCCTGGACCTGGGCTGAGCATCGCGGGCCGTAGCGGCAGCCGGGACCTTCTCCTGGTCGAGCGACCGTTCGAGAACCTTCATTATTCCGGGCGGCGTGACAGCGATCATCAGCGCGCGCGGGACGCGCCCGGCTTCGCCCACGCAGATCCCAAGGGCATCAGGTGCGCGGGCAGGTCTGATCCTGCCCACACATGTGGAAGCGGCCGTTCCCGGGGATGCTAAGATTGACCGGCGTCAGTCTCTTCGCGACGATCCCCGCAACGCCCACGGGAGGGAACGGTGCAGGACGGCGGCCGGCTGGTGCGACCGGGATGAGCGAGGTAGCGGACGCAAGCACGTCGCCTGACGCCTCTTCGTTACGAATGTCGTCGGAT
Source organism: Roseomonas populi (assembly GCF_024594815.1). Taxonomy (GTDB): domain Bacteria; phylum Pseudomonadota; class Alphaproteobacteria; order Acetobacterales; family Acetobacteraceae; genus Roseomonas; species Roseomonas populi. Next base: position 71,042 of record NZ_JANJOU010000002.1, on the reverse strand, counting down.
CCACCCGGGCGCGAGCTGCGCAACGCGCTCTCCTGGCAGCACTGGAGATGATCCGGCAGCCAGGGCCGGCAGCGCGGCCGGAGACGGACACAACAGCCAGGAGAGGCGCTTGACCCCCCACCACTTCCGCGTCGGCTACCTGGAGCGGCCGATGAACGAGGCCTTCCTGACGAGAGCCGCCGAGTTCCCGGCCCTGGACATCCGGCGCATCGGACTGGACCAGCCGGAAGCGGCCATCGCCGCCGCACTGGCGGAGTGCCACGGCTACTACGCCTGGGCGGCCCGGCACGAGCTGCCCCTGCCCTGGCACGTGACCCCGGCGCTGCTGGCGCGGCTTCCGCGCCTGCTCGTCGTTGCCAGCTATGGTGCGGGCTATGACACGATCGACGTCGATGCCTGCACCGCCGCGGGCGTCGCGGTGGTGAACCAGGCCGGCGGCAACGCGGAGGGCGTGGCCGAGCACGCCCTGGGCATGATGCTCCTGCTGCTCAAGCGCGTGCCCGAGGCGCAGGCCGCGATGCGGGCGGGGACGGTGCGGGACCGGAACGCGTTGATGGGGCGGGAGCTGGCCGGCCGCACGGTCGGGCTGGTCGGGCTCGGCCATGTCGGGACGCGCATGGCGGCGCTGCTGAACGTCTTCGGCTGCCGCGTGCTGGCGGTGGACCCCGCGCTGGACGCAGCGACGATCGCGGCCCGGGGCGCGACGAAGGTGGAGATGCCGGTGCTGCTCGCCTCCTCCGACATCGTCTCCCTGCACTGCCCGTTGACGGCGCAGACGCGCGGGATGATCGGCGCGGAGGCAATCGGGCGCATGCGGCCCGGCGCGTTTCTCGTCACGACCGCCCGCGGCTTCATCCTGGACGAAGCGGCCCTTCTCGCGGCCCTGCGGGAGGGCCGCCTGGGCGGCGCGGGGCTGGATGTGTGGGAGGAGGAACCCCCTCCGGCCTCGCACCCGCTGCTGGCGCACCCGGCGGTGCTCGCCTCGCCCCACACGGCCGGGGTAACGGCGGAGAGCCGCGCGCGGGTGGCCAGCATGGCAGCCGAGGCGTTCGCCGCCGCCGTCCACGACCTTCCGCCGCGGCTGGTGAACCCCGAGGTCACGGACCGCTTCCTGGCGCGGCGCCGTGCCCTGCTGGACGTGGCGGCATGACCGGGAAGCGGGAGGAGGCGTGGTGATGCGTCGTGACGCGGCCCACCCCGCCACGCTCCTCCTGCCCACCTGAACCGCGGGTATCGGAGACGCCGCGCCACAGGATCGCCGGCACGACCGGTGACGATGGTGCTGCCCTACGCCATCGCCGGCACGCGCCACCGCACGTCACCGGACCAGGAGGAGGAACAGGCGATTGAGCAGCTGCAAGATATCCGGCTCCGCGTGCTCCATCACGGCGACGCCTTCCAGATCTCGGCGGCACCTGACCGGCTACCTTGCCGGATATGACCGGTATTGTGGCCGGCAGGGTCAACAAAATCCGGAACTTGCGTGAGATGGTTCTCCGTATGTGGACGGGCCAATGCCGCGGACCCTTGGACGTCGGCGGAGTGCTGCCGGCCTGGGGCCCGAACAGGTGCGCAGGCTGCAGGAGGACCGTGAATCCTGACCCTCGCGCCGCTAGCCGCCATCCTGCGAACGTCGTGCGAGGCGGCGTTGGATCGGGCGGTGCCGGTCAGCGCCCCTGCCACCGAGGCGCGCGACGCTCCGCGAAGGCAGCCGCTCCTTCCCGCGCATCCTCCGAGGCGAGGAGCGGGTCCGTGATCGCCGCCTGCCGCTCGAACATCCCGCCGGTCGGCCAGTCGGCCTGCTCCACGAGCACGCGCTTGCTGGCGGCGACCGAGAGCGGCCCGTTGTCGATGATCCGGCGCGCCAGGCGCAGCGCCTCCTCCAGGGCCGCGCCGGGCTCGGCCAGCACGTTCACCAGCCCGTAGCGCTCCAGACGCTCCGCGCCGATGGTGTCGCCGGTCAGCGCCAGCTCCATCGCGATACGGGGCGGGACCAGGCGCGGCAGGCGCAGCAGCCCGCCGCCAGCCGCGGCCAGGCCGCGCTTCGCCTCGGGCAGGCCGAAGCGCGCGTCCCGCGCCGCCACCAGCAGGTCGCAGGCCAGCACGGCCTCGAAGCCGCCGGCCAGCGCGTATCCCTCCACCGCCGCGATCAGCGGCTTGCGCGGTGGGGTCATGCAGATGCCCAGCAGGCCGCGCCCTTCGATCCGCGCCACTTCCCCGCGAAGGAAGGCCTTCAGGTCCATCCCCGCGCAGAAGGTGCCGCCGGCGCCGGTGAGGATGCCGACGCGCAGCTCGTCCCGCGCGTCCAGTTCGTCCACCGCGGCGCAGACGCCGAGTGAGACGGCGCGGTTGATCGCGTTGCGCTGGCCCGGGCGATTGATCGTGATGACGGCGATGCCGTCCTCGTGCTCGACCAGGACCTCGTCGCTCATCGCGCCTCTCCCGGTGGAACAGGGCCGCGCAAGCCGCTGCTACAGGCTGACACCGCCATCCACCGCGATCTCCGCGCCCGTGATGTAGGCGCCACGGCGGGAGAGGAGGAACACCACCATCTCCGCAACCTCCTCCGGGCCGCCCATGCGGCCCAGCGGCACCTTGGCGAGGCGCTGGCGCATCTGCTCCTCCGTCCGGAAGGCAATCATCGGCGTGTCGATCGGGCCGGGATGCAGAGAGTTCACTCGGATGCCGTGCGGGCCGAGATCCATCGCCGCCGACTTCGTCATGCCCCGCACCGCCCATTTCGTCGCGCTGTAGGCGAAGGAGCCGGGCGAGCCGCGCAGCCCGGCGGAGGAGGAGAGATTGACGATGGAGCCGCCGCCCCCCGCCTTCATCGCCGGCACCACCGCGCGCATCCCGAGAAAGCAGCCGAGCTGGTTCACGCGCAGGTGCCGCTCGAACATCTCAACCGGCGTGTCCATCAGCGGCTGCGGCACGTAGATGGCGGCGTTGTTGACGAGGCCGGAGACCTGGCCGAGCGAGGAGGCGAACTCCACTGCCGCCGCCCAGTCCGCCTCCACCGAGACATCGAGATGCCGGTAGCGGCAGCGCGGGCCGAGCTCGTCGGCGAGCGCCTCGCCCGCCTCGTCCAGGATGTCTCCGATCACCACGGTCGCGCCCTCTGCCACGGCCAGCCGCGCTTCGGCCGCACCCATGCCGCGCGCTCCGCCGGTGACGACGATCACCTCGCCGTCGAACAGCGGCGTGCCCCTGCCCCGCATATCGGTCTCGCGGTCAGTCTGCACGGCCCCCCTCCTCGCAACCTGCCCGCCCACCGCCTTCTCGCGGCTTGACTCTTTACCGATCGTTCGGTTGGGTGATCGCATGCGAGCCGGAACGGCGCAAGTGGCACTGTCCCTGCGCCGCCTCTCCGGTCCCCCCGCGGGAGGAACGACATGAACGGCGCAGCAAGCTCCGTCTCCGATGCCGCCAGGGCCGGGGCGCCAAGCCTTCCCGCCTTCCGCGAGGTCACGCGCGGCCTGCGCTTCCCGGAGGGACCTGTCGCGCTGCAGGACGGAAGCGTCCTCGTCGTGGAGCTCGCCTCCGGCAACCTCCTCCGCGTCGCGCCCGATGGCGGGAAGAGCGTCGTCGCCCATCTCGGCGGCGCGCCGAACGGTGCCGCCATCGGGCCGGACGGCCGCTGCTACATCTGCAACAACGGCGGCGCCGCCTGGATCGAGGACGAGCGGGGCCTGCACCCGAACGGCCCCGCCCCGGACTACGCGGGCGGCCGCATCCAGCGCGTGGACCTCGGCACCGGCGCGGCGGAGACGCTCTTCACCGAGTGCGACGGCATCATGCTGAAGGCGCCGAACGACCTCGTCTTTGACGCGGCCGGCGGCTTCTGGTTCACCGATTACGGCAAGGCCCGCGCGCGCGACATGGACCGCACCGGCGTCCTCTACGCCGATGCCGGCGGCGGGCTGACGGAGGTGCTCTTCCCCATGGAGAAGCCGAACGGCATCGGCCTCTCCCCCGACGACCGCACCCTCTACGTCGCCGAGACGGTCACGGCACGCCTCTGGGCCTTCGACCTCGATGGCCCCGGCCGCATCGCGCGGCGCGACACCCCGAATGGCGGGCGGCTGCTCGCCACCCTGCCCGGCGCCTGCGGCATCGACAGCCTCGCGGTGGATTCGGCGGGCAACATCTGCCTCGCCACCATTTTCGAGCCGTCCATCACCGTCGTCTCGCCCTCGGGCGAGATCCTGCGCCGCCTGCCCATGCCGGACCGCTTCACCACCAACATCGCCTTCGGCGGCCCGGATCTGCGCACGGCCTACGTCACGCAGAGCCTGACGGGGCGGCTCCTCGCGCTGGAATGGCCGGTTCCCGGCCTGGGGCTGCACTGGCTGAACCGCTGAGCCGCAACCGGTCGGCGCATTTCGGGGGAGGAAGCACGATGAGAGCCACAATCACCAGGCGCGCAGCCCTGGCGGCATCCCTGGCCCTGCCGGGCGCACTGGCCGCGCCGCGAATCGCCCGGGCGGAAACGGTGGTGCGCCTGGGCGTGCTGACCGACATCTCCGGCCCCTACTCCGCCAATACGGGCGAGGGCTCCGTCGTCTCCGCCCGCATCGCCGCGGAGGAGTTCCGGCGCGGCAATCCCGGCATCGCGGTCGAGGTCGTCCAGGGCGACTTCCAGAGCAAGCCCGACATCGGCTCCACCATCGCCCGGCAATGGTTCGACCGCGACGGCGTTCACGCCATCCTCGACGTGCCCTCCTCCGCCCTCGCGCTCGTCATCGCCGACCTGGCGCGGGAGAGGGACCGGATCGCCCTGCTGACCGGGCCGGGCCTCACCGACCTCACCGGCAAGGCCTGCGGCCCCAACCACGCGCACTGGACCTTCGACAACTGGTCCTTCGCCGCGGGCACCGGCAACGCGCTGCTGGCGGAAGGCCTGGATACCTGGTTTTTCGTCGCCGCCAACTACAGCTTCGGCCAGTCCCTCACGGCCGACGCGACGGAGGTGGTGAAAGCCGGCGGCGGGCGCGTGCTCGGCAGCACCTTCGTGCCCTTCCCCGGCACCACCGACTTCGCCTCCTTCCTCGTGCAGGCGCAGGCCAGCCGCGCCAAGGTGGTCGCGCTGGCGAATTCAGGGACCGACATGGTAAACTGCGTCAAGCAGGCCCGCGAATTCGGCCTTACGCGGCGGCAGCGCTTGGCCGGCATGGCCATGCAGCTCGGCGACGTGCGCGGCGCCGGCCTGGAGGTGGCGCAGGGCATGGTCCTCACCGAGCCGTACTACTGGGACCTGAACGATGGGACGCGCGACTTCGCCGCACGCTTCGGCGAGCGCATGGGCGGCGCCAAGCCCTCCATGATCCACGCCGGCACATACTCCGCGGCCCTCCATTACCTGCGCGCCGTCGCGGCGCTGGGCCCCGAAGCTGCCCTGGCCAGCGGCCGCGCCACCCTGCGCCGCATGAAGGAGATGCCGACGGACGACGCCGCCTTCGGGCGCGGAACCCTGCGCGCGGACGGCCGCAAGATGCACGACATGTACCTGTTCGAGGTGAAGTCGCCCGCGGAATCGAGCGGGCCCTGGGACTGCTACAAGCTGCGCCGCCGCATCCCGGCCGCGGACGCCTTCCGCAGCCCGGGCGCGGGCGGTTGCCGCTTGACCTGACGTCGGGTTGTCCTTGGGCTGTCCGGACTCGCCTCGGCTCCACGGGCCGAGGCGCACCGTCAGCGAAGTTCAGTCCAGCCGATAGAAGAAGACGATGGTGAGGGGGCCAGGGAGAGGAAGAATTCCTTCTTCCTCTCCCTGGCCACGGACCACCACCGCAGAACGCAGCTCAGCGCGTCTCCGCTCGCGGCAGGAACCCTTGCAGCAGCATGTCGCAATAGCGGTCGGCAAACTCCACGGCCGCCACGGGTCCGTCCGAGCGATACCAGCGCGCCATCCAGTTGAGGGTGGAGAGCACCATCAGCGTCGCCGTGCGCACGTCGGCCATGTGCAGGCTGCCATCCGAGAGCCCTTCCGACAGGATGCCGGAGAGAAGGCGCTCGTAGCCGTCTCGCAGCTCCAGGGCGCGGCTGCGGCCCTCGGTCTCGCGCAGGCCGCGGAAGCCGAGTTGCCCAGCGATGTAGGCGTGCTCGTTCTCCTGCAGGTAGCCGGCATGGGCGCGCATGAAGCGGCGCAGGCGCTCCGGCGCGGGCGCCACACCCTCGATCGCGGCCCGAGCCCGTTCCGTCATGCTCGTCAGGACGGAGGTGGCGATCTCGACGTAGATCTCCTCCTTGTCCGCGAAGTGGTGGTAGAGCGTGGGCTTGGAGACGCCGACGGCCGCGGCGATGTCGCTGATGGAAGCGCCGGCATACCCCCAGAGGGCAAATTGCTCCGCCGCGTGCTCGACGATCAGCTGCCGCGTGTCGCGCTGCTCACGCTTCTGCCTGGCCATCCGGGGGCCTCCAAGTGACGGGTACCCTATAGCATTCCCAGTGGAATCGCGGGCATCAGGCCGCCAGCGCCGCGTGGACGGCGCCGTCGCCGTAATCGAATTCCACGCACAGCAGGCGCTTGGTCAGGCGCGAGGCGGGCAGCTCGTCGGTCAGGCCCATGCCGCCGTGCAGCTGGATCGCGCCCTCTGCCACTTCGCGGGCGGCGCGGCCGACATGCAGCTTGGCCAGGTGCAGCGTGCGCGCGTCCAACTCCGCCACCGAGGTCTCGGCGGCGGCCGTGACGAGGGAGACGACCAGGGCGCGCGCGGCCTCGTGCCGGGTGTAGAGGTCCACCGTGCCGTGCCGCAGCACCTGGAAGCGGGAGAGGGTCTCGCCGAACTGCACGCGGGTGGAGAGGTACTCGATCGTCTGCCCGACGAGCGCGCCCATGGCGGCGACCGCTTCCACCATCACGAGCAGTGTGCCGAGCGCCCTGGCCGATGCCGCGGCCCGTGCCACCGCTTCGCCGCGCGCGAGCAGGGCCGTGCCGGGCAGGGTCACGCCGTCGAGGAGGACATCCAGGCTCGGCCGCCCGTCCAGCCGCTCGAAGCGGCGCAGGCCCGGCCCGCCTTCGTCCAACGGAAGCAGGATCAGGCCGGAAGCCCCGTCCACGGGGGCGTGCAGCAGCGTGTGAGTGGCGCCCGGCGGGGCCTCCATGCCGATGACGGAGCCCGAGAGGCGCAGCACACCCCCCTCCGTCGCCGCGGCGGCGGCCGGCGAGCGGGGGTCGCGCATCAGCTCCGCAAAAGCCGGCGCCACCCGCCACTCGCCGCTGGCCACGAAGGGCAGCACGACCCCGCCCGCCTCCGCGGGCAGCATCGCCGGCACCACGCCGCAAGCGGCCGCCAGCGGCAATGGCAGCGCGGCGCGCCCGGCGCCGTCGAGGATGGCAACGAGGTCCTCCAGCGTGCCGCCGGCGCCCTCCTGCGCCTCCGGCACCATCACGGCGGGCCAGCCCAGCGCGGCGGCCTCTTCCCATAGCGCGTCCAGCACGGCGGCGCGGGCGGGCGCTTCTGACACGGCAGAGAGGCGGCCCTCGGCGGACGCGGCCAGGCGCGCGGCGCCCTCGAAAAGATCGCCGGGGAAGAGGGGCGGTGCGGTGAAGGGCATCGCGGTCAGTGTCCGAACAGGGTGCGGGCGAGCAGGTTCTTCTGCACCTCGTCGCTGCCGCCGTAGATCGTGCGCACGCGGCCGTAGAGGTAGTTCTGCAGCCACTCCATCCCCTCCGGCGGCGCATTGCCGTCCACGGGGCGGAAGCGGGAGACGAGGCGGTGGCCGGTGGCGTCCAGCGCGATCTCGTCCAGCCGCTGCATCAGGTTCGCGGAGGTGAGCTTGATGACGGCGGCGGTGTTGCCCAGCGGCTCGCGCCGCAGCGTCGCCTCCAGCGCGGCGTGGCCTAAGGCGCGCACGCCCGTGATCTCGGCCTCGGCCAGCAGCAGCCGGTGCTCCAGGGCGCGCCGCCGGCCCTCCTCGCCCTCCGTCGCGCCCTCCTCGATCAGCCGGCGCGTGCGGGCGAGCTGGCGCAGCAGCGGCGCGACATTGGCCCCCGCCAACCGCTCGTGGTGCAGCAGGAACTTGCCGTAGGACCAGCCCTGCCCTTCCTCCCCCACCCGGTTCTCTGCCGGCACGCGCACGCCGTCGAGGAAGACCTCGTTCACGTGCTGCCAGTTGTCGATGGTGCGGATGGGCCGGATGCTGATGCCCGGGCTGTCCAGCGGGATCAGCAGCAGCGTGATGCCCTGCTGCTTCTTCGCCTCCTGCGAGGTGCGCACGAGGGTGTACATCATGTCGGCCTCCTGCGCGTGGGAGGTCCAGGTCTTCTGGCCATCGACGACGTACTTGTCGCCCTCCCGCACGGCCCGCGTCTTCAGCGAGGCAAGGTCCGATCCCGCGCCGGGCTCCGAGTAGCCCTGGCACCACCACACGCTGCCGTCGAGGATACCGGGCAGGAAGCGGCGCTTCTGCTCCTCCGTCCCGTACTCGATCAGCACGGGGCCAAGGTGGCGCAGGCCGTGATGGTACTGCGGCGGGCAGTCGGACTCGGCCAGTGTCTCGTCGAAGATATGGCGCTGTCGCAGATCCCAGCCGGTGCCGCCGTACTCGCGCGGCCAGTTCGGCGCGCCCCAGCCATGGTCGAACAGGATACGCTGCCAGCGGCTCCAGGCATCGCGCCCCAGCTTGCCGCCGCGCGCCACCAGCGCCCGGATGTCGGCCGGGCAGCGGGTGAGGCAGAACTCCCGCACCTCCGCCCGGAAGGCGGCGTAGTCCGTACCGGCCGCGTCCACCGGTTCAGGCCCTCGGCTGCGGGCAGAGCGGCCCGGTTCGCGGGAGGTGACGGGGCATCCGGTATTCCCTGATCCTTCGCGCCGCCGGCCGTGCCGGGGCGCCTTCTATCCTTCCCGGCGACACGTCTTGCGCAACGCCGCCCGGCCGGTGCAGATTTCTTACCGAACGGTCGGTAGGAAGGTCAAGCGACCCGATCGATCCCAGAACACCGCGCGCGGGAACAGCACCCGGGAGGAAAGCCAGCCATGTCACAACCCACGAAGATCGCGCGCCGCCTGTTCCTCGCCGGCGCCGCCGCCCCGCTCCTCGCGCGCGCCGCCCGCGCGCAGCCCGGCGCGCCGCTCCGCATCGTCGTGCCTTTCACCGCCGGCGGGCTGACGGACCTCCTCGCGCGCCGTGTCGCGGACGGGATGTCGCGCAACCTTGGCGTCCCCGTGATCGTGGACAACCGCCCGGGCGCGGCCGGCATCCCCGCCATCCTCTCGCTCCGCGGCGTGCCCGCCGACGGCAACACGCTCTACATGACCTATCTCGGCCCGCACGCGGCCAATGCCAGCCTCTATGCCAGCCTGCCCTACGACCCCGTGAAGGACTTCACCCCCGTCGGCGCGGTGGCGGATTCCCCCCTCACCCTCTGCGTCACCCCGGGGATGGCGGCGCGAAACCTCGCCGAGTTGATCGCCTACGCAAAGGCGAATCCCGGCCGGCTGAACTTCGCCTCGGTTGGCAACGGCAGCCCCTCCCACCTGGCGCTGGAACTCTTCAAGCTGCAGGCTGGGGTGAACATCGTCCACGTCCCCTATCGCGGCACCGCCCAGGTGGCGCCGGACCTGCTGACGGGCGTGGTGGACGGCTACTTCGACCCCGCCGCTACCGCCACGCCCAACCTGCAATCCGGGCAGATCCGCGCTTTCGGCGTGGCCAGCGACAAGCGCCTGCCACAGTTTCCGAGCGTCCCCACCATGGCCGAGGCAGGGCTCGACTTCCGTTTCTCCACCTGGTTCGGCCTTGTCGCCGCGGGCCAGGTGCCAGCCGCGCGGCGGGACGAGTTGAACGCCGGGCTCAACCGCATCGTCGGCGCCCCGGACTTCGCGGCCTGGTGCGAAGGATTGTCCCTGCGGCCCCTTCCCGGATCGGCAGAGGATTTCCGGCGCTTCATGGCGGAGGAAACGGACCGGCTCGGCCGCGTGGTGCGGAGCGCGAATATCCGGTTGGAGTAGCGGGCGTCTCCAAATGGGGAAGAAGGAATTCTTCCCCTCTTCGGAAACCCCCATCATCTATTTCTTCGAGCTGGAATCACTTTGCTGACGTGCGCCTCGGGTCGATGAGCCGAGACGGCGGCGTCACGCCATTCCCAATTCCCGAAGCACCTCCTCCGTGTGCTGCCCCAGCGTCGGCGGCGCCCGCTCGTACTCCAGCGCCGCGCGGCGGAAGCGCAGCGGGCTGACGATCTGCGGCACGGTGCCGGAGAGGGGGTGCGGCAGGTGGCGCAGCATGCCGCGGTGCTGCACCTGCGGGTCGGCCAGCACCTGGGGCACGGTGTTGATCGGCCGGCAGGGCACGCCGGCGCGGGCCAGCGCGTCCGCCAGTTCCTGCGCGCCGCGCTCCAGGAACAGGGCGCGGAGGGTGATCAGCAGCTCCTCCAGATGGGCCAGGCGGTCGCTGTTGCGGAGGAAGCGCGGGTCGGTGCCCAGCTCCGGCCGGCCCAGCACGTCGCAGAGCTTCGCGAATTGCCCGTCATTGCCTACGGCGAGGGCCACGTGGCCGTCGGCGCAGCGGAACACGTCCTGCGGCTGGATGTTGGGGTGCTTGTTGCCGGCGCGCTGCGGCGTGCGGCCGGTCAGCAGATGGTTCATGCCCTGGTTGGCCAGCAGCGCGGTGGCGACGTCGAGCATGGAGAGGTCGATGTAGTCGCCCTCCCCCGTCCTCTCACGGTCGGCGAGGCCGGCCAGCACGGCAACGGCGGCGTAGAGACCGGTGACGAGATCGATGATCGGCACGCCCACCTTCTGCGGCCCGCCGCCCGGCAGATCGTCCCGCTCCCCGGTGACGGACATCAGGCCGCCCATGGCCTGGATGGCGAAGTCGTAGGCGGCGTCCTGCGCCCGCGGCCCGTCCTGCCCGAAGCCGGTGACGGAGCAGTAGACGAGTTGCGGCGCGAGCGGCTTCAGGTCCTCGTAGCTCAGCCCGAAGCGGGCGAGGTTGCCGACCTTGTAGTTCTCCAGCAGCACGTCCGATCGCGCCGCCAGAGCGCGGATGACCGCCTGCCCCTCCGGCTGCGTCAGGTCCACGGTGCAGGAGCGCTTGCCGCGGTTGACGGTGAGGAAGTAGCCGCTCTCGCCCGTCCTCCGGCCCTCCCGGTCCTCCAGGAAGGGCGGGCCCCAGGAACGGGAATCGTCGCCCACCTCCGGGCGCTCGATCTTGATGACGTCCGCGCCGAGATCGGCCAGGAGCTGGCCCGCCCAGGGGCCGGCGAGGATGCGGCTGAGGTCGAGCACGCGGATGTGCGAGAGGGGACCGGGCATGGCGTTCCTGCGCTGGCTTCGGTTGCGGTGCGGCCTCAGCGGCCCTGGAAGACGGGAGGGCGCTTCTCGGCGAAGGCACGCTGTGCCTCGCGCGCGTCCTCCGTCAGGGAGATCGCGGCCGTCATGTCCTGCTCGTAGCGGTAGCCGTCGCGCAGGCTCATCCCCTCGATCGTGTTCAGCGCGTGCTTTGCCATGCGGGAGGCGAGCGGGCTCTTCGCGGCGATGCTCCGCGCCACCTCCATCACCGCGGGCAGCAGCTCTTCCGTCGGCAGGCAGGCCTCGACGACGCCGAGGCGGTACAGCTCCGCCGCCGGCACGCGCCAGCCCGTCAGCATCATGCGCCGCGTGCGCGAATGGCCGAAGAGCTGCATGGCGTGCCGCCCGCCGCCGAGCAGGCCCACATCGATCTCCGGCAGCCCCACCACGGCCGCCTCCCCGGCGTAGAGGATATCGCAGGAGGCCATGAGGGCGAGCCCTGCGCCGAGCGCCGGCCCCTGCACCGCGGCGATCACGGGCTTGGCGCATTCCCGCGCGGCATGGAAGCACTCCCGCGTGCGGCGGGAATGGGCCGGCAGGTCGCCCGGCCCCATCGGCTTCTCCGCCCGCGCCTTCAGGTCCGCGCCCGCGCAGAAGACACGGCCTTCCGCGGCCAGCACGGCCACGCGCACCTCCGGCGTGTCGCTGATCCAGTCGAAGGCCGCGGTCAGCTCGTCGCTCATCGCGCGGCTCATCGCATTCACGGGCGGGTTGGCCATGGTGATGCGGGCGATGCCGTCCTGCACGTCCAGCTTGATGGTGCGGAGATCCTGCATAGGCTCCTGGTCCGTTTCCGCGGGCACGGCGGCCCTTGTTGACCGAACGATCGGTAGGCCCAATACTGCCTGGGGATGCCGCCTTGCGAAAGGCCCGGGGCCGGGAAATCCGGCGGCACCCCGAAACGTCGCGGTAACGCCCGCACAAGGGCCCGCATCAAGGGAGGGGACGCGCATGGTCCTCCGCATCGGCGCCTTGAGGCGCCGAATCCTGCTCGGCGCCGTGCTCGGCCCCTTGGCGGCGCCGGAGGCCATCCGCGCGGCGCGCGCGCAGGCCTGGCCGGCGCGGCCCCTGCGCCTCATCGTTCCCTTCGCCGCCGGCGGCACCTCCGACCTGCTGGGGCGGCTGATCGGCAGCGCGCTCGGCCCCGCCCTCGGGCAGACGGTGGTGGTGGAGAACCGGCCGGGCGGCGGCAGCACGGTCGGTGCCGCCGCCGTCGCGCAGGCGGCGCCGGATGGCTACACGCTGCTGCTGGGCACGCCCGGCGTGCAGACGACCAATCCCTTCATGATGCCCTCCCTGCCCTACGACCCCGATCAGGCCTTCACGCCGATCGTCAACGTGATGCGCACGCCGAACCTGCTGGTGGTGCACCCTTCCGTGCCCGCGAAGACGGTGGCCGAACTGATCGATCTCGCGCGCAAGCGGCCGGGTACCCTGTTCTTCGGCAGCTCCGGCGCCGGCTCCACCTCGCATCTGGCGGGAGAGCTGCTGCGCTACATGGCGAAGGTGGAGGTCGTGCATGTCCCCTTCCGCGGCACGGGCCCGGGCGTGCAGGCGCTGCTCTCGGGCGACGTGCAGATGGCGCTCGACGGGCTTCCCGCCCTGCTGCCGCATATCCGCGAGGGGCGCCTGCGTCTGCTCGCGGTGACGACGCCGCGGCGCTACGCCGGGCTGCCCGATACGCCTGCCGTGGCGGAGACCCTGCCCGGCTTCGACGCCGCGCCATTCAACTACATTTCCGGCCCCGCGAACCTGCCGCGCCCGATAGTGGACCGTGTCAACGCCGCGATGAACACGATCCTCAGGGAGGAAGGCTTCCGACGGAAGTTCGAGGAGCTGGGCTTCGAGCCGATGGGCGGCACGCCGGAGGAGCTGGCCGGCGTGATCCGCGGCGAGGCGGCCCGTTGGAAGAGCGTCATCCAGGCCGCGGGGATCCGGATCGAATGAGCACGACTGCACGACATCAGCGAATGAGCGGCCTCGACGCCGAGATCGAGGCGCTGCGGGCAGACCCCGCCTTCGCGCAGGCCTTCGAGGGCCTCGCCGACGCCTCGGCGGACGGCGTCCTGCCGCGCCGGCTGCAGGCCCTTCTTCTCGTCGCCGTCAACGGGGCGGTGACGCATCTGAACGAGGCGGCGCTCCGGGCCGCGATCCGGGATGCCCGCACCCACGGCGCCGCCGCGGCCGAGCTACGCGAGGTTCTGCAGCTTACCTCCGTCCTCGGCATCCACGCACTCTCCATCGGCGTCCCCGCGCTGCTGGACGAACTGGCGGCCGCAGGCCAGGCCTTCGACCGCGCCGCCCCGCTCACCGAGGAGCAGGCGCGGATCAAGGCGGACTTTACCGCCGGCCGGGGCCGATGGAGCGACCGATGGGAGGCGCTGCTTCGCCTGGATACGCGCTACTTCGAGGCCTATACGCGCTTCTCCTCGCACCCCTGGACGAGCGGAACGCTGGCGCCGAAGGAGCGCGAATTCGTCTACATCGCCATCGACTGCGCCACGACCCATCTGTTCGAGCCGGGCCTGCGCGTGCACATCCGCAGCGCCCTGAGTTACGGTGCCTCGGCGGCGGAGATCGTCGCGGTACTTAAATTGACGACCCTGATGGGAATCCAGACCGCAACGCTCGGCGAGCGGCTGCTTGCGGAGGAGTATGGGACGAAGCAGCCATCCTCCTGACCGATGATGTTGACCGCCGACACCTGCACCGCTGTCTGCCCGCATCGGCCTTGAGAACTGTCGTCTGATCTCAGGTGTGCCTTGCTTGCAGGGCCCGCCCGAGAAGCGATGCGGCAACAGCCGCCAGCAACAATGCCGCGCCGGGGAACAACGCCAGCCAAGGTGCGGCGGTCAGGTAATTCCGGCTCTCCTGCAGGCTCGCGCCCCAGTCCGGCGTCGGAGGGGGCACCCCTAGGCCGAGGAACCCGAGCGCGGCCTGGATCTGCAGGGCCAGCGGGAAGAGGATCACGCACTGTAGCGCCACGACCGGCGCCACATTGCGGAGCACGTGGCGCAGGAGGATGGCCGCCTCCCCGTAGCCGAGGGCGCGCGCGGCCTCGACATAGGCCCGGTTGCTCTCCATCAGGGCTGCCGCGCGCGCAACACGGTAGAAGACCGGCACGTAGATGATAGCTAGCGCCAGCACGAGATTACCGGCCCCGCTGCCCAGCGTGCTCGCGAGAATGACGCCGAGAATGATCGGCGGAAAGGCTAGCAGCGCGTCGGCCATGCGGGAGAGCGCCAGGTCGGCCCATCTGCCGGCGAAGCCAGCCAACACGCCCAGGCCTCCGCCAATGAGCCCTGCGAGCCCGATCGCGACGCCGACGATGCCGAGCGTGGTACCCGCGCCGTGGATGACGCGCGCATAGACGTCGCGCCCCGTTTCGTCCGTCCCGAACCAGAACTCCGCCGAGGGCGCCTCCAGGCGCCGCGCGACGGAGACGGCGTCGGACGGGCCGGCGAAGAGGGCCGGCGCGAGGCTGATCAGGAGGAAGAGCGCGCAGAGGGCCAGCCCGATGGCCAGCTCGATCCGGACGCGCCGCATCACGCGCCCCTCACCCGGGGATCGATGAGGGCGTAGGTCAGGTCGATCACCAGATTGACCAGGAGCGCGACGACGACCGTGAGCAGGAGCGCGCCCTGCAGGACCGGGTAGTCGCGGCCCTGGATCGCGGCCAGCAGGGTGCGCCCGAGCCCGGGAATGCCGAACAGCGTCTCCACCACCACCACGCCGCCGAGGATCTGAACGAGAATGAGCCCGGCATAGGTGACGAGAGGAATGGCGATGTTGCGCAGCAGGTGCCGGCCGTAAACCACCCGCGCCGGCAGCCCCCGCGCCCGCGCGGCCCGGACGAAGTCCTGGCGCATCAGCGCCGCGCTCTGCTGCCGCGTGAACTGCGCGTAGGCGGCCGCCTGCAAGAACCCGAGCGCCAGGACCGGCAACGCGATCCCCTCGAGGTTATCCGCAAGCGAGACGCTGGGCGGCGTGTAGATGAGCGGCGGAGACCAGCCGAGCCAGGAATCCGCGAGGATCAGGAGGACCATGCCGGTCCAGAAGACCGGCGCGGAGAGGCCGAGGAGCGTGAAGCCCTCCACCATCATGTCGGCCACCCCACCCGGCCGCACCCCGGCGGCGAGCCCGAGCGGCACGCCGACGAGGATCGAGACGAGCAGCGTTGCCAGCCCGATCTCCAGCGTCACCAGGAAGGCGTCCAGCACGATGCCGAGCACGGGCAGGCCCTGCCGCATGGAGGTGCCGAGATCGCCCCGCAGCACGTCTCCCGCCCAGGTCAGGTACTGCGTGACCAGCGGGCGATCCAGGCCGAAGAAAGCGCGCAACGCCGCCTCCGAGGCCGGGTCGCCGGCGCTCTGCCCCAGCATCTCGCCGATGATGTCGCCCGGCACGGCGCGGATCACGAGGAAGACCACCCCCGTGGCCAGCACGAGCGTGACCAGCGCGGCTCCGAGCCGACGCAGCAGGGCCTCGATCATCGGCAGTGCGCCCTCACGCCGCGATCCAGGCCTTGGCGAGGCCGAACCACCAGCCCGTGGGATGCTGCGCGTAGTTCCGCACGCGCTGCTGCGCGACGCTCACCAGGTCGGGCGAGAAGAGCATCACCGTCGGCACGCTCGCGTCCACGACCTTCTGGAACTCCACATAGATCTCCTTCCGCCTCGCGGGATCGGCGGTCGCCATTCCCGCATCGAGGAGGCGGTCGCCCTCGGCGTTGTTCCAGTTGCGGAAGTCGGCGCCCCGCGGCTGGCTGTGGAAGTGGCGGTAGTAGAGGATATGCGGGTCGGGCTGCGTGCCCCAGTCGTTGAAGGTGAAGCGCATGTTCCGCGAGCGGTAGGCGTTCAGCCACACGCCGAGCTCCACGCGCTGGATGTTGAGGCGGATCCCCAGCGGCGCCAGCTGCTGCGCGAGGGTAACCCCGGCCGGGTCCATCCACTCAAAGCCGATGATGCTGATCAGGTCCATGGTGAAGCCGTCCGGCAGCCCGGCCTCGGCCAGGAGGGCCTTCGCGCGGGCCATGTCCGGCTTCTGGTTCGGCAGCGCGCTGATGGGAGCCCCCCAGCTCTCCTGCATGGCCGCGGGGATGGTGCCGAGCACCTTGCCCTTGCCGCTGATGGAAGCCTGCATCACCGCGTCCTTATCCACGGCGAGCGCGATGGCCTGCCGCACGCGTGGGTCCTTCAGCTGCGCGTGGTTGCCGTCCAGGTCCAGCGAGCACTGGCGCAGGGAGGAGGCGGAGGTGATGTTCAGGCCGGCCTGCCCCTGCAGCTGTTCCGCATCCTGCGGGCGGGCCAGCAGCGCGAGATCGACGCGCCGGCTGCGCAGCGCCACCAGCACGCTCGCCGCGTTGGGCTGCACGCTGAACAGGACGCCGTCCAGATAGGGCTGCCCCTGCCGCCAGTAGTTCGGGAAGCGCGCCATGCGGATGTGGCTCTGCGGCCGGAACTCCTGCAGCATGAACGGGCCGGTGCCCACCGATTGCTGGGACAGCCGCGCCCGCGCCTGAGGCGTGGCGAATGTGTCCACCGGCACCACGCCGCCGAAGCGGTTCGTCAGCGTCATCGGCAGGGACGCATTCGGCTCGGAGAGGCGGACCACCACCGTATGGTCGTCTGGCGCCCCGATCTCCGCGATCGTGCCGAAATCCAGCGCGCCCGGGCTGCCGTTCGCGGGGTTGCGAACGTAGTCGTAGCTGTACTTCACGTCGGCCGAGGTCATCGTGCGGCCGGTGTGGAAGCGCACGCCGCGGCGCAGCGTGAAGGTGTAGGTCAGGCCGTCGTCGGAAACGGCCATGGATTCCGCCAGCAAGGGCTTCGCGACCCCCGAGGCGTCCTCGAACATCAGCCCCTGGTACATCAGGACGGTGATCGCCGTGCGCGCGTCGCCGGCCTGGTGGAAGGGGTCCAGGTTCGGCGGCTCGTTGGCGATGGCCACGGTGAGGGTGCCGCCCCGCCGCGCCTGCGGGTCGTCCGGCCCGTAGACCGCCTCCGCGCCTCCATCCTGCCCGCGGGCGGGCAGGGCAAGCCCGCCCCCCAGCAGCCCCGCCCCGGCCAGGAGGGCGGTACGGCGGTCAATCGTCAAGCGAGGTGTCGAGAGCGGCATGGAAAGGATCCTCCGGTCGGTGGCGTGCGTAGGGGACGGTGCTCTCCGTTGTTCTCAGTCGTGCAGGGCGAAGACGAACTCGATCTCCACCGGCACGTTCCGCGGCAGCATGGCCACGCCCACGGCGCTGCGGGCGTGCCGCCCTGCCTCGCCGAAGACCTGTCCCATGATGCCGGAAGCGGCATCGACGACTCGCGGCTGGTCCACGAAGCCGGGAGCGGAGGCGACGAAGCCCGTCAGCTTCACCACGCGCGCCACCGCGTCCAGCGATCCCGTCACGGAGCGCAGCGCCGCCAGGCCCTGCAGCGCGCAGAGCGCGGCCGCCCGCCGGCCGGCCTCCAGCTCCACCTCCTCCCCCAGGCGGCCCAGCACGGGCAGGGCGCCCTCCGCGTCGCGCGGCAGTTGCCCGCTGACCCAGACCAGCCCGCGGTCGATCACGGCCGGGACATAGTCGAAGGCCGGCTTCGGCAAGGGCGGCAGGGTGATCCCCAGCTCGGCCAGTCTCGCCTCGTGCATCAGGCAGCCTCCTCGATGAGTTCCGCGAGAGATTCGGACAGGATGGCGTCCAGGTCCCGCGCCGCGCCCCAGCCCAGGGCGCGCAGGGCAGCGTCGTCCACCAGCGGCAGGTCGGGTTCCCCGGGCTCCTCGCGCGCGGCGATCAGGCCCAGCCCGGCCAGACGGTCCAGCACGGCCGCGATGCCGGCATGGGTCACGGTGAGCCCGGCCATGTTCAGCCGGCGCGGCGGCGCCTCGTGGCGGGCCAGCAGCAGCAGCGCGGCCGCCGCGTCGTCGCCGTGCACCGCATCGAAGGGCGTGGAAGGCACCGCCAGCTCCAGCGGCTCGCGCGACGCCGCCGCCCGCAGCATGCGCGCGTAGAGCGTGGCCGCGCCCGCGTACCAGCGCCCCGGGCCGAGCACGAGCGGCAGGCGCAGCGTGGTGACGGTGAGCCCGAGCGCCTCCGCGCCCCAGTCCGCCGCCTGCTCCGCCATCAGCTTGGAAAGGCCGTATGCGCTGCGCGGGGCGGGCTGCGCCGCCTCGTCCACCCGCCCAGGGGCGTAGAGCGAGGGCGGGCCGTAGACCACGGTGGAGCCGCACCCCACCACGCGCCGGACCCCGGCCATCGCGCAGGCGGCCAGCGCCGCGGCGAAGCCACCGGCGTTGACGGCGATTCCGCCCGCCGGATCCTCGATGGCGGCACGCGCCAGTCCGTCGCCGGCGGGATTGTGCCCGGCGGCCCAGACCAGCGCTGCCGGCCGGAAGTCCCGCAGCGCGTCCAGCAACTGACCCGGCGTTTCCGCGCGGCCGTGATACCGCGCGACGCCGTCGCCGCGATCCACGTCGCCCGGCCCGAAGGAGGCGACCTCCACGCCGGCCGCCATCGCCTGGCGCAGCAATCGCCCGCCCACGAAGCCCGCCCCACCGGCGACAAGGAGGCGCCCGGCCTTCATGGCACCGCCTCCAGCACGTCGTCGCGGATACAGGCGGCCAGCCGGCCCGGCTGGATCTCGCGCAGCGCGGGCACGGTTTCCGCGCAGGCGGGAAGCGCGTGCGGGCAGCGCGTGCGGAACACGCAGCCGGATGGCGGATTTGCGGGGCTCGGGATCTCCCCGCCCAGGACGATCCGCGGCCCCCTCGCCTCGCCGGGCCGGCCGGGCGAGGCGGAGAGCAGCGCGCGCGTGTAGGGATGGGCAGGCGCGCGGAGCACCCCTTCCGCGCTCCCCTCTTCCATCACCCGCCCGAGATAGAGCACGGCGACACGGTCACAGAGGCTCCGCACCGCGTGCAGGTCGTGCGAGACGAAGAGGAGGGCGAGGCCGCGCTCCTCCCGCAACTCCCGCAGCAGCGCCAGGATCTCCGCGCCGACGGAGACGTCCAGGGCCGAGACGGGCTCGTCCGCGACCACGAAGTCCGGTTCCACGGCGAGCGCCCGCGCGATGGCGACGCGCTGCCGCTGCCCGCCCGAGAGCGCGTCCGGGCGCCGGTCGTAGAGACCCGGCGGCAGGCCGACCCGGCGCAGCAGCGCCGCCGACCGCTCCCGCGCCTCCCGCCCCCGGGCGAGCCCGTGCAGCGCCATGCCCTCCGCCACTGCCGCGCCGATCCCCATGCGCGGGTTGAGGCTGCCGAAGGGGTCTTGGAAGACCATCTGCATCCGCCGCCGCAGCGGCCGCATCGCGGGGCGCGACAGGGCGGTGATGTCCCGCCCGCCGAAGGTCACGCGGCCGGCGGTGGGCTGCGCCAGGCGAAGCAGCAGGCGGCCGAGGGTGGACTTGCCGCTGCCGCTCTCCCCCACCAGGCCCAGGGCCTCGCCGCTGCGGATCGCGATGTCCACGCCGGCCACGGCGCGCACGGGCCGGCGGCGCGGCGCCAGCAGCGTCGGCCCACCGAACTCCATCACCAGCCCCTGCCCCTCCGCGATCGGCGCGCTCATGCCAGCGCCTCCCAGCGGATGCAGCGGCTGCGCCGGCCGGGCGCGACGTCGAGGAGCGGAATCGGTCCCTCGCGGCAGGCCTCCACCGCCAGGGCGCAGCGATCCGCGAAGCGGCAGTGCGGGGGCGGTGCCAGCGGGTTCGGCATCGTTCCGGGAATACCGCGCGGCGGCGGGCCCTCCTGCGCGGGAATGCAGTCCAGCAGCGCGCGGGTATAGGGATGGCGCGGCGCGGAGAGCACCTCCGCCGCGCCCCCCTCCTCCACCACCTGGCCGGCGTAGAGCACGCAGAGGCGCTGCGCGACCTCCGCCACCAGGCCGAGATCGTGGCTGACGAAGATCATCGCCATTCCGCGCTCCCGCTGCACGTCGCGCAGCAGCTCCACGATCTGCGCCTGGATGGTGACGTCGAGTGCGGTGGTCGGCTCGTCCGCGATCAGCAGGCGTGGCTCGCCGGCCAGCGCGAGGGCGATGACAGCGCGCTGGCGCATGCCGCCCGAGAGCTGGTGCGGGTACTCGCCGGCCCGGCGCGCGGGATCGGGAATGCCGACAAGGCGCAGCAGTTCCACGGCCCGCGCAGCCGCCTCTCTTCCGCCGAGGCCGAGCAGGTGGCGCAGCGTCTCCGCGATCTGGTCGCCGATGGTGAAGAGCGGGTCGAGAGCGCTGCCAGGGTCCTGGAAGACCACGGCGATCTCCCGGCCGCGCACGCGGCGCAAGGCCTCGCCGCGCAGGGTGAGGAGGTCGACCGGCTCGCCGCCCCGCCCGCGCCAGCGCAGTTCCCCCGCCGCGCGCGTGCCCGCCTCACCGGCCTTCATCCGCGCCACCGCCATGGCCGTCACGGACTTGCCACTTCCGCTCTCCCCCACCAGGGCGAGGGTCTCGCCCTCCTCCAGCGCGAAGGAGATGTCGGCGACTGCCGTCACCCAGCCCTGCGCGCCGAGGAAGCCGACGGAGAGGCCATCCGCCGCCAGCAGCGGAGAAGAGGCGGGCGAGGCGCTCACCGGGGCCGGAAGCGCTCGAGCGCGGCGCGGTCCGGCTCCACGCCGAGGCCCGGGGCGGAGGGCACGGCGATGGCGCCGCCATAAGGCAGCAGCGGCTCGCGGAACAGTTCGTCGCGCAGCGGGTTCTCGGCCACGTCGTACTCGATCCAGGGCGGGTCCACCTCGCTCTCCGCCACGCCGGGATAGGCGGGCTGCGCCGCCACCAGCTGCACGGCCGCGGCCAGCCCCAGCCCGGTGCCCCAGACATGCGGGGAGAGGCGCGCGTGCCGCAGCGTGCAGAGCTGCCCGATCAGCCGCCCCTGGGAGAGGCCGCCGCAGAGGGCGAGGTCGGGCTGGGCGATATCGATGGCACGCGGAGCGAGCAGGCGATCGAAGGCGAAGGCGGTGTAGAGCGCCTCACCGGTGGCGACGGGGATCTCCCGCCGCGCGTAGAGCGCCCGGAAGCCCTCCTCGTCCAGGGGACCCAGCGGCTCCTCGTACCACTCGATGCCGAAGGGCGCGATGGCGCGCATGCTGGCCTGCACCTGGTCCAGCCCGTAATTGCCGTTCGCGTCCACCGCGATCCGCATGGAGTCGCCCAGCGTCTCCCGCGCCAGGCGCACGCGCGCCACGTCGTCCGCCACGCCCCGCCCGATCTTGATCTTGCAGCAGGCGAAGTCGCGGAACCGCGGCAGCTGCGCGGCCAGCCCCTGCGCTGGATCCGCCGTGAAGTAACCGCCCGAGCCGTAGACCTGCACCGTATCCCGCGCGCGGCCGCCGATCAGCGCGTGGGCGGGCAGGCCGTGCTCCTTCCCCAGCGCGTCGTGCACGGCCATGTCGAGGCCGGAGAGCAGCGCCATTAGCCCGTTCTGAAGGCCGAAGTGGTAGTTCCGCGCGAGGACGCGGTGGAACAGCGCGCCGTGGTCGGACAGCCTCGCGCCGCGCCAGTCCGCCTCCACGAAGCCGAGATAGGGGGCGCAGAAGCCGGGCGGTCCCCAGGCCTCGCCGAAGCCGCTGGTGCCGGTGTTGGTCTCGATCTCCACGATCGTCGCGCCGCGCGCGGAGACGAGGCCGCGCGCCATGCCATAGGCGTTCTCCTCGCCCATCACGTGCAGCACGGGGTGCAGCACGATGCGGGCGATGCGTGCCATGGTGTCGGGCGATGTCATGTCGGGGGGTGTCATGGTGCCAGCCGCTCCCTGGAGCCTTCGAGGTGCTCGGCCATTGCCGCCCGGGCGCCCGCGGCGTCGTGCCGCACCATCGCGTCCAGGATGGCCTCGTGTTCCCGCGCCGTGTTCTCGGCCCCCTGCTGGTCGGCCATGTAGAGGCGCGAGGCGTGGACCTGGGAGTTCAGCGCCGCCAGTGCCTGGCGCGCGGGGCGGTTGCCGGAGGCCTTGGCGATGAGGTCGTGGAAGGCCTCGTCCGCCGCGGCGTGGGTGCGGTGGGTCTGCCAGGGGCCGCGCCGCACATGGGCCCCCATGTCCGCAAGGCAGGCGCGCAGCAGCCCGGCCTCGCCCTCCGTCAGGCGCAGCGCGGCCTGGGCCGTGAGCCAGGGCTCGATGTGCAGGCGCGTGTCGTAGAGGTCTCGCAGGAAGTCGGCATCGGGAAGAGGCGCCACGCTGAATCCGACAAAGGGTTCGACGGTCACCAGCCCCCGCGCGACCAGGGCGGCCAGCGCCTCCCTCAGGGGCGTGGTGGAGACCGCCATCTCCCGAGCCAGGGCATCGACGTTCAGCCGCGCCCCGGGCTCCAGGTCGCGGTCCATGATCCGGGCCTGGAGCCGTGCCCGGACCTGCTCACCCAGACCGACGCGCTGAACCGTGCTTGTATCTTGCATCCTATAGGATATGGGATGGGAGGGGCGCTTCCCTGTCAAGCGCCATTCGATGAGGGATCCGCTGATGCTGGCGAACGCGACCAAGCCCTGGGCCACGCTCACTCCCGAGGAGCACGAGTTCCACTACAACCCGCAGCGCGCCTTCCCGGACTTCGCGACGCACCGGGAACGCCGGGCACCGCTGAACGAGGCAGCCCTCACCGATGCGCGCCGCATCGCGGACCTCGCTTATGGCGAGCACCCACGCCGCCGCCTGGACATCTACCCCGCCGACCGGCCGGGGGCGCCGATCCATGTCTTCTTTCACGGAGGGTACTGGCGGGCGAACGACAAGGACGGCTTCGGCTTCGTCGCCGCGGCCCTGGTGCGGCGCGGCTTCACCGCCGTGATCCCGAGCTACGAGCTGTGCCCCGGCTCCACGCTGGACGGCACGGTGGATTCCGCCCTGGCCGCGATCGGGTGGGTGGCGCGCAATGGGGCCCCCTACGGCGATCCCTCCTCAATCACTCTCTCCGGCCATTCCGCCGGCGCACATCTCTGCGCGGCCGCCCTGGCCACCGACTGGGCTGCGCGCGGGCTGGATCCCTCTTTCCTGCGGGCCGCGACGATGATCAGCGGCGTCTACGATCCTGCCCCCGCGATGCTGACCACGGTGAACGAGGCGCTGAGGCTGACGCCGGAGATCTCGGCACGCCTCGACTACGAGCGGGCCGTGCCGCTCTCACGGGCGCGGGTCCACCTCTTCGTCGGCGGGCGGGAGCCCTGGCACTGGATCGACCAGACCTTCCGGTACTCGCACCAGCTTCGCCGGCACGGCGGGGACCCCGAGGTGCACGTGCTGCCCGGCCACGATCACTTCGACATCCTGGATCAGTACACCGCCGAGCATAGCCCCGTCCTGGAAGCCATCTCGCGGCAGAGATGACACCCGAGGCTCCCGCCCGTTCACGGCAGGCGGGGCAGTCCCATGCTCATGGCGGCCGCCCCTGCCCCGGCTCTCGCCTCCGCTTCAGGCCGCGGGCCGGAGAAACAGGCGAAGATCCAGCGCCGGGTACAGGGCATTTTGGCAGTGGTCAGCTAGGCTCCACAGGACGCTGCTGTCCATGCAGCTCAAATAGTGCGCTGGCATGGGCGCGATGATATCGCGTAAATCCCCCTCGCGGCTCAGCCGACCACCGATGATCCGATCAGCTTGCCGAGCGTGATCGGCAACTCGCGCACCCGCTTCCCGATCGCATTGAACACGGCATTGGTCACGGCCGCCCCGACGCTGGTGATGCCGATCTCCCCGATGCCATGCGCGCCGAGCAGGGAGCGCGGATCGGGGATGCCGGTCCACATCACATCGGTCTCCAGGACATCCATGTGCACGGGGAGGTGATGGTCGGCGGCACCTCCCGGTGTTCGCGTCACGATCGCCGGGTGCTCGCCGCTCGCTTGCTGGGATCGGAAGCCACGGTTCGAGACAGCCGCGGGGCGTACAGCCTGAGCGCCTCCACCAGTGCTTCGGCTGCCGGTGAGAGGGACCGGCCGGCACGCCGGATCACGACGACCTCCCGGACGAGGTCCGGTGCCAGAGGGCGCCTCTCCAACTCGGGAGCGATCGCCAGTTCGCTCACGCTGGACGGTAGCAGGGCAACGCCCAGCCCCGCACGGGCCATGTTGATGAGGGTCGCCGCGTGCACCGCGCGCTGGCGCGCCGAGAGGGCCAGCCCCCCCGTCGCGAAGGCGGCCGCGAGTAGGGCATCGACCGAGGTGTCAGTCTCCATGAGCAGCAGCGGCTCGGCGGCCAGTCGCTCCACGGTAACGGCGCCCCTGGCGAGAGGGTGACCCTTCGGCATCACGGCAAGGATGCGGTCCCGGAAGATGGGCTCCGCCTCCAGGTCGGTCCCGTCTTCGGGCCGGGTGGCGATGCCGACCTCGACGAGGTCGCCGCGAACCATCGCATGAACACGCCCCGTCACCGCTTCCCGAAGGCGCACCTGAAGTGCCGGATGCCGCTCCTCCAACCGGGCGACGGCCTGCGGCAGCAGCCCCGAGGCGACGGACGGGATGGCCGCCAACCGCACAAGCCCGGCGCGACGCGCGGCGGTGCCCCGCGCCTCATCCAGCACCTGGTCGATGTCGCGCAGGAGCGGCTCCAGCGCGCGCGCCAGCTCCTTCCCCGCAGCCGTCGGCTCCACGCCGCGGGGCAGCCGGTCGAGCAGGCGCAGGCCGAGCGCCTTCTCCAGCCGTCGCACCTGCACCGTCAGCGCGGGCTGGGTGCGATGGAGCAGCGCGGCCGCCTGGCTGAACGAGCGGTGCCGCGCGACGGCGACGAAGGCGTGCAGGCTCTTCAGGCTGATATCCATATCGTTGTCTTATAGGTGGCCGACAATTTTTCAATTGTCCTATAGCACGCCTGGCAGCAACGCTCCCCCAGGTCATGCGGCAGGGCCGAGAACGGCCCGCCTCTCGGGAGGAGGTCTCCATGCATCATCAGCGGCGTCCGCCGGCGCTCCGGCGCCGGGAGTGGCTGGCGGGAAGCCTGGTAGCCCTTGCCGCGCATGGCCGGGCGCGCGGCGCATCGCCGGACGAGCGGTGGAGGCCGTCGCGCCCCATCACCCTCGTCGTTCCCTTTGCCGGCGGCTCCGCCACCGATGCCGTTGCCCGCCTCCTGGCCCAGATCATCACCGCGAGCTTCAACGGGCTTCCGGTGGTGGTCGACAACCGCGCCGGCGCGAACGGGGTGATCGGAGCGGGGCTCGTGGCCCGTGCGGAGCCGGACGGGCACACGCTGCTCGTGACAACCAACACCACCCACTCCGCGAACCCGGCCCTGCTGCGCCATATCGACTACGACCCAGTCGCGGATTTCGCCCCGGTGGCGCGGGTCGGCGACGTCCCGTTCATGCTGACTGTGGGCCGGAACTCGCCGTACCAGTCAGCTCGGGCGTTGCTGGACGCGGCGCGCGCCCGGCCAGGGCGCATGTCTTATGCGAGCGGCAACAGCACCGGCATCGTCGCGGGCGCCACCATGGCGCGCCGCGCCGGGGCGGAGATGCTGCACGTTCCCTACCGATCCACGCCGCCGGCGATGACCGACGTGATCGCGGGGCGGGTGGACTGCATGTTCGTCGACATCGCCGCGGGGATCGGCAACGTGCGGGGCGGCCAACTCCGCGCCCTCGCCCTCAGCACCGCCAGCCCCTCGCCATTGCTGCCCGACGTGCCACCGCTGGCCGAAGCCACCGGGCTGCCGGGCTTCGACCTGATCTCCTGGAGCGGCGTCTTCGCGCCGGCACGGACCCCTGCCCCGGCCATCGCCGCGCTCAACGCGGCGATCCGGCACTCAATCGAGACGCCGGAGGCGCGCGCCCGCTTCGCGGAGATTGGCTACGCCGTCCTGTCCGGCACACCCGATGAGCTCGGCCACTTCGTGCGCCGGCAGATCGAGGTGTGGCGCGAGCTGGTCGAGGCGGCCGGGATCGAGAAGGAATGAACGGCTCGGCATTCCCTCCGCCCGGCGGCCTGGAGGAGGCGCTGAGTGGCGTCACCGTGCTCGACTTCGGGCAGCTCGTGGCGGGCCCCGTCTGCGGCATGTACCTCGCCGACATGGGCGCGACGGTAATCAAGGTGGAGCCGCCCGAGGGCGAGCTGGGCCGGCAGCTCGGCCCGCCCTGGCAGAACGGGGAGAGCATCGCAGCGCTCTCCTCGAACCGGAACAAGCTCGGCCTCTCCATCGATCTCAAGCGGCCCGGCGCGGAGGCGGTGATCGGCCGGCTCGCTGCGGGCAGCGACGTGGTGCTGGAGAACTTTCGGCCGGGCGTGGCGGACCGGCTCGGCATCGGCTTCGAGGCGCTGAGCCGGTGGAGGCCTGGCTTGATCCACTGCGCGATCTCAGCCTTCGGCCAGGAGGGGCCCTGGCGGGAGAGGCCCGGGGTGGACGGCATCATGCAGGCCGCCACGGGGCTGATGAGCGGCATTGCCGGCCCGGGCGGGGAGCCGGGCAAGGCGCCGCTCCCGCTCGCGGATATGGCGGGCGCCCTGTTCGCCACCATCGCCGTTCTCGGAGCCCTGCGGCGGCGCGACAGCCAGGGCGTGGGGGCGCGGTTGGACGTGAATCTCCACAGCTCGATGCTGATGCTGCAGCAGATGGGCCTTGCAGCCTTCCTGAGCTCCGGCGACTGTCCCGCCCCGGCCGGAAGTGCGGCACCCTATGCCGCCCCAAACGAGGCCTTTCCGGCCGCCGACGGCTGGATCATGGTCGCCGCCTACCAGCCCGGGCGCTGGGTCCGGCTCTGCGAGGCACTTGGGCGCCCGGACCTGCTGGACGATCCGCGTTTCCGCACGAACGCGGAGCGGGTGAAGAACCGGCAGGCACTGAGGGACGTCCTGTTCCCGGTGTTCCGGACCCGGACGGCGACCGAGTGGGAGGCGCTGCTCGCGGGCGCGGACATCCTCGCCGCGCCGGTCGCCGACTTCGAGGCGGTGACGGCTTCCGGCCCCTACAGGGCCAGCGGGATCGAGGTCGGCTTCGACCACCCCGTCGCGGGCCGCGTCCGGATGCCCGGTTTCGCTGTGGGAGCACCATCCCCCGCCCCGCCCCGCCGGCCGCCCCCGCGATGCGGCGAGCACTCGCGCGAGGTCCTGCGGCGCTTCGGCTTTGGTGAGAGCGAGATCGAAGCCCTGATCGCCGAGAAGATTATTCTGGAGCCCGTACCCGCATGAGCGAGCCCTTCCTGAGAGAGGAGCGGCGCGGCGCCGTGACCCTCCTGACCATGGATGGCCCAGAGGACCGGAACGCCCTGTCCTCCGCCGGGCAATGCAGCGAATTCGTGGATGCCTGCCGCCGCATCAATGCGGACCGGGAGGTGAAGGCCGTGATCCTGACGGGACGTGACCCGGCCTTCTGCTCGGGCGGCAACATCAAGCACATGCGCTCACTCGAGGGTTTCATGGCCGGGCCAGTCGAAGACGTGGCGGAAGGCTACCGCGCAACGCTGCAGCAGATGGCCCGGGCGCTGCACGGGCTGGAGGTGCCGCTGATCGCGGCCGTGAACGGGCCGGCGATCGGCGCGGGGCTGGACATCGCCTGCATGTGCGACATCCGCATCGCTTCCGATAGTGCGCGGTTCGCGGAAGCTTTCGTGCGGCTCGGGCTAATTTCCGGCATCGGCGGCGCCTGGTTCCTCCCGCGTGCTGTCGGCGCGTCGCGCGCCGCGGAGCTGAGTTTCACGGCGCGGGTCTTCGACGCCGATGAGGCGCTGAAGTACGGGCTGGTCTCGGAAGTCCTTCCTGCCGACGAGCTGATGCCTCGGGCGATCTCCCTGGCCGAGGAGATCGCCCAGCACCCCGCGACCGCCTTGCGCTTCTGCAAGCGCCTCCTGAGAATGGCCGAAATGGCCGATCTCGGCAGCACCCTGGACGCGACCGCGGCCCTGCAGGCCGTCGCGCACCAGACGCATGAGCACCACGCCGCAGTGGAGCGCTTTCTGCAGGCCAGGTCCCGCTAGGATCGCCCCCCAAGCGAGTCCCGCCTGCGGCATCATCGTCACCCAGGACCGCTGCGTTCCCGACCAGCGTGTCGTGGGTTGAGGCCGCGCTTCGTCGTCACCGTCCGGCCGAGTTCGACGCTGACCGGCTCGCCCGGAGCGCGGGATCTGCGCGGCGGCTGGATGCTGCTCCTCTGATCGACCAGACTCGCGCGCCGGCTACTCAAGAGCCGATACTCTGCGCATCGATATAAGTCTCGGGCATGAGAACCCGGACCTCATGCAAGGGCGTGCCAGTATCAGCAGCAGAGGACCCACATCACTGGCCCTGTTCTCGGATGTAGGCGTGCTTCATGCGCCGACCCGCATCCGAGTTGGCTGGTATCTGGACGCCCCGAACAACTTGCACCAGCGGGGAAAGAGCAGCTTATTCGTCTGGTGCTCCATGTTCCCGCTTCCTTCGCCCGCCGATTCAGCTGGTCGGCAGGAAGCGCCAGGCGGCGCGTTCCCGCTCGTCGAGCTTCTCGATGAGGCCCAGCTCCCAGGCCAGGTACTGGCGCGCGGCCACCTTGTTGCCGCTGTGCCGGTCGTGGACGAAGAACAGGAAGTCGATGGCCTGGGAATCCGCCGGCTGCTGCGGCGTCGCCTCCACCGCGAGGCCCGCGGCGCGCCACGCGGCGGGATCGCCCTTGTGCCAGTGGGTCGCGACGATCCCGCGCTCCGCAAGGTCCAGCGCGGCCAGCCGCGCTACGCCCTCCTCCGCCGCGATCAGCACGAGCGCCCCGGCGGGGGCCGGCACCCCGTCCAGCCGCGGGCGGATCGCCCAGCGCGCCCCTGCGATGTGGCCGGCGCGGAAAGTCATGGAGGGCCGCAGGTCAAGCAGCGCAGCTCCGGCCGCAACCAGGCCCGGCAGCCCCGCCACGTCGAGGGCGACGAGATCGGGCAGGGCCGGCACGGCTGCTGGGGACGGGGCGGGCAGCGACGCGCCGAGCCCCTCGGCCAGCACGAAGGCTTCCCACCCCATCTGCCGCAGCCAGGCCGCCGTCATAGGGGCGCGGACGCCCTCGCCATCAAACAGAACGAGGCGGGCGCCGCGCACCCCGACATACTGGTCCGTCGCCTGCAGGAGCTGACCGCCTGGGGTGGATTGTGCTCCGGGCAGGCTGCCGGCGGCGAATTCCTCGGGCGTCCGCACGTCGCAGAGGAAGGTGTTGCGGGCCGGATCGGCGGCCCAGATAGCCAGGATCGCGGCGTCCACTACCGTCACGCCGGCGCGCTCGGCATGGGCCCCTGCCCTCTCCCGCGCCGCCGCCAAGTCCCCGGACGGGGCGGGGTAGAGGCGGTCCGCGCCGTGGTCGAGGGGAAGGTCGGCGAGGTACCAGCCCTGCGTGCCGTTCTCCAGCGCCAGCACGGGGTTGGGCACGCCGAAATGCCGCAGGGTCTGCGCGCCGATGATGCTGCGCGTGCGGCCCGCGCAGTTCACCACGATCGTCGTCTCCGGATCCGGCGCGAGGGCCGCGATGCGCAGCGGCAACTCCCCGTTCGGGCAGCAGATGCTGCCGGGGATGGTCATTTTCCGGTACTCGTCCACCGGGCGGCCATCCAGCACGACGAGCCTGTCCCCGCGCGCCTGCCGCGCGGCCAGCTCCGGCGCGGTGATGTGGGGCGTGTGATAGACGTGCTCCGCCATCTCGCCGAAGGACTTGCTGGGCACGTTCACCCCGGCGAAGAGCTCGTAGCCCGCAGCCTTCCAGGCCGCCGCGCCGCCCTCCAGCGAGTGGACCGCACCGTAGCCCAAAGCCTCCAGCCGCGCGGCCGCGCGGGCAGCCACGCCGTCGCCCTCGTCGAGGAGGACGATTCGGGTGGCCGGGCGCGGGACGAGCCGCCCGACATCCAGCTCCAGCCGGGAATAGGGCAAAGGGACGGCGTAGAAGGGGTGCGCCTCGCCGTACTGCCCGTGCTCGCGCACGTCCAGCAGCGCGATCTCCGCGCCGTCATGCAGCCACGCCTTCAGCGTGGGCGCGTCGATCAGCCGCATGTCAGCGCCCCTGGTCAGCGCCGGGTCTGCACGCCGATCGGCATGGGCCTGACCGTGTTCGCCGCCACGTCGTAGGTCACGCGCTCGTCCAGCACCTCCAGCGCGCGGCCGTAGAGGTGAAGGTGGCGGATGGGGCGGTCGCCCACGATGTCCACGGAGTGGATGTCGTCCGGCATGAGCGCGATGCCGCTGCCGGCCTTGACCACGATCAGCTCCTTCCTCTCCAGCTCGGCATGGCCGGGCCGGCTTCCATCGTCCAGCCGGTTCCAGACGGTGTTGTGCTCTTCGCCCTCCACGCCCGCGATGCAGGCCCAGGTGGTGTGGTCGTGCGGCGGGATCTTCCGGCCGGGCAGCATGGTGTTGAGATAGAGCGCATAGGTCTGGTCCGGGTCCTCCGCGATCAGGTAGCGCGCCTGCCGCGTGTCCTCGCCCGGGGAGGGGAACTCCTCGGCCGGCCAGAGCTCGGGCCGGGCGGCAAGGCCCTTCAGCACCTCCAACACCCGGCCAAGCGTCGCGCGGTCCAGCGCGCGATCCCCGATCAGCGCCCGGACCTGCCCGATCGCCTCGCCCACCGCTTCCTGGCGCTCCGCCCCGATCGACATCCCCGCTCTCCCAATTCCCGGACTTCCTGGGTTGAGCATGTCACGGGAGCCCGGACAAACGCATTTGCCAGCGAAGACACATTACGGGAGCTAATGTTGAGGTTTCAGGCAAGAGGAACGTATCTGCCGAACAGTCCAGCATCTCCCGAACGTCTCGGTATCCGCGGAACCGTCTCCCCCTTCAATCGGCGCGCCGTATCAGCCGGCCTAATCCATCTCGCGCACAGAAACCGTTTGAATGGCAGATCGTCTCGCGCCACCAATTATGGCGGGCGGGCAGATACTGCCGCGATGGGGGAAAGATGGCGCACGAGCACGGTCGCAGGAACCTTCTCCTGGCCGCACCCGCGGTTCTGACGGCGCGGCCCCTATCCGCACAGGGAGGGTGGGCGCCTTCTCGCCCGCTGCGCCTCATCGTTCCCTTCGCCCCGGGGGGATCGACCGATGTCGGCGCGCGCATCCTCGCCGAGCGCATGGGGGAGACCCTGGGCCAGCCTGTGGTTGTCGAGAACCGCGCGGGCGCGGGCGGCGCGATCGGGACCGAGGCGGTGGCGCGGGCCGCCCCGGATGGCCACACCCTGCTCCTCGGCACCAACGGCGTGATGACCATCGCGCCTAACCTCGGACTGATGCGCAGCGTGAACATCGAGCGCGACCTCGCGCCCGTCTCCCTTGCCTTCCGCACAGACATCCTCGTCGTGGTGCCCGCCAACCTTCCGGCCCGCACTCTTCCGGAGTTCCTCGCGCTGGCCCGGGCCAAGCCTGGCGCGATTTCCTACGGCTCCAGTGGCGTGGGCACGGCGACCCACATTTTCACCGAGGTCTTCGCAGGCGCCGCCGGGATCCAGATGACCCACGTGCCCTATCGCGGCAGCGGCCAGGCGATGAGCGACCTGATGGCGGGCACGATCCAGCTCCTCCTCGACCAGCCCGCCTCCTCCATCGCGCCGATTCGGGAGGGAAGCCTGCGCGCCCTCGCCTCGACGGGGCACAAGCGCAATCCGCTGCTGCCTGACGTGCCAACCGTGGCCGAGATGGGATTGCAGGGGGCCGAGAGCACGTCCTGGGGTGCCATCATGGCACCGGCCGGCATGCCTGGCCCTGCCGCGGAGCGGATCAGCCTCGCCATGCGCGAGGCCGTGGCCAGGCCCGAGACCGCGCGCCGCCTCGCTGGGGCCGGCCTGGACGGGGAGGCTTCCTCCCCCGCCGAGCTGGGGGCCTTCATCCGAAGCGAGACCGAGCGACTGGGCGAGGTGATTCGGCAGCGGAACATCCGCGTGGAGGGATGATCGCGCAGCGTCGTCAGAATGCGACGTCGGACAGCCCGTCGAAGATCCGCCGTGCCGCCTCCCCGCTGCCCGTGCGCAGGAAGAGAGAGAAGGTGACATTGGGCAGGGGCGGCAGCCCATCCGCCTCGCTCAAGACCCGCAGTTCCGGCGTCAGCATCTCGATGTTGCGCGCCGTGACCCCCAATCCGGCCCGGACCGCGGCTCGGATGGCACCGAGGTTGAGGCTGAGATAGGCGAGGTGCCAGGGGCAGCCGGCACGGTCGAGCGCGTCGATGGCCAGGCTACGGAACAGGCTCGGCTCGTTGGACAGGACCAGGGGCAATGGCGCATCGCGCCGGTGCGCGAAGTCCGCGCTGCAAAACCACACGGCAGGAGAACGGCGCAGAACCAGGCGTGGGAAGCTGCGGTGGTCGCGCGTCGTGATGGCGAGATCCAGCTCGCCGCGCTCCAGCTCCTCCATCAGGAAGGGGCTGCGGCCCGTGCGGATCTCCAACAGGATGTTGCGGTGGCTCCGGGCGATGCGGCCGAGCAGGGCCGGAAGCATGCTGTCCACCACGTCGTTGTTTGCGCCGAGGCGCACGACCTCTGTCGGTCCGCCTGGGCCAAGGGCGGCGTTGGCCTCGTCATTCAGAGCGACAAGGCGGCGCGCGTAGGTCAGCAGGCGAAGGCCATCCTCGGTCAGGCGCTTGTGGCGGCCATCCCGCCCGAAAAGTGCGCGGCCCGTCGACGCCTCCAGCCTTTGCATCTGCTGGCTGACGGCGGACTGAGTGCGGTGGACCCGGGCGGCGGCGGCGGCGAAGCTGCCGGCATCCGCCACGGCCACGAAGCTCCGGAGCAGGTCGAGATCGAGATTGCGGCTCACGGCGTTATTATCAGGCCTTCTAATGAGTAGCGCGTCAAGAATTCGCTTGTCGCCGGTTTGCAACCGTAAAAACATAAGCTGGACGATGGTGATACGTGCAGCAATCGGGCTGCAAACCTTAGCGAGGCAGGAGCGACGATGCAGGACTTCCCGACGGCCTTTGCCGCTTCCGCACCTGGCCGCCACAAAGCACGGATCGCCTTGGGGACGAGTGCCAGCGGGACGGAGCTGGGCATCCCCGTCACCATCCTTCGCGGGGCGCGGCCGGGACCGTGCCTGTGGATCAACGGCCAGGTACACGGCGACGAATTGAACGGGTTGCTCGCCGCCTTCGACCTGATGGACTCAATTGACCCGACCTCGCTCTCCGGCAGCATCGTGCTGAGTACGACAGCCAATCCCTTTGCCCTGGACGCGCGGCGCAAGCGCACGCCGGCAGATGAGGAGGACCTGGACCAGTCCTATCCCGGTCGCGCCGATGGATTGCCGACGCAGCGTCTCGCGGCCGCACTCTTTCCCCACATCGCGGAGCACGCCGATGTCACGGTCTGCATGCACACCGTCGGAACGCCTTATGACGGCCGACCCTACGCTGTTTACAAGCTGCACCCGGACAGCGGTGTGACCGAGGCCGAACTCCTGCGGCTTACGGCGCATTTCTCGCCCGCCATCTCCTGCCGCATGTCGGTGGCAGCAGGCGGGGCGGAACTGCCCGGCAACATCGCCGGCGCGCTCGACTACCAGCTCCTCGCGCGCGGGCGCACCGCCTTCATGCTGGAGGTCGGCGGCGGCGGCCGTGCAGAATCACCCTTCATCGCCGCGGCCACCACCGGGCTGCGCGGGCTCGCCACGTCGATGGGGATGCTCGGCGGCAGCGCGCCGGCCCTGCCGCGCAGCCTTCTCCGCGCAACGCGGCGCGGGCACCTCACCTGCAGCCATGGTGGTTTCGCGCAAACCGGCGTCGTGCCGGGCAGCGTGGTGAAGGCTGGCGAGCCGATCTTGCGGATCCGGAACGCCTGGGGCGAGTTGGTCGAGACTGTCACCCAGGACAGGGATGTCTTCGTCATCGCCCTTCGCCGCGACCCCGTGATGCAATCGGGTGATCGTGCGGCCTTCGTGGCCTGGGAATGGGATGATGTCCCGATCGATTGACGGGACGAAGGATCCGGCCCGTGTCGCGCGCCAGGCGGCTGCGGCACGAAGGCGGGAAAGGCTGCGCCAGAAACAACGGCATCCGATCAAACAAGGATGTTTCAGCCATGCAGGCTCTTTTTCACCCCATCTCGCGCCGCTCCTTTGGCGCGCTTACCGGCGCGGCGCTGGCCCCTCCGGCGCTGGCGCAGGATCCATGGCCCAGCCGGCCCATCAGCCTCGTCGTGACCTACGCGCCAGGCGGCTCGGCGGACGTGCTCGCACGGCTGATCGCGCCCGGGATGGGCAAAGCCCTGGGCACGACTGTCGTGGTCGAGAACCGGGCCGGGGGCGGCGGTATCGTCGGCTCCGACTACGTGGCACGCGCGGCACCGGACGGCCATGTGATCCAGATTGGCGCGGTGAGCTCGCACGCCATCGCGAAGCAGCTCTTCGGTGCGCGGCTGCCCTACGACCCGCAGCGCAGCTTCACGCCCATCTCGATGATTCTCAGTCAGCCCAACGTTCTGTTGATCGGCAACCACGTCCCGGTTCGCAACACCGAGGAGTTCGTGCGCTGGGGCAAGGCCCAGCGCGCCGTGCTGTTCGGCACAGCTGGTGTCGGCTCCTCCAATCACCTCAGCGGCGCGATGATCGGCGACGCCTTCGGCATTCGGATGGAGCACGTGCCCTACCGCAGCGGTGGCCAAGCGCTGTCCGACCTGATGGCAGGGAACGTGCACGGGGTGGTGGACAACATCGTCACCGCCGCGCCGCTCGCGAAGGACGGACGGGCAAGGGCGATCGGCGTGACCTCCGGTGGCCGGTCCGATCTGCTGCCAGACGTTCCGAGCTTCCGCGAGGCTGGCGCGCCAGATTTCGATCTCGTCTCCTGGCAGGCGCTGTACGGGCCGGCGGGCATCCCGGCGGAGCGGACGGCGCGGCTGAACGCGGCGCTTCGTGAAGCCCTGGCGGACTCTACCGTCCGCGCCCGGCTGACTGAATCCGGTGCCGCCGTCTCACCGGGTTCGCCCGAGGATCTGGCGCGGTTCATGGAGGCGGAGATTCCGAAATGGAGCCGCCTCGTCGTGCTCTCTGGTGCCACGCCCGACTGACCGAAGGGGTGTACCCCCAGCATCGTCAACGCCCCCTACCCGTTCCCAGGGTCCGGCCTCAATCAGCACTAAACGGCGACGATGGCGGCGGTCATCCTGCCGGTGAGCACCGCGCTGGTTCGTGGGCGTGAACGGCTCGATCACGGCCCACTATGCATCTGAGAACCGGAACAGGTCTGCCAAGACCACCTCCGTGCCGCGCACCAGCAACACGGAGTCCCGATTACCTCGCCAGATCGGTAGCCTGATCGAGTTTCGACCCCAATTGCGAACTGTCAGGAGCGGCCATGCCGCCTTCGGCCGGTCCAGACAGGTCGGACGTGAGATCGTGGCCAATGTCCCGCGTTGGATCTGGCCTGTCGGGGCGGCAGGGCTCCGGGTCCGGACATCATAGCAAGTCTCTTTCCTCACCGGTCGCGCAGGTCAGGGTTTTGGCCGGATGCTGATGTTTTCCGCGCCCAGGCCTGCTCCGATTTGCAGCAGGCTCGACGCTCCAGCCCCCCTTGCGGGTGCTTCAAGTTCGAGCGGGCGCCATATCCGGCCGAACGATGCAACGGAAGCCGACATGCGTCGTGCCCGTCTCGACGGATTGTGGCTGGCGCGCTGCGGGACGGTAGCGGTGGCAGTAATTCGGTGCGCAGAGATGCGAGCCGCCCTTGATGACCTTGCGCGGCATGGGCCCGCCGAGGGGGCCCTGTGCGGGTTCCGGTACACGCGGGGCGGGGCCCGGAGTGCAGCAGGGCCGCGTCGCCTCGCGAGGGTGGCCGGATCGCCAGTCCTCGTCCGTCCACTCCCAGACATTGCCGATCATGTCCACGAGGCCGTGCGCATTGGGCGGGAAGCTGCCCACGGGCGAGGTGCCCGCGAAGCCGTCCTCCACCCGATTCTCGAAGGGGAACTCTCCTTGCCAGGTATTCGCCAAGTGCCGCCCGCCAGGCGCCAGGTCATCGCCCCAGGCGAACTCCGTGCCCCCTGCCGCGCCCTGTGCCGCGAACTCCCATTCCACCTCGGTGGGCAGCGCCTTGCCCGCCCAGGCCGCGTAGGCCGCGGCATCCTCGTGACACACCTGCACCACGGGGTGGCGCGGGTCGGGCGCGGCGCCACTGCCGTCGGGGTCGCGCCAGCAGGCGCCGGGCACGAAGCGCCACCAGTCGCCCCAGAAGCGCATCTCCGCACGGCTCCCCGGAGGGGTGAACACGACGGAGCCGGGGACGAGGAGGGCCGGATCGGCGCCGGGATAGTCCTCCGGCCGGGGCGGCCGCTCGGCGACGGTGCGGTACCCCGTCGCCTTCACGAAGCGGGCGAAGTCTCCCACCGTCACGGGAGCGCGATCCATCCAGAAGCCGCCCACGCTGCGCTCGTGAACAGGCGCCTCCTCGGGGTAATGGCGGTCCGATCCCATGCGGAAGGTGCCGCCGGCGATCCAGACCATCCCTTCCTCCGGGCCCTCCATGGCAGTCAGCGCCCGCCGCGGTCCTTCACGGCCTCCGTCCAGCCCTGGGTCTTCAGGTCGCTGCGGATCCGCCACTTCAGGATCTCGTTGATCAGCGCGCGGCGGACCGGCTCGTGCGCCGGATCGTTCCAGAGGTTTCGCAGCTCCTGCGGGTCCGCCTGCATGTCGAAGAGCTGGCCCTCCTCGCTGTCCACGAAGTGGACGAGCTTCCAGCGGTCGTCCCGGATCATCGTCATAAACTCGGTGCCGCTGAGGATGCGGTCGCCCGCGTGCTCGGCAAAGACGTGGGGCCGCGGCTCGACCTCGCCCTCGGTCAGGTACGGCATCAGGGAGCGCGCCTCCATCCAGCGCGGGGCGCTGATGCCGGCCAGTTCCAGAATGGTCGGGCCGAAGTCGAACAGGGAGACGAGGTCCTCGACGGTCCGCCCCGCCGCGACGCGGCCCGGCGCCCAGACGATGGCGGGCACGCGCACGGATTGCTCGTACATCGTCCATTTCTGGCTGTGGCCGTGGTCGTTCAGGCAATCGCCGTGGTCGGAGGTGAAGATGATCACCGTATCCTGCAGCACGCCGCGGCGCTCCAGCGCCTCCATCAGCCGGCCGATCTGGGTATCGATCATCGTAACGTTGGCGAAGTAGTGCTCGCGCTGGCGCTGCGTCTGATCCGGCGTCGGCTCGTCCAGGTGCACCACCGCATCGTGGTCCACGGAGAGGTGCTGTTCGCGCAGCTTCTTCAGCGCCGTCGGCTGGCTGTCGATGTCGGCGCGGTCCCAGATCGGCTTCGGCAGGTCGCGCCCCTTGTACGTCTCCAGCACATCGGGCGTGGGGTCATACGGCGGGTGCGGTCCGGGGATGCCCACCTCCAGGAAGAAGGGACCTTGCCCGCGCCACGTGTCGATCCAGTGGGCGGCCAGGCCGGGCACGAAGTTGTCGGAGTGCAGTTGCTCAGGCAGCTCCCACACGAATGCGCCGAGGCGGTCGCGGTAGTCCTCCCGCCGGGCGTAGGTCACGCGGCTCGGCTTCTCCAGCCCGTGGGCTAAGAAGGCCTTGTCCCAGTTGTCCAGGAAATATGGCAGGCGGGGCGTGGCGCGGTCCTTGTTCTCCACCACGTGGCGTTCGTGGAAGCCGAAGGACTCCTCGAAGGGATGCGTGTGCATCTTGCCCACGTTCACGCAGCGGTACCCGGCATCCGCCAGCTGCCGCACCCAGGTATGGGTCCAGCGCTCGTCGTTG
This sequence comes from Roseomonas populi, assembly GCF_024594815.1. Lineage (GTDB taxonomy): Bacteria > Pseudomonadota > Alphaproteobacteria > Acetobacterales > Acetobacteraceae > Roseomonas > Roseomonas populi. Next base: position 33,195 of record NZ_JANJOU010000002.1, on the reverse strand, counting down.
CGGAACACCCCGTTGGTGTGAGGGTAGAGGCCCGTGAACAGGCTGGCCCGAGACGGCGCGCAGGAGGGAGATGTGACGTACATCCGGGTGAAGAGCACGCCCTCCCTCGCCAGCCGGTCGAGCACGGGAGTGGTCATGTAGTCGAACCCGGCCGCGGCGATCGTGTCGAAGCGCTGCTGGTCCGTGATGACGAAAACGATATTCGGGCGTGCAGGCTTGTCCACGGGCCGGTCCTCCTTGTCCCGCCGGCGGGGCGGCGATCCCAGCAGATTTCGTAGCGCTGCGATCGAAGCGGGGTCAAGCTGCGCACCCGGCGTGCGAACCGCCCCAACCTAGTCTAGAGCCCCGCCATGCAGTGGATCCCCCGATGGACCAGAGACTGACCACGCGCCGCCGGCGCCGGATGCAGCGCGTGACAATGGCGGAGGTCGCGCGGGCCGCGGAGGTCTCGCCCTCCACCGTGTCGCTCTATCTCCGGAAGCCCGGCCAGGTCTCCCCCGCTGTCGGAGCGCGGATCGCGAGGGTGGTGGACGCGCTGGGCTATGTGCCGAGCCTCGTCGCCGGAGGCCTTGCGGCTGCCGGCTCGCGCGCGGTGAGCGTGATCGTCCCGACAATCCAGAACGACTTCTTCGCCAACACGATTTCCGCCCTGCAACAGTCCCTGGAGCCGGCCGGCCTTCAGCTCCTGCTGGGAAACACCGATTACGACCCGGCGCGGGAGGAGCGGCTGGTGCGGACCGCCCTGTCCTGGGCGCCAGCCGCCGTCGTGCTGGTCGGGCTGGAGCACGGCCGCGGCACGATGCGGCTGCTCCTCGAGAGCTCGGCGCCGGTATTCGAGATCTGGGAGTGCGGCGGGGGCCCGATCGACACTGCGGTGGGCTTCCACCACCGCGAGGTCGGCGCGACGGCGCTTCGGCACCTTGCCGAGCGCGGCCGCCGGCATTTCGCCTTCCTCGGGGCAAGGATGGAGGAGGACCGACGGGCGCGGCAGCGCGCGGAGGGCTTCGCCGCGGCCGCGGCCGCCGCTGGACTGGCGGCGCCCCTCATCCTCGGCGCGCCCGAGCGGGCGAGCACGGAGCTGGGCGGGCGCCTGCTGGCCGAGGCGCTATCGGGCCGGACACGGATCGACGGGATCGCCTGCTCCAACGACCTGATGGCGCTCGGGGCGCTGTTCGAGTGCCAGCGGCGCGGGATCGAGGTGCCCGGAGGGTTGGCGGTGGTCGGCTTCGGCGACCTCGGCTTCAGCGCCTCCTGCGTGCCGCCGCTGACCACCATCCGGCCACCGGGTGAGGCGATCGGGCGGGAGGTGGGGCGGTTGATCCAGGAGCGCCTGGCCGGGGCGGAGCCTCCGGCACGTGCCGGGATGATCGACCTCGGCTTCGAGTTGGTTCCGCGCCGGAGCAGTTGATCGGACGCCCCCATCGCATTGACAGCCCTTCTCGCAGCGCTACGATCCCCGGGTCATCCTGATGCCCGTCGCGCGCGAACGGCGCCGCCGTCCCTCCTCATGCGGGCCGAAGGACCTCCGAAGCGCTCGCCGGGGATGCGGGCCGACAGAGGAGGGAATGCATGAAGCTCACCCGGCGTCGGCTCGCCACGACCGCACTTTCCCTGGCCGCGCTGCCCGGTCTGGCTTCGGGCGCGCGCGCCCAAGGCGCGGAGGCCTGGCCCAATCGCCCCGTGCGGGTCCTGATCGGCTTCCCGCCAGGCGGGGGCGTGGACATCGTCGGCCGCATCGTCCTGCCGCGCGCGGCCTCGCGCCTCGGACAGCCCTTCGTGATCGAGAACCGCGGCGGCGCAAACGGCAATCTGGCAATGGAAGTGCTGTTCCAGGAGCCGGCCGACGGGAACACCCTTTTCTTCGGCAATGTCGGCAATCTCGCCGTCACCAACGCCCTCTACCCGCACCTGCGCTTCGACACGGTGCGCGACTTCGCGCCCGTGGCGCAGGCGGTGGAGGTGCCGCTCGTCGTCACCGTACACAGCCGCCTGCCGGTGGGCACGCTGCGCGAGTTCATCGACTACGCGAAGGCCCGCCCCGGCGCGCTGAACGCGGGGTCTGGCGGCTCTGGCGGTCCTTCGCATCTGGCGTTGGAGCTCTTCAACCGCCGCGCCGGCACAGACATCGTCCATGTTCCCTATCGCGGCAGCGCGCCGGCGCTGCAGGACCTCGCGACCGGCCGAACCCAGATGATGATCGATTCCTACAATATCATGCGGCCGATGGTGGAGGCAGGGCAGGTGAAGCTTCTCGCCATCACCTCGGATGCGCGGCGCGCCATCCTGCCTGACCTGCCGACCACGGCCGAGGCGGGGCTGCCGGACTTCGTGGTCTATGGCTGGCAGGGCTTGGTGACGCGGGCGGGCACGCCGCCCGAAATCATCGAGAAGCTGGAGAAGGCCATGGAGGCCGCCCTGCAGGAGCCGGAGGTGCGGCAGGCGCTGGCAGCCCAGGGCGCCGATGTGCGCTTCCGCGGAGCGGCGGAGTTCGCCGCCTTCCTGCGTGCCGAGCGCGAGCGCTGGGGCGGCGTGATCCGGGACGCCGGCATCACCCTCAACTGATGCGCGGGGCCATCGCCCTGCCGTCTGGCCCGGGGGTGGCCCGCTGATGACGGGCACGACCGTCGCTGTGCGCCTGTCCGGCTGGCGCCGGCGGCGTGCGCGCCAGCTCCGGCGCCTGCGCCTCACGGTCGCCCATCCCGCTCGGGGGCTCGCGGCGCTGCGGGCCTGGATCCGGAGGGGCGAGCTCGGCGTCCTCGTCCTGGCAATCGCGGCGGGGGTGGCGAGCGGCGTCCTCGCCCGGCTGCTCGGTGGCGCCGTTGGGCAGCTTCATATCCTGCTCTTCGGAGAGGGCGCCGAGCACGGGGTAAGCGCCATGCGGCGGATCTCCCCGCTTCCGTTGCTCCTCCTGCCGGCCGTTGGCGGCCTCGTCCTCGGCCTCCTGAACCTCGTGCTGGCCCGCTGGTACCCGCGCACGCCGGTGGACCCGATCGAGGCCAATGCCCTGCACGGTGGAAACGCCTCGATCAAGGATGGGGTGATCGTTGCCGCGCAGAACGTCGTCTCGAACGGGGGTGGCGCCTCCGTCGGGCTGGAGGCGGCCTATGCCCAGGTCGGCGCCGGGATTGCATCCCGGCTAGGGCGGGCCTTCGGGGTGCGGCGGAGCGACCTTCGCCTCCTGGTGGGCTGCGGGGCGGCGGGCGCCATCGCGGCCTCCTTCGATGCGCCGCTCACGGGCGCCTTCTACGCTTTCGAGCTGGTGATCGGGATCTACGCCCTGAGCAGCCTCGCGCCCGTGCTGGCGAGCGCTGTGGCGGGCACCCTGGCCGCGGGCCTGCTTGACGATGCCGGCGTGAAGACTGCGGCCGGCGCCATCGGCGCACCGGATGCCGGGGACTACGTCTACGCGCTTCTCACAGGCCTGTTCTGTGGCTTGCTCGGAATAGCCCTGATGCGCGGAATGAGCGTGGCCGAGGGCCTGATCCGGCGGGGCGTACCGTGGCAGACACTGCGACCCGCGGCGGGCGGCCTGCTCGTCGGCGGCCTGGCGATCGTCACGCCCGGCGTGCTGTCCAGCGGGCACGGCGTTCTTCACGACGTCCTGCTGACCGACTTGCCCTTCCAGTTCCTGTTGGTCCTGGTCCTCCTGAAGGCGCTCGCTTCCGCCATCTCCATCGGCTCAGGTTTCCGTGGAGGCCTCTTCTTCGCGTCCATCCTGCTCGGGGCGATCGTCGGCAAGCTCTTTGCGGCGGTCACCGCCGCCACGGTTCTGCCGACCGTGGATTCCATGCTCCTCTCGATCGTGGGCATGAGCGCCTTCGGGGCCGCGGTGATCGGCGCGCCGCTCGCCATGACGTTTCTTGCGCTGGAGACCACGCGAGACTTCGCGGTGGCGGGGCCGGTCCTGGTGGCCGTGGTCACGGCCGCGATCGTCGTACGGCGGCTCTTCGGCTACTCCTTCGCCACCTGGCGCTTCCACCTGCGCGGCGAGGCGATCCGAGGCCCGCATGATGTCGGCTGGATCCGGGACCTCACGGTGGGCAAGGTGATGCGCCGCAACGAGCGGACCATCCGGGCCGACACGCGGCTTTCCGCCTTCACGCGGGACTTCCCCCTCGGATCCAGCGCCCAGGTCGTGGTGGTGGACGAGGCCGGGCGGTACGCCGGCATGGTCCAAGTGGCCGAGGCACACGGCGTGGCCCCCACCGACGAGGGCGGCACGGTCTCGTCGCTGCTGCACCTCCGCGACCGCGCCCTGTTGCCGGCCATGAACGTGAAGGAGGCGCTCGCGCTGTTCGAGGCTGCCGAGGCAGACGTGCTGGCCGTCCTGGACGGCAAGGAGACGCGGCGCGTGATCGGGATCGTGACCGAGGCACACCTGCTGCGCCGCTACGGCGAGGAGCTTGATCGGCGCCGCCGGGACGAGGCCGGTATTAGCTGAGAGGGCCATCGCGCCTGCCGAAAACGGTCGGCGTCGTCGAGGGTACAGCAGGCTTAACTTCGTTCGATTTCTTGCCTGCCCTCCCCTGCCCTGCCTAACTCGCCAAGAGGGTTTTTGGCAGGTCGCATCGGGTGGTTCTGGCCGGAGCTTCTGTGGTCTGGCGAGCCCTCGAAACGCGCGTGCTGATCACAGCCCGTAGCGCTGCGCCGTATAGGGAAAAGGAACCGCGCTTTCTGAGAGTGGCGGACGCGCAACCCGGCCCGCGACTACGACCGATCCATGGTTCGCGAGCGGCCGGATCCCATCAACTTGCGTCAGGAGCGGGAGCATGGCCGCACCTTCACTGCTTCCGGGTTCACGACCTGCGGCACTGGTTGGCGGTCCGGTGGCTCGTAGCGGGCGGGAACATCTACGTCCTGTTCAACCCTCGGGCATAGCTCCCTCCGGACGACCGAGACCGACCTCGATCACCTCACAGAACAAGAACGGGGGGGGGGTGGCACAAAAAGGGACCCGGCACCTGCCCGGACGTGCCAGATCTCCCTCTCGGCAAGGGAATTTGGATGACGCAGATTAGCTAGGCTTTGCAAGGGTAAATGGCGGAGGGGATGGGATTCGAACCCACGATAGGACTTGACATCCTATAACGGTTTAGCAAACCGCCGCCTTCGGCCACTCGGCCACCCCTCCGCAGGAGTGGAAGTCACACGGCGTTGCAGGCCCCGCTTCTAACCGCCCCGGGGCCTGCCGTCAAACCTCCCCGGTCAGGAAAGCGCGACCTCGAAGCCGCGCCTCACGCCGGGCCGCGCCATCATCCGCTCATACCAGGCCGCAACATTGGGCAGGTCGTCGAAAGGCACCTGGTGACGCTCATGCCGCCAGGCCCAGCCGATGATCGCGAAGTCAGCCACGCTCGGCTCCCCCTGCGTCGCCACGAAGTCCCGGCCCGCCAGCCTCTTCTCCAGCACGCCATAGAGCCGGCGCGTCTCCTTCCCGTAGCGGGCGAGGCCGTAGTCTTTCGCCGGCCCGTCCGGCTGCATCAGGAAGTGGTGCACCTGCCCGGGCATGGGCCCGAATCCACCCATCTGCCACATCAGCCACTCCAGCACCGGCACCCGCGCGCGAAGGTCCGGCGGCAGGAACTTCCCGGTCTTCTCCCCGAGGTAGAGCAGGATCGCCCCCGATTCGAAGATGCTGATCGGCTGCCCGCCCGCCCCCTCGTCATCCACGATGGCGGGGATCCGGTTGTTGGGGCTGATCGCCAGGAACTCCGGCCGGAACTGCTCGTCCTTGCCGATGTTCACGGTCCTCACTTCATAGGGAAGCCCCATCTCCTCCAGCGCCACGCTGATCTTGCGCCCGTTCGGCGTATTCCATGTGTGCAGCGTGATCATCCGCGCTCTCCATGCCTCAACAGGGCCGGGCGATCGGCCTCCGCTCCGGGCGGGCGGCAGCATCGCCCCGCCCTGCCGAGATGAGAAGCCACCCCGGCCTCACTCTGGAACCAGCCCCCACCCAGGGCGATATGCCCGGTGCCATGCCGGACACACACCAGCCCGACCTCGCCCGTCTCACCCCGCCGGAGGCGCCGCTCGGCAGCCTCGCTCTGATCCGGGCCATCATCCGCAACCCGCTGGAAGCCCTGCCGCGGGAGGCGTTCGAGCAGCCCCTCACCCGCCGCACCTTGCTGGGCCGGCCGCGCGTCTTCGTCACCGGCCCCGACCTGATCCAGACCGTGCTGCTGACCGAAGTGGACGCCTTCGTGAAGTCGGACGCCATGCGCCGTGCCCTGGCGCCCGCGCTCGGCGATGCCATCCTCACCGCCGATGGCGAGCGCTGGCGCTGGCAGCGCCGGGCGGTGGCCCCGATCTTCCGTCCGGACCGCGTGAACGGCTTCCTGCAACCGATGCTGGACGCCGCGGCCGCCACGCGGGACCGCTGGCTGGCCCTGCCACCCGGCAGTACGGTCGAGCTGGGCCACGAAATGATGCGGACCACCTTCGACATCATCGTGGAAACCATGCTCTCAGGCCACGGCGCAATCGACGTCGCCAGGGTGGAGCGTGGGATCACCGAGTACCTGGCGAGCACGGGCTGGTCCATCGCCCTCGCCTTCGCCCGCGCCCCCGCATGGACCCCCTACCCCGGCCAGCGCCGCGCTGCCCGCGCGCGGGACTACCTGCGCGGCGAGCTCCTGCGCCTGGTCGAACAGCGCCGGCGCCTCGGCTCGGAGCGCGACGACCTCATCGCCTCCCTCCTCGCCGCGCGCGACCCGGAGACGGGCCAGGCGATGGACGACCGGGACATCGCCGACAACCTCCTCACCTTCATCACCGCGGGGCACGAGACCACCGCCCTCGCCCTGACCTGGGCCTTCTACCTGCTGGCGAAACACCCGGAGGAGGAGGCGCGCCTCCTCGCCGAGATCGGCTCCGTGACCGGCGGAGCCACGCTCCTGCCGTCCCACGTCGCGGCCCTCCCCCGCGCGCGCCAGACGGTGCAGGAGGTGCTGCGCCTCTACCCGCCCGCCCCCATCATCGCCCGCACCACCACCCGTGAGGTAATGCTGGGCGGGGAACGGGTGGAGCGCGGGGCCAACGTCCTGCTGCCCGTCGTCGCCACCCACCGCCTGCAAGGTCTCTGGCCCGATCCGGACCGCTTCGATCCCTCTCGCTTCAAGCCGGCGGCGGCCAAGGCGCGCCATCGCTACGCCTGGCTGCCCTTCGGAGGCGGCCCCCGCATCTGCATCGGCCTTGGCTTCGCGTTGGAGGAGGCCGTAGCCATCCTCGGCACGCTCCTGCCAGCCCTGCGGCTTCGGCCGGAGCCGGGCTTCGATCCCGGCCTCCAGATGCGGATCACGCTGCGCCCCGCCCGCGGCATGCCCATGAGAGTGGAGCGGCGCTGAGCCGGGCTTGCCCGCCACCGCCCGCCCGCCGCAGTTTCCGAGAGCAGAGGGGAACCCGAATCGCATGTCCGGCCGCATTCCAAATTCCGGCAACACCGGCCTGAGCGACGCCGCGGCGATGATGCACTACGATGCCAACAAGCGCTCCGTGCTCGTCGCCTACGTCCTCTGGTTCTTCCTCGGCTGGTTCGCCGCCCACCGCTTCTATGCCGGGCGGATGGGAAGCGGCCTGGTCATGCTCGTCGTCAGCCTCGTCTCCTGGGCGTTGACCGCGGTCGCCATCGGCTATGTCGGCCTGTTCCTGATCGGGCTCTGGCTCCTCGTGGATGCCTTCCTGATCCCGGGCATGATCCGGTCCTACAATCGCGGGATTATCGCTTCGCTCGGGCGGTAGCAGCCCGGCTCGTTCCGCGTTCGCGTTGACACCAGCCCCGCCACCATGCGCCAATCCACCCGGCATTCCCGGCGAACAGGGGAGCCGGGGATGCCAGGCCGTCACGGAACCGCATGGAGACGACCATGGCCCCGAGCACGCCCGCGCTGCCGCGCCGCGCCCTTCTCTCCCTTCCCGCTGCCGGGCTGCTCGCGCCCGGCGCCCGGGCCCAAACGGGAACAGGGCCGGCTTCCACGCTGAACCTCGCCGTCGCGGCCCCCGTCACCTCGCTGGACCCGCACTACCACACGCTCTCGCCCAACAACATGATGGCGGAGCACTTCTTCGACCAGCTTGTGGGCCGCGACGCGAAGGCCGCTCTGCGCCCGGCCCTCGCGGAGTCCTGGCGCCTGGTGGACGATACCACCTGGGAGTTCAAGCTGCGCCGCGGCGTAAAGTTCAGCAACGGCCACGACTTCACCGCCGAGGACGTGGCCTTCACCTATAGGCGCGTGCCCAACGTGGTGAACAGCCCCGGCTCCTTCGGCATCTACACGAAGGCCATCACGGGCACCGAGATCGTCGATGCCCACACGATCCGCTTCAGGACGAACGGCGTCTACCCGCTGCTGCCGCAGGACCTGAGCCAGGTCTACATCATCTGCAAGGCCGTCGGCGACAACGTCACCACCGGCGACTTCAACAACGGCCGCGCGATGATCGGCACGGGCCCCTTCCGCTTCGCCTCCTTCAACCCCGACGATCGCGTGGTGATGACCCGCAACGACGCCTACTGGGGCGAGAAGCCGGAATGGTCCCAGGTGGTGTACCGGTTCATCCCCGGGGACGGCGTGCGTGTGGCCGCCCTTCTCTCCGGTGACGTGCAGATGATCGATGTCGTGCCGCCCAACGACATGCCGCGCCTGCGCAGCACCCCCGGCATCACCTTCGCCGAGGTGCCGAGCCTGCGCTGCATCTATCTCAAGCTCGATACTGCGCACGATGTCTCGCCGCACATCACGGACAATGACGGCAAGCCGTTCACCAAGAACCCGCTGCGCGACCTCCGCGTGCGCCAGGCCCTCTCGATCTCCATCAACCGCCAGGCGATCGTGGACCGTGTGATGCAGGGCGCGGCCACGCCGATCGGGCAGATGATGCCGCCCGGTGCCAACGGCTACGTGGCGGACCTGCCGCCGCCCACCTTCAGCATCGACCGCGCCAAGGCCCTGCTCGCCGATGCCGGCTATCCCAACGGCTTCCAGATCACCCTGATCGGCCCCAACAACCGCTACGTGAACGACGCGCAGATCATCCAGGCCGTCGGCCAGATGTGGCAGCGCATCGGCATCCGCACGAGGGTGGAGGCGATGCCCTTCGCCGTCCTTGCCCAGCGGCAGGCGAAGAACGACATGTCCGCCATGCTCATCGGCTGGGCGACAGCCGGGGAGCCCTCCACCGCCATCCGCGGCAACCTCACCACCCGCATCCCGGAGAAGGGCTTCGGCACTGTGAACTTCAACGGCTACTCCAACCCGCGGGTGGACGCATTGACCGACGAAGGGCTGCGAACCTCAGACGATGCGAAGCGCGAGGCGATCTTCGGCCAGGCCATGCGCGTGGCAATGGAGGACGTCGCCCTCATCGCCCTGCACATGCAGAAGAACATTTGGGCGCTGAAGGGCGGCCTAACCTATGAGGCACGGGCCGACGAGTACACCATGGCCGGCGGCGCGAAGCGGGCCGTAGGCTGAGGAAACCGTACGCACCCCCCGCGCGTCTGACCCGCGCGCGGAGGTGACTCATGGCCAAAGACGGCATCCTCGATGCCCTGATCATCGGCGGCGGCCCGGCGGGGCTGACCGCCGCACTCTACCTCGCCCGCTTCCGGCGCCGTTTCGCTCTGATGGACGGCGGTGACAGCCGCGCGGCCTGGATCCCCACCAGCCACAACGTCTCCCTCTTCGCCGACGGCATCGGCGGCCGCGAGATGCTGGCCCGCCAGCGGGAGAGCCTCGCCCGCTACGGCATCGCCCCGCGCCATGCGGAGGTAACGGCCCTGGCCAAGGAGGACGGCCACTTCGTCGCCTCCACGGGCGATGGCGAGGACATCCGCGCCCGCCGCGTCCTGCTCGCCACCGGTTGCCGCGACACCCCGCCCGACCTGCCGGACCTGCACGAGGCCCTGCAGCGCGGCCTGCTCCGCTACTGTCCGATCTGCGACGGCTACGAGGCGCGCGGCCGCAAGGTGGCCATCCTCGGCCATGGCGCGCGAGGGCTGGGGGAGGCCGTGTTCGTCGCGCGCACCTATACCCGGGACGTCACCCTCCTCACCCTCGGCGAGACCCTTTCCGCCGAGGATCGCGCCCGCGCGGAGGAGCACGGCATCCGCCTCCTCACCGCCCCCATCGAGGCGCTGGAGACGGAGGAGGACCGGATCTCCGCCATCCGCCTCGGCGGGCAGGAGTACCGCTTCGAGACGCTCTACTCCGCCCTCGGCCTCAAGGTCCGCTCCGGCCTCGCCACGGCGTTGGGCGCCGAGTGCGACGAGACGGGTGCCCTGACCGTGGACGACCACGCCCGCACCACGGTTCCCGGGCTCTACGCTGCCGGGGACGTGGTGCGCGGGCTGAATCAGATCGTGGTGGCGATGGGCCACGCCGCCATCGCCGCCACCGACATCCACAACCGCTGCGAGCTGCCAACCGAGGATGAGCCGGGCGGCAACCAGAACCGCTAGCCGTCCAGCTTCGCCTTCAGCACCTCGTTCACCAGGGCCGGGTTCCCCTGCCCCTTCATGGCCTTCATCACCTGGCCGACGAACCAGCCGAACAGCGTCGGCTTGGCGCGGTACTGCTCCACCTTGTCGGGGTTGGCGGCGATGATGGCGTCCACGGCGGCCTCGATCGCCCCCGTGTCCGTCACCTGCCGCAGCCCGCGCTCCTCCACGATGGTGCCGGGCGCCTTGCCGGTCTCGCCCATCGCCTCCAGCACCTCCTTCGCCATCTTGCCGGAGAGGGTCTTGTCCGCGATCAGGTCCAGCAGCGCGCCCAGGTGCTTGGCAGAGACGGGGCTGTCCTCGATCCCCTTCCCCATCCGGTTCAGCATGGCGAAGAAGTCGCCCGTCACCCAGTTCGCCGCCACCTTCGGATCGCGCCCGGCGGCCACCTCCTCGTAGAAGGAGGCCGTCTCCTTCTCCGCGGTCAGCACGTTGGCGTCGTAGGCCGAGAGCCCGAAGTCGTTCACGTAGCGCGTGCGCCGCGCGTCCGGCAGCTCCGGCAGGCCCGCCTTCAGCTCCTCGATCCAGCTCGGATCAATCACCAGTGGCGGCAGGTCCGGGTCCGGGAAGTAGCGGTAGTCATGCGCGTCCTCCTTGGACCGCATAGAGCGCGTCACGCCGCGCGAGGTGTCGAAGAGGCGCGTCTCCTGATCGACGGTGCCGCCGGACTCCCACACCTCGATCTGCCGCCGCGCCTCCGCCTCCACCGCCTGCATGACGAAGCGGATGGAGTTGACGTTCTTCACCTCGCAGCGCGTGCGGAAGCCCTCGCCGGCCTTGCGGACGGAGACGTTCACGTCCGCCCGCAGCGAGCCCTGCTCCATGTTCCCGTCGCACGTTCCGAGATAGCGCAGGATCTGCCGCAGCTTCGTCAGGTACGCCCCCGCCTCCTCCGGCGAACGCATGTCCGGCTCCGACACGATCTCCATCAGCGCCACGCCGGAGCGGTTCAGGTCGATGAAGCTCTTCGTCGGGTGCTGGTCGTGGATCGACTTGCCCGCATCCTGCTCCAGGTGCAGGCGCGTGATCCCGATCTCCTTCGTGCTGCCGTCGGACAGTTCCACGGTGATCACGCCCGTTCCCACGATCGGGTGCGCGAACTGGCTGATCTGGTAGCCCTGCGGCAGGTCAGCGTAGAAGTAGTTCTTCCGGTCGAAGCGCGACCAGGGGTTCACCTGCGCGTTCAGCCCCAACCCCGTGCGCACCGCCTGGGCCACGCATTCCCGGTTGATCACGGGCAGCATGCCCGGGAAGCCCGCATCCACGAAGCTGACCTGCGAATTCGGCTCCGCGCCAAACTCCGTGGCCGCGCCGCTGAACAGCTTGGCATTGCTCGTCACCTGGGCATGGACTTCCAGCCCGATCACCAGCTCCCAGGGGCCGGTCTCGCCCTCGATGGTGTAGGTCATGCGAAAGCCCTCACCTGCGGCAGCGCCTTCAGGCCCGCTGCCAGCTCGATCGCTGTGCCCACCGCGAACACGGTTTCCTCGTCGAAGTCGCGCGCCAGCACCTGTAGGCCCAGCGGCAGCCCGTGCCGGTCATACCCCGCCGGCACCGTCATGCCGGGGATGCCCGCCAGGTTGGCCGTCACGGTGAACACGTCGTTCAGGTACATCGCCACCGGGTCGTCCTGCTTCTCCCCCGCGGCGAAGGCGGCAGAAGGGGTGGCCGGCGTCAGGATGGCGTCCACGGTCTTGAACGCCTCGTCGAAGTCGCGCTTGATCAGCGTGCGCACCTTCTGCGCCTTCAGGTAGTAGGCGTCGTAGTAGCCGGCGCTCAGCACATAGGTGCCGATCATGATGCGCCGCTTCACCTCGGCCCCGAAGCCCGCCGCGCGCGTGCGCTCGTACAGGTCCTTCAGGTCCTCGCCATTCACCCGCGCGCCATAGCGAACGCCGTCGTAGCGCGCGAGGTTTGAGGAGGCCTCCGCCGGCGCCACGATGTAGTAGGTCGGCAGCGCATACTTCGTGTGCGGCAGGGAGATGTCCACGATCTCCGCGCCCTCGGCCCGCAGCCAGTCCAGGCCCTGCTGCCACAGCGCCTCGATCTCCTCCGGCATTCCCTCCAGCCGGTACTCCTTCGGCACGCCGATCCGCAGGCCCTTCACGCCGCGCGCGCAGGCCGCCGCGAAGTCCGGCACCGGCAGGTTGGCGCTGGTGCTGTCCTTCGGATCGTGGCCGGACATGCTCTCCAGCAGGATGGCGCAATCCTCCACCGTGCGCGCCACAGGCCCCGGCGTATCAAGCGAGGAGGCGAAGGCCACCACGCCCCAGCGCGAGCAGCGCCCATAGGTCGGCTTGATCCCGGCGATGCCGCAGAAGGCCGCCGGCTGGCGGATGGAGCCGCCCGTGTCCGTCGCCGTCGCGCCCAGCGCCAGCCGCGCGGCCACCGCCGCCGCAGAACCGCCGGAGGACCCACCGGGCACCAGCCGCACGCCGTCGTCGTTGGAGCGCTGCCAGGGGTTCTCCACCTCGCCATAGGCCGAGGTGGCGTTGGAGGAGCCCATGGCGAACTCGTCCAGGTTCACTTTGCCCAGGAACACCGCGCCGTCCCGCAGCAGGTTGGACGTCACCGTGCTCTCGTAGGGCGGGGTGAACTCGCCCAGGATGCGGCTGGCCGCCGTGGTGCGGGTGCCGGCCGTGCAGAACAGGTCCTTGATGGCCAGCGGGATGCCTTCCAGCTTCCCCGCCAGCCCGTCGGAGCGCCGCTTGTCCGAGGCGCGTGCAGCCTCCAGTGCCTTCTCCGCCGTCACGGTGATGAAGGCGTTCAGCCGCGGGTTCAGCGCCTGGATCGCGTCCAGATGCGCCTGCGTCAGCGCCTCGGAGGTGACGATCCCCTCGTTCAGCGCCTCGAGCGCGCCGCGGATGGTGAAATCGGTGGGGTGCATCACTCGACAACCTTCGGAACGGCAAAGAATTCGCCCGCGCGGTCCGGGGCATTGGCCAGGACGGCCGCCGCCTGCCCGCCATCGGTTACGACATCCTCGCGCATCGGCATGGCGGAGGCTCCGGCGCCGGCCAGCGGCTCCACCCCCTCCGTGTCCACGGCCTGCAACTGCTCGATCCAGCCGAGGATATCGTTCAGCTCCGCTTGCAGGCGCTGGTCCTCCCCCTGGTCCAGATGGAGCCGGGCGAGCGACGCGACGCGCCTCACGGTCTGCAGGTCGAGTGACATGGAACGTCCTGGTCTGAAGGCAATCAGCCCTCAGGAAGCCGCCGCCCCCCCTCAAGTCAAGGGGCCGCGCCTTCCCCCGCCGTTCTCCCGGGCGCATATCGCACCGGCATGAGGCTCCGCCCCCTCCCCATCCTTGCCGCCCTCCTCCTCAGCGCCGGCGCCGCCCGGGCCGCCTGCCCTCCCGGGGAAGGCGAGCGCCTGGTCCTCGCCGCCCCGGCCTCCCCGGCGGCGCGGGCCCTGCTCGGCGGCGCGGCCGTCGGCCCCCTGCCCGTGGTGCTCGCCCAGGCGAACGGCGCCGCTCTGCCCTTCGTGCTGGACACCGGGTCCGGCCTCACGATGCTGCGCCCAGAGGCCGCCGCCGCCCTTGACCTCTCGATGGACCCGGACCGCGCCACCCCCATCACCGGCATCGGCGGCACCTCCCGCATGCCCAACGCTCTGCTGCGCCACTTCCAGATCGGCCGCCGCGTGTTCCTGAACCTCTCACTGCCCGTGGCACCCGGCAGCGGAGACGAAGGGGGCATCGCCGGCATCGTCGGCGCCGACCTGCTGCGCCATGGTGCCCTGGAATTGGACCTGCCTGCGGGGCGGGCCGTGCTGCACGACTCCCCCGCCTGCATCGCCGCCCCGCCCCCCTGGCCCGCCGAGGCCATCCCGGTCGAGGTGACCGGCGAGGGGCTGGTGGTTGTCCCCCTCACCCTCGACGGGCGCCCGGCCCGCGCCCTGCTCGACACGGGCGCCGTCCGCACCGTGCTGCGGCAGGACCGGATCACGGATTTCGGCATCCCCGCCGCCGCCCTCCGCGCCCCGCCCGCCGGCACCGTCTTCGGCACCGGCGGGGAAGCTGCCTCCTTCCATATCCACGAGGGTGCGACCCTCCGCCTGGGCGAGCTCACCACGGCCGCCATGCCGATCGTCATCGCGCCGCTGCCGCCCTCCCTGCCGGTGGAGCTGGTGCTCGGCCAGGACATCCTCGGCACCCGCCGCCTCCTGCTCTCCTATGCGGCCCGGCGCCTCTGGGTCGGCCCCTCGGCCCGCTGACCATGCCCGTCACCCCCCTCCCCCAGCTACGCGCCGCCCTGCCCCGCCACGCCCGCCTGATCGGGCTGGATCCCGGCAGCAAGATCATCGGCATCGCCCTCTCGGACGTGCTGCTGATGCTCGCCTCGCCCTACGCGGCCCTGCCCCGGGGCAAGCTGGCCCCTACCGCCGCCGAGATCCGCCGCATCGCGGAGAAGGAGGGCGCGGGCGGCCTCGTCTGCGGGTTGCCACTGGGGATGGACGGCTCCTTCGGCCCCGCCGCCCAGGCCGCGAAGGACTGGGCCATGGCGGTCTCCGACACCACCGGCCTGCCCGTGGCGCTGTGGGACGAGCGCCTCTCCTCCTCCGCCGTGAACCGGATGATGATCGAGGCCGACCTCTCCCGCGCGAAGCGCGCCAAGGCGGTGGACGCGGCCGCCGCCGCCTACATGCTCCAGGCCGCGCTGGACGCCACGCGGGGCTGATCGCCGCGCATTGGACATCCCGCAGCGGCTGGCGCATCCCGTGGGATACAAGCAGCAGGGGAGCCCGAGCCGATGCAGGGTCCGAGTGACAGCGCGGCGGCCCTGCCGCTGGACGGAATCGGCACCGGCCGCGCGCCGCCGAGCTGCGCCCAGCTCTTCCTCGGCTTCCTCGGCCTCGGCCTGATCGGCTTCGGCGGCGTCCTCCCCATGGCGCGCCGAATGCTGGTGGAGGACCGGCGCTGGCTTACGCCGGACGGGTTCACGGAGCTGCTGGGCCTCTGCCAGTTCCTGCCGGGTGGGAACATCATCAACCTTTCCGTCGCGGTCGGGCTTGAGTTCCGCGGCGTGGCCGGGGCCGTCTCCGCCCTCCTCGGCCTCATACTCGGCCCCACCGCCGTCGTGATCGGGCTCGGCGTCCTCTACGACCAGTACAAGGACGACCCGACGCTCCAGCACATCTTCATGGGCCTGGCCGCCGCCGCGGCGGGGCTGCTGGCCTCCACCGCCCTGAAGATGCTCTCGCCCCTGAGGACCCGCCCGGTGGCGCTGGGGATCGTCCTCCTCACCGTCCTTGCCATCGCCGTGCTGCGCCTTCCCCTGCTGCCGAGCATGGCCGTGCTGGCGCCCCTCAGCATCCTCGCCGTGCGGTGGTCCGGCCGATGACCACGCTGGTCGCCCTCGCCGTCATCTTCACCCAGCTCTCGCTGCTCGCCTTCGGCGGCGGGAATACCATCCTGCCGGAGATGCAGCGCCAGGTGGTGGAGGTGCACCGCTGGATGAGCGCGCAGGACTTCACCGCCCTCTTCGCGCTCGCCCAGGCCGCGCCGGGCCCGAACATGATGGTCGTGCCGCTGGTGGGTTGGCACGTCGCGGGCTGGTCGGGCGTGCTCGTCTCCTCGCTGGCGAAGTTCGGGCCCTCCTCCATCCTCACCGGGATCGTCATGGGGCTCTGGAGGCGCTTCAAGGACCGCCCCTGGCGCAAGGTGGTGCAGGCCGGGCTGGTGCCGATGACGGTCGGGCTGGTCACGGCCAGCGCCCTGCTGATCACAGAGGCGACTACCACCCACTGGCTGCTCGGTGCCATCACCGCCGCCGTCGCCGCCCTGTCCATGACGACGAAGTTGCATCCACTCTGGCTGCTCGCCGGGGGCGCGGTCGCCGGGCTGGCCCTGTCGTAGCGGCCCCCCTGCCGAGAGTTGACCAGCGCGGGTGGATGCGGACTCGTACGGAGCGGCTAGCCTTCATCCATGCGCCTCCTGTCCGCCGCCCTCGCCCTCCTTCTCGCGCCCTTCGCCGCCCAGGCCGCCGATTGCCTCGGCCTCGGCCCCGCCGGCACGCCCGCCGATCTGCGCATGGTGCGGGACGGCCCGTCCCGCCCCCTCTACCGCGGGGCCGAGGACGCGGGCTGCCCCGCAGAGACCGCCGCCTGCCGAACCGGCACGACGCTCGGCCCACGGTTCCGCGTGGTGGCCGGTGAGACGAGCGGCCCCTTCACCTGCGTCACCCGGGCCGATGCGCGGGGCCGGCTCACCACTGGCTGGCTACCCACCGAAGCCCTGGCCCCGGCGCCCGATGTCCCGCTCCGCGCCGCGGACTGGGTGGGACGCTGGCACAATGGGCCGGACCGCTACCTCGTTGTCACCGCCACGCTGGACGGCGCCCTGGTCCTGCGCGGCGAAGCCCGATCAGGCGCCCGCACCACCCGCCGCACCCCACGCCCTACGGTCCATCACGGCGTGCTGGACGCCCGGATCGAGACCGATGGCGACGATGCCGCCTTCACGATCGGGGAGGACGGCGCCACCCGCCCGGACGTGCCGGAGGAGGCGGCGCTCTGCCGCGTCGCCCTCCGGCGCCGGGGCCCGTACCTCATCGTCCAGGACAATGGCCGCTGCGGGGAAGCCGGGGTGAGCTTCACCGGCCCCTACCGCCGCACGGGCTGATCCGCCGCCCGCTCCATGTAGCGCGCACCGGGGTCGTAGCGCCGCAGCACCGCGTCCAGCGCCGGGTCCGGCACGGCGGCGAAACCCTGGGCGCGCCAGAACACGCCCGTGCCCCCGATCGCGACGAGGGCCATCGGAAGCCCCCCGGCCAGCTCCGACAGGACCTGCACGACCGCCCCGCCGGCCCCGCCGCCGCGCATCTCCGGCAGGATCGCCAGGTCGTGCAGGTAGAGGACCCCCGGCGCCTCAGGCAGCCCGCCCAGAAGCGTGTCCAGCGCCGGCGGTCGCCGCCTTCGCCAGGGATGGGCGATGGCGTATCCCGCGGCCCCGGCGCCCGCCTGCAGTACCAGGCACCCCGCCGGGAAAAGCCCGAGCCGCTCCGCGAAGACGGCATCCGATTCCGGGTGCCCGGGATGCACGGCCGCCGCGATGGCCGAGACCGCGGGCAGGTCCCCCGTTACCATGGGGCGCCAAGCCCAACCCTTTTCGCCCAGGCCTGCCTCCCCTAAACAGCCGGGGGTCGGCGACTCGCCCTCCCTCGCCCCGTCCACCGCCAGCGAGGCCCCATGCCCCTCTACCCGCACCGGCACCTCCTCGCGCTCGAAGGGCTGGAACCGCCCTATATCGCGGAACTCCTGGACCTTGCTGAGAGCTACGCCCTTCTGAACCGGGGCGGGAAGACCCAGCGGGACGTGCTGCGCGGCCTGACCCTCATCAATCTCTTCTTCGAGGACAGCACGCGCACCCGCACGAGCTTCGAGCTCGCGGGCAAGCGCCTGGGCGCGGACGTGATCAACATGTCCGTCTCCACCAGCAGCGTGAACAAGGGCGAGACGTTGCTCGACACCGCCTCTACCCTCAACGCGATGAAGACGGACCTTCTGGTGGTCCGCCACGCCCAGTCCGGTGCCCCCGCCCTCCTCTCGCAGAAGGTGGAAGCGGCGGTGATCAACGCCGGCGACGGCACGCACGAGCACCCCACCCAGGCCCTGCTGGACGCGCTGACGATTCGCCGCCGCAAGGGCACGCTGGAGAACCTCACCGTCGCGATCTGCGGCGACGTGCTGCACAGCCGGGTGGCCCGCAGCAACATCCACCTGCTGCTGGCGATGAACTGCCGCGTCCGCGTCGTAGGCCCGCCCACGCTCATCCCGGCCGAGGTGGAGGCGCTGGGCGTGGAGGTGTTCCACGACATGCGCGCGGGCATCAAGGACGCGGACGTGGTGATGATGCTGCGCCTGCAGAAGGAGCGGATGCAGGGCGGCCTAGTCCCCTCCGCCCGCGAGTTCTTCCGCTTCTACGGGCTGGACGCCGCGAAGCTGAAGCTGGCGAAGCCCGATGCCATCGTCATGCACCCCGGCCCGATGAACCGCGGCGTGGAGATCGACAGCGCGGTGGCCGACGACCCGACCCGCAGCGTGATCGGCGAGCAGGTGGAGATGGGCGTCGCCGTCCGCATGGCCGTGCTCGACATCCTCTCCAAGAGCACCCGGCGGAACAGCTGATCCGGCACGTGGATTGCTTGTCATGAGCGACCCACCTTCCGTATCGTCCCGCTGAAAGGGGCCGGGAACAGCCCCGGCCGGTCCGTCCCATGCCGTCACGCCGCCACCTTCTCGCCGCCGCAGCCCTCCTGCCCCTCCCGGCCATGGCTCAGACGGGCGGCGCGGCCCGTCCGCTCCGGATCGTCATCCCCTTTCCACCGGGCGGGACCAGCGATGTCCTGGTGCGGCTGATGCAGCCCCGCCTCGCGGAGCGGCTGGGCCGAACGGTTCTGGTTGAGAACCGCGCGGGCGGTGCCACGATCATCGGCACGGACCTGGTCGCGAAAGCCCCGGCCGACGGGGACACCATCCTCTTCATCGCCAACAGCTTCACCATCAACGCCACCCTGGTCCGCAACCCGCCCTTCGATGCGCGGCGCGACTTCACGGGGCTCGCCTCCATCGGCTTCAACCCGCACGTGCTGGTGGTGAACAACGACTTCCCCGCGAGGACCGTGGCCGAGGTGGTCGCGGCGGCGAAGGCGCGGCCCGGGCAGCTCAGCTACGCCTCCTTCGGCAACGGCACCTCCAGCCATCTTGGCGGGGAGAGCTTCAAGCAGGCCGCCGGGATCGAGATCCAGCACGTGCCCTACCGGGGCGGCGCGCCGGCCCTGCAGGACATGATGGGCGGCCAGGTGCCCATGATGTTCAACAACCTGCCGGACACGCTGCCCATGATCCGCGACGGCCGCGTGCGGGCGATCGCCGTCGCCGATTCGCGCCGCGCCGACGTGCTGCCGGATGTCCCGACCTTCGCGGAGGCAGGCCTGCCAGGCGTGACCTCCAACTCCTGGTTCGGCCTGATCGCGCGCGCCGACGTCCCGGCGCCGCTCCTCGACCGGCTGAGCGAGGCGGTGGCCGCCACGCTCGCCGAGTCCGCCATCGCCGCGCGCTTCGTGGAGCTCGGCGTGCAGCCGCGCCAGATG
This sequence comes from Roseomonas populi, assembly GCF_024594815.1. Taxonomy (GTDB): domain Bacteria; phylum Pseudomonadota; class Alphaproteobacteria; order Acetobacterales; family Acetobacteraceae; genus Roseomonas; species Roseomonas populi. The sequence goes on along the minus strand of NZ_JANJOU010000002.1, from coordinate 13,605 downwards.
AGCCGCGCCGCCTTCGACAGCTTCGTTCGCGCGGAGATCGACGGCAACGCGGCCATCATCCGCAGCGCGAACATCAAGGCGGATTGAGGCGATGACCCTTCCCCCACGACCGGCCGAGGTGCCAGGCATCCCGCCGGGCAACGTCGCCCTCGTCGTCAATGGCGGGCTGATGCGTGGCATGCGGGCGCATGACCGCATGCTGCAGGCCGGCGCCGTCTTCCTGCGCGAGGTGACGACCGCTCCGCGATACCGCCTCTGGTCCATCGCGGACCGCTTCCCCGGCATGCTGCACGCGCCCGCGGGCGGGGCGGCCATCGGCGCGGAACTCTACGCCGTTCCCCGTGCCGGCTTCGCCGGGATCGTCGAGAGCGAGCCGGATGGGCTCTGCGTCGGCCGCGTGCTCCTCTCGGACGGTACCGCGCCGCTGGGCGTGCTGGCGGAGCCCCGGCTCGTGGAAGGCCGGACCGAGATCACGGCCCATGGCGGCTGGCGGGCCTATGTGCTGGCCCAGGGCATTCCGCAGGCCTGACCGCCGAAGCCCCGGGAACGCGGAGGGCACGCCGCGTCCCATGGAAGGGACCGGGCTCACCCCCTATAAGCACGGCCGATGCGCGACCTCCTGATCACCAATGCCCGCCTCCTCGACCCGGCGAGCGGACTGGACACCATGGGCGGGCTCCTGGTCCGGGGGGGGCTGATCGCGGATCAGGGCCCGATTCTCGCGGGACCTGAGGGCGCCGAGGTCGTCGATGCTGGCGGCCACGTCCTCGCTCCCGGCCTGATCGACCTGCGCGCCACCCTCGGCGAGCCCGGCCACGAGCACCGCGAGACGATCGAGAGCGCGGCCGAAGCGGCGGCGGCGGGCGGAATCACTACCCTCTGCGCCCTGCCGGACAGCGAGCCGGCGCTGGACGATCCCGCGCCCCTGCAATTCATCCTCCGCCGCGGCGAGATGACGGGCAGCCTTTCCATCCTGCCCTACGGCGCCGCCACGCGCGGCTGCGCGGGGAAGGAGATGACGGAGTTCGGCCTGCTGCGGGAAGCCGGCGCGATCGCCTTCACCGACGGCACCCACGCCATCGCCGATGCGCGCACCATGCGCCTCGCCCTCTCCTACGCCCGCGCCTTCGGCACCTTCATCGTGCAGCACCCGGAGGAGCCGAGCCTCGCCCGCAACGCGAGCGCGACCGAGGGCGAGATGGCGACCCGCATGGGCCTCCCCTCCGCCCCCGCCGCCGCGGAGGCGATGATGGTGGCCCGCGACATCGCCCTGGCCCGGCTGACGAGGGGCCACGTCCACTTCGCTCATGTCTCCACCGGCGCCGCGCTGGACCTGATCCGCGCCGCCAAGGCCGAGGGCCTGCGCGTCACCTGCGACACCGCGCCCCCCTATTTCGACCTGAACGAGACGGCGATCGGCGACTTCCGCACCTATGCCAAGCTCTCCCCGCCCCTGCGGCGGGAGGAAGACCGGCTGGCCGTGATCGAGGCCCTGCGCGACGGCACGATCGACGCCGTTGCCTCTGACCACCAGCCGCGCGACGCGGACGACAAGCGCGTGCCCTTCGCCCAGGCGGAGGCAGGCGGCGCCGGCCTCGCCACCCTGCTCGGCGTTACCCTGGCGCGCTACCACGGCGGCGACCTGACGCTGCTGCGCGCGCTGGAGCTCCTCACCGCCGCCCCTGCGAAGCTGCTGGGCCTGGAGGCCGGCCGCCTCGCCCCCGGCGCCCCGGCGGACCTTGTCCTCTTCTCCCCGGACCGGGGCTGGAAGGTCGAGGCCGGGAAGCTGCCGGGCAAGGCGCAGAACTCCCCCTTCGACGGCCGCGCGCTGGAGGGGAAGGTGATCGGCACCTGGAAGGCCGGCCGGAGGGTGTTCGGATGAGCCCATACCTCGGTGGGGACACCGGCACGGTCCTGCTCGCCGCCGCCATCGGCTACCTGCTCGGCTCCATCCCCTTCGGCCTGGTCCTAACCCGCGCCGCCGGGCTGGGCGACATCCGCGCCATCGGCTCCGGCAACATCGGCGCCACGAACGTCCTCCGCACCGGCAACAAGAAGATCGCCGCGGCGACGCTGGCGCTGGATTTCCTGAAGGGCGCCGTTGCCGTCTGGCTCGTCGCCTTCCTCATCGGCCCGGACCTCGCCGGTATCGCAGCCATCGGCGCCGTCCTCGGCCACTGCCACCCCGTCTGGCTCGGATTCCGGGGGGGCAAGGGGGTGGCGACGGCGCTGGGCGTTTTCCTCGGCCTCGCCTGGCCCGTCTTCGTCGCGGCGGCCCTCACCTGGCTCGCCATGGCAAAGCTGGTGAAGATTTCCTCCGCCTCCGCCCTCACCGGCATGGCGGTTGCGGCGCTCGTGGCCTTCCTCTGGGGGGGCTGGCCACTTTTCTGGCCGGTCGCCCTGATCGTCGCCTATGTCGTCCTGCGCCACCACGCCAATATCGCCCGCCTGATCGCTGGCACCGAGCCCCGGATCGGCCAGGGGAAGTAAAGGTGCTCAAGTGATCCCGCCGGCCGAGTCCCTCGCCCGCCTCCGGCTGGTGCGCTCGGACGGGGTCGGCCCTCAGACCTTCCGCCGCCTCATGGCGGAGCATGGCAGCGCCGCCCGGGCCCTGCGCGCCCTGGCCGGCCGCGCCGGCGATCCGGGCGCCGCCGAGCGCGAGCACGACGCCCTCCTCTCCATGGGAGGCGCCTGGCTTCACCTCGGCACCCCCGCCTACCCGCCGCTTCTGGCCGCCATCGCGGACCCGCCCCCCGTCCTCGCCGCCCTGGGCGACCTCTCCCTCCTCACCTCCCGGCCGGTCGCCATCGTCGGCGCCCGCAACGCTTCCGCCGGCGGCCGCCGCATCGCGGAGGAGATGGCGGAGGCCCTGGCGGCGGCCGGCGTCGCCGTCATCTCCGGCCTCGCCCGGGGTATCGACACCGCCGCCCATGCCGGCGCCCTCCGCCACGGCCGCACCATCGGTGTGGTCCCCGGCGGCCTGGATGTGGCTTATCCGCCCGAGAATGCCGCCCTCCAGCACCGCATCGCCGCGGAAGGGCTGCTCCTGGCCGAGTTCCCCCTCGGCACGGCGCCGGTGGCGCAGCATTTCCCCCGCCGGAACCGGATCGTCGCCGGCCTAGCCCTCGGCGTCGTGGTGGTGGAGGCCGCCCCCCGCTCCGGCACCCTCATCACCGCGCGCCTGGGGGCCGAGGCCGGGCGGGAGATCTACGCCGTCCCCGGCTCCCCGCTCGACCCCCGCTGCCGCGGATCCAACGACCTGATCCGCAACGGCGCCCATTTCTGCGAGGGGGCTGCGGACGTGCTGGAAACCCTGCCCGCCAGCGCGGAGGCGGCCCCTGTTTTTCATAGTTCCTCCCGCCGCCACCCCTCGCGCGCCCACGCGCAAATGCCCGCACCCGCCCGCGATACGCGCGAGGAATCCAGCGATTCCGGCCTCCTCTCCCTCATCGGCCCGACACCCGTTGCGGTTGACGAGGTGCTCCGCCGCTGCCACCTGTCCCCGCCTGAGGCCCGCGCCGTGCTCCTGGAACTGGAGCTGGAAGGGCTGATCGAGGCGCTGCCCGGAAATCGCGTCGTGCGCTCCGGCATCCGGCGCGAAGAGGAATTCGGAGGGTTTTCTACCCCCACATGACGGATGTCGTCGTCGTCGAATCGCCCGCAAAGGCGAAGACCATCAACAAATACCTGGGCAGCGACTACCACGTCCTGGCCAGCTTCGGGCACGTGCGCGACCTCCCGGCCAAGGACGGCTCCGTCCGGCCGGAGGAGGATTTCGCCATGGACTGGTCCTCCGAGGACCGGGGCGAGAAGCAGGTGCGGGAGATCGCCCAGGCCCTGAAGGCCGGCCACTCCAAGCGCCTCTACCTCGCTACCGACCCGGACCGTGAGGGCGAGGCCATCTCCTGGCACGTGCGCCAGATGCTGGAGGACAAGCGCGCCCTGAAGGGCGTGGAAGTCCACCGGATCACCTTCAACGAGATCACGAAGCGCGCCATCCAGCACGCCATCGAGAACCCGCGCGAGCTGGACGTCCCGCTGATCGACGCCTACCTGGCCCGCCGCGCGCTGGACTACCTGGTGGGCTTCACCCTCTCGCCCGTCCTCTGGCGCAAGCTCCCCGGCTCCCGCTCCGCCGGCCGCGTCCAGTCCGTCGCGCTGCGCCTGATCACGGACCGCGAGGCGGAGATCGAGGTCTTCAAGCCGCGGGAATACTGGACGATCGAGGCGGCCTTCCGCACCCCGGCGGGTGCCCCCTTCACCGCCCGCCTGACCCACCTCGAAGGCAAGAAGCTCGACCAGTTCGACCTGGCGGACGAGGCTTCGGCGCACCGCGCCAAGGCCCTGGTCGAGGGCGGCAGCTACACCGTCTCCGCGGTGGAGAAGAAGCGCGTCCGCCGCAACCCGCCGCCGCCCTTCACCACCTCCACACTCCAGCAGGAATCCTCCCGCAAGCTCGGCTTCGGCGCCCAGGCCACGATGCGCCTGGCCCAGCAGCTCTACGAGGGCGTGGACATCGGCGGCGAGACCGTCGGCCTCATCACCTACATGCGGACCGACGGCGTGCAGATGTCGCGCGAGGCCATCTCGGCCATCCGCGACCACGTGAAGGACGAGTTCGGCGACAACTACCTGCCCGCCGCCCCGCGCGAGTACTCATCCAAGGCGAAGAACGCCCAGGAGGCGCACGAGGCCGTGCGCCCGACCGATGTGGGCCGCACCCCGCAGGAGGTGGCCCGCTACCTCAACCCCGAGCAGCGCCGCCTTTACGACCTCGTCTGGAAGCGCGCCGTCGCCAGCCAGATGCAATCCGCCGAGATGGACCAGACCGCGGTGGACATCGACGACGCGGCAGGCAAGGCCCGGCTGCGCGCCACCGGCCAGGTCATCGCCTTCGACGGCTACCTCAAGCTCTACCGCGAGGACATCGACGACGCGAAGCTGGCGGCGGACGACGAGAACCGCACCCTTCCCCCGCTGCAGGAGGGCGAGCAGCCCAAGCGCGGCGACGTGGCGGCGAGCCAGCACTTCACCCAGCCCCCGCCCCGCTACACCGAGGCCTCGCTGGTGAAAAAGATGGAGGAGCTCGGCATCGGCCGCCCCTCCACCTACGCCTCGATCCTGCAGACGCTGCAGGACCGCGACTACGTGCGGCTGGAGCAGCGGCGCTTCGTGCCGGAGGATCGCGGGCGCCTCGTCACCGCCTTCCTCGTCTCCTTCTTCGAGCGCTACGTGGACACCGGCTTCACCGCCGCGCTGGAGGAGAAGCTCGACGACATCTCCGGCGGCCGGGCCGAATGGCGCCAGGTGATGCACGAGTTCTGGGACCAATTCCGGACCGCCGTGGACGCCACCAAGGACCTCAAGATCAGCGACGTCATCGACGAACTGGACGAGGACCTCGGCCCCCACTTCTTCCCGCAGCGCGGCGACGGTGCGGACCCCCGCGGCTGCCCGCGCTGCCAGCAGGAAGGCCGCACCGGCGGCCGCCTCGGCCTGCGTCTGGGCCGGACCGGCGCCTTCATCGGCTGCTCCAACTACCCGGAATGCCGCTACACCCGCCCCCTGGCCGTGCCGGGCGCGGAGGGCGATGCGGCCGAGGGCGAGGGCAGCGACCGCGGCCTTGGCACCGATCCCACGACGCAGCAGGAGGTCTCCCTCCGCCGCGGCCCCTATGGCCTCTACGTCCAGCTCGGCGAGCCGGGGGTGGACGAGAAGGGCAAGCCCACCAAGCCCCGCCGCGCCTCCCTGCCCCGCGGCATGGATCCGGACACGCTGACGCTGGAGCGGGCGATCGCGCTGCTGAACATGCCGCGCATCGTGGGCGCGCATCCCGAGACGGGCGAGGAGATCACGGCCAATCTCGGCCGCTTCGGCCCTTACCTGAAGATGGGCGCCCTCTCGCAGAGCCTGCAGCCCGGCGACGACGTGCTCTCCATCGGCATGAACCGGGCCATGGAGCTGCTGGCCAACGCCAAGCCGCGCGGAATCGCCCTCGGCGCCCATCCGAAGGATGGCGCCCCGGTGGAGGTGAAGCGCGGCCGCTTCGGCCCCTTCGCCCAGCACGGCCAGACCGTCGCCTCCCTGCCGCGCGGGACGGAGATGGAGAGCTTCACCCTCGACCAAGCCGTCGCCCTGCTGGCCGAGAAGGGCAAGGTCCTGGCGCCGAAGAAGGGCGCCGGCAACCGAAAGACAGCCAGCGCGAAGGCGAAGAAGCCCGTGGCGGCGGATGCCGAGGCCGCGCCGAAAGCCCCGGCCCGCGCCAAGGCTGCCGCGAAGCCGAAGGCGGCGGCGGCGAAGAAGCCGGCCGCCAAGGCTACGACCGCGAAGGCCTCGACCGCGAAGGCTACCCCGGCAAAGGCGGCGAAGCCCGCGGCGCGCGCCAAGCGGTCCGTCTGATTTGGCCACCAAGCGCCCGCCCCGCAAACCGCGCCGCGGCGGCCCCGGCCCCTCGGCGCCGGATGCACCGGCGGGCGCCCGGGTGGTGTTCCGCAACAAGCGCCTGCCCCGAATCGGGGCAGCGCCCCGGCCCCGCGCGGCGGAGGGGGAGCCGAACCCCATCCCCAGCCGGGAGGAGCTGCGCACCTTCATCCGGAATGCCACCGGCCGCGTCGGCAAGACGGAAATCGCCCGCCACTTCGGCCTCTCCACCGACCAACGGCCCGCGCTGCGCGTTCTGATGGCTGAACTCAAGGAGGAGGGCAGCATCGCCCCGGTCGGCCGCCGCACGATCCGCCATTCCGCCAACCTGCCGGACATGGCCGCGCTGGAGGTATTCGGCACGGACGCGGACGGCGATCCCATGGCCCGCCCCATCACCTGGGAAGGATCGGAGAAGCCGGTCGTCTACATGCGCCCGGAGCGCGCCGGGCAGCCCGCCCTTGCGCCCGGGGATCGCGTGCTGGCCCGCATCACCAGGATCGGCCCCAACAAGTACGAGGGCCGCACCTTCAAGCGCATCGGCACCGGCGAGGCCTCCCGCGTGCTCGGCGTGTTCAGCGCGGGCATGGTGGAGCCGGTCGATCGTCGCTCCCGCGCCAACTGGATCATCCCGCCCGGTGAGGAGAACGGCGCAGAGGATGGCGAGCTGGTCCAGGCCGAGCCGATCCCCGGCGGCACTCGCGAACGCCTCTTCGGCCCGAAGCCCGCCCGCATCGTGGAGCGGCTGGGGCGCATGGACGACCCGAAGGCGGTCTCCCGCCTCGTCATCGCCGCCCACCGCATCCCCGAGGAGTTCCCGGAGGAGGTGGTCCAGGCCGCCGAGCGGGCCCAGGCCGTTCCGCTGGGCAGCCGCGACGACCTGCGCGACATCCCACTCGTCACCATCGACGGCGAGGACGCGCGCGACTTCGACGACGCCGTCTTCGCGGAGCCGGACGGAGAAGGCTGGCGCATCCTCGTCGCCATTGCCGACGTGGCCCACTACGTCCGGCCAAAGGCGCCGCTGGACCGCGAGGCCTGGCACCGCGGCAACAGCGTGTACTTCCCCGACCGCGTCGTGCCGATGCTGCCGGAAGCTCTCTCGAATGGCTGGTGCAGCCTGAAGCCCGGCGAGGACCGCGGCTGCCTCTACGTCGAGATGCGTTTCGACGGCGAAGGGGAGAAGACCGGCCACCGCTTCGGCCGTGGCCTGATGCGCAGCGCCGCCCGCCTGACCTACGAGACGGTGCAGGCCGCCCGCGACGCGGGAGAGGACCTGGAGTTGGAGCCCGGCCACGTCGCCCGCCTCTACGGCGCCTTCGCGGCCCTGCTCGCCGCCCGCACCCGCCGCGGCACGCTGGACCTGGACATTGCCGAGCGCCGCGTGATCCTCGGCCCCGACGGCAAGGTGGCCAGCATCGCCCCCCGCGCGCGCCTCGACAGCCATCGGCTGATCGAGGAGTTCATGGTCGCCGCCAATGTCTGCGCCGCCGAGGAGCTGGAGCGCTTGCACCAGCCCTGCATGTACCGGATCCACGACCGCCCCTCGGACGAGAAGATGGAGACGCTGCGGGGCTTCCTCTCCGGCTTCGGCTTCAACCTGCCGCCATCGGACAGGGTCCGCCCCGGCGACTTCGCCCGCATTCTGGAGAAGACCGGCGAGATGCCGGAGTCCCGCCTGATCAGCGAGACGATCCTGCGCGGCCAGTCCCAGGCGGAGTATAATCCGGAGAACATCGGCCATTTCGGCCTGGCCCTGCCCCGCTACGCCCATTTCACCAGCCCGATCCGCCGCTACGCGGACCTCCTGGTCCACCGCGCCCTGATTCGCGGCCTGAAGCTGGGCGAGGACGGGCTGACGGAGGACGAGGCGGCCTCCATGCCGGACACGGGCGAGCACATCACGAAGACCGAGCGACGCGCCGCCCTGGCCGAGCGCGACGCGGTGGACCGCTACCTCGCCGCCTACATGGCAGACCGCGTCGGCGCGCATTTCCCGGCACGCGTTTCGGGGGTGACACGCTTTGGCCTCTTCGTGACACTGGAGGAGAACGGCGCCAGCGGGATCATCCCGATGAACGCCCTGCCGGACGACCAATGGTTCCACGAGGACGCGGCGATGCGCCTGATCGGCCGCCGCACGGGATTGAGCTTCAGCCTGGGCCAGGAGGTCGAGGTCCGGCTGTCGGAGGCCGTTCCGCGCACGGGCAGCCTCACCTTCCAGCTCCTCCAGGGCGATCCGCGCGCCGGGGCGCCGCGCCCCCCGCCCCACCAGCCCGCCCCGCCCCGCGGCCGCCAGAAGATCACGGACCGCAAGCCGAAGCCCGGGGCCGCGCGCCCGGGCAAGGGCAAGCGCCCGCGCTGATCCACCGCCTCGCCGCCCCGCTCCTGGCCGCATTCCTGCTCCTGGCGCCCGGCGGCGCCCGGGCGCAGGACTTCGCCGCCACCCTCCGGGCGGCCTACACGGCCATCGCGGAGCGCCACCTGGAGCCCACCGATCCCGGCGATGTCAGCCTGTGGACCTTGCGTGGGCTGGAGGCGATCGACCCCTACATATCGGCCGTCCGCCGGGGGCCCGACCTCACCCTCGGCCTCTCGGATACCGCCCTGGCCCGGCGCCCGGCCGGCACCACGCCCCAGGCGGCGGCCGACTCCGTCGCCGCCCTCTTCGCGGAGGCGGAACGGCAATCGCCGGCCCTGCGCCGCGCCGGGCGCCAGGCGATGCTCCAGGCCGGGTTCGAGGAGGTCTTCAACCACCTGGACCCCTATAGCCGCTACCTGACCCCGCCCGAGGCCCAGCGCGGCCGGGAGCGCCACCTGGGCGCATCCGATCTCGGCCTGACCCTCGCGCCCGGCCGCCGGGGCGAGGTGACCATCGGCGCCATCGTCCCCGGCAGCGCGGCCGACCGCGCCGGCCTCCGCCGCGGGGACCGCGTGACGGCCGCGGACGGGATTGCCCTAGACGCAGAGGACATGGACGAGGCTCATGCCGTGCTGGAGGGCCCGCCCGGCAGCAGCGTCCTCCTCTCCGTCCGCCGGGGTCGCCGGCGGGTGGACGTCCTCCTGACCCGCGCCGCCGCGCCGCAGCTCTCCGTCACCGCCCAGGTGCGGGACGGCATCCTCTGGCTCACCCTGCCCCTCTTCTCCGCAACCACGCCGGAGCAGCTGGACCGCGCCCTAGCGGAGACCCCGCCCTCCGCCGCGCCCCTGGGCATCGTGCTCGATCTTCGCGGCAACCGCGGCGGCCTGCTGCAGCAGGCCATCCGGGTGGCGGACGCCTTCATCCCAACGGGCACCATCGCCTTCACGGATGGCCGCCACATCGATTCCCGCCGGCAGTTCGATACGTCGGGGCCGGACCTCGCCGCAGGTCGGCGCCTCATCGTGCTGGTGGACGGCCGCACCGCCTCCGCGGCCGAAGTGGTCGCGGCCGCCATCGGCGATCTCGGTCGGGGCGTGGTGGTTGGCAGCGCCACCATGGGCAAGGGGCTGATCCAGGTCCTCGTCCCCCTGCCCGGCGGCGCGCAGCTAGCCCTCTCCTGGTCGCGCATCCTCGCCCCGCGCGGCTGGCCCCTGCAGATGCTCGGGGTCCTCCCCGCGCTCTGCACCAGCAACGGCGCGGATGCCACGGCGCGCAACATCGCCACCCTCGGCACGGCGGACAGCCCCATGACCGTCCCGCTCGCCCGGGCCCGGGCCGCCCGCGCGCCCGTGCCCGGCAGCGAGATCGCGGCCCTGCGCGGCGCCTGCCCGCCCGCCGAAGGCCGGGAGGCCGACTACGCCGCCGCCCGCGCGGTGCTGGAGAAGCCAGAACTCTACGAGGCGGCGCTGGCGCGCTGAAGTGCGGGCCCGTCCCCAGCCCGGAGCCGGCGATCAGTGCCGCGAGATCCCGGCAACAAACTCTCCCAATTTCACACAATCATAAGTTGTTTCTTCGAAGTTTACGCACCCTGAGGTAGGAACGATGTGAGACGGCGCCACGTTACGATTCCGGCCGAGAGATGGATGAGCATGGACGGTCCTGACACCGGAGCACCGGCCCGCAACCCCGGCGAGCAGTCCTCCGCCCGTGACATCCCGCTCTGGCAGGGCGACGATCTGACGAAGCTCGCCGACCGCCGCGAGTTCTACATCCGTCTCCGCGACATGCTCGCCAGCTCCGGCACAGCAGGCCAGGACGCACCAGAGCGCCGCATCGCGGTGCTGCTGATCGACCTGGACCGATTCAAAACGGTGAACGACAGCCTGGGCCACCCTGCCGGCGACACCCTTCTGCGCAAGGTCGCCGGCCGCCTCCGCTCCGCCCTGCGCGAGACCGACATGCCGGCCCGCCTCGGTGCGGACGAGTTCGGCGTTCTCCTGGACAAGCCGGTGGACGAGCGCGTCGCGGACGGAATCGCCGCCCGGCTCGTGGAGCTGATCGGCCGCCCCTACATGATCGACGGCAGCGTCGTGAACATCGGCGCCAGCATCGGCATCGCCTTCGCCGCGCCGGAAACGGGCCCGGACGAGGCCATGCGGCACGCCGACCTCGCGCTCGACAAGGCGAAGGTGGACGGGCGCGGCCGCTTCGTGTTCTTCGAGCCCGCCCTGCACGAGGCTGCGCAGGCCCGAAGGGCGTTGGAGTTCGACCTGCGCGCCGCCCTGGCGCTCGGCCAGTTCGAAGTCTTCTACCAGCCCAAGCTCCACCTCCTCAAAAACCGGCTAAGCGGCTTCGAGGCGCTGATCCGCTGGCGCCACCCCGTGCGCGGCCTCGTGCCGCCCGACCTTTTCATCCCCCTGGCCGAGGAAGTCGGCCTGATCGCCCGTATCGGCGAATGGGTTCTGCGCGCCGCCTGCGAGGAAGCGGCGCGCTGGCCTGGGGGGCTGGGCGTGGCGGTGAATGTCGCGCCGTCGCAGTTCTACACGGGTACGCTGGTGCCGACGGTCACGGCCGCCCTCGCCGCCTCCGGCCTGCCCGGCCACCGCCTGGAACTTGAGATCACCGAGACCGCGCTTCTCCGCGACGGCGCCGAGGTGCTCAGGCAACTCACCGCCCTGAAGGCCCTGGGCGTGAGGATCGCGCTGGACGATTTCGGGACCGGCTACTCGTCGCTGACACAGCTCCGCAGCTTCCCTTTCGACCGGGTGAAGATCGACCGCTCCTTCGCCGATGATGCCGTGGTGGTCCGCGCCGTCGCGGCCCTCGGCACCAGCCTGGGAATGGGGGTTACGGCGGAAGGGGTGGAAACGGCCGACCAGTTGCGCCGCCTGCGGGAGGATGGCTGCACGGAAGCCCAGGGTTACCACCTCAGCCGGCCGGTCCCCGCTTCGGACGTGCCCGGGATCATCGGGCGCTACGTGAACGCTTCCGACATGGAGGAGAGCAGCCCATGACGAGCGATCAGCCGAGCTACCGGCTCATCTACGTCAGCAGGAACGCGCTCCGCGGCACCCCGGCGGAGCGGGAGGAGGAGGTGGACCGCATCCTCGAGGCTTCCCGCCGCAACAACACGCGGGACGGCATCACCGGGGCCCTGCTCTTCAACGAGAGCTGCTTCGCGCAGGTCCTGGAGGGCGGGTCGGAGGCCATCCATGAGGTGTTCGAGCGCATCCAGCTCGACCCTCGCCACAGCGACACGGTGGTGCTGGCCTTCGAGCCCGCCCCGCGCGAGTTCGGCGGCTGGTCCATGGCCTATGCCGGAGGCGCGGCGGAGAGCTCCACGCGCTACCACCAGCTCGCCCTCCCCGGCGCGGCCGAGATCGCCTCGGGGCGGATCCTGGACCTTCTCCGCGGCGTTCTGCTGCGCCAGGGCACCGCCTGAGGCCCCGCTTCCGGCCAAAAAGCTTGACGTAGCGGCATCGGACGCTAGTTTGCGCGGCCTCTACGACCCGGCCCTGGCCGGCACCCGTCCCTTTGGAATCGAGTCATGGCCAAGTCCAACACCATTCAGATCCGCCTCGTCTCCTCCGCCGACACCGGCTACTTCTACGTGACGAAGAAGAACACCCGGAACGCGACCGGCAAGATGGAGAAGAAGAAGTACGACCCCGTCGCCCGCAAGCACGTCGTCTTCCGCGAGGCCAAGATCAAGTAATCTCCGCGGCCGCGCCCACGGCCGGCTGATTCGATCCGCGACGCCCGGGGACGCCTCTGTCCCGCGGGCGTTTTCGCGCGTGCATGGCCTGAATCTGGACGCGGACGCCGCCGAGGGTCCAGTCTGGCTGCCTCCCCGGGCAGAGGCGGTCATGGCCACCACCATCGTCACCCTGCGCAGCATTTCCGGCACCGAGGCCGCGCTCGGCTGGTCCGGGCACCACAGCGTCATCGTGGACCGCCCCGCGGGTGTGGCGGGCGGACTGGGGCTGGGCTTCAACGGCGGCCAGCTCCTCGGCCTCGCGATAGGCGGCTGCTTCTGCAACGACCTGCGCTATGTCGCCCATGAGATGGGCGTCGCCCTCGCTTCCGTCTCGGTCGAGGTAGAAGTGGAGTTCGAGGGCACCCCCCTCCTCGCCACCTCGGCCAGCCTCCAGGTCTCCATCGAGGCCGAGGACCCGGCGGCCGACCTGGCCGCCGTGCTCCGCCGGGCGAAGGAGGGCTCCACCGTCGCCAATTCCCTCACCCGCGGGCTGCCGGTCTCGGTCAGCCGCCGCATAGGGGGCTGACCGCGCCCCTCACGCTGCCTCGGCCTTGAGCACCACGCGCCCGGTGACCTTGCCGTCGCGCAGGCGCTCCAGCACGGCGTTCGCTTCCGGCATGGGTGCCGTGGTGACGGGCAGCGCCGCCAGCCTGCCTGTCTGGGCCAGCCCCATCACCGCCCGCAGGTCGGCCAGCGAGCCGACATAGGAGCCCTGGAGCGTCAGGGCGCGGATGGCCATGATCGGTAGCGGCACCGTCACCTCGCCGCCGAACAGCCCGACCTGGATCAGCTTGCCGCCCTTGCCCAGCGCGTCGAAGGCGAAGCGGGCGGTCGCACTGCCGTTCACGAGGTCGATCACCGCCATGGCCGGCCCGCCGCAGGCGGCAACGATCGCCCTCGTCGTCTCGGCGCCGTCCGCCGAGCCCAGCACCGTCTCCGTCGCCCCGGCCGCCCTCGCGGCGTCCAGCTTCCCGGCCGAGACATCGACCGAGACGATGCGCCGGTGCCCCAGCGCGCGCAGCATGTGGATGGCGTTCAGCCCCAGCCCGCCGGCGCCCACCAGCAC
>NZ_JANJOU010000034.1 GCF_024594815.1 Roseomonas populi | reverse complement strand
ACCGCCCCCCTCGCGCACGCGCGCGGCCTGCGCGCGCAGATCGTCCACAAGCGCCCGCATGCGCGCCGCATTCTCCGCGAACTCGGGCGCGCGTGTGTCCAACGCACTTTGCAGAACAGGCATCAGGGCGTCTCGACCTCAGTCCCGGGTACCACGGAGCCCTGCGGCTCGGAGCAGCAGCACCGCATCACTCCCCTGCCCCGCAATGGATGACGCCCCTATTCCGCAAGCTCGCTATGCGACTCTCGTCGTAGCCCAGCATCTCCCGAAGCACCTCGTTCGTGTGCTCGCCGAGGCAGGGCGGCGGTTCCAGCGGCGCCTGCTCGGCGCCCGGGAACTTGACGGGGCGCCCCAGCATGCGGATCGGACCGGCGCGCGGGTGCTCCACCTCCACCACCATCTCCCGCGCCCTGGCATGAGGATGCGCCAGGGCATCCTGCACCCCGAGAACCGGCGCGTGCGGGATATCGTGCTCTTGCAGGACCCGCTGCCATTCCGCGACAGTGCGTGTCCGGGTGATGGTGGCGATGCGCGGCTCGATCTCCGCCCGGCGTTCCCGCCGTTGCGCCATCGTGGCCAGGCCGGGATCCGCGCCGAGTTCGTCGCAGCCCAGCGCCGTGCAGAGGCGTGGCCAGAAATGATCCGCGAGGCAGGCGATGACGATGGCACCGTCCGAAGCGGGGAAGGCATCGTAGGGCACCACGCTTGGATGGGCGGAGCCCATAGGCCGCGGGTCCTGCCCGGTGAGGAAGGCGAGCTGCGAGAGATAGCCAAGCAGGGACATGGTGCCGTCATAGAGACTGGCATCAATGAGACGCCCGCGGCCCGTGGTGTGGCGTTCATGCAGGGCGGAAAGGATGGCGATCGCGCCGAAGATGCCGCCGGACATGTCCCCAATGGGCAGCCCGAGCTTCACCGGCGCGCCGCCCTTCTCACCGTTCACGCTCATCACCCCCGTCATCGCCTGGGTCACGATGTCGAAGGAGGGCATGCCCGAGAGCGGGCCGGTGAGGCCGAAGCCGCTGATGGCGCAGTAGATCAGGCGCGGGTTCAGCGCCATCAGCGCCTCCGCACCGAGGCCGAGCCGGTTCATCACGCCGGGGCGGAAGTTCTCCACCAGCACGTCGACCGTGGCGACGAGTCCCCGCAGGATCTCCGCCCCCTCCGGGTCGCGCAGGTCAACCACCAGGCTACGCTTGCCGCGATTGAGCCCGAGGAAATAGTGACTCTCCCCGCCGACGAAGGGCGCGAACCCGCGGGTCTCGTCCCCCTTTCCCGGCGGCTCCAGCTTCAGCACCTCGGCGCCCAGGTCCGACAGGAACTGCGTGGTGAGCGGCCCGGCCAGCACGCGGGTGAGGTCCAGCACCCGCACCCCAGCGAGCGGTCCCTTCCAGGGCGCGGCAGCCGGTGCGGCCCGTTCGGGACGGGGCATGGGATGATCCATAGGGATCCCTCCGCTACTGCGGGGCCAGGCCCAGGCTGCGGACGATGGGCTCCCAGATCGCGCGGTCCCGCCGCATCAGCGCCGCCAGGTCCTCGGGCCGGCCGCCAAGCGGGTCCGCGCCGTCATGGACGAGCATGGCCCTGATGGCGGGATCGGCGAGCGCCGTATTGGCCACGCGGTTCAGCACCGCCACTGCTGCGGCCGGCGTGCCGCGCGGGGCGTAGAGCGCGTTCCATGCCTCCAGCGTCGCATCCACGCCCAGCTCCTTGAGCGTGGGCACGTTGCCGAGCGATTCCGAGCGGCTTTCAGTGGAGATGGCAACCGGCGCCATCTGCCCTTGCCGGATGGGCCCGAGCACCGCCGTAACCGTGTCAATCGAAGCCTGGACATCCCCACGCAGCAAACCGGTCAGCGCCTGTGCGCTGCCCGTATAGGGAACGGGGAGGAGGTCCGCCCCGGTCTTGTCTCGGATCATCTGCAGCACCGCCCGGGCGGTGGTGCTGGGCAGCCCCACCGAGACCTGGCCGGGCCTCTCCTTCGCGGCGCGGATGAGATCGGGCACCGTGCGGAGCACGCCGTTCTGGGCCACGCCAAGCATCATGCCGAAGCGCAGGATGCCCGCGACCGGCTCGAAATCCCTTACCGGGTCGAAGCCGAGATTCGCATACATGAACTCGTTGCCGGCATGGGTGCCGTTGGTGCCCCAGAGGAGGGTATGCCCGTCGGGCTCCGCCCGCGCCGTGGCCGCGGAGCCGATGTTGCCTCCGGCGCCAGGTCGGTTCTCCACCACGAACGGCTGCCCGAGTTGCCGCTGGAAGTGTTCTGCGAACCGCCGGGCGAAGAGGTCTGAGCCCTGGCCCGCGGCGTAGGGCACGATGATCCGCACGGGGCGGCTGGGGAAGGCCTGGGCCTCGGCGCGCCCCAGGGGAACGGCCCCGGCCAGCGCCCCCAGCGAGGCGGCGAGCATGGTCCTGCGATGCATCACGTGCCCTCCCGTGGGCGGTCTTGGCATTCCTGGACGTCGTGCACTTGGACGGGGGCGGTTCGTCCGCCCCTCGTCCTCATTATCAGGTACTCAACTCGAGGGGGGGCTGGCCGCCCTCACCCCGCACGGCTCGGCAGGGCGACGGTGCCGCCGCCAATGACCGAGAGCTCGCCGTCCTGGTTCACGGCCTGCTGCTCGATCTCGACGAGGTGGCGCCCGCCCTCCACGCGCTTGCCCGTCACCTTGCCATCGATGAAGAGCAGGTCGCCTTCCGGGTTGTGGCGGCGCAGCTTGCTGGTGGCTCGCACCAGGAAGCCGTCATCACCCATCCAGTTCGTCAGGTGGTGCGTCAGCCAGGAGCAGCGCTCCGGGCCGTAGTCGTAGGCGCCGGGTGCGCCGACCATCAGCGCCATCTCAGGCTCCCAGTGCACGCGCTCCGGGCAGTCCGGGATGCCGAACCGGTTCTTGATGCCGAGCCCGGGGTGATTGCGGATCTGCCTCCAAGCCAGCTTGTTCGCGCGGATATAGAGCCCGCCCCAGCCCTGGGCATAGGCGATGAAGCCGGTGACGGTCATCGGACCCTTCGCCATCGTGGGCAGCACGTCGCCGGCCGCCACATCCTCCCAGTATCGGGGAGTCGCGCCGCGCACTTCCTCGGCCTCGTAGAGCTTGTAGACGCGCTCCAGTTCCGCCTCGGTGTAGACACGCGGCGGCTTGGCCTTCACCTCCCGGTACTTGGTGCCCTGCTCGCGTGCGGCGTCGCGATCCGTGCGGAAGCACCAGCTCTCGGCCTCCGCCACCTTGTCGCCGCCATCGCCGTAGAAATCGACGTGGTAGACTTGGCGGATCGCCCGTCCGGCGAAGGTGGTCTCGTGCTCCACCAACTCGGAAAGATGTGCCTCGGTACGGATGGTCTCGTTCCGGCGCACCCAGCGATGCCAGCGCCAATCGGCGCCCGACCACATGGCGTGCACGCCCGGCAGCCCGCCAACATAACCGGAGATGATGCGGCTGGTGGTAAAGAGGAAGCTGGGCAGGGCAACGATGCCGCCCTGTGTGCTACGCGCTGCGTAGTCCGGGTTGCACCACAGCGGGTTGTCGTCCCCGATGCCGTGGGCGTAGTGGCGAATGTTGTCCCGCGTCGCCTCGTAACACCAGGGCTCGGCGGTGTTCTCGATCTTCACGCCGATGCGGGCGCGCAGGTCGTCGAGCGCCTCCTCGGTGATCTTCGGGAAAAGCCGGCTCCCCGGCTTCTCGAGTGTCGTTGCGGACATGACGTTCCTTCCTTCTCTCTTTGAGCCTACGCAGGCACGCGACGTGCAGCCTCGGCGTCGCGGATGGCCTTGCGGTTGATCTTGCCGGCCGGGGTCTTCGGCAACTCAGGTACGAAGGCGACCTGGCGCGGGTACTCGTGCTGGCTGAGCCGAGCCCGGGTGTGGTCCTGCAGCTCCCGGGCGAAGTCGTCGTCGCCGATCCGGACGCTGACGATGAAGGCCTTCACCACCTGCCCGCGCACGGGATCGGGCACGCCGATCGCTGCCGCTTCGCGCACGTCGGGATGCTGCATCAGCACGTCCTCGATCTCGACGGCACTCATCGTCCAGCCGGCGGAGATGATCACGTCATCGGCGCGTCCGGCGTGGTAGAAGTAGCCGTCCTCGTCGACACGCCCCAGGTCCTTGGTCGGCACCCATTCTCCCCGTCGCCGCAGCTTGATCTCACCGATCTCACCGGGTTCGGCGGGTGTACCGTCGGGACGTTGCACCTGCACCTCCAGCCCCGGCACAGCCTTGCCGAGGGAGCCGGGCTTCACCGGGAAATCGCGGGCGCCCGGATAGTTCACGAGGGCGACGCCGACCTCGGTAGTGCCGTACATGCTACAGGCCGGCACGCCGAAGATCTCGTCGATGAAGCGCAGCGTCTCCGCGTCGATCGGCTCGCCGGTGTAGGAGAGCTTGCGTATCGCGAACCGGAACTGCGCCGCTTGCCCGCTGGTCCGCATCATTCGGTAGTGGGTGGCGGCCGCGGAGAGATTGGTGATGCCGAAATCCTGGAGCGCCTTCATCAGCCGAACCGGGTCGAACTTCCCCGCATATGTCCCGGTTGTGACACCCATGGCGAGCGGCGCGAGCGTGCCGTGCGCCAGCCCGTGGCCCCAGGCGGGGGAGGAGGGGCAGAAGAACTCGTCGGCCGGGCGGATGCCGGTGCCGTAGAGGGCTGCCAGCATGAGCACGACGATGGAGCGGTGCGTGTGCTTCACCGCCGCCGGAAGCTCCCGTGTTGTGCCAGAGGTGTACTGGAACAGCGCCATGTCGTTCGCGCCCGTCCGCACAGCGTACTGGGCGGGGAACCGCGCCAGGCCGTCCATGAAGTCCGCGTCGGCAACCACCGTCTCCGTTCCCTCGATGGCGCTCGCGGCGTCCTCCTTCCCGGCCTGGGTCAGCAGCACGCGCGGGGCACAGTCCGCCACCCGTAGCCGAACCCCGTCCGGGCCAAAGAGGGTGAAGAGCGGTACGGCGATGGCGCCGCGCTTCATGGCGCCGAACATGGCGGCGTAGAAGGGCAGCGAGGGGTCGATCATCACCGCCACCCGGTCACCGCGGCGCACGCCGCGCGTCTCTAGCCAATGGGCAATGCGGGAAGAAGCCTCGGCGATAGCGCGGAAGGTGATGAGCTCGTCCCGGCCATCCGCATGCGCGACGCGCACGGCCAAGCGCGCGGGATCGGTGGCGTGGCGATCGATGCACTCCTGGGCGACGTTGAAGTGCTCGCGGTCGCCGTCGAAGAAATCCCAAAGGCGCTCGGGGGTGAAGTTTGCCTGCGCGAAGCCGTAGTCGGGGCTGTCGGTGAGCCGTGCCATCGAACGCTTCCTCTCCCGGCTTCTCGCCTTGGGCACATTCAAGGCAAGGCAGGATAGTGTTGTCAATGAGAATAGTTTGTTGTATTAGGACAACATGAACCAGGATGACGAAGCTCGGCATGATCCCTCTGACCGGGGCGCGACGATCCGTGCCGTTCCCGCCGTTACCCGCGCGATAGCAATCCTGAAGCTGCTCTCGCGCAGCGATGCCCCGCTGGGCGTACACGGCATCGCGCGGCCGCTAGGCATGGTGCCCAGCACTTGCCTGCACATCCTTCGCGCGCTCGTCGCGGAGGAGATGCTGTCCTTTGACCCAGCGACAAAGCGCTATGCACTGGCGGGTGGCGTCGTCGCTCTCGCGCGGGGAATGCTGCGCAAGGACCCCTTCAGCAACCTCGCGCAGCCGGTGCTCGATCGGCTCGCGGCGGAGTACAGCGCCACCGCGATCGGCGTGGAGATCCCGGGGCTCGACCACATCGTGGCTGTCGCCATCGCGCGGCCGAGTCACGCGCTGCGGCTGCAGGTGGATGTAGGTAGCCGGTACCCCTCGCTGATCAGCGCGACCGGGCGCTGCATCGCCGCCTTCGGCGGCCATTCCTGGAGGGAGATCGAGCGGCGCTTCCACGGCCTGCGCTGGGAGGACCCACCAAGCCTCGCGCAGTGGCGCGCCGACATCCAGGCGACGAAAGAGAGTGGCTTCGCGGTCGATGAAGGCCGGTACATAACCGGTGTCACGGTGATCGCCGCCCCGGTGGCGCCGCGAGAGCGCGTCTCCCATGCACTTGTCATTGTCGGCGTCAGCGAGCAGCTGCGCCGCATCGGCCTGACTGAGATCGGGACGACCCTCAGAGCTCAGGCTAGCGCCCTCTCCCTCCAGCTGGAGGGCGGGTGACCTCGCCCTACCATCGGGGCAGCGATGGCGACGTTACCCTGCGAAGGCAAGTATCTCCTCCGCCCGCCGGACGACCGGCGGATCGATCATGCGGCCATCAAGTTCGAACGCACCTCGCCCCTTGTCCCGAGCGTTACAAGCTCCCTTGGCAACACGCAGTGCCCAGTCGAGCTCCCTCGAACCGGGCGTGAAGGCGGCATTCAGCGGTGCTACCTGAGAGGGGTGTACGACCAGCGCGCCGCGGAACCCCATCTTCCACGCGCGGGCCGCGATGTGCCGGTACGCAAAGGTGAGGCAACTCGCAGCCCGAGCTCGACCCAGCGAGGGTCACCCAAGCCTCGGTTGCAGCGGCAGCCCACTTCTGGGCCAGTCAACCGCGATCAGGCGCCCGGTCCCGGACAGGGTGATGAATGCCGTCCTGAGCCCGCCACCGCCGAAGCAGATGTTCGTGCAATACGGCTCCGGTGCGGCATGGAACTCGACCAACTCGCCCACGGGCGAGATGACCGAGATACCTGCATGCACCAGTGTCGCCACGCAGATGTTGCCGTCCGCCTCAACGGCCAGGGAGTCAAAGCGCTGGTATCCCGGGGGACCGTAGAGAAGGCGCCCGCCGTTGGGCGACGGCCAGGCCTCCAGGCCCACCTCACCCGGCGCGGTGACAGGATAGGCCCAGAGACGGCTCGTCTCCGTCTCCGCCACGTAAAGCGTGCGGCCATCCGGGGAAAGACCGACCCCGTTCGGGGTCATGGAGGGGAAGATCACCTCGCGGATGAGGCTGCCGTCGCAGCGGGCATAGTAGACGGCGCCGCGGTCCATGCTGCGGGCCCGCACCTTGCCCAGGTCGGTGAACCAGAAGCCGCCATGGGCGTCGAAGACGATGTCGTTCGGACCGTTCAGGGGCTTGCCGTCGCATTCCGTGTAGAGAATTCGGACCTGGCCCGTCCCAAGGTCCACACGCTCGATCCGGCCGCCAGTGTAGTCCTCGGCGATACCGACGGGACGGAGGTAGCCGTCCGCCTGCTCCAGCCAGCGGAAGCCGCCGTTGTTGCAGACGTAGCAGGCCCCGTCCGGCCCGATGGCCGCCCCGTTCGGCCCGCCGCCCAGCCTTGCGACCACCTCGGCGTGGCCAGAGGGAGCGATCCGCGTCAGCGTCCCGCCCTCGATCTCCACGACCAGCAGGCTGCCGTCGGGCAGCCAGATCGGCCCCTCGGGAAAGCGCAGCCCGCGCGCGACCTCGCGCCCAACCAGTTCCATCACGCCACCCTTCGTGAATGCATTCACGCCGCCACCTCCCCCGCCCCGAGATAGGCGGCGATGGCCTCCTCCATGGCCGCGGGCTCCCGCAGCTCCGCGGCCTCCCTTCGCCCGAGCATCCGTCCTCCCCGCATGAAGTGCACCGCGTCGGACACACGGACGGTCAGTCGGAAGTTCTGCTCAACGAGGATCATGGCCAGCCCCGTCTCCGCGCGTACCGCCTCCAGCTTCTCGAAGACACGCCGCACCAGCAGGGGCGCGAGGCCGAGCGAGGGCTCGTCGAGGAGCAAGAGGCGCGGCCCCGCCATCAGAGCGCGGCCGATGGCCAGCATCTGCTGCTCGCCGCCGCTCAGGCGCCAGGCCGGGCTCCCGGCCCGCCCGGCGATCTCGGTGAAGATGCCCAGCACCATGTCCCGCCGCCGGCGCCGCGTGGCGCCATCTAGGTGGAAGCCGCCCAGGACTAGGTTCTCGTCCACCGACAGGTTGGGCACGATCTCCCTTCCCTCCGGCACGTAGACGATCCCGGCCCGCACCAGCGCCCGCGCATCCTGCACCGTGATGTCCTCGCCCTCCAGCAGCACGCGGCCGGCGGATTTCGGCACCAGCCCCGCGATCGCCTTCAGCACGGTGGACTTGCCCGCTCCGTTCGCGCCCAGCAGCCCGACCGTGCCGCGCTGCGGCACCGCCAGCCCTATCCCGCGCACCGCCGTGGCGGCGCCGTAGCGGACCTCAAGCCCTTCCACCCGGAGAAGGTCAGTCATCGGAATCCCCCAAGTAGACGCGGATGACCTCAGGGTCGGCCCGGATCTCTTCCGGCGTGCCGGTCGCGATCCGCTGGCCGAAGTTCAGCACGTGGATGCGGTGGCAGAGCTGCATGATGAGGTCCATGTCGTGCTCCACCACCACGATCATCAGATCCGGGGAAACGAGGCCCCGGAGCACCGCCATGAGCTGCCGGGTCTCCGCCGGGTTCAGCCCCGCCGCAGGCTCGTCCAGGAGCAGGACGCGGGGGCGGGAAACGATGGCACGGGCAATCTCCACGAGGCGCTGGGTGCCCGGGGGCAGCCCGGCGGGCGTGGTCTCCGCATAGGCCGCAAGATCCAGGCGGCGGAGCACTTCCATGGCCGCCGCCCTGGACTCCTCCACCTCGGCCCGCCCGGCAGGAAGGGGCAGGAAGGCGTCCGCCCAGCCCGAGCGGCCGAGCCGCGCCCGGCCGAACATGACGTTCTCCACCACGTCCAGCTCCGGACAGAGGGCCACGTGCTGGAAGCTGCGCGACAGGCCAACCCGGGCCCGTTGCGCGGGCGGCAGCCGCTCCAGGGGCTCGCCACCCAGGGCGATGGTGCCCTGCTGCGGGCGGTAAAGCCCGGTGAGGCAGTTGAACAGGCTCGTCTTGCCCGCCCCGTTCGGCCCGATGAGCCCCGTGACCTGGCCAGGCCGGAAGTCCATGCTGACTTCCTTGAGCACCCGGTGCCCGCCAAAGGACAGGGAGACGGAGGTGACCGTCAGCTCCGCACCTGCGGTGATCGACGCGTCAAGCATCCCGCCGCCCTCCCGCCAGCCGCGCCCGGAGTGCCGCGAGGACCTCCGCCGGACGGTGTCCGAGGGTGATGACCAGCAGCAGCGCGGCGCCGTAGATGATCGGCACCCAGTCCCCCCAGGCCGCGAAGACCTGCGGGACAAGGGTGATGAACGCGCCCCCGGCCAGGGCTCCGATCAGCCCGAGCGACCCGAAGCTGACCACCGTGCCCACGAGGAGGTAGATGGCCGTCGAGAGGGTGAAGCTGTTCGGCGAGACGGTGGAGGCCGAGAAGGCGAGGAGCGATCCGGCGACGGAGGCCACGGCGGCACTGATGGCGAAGGCCGCCAGGCGCGCGTAGCCGCGGGAGAAGCCGAAGGCCTCGGCAGCCCGGGGATGGTCCCGGGCCGTGAGCAGCACCAGCCCCTGCCGGGAGCGCCGGAAGCGCGCCAGCAGCAAGACAACCAGCCCCAATACGACGAGCGGGAGGTAGTAGCGCTGCAGCTCGATGGACAGGCCCGGCACCAGGGGGCGCGAGACGTAGAGGCCCTCGTAACCGCCCGCGACTGGGCCCGCCTGCAGGATCAGCTCGGGCACAGCGAGCGCCAGCGCCATGGTGGCAATGGCAAGGTAGATGCCGGACAGCGCGCGGGACGGCCAGGCGAAGGCGACGCCGAGCACCGCGCCGGCGATCGCCGCAACCGGGAGCCCGATCCCGACGGACAGGCCCAGCTGCCGTTCCAGGATCGCCGTGCAGTAGGCGCCGAAGGCGAGGAAGAAGCTGTGCCCGATCGAGACCTCCCCGCCGTAGCGGAGCAGGAAGCCGACGGAGAGGACCGCCACGGCATTCGCCATGCAGACGCCCACGCTGTAGGTCCAGAAGCCGCCCGCCACGGCGGGGATGGCGGCCAGGACCACGAGAGCGACCCAGCTCGCCAGGCGGCGCGGCAGGGGGCGCGCCTCGCCCGTGACCGCGTGGGTTACCACGCCGACCGCCTCAGGCACGAGAGCCTCCTCCGCGCTGAGGCAGGATGCCGCCCGGGAACAGGTTCAGGGCCGCGAGCATGAGGACGAGCAGGAAGGTCGCGCTCAGCTCGGAGGTCACGAAGTAGCTGAACAGGTTCATCGTGACCCCCACGATCAACCCGCCGACAATGCTCCCCGGCAGGCTGGAGAAGCCGCCGAGCACCGCCGCGGCGAAGGATTGCAGCATGAAGGATGCGACCGTCGTCGAGCTGAGGAAGGTGCTGGGGATGATCAGCAGCGCCGCCGTCACGCCCAGTCCTGCCGCCACGCCCCATGCAAGGCCTTGGACGGCGTGGATGTTCAGCCCGCAGACGCGGCTGGCGAAGGCACTGGTGGAGACCGCGCGGAAGGCGATCCCGACCCGGGTCCGCTCGATGACGAAGAAGAGGACCGCGATGACGGAGCCCGAGACCGCCAGCACGGCAAAGTCGTAGGAGGTGACCCGGAGCCCCGCGACCGTCGCGCTCCAATTCGGCACGGGCAGATCGAGGTTGACGATGTCGGCGCCGAAGAGGACCTGCACCACCCCCTGCAGGACGAGGCTGATGCCGAGGGTCGCGATCGTCCCGCGGAGGTCCGACACTTCCGAGACCCGGGCAATGAGCCCGTAGGAGACGAGCGCCAGGACGACCACGATCGCCAGCGCCACGAGGACGGAGGCAACCCAGCCGAGGCCGCCTCCCATCGCCGTCAAGCCATAGACCACGAAGCCTGCGAGGGCCGCCAGGTTGCCGTGCGCGAAGTTCACCACCCGGGTCGCCTTGAAGATCATCACCAGCCCGAGAGCCCCCATGGCGTAGAGGCAGCCCGTGACGATCCCCGTCCAGACGAGGGAGAGGAGGTCCTGGAGGGCGTCGCTCATGTCTCTGCGGGCTCCGTCACGGTGAGGCGCCCCGCCACCAGCTCCAGCAGGACCGGGAAGTACTGACTGCCCGCGCCGAGGCGGACGAGCTCGGCGTAGTATTCGCGCGCCGTCTCCGTGACTCGGGCCTGAACGCCCGTATCACGTGCCAGCTCCAGCGCCCCGGCCAGGTCCTTCAGCACGTAGGTGGAGGGGAACGCGCGCTCCGGGTAGTTCCGCGGCACCATCGCCTTCATGCCGTGGTTGCGAAGCACGAAGCTGTCGCCCGATCCCCGCGAGACGGCGTCCAGCAGCCGGGCGGGTTCCACCCCGGCCCGCTCTCCGATCGCGATCATCTCGGCCAGCGCCGCGACGTGCTCGAAGACGAGGGCGTTGTTGATGAGCTTCACCGCCTGGCCCGTACCGATCCCGCCGCAATGCGTGACGTCGGTGGCCATGTAGCCCAGCAGCGGGCGCAGCCGGGTGAAGGTCGCCTCGTCCGCGCCGACCATGATGCTGAGCTCGCCGCGGATCGCGGCTTCGCGGGTGCGGGCCACGGGAGCGTCGGCAAAGCCTATCCTGCCCTCGGCCAGCCGCCGCGCGACATCACGGGCGGAGGCGACCGTGGTGGTGCTGAGATCCACGACGAGGAGGCCAGGCTTGCCGTGGTGCAGGATGCCATCCTCGCCGAGGCAGACTGCTTCGACCTGCGGCGGGCCCGGAAGGGAGAGGAAGACAATGTCCGCGCCGCGAACCGCCTCCGCCGCGCTCTCCACCACCACGGCCCGGGTGTCCCGCAGCGCGTCGCGCGCGGCCGCCCCCATGTCGAAGGCACGGACCTCGCCCGCGTGCTTGGTGGTGGTGTTGCGGCACATGGGCCCGCCCATGACGCCGAGGCCGATAAAGCCGATGGTTTCCGCTGCTGTCATGTCCGCCTCAATCCATCAACATGCCGCCGTTCACGTCGAGCACGGTTCCCGTGATCCAGTTCGACGCGGGCGAGCAGAGGAAAAGGATGGCCTGCGCGATGTCCTCGGGCTGGCCGAACCGCCCGAGCGGAACGCTGCCGTTGGCCGAGGGCGGCGCGCGGCCGGTCACGGTCTGCCACATGGGCGTTTCCACCGGCCCGGGCGCGATGGTGTTGGCGAAGACGCCGTGCTGGGCGCCGGACTTCGCAACCCACTTCATCAGCCCGTGCACCGCCGACTTGGCGGAGACGTAGGCGGGGCCGGACGCCACGCCGCCGATCTTGGCGGCAATGGATCCCAGCGCGACAATCTTGCCCCCACCCGCCTGCACCATGAGGGGGTAGAGCTTCCGCAGCGGGTTCACCACGCCCATGAGGTTGACGTCGAGGATGGACCGCCACTCGTCGTCCTCGCTGTCCGCCAGGGGCGTGTTCGCGATCGTGCCCGCACAGAGGACCAGCGCGTCCACCCGCCCGTGCTCCGCCAGCACCGCGTCGATCATGGCTTCCGTCCCGGCCCGGGACGTCACGTCGCATCGCATGAAGGTGACCCCGGGCGCCATGACGGTTCCGGCGGCGGCCTGGTGCAGGTCGGCGGCCACCACCTTCGCCCCGGCCTCCGCCAGGGCGGCGCAGACGGCCCGCCCGATACCGCCGGTCCCGCCGGTCACGATGGCCACGCGGCCGTCCATCCGCGCGGGCGCGCTGATCGGAATGCTTGTCATGTCTGTCCTGTCTTGGAGGCTTCGTCGGTCGGCCGCGGTCGTTGCCCGCTCAGCTCGGCAGGTCGAACGCCGCGGCCGGGTAGGGCCGGAACTCACGGACGAGGCTGAACTGCCCGCCCTTGGCCTGGATGATTCCTTCCTGACGGGTGCCGCGGTGGTCACCGGGCTGGAAGGAGACGTTGCGGGCGCCGCCGACCGAGGCATCCCTCAGCCCTTCCATCGCCTCGATCAGGTTTGGGCGCGTTAGCGGCTTGCTGCTGTCCAGCAGCCGCTCGAACCCCGAGGCGAAGAGGGCCGCGTTGCTCCACCCGTTCAAACCGAAGACCCCGATCGGGTCGTTCGGGGCGTACTTCGCGGCGGACTGGCGGTAGGCCTCCACCTCCGGCTCCGACCCGCCGACGGGCAGCAGCCATGAGGAGAAGTAGGTTCCGTCCAGCAGCTCTGAGGCGAGGCGGTAGGTGGAGGGGTCGGCGGTGAAGAAGGGCGCGAACCAGGTAGCGCGCAGGCCGCCGCGGCTCGCCGAGCGCAGCGCGGCGGCGAGGTTAGCGTTTGAGCCGAACATCACCACCGCCTCCGCCCTCGCGCTGATCAGGCGGCGGATCTGCGGGGTGAAGTCGGTGGCCCGCACGTCGAAGGGTTGCG
This sequence comes from Roseomonas populi, assembly GCF_024594815.1. Taxonomy (GTDB): domain Bacteria; phylum Pseudomonadota; class Alphaproteobacteria; order Acetobacterales; family Acetobacteraceae; genus Roseomonas; species Roseomonas populi. Next base: position 47,138 of record NZ_JANJOU010000034.1, on the reverse strand, counting down.
ACTCCGCAGGCTCCATGTTGCGCGACGCCATGTACTTGTCGAAGCCGCGCTTGGCAGAGCGACCGAGCTCGTCGTTCTCCCACAGGAGCGCCACTCGCTGGAGCTTCAGCCCGTCGATGGCGTGCTCCGTGTTCGCGGCGGCCGACCAGCCGTAATCGGGCAGCAGCGGGAAGACGTGCTTCTCGGTAAAGAAGGCGGAGGCACCCCCGATCGGGCCGATCATCGGCAGGCCCTGCTCCCGGGCGTAGGGGATGACGGCCACGTTCGTCGCGGTGCCGACCGGCGCGACCAGGGCGAAGATGCCCTGCTCCTCCACCAACCGACGGGTCACGGCGACGCTGCGCGAGGGCTCGTAGCCGTCATCCATGGTGGCGTACCGAACCTGCCACCCCCGGATCCCGCCATTCTCGTTCTTGTACCTGAAGAATGCATCGGCGGCCCGGGTCAGGATGGCGTAGAAAGGCACGGGCCCGGTGACGGGCGTGAAGGCGCCGACCGTGACCGTCTTCGTTGCAGGGTCGATGCCCGGCACGCCGCCCTGTGCCAGCGCGGGTCGCGCCAGCGGCGCCAGCGCCGACGCAGCCATAACCGACAGGAACTGGGCTCGGCTCATCGTCATCTTCTTGGATCCCCAATGGCCGCCTTTCCGGCAACCCTTTCTGATGCCGTCCGCGCGAAGTCCTGCCCGGCCGACCTTTTCCAGAAGCTTCGCTGCTATTCAGCCGGGCGTCAACGGATAATGCATTATGCATCTGTTTCTTCGCAGCAACTCGGCTCTTCGGGCCTTGCTGGAGTCCTAATTCACTCGTCCTAGCAGCCCGCGCGCGATGACCTGGGCCTGGATCTCCGCCGCGCCCTCGAAGATGGAGAGGATGCGCGCGTCGCAGAGCACGCGGCTGATGGGGTACTCGATGGCGTAGCCGTTCCCCCCGTGGACCTGCAGCGCGCAATCGGCGTTGCTGAACGCAACCCGCGCGGCCAACAGCTTGGCCATCCCTGCCTCCATGTCGCATCGCTGGCCAGAGTCCTTCGTGCGCGCCGCGAAGTAGGAGAGCTGGCGCGCCATCATCGTCTCGGCTGCCATCCAGGCGAGCTTCGCGTGCACGCGCGGGAAGCGCAGGATTGGCCGCCCGAACTGCTCGCGCGTCGTGGCGTAGGCGGCGCCCAGCTCCATCGCGTTCTGCGCAACGCCGAGGGCGCGAGCGGCGGTCTGGATGCGCGCGCTCTCGAAGGTCTCCATCAGCTGCTTGAAGCCCTGCCCCTCCACCCCGCCCAGCAGCGCGGAGGCCGGCACCTCGAAGCCATCGAAGCCGATCTCGTACTCCTTCATCCCACGGTAGCCGAGCACGGGGATCTCCGCCCCGCTCATACCCGGTGCGGGGAAGGGATCCGCCTCCGTCCCGCGCGGCTTCTCGGCCAGCAGCATCGATAGGCCCTTGTAGCCCGAGCCCGGCGCGCCCGTGCGGACGAGCAGCGTCATCAAGTCGGAGCGCGCGCCGTGGGTGATCCAGGTCTTGGCGCCGTAGACCCGGTACACATCCCCTTCCCGCACCGCGCGGGTGCGGAGATTGCCGAGGTCGGACCCCGTGTTCGGCTCCGTGAACACCGCCGTCGGCAGCGTCTCGCCGGAGGCGATGCGGGGCAGCCAGCGCGCCTTCTGCTCCTCCGTGCCGCCGAGGCGGATCAGCTCCGCCGCGATCTCGGAGCGCGTGCCGAGCGAGCCGACGCCGATATAGCCCCCGCTCAGCGCCTCCGAGACGAGGCACATCGCCACCTTGCCGAGCCCGAGCCCGCCGTACTCCTCCGGCACGGTCAGCCCGAAGACGCCCATCTCGGCGAGCTTGCCGACGAGCTCGATCGGGATCAGCTCGTCGCGCTGGTGCCAGCCCTGGGCATGTGGCGTTACCTCGGCCGCGGTGAAGCGCAGGAATTCCGCCCGTGTCGCCTCCAGCGCCTCGTCGTCCAGCCCGAGCGCGCCGTAATCCCCTTCCGCGACCCTGTCGGCCAGTGCCAGCCGGGCGGCCTCCACCGCCACGGGGCTGGAGAGGCGGGCGAGCAGGGGCTCGGCGAGGAAGCGCGCGACAGCCTCGGGCGGCACACCAAGATCTGCGGGGCGCACGACCTCCGCCTGGCTCATCGGGATGCCGCCCGCAAGCTGGGCCAGGTACTCGGCATAGCCCAGGCGTAGGATCGCCGCCTCGGTCGCGCCAAGGCTGCCGGAACTTGCGAGGCCTTCCGCCCAGCGCAGGGTCTGGCGCAGCGCCTCCACATAGGCGGCCTGCCAGGCCAGCCCGTGCAGGGCGAATTGGTGCCGGTCCATCAAGGCCGCGTCCGGCTTGCCCGCGGGAGCCACCCTCCCGGCCACCGCGCGGCGCCCCTCCTCGAAGAGGCGCTCGGCCGCTGCCAGGGCCGCGCCGTACTCGGACAGCGCGATTTCATTCGTCACGGCATTCATCGGGTCAGCGCTCCTCCGGTCCGGCAACGATGCCGAAATCATGCAACTTTCGGATCTCGGCGGCGGACAGGCCGAGGACATCCGCCAGCACCGCGTCGCTGTGCTCGCCCAGGCGCGGCGCCGGGATCGGCTCCGGGCGCGGCGTGCCGGAGAAGGCAAGCGGCACGGCGGGGGCCAGGACGCGCCCGACGCCGGGCTGCTCGATTTCCGCGAACATCGGGTTGGACGTGGAAACGCGCGGGTCCTCCCTCACGAGCTGGCCGAAATCCTGGTAGGGCCCCCAGAGGATGCCGCTGCCCTCGAGGAGCTTGGTGACCTCGGCCAAGGTGCTGCGCGCGAACCAGGGGGCGAGCACGGCGGCGATGGCGTGCCGCGCCTCGAAGCGCCCGCCCTCCTCGTCCAGGTTCACGTCCAGCATGGGGCCGATCATCGCCAGCTTCTCGGCCAGCCCCGTCACCTTGCCGATGGCCCGCCACTGCCGGTTCGAGATGGCGACAATCATCACCCGGCGCCCGTCCGCCGTCGGGAAGTCTCGCCCGAAGGCGCCGTAAAGCTCGTTGCCCATGGGCGGCCGCACCGCCCCGTTCACCTGCACATCCGCCACGTAGCCGAGGTTCGCGACGGAGGCGAAGGCCACGTCCGCGAGGGACAGCACCACCTCCTGCCCCTGCCCGTCCCGCTTCCGCGACCGCTCCGCCGAGAGGAGGCCGGTGGCGAGGTAGAGCCCCGCCGCGATGTCCCAGGCAGGCAGGACGTGGTTCACCGGCTGCCCACCGGCGCCCGTGGCCGCGGGGAAGCCCGCCGCACAGTTCACCGTGTAGTCCACGGCCCCTGAGCCGTCCGGGTTGCCGGTCAGGCGCAGCATGATGAGGTCCGGACGCCGCGCGGACAGGGCGGCGTGGCTCATCCAGCCGCTGGCGGGCAGGTTCGTCAGGAGGATTCCCGCATCCTCGCCTTCCGCGCAGATCAGGGCGCGGGCGATCTCCTGCCCTTCCGGCTTGTCCAGGGCGAGCGCCACGGAGCGCTTGGCCTTGTTCAACCCGGTCCAGTAGAGGCTCGTGCCCTCCGGCGCGAGCGGCCAGCGGCGGTAGTCGATGTTGCCGCCAATCGGGTCGATGCGGATGACCTCGGCGCCGAGCTGGGCGAGCGTCATCCCCCCAAGAGGAGCCGCGATGAAGGCGGAAACCTCCACCACGCGCAGTCCGGAAAGCGGGCCCATCATGCGGCCCTGGTCGCTCGCGCAGGCGGTTCGGCGGCGCAGGCACGCTCGACGATGGAGCGCTGATCGGCATCGTGGTCCCCGTGGAAGCTGCCCGCGGGGGACGGCGACTCAGGGCGCCCCACATAGGCCAGCTGCGGCGAGCCCAGCCCGGCACCGGCCAGGACGGCTTCCAGCCGTGGGCGGACCCAGTTCCAGGGGCCCATGTTCTCGGGCTCCTCTTGGACCCACCGGCACCGGGCATCGGGCCAGCGACGGGCCATTTCGGCGAGGACCTCCTCCGGGAACGGGTAGAGCTGCTCCAGCCGGACCACAACGGTCCCCGCCTCCTGCCGCTGGGAAAGCTCTTCCTCCAGCTCGTAGGCAATCTTGCCGGAGCAGATGAGAACGAGGCGGACGTCGCCCCTCACTGCCCCGGCGATCACGGGCAGGAACCGGCGGCCCGGCGCAAAATCCTCCAATGGCGAGACCGCGGCGGGCAGGCGGAGCAGCTTCTTCGGACTCATCACGATCAGGGGGCGCCGGACGCCCCCGAGGGCCTGCTCGCGGAGAAGGTGGAAGTAGTTGGCGGGCGTGCTGGGATTGACGATCCGGGCGTTGCCCTTCGCCGCCATCTGCAGGTAGCGCTCCGGCCGTGCCGAGGAGTGCTCCGGTCCCTGCCCTTCCAGCCCGTGCGGAAGCAGCATCACGAGGCCGGAGCGGTCGCCCCACTTCTCCTCGGCCGACATGACGAACTGGTCGATGACGATCTGCGCGCCGTTGGCGAAGTCGCCGAACTGGGCTTCCCAGAGCGTCAGCACATCAGGCCGGGCCAGGCTGTAGCCGTACTCGAAGCCGAGCACCGCGTACTCGGAGAGCGGGCTGTTATGGACGGAGAACCGCGCCTGTCCCTCGGCTAGCCCGTTCAGGCCGAGATGCATCGCGCCGGTCCCTGTGTCGAACAGCCCGAAATGGCGGTGGGAGAAGGCCCCGCGCACCACGTCCTGCCCACTCAGGCGGATCGGGACGCCTTCCATCAGGAGAGAGCCGAAGGCGAGCGCCTCCGCGATGGGCCAGCCCACCTGCCCTTCCTCCGCCACCAGGCGCTGCTTCAGGATCCGTCCCATGCGCGGATGCAGCGCCATGCCCGCGGGACCCTCGGCGAGCCGGGCCGCGATGGAGCGGAGCAGGTCCGGCGATACGCCGGTCTCGGGCGCGATGGAGGGCTGCGCCTCCCCGGCCACCCCTGCGGCGTTCGGGCGGTACTCCGACGCCTGCTCGTAGGCAGCCTGGAGCCGGTCCCGGTTCCGGCCCCGCTCGGCCGCGACCTCCTCCTCGGTCATGATGCCCTCGGCCACCAGGCGCCCGGCGAAGGAGGATGCCACCGGCTCCTTGTCCGCGATCCGCTGGTAGAGCAGCGGCTGCGTGAAGGTCGGCTCGTCGATCTCGTTGTGGCCGTTCCGGCGGTAGCAGACGAGGTCGATCACGGCGTCCCGGCCCTGGGCGTGGCGGTAGCCGAAGGCCAGCTCCGCCGCCCGGCACACCGCCAGGGGATCGTCCGCGTTGACGTGCAGGATGGCGCTGTCGATGGCCTTCCAGGCCCCCGTACAATGCGTGGAGGTGCGGGCGTCCCGCTCCTCGGTCGTGAAGCCGATACGGTTGTTGATGACCACATGCACGGTCCCGCCGGTCCCGAAGCCCTCCGTCCCACCGAGCTGCAGGGTTTCCGGCACGATACCCTGGCCGATAACGGCGGCGTCGGTGTGGAGGATGACAGGCAGGACCTTCGCCCGCCCCTCATCGCCCTCCAGCTCCTGCAGCGCGCGAGCCCGGCCCAGGACAAGCGGGTCGACCGCCTCCAGGTGGGAGGGATTGGCAAGAAGGGTGACGCTCAGCCTGCGCCCGCCGACCTCCAGGGACGTCTCCAGGCCGAGGTGGTAGGGCACGTCCCCCGCGCGGTCGGAACCGGGCGAGAGGGGATGCATTCCCTTGATCTCGGCCAGCATCCGCGTGAGATCCTTGCCCAGCACGTTGGCCATCAGGCTCAGCCGCCCCCGGTGCATCGTGCCGACGACCACGTGCGTCACGCCCGAGGCGGCGGCCGCCTCCAGGATACGGCGCAGCAGCGGCACTACGGCCTCTGCCCCCTCGGCGCCGAAGCGCTTCTTGGTCGGGTACTTCACGCCGAGGAAGCGCTCGAACTCGTCCGCGGCGATGAGCCCTCCCAGGATGGCCCGCTTCTCCTCGGGCCCGGCCTCCCTCGCCCCGGCCTCGAACTCCCGCAGGAGCCAGGCCCGCGCCTCCGCAGCATCAATGTGCGCCGTCTCGACCGTCAGCGTGCCGCCGTAGAGGCGCTCCAGGGCCTCTGGCGACAGGGGCTGGGCAGGAGGCTCGCTGGCCTTCAGCCGCGAGAGCATGGGTGAGCGCTCCTGCACGAGCGGGCAGACCCACGCATGCAGGTGCCCGCGGGCCCGGATCGCCTCGGCGAGCCGGGCCGCCACCGCGCCCCCCTCCCCCGGCGCCCGCGCCTCGAGGCCGCTTCCTGGCTCCAGATCCTCAAGCACCTCGAAGAGGACGCGCCAGCCCGGATCGACCGATGCCGGATCGAGGCGGAACTGCTGCTGCAGCGCCTCCAGCGAGGAGGCGCCCATTGCCACCAGCGGCGACGAACCATGACCCATGCGAAAGACTTGCTCCGGATGACTGGGCGTGCGTGGGAGGGAGGGCGCGTCAGTTCGCGCGAATGCGGGCTGCGAGTGCTTCCGCGGTCGCGGCGGTGCCGAGGCGGCCGCCGATGTCCCGCGTTGTCTCCCCAGCATCGATAGCATTGGCGACGGCGGCCTCGATGGCGTCCCCGGCGGCCGCGAACTCTCCCTTCCCGGTGCGGCGACCGTGCCAGGAGAGGAGGAGCGCTGCCGAGAGCACCAGCGAGAAGGGGTTGGCCAGGTCCTTCCCTGCAATGTCCGGCGCCGAGCCGTGGGCAGCCTGGGCCATGGCGTGCTCGGCCCCGGCATTCAGCGACCCACCCAGGCCGAGGCTGCCCGACAACTCGGCCGTCAGGTCCGAGAGGATGTCGCCGAACATGTTCGTGGTGACAACCACGTCGAAGCGCCGGGGATCCCGCACGACGTGGGCCATCATGGAGTCCACCAGCACCGTCTCGAGCGAGACGTCCGGGTAGTCGGCGGCCACCTCGCGGCACGCGCCGAGGAACAGCCCGTCCGTCACCTTGAGCACGTTGGCCTTGTGCACCACCGTGACGCGGCGCCCGCGGCGCATGGCCAACTCGCAGGCCGCCCGCGCGACGCGCAGGCTGCAGGCCCTGGTAATCCGGCGCAGCGAGATGGCCACCTCCGGCGTGACCAGGATCTCGCCGTTCCCCGCCTCCATGTTGCGGTCGGCGTAGAAGCCCTCCGTGTTCTCCCGCACGACGACGAGGTCGAACTCGCCAACCTTCCCGACGAAGCCCGGATAGGTCCGGCATGGGCGGATGTTGGCGAAGAGGTCCAGGCCCTTGCGGAAGAATTTGGAGGGGTTGATCTCCCCGCGCCGCTCGTCGTCGCTCTCCAGGATGTCGGCCGGGCCGAGCATCACGCCGTCCGACCTGCGGGCCTCATCCAGCAGCTCGCTCCGTGCTGTCGTGCCGTGGAGCCGGTGGCTCTGCCGGCCGACCACCTCGTGCTTGAACTCCAGGGATAAAGAGAAGCGGCTCCGCGCGGCGTCGAGCACGGCCAGGGTGGCCGCCGTGATCTCGGGGCCGACCCCGTCCCCGGGGAGAACCAGGATGCGCATCTCGTTCAATCCATTCTTGCCGCGTTGCTGTGGCGCAGAACCTCGCCCCAGCGGCTTGTGTCGTTCGCGATCAGCGCGCCCAGATGCGCGGCCGTCGCCTCCTGCCCGGCCGGTATCCGGCCCATCATCCCCTCGTAGCGGTGCCTCAGCGACGGCTCCTTCAGCGAGGCCGCCAAGGCGGCTTCCCAGGCGGCCCGGACTGGCGCCGGCGCGGCGGAGGGCAGCACGAGGGCGTTCCAGACCTCCATGTCGAGGCCGGGGAGGCCCGCCTCCCCCGCCGTGGGTACCGCGGGCAGCACGTCGAGCCGCTTCGCGCCCGTGACCAGGAGGGCCCTGGCCATGCCGTCCCGGGAGTTGGGGATGGCGCTGAAGGCCTGCTCAATGAGCATGTCCACCTGCCCGGCTAGTAGGTCGTTCACGGCAGGTGCCCCGCCGCGGTACGGGATGAGGTCCGCACGCCCCCCGGCCGCGTCCAGGAACTGCAGCGCCGCGAGGTGCAGGGTCGAGCCCGCGCCAGAGGTCGCAATGCGCAGGTCCCCGCTCCTGGCCCGGCGAAGCAATCCCTCCAGATCCGCTATTCCGGACCGGGCGGAGACCAGGAGCACCATTGGGTTGGTGCAGACCACCCCCACGGGCGCGAAGTCCCGCTCACTCTGGAATCCCGGCGAGCGGTAGAGGTGGCCGTTGATTGCGAACACCCCGACGTGGGCGAAGAGCGCCGTGTGTCCATCGCCCGACGCCCGGGCAACGCGCTCCGCACCGATGTTGCCGCCCGCGCCCGTGACGTTCTCCACCACCACCGTCTGACCGAGGCGCGGGCCGAGCTGTTCGGCCAGGAGCCTCGCCATCACGTCCGTGGTGCCGCCCGCGGCGAAGGGCACCACCAGCGATATGGAACGCGCCGCGCTCCACGGCGTCTGGGCCCGGGCGACGGCTGGCAGGGACAGCATCCCCGCCAGCACCGCCCGCCTGGCCACGCCGGCTGGCGCAGGCGTCACCTCGGGGTGTCCCCGGCGAGGGTCACGCGGTGCATGATGCGCCGGTAGCCGTGGTAGTCGTTCACCGGGTTGTGCAGCGCGCAGCGGTTGTCCCAGAACGCGATGGAACCCGGCTCCCAGCGGAAGCGGCAGGTGAACTCAGGCTTGACCTGGTGCTCGAACAGGTAGGCGAGCAGGCCCGCGCTCTCCTCCTCCGACATGCCCTCGAAGCGGAGGGTGTGGCCCCCGTTGACGTAGAGCGCCTTCCGCCCCGTCTCGGGATGGGTCCGCACCACGGGATGCGCGGCCTCCAGCACCTTGCGCTCCTCGCCCGCCTTGCGATCCTCCCGCGTCCGGGTCTTCTCGGCCTTGGCGGAACTGTTGATGGCCTTCAGCGGATCAAGCAGCTTCTTCATGCCGTCCGAGAGCGCGTCGTAAGCCGCATAGGCGCTGGCGAAGAGCGTGTCGCCGCCAAAGGGCGGGAGCTCTCGCGCCACCAGCATCGTCGCCATCGGCGGCTGGTCCAGGTAGGCCGTGTCAGTGTGCCAGAGGCCACCGAAGTTGACGCGCTCGTCCTCGCGCTTCGCGACGGTGATCACCTCCGGTGCTTCATCCAGCCCCTTGAGGAATGGATAGTGGACCACATCGCCGAACCGCCGCGCGAAGGCGACGAAGTCCTTCGGTTCCAGCGGCTGGTCGCGGAAGAAGATCACCGAATGTTCGAGCCAGAGCTCGCGGATGCGCGCGATGGTCTCGTCGGAGGCCTTGGCGAGGGGACCGACGCCGTAAACCTCGGCGCCGAGAGCGCCGGCGATGGGGCGGGCCGTGATCTGCGGGGTGATGCTATTCATGGCGGCCCCACTTCCTCGAATGATCGCAAGTCATGGTGGTCGTTTCCTCCTTGAGGTTGTGCGTCAGACCGGGGAGCTCGCCCCTCCGACCAACACCATGGTGCCCAGCCGGAGCATCCGTCCGGTGATGCCCGACGGGGCGGAATGAGAGCCGGCGCGCCGAGCATTTCGTAGAGCGCCCCGGCAACACGGACCGGAACCCAGACCGGGATGTCTTTCCTTCCCCCGATGATGCATAATGCATTCTTTGGAGCGTCACAAGCGGCCATGTCGTTAATTGCCGATAATCTAGTGGAAGGCATGGGAGCGGGGCGAGTTGGATGGAACTCAGGAATGCCTGAAATTGGGCCTACCCAGGGGAAGTTCGGAGCCCCTCCCCGGCCGCTCACTTACGGGCGTGATGGTCAGCCCGCCTGACACCGCGCCTAGGCTTGCAGGGTGAGCTCAAGCCGAGAGGTCCACCTCACTGACCTTCTGGATCTTGGCGAAGCGCTGCATGCAGGAGATCGCGTTTCGATGCTCCTCGTCGGAAATCCCAGCACAGCAATCCTCCACGACCACGCAGGCATAGTCGCGATCGTGCCCTTCGCGAACGCCCGTGTGCACGACGCCATTCGTCGAGACGCCGGTGAGGAAGAGGCGCTTGGTTCCCAGGGCCCGCAAGGTCGGCTCGAGAGAGGTGCCGTAGAAGGGGCTGACCCTGTGTTTCACGATATCCAGGTCATCAGGTTGGGGCCCCAGAGCCGGATGGATCTCGGTCCCCCAACTCCCGAGCTTGAACAGCCCCTTTTGCCGCGCGGCGGAGAAGACCGGGGAGTTGGGCGGGCACTGGACGTAGTCGGGCGAGAAGCCCACGCGCACGAACCCCACCCGCACCCCCGCAATTCGCGCCTTGCCGATCAGCTCACGCGTCCGCTCGATAACGCCGCGCTCCGCGATGATGGGAGCGTAGGTCTTCGCGTTGGGCCCCTCCGGGTGAATCAGGTCGTTCATCATGTCCATGACGAGAAGCACTGAGTCACTCATTCCGTTTATCCTCCTTGCCGCGTCGCGGCGTCCTACGGACACGGACAGCAGGCGGGTGATCCCCCCCGATCTCCGTTTCATCCTTCACCGTCGCCCAGCCCGCCTCGATGTGGCGCCGCAGGGCTAGCATCGCGCCCGCGAGGTCGCCCTCGATCATCGCCCGCAGGAGCTCCTCGTGCTCTTCTACGGCCGTGACCGCGCGTCCCTCGACCCGGTTGATCACGTCGAACGGGTAGCGGGCCCACAGGATCTGAACGAAGTGCAGGGTCTGCGGCAGGTTCGCCGTGGCGTACATCTGCTTGTGGAAGCGGTAGTTGGAGGCCCGGGCCTCGGCGCTGTCCTTCCTTCGGACGGCTTCCGCGAACTCGTCCGCGAAGCCTCGGATCAGGCGCAGGTCCTCCGTGGTTGCCCTCTCGACCGCGTGCCGGATCAGCTGCCCCTCGAGCAGGATCCGCAGGTTCAACGTCTCCACGGAGGCTGCCACGTCGAGAGGTGCCACCACCGCGCCCTTGTAGGAGCTGCCGCTGATGTATCCTTCCGCCTCGAGGAGCTTGAGCGCCTCCCGCACCGGCGTGATGCTGATCTGAAGCGTCTTCGCAACCTCGGCCTGCTTTAGGCGCGTGCCGCGAGGGAAGTGGCCGGATAGGATAGCCTCCCGAAGATGATCGGCAACCTGTTCCTCTTTGGTGCGGTACTCCACGGCTCCCGTGATCCCCTCTGGCTGGGCCGACCGGCCGAAAGGGATCTCATACGATGCCTGATGCCCGAGGAACAACGTCGCCAGCCCTCTACCCAGCCTCGTGGGCTAGTCCGCCTTGACGTTGGCGGCGTGAATGACCTCGCGCCACCGGACGATGTCGGCAGCAAGGAAGCGACTGAACTCCGCCGAAGGCATACCCACCGGCACGAGCCCAAGGTCTTGGATCCGCGGCCGCAGCGCAGGGTCGTCCAGTGCGGACCTGAGTGCGGCATAGACGGCATCGACGATCGGCGTGGGAAGCCCAGCCGGGCCGAAGAGCCCGTGCCAAGCGGCCACGTCGAAGTCGCGGATGCCCGCTTCCTGGACGGTCGGGACTTCGGGCGTCCAACTCAGCCGGGCGTCGGAAGTGGTGGCCAGCGCCCGCAAGGATCCCTCGCGCACGTAAGGCAGGACCGCTGTGACCTGGTAGACGAGCATCGGCACCTGGCCGGAGATGACGTCCGTCACGGCCTGGGCCCCGCTGCTGTAGGGCACATGCTCGAGCGGCGCGCCCGTTCGTAGTACGAGGAGCTCTCCCGCGAGGTGGCTTGAGGTGCCGTTCCCGGCAGATGCGTAGGCGACCTTTTCCCGTTGCCGGTGAGCCCAGTTCAGGAATTCCGGCAGTGTCCGCGCCGGTACCTTAGGGTTCACCACCAGCAGGTTCGGTGCGTTCGTCGTCAGCGAGATCGCCGTGAAGTCGCGGAGCGGATCATAGGGCAGCCTCGGCATCAGCGTGGGCAGGATCGCGTGGGAAGCGACTGCCCCCAGCAGTAGCGAGTACCCATCCGGCGCGGACCTGGCGATCGCCTCGCTGCCCACCGCGCCGCTTGCCCCCGGCCGGTTCTCCACGACGACCGGCTGGCCGAGAACCTTGGCCATGGCCGGGCCGATGAGGCGAGCCATGGTATCGGTGCTGGTCCCCGCGCCATAGGGAACCACGAGGCGGATGGGACGGTTGGGGTAGCGCGCATCGGATTGCTGCGCGGCGCCACGTCTCGGCCACCCCGCAACCATCGCGGCCCCAACCCCGAGCAGCGTGGCGCGACGGCTAAGGACACCGGACTCATGAACGACAGCTACCATTCCGGTCAGCCCTCCCCTGTCCCTGCAACGCAGGCAGCCATTCCGAGCCAAATAATGCATTTTATTTCTAATGCTGCAAGGGCTGGCTACATTGGCAGCCACCTTTGCGACTGCCTCGCCCAAGCAGAATGGCTCCCGAGTGAGCAGGGGCTGTCGTTACGCGGAATGCGGCACCTTGGGGCAGAAAAGCGGAACGGCCGTCACCACGACCGGCAGGATCAGCATCGCCCACGTCGCCGCGTAGCCGAGATGGTCCACGACGAGGCCGAAGGCGAACGGGCCGTGCGCCATGGCCCCCATGCAGACTGTCGTCGTCAGGGCTACCGTGAATGCGATCAAGGTCCTGGCAGCACTCTCCGCAACCCCTCGAAAAGTGGGGAAACCAGCTGATCCCGCACAGCCCCAACACGACGAGAGCGACGGCCACAAGCGGTGGCGGGCGCAGTGGTAGCCGCGAGGTGTCTGCTGAAGAACGGGTAAACGGGGCTTCTGTCTTCCGGCAATGCGGAAGACCGAATGGACAGCAGCGCGATGGCATGTCCGCCGATTTTACGACGTCGTCACCGAACGTCGCCGGACCATTCGCGGTCCGTCACAATGTCCAATGCCGCCGGCATACCGGTGAAGACATGGCGGTGCATGGCCGCAGCAGCATCGGCAATCTGGTTGCACGCCAGAAGGTCAATGATTTTGTCATGCTCCTCGGCGGCGCGGCTTTGGTGAAGGGAGCGCACCAGCATTGCGTGCCGCAGCGGCTCGGCCAGCTCCTGCACCGCGTCGAGCGCGCGCGCGAGCGGCTCGTTTCCCGCGTGCCGGTGCAGCGCGGCGTGGAAGGCGAGGTTGGCGGCGATGTACTCCTCGACCCTCCCGGCCTCACGGTGGCTCCGCATGGTCACGTTCTGCGCCCGCAGCTCCTCCAGCAGCGCCGGGGTGACCCGGTCTTTCAGCTCCTCGACCGCGTGGCGCTCCAGCAGGGCGCGCACCTCGTAGATCTGGCGCACCTCCTCCGGCGTGACGCGGCGCACCCGAAAGCCCTGGCGCGGCGCATGGGTAACGAGGCCGCGCCGCTCCAGCAGACGGAGCGCGTCGCGGATCGGCGCACGGGAGCAGCGGAACTCGGCCTGCAGCGCCTGTTCCCGAAGCGGACTGCCAGGTGGGTAGCGGCCCAGGATGATTCCCCGGCGGATCTGCTCCGTCAGGTAGTAGGGGATGGGCGGCGGCACGCCGGGCGAGGCGCCCAAGTCCACCATCGAGGGCCCCTCCACCACTCCGGCCGTCACGAACCACCTTGCTGCATCAGGCTCAGCCTCCAGCAAAACCTCATCATGTGGCCGGCACGCTGTCAAAATGGATATTGTCGACAAACGACATCTCGATTACGCTTCCCGGATGGGAAACGTCCAATGGCCGGGGAACCCGTGCCTCGAGTCATCTCGCGACTTGGCGAGCGGCGTGCCCTGGTCGGCGGGTACGGGTCCTGCCCGCCTCGCGGTTCCGCCCGGCGCTGCCGACTGCCACATCCACATCTACGACGGGCGCTTTCCTTACGACCCGGCAGCCACCCTCCGCCCTGCCCCGGCAACCGTCGCCGACTACCGCCTACTCCAGCGGCGCCTCGGCACCGGCCGCTGCGTCGTCGTCCAGCCCTCCTCCTATGGCACCGACAATGCCTGCCTTGTCGACGCGCTATGTCAGTTCGGCGACGCCGCGCGCGGCGTGGCGGTGGTGGACGCCTCGGTGCAGGAGGCGGAACTCCGGGCGCTGGACGCGGCGGGCGTGCGCGGCGCCCGCTTCAACCTCGCCCGCCCCGCGGGGGCCGATGCGGAGGCACTGGAGGCCGTCGCACGGCGCATCGCCCCACTCGGCTGGCATCTCCAGGTCCACACGCTCCCGGATGTCTGGCAGGGGCTGGAAGCGGTCCTGGGGCGCCTTCCCGTCCCGATCGTGATCGATCACCTCGGCCGGCTGCCGCAGCCCGCCGGACTGTCTCATCCCGCCTGGCCTCTGCTGCGGCGCCTCGTCGATGAAGGGCGGGCCTGGGTGAAGATTTCCGGGGCCTATCACGACACGCGCAGCGGCGCGCCGGACTACGCGGACACCGGCGCCGTCGTCCGCGCCTGGGTGGAGGCCGCGCCGGAGCGGGTGGTCTGGGGCACGGACTGGCCTCACCCCTCCGCCACGGCCGGGGAGAAGCCGGTGCCGGACGACGCGCGCCTGCTCGACCTGCTCGCGGACTGGGCGCCCTCCGCGGCACTCCGCACCCGCATCCTGGTCGACAACCCCGTCGCGCTCTACGGCTTCCCGGAGGCGCGTGCATGAGCGGCTATCCCCGCCTCCGCGTCTTCCTGACCCACACGGAGGAGGCGTTGACCGCCCAGTACCTGGAGGCCGGACTGGAGGAGCTGCGCCGCGTCGCCGAAGTCGTGCTGAACCCGACCGGCCGCGTGCTCTCCGGCGCCGGGCTCTCCGCGGCCGCGAAGGGGTGCGAGGTGATCATCGCCCACCGCGCCACCCCCGGCCTCGCCGAGACCTTCGCGACGGCGCCGGACCTCGTCGCCTTTCTCCGCGCCGCCGTGGACGTCAGCACGATCGACATCGGCGCCGCATCGGCCGAGGGCATCCTCGTCACGCGCACGGGCGCGGCCTTCGAGAACCCGGTGGCCGAACTCGCCTTCGGCATGATGATCGACCTGGCGCGCGGCGTCTCGCGGATGCGGGGAGACTACCTTGCCGGCCGCGTGCCGGCGCCGCCCCGCGGGATCGGGATGGCCGGTGCCACGCTCGGCATTGTCGGCTACGGCCGCATCGGGCGGCGCCTCGCGGCGATGGCGGGGGGTTGGGGGATGCGCGTCCTCGTCCACGATCCCTTCGCCAGCCCGGTGCCGCCGGTCGAGGTGGCCGGGAGCCTGGAGGCGCTGCTTGCCGCTGCCGACTTCGTCGTCTGCCTCGCTGTCTCCGCGCCGGGGACCGCCCGGATGTTTGATGCCCGGGCCTTCGCGGCGATGCGGCCGGGATCCTGCTTCCTCAACCTCTCCCGCGGTGAGCTGGTTGACGAGGACGCGCTAGAGGCAGCGCTGGACTCCGGCCACCTGCGCGGGGCCGGCCTCGATGTCGGGCTGGCACCGGACCAGATGCCATCTCCGCGCTTCACCGCGCGGCCGGACGTGGTCGCGACCCCGCATATCGGCGGCGTGACTCCCGAAGCGAGGATGCACCAGACCATGGACACGGTGCACCAGGTCGCCGCCCTCTCGGCTGGGCAGGTGCCGGGCGGGGCTTTGAACGCGGAGGCGGCCTTCCGGCTGGCGCACCTCGCCGGGCGCCGTGGAGGCGCGTGACACAGGGGCACGGCAGAGGCGCCGCGAGAGGAGAGGGAACATCATGAACGAAAGCAGTCGGCGCGGCCTCCTGAAAGCCGCCGCCCTTGCCGTGGCCGCCGGAGGCACGCCCCTGGCCGGCGCCCGGGCGCAGGGTGCTGCGTCCTGGCCCTCGCGCTCCGTGCGCCTTATCTGCGCCTTCGCCGCGGGCGGGAACACCGATCTTGTCGCGCGCATCGTGGCCGAGCGGCTCTCGGCCACGCTCGGCCAGTCGGTGGTGGTGGAGAACCGCACAGGTGCGGGCGGGATGATCGGGGCCGAGGCCGCCGCCCGCAGCGCGCCGGACGGCTACACGCTCTTCCTGGGCTCGCTCAGCACCCAGTCGATCCATGTGAGCCTCTACGAGGGCCGGCTGCCCTACGACCCCGTGGCCGACTTCACGCCGATCTCCCGCACCACGGTCGGCACGCACATGTTGATCGTGCACCCTTCCGTGCCCGTGCGGAGCGTGGCGGAGCTGGTAGCCTATGCGAAGGCGCGGCCGGGCGAACTGGCCTACGCCTCCGGCGGCAACGGCACCAGCACCCACATCTGCGGCGAGATGTTTCGCCAGTTAGCCGGAATCGAGCTGCTACACGTCCCGTTCCGCAGCACCGCCCCCGCTTCCACCGCGCTGGTCGCCGGACAGGTGCAGATCATGTTCGACTCCTTCTCCTCGGCCATGCCCCAGGCGCGGGCGGGGCGCGCCACCGGGCTGGCCGTGACCTCGGCGCGGCGCCAAGCGGCCGCGCCGGAGGTTCCGACCATGGCGGAGACCCTTCCAGGCTTCGAGGCGGACACCTGGGATGGCGTGTTCGGCCCCGCGAAGCTGCCACTAGCGGTGGTGGAGCGGGTGGACGCCGCGGTGCGGGCGGCGCTGGCGGATCCCGCCCTGGCCGCGCGGCTGACCGAGCTGGGCCTGCAGCCCTTCCCGGCCGGGCCCGCCGAGTTCGCGGCCTTTCAGCGGAGCGAGATCGAGAAGTGGGGCCGCGTGGTGCGCGCGGCGAACATCAAGCCCGACTGAGCGGGCGGGAACGACCGGGAGAGACGGGCATGCCGACCCTGAACCGCCGCACGATCCTCGGGGCCGCCCTGCTCGCGGGAGGGGCGTCCAGCACCGGGCGAGGCCTGGCCCAGGAGGCGCCGCGCTGGCCCACCCGGCCCATCCGCCTGATCATCGCCTTCGCGCCGGGCGGCTTCACCGACATCGCCGGGCGCGTGCTGGCGGCCTCCCTCTCTCGCGCGCTCGGGCAGCCCGTGGTGGTGGAGAACCGGCCGGGCGCGGCCGGGTTGATCGGCACCGAGGCGGCCGCGCAGGCCTCGCCCGACGGCTACACGCTGTTGCTCGGCACGATCAGCACGCACGCGATCAACGTAGGCCTCTACAACCAGCTTCCCTACGATCCGATCCGGAGCTTCGTGCCGGTCTCGGGCGTTGCCAGCGGGCAGCTTGTTCTCGTCGTGCATCCCTCGGTTCAGGCCAGGACGGTGCCGGAGCTGATTGCCCTGGCCCGCGCGCGGCCCGGCGAGCTCACCTACGGCTCCGGCGGAACCGGCACGACCAGCCACCTCGCCGGCGAGCTGTTCAAGTCCATGGCGGGTGTGAACCTGCTGCACGTGCCCTCCCGCAGCCCTGCGCCGGCCTCTTCCGCCCTGCTCGGCGGGCAAGTGGACGCCATGTTCGACACGGTGGCCAGCGCCCTCCCGCAGATCCGCTCGGGCGGGCTGCGCGCGCTCGGCATCAGCTCGATCGAGCCGGCGCCGGAACTTCCGGACGTGCCGCCGGTCGCGCAGGCCCTGCCGGGCTTCGAGACCGGCACATGGGTCGGCCTCTTCGCGCCGGCAGGCACGCCGGCCGCCGTCGTCGCGCGCATCGACGCGGCGACGCGGGACGTCCTGGCCGCCGGAGAGACGCGGAGCCGCCTGGCCGAGCTCGGGATGCAGCCTCTCGTCGCGGACTCCCGATCCTTCTCAGATTACCAGCGCGGTGAAATCGCGAAGTGGGTCGGCGTGATCCGCCGCGCCGGCATTACGCCCGATTAGGCCGCGGGGCGGCAACGCCCTCACACGCTGTAGAAATCTAGGGCTGTCGGGATCATGTCGTTGGTCAGCAGCACCGTCTTGCGCGCGATCCGCCAAGCGCCGTCCGCCCCGCGGCGGAACAGGTGCTCGTAGCGCCCGAAGAACATGTGTGGGCGGGAGACGCGCGGGTCGTAGCCGTGCACCGTCCAGCTCGACGTCGCCTCGATCGCGTCCTCCGCCAGCCGCACCGGCAAGATGTTCGTCACCATGTGGACGGTGCGGGGCAGCGGCAGCGCCGTGACCGACTTGCGCGAACGGATCCGCATCACCCGCTCCTCCAGCCCCGCACGGGAGTCATGGTAGATGAGGGAGACCTCGCGGTCCGGATCGGACGTGACCTTGTGCTCGTCCAGCCAGGCCGGGATCCAGAACACGGCGTCCTCGGCGTAGAGGGCGAGCCAGGCATCCCATTCCTGCCGGTCCAGATGCAGCCCCTCGCGGTAGAGCAGCCCGGCGCAGATCGCGGCCGCCTCAGCATCAGCCATCGCGCTCACGCCTCCGCCCCGCGCAGCATCAACCGGCGCCACTCGCGGTAGCCTGCGTGGAAGCAGGTTTCGTCGCCGAAGGTGACAGGGCCGCGCGCCTCGGCAAGCGGGGCGATGCCGATCCCGGACACGAGCGACGGTGCCGCTGCCGCCCCACCCATCCCGCGCGCGTAGCCCTGGGTCCAGCCATCTGCGTCGGCCGCGTAGCCGGACTGGCAGTACTCGTACATCACGTTGTCGTCCGAGGTGGCGAGGCCAGTGGGGTTGAAGAAGTCCTCGTACTGCCGGATCCGCAGCCGCCGCGCCTCCGCCTCCTCCCCGATCGGGGCCAGGCAGTGGGAGACCATCTCCGTCCGATCCGGCGCCAGCGGGCGCCAGGTGCGGAGCTGGAGCGAGACAATGTCGATGATCTGCAGGTTGGGGAAGATCGTCAGGTTGCGCTGGCGCAGCATCCACTTCGCTCTCTCCTCCCCCACTCGCGCCCGCACCTCCTCCAGCCGTGCCCGGTCGAAGGCGAGCGGGCGCAGGCCGCGTGGGGGATTGCGGATGGACCACATGACGGAGTGGCCGTGGGCGAAGCTGAAGCTGCCCTGCTCCTCCGGGTCCGGCTCCGGCGGGGCCTTCACCGCCGGCGGGTTGCGCTTCGCCCGCTGGGCCAGCACGTCCATGTAGGAACTGTGGGTGGAGGCGAAGTGGTAGAAGTCCAGCCCGTTCTCGAACTGCAGCTTCCAATTGCCGTCATAGGTGTAGTTCACGGGCCCTGGCACGAATTCCCACCCCGTGCTGCTCTGGTCCAGGACGAGGTCGAGCATGCCCCGCGCCTCGCCCAAGTGCTCCTCCAGCGCGGGCACGTCGGGCGAGAGGCTGGCGAAGAGCAAGCCGCGGTAGTTGCCGAAGCGCGCCACGGGCATCAGGTCGTGCCCCTCAGCGTCGAATGCGTCCGGGTACTGCCCCGTCGCATGGTCGGTTACCAGCGTGTTGCGGCCCGCGCTGTCATAGGCCCAGCCGTGATAGCGGCAGACATGGAACTTAGCCCGGCCCTTACGGAAGGGGCAGACCACCGCGCCGCGATGGCGGCAGGTGTTGAGGAAGGCGTGAACAAGCCCATCCGAATCCCGTGTCACCAGCACGGGCTGCCGGCCGATATGGGTGGTGAAGAAGTCGTTCGGCTTCGCGACCTGGCTTTCCAGCCCCACGAAGTTCCAGGTTCCCTCGAAGACGCGCTCCATCTCCTGCGCGAAGACCGCGGGGTCGCGGAACAGGTCGCGGTGGATGCGGAACACCCCGTCGGCGGGGCGGTCGTCCACCAGCTCGGCGGCGGTCCTGTGATGATGGCTCATGCAAGCACCCGGATGGGACGAGAGGGGTTCGGAGGTCAGTCGAGCACGATCTTCGCGGCGCGGGCTACGTCCCGCCACTTCGCCATCTCACCCTTGAGGAAGGCGCCAAAGGCGGCGGGTGTGCCAGGTGCCGGATCAACGCCGAGCGGCACGACTTGGCGGCGGAAGCCCTCGGAGGCGGTGACGGCGCGCAGGTCGGAGGAGATCGCCTCCACCAGCGCCGGCGGTGTGGCCGCCGGGGCGATCACGCCCTGGAAGGCGACCGAAACAAAGCCGGGCAGGGTCGCCGCGATGGTAGGGACCTGCGGGGCGTCGGGCAGTGGCGCATCGCCCGCCACCGCCAGGATCTTCAGCCGCCCGGCCTCCACATGCGGCCGCACGGAGCTCCACAGGTCGAACATCACGGGCACCCGCCCGGCCAGCACATCGGTCAGGGCCGGCGCGCTACCGTTGTAGGGTACATGCTCCATCGCGATGCCGGTCCGCTGCTGCAGCAGCGCCCCGGCCAGGTGGCCAGCCCCACCAGGGCCGGGCGAGGCATAGGCCAGCGGTTCCCCCCGGCGCCTCGCGTCAGCCACGAGTTCCCCCAGCGTGTTCGGCCCGAAGCCGTTCCCGGCAACGAGGACGAACGGCGAGGTGACGAGCATGCCAACCGCGGCGAAGTCGGCCCCGGTATCGTAGGGCATCCGCTCCTTCACCGCGGGGTTGATGACGAAGGGGTTGGTGCAGATGCCCAGCGTGTAGCCATCACCCGTGGCGCGGGCGATGGCGAGAGTGCCGACGATCGTGCCGCCACCCGCGCGGTTTTCCACCACCACCGGCTGCTTCCAGCGGTCGCCCAGCGCTTCCGCGACCACGCGCGCGATCACGTCGGTGGGCCCGCCCGCGGCGAAGGGCACGATCATCCGCACGGGCCGCGTCGGGAAAGCCGCCTGCGCCCGGGCCGCGCCTGGGGGCAGGAGCGTCGTTCCGGCGCCCAGCGCCGCCGCCCGCAATGCCGCGCGCCGCGTCCACCTCAGCGTCATGCCGCCCTCCCCTTCGTTTTTTGTGCGCCGCATCACGAAAGTCCCGCCGGCCACCGCAGGCGGATCGCCCTGTAGAGCATGACGCCGTCACGCCCGTTGTCGAGCGCCATGGGCCCGGCGGAACTGGCCGGCCGGATCAGAACATCATGCAGCGGCCTCTGCCAGCGGCAGCTCCGCCCCGCAGCAGTGCGTCGCGCACCCGGTCGGAGACGAGGTCCGCGACCGCACCCTGTCCGGCGGCCGCCAGCGCCGCCGCCGCGCCGGCCGCCTGGCCCATCGCCATCACCGGCGGCATCTGCCGCAGGCCGGAAAGCGCGACATGGGTGGCGGACATGCCGCGCCCGGCCACCAGCGCGTTGTCGAGCGAGACCGGCACCAGCGCCCGCAGGGCGATGGTGTAAAGGTGGTCCGGCCCGCCCACGCGCTCAAAGCGGTTGCCCGTGCCGTTGGCCATCGTGGATACCGATGGGGAAGGCGCAGAGCCCGATCGTGTCCTCGAAGACCCGCCCCTGCCGCATGTCCTCCTCCGTCACCACCACGTGGCCGCGCACCCGCGCCACCCGCCATCCCCTGTACCGGGTCGGCCGCTACAATGCCGCGCCAAAGGATGACCTGCTGGCGGCAGTAGCGGTCCCGATCGTCGCCAGGGGGCGCCTCCTCGGCGCCGTGACCATCAACTGGAACCGGGCCGCCCTGGACGAGGCCGCCATGATCCGGCTGCACCTGGGCAAGCTGCTGCGCGCAGCGAATGGCACCGCCAGGGATGCTGCGGAGCTGGGGGTCCTGGACATCTTCCCAGGAGAGGCAGCGGAATGGCCCGTCCGGGAGAGCGGGCGGCGTTGATTGTTCCGCGTACCTGTTGAGCGACGTAGCTGCCTCAGCCCGTCCTCTACTTCGGACGGCAACTGAAAGGGGCTATTCAAGACGCCCCCACAACTCTTGCCGGATGGAAATGCATGAAATGGCATGATGGTCTGCGAGCTTTGCGGGTTCGGCTAAGCTGCCGGGATCATGGATCTCCTGCATCCTCGCCTTCGTATGACACGGCGCCGGGATGCAAGCAGGCATTTGAGCTTGCTTTCCCTTCCGCTAGTCGGGGTTCTCGAAATCGATTGCTGCCCGGCCTCAGCGGCTAGTTCTCGACGCGGCGCATTCGCATTGATTCAGACGACTGCATTTACAATCGGTGATGACGATCGGCAGGCTTCAGGAACGGCGGAACCGCCCTGATCGTCTCAGGCGACTGCAAGGGTAGGGTTGGACGCTTTACTCGGAAACCCCCGCATCAGGACGGTGTAGCTGCAACCAGACGGAGGTCCAGGGGCCTCAAGCCTTTGGCTCAAGACAAACTCTTCGCGTTTGCCCGGGGGTTCCAGGGGGTGGTGCCCCCTGGTCCCGGACAGCCCAGGGCAAAGGTTCCCGGGTTTCAGCCGGCGAACCCATGCCATCGGGCGATGCCTCTCTAGTTCATCGCCATGGTCGCGATGTCGATGAACCAGCTGCGCGGCTGCACGACGCCCGTCACGCGCGGGGAGATGGCGCGGGGGCCGACGTCATGCGCCACCCAGAGGAAGGGGGCTTCCTCCACAATGCGCTTATGCAGCTGGGCCAGGGCCGCGTCCCGCTGCGCCGCCTCGAAGCTCGTGCGCGCGGTCTGCACCAGGCCGTCAAATTCGGGGCTGGTGAAGTAGCCCCAGTTGTTGGAGGCCGGGGGCAGCGCGCTGGTCGCCACGAAGCGGACCATACCGAAGAAGGGGTCCATGGCGGCGAAGCTGATGTTGGTGGCGTTCGCCCCGCGCGCGCCGGGAGCCTTCGCGCCCTCGCGCCAGCCGTTGAAGATGGCGTTCCATTCGCCGACCTCCAGCTGGACGTCGAAGTGGCAGGCGCGCAGCGCCTCCTGCAGGAACTCGTTCATCGGCAGGGGCTGCATCTGGCCTGAGCCGGAGGCGGAGGTGAGCACCTTCACCACGGCGCGGCGATTCGGGCCGTAGCCGGCCTCTCGCATCAGCCGCTGCGCCTCGGCCAGGTCGTAGCGGATGTCGAAGGAAGGATTGCCCCACCAGGGATGCCCCGGTGGGTAGGTGCCCTTGGGGATCTCCATCTGCCCGGCCAGAAGGGTCTTCAACTCCTCACGGTTCACGCAGAGGTTCGCGGCGTGGCGCACGCGCCGGTCGGTCCAGGGCGAGTTCTCCAGAAAAGAGAACTGCCAGGGCCAGACATGGGGCTGGGCATTCTGGTAGGTCCGGAAGCCGCGGCCGGTGATCTGGGGCAGGGCGTCCGGCGCCGGCGCCTCGATCCAGTCCACCTGGTTGCCTAGCAGGGCGGCGGTGCGGGTGTTCGCCTCCGGGATGGGCAGCAGCACGACGCGGTCGATCTTCGGGCGGCGCGCCGGGTCCCAGTAATCCCGGTTCGCCACCATCTCGAACCGCTCGCGCGGGACCAGCCGCACGCCGCGGAAGGGGCCAGTGCCGGAAGGCTCGGCGGCGAAGGCGGCCCAGGCCTGGTTGGAGCGCTGCCGCGCATCCGTCACCCCCGCCGGCACCGCCGCCAGCTTCGCCGCCCAGTGCGCGGGAGAGGCCATGAAGAGGTTGGTGAGGTTGATCGGCAGGAAGCTGTCCGGCTCGCTTGTCGTCAGCTCCACCTCGTACTCGGAGACGGCGCGGGCGGAGCGCAGCGTCGGCATGCGGCTGGCGGTCAGGCCCACCTGCGCCGGGTCGTAGTGCGGCGCGGACTGGTCCAGCACCTTTTGCACGTTCCACACCACCGCGGCGGCGTTGAAGGGACTGCCATCGTGGAACTTCACGCCCTGGCGCAAGGTGAAGCGCCACTTCGTCTTGTCAGCCTCGTCCACGCGCCATTCGGTGGCCAGACCGGGAATGATGACGGAGGGCTTGTCGGCCGAGGACAGGTCCCAGTTCACCAAGCCATCATACATGGGGATGCCGGTGAAGCGGTTGCCCTCGAAGCCCTGGTCCGGCTGGCCGGAGGTGCGGGGAATGTCGGCGGCCGTCATGCCGATCCGCAGCACCTTCTCCTGTGCCAGGGCAGGGCCCATCAGGCCGACGAGCAGGGCGCCGGCCGTCAGCAGGGCTCGTCGCGTGGTCTTCCTCATTCCGCTTCCTCTCGGTGAGTGCTGGTTCGCGGACAGGCGACGCAAGTTCGATGCCAATGATTACGGAATGGTCATGGCACGGAGCTTGCTGCGCCTGTGCCAAGGGCCGCCCGAGCCATGGGCGGGCCACGAGGCGGAAGACCGGAAATGACGACGAGCCGATGTTGCCTGTCGGATGGCGGGATAGCCGTGGCGGTGGTGGCCGGCGCCGCGCCGGGCGCGGCATGACGGAAGCTGCCGCCACGCTGGAGCCCCTGCCGGATATCGGCGGCCCCGCGCAGCCGCTCCTGACGGTACGCGGGCTGACGAAGCACTTCCCGCTGAAATCCGGCTTTTTCGGCCGCGGGGCCGGGGTGGTGCAGGCGGTGGACTCCCTCGACTTCGAGGTTCGCAAGGGCGAGACGCTCGGGATCGTCGGGGAATCCGGCTGCGGCAAGTCCACCACCTCCCGCCTCGTCATGGCGCTGATGCAGCCGACGGCCGGCGAGGTGGTCTTCGATGGTAGGGCGGTGGGCGGGCGCGAGCTGCCGCTCAAGGAGTACCGCCGCCAAGTGCAGATGGTGTTCCAGGACAGCTACGCCTCGCTCAACCCGCGCCTGACGATTGAGGAGTCCATCGCCTTCTCCCCGGAGGTGCACGGGCTGGCGCGCCACGACGCTCGCGCCCGCGCACGGGACCTGCTAGCCGCCGTGGGGCTGAACCCCGATGGCTTCGCGCGGCGCTACCCGCACGAGCTCTCGGGCGGGCAGCGGCAGCGCGTGAACATCGCCCGCGCCCTGGCGCTTCGCCCGCGGCTGGTGATCTTGGACGAGCCGGTCTCCGCCCTGGACAAGTCAGTGGAGGCGCAGGTGCTGAACCTGCTGCAGGACCTTAAGGCGGAGTTCGGTCTCACCTACATCTTCATCAGCCACGACCTGAACGTGGTGCAGTACATGTCGGACCGCGTGCTGGTGATGTACCTGGGCAAGGTGGCGGAGGTGGGGCCGGTGGAGGCCATCTACGCCGCCGCCGCCCATCCCTACACTGCCGCCCTGCTGGCCAGCCGTCCCTCCATGGACCCTGACCTGCGCCGCACGGAGCCGCCGCTGACGGGCGATCCGCCCAACCCCATCAACCCGCCCGCCGGCTGCCGCTTCCATACGCGCTGCGGCTTCGCGGAGCCGCTCTGCTCCGCCACCGTGCCGCCCCTGCACGCCGCCCCAGCCGGCCAGCAGGCGGCCTGCCTGATGGTGGTACCGGAGAGCGGGCATAGCCGCGCCCCGAAGGTGGCCGCATGAACGAACCCCTGGTCCATGTGCGCGACCTGCATGTGCGCTTCGTCTCCCGCGATGCCACGGTGCACGCCGTCAACGGCGTCTCCTTCGATCTTGCGGAGCGGGAATCCCTGTGCATCCTCGGGGAGAGCGGGTCGGGCAAGTCCGTCACCCTCCGCGCACTGATGGCGCTGAATCCGCCGCGGCGGACGAAGCTCTCCGGCACGGTGCGGGTGGGTGGGCACGACATCATCGCCGCCTCCGAGCGGAAGATGGCAGATATCCGCGGCAGCACCGTCTCCATGATTTTTCAGGAGCCGATGACGGCCCTGGACCCGGTTTTCACCATCGGCCGCCAGATCGCGGAGACGGTGATGCGGCACGAGGACGTCTCCCGCGCCGCCGCCGAGGCGCGCGCGCTGGAGCTGCTGGAGCTCGTGCAGATCCCCAGCGCCAAGCGCCGCCTGGCCGCCTATCCGCACGAGCTCTCCGGCGGGCTGCGCCAGCGCGCCATGATCGCCATTGCCCTCTCCTGCCGCCCGAAGCTGCTGCTGGCGGACGAGCCGACCACGGCGCTGGACGCCACGGTGCAGATCCAGATCCTCCTCTTGCTGCGCCGCCTGCAACAGGAAATGGGCATGGGCGTGATCTTCGTGACCCACGACCTGGGCGTGGCGGGCGAGATCGCGGACCGCGTGGCCGTGATGTACGCCGGCAAGTTCATCGAGGAAGGCCCGGTGCGCGGCCTGATGCGAAACCCGCTGCACCCCTATGCCCAGGGCCTGCTGGGCGCCACCGTCCATGCGGGGATGCGCGGCGAGCGGCTGACCACCATCCCTGGCGCCCCGCCCAACCTGGAGCGCGTGCCCCAGGGATGCGCCTTCGCCCCGCGCTGCCCGCATATGCGGGAGGAGTGCCTGCCGAAGGTGCCGGATTCCCGCAGCCCCGTCCCTGGCCACGCCGCGCGCTGCGTGCTGGTGCCGGACGCCATGTCCCAGGCGGCCTGAACCCATGTTCTTCTACCTGATCCGCCGCATCCTCTACGCCATCCCCATCGCGCTCGCGGTCGGGCTGGTGTGCTTCATGCTCGTCCAGATCGCGCCGGGCGACCCGATCAACGCCATCGTGCCCGCCGACGCCCCGGCGGAGGTGGTGGAGCAGGTCCGGCGCGACTACGGGCTGGACAAGCCGCTGCCCGTGCAGTTCGCCCTCTGGCTCGGGCGCGTGGTGCAGGGCGACCTCGGCCGGTCCCTCGCCACCGGGCGGCCTGTCACGGCGGATCTCCGCTCGGCGGTGGGCAACACGCTGATGCTGGCCCTCGTCGCCGCCTTCATCGGCTTCGCCATGGGCTCCATTCTCGGCACGATCGCGGCGGTGTTCCGGGGCAGCGTGCTGGACAAGCTGGCCGTAGGCCTGGCGGCCGCAGGCGTCTCGATCCCGCACTACTGGTTGGGCATGGTGCTGGTGGTGTTCTTCAGCGTCACCCTGAACTGGCTGCCCGCCATGGGCGCCGGGCCCGGAGGTTCCGGTGCCTGGGAGTGGAACTGGGCGAATATGCAGTTTCTCGTGCTGCCCGCCGTTACGCTCTCCGTCATCCCCATGGGCATCGTCACCCGCACCGTGCGCGGCGTGGTGATGGAGCTTCTGGCGCAGGACTTCGTGACCACCCTGCGCGGCAAGGGCTTGCGGCGGGGCGGGATCGCGCTGCACGTGCTGAAGAACGCCGCATCCTCCGTGCTGGCGGTGATGGGGCTGCAGCTGGGCTATCTCATGGGCGGCTCCATCCTGGTGGAGACGGTTTTCTCCTGGCCGGGCACGGGCTTCCTGCTGAACAGCGCCATCTTCCAGCGGGATCTGCCGGTGCTCCAGGGCACCATCCTCGTCCTCGCCATCTTCTTCGTGGTGCTGAATCTCGCGGTTGATCTAGTCCAGACCGCGCTCGACCCCCGGATCCGCCGCGCATGAGCACCGCCATCACGCCCGCCGCCATCGCCGTGCCGCAGCCAGCGCCCGCCCGCAGCCGGGGCTACTGGGCCGGTGTGGCGCGCCGCCTCTCGCGCGATCCGGTCACGCTGTTCTTCGGGGCGGTCCTGCTGCTGATGGCGCTCGCCATCCTCTTCGCGCCCCTGCTGGCGCCGCACGATCCCTATCAGACCAGCATGATCCGCCGCCTGCGCCCGATTTGGTTCCAGGACGGCCGCTACCCGCTGGGTACGGACGAGCTGGGGCGGGACATGCTGACGCGGCTTCTCTACGGCGGCCGCCTCTCCTGGTTCCTCGGCATCGCGCCGGTGCTGATTGCCTTCGCGATCGGCGGCACGCTGGGAGTGGTCGCGGGCTTCGCGGGCGGCTGGGTGAACATGCTGATCATGCGGACCACGGACGTGTTCTACGCCTTCCCCTCCGTGCTGCTGGCCGTGGCCATCTCCGGCGCGCTGGGGCCGGGCATCTCCAACGCGATGCTCTCGCTCACCCTCGTCTTCATCCCGCAGATCATCCGCGTGGCGGAGAGCACCACCACCTCGGTCCGCAACCTGGACTACGTGGAATCCGCGCGCGCCAGCGGCGCCGGGCCGTTGACGATCGTGCGTGTGCACATCCTGCCCAACGTGCTCGGGCCGATCTTCGTCTATTCCACCAGCCTCATCAGCGTCTCGATGATCCTGGCCTCGGGCCTCTCCTTCCTCGGCCTCGGCACCAAGCCGCCGGAGCCGGAATGGGGGCTGATGCTGAACACGCTGCGGACGGCCATCTACACACAGCCGCTGATCGCCATGTTGCCGGGCGTCTGCATCTTCGTGACCAGCATGTGCTTCAACATGGTCAGCGACGGGCTGCGGACGGCGATGGACGTGCGGGGGTAAGTTCCGGCACGACCGTTGCTTGAGGGTTCCAGACCTCTCACCGGAGCCCTCCATGACCTTGTCGCGCCGCGCCCTGCTGGGTGCCACCGGCCTTGCCACGCTGCCTTCCGGCCTGATCATCCCACCGGCGATGGCCCAGGCGGAGCGCGTGCTGCGCTACGGCATCTCCATGGCCGACATCCCGCTCACGGCCGGCCAGCCGGACCGCGGCGCGGGCGCCTACCAGTTCACGGGTTACACGATCTACGACCCGCTGGTGGCCTGGGAGATGGACGTGGCGGACCGGCCCGGGAAGCTGGTGCCCGGCCTCGCCACCTCCTGGGAGGCCGATCCCGCTGACCGCAAGCGCTGGACACTGAAGCTGCGCGAGGGGGTGAAGTTCCACGACGGCTCGGCCCTCGACGCCGACGCGGTGATCTGGAACTTCGAGAAGGTGATGAACCCCCAGGCGCCGCATTTCGACAACCGGCAGGCCGCCCAGGTCCGCCCGCGCCTGCCCTCGCTCGCCGGCTGGAAGAAGCTGGACGCGATGACGGTGGAGCTGACCACCAAGGCGGTGGACAGCCTCTTCCCCTACCAGCTCCTCTGGTTCCTCGTCTCCTCCCCCGCGCAGTACGAGAAGCTCGGCCGCTCCTGGGACCGCTTCGCCGCCGAGCCCTCCGGCACCGGCCCCTTCCGCCTGGCGCGGCTGGTCCCGCGGGAGCGGGCAGAGCTGGTGAAGAACCCGGCCTACTGGGACCCCAAGCGCATGGCGAAGGTGGACCGGCTCGTGCTGGTCTGCGCGCCGGACGCGGTCACGCGCAGCAACGCGCTGCTTTCCGGCCAGGTGGATCTGATCGAGACGCCGGCGCTGGACATGGTGGACCAGCTCAAGGCCGCCGGGAACCGGGTGGTGGAGAACGTCACCCCCCATGTCTGGAACTACCATCTCTCCTTGCTGGAGGGCTCGCCCTGGCGCGACCTGCGGCTGCGGCAGGCGGCGAACCTCGCCATCAACCGGGACGAGATTGTCCAGCTCCTCGGCGGCCTCGCCAAGCCGGCGGCGGGCGTGGTGGACCCGGCCTCACCCTGGTTCGGCAATCCCTCCTTCAAGGTGCGCTACGCGCCGGACGAGGCACGCCGGCTGGTCCAGGCCGCCGGCTTCGGCCCGCGCAACCCGGTGAAGGCGAAGTTCATCATCGCCACCGGCGGCTCCGGCCAGATGCTCTCCATGCCGATGAACGAGTACATCCAGCAGGCCTGGAAGGAAGTCGGGATTGAGGTGGAGTTCCAGCCGGTGGAGCTGGAGGTGCTCTACACCGCCTGGCGCAATGGGGCGGCGCACGAATCCATGCGCGGCATCTCCGCGAATAACGTGGCTTACGTCACCTCGGACCCGCTCTACGCCCTGGTGCGCTTCTTCCACTCTAACCAGGTTGCGCCCACGGGCGTGAACTGGTCCCACTACAAGGACCCGGAGACGGACAGGCTGATCGATGGGGCAACCCAGTCCTTCGACCCCGCGGAGCAGGACCGGCTGATGGCCCGGGTGCACGAGCGGGTGGTGGACCAAGCGCTGCTGGTCTTCGTGGCTCACGACACCAACCCGCACGTGCTGGGCAGGAATGTGAGGAGCTACGTTCAGGCCCAGCACTGGTTCCAGGATCTTACAACTCTGGCCTGAAACGTCTTGGATCCGGGTCGGCACTTGTCATACCGCGATGCTCCGCAGAGCGCTCGCGGGCGGTGGGGAGTGTTAGACCCGGATTCGCTGCGCGCCGAGCGGAGACATGGCAGTCAGCCGCGGACCTCCCCAACACGGTTCTCGCGAAAGCAGGCGCGCTCATCAGCAACGCAGCAGCCCTGGATCCCGTGACGGCCCTGCTTGCGTTGCCCTGCTCAATGGTCGGAACGAGCGCGGCGAAGCGTCTCCTGGAGACGATGACGGACCTGCAGATTCGCCGCCGGGCCAATCGGCTGATCGCCGCGATCGCGGGGTACTACGTCGTCCAGGGGACCGTGTTGCATTCGCTCCGCTGATGCTCATTCTGGCCAGCAGCACTTGATGTGACCAGACGGGCTGATGCTAAGGGCTGCTTGGCTGCGGAGCAGGCTCCGAAGTCGGCCGTCCATCTCTGACCACCTCTGCCCTTCCGCTCCGCGTGCAGGCCAGCGGGTCGGATGCCGACACTGACCTTCCCCAGAGCGGACAGCGCCGTTCCGGGCAGAACTGAGGGCCGATGGCTGTGGAGGCACCGATGACGTCGGCGGCCCCTTCCCGGCGTTAGTGCACCGTCCATTCAGCCGACGGTATGCGATCGGAGGCACCCCATCCTGCAGACCGGCCCACAGGCGCGCCAGCCGACCTCCGTCATCCTGGCGGACCTCGCCCTGCATGCACCGCCCGAGCACGTAACGCTCGACTGGCTACTCCGCGGCCTGGGGGACCGGTCATTCGGAGTGATCCTCCTGCTTCTGGCACTCCTCGGCGCCCTGCCCGGCGTCTCGGTCGCAGTTGGCCTCCTGCTGCCCATCCCGGCCTATCAGATGCTGCGGGCCCATCCCGGCCCGGTCTTTCCGGGTGCAGTGGCGGCGCGCCCCATCGCGACCCGGCCGCTCGCCCGCCTCGTCCGCGGCGTCGTCCCGGTCCTCCGCCTCCTGGAGAAGGTCGTCCATCCCCGCTGGACTACGCCCTTCGAGGCCACGAAGCGTGCGGTCGGCGCGGCCGTGCTTCCGGTGAGCCTCGGCTTCTTCGTTCCGCTGCCACTCAGCAATATCGCACCGGCCCTGGTCGTCGCCCTGATCGCCTTCGCCTATCTCGAGAGGGATGGTCTCCTCCTCCTCGTCGGGCTCCTGACCGCGCTGGCCGTCGTCGTCGGCGCGGCTCTCCTGGCCTGGGAGACGCTGAGCACGACGGGCTGGGTGCCTGGCCTGCTCTAACCCAGCCCCCTCCAAGAGGAGCCCTACCATGACGATCATCGTCTCCGTGAAGATCAACGACGGCGTGGTCATGGCCGCCGACAGCGCCGGCACCATGGCCAGCGGGCAGGTCTATGCCCACGCGAACAAGATCACGAACCTCTATGAGGGCCTGCCGATCGGCGCGATGTCCACCGGCGCGGGCGGCATCGCCAACGAGTCCGTGGAGACCCTGCTGAAGGACCTGCGGCGGCGCTTCTCCGGGCTCGACCCGGAGCATGCGGACTGGCGGCTGGATCCCGCCGCCTACACCCTGGAGGAGGTCGCGCGACGGCTGCGGGCCTTCATCTTCGAGGAGAAGGTCCTGGCCTGCGGTGAGGGCACCGCCCTGCAGCTGCGGGTCTGCGGCTACTCGGCCGGGCGTCCGCTTGCCGAGGTATGGGAGGTCAACATCGTCGACCGCACCTGCCCGGCGCCCCGCTGCATCATGGGCGAGGACGGGTTCGGCGTGCTGTGGGACGGGCAGTACGAGGCGCTCAACCGGCTCATCCTCGGGACCGGCTTCGAGATCGGGGCGGCGCTTGCACGGCACGGCATCCCCGAGGATCGGGCGGCGACGTTACAGGCCGATCTGGTCGGGGACCTCTACGCCACGCTCTCGGCCCCGGCCATGCCGATCCAGGACGCGATCGATCTCGCGCGCTTCCTCGTCGAGACCACCATCGGCTTCGTGCGCTTCGCGGTCTTTCTGCCGAAATCCGTCGGCGGGGCGGTGCAGATCGCCGCGATCACCAAGCACGAGGGCTTCCGTTGGGTGCAGCGGGCCAAGAGCTGAACTCAAAACCTCGTCCACCACCGCCGTCGCCCGCCGGTCCATATCAGGGCCCGAGAACTCGTGGCGGGCGTGGTACTGAAACCATGGCCGACTTCATCCTCGCCGGCGCACATTGCCCGTTGCAAGAAGGTACGGCACACCCAGTTCCTCCAGCGTGTCCAACGCTCCCTCGGTGAGGTCCAGCGCCTGCTCCGCTCTCGGAGCCGGGCCAATACCTCAGCCACAGTCCGGCACAACCACCCCTCCATCTCGTCAGCGATCACGTACTCGTCCTCGCCGAGAAGGCTTCGGAGGCCGGGAGCGGAACTTCAGGATCAGGCATGGAGACGCACGTAACTGGCCGGTGAAGAAGGGGAGAGTTGAGGTTCGAGGTGCAGGCCTGTGCTTTTGAGACACATTCCCGGCCAGCCTAAGATGCAGCTAGAGCCCTCCCGCTGCGTTCTATGTTGCAACGAAGGGGGTGCGCCGTGCCGTGATCCTGTCGCTAAGATGCGCCAGCCCTTCAGCGGCTCGCCCACTTTCCAGTCCGTTTGTTACCTGCGTGCTGCTCAGTTCAATCGTTCTTTTTGCTCCTCCGTGCTCTGCGCAATCCAGGCCAACCAACAATAGAGGCGACCAGTTGTGGTTCGATGCAACCCAGCTGCCCTCTTTCACGGGGATGGTAGAGCGCTTTCTGGTGAACCCCCGCGGCGAGGTGGACGCTCTGCTTCTCCGGGAGGGCCCACAGGTTTCCTTTCCCCCCGATGTGGCCGACGAACTCCGGCGAGTTGCGGTGCCGGGGCGCCCCCTGACTGTTTGGGGTGTTCGAGCTCGTAGCGCACCGGTCATCACCATGCTTGCGTTCGCACCCAACAACGATACCACGCCGGTAGTCCTGGACCGCTTCTACTGGAGACGTCCCGGCCCAGTAGTGATGCAGGGGGCAGTGCGCCTTTCGGTAACGGGCGCTGTTCGCTCGCCGTATTACGCGCCGCAGGGCGAGGTCGTCGGCGCAGTTCTTGAAGACGGGACCGTGGTTCTGTTGCCACGCGGTACCGCGACCTCGGACATAGCCCGTCGGCTGTTTAGAACTGGCACACGTCTGCAAGCCGACGGTTTCGGATACCAGGGCGAGGTCGGCCGTGCCGTGCTGGCAGACCGCTTGGGTGAGCCTGGCGACATGCAAGCTGTTCCTGGTGCCGAAGGCGAGACCAACGGTTCTCCTCAACTACCTCAACGGAGCCGCTGATCGATGAGGGAACGCGATAAGAGCCAGAGCCAGCTAGGGGATGATGAAGATGCGGTCCAGGAAAGCTTCATCCTACGCTTCTGGCGGCTGGCTCGCGGCTACTACACGGGAGAGGAGCGCCGTTCGGCCTGGCTGCTCACGGCAGGAGTGATCGGGCTGACGCTGGTTCAAATCGGCATTCAGGTGCGGTTCAACCTCTGGAACCGTGACTTCTTCAACGCCCTGGAGGCGCGCGACCGGTCTGCCTTCTTCGGCCAGATGGGGACCTTCCTGCTTCTGACTGGCGCGAGCATGGTCGTTGCGGTTTTTCAGCTCTACGTTCGGCAGATGCTGCAGCTTCGCTGGCGGGAGTGGCTGGTTTTCCGCCTGCAGGCGCGGTGGCTGGCAGGCAGCCGGCACTACCAGATGAACTTTCTGCCGGGCAGCGCCGACAACCCTGACCAGCGGATTAGCGAGAACACGCGCTGGGCGACGGCTATGGCGGTCGACATGGCGGTGGGACTGTTCCAGTCCGCGGTGATGCTGATCTCCTTCGTCGGGATCCTCTGGACCCTGTCGGGCCCGCTGCTCGTTGCCTTCGGCAGCAACGAGTTTCAGATCCCCGGCTATATGGTGTTTGCCGCGCTGATCTATGCCGTGATCGGCTCTACGCTGACCTACTTCCTGGGGCGGCCGATGGTGGACATCAACATTCGCCGGAACCAGGCGGAGTCCGACCACCGCTTCGCCCTGATCCGCATACGCGAGAACAGTGAGGGCGTCGCCCTGATCCGGGGAGAGGGCGACGAGGACCGTGGGCTGCGGCGCTCCTTCTCGCATGTCGTCGCCGTCATGAAGGATCTCATGCGCAGCGAACGACGGCTCATGTGGCTGACTTCCGCCTATGGCATGGTGGCCGGCGTGTTCCCGATCCTCGTTGCCAGCCCCCGCTACTTCGCCGGAGCGATTACGCTCGGCGTTCTCATGCAGATCGGCTCCGCCTTCGCCGAGGTGACGCGAGCCCTGAACTGGTTCGTGGACAATTTCCCGCGCATTGCCGACTGGCGTTCCCACCTTGAACGCGTGGTCGCCCTCGAAGACAGCCTGGATGCGGCTGATATCCTGGATGCAGGGGAAGTCCGGATCAACGTCACCGAAGGTCCCCTGCAGGACGGCCGTGAGGTTCTGGCCTTCCATGATCTCCAGATCGCCCAAGCCGATGGCAACATCCTGGTGGGCGAGGCAAATGCCGAGATCAATGCAGGCGAGAAGGTCCTGATCATCGGGGAGAGCGGTACAGGCAAGTCGACGCTTTTCCGTGCCATCTCCGGCGTATGGCCCTGGGGTTCCGGGGAGATTAGGGTTCCGCCTCGGAACCACATGATGTTCATGCCGCAGCGCCCTTATCTGCCGCTTGGCACTCTTCGGGGCGCCATCGCCTACCCTGCTGCCCCCAAGAAGTTCCCCGACGCCGCCGTGATAGCCGCCCTGGAGCGCTGCGGCCTGGCTCACCTAACGGGTCGGCTGGACGAGGATGAGCGCTGGGATCGGATGCTTTCGTTGGGTGAGCAGCAGAGGCTTGCCTTTGCCCGCCTGCTTCTCCATCGCCCTCGCTGGGTCTTCATGGACGAAGCCACCGCTGCCCTCGACGAAGCGAACCAAGACGCCATGATGGGCCTCTTCCAGGACGAGCTTTCCGGATCTGCGCTCGTCTCGATCGGACATCGGCCAGGACTGGACCTGTTCCACGACCGCACCCTGACGCTCTTGCGGTCGCCGGACGGAGCGAGGCTGACCGCCCCGCAGAAGCAACGAATGGTCGGCGCGCGCAGGAGGCGTGGGGGCGGGGCTGGCCCTGTCACCACGGCTCGTCGCGGAGTGGCGCGCATCCTGAGAGGCCGGCCACGGCGGACCTGACCTGGCGAAAGCTATGGGATAGCCTGCCCCTCCTCGTTGCTGGCGTAAGCTGGCTTAGGAACCGAGCGCGAGGGAGTTGCCCCATGGCGTCGATCGCGGCTCTCGCCGCGAATTTGGGCAGGGACGGCGATGCGAAGATGGAGATAGGGTCACCCCGCCAGAACAGTTCGCGGCGTGGCTTATACGACGCGCGTCAAGACGGCCTCATCACCGGGGGCCGCACTGGCCGCGGACGGGCGGGCGAGGAGCCCTCGCGAGGTCACAGGCCGCACGTTGCCCGCCAGCTTCCAGGCCCCTCGGAAGATCGAGACGGCTCCCAATCCCATCTCGGCAACCCTCGCTGTCGCGCGCATGCTCTCAGCCGTCTCGGGCGTCGTCAGATCGACCAGAAGATCCAGCGGGATTTTGTTGGCCGATGACTTCGGACGATCGCTCGCGGCCGCCTGCCGGTTGAGGATCAGCGCCCCAACCGTCCGGGCTGCCTCACGCTCCGCAAGTGGCATGGGCCAGCTTGGGTGGTGACCTGCGAAGACGGACACCGCCTCCTGCCAGGCCTGCACCTTGGATACTCCACGCTCCACCAGGATCCGGTATCGTTGCTCAGCCGATCGTGCCGCCAGCACGTCAAGATCAGGGGGAGGAGCGTTGGTGTCACGAAGGTGGCTCATAGGTCTAGCTTAGCCACCAATGGAACAAAACAGGAATTCAATTCGGAGGGCGGGCCGGAGACGAGTTGCTTCAACGGCCAGGAGAGGGCGGAAGGCTGCTCATCCCAGATCACGGGCCAGGACACCATGAGCCTTGGAAGGCTAGGGGCTGGCCTATCCCCGTCGAGCACCGCCTGCACAGTCGTCGGGGCTAACAACGTGAATTGGAGCAGGCTTCTCAAAGATCCGCAGTCCAGGCACTCAGCTTCCGCTATCTCAGCGATTGAGGAGTAGCGTTCCTCGACCGAGCATGTGCTGGTACCGGAACGCCCGTGCCAGCGCCGTGACCAGCGCAGGATCAGTGCGGGAGGAAGGTGGCGCAGTCGGGCTCGCTCCCTCCCGCACGACGACCGTCTTCGGCCCTGACCGGCGTGGTGCTGCAAAATCTCTCATTCAGGCCCACCTCACATTAGCGCGCGGCGGATCAACTAAGCGGCCCTGGAGGGATTTACCTTCCCTGTTTAGCAAGCGCCTCAATCGTCAGGCGGAGGAACGTCTCGGCGGCAGTAAGACCGTGTGTTCCCGCAAAGTCGCGGAGATCGAACAGCTCTTCCTCATCACCATGTGCCCGTCCCCTGGACTTTGGAAGTGCCGATGAGCGTAGGGCCTGATTAGGATCTGCCCGCCTCTTTCGCTCGTCGAGCAGCGCTTCGGCTCGGGAAGCAAGGCTCAGCATTTGGAGTTCCTGCCAGGAAGTCAGCCCCTGAGGGCGAGGGACCGTGTCCACCACGCAGAGAGAACCGATCTGTAGGCCATCAGCGAGCCGGATCGGCGCCCCGGCATAGAACCGGACATGTGGCTCCCCAGTGACCAAGGGGTTCGCTGCCGTGCGCGGGTCTTCTGTCAGGTCCGAGATCACCAATGGCCTGTCGTCGGTGATCGTCAGGACACAGACGGCATGCTCGATGGGCGTTTCGGTCAGTTCAACGCCCACTCGGGCCTTGAACCATTGCCGCCTTCTCCCGATCAGACTCATGACGGCGATCGGCGTACGGCAGGCCTGGGCGGCTTCATGGACCAGCTGATCGAAAGCTGGCTCTGCCGGTGTGTCCATGACGGCGTAGTCGGCCAAGGCAGCCTCACGCCGGGTTGCGTCATGATCGGGAATGGAACTGGCGGACATACCGTTGGTACCCTGCAGAGTGGGGGTCGAAGCTCAGGTCTTGCCTTTGAAGCCGCGGGAGGGGCGGCCAGACGCTTCTGACATCTCCCGCAAGACCTCATCGTACATCGCCGCAATTTCCGCGCGGACAGCCATGCCCTGCACAGCAGATCCTCGCATCGGTGCATGGGTCAGAGCTTGGCCGAGTTGCTCGGTGATCCGGTTTTGGGCCAGGGTTGCCGCCTCATCATCAAGGCCGCGGAGCATGCCCGAAAGAGCTGCCCTAATGGCCGTCCGAAGATCGCCGGCCAGCAGATCCTTGTCGGTCACGCGGCTCTCCATGAGATTGTTGCAGGAAAATCCGAGTATATGAGGGCCTGATCTGAATATCTGCCGCGGTTCTGGTCGCCTCGCAAGCAACGCCCAGCATAGCCCGCAGCCCTGGCCACCGCCTCGCCGACCAGTCCCGAGAGCACGGCCAGCGCCTCGGGCGGCAACGCAGCCTGCACTCGGCGCCTCACCGCCGGGGAGAGCAGCTTGTTACCAGCCCAGTCCGGCGGCGTCATCGTCCCGCCCTCACACGTTGACACCCGAGAACCTTAGCCTTTGCTGGGTTCCGCTTCCCCTTCGCGCTCACTACCTCCAGGTCCCCTACCCTCTTCCAGCTGTGCGACCGGTGCCCCTGCGCCCTCTATCCCGACCTGATCCACAGTGTCAGGACAGGCACTCCGATAACAATCAGGCGTTCTGTCCATTGAAGTCACAATACATGCTGCAAGGGTGGCGAGATGAGGCGAGGAGCCGCTAAATCCTTGAGTAGCCAAGGGTTCTGCGTGACAGCCCTCCCCGATAGGCACGTCTCCCCCACCACCCCCTCACTCCGTCCGCTAATCGCCCTTTCGGACGGAACTAGGCACGCCATACTCGCGCATTCCGCACGGTGCGCCCCTTCCCCTGCCCCAGCCATCCTCACCGCTCCAACCGGCCTAGACCGTAATGCTGCACACCCGCCTGATCGGCGGCCTCCGGGTGCCCAGGCGCGGTCCACTGAGTAGGGCGCTCTCTCCTCCCCTGTCCCGCTCACAAGTCGAGCAGCCGGGCCGGGCTGTCCCGGGTGATCTTGGCCCGGCGGCGATAGCCTTGGGTGGTGGCCAGGCTCTTCTGCCGGGCGTGGTGCATCACCTGCTCGTCCAGCGCGCCCTTGAGGTAGGCCTCGGTGATGAACCCGGCTCGCAAGCCATGCGGCGAGAGGCGCTCCGTCTCATCCACCGTGAGTCGCGCGAGTTCGGCTCTCTTGCGCAGGATCTTCCACACCCCCTGCGGGCTCAGCCGGTCCTCCAGCGCGCCGCTCGGGCTGAGACGGCGGAACACCGGGCCCCACTCGATCCGGGTCCGCCGAAGCCACTCCTCCATGGCCCGCGCCGGGCAGGAGAGCGGGTTCAGCCCGCGGGGAATGCCGATCGTGGCGCCCTCCCCCTCCTGGTCCCGCTTGGAGCGCGGAATGAACACCGTCATGCCCTCGCTCGTGAAGCGCAGGTGCTCGCGGTCGATGCCGACGATCTCCGAGCGCCGCAGCGCGCCGGCAAAGCCCAGCAGTAACAGCGCCCGGTCGCGGTAGCCGGCGGTGTCGGTCCCGCAGGCGGCCAGCAGGCGCTTGACCTCGGCCGAGGTGAGGGCGGCGGCGGGGCGGGCGGGCTTGCCGTGGGTGGCAAGGATGCCGCGCATGGTGGCCGTGATGGCCGGGTGCCGCGTCTCCCAGGGGTGGCCGGCCTGCCGGTGCTGGTGGGCGATGGCGGCGAGACGCCGGCGCAGCCCGCTGCGGCCCAGCGTCCTGGCGAGGCTGGCGAGGTGGCCGGCGACAACCACCGGGGATGCCGGGAGGGGAGCGATGCCGCCCGCCTCGCACCAGGCGCAGAAGGCGCGCCAGTCGCTCTCGTAAGCGCGGCGGGTGTTGTCCGAGAGCGCCCGGCCGGCATAGCCGGCGGCCTGCGCCACCGCCTCGCCGACCGGGCCTGAGAGCACGGCCAGCGCCTCGGGCGGGAGGGCCTCCTGCACCAGGCGCCGCACGGCCGGGGGGAGCGATCTCCCCCGGCGCCATCGGGCGGCGTCACCGCCCGGCTCTCCCCAGGTCATCACGGGAAACCCCAGCCTTCGCTGGGGTCTGCGCGCCCGTCGCGATCATCCCTCCCAAGCCCCCTGCCCTCTCCCAGCCGCGCCGCCGGCACCCCCGCGCCCGCCGATCCGACGCCGTCCATAGTGCCAAGACAGGCACTCTGATGGCAATCAGCTGGTCCATCCAACAGAGGCACGATAATGCAACTTTATCGTGCCTGAGTTCCTGGCCGGAGTGCGGCTTCTACTCGGCCCAGTGACCGCAGGGCTGTGCAACTTGGCCACGCGGCATTCGGCTACAAAGGCGCTCCTGTATCTGAACTCGCACGGTAGGACGCCCTCTCAGGCGCTCAGGGGGAAAAGCGCCCGCGCGATCCTGGCCGCGTCCACCGGCTTCTCGCAGCAGGGCACGCCGGCATATTGCGCCGGGATGGCGGCGGCATCGTAGCCCGTCGCGAAGACCAGAGGCACGCCGCGCGCCAGCAGCGCATCGGCAACGGGAAAAGCCATCTCGCCCCCGAGGTTCAGATCCAGCACCGCCCCCTCGAGGCTCTCCACGCGGTCGAGGAGATCGAGCGCGTCGTCCACCGTGCCAGCCGGGCCGATCACCTCCGCCCCGCCCGCCCGGAGGTCGCGCGTGACTTCATCGGCAATGAAGAAGTCGTCCTCGACCACGAGGATCCGGCGTCCGGCGAGGGAGGCGGTCACGCCGTGCGCGTCCGGGTTGCCGGCCGTTCCAGCGGCATGTCGATCGTGCAGCGCACGCCCCGCTCGCCGAGTTCGTAGCTGGTCCTGGCGTTCAGGGTATAGGGCAAGGCTCGCTCAATGAGCTCGCGCCCATAACCGCGCCGGGTGGGAAAGGCGTCGTCGCCGGTCGGGCCGCCCTCCTCCACCCATTCCAGGGCGAGGCGGCGTAGCCCGTCCTCCTCCGGGGTTGCCCAACGGATCGCTAGGCTCCCGGCCCCGTCCGCGAGTGCGCCGTATTTCCGCGCGTTGGTCGCGAGCTCGTGCAGCGCGAGCGAGAGGGTCTGCACGACCGAGTTGCGGATCCGCACCGAGGGCCCGTTGAGGATGACCTGCCCTGCCCCGCCGTCCCCCAGCCCCAGCGTGTCGAGCTCCATCCGGATCAGCGCCCCGATGGTGATCGGCTCCTCCTCCGCCCGCGACAGCAGGCCCTGCACACGCGCGAGCGCGGCCAGGCGGTCGTTGAACTGGGTTCGGAACGCCTCCAGGCTCTCGGAAGACGCCATCGTCTGACCCGCGACCGAGCGGACCACCCCAATGAGGTTGCGGGTGCGGTGCTGCAACTCGGCCACCATCACGGCCTGGCGCTCCTGCATCTCCTTCAGCCCTTGCACGTCGGTCGAGGTGCCGAGCCACTCGACAATGCGCCCCTCCCCGTCGCGCACCGGAACGGAGCGGGTGTGGTGCCACAGCCAGGCACCGTCCCGCGCCCGCCGGACCCGGTATTCCACGTCAAGCATTCCATGCGCCCGCGCGGCCTCCCAGGCCGCGATCGTTGCCGCGCGGTCGTCGGGGTGGACCACGTCAAGCCAGCCGTGCCCCTGGCTCTCCCCGCACGTCTGTTCGGTGAAGTCCTGCCACTGCCCGCTCGACCACGTCCACTGGCCCTCGTCACCCGAGCGCCAGACGAGTTGGGGTATGCCCTCGGCGAGGGTGCGGAACCGCTCCTTCTCCGCCTCCAGCGCAGCCCCCGTCGCCTTTTGCTCCGTCACATCCTGCCCGAAGCCGCCGATGCGCCCCACGTGCCCTGCCCCGTCGCGGAGCGGGAAATCCGTATTGCGGAGCCACCGCACCGCTCCATCCGAAGGACGCCGAACCCGGTACTCGAAGGTGACCTCCTCCCCTTCCCGCACCCGGGCGATGCTCCCCAGCGCCGCCTCGCGGTCGTCCGGTACGATGAGGTCGGCCCAGTTACGCAGGTTGTCGCCACGGAGCACCCGCTCGCGCTCCTCCCCGTAGATCGTCTCGAAAGCGGGGGAGAAGTACTCCCACTGCAGCGTAACAGCGTTCCGGATCCAGACGATTTCGGGCGAGGCCTCGGCGAACTGCCGGAAGCGCTTCTCGCTTTCCCGCAGCCTCCGCTCCGCGCGGTGCCGCTCGACGATCTCCGCCACGCTCGCGGCGAGGAGATCGACTAGCCGGAGGCCGTCCTCAGTCGGCCGGTGGGGTGAGCGGAACTGGTTGCTCAGCACGCCGACCATCACGCCGTTGCGGG
The DNA here is from genome assembly GCF_024594815.1 of Roseomonas populi. Lineage (GTDB taxonomy): Bacteria > Pseudomonadota > Alphaproteobacteria > Acetobacterales > Acetobacteraceae > Roseomonas > Roseomonas populi. The sequence continues at coordinate 6,483 of NZ_JANJOU010000034.1, read as the reverse complement.
TGATCATCGGCGTGGACTGCGTGGCGCGGATGCCCTCCCCGAGCGCGACCTCGCGGTCAGGGGTGCCCTGAAGGGCCGGGAAGGTCCCCACGTCCTCGATAACCAGCCGCCGACCGTACTGCCGCGCCGCGTCGCAGGCGGGCTTCGATCCCTCGTGCAGGAAATGCCGGATGAAGGGCGAGTCCGGCCCGTAGCCCCGATAGGCGAACATCTCCAGGCGCTCGCCGTCCTCGCTCACGAGCTGGATGCAGCCCCGGTCCGTGCCGAGAAAGTCGTTCGCTGCCTCGATGATCCCGTCCAGCCGCGCGCGCAGGTCGGGCTCGGTCGCGAGCCGGACGTTGAGTGCGTAGAGCCGCCGCAGGCCGGCGAGGTCCGCCGCGAGCCTCGCCTCGCTCTCCCGCAGCGCTGCCTCGGCCAGCCTCTGCTCGGTGACGTCGAAGGTGACCCCGTTGAGGATCCAGGGCCTGTCCCGCTCCACGCGGCCGCGCCACCGCACCCAGCGGCCGGCGGCTGGGCCGGAAGCGACCTCCAGCTGCCCATCGAACTCCTCGCCCGCCTCGATGGCCCGGGTGACGATCTCCCCTATCTCAGCAGCGCCTTCCCCGGACATTCGTTCCGTAAAGAGCGACAACGGGTGCGGCCCGTCTGTCGCTGTCACGCCCCAGAGTGCGAGGAACTGGGCATCACCCCAGATCAGGCGACTGTTGACGTCCCACCGCCACGTCCCCATCCGCCCGCCCTCGAGCGCGATGCGGCGCAGCTCCTCGCTCTCACGCAGCGCCACCTCGATGCGTGCCCGCTCCACCGCCGCCCAGGTGCGGTCCGCCGTCTCCTCCAGCAGCGCGATGTCCGTCGAAGTCCACCGGCGTGGCGTCCCGCTCAGCGCCGACATTACGGCAACCGTCGTCCTATCCTTCATCAGCGGGGTCGAGAGGGCGCCCCGGACCGATGCCGCCAGCATGCCGGCCCGTTTGGCCCCGCCCAGCGCCGGATCGGTCGCTACGTCGTCCACGACGACCGACCGGCCGGCGCGCCATGCCGCAGCATGAACGGGGAATTGCTGGAGGTCGTACTCACCGACATGGCTCGGCAGGTCGCCCCGGTAGTAATCCCGGGCATTCGTCATAACGCCCCGGTCCCAATCCATCTCCGTGTACTGCGCCCAGTCCAGGTTCAGGTGCTCTCCCAGTACCCGGCATGCCTCCCTCTGGACGGCGAGCGGATCGGCGAGCGGCCGCAGCGCGTCGCTGAGCTTCAGCAGGAAGGCCTGGTGCTGCTCGCCCTCCTTCAGCGCTCCATGTGCCCGATCGAGTTCCTGGAGCGCCTTACGAAGCTGCATGGAATCTGACGCTTCCGCCGCCTCGCTCGCGTCGAGCAGGACGGCCGCCAGCTCGGGATATTGCTCCATGCAGGCGAGCATGTCTGGCTCATTGGCCAGCTCGGGATGCGTCTCGGTCCAGTAATGGGCAGTGCGCACAAAGGCGAGAAAGGCGGTGAGGAACTCGAAGCGCCCCTCGCCCATGCTCGTCCGGACGGCGTTCCGCGCCCGCGCCGAGCGCAGAGGCGCCAGGAAGATCACGGTGAGCGCGTCGAACAGATCGGCCTCGCCCTGCGTCTCGGGCAGAGGCAGCTCGACCATCTCAGTCCGAGACTCCAAACGGAGGAGTGCCCGATCAAGGGCAGCGGCGTCCGGCACCGGCCGACGAAGCAGCGCAAGGGCTTGCTGGATTGTGTGCGGCGCCGCAGCGTCGCCCGCCGGCCGCCCCTCTCCGACGAGAAAGCCAACATGCCGCACAATGCAGTAGCGCACCTCGCAGAAGCGCGAGAGGTGGACGAACAATCGCTCATTAAGGAGAGAGGGTAGCGGGCTGTCGAGGTAGGCAGACTTGGCGAAGGCCCAGAGTTCCTCGATGAGCCCGGGCGCGGCCGATGCGGAACAGAAAAAGTTCGGCAGGACACCAAGACGCCCGGTGACCTCGTCTTTGAGACTGCTCATCGCCACAACCCGTCGAAGCGGCGACCTGCGGTACGGGTGTTATGGACAGTGTGCTTGAGGTCGCGGTGGCTGACGTAGTCCTGAATGAGGCGCAGACCGTGTCCCTTGTCGGCGAGTGCGAGACCGCAGGAATGCCGCATCCTGTGCGGGTGCCCCCTGGCCAGGCCGGCGCGCTCTGCTGCGGCTGAAACAAAGTCGGCTGCCGCCTGACACCTCATGAGCTGGCCGCGTTGGGAGACGAATGGCGAGGGCAGGACATCCTTGCGGGTGGCAAGATAGCGCTTGATGGCGAGCAGCCCGTCACTGGTGACCAGCTGCTGGACCGATGCCCCTCCTTTGAGGTGGCGCACGGAGAGCCGGGCGCGCTCAAGGTCCAGCTTCTCCCACCGCAGGCACACGGCCTTGCTGACCCTCACGCCTTGGCGGTAGGGCATGAGGAGATGGTTGCGCACCCCGCGCCGGCCTATTTCGGCTGCGTTGAGCAGCCGGGTCACCTCGACGGATGTGGGAAAGTCCTCGGTCCGGTCGTGCCGATCGTCAGGCTTAGAAACTTCAGCGGCACTACTCTTAACCGGTCGCCGGTTGGTTGGCTCTGTCGGCATTGCCGCAACTCCCCGCCGAACCAAGAGGCAATTTATCAGTCTCCCAGTAAACGATGCCTTCGTAAAGAGTTGCCGCGCTTACGCCGCCGCGAGCACCTTCAGGGCTGGCCGCTGGTCCTTATTGAGGTCAAAAGCGCCATAGGGGCTGACGTGCCCGCCCGAGGGACCTGGCGCGTACCGGTCCGACCGGCATCGCATTCCGGCCGGGAACCTACCGTCGCAGAAGACACGCGGTCCCGCCTCCGCGCGTACATGTAGCCAGAGCCGGCCGCGAGCATCTGAGTATCCGGTCAGATCAGGTCAGGTGGATTGTGGAGCGCCCCCCATTTCGACCGGACAGGTGGCGTAACCTGAGGGCCTAGGCTGAAGCCTAGGCATACGCCTATGTCCAATCCCGTTGAGCGCGTCGAAATCATCACCGGCCGCGAGCGCCGCAGGCGCTACAGTGCCGCCGAGAAGGTCCGGCTGGTTGAGGAGACGGCTCAGCCCGGCATGACGGTCTCGGCCGTTGCCCGGCTCCACGGCGTCTCCCCCAGCCTGTTGTTCGGGTGGAGGCGGCGCATAAGAGAGTGCGGCAAGACCGCGACCCGGGCCGACAACAAGGTAGTAGCTACGAGGCGCCTACGCGAGCTAGAGGGCCGCATCCGTGACTTGGAGTGCCTGCTGGGGAGTAAGACCATGGAGGCGGAGATCCTCCGGGAGGCGTTGAGCGCCGCCTCTGTGCAAACGGGCGGTGGGGCGATTGCCGTCGCCGCTACTGGGCAACTCCCGGTGAAGGTCATGGCCGACACTCTGGGCGGGGCCCGCTCCAACCTGGTTGAGCAGGTGCGAGGTGCGTCGAAGCCTCGGGCCGCTACCGGTGCAGGGGTGACCGCAAGCTGCTGCCGGCCATTGCCACTCACCGACGTCCGGTCCACCTTATTGCTGCCGCAGGATCACCGCCCTGCTGAGCCGCGCTCGCCTGGCCTCTGGAGCGGGGCCCCTGAACCACAAAGAGATCTACCTGCTGATGCTGCAGGGCGGACTGCTCCTGCAGCGCCACGGAATCTGACGGCTAGTCCTGGCTCACAGAGGCGCGGAGATCCTGCAGACCAGTCTTGCAGCCCGTTATTAGCTGTTCAGGAGGGTGCGGGAAGATTCTTGCCTGTCGCGCCGTTGGCTGAGGCAAGGCGGCGTGCGTGGCGGGGGGGGGGGGTATGCTTCAGCGCATCGGAGGTGCTGATTTAGTTTGTGATGCCGCAAGTGCTGCCTCGCTTCCGCGCGCGCCATTCAGCCGTACAACTCCAGCTTCATGCCATCGTACCTGCGGTGAACTTAGGTGTAGGAGAGGCGAACGTACGTGACGGTCCGGTGCTTACAACAACGGGACATGTCGGCCATCGCCTCGCCTACGATCTTCCTGTGCTGCTGGCCAGCCGTGACCACGCCGAGCGTCACGGACCGCCTAAGATCCTCGAGAAGACAGCGCAGCATCCCGTGATTTGGTCCTATAACGTGGCGGAGGCCCGTTCTCGGCCGCGCCGGCTTCATGCCGTTGTGCCGCCTGAAGCAGTGTTGCTGACGCCCGGTACGACGATGGCATCGCTAGCCGCCAATCGAAGTGGTGCAGTGCAGCCCCGACACCGGCTTCTTCGTGGGCCTTGATCCAGGCGTAATACTGACCCCGGTCGAGGTGCCCGTAGAACCTGTGGGGCTATGATCCTTGCCGATGACATGTCGCGTAGTGTCAGGCCGTCCGTCAGCCCTTGAATTCCGTCTCAGGCTACGTCTTGGGCTGGGGACGAGAGGGCGCAACGACAGCGTAAATTGAGGAAAGTAGTTCCGGCTGTGTCAGCCGGTTGAACTCAGCATTCCCCTGACAAAGGGGCAAGGAATATTGCAGCTCACCTGCGTACTTTCGGGGAACGGCTGAGTTAGTGTCAGCACCCGATGCCGCCGCGTATTAGACGATTCTATTCGGGCCTACCCAACCTGGGACAGCCACACATCAATCCCGGATACCAGCTCGATCGACGTTGGCCACGCTATGCCTTTGGCGACAACGGGCCTCGTCAACTCTCTTGCGCGCACGGAACGTACAAATACCTGGATCTGTCCGCAAAGCTGCAGCACCAGTTCAGTATCCTGGTTCCGCCGAACTCTCGCCTTCTGTCAATTGAGCCTCGATACGGCGAAGTTCATCATCGAGACGCTCCCGCTCCCGCTGAAGCTTATGCTTACGTGCGAGGAGAGCCTTTCGAGACGCTGAGACGGAAGGGGCACCGCGGTCACGACGCCACGCGATCAACTCAGCGCGTTTCAACTCGGGCCGAATGAGCCCGTCAGCCTCAGCCTTCTTCAATGTCGGAGGATCGAGCGTAGATAGGAGATAGATGGTGCTGTAGCTCCCGGGCAGCTTCTCCACCGGGATCGTCTTAGCGCGGTCCATCTCGAGCGCCCACCTAGCGGCCTCACGCAGCTGATAAGCGGTGCGACCAGAGAACGGGAGGTTCTCCTCGACGGCAGATGTGTACTCGCCGTGTGGCAGCATTTCCTTGGCGCGGATTAGGAGGCGTCCAATCTCAAGGAATGCTCCTTGCGCACGCTCCCAAAGCCGGGCGATCTCAGAAACATAATCTTCAGGGCGCCGCGGCTCAGACTTCGCTGCCTGCAGAGCGAGCACCCGCGCATCACCCTCCAGCAACACAGGATCTGGAGCTGCATCGAGCTTAAGTCGCCGGGACATGAATGCCTCCCTTCTTCTTGGCCCGAGGCAGCTTCAACCGGCTCCTCACGAATGCCCAAACGGCCCTCATTTCCTCAGCACCTGCATGCCCAGGAACATCGGCCAATCCAAGTCCCTTCGCACCGGCACGCGCGTAATCAGTTCGGTCGGCAATCTCGACAGGGCAAAGTTCGCCAGATTGAAGGAGGAAGGTCTTGACGGCGTTGATGTTCACTCTTGGCTTCACAAAATTCAGGACCGCTACTGCAGGACGCCCTTCGTCTTTTAAGTGCTTGAGGAAAGGAGCCACGGATTCGGCGTCGTCGAAAGTTGCCCGGGCTGGAACGACGATCAGGTCAGCCGCCTCAAGCAATGCCCCGAACGCTGCAGGCTGGGTCTCGATAGAAGGGGGAGTGTCTATGAACAGAATGTCTGAACTGTCGAACTCCGCATCATCGAGCAATGCGTCCGCGTCGGCCCAAGCCACCTTAAAGTGCGGGACCGCTGGTACGTTCTTTGGGCGGCGACGCGACCAGATAGTCAGGGTCGCCTGCGGGTCGAGATCTGCGGTAAGCGTACGTAGACCGTCATGTGCAGCGGTCACAGCGAGGTTGCGGCATAGGGTTGTTTTCCCGGAACCTCCTTTTGGGCAGCCCATCAGCACACGCAGCATCAACTTCCCCATTCTACTTAGGTCCGCTTCACTGCTGATAGCATGGGCAAGAATGGGGGTGCCAGCGCGAGTGCAAAATCACTGACCGGTTAAACCTTCTGCTGACCCGGCGCGTAGGCGGCAGCTGGCGCCAGAGCGGCAGGAGATGCGAGCGTACTCCTGCCTTGCACACGAAGACACACAGCCCGAATCATGCGTAGGTCCGCCTCACATCGGGTGGACAGATGCCAAGTGGCCGGATTCGAAGCATTGTATGACTACGCTTTAGATGCTGATGGCGGTGCAGACGCTGAACTACCTTCAGCTGCTGACGGCATCGGGGACTGCCGAGTGCTGCATCGGCTTGGCCTAGCTGGATCGGCAAGTGTTGAGAGTCGGCACTCGCCCCGGCCGCCCTCGCGGCGTCCAGCTTCCCGGCCGAGACATCGACCGAGACGATGCGCCGGTGCCCCAGCGCGCGCAGCATGTGGATGGCGTTCAGCCCCAGCCCGCCGGCGCCCACCAGCAC
>NZ_JANJOU010000033.1 GCF_024594815.1 Roseomonas populi | reverse complement strand
CCGAGAGGGTGCGCACCATCTCCCCCGCTCGCCCCTCAAACCCGCGCACCAGCGTCTCCAGCCCCGCCGCGCGCGCCTCGCGATGCGCGCGGGACGCCTCCGCCTCAGCGGAGAGGCGATCAGCCTCCTTCATGCTGTCGCGGAAGACCGCGACGGCGGAAGCCATCTCCCCGATCTCGTCCCGGCGGCCGGTGCCGGGGATGTCCGCGCCCAGATCGCGGTCCGCCAGGCGGCGCATCGCGGCGGTCATGCCCGTGATCGGGCCGGAGATGCCGCGGACCAGGGCGGTGCCGACCATGAGGCTGAGGAGGACCGCGCCGGCCAGGACGGCGCCGATCCAGGCATGGGCGGAACGGCCCAGCGCCTTTCCGGCCTCGGCCGCGGCTAGGCCGTGGGACATCTGGAAGCTGCGCGCCTCGGCGATGGATTGGCGAAGCCCGGCCAGCGGCTCCGTGGTGCCCCGGAACAGGATCTCGGAGGCGCGGGCGTTGTCGCCGGCACGGGCGGCGGTGACCATGGCCTCGCTCAGCGGGCGGTAGGTGGCCCAGGCGGCCTCGATCCGCTGCAGGATCCCCCGCTCATCGCCCGCGGTGACCAGGGGGCGGTAGCGGGACAGGGCGTCCTCGAACAGCTTATGGCTCTCCACCGCGAGGCCGATGGAATGGGCGCGGCGGTCATCGCTGCGCAGGATCATCTGCGTCTCTCGCGCGCGCAGCTTCTCGAACTCGTTGGTCACGTCGCCCAGGACCTGGGCGCTGGGCAGCCAGTTGTCCGAGAGGTCCGCGATGACGGCGTTCATCCCGTCCATGCGGAGATAGGCGAAGCCACCGAGGCCCGTCAGGGCCGTGAGGAGCAGGCCGAGCGCGAGGAGAATCCTGCCGCGGATCCGCAGCGAGTTGAGGGCGGCTGACATGATGGCTCCGGAAAGGGGAGCGGCCGGCCCGGTGCCGGCAGCGTCACGCCACCTTACGCGCCACCCATCAAGCTTTTCTGAACGGGGGTCACACCGTCAGCAGGCGGCGGACGGCGTCCTCCTCCAGCGCTTGGGCCTCGCCCTCCAGCGCCACCTCGCCGCGGACCATCACGGTGATGCGGTCGGCGAGGTCGCGGGCGAACTCGAAATACTGCTCCACCAGCACCACGGCCATGCCGCGGTCCTTCGCCAGATGGCGGATGACGCGGGCGATATCCTTGATGACGCTGGGCTGGATGCCCTCCGTCGGCTCGTCGAGGATCAGCAGGCGCGGGCGGGCCGTCAGGGCGCGGGCGATGGCGAGCTGCTGCTGCTGGCCGCCGGAGAGGTCGCCGCCGCGGCGGCGGAGGAACTGGCGGAGGATGGGGAAGAGGTCGAAGATCTCCTGCGACACCTTGCTGCCGCGCGGGGCGGCGGCCAGCGCCGTCTCCAGGTTCTCCTGCACGGTGAGGAAGGGGAAGATCTCCCGCCCCTGGGGGACGTAGCCGATGCCGGCGCGGGCGCGGTCGGCGGGGGCCATGCCGGCGATGTCGCGGCCCTCCCACTCGATCCGGCCGCCGCTGATGCGCTCCACCCCCATGACGGAGCGCATGAGGGAGGACTTGCCGACGCCGTTGCGGCCGAGGACGCAGGTGATCTTCCCGGGATCGGCCGAGAGGTTCACGCCGCGCAGGCAGAGGCTGGCGCCGTAGGAGAGGCGGATGTCGGTGGCCCGAAGAGTCATGGTTGGGTCATCGTCCCAGATACACCTCAATCACGCGCGGGTCGTTCTGCACGGTGTCAATGCTGCCTTCCGAGAGCATCGTGCCCTCGTGCAGCACCGTCACCTTGCTGTTCAGCGCGCGGACGAATTCCAGGTCGTGCTCCACCACCACCACGCTGCGTTGGCCTGCAATGCGGCGGAGCAGGGCGGCGGTGTGCTCTGTCTCCTGGTCGGTCATGCCCGCCACGGGCTCGTCCACCAGCAGCAGGTCGGGGTCCTGCATCAGGAGCATGCCGATCTCCAGCCATTGGCGCTGGCCGTGGGAGAGGATGGCGGCGGGGTCCCCCGCGCGGGCGGAGAGGCCGATCTCCTCCATGACGGTCTCGATCCGCTTGCGGGACTCGCCGCCCAGGGCCCAGCGCAGGCAGGACCAGGGATCACGCGGGGCCTTGAGGGCGAGCTCCAGGTTCTCGAACACCGTCAGCGCGTCGAAGACGGTGGGCTTCTGGAACTTGCGGCCGATGCCGAGATTGGCGATGCGGGCCTCGTCCATCCGCGTCAGGTCGGCATCCCCGAACCTGACCGTGCCGGCCGTGGGGCGGGTCTTGCCGGTGATCACGTCCATCATCGTCGTCTTGCCCGCGCCGTTGGGGCCGATGATGGCGCGCAGCTCCCCGGGATCGACGATGAGGGAGAGGTTATTGAGGGCACGGAAGCCGTCGAAGACGACGGAGACGCCGTCCATGTAGAGGCCGGGCTTGCTCACTTCGTGGCCCTCCGGAAGAGGCCGATGAGGCCGCGGGGGAGGAAGACCGTGACAGCGACGAAGAGGCCGCCGAGGACAAAGAGCCAGAGGTCCGGCGCGACGGAGGTGAGCCAGGTCTTCAGCGCATTGACGGAGAAGGCACCCAGCAGCGCCCCGATGAGGGTGCCGCGGCCCCCGACGGCAACCCAGATCACGGCCTCGATCGAGTTGCCCGGGGCGAACTCTCCGGGGTTGATGATGCCGACGAGCGGGACATAGAGGGCGCCCGCCAACCCCGCCAGCACGGCGGAGAGGACGAAGACCGTGAGCTTGAAGGCGGTGACGGAGTAGCCGAGGAAGCGCACCCGGCTCTCCGCATCGCGCACCGCGACGAGGACGCGGCCGAGCTTCGTCCCGACGAGGTGGCGGCAGAGCACCAGCGATCCGGCCAGCAGCGCGAGGGCGGCGTAGAAGAGGCCGGCGCGCGCGGCCTGGGTGTTCAGCGGCACGCCCAGCAACTCCTTGAAGTCGGTGAAGCCGTTGTTGCCGCCGAAGCCCATGTCGTTGCGGAAGAAGGCGAGCATTAGGGCATAGGTCATCGCCTGGGTGATGATGGAGAAGTAGACGCCGGTGATGCGGCTGCGGAAGGAGAGGTAGCCGACAACGAAGGCCAGCAGCCCCGGCACCAGCATCGCCATGAGGATGGCATAGGGGAAGTGGTCGAAGCCCAGCCAGTACCAGGGCAGTTCCCGGTAGCCGAGGAAGACCATGAAGTCCGGCAGCACGGGATGGCCGTAGACGCCGCGCGGGCCGATCAGGCGCATCAGGTGCATGCCCATGGCGTAGCCGCCGAGGGCGAAGAAGGCGCCGTGGCCGAGGGAGAGGATGCCGGCGTAGCCCCAGGCCAGGTCGATCGCCAGCGCCAGCACGGCGTAGCAGATCCACTTGCCCGTGACGGCCACGGTGAAGTCCGAGACGCGGAAGGCGCTGTCGGCGGGCAGGTGGTTCAGCAGGGGCAGCAGGGCGAGAAGCAGGATCGCGATCAGGATCGCGCCGCGCAGGAGCTGCCGGGCGGGGATGCCGCGGGTGGTCCCGGTGGGGGCGGTGGTGGCGCTCATGCCTCGGCCGCCCGGCCCTTGAGGGCGAAGAGGCCGCGCGGGCGGCGCTGGATGAAGAGCATGATGATCACCAGGACGGCCACCTTGGCGAGCACGGCGCCGGCCCAGGGCTCGATGACCTTGTTCAGCACGCCCAGCCCCATGGCGCCGACGAGGGTGCCGATGAGGCTGCCGACGCCGCCGAAGACCACGACCATGAAGCTGTCGATGATGTAGCCTGTGCCGAGGTTGGGGGAGACGTTGTCGATCTGGGAGAGCGCGACGCCCGCCATGCCGGCGAGGCCGGAGCCGAAGGCGAAGGTGAGGGCGTCCACCCGGCCCGTGCGGATGCCCATGGTGGCGGCGGTGCGGCGGTTCTGCACCACCGCGCGCATCTCCAGCCCGAAGCGGGTGAGGCGGATCGCAGCAAGCGTCAGGCCGAGGACGAGGAGGGAGAAGACGATCACCCAGAGGCGGTTCTGCGTGATGTTGATGCCGCCGGGCAGGGAGAGGATGCCCTGCATCCAGGCGGGGGAGAGGACTTCCCGGTTCTGGGCGCCGAAGGCCAGGCGCACGGCCTGCTGCAGGATCATGCCGACGCCGAAGGTCATCAGCAGGGTTTCCAGCGGGCGGCCGTAGAGATGGCGGATCAGCCCGCGCTCCAGCGCCGCGCCCGCGAGGCCCGCCACGAGGAAGGCGGCGGGGACGGAGAGGGGAAGGGACCAGGGCAGCAGCCAGGGGATGCCGCGGCAGGCCTCCTGCACCACGAAGGTGGTGTAGGCGCCGAGCATGACGAACTCGCCATGGGCCATGTTGATCACGCCCATGACGCCGAAGGTGATGGCGAGGCCCAGCGCGGCCAGCAGCAGGACGGAGCCGAGGGAGAGGCCCTGGAACAGGGTCTCGGCGGCGCGCTTGAAGGCCAGGCGGCTGTCGATGGCAGCGACGGCCTTGTCGATATCGGCGGTCAGGTCGGGGTTGGCGGCGCGGGCTTCGAGCAGGAGGGCGCGGGCGTCCTCGGAAGAGGCTTCGCCCAGGGTGGCGATGCCCTGGCGCTTCACCGCGGCATCGGCTGCGACGAGGCGGGAGGCGGCGAGGGCCAGTTGCTGCCGCTCCTTCACGAGCGGCACGGCTTCCCGGGCGATCGCGGCCTCAAGCGGCGCGATGTTGTCGGCGCTGCGGCTGCGGAAGACGGAATCGGCGGCGGCGAGGCGCTCATCCGCGCTGGCAGAGACGAGTTGCAGCCGGCCCAAGGCGCCGCGCAGGGCGGAGCGGACGCGGTTGTTGATGCGGATCGTCTCGGCGGCGGCCGTGTCGGTGGGCTGGCCCGTGGCGGCGTCCTTGCCGTCCGGCAGGATGATCGTGCTGCCATTCTTGCGGAGGGTGCTCTCCGAGAGGGCGCGCAGCACGGGCAGGGCACGCGGGTCGCCCCCGGCGCCCAGGCGCTCCACCGCCTCCGCCTGGGTCCCGAAGCCGCCGGCGAGGCCGGGGAGCGCGTCGAGGAAGGCGTCCTGCGCGGCGGCGGGAAGTGCGAACAGCAGGACCAGGAGAAGGGGAAGGATGCGCGTCATGATCGTGCGGGCGGCGGGTTGCCCCGCCGCCCTCCTTCCTTGTCAGCCCCGACGGTTCTTGTTCTCGGGGATGAAGGGGGACCAGTTCTCGGCGGGGATGGCGTTCGGCGTCTTGTAGACGATGTTGAACTGGCCGTTCTCCATCACCTCGCCGATCATCACGGGCTTGGAGAGGTGGTGGTTGGTGCCCATCACCTCCTCGTAGCCACAGGGCGCCATCACCTTCTGGCCGTACATCGCCTCGCGCACCGCATCCACGCCCGTGGACTTGGCCTTCTCCACGGCCTGCACCCACATGCGGAAGCCGGTGTAGGTGGCTTCCATCGGGTCGTTGGTCACGCGCTTGTCGGACTTGATGTAGTCGGACCACATCTTCTTGAAGGCGGTGTTCGGCGCGCCTTCCACTGACATGAAGTAGTTCCAGGCGGCCAGGTGGCCGACCAGCGGCTTGGTGTCGATGCCGGCCAGCTCCTCCTCACCGACGGAGAAGGCGACGCAGGGGATGTCCTCGGCCTTGATGCCCTGGTTGCCCAGCTCGCGGTAGAAGGGAACGTTGGCGTCGCCGTTGATGGTGGAGACGATGGCGGTCTTCTTGCCCTCGCCCGCGAAGCGCTTCACGCGGGAGACGATGCCCTGCCAGTCGGAGTGACCGAAGGGCGTGTACTCCTCCATGATGTCGGCATCCGCGACGCCCTTGCTGTTCAGGTAGGCGCGCAGGATGCGGTTGGTGGTGCGGGGATAGACGTAGTCCGTGCCCAGCAGCGCGATGCGCTTGGCCTCGCCGCCATCCTTGCCCATCAGGTATTCCACGGCCGGGATCGCCTGCTGGTTCGGGGCGGCGCCGGTGTAGAAGACGTTCTTGGACTGCTCCTCGCCCTCGTACTGCACGGGGTAGAAGAGAAGGCCGTTCAGCTCCTCGAAGACCGGCAGGACGGACTTGCGGGAGACCGAGGTCCAGCAGCCGAAGACCACGTCGCACTTGGAGACGGCCAGCAGCTCCCGCGCCTTCTCGGCGAAGAGGGGCCAGTTGGAGGCGGGGTCCACCACCACGGCCTCCAGACGGCGGCCCATCACGCCGCCCTTCTTGTTTTGGTCCTCCACCATCATCAGCACGGTGTCGCGCAGCGCCGTCTCGCTGATCGCCATGGTGCCGGAGAGGGAGTGGAGGACGCCGACCTTGATCGGGGCTCCCTGGGCGAAGGCGGGGCGGATGGCGGGCAGGGCCAGGGCGCCGCCCAGGCCGGCCAGGGCGGCGCGGCGGGTGATATTCACGTTCATTCTTCTCGCGTCCCACAAGGGCCGGTGCGCCCGCGGGGCTTCCGCGGCGGGCCGGTCTGCAAGCAAGGGTTGCGAGAAGCGTGCCAGGGCGGTGGGGCCTGCCTAGTCGGGCCTGCTGGCGCCTGTTTGGGCAGTCCGGCCCATCCCTGCGCCATTCCTTGGCATGGCGGAATGGACGGGCCGTAACCTGTTACAGGTCCCCCATCCAGCGCGGCAGGGCCAGCGCGATCTCCGGCACGAAGGTGACGGCGAGCAGCACGGCCGTCATCGCCAGCAGGAACCACCAGACCCAGACCATGGTGCTCTCCATGGTGCAGCCGGCGATGCGGCAGGTGACCATGAGGTTCACGGCGGTGGGCGGGGTGAAGGCGCCGATGGCGACGTTCATGGTGATGATCACGCCGAACCAGGTCAGGTCCCAGTGGAACAGGGCGGCGATGGGCAGGAGGATGGGGAGGAAGATGAGGTAGGTGGAGATGGCGTCCAGCGCCGTGCCGGCAATCATCAGTAGCACGGTGATGGCGAGCAGCATGACCGTCTCGTTCGTGGTCAGGCCGATCAGCAGGGTTGCCAGCGCGTCGAAGATGCCGGCGGCACTGCCGGCATGGGCGTAGATGGCGGCGAGGGCGATGATGAGGAGGACGACGGCGGAGATCTCCGCGCTGTCGCGCAGCACCTCGTAGATGTCGCGCCAGGAGAGGCTGCGATAGACCACCACGCCGACGAAGAGTCCGTAGAAGACGGCGACCACCGCGGCCTCCGTGGGCGTGAAGGCGCCGGAGCGCAGGCCGCCGAGGATCACCACCGGCGCGGCAAGGCCCCAAAGGGCATCGAGGAAGGAGCGCCAGAGGCGGGCGGCGGTGAGGGGCGGGCGGGCGGAGCGGGGCTCCGGCAGGCCGAAGCCGCCGCGGCGGGCGAGCCAGACGGCGGGGATGATAAGGGCGAGGCCGGAGAGGATGCCGGGCACCACGCCAGCTAGGAAGAGCGCGGGGACGGAGACGCCCGGCACCAGCACGGCATAGACGATGAAGGGGATGGAGGGCGGGATCAGCACGTCCGTCGATCCGCCCGCCGCTGTGAGGGAGGCGACGTAGGAGGGCGGGTAGCCCTGGCGCAGCATGGGCGGGACCATCACGGCGGCCACCGCCGCCGCATCCGCCGCGCCGGAGCCGCTGACGCCGCCGAGGATCATGCAGAGGAGCACGGCGACGATGGCCAGCGCGCCCGTGCGGTTGCCCACGAGGAGCTGGGCGAAGCCGACCATGCGCGCGGCGACGCCCGCCCGCTCGAATACCATCCCGGCGAGGACGAACATGGGCAGGGCGAGGAGGGGGTATTTGGCGATGCCCGTCCAGATGTTGGTGGGCAGGGCCATGGCGCCCATGCCCTCCATCGCGATGACCAGGAAACCGGTGAGGCCCATGGCGACGCCGATCGGCACGCCGACAAGCATGAGCAGGATGAAGAGGCCGACGAGGAGGAGGATGGCGAGCGTCACGCGCGGGCCACCCGGATCATGCGGCCGATCAGGCGCGCGCAGATGACGAGGGACATGAGCGGCATCCAGCCCGTGTAGAGCCATTGCGGCACGCCGAGGCCGGGGGAGAGGACCTCGAAGCGGTACTCGTCCCAGGTGTAGAAGGCGCCGAACCAGGCGAGCGACCCGAAGACGAAGAGGCCGCAGAGGAGGACGAGGATCTCCACCATGCGGGCGGTGCGGATCGGCAGCTTCTCGGTGAAGTAGGTGACGCGGATGTGGCGGTCCGCCCCGAAGGCGGCGGCGCTGCCGAGGAAGGTCATCACCACCATGATCGCCACCGAGTACTCCTCGGTGAAGGCGATGGAGACGTCCGTCAGGTAGCGCATGGCGACGTTGGCCATGGTGATGACGGCCAGCACCGCCATGGCGGCGGCGGCCAGCGCGCCCTCTAGGGTGATGGGAACGCGCGGCGGGGCCTCCCCGAGCTGGAGGCCCGGGGCCTGGATATCGGCGTGCTCGGTCATGCGGTGCGGTGGGTCAGCTCACACGGGCGATGGCGGCCTCGGCCTTGCGGACGAGGTCGGTGCCGACGGTCTGCGCCCACTTGTCGTAGACAGGTTTCGTGGCCTGCGCGAAGGCGCGCTTCTCGGCGGCGGAAAGGTCGATCACCTCAACGCCGCGGCGGGCGCATTCCTCCAGCGAGGAGCGGTCGCTGCTGGGCGGAACGCCCAGGCCCTTGCGGGCGGCGTTGTTGCCGGCCTGCCCCGCCTCCCGCGCCGCCTCCACCACGATCTCGCGGTCCCGGGGCTCCAGGCTGGCGAGAACGGGCTTGCTGATGGAGACGATGCCGGCATCGGCGCAGTAGTTCCACATGGTCAGGTGCTTCTGCGCCAGCGTGTCCATGCGGAAGCCGAGGAAGAGGTTCACCGGGTTCTCCTGCCCGTCCACCGCGCCGGTGGAGAGGGCGGGCTGCAGGTCCGCGAAGGACATCTGCACGGGGTTGGCGCCGAGGGCGGTGTAGATCTCGGAGAAGATAGCGCCGGCGGCGAAGCGGATCTTCAGGCCGCGCAGGTCGGCGGGGGCGCGGATGGGGCGCTTGCTGTTGCTGATCTCGCGGAAGCCGTTCTCGCCCCAGGCCAGGGGCTCGATGTCGCGCTGGGCCAGGGTGCGGAACAGGGCGGCGCCCACCTCGCTCGCCACCAGCGCGTCGAAGGCGGCGTGGTTCGGCAGGAGGAAGGGGAGGGAGAAGAGGTTCATCTCCCGCACCTGGGGGGAGATGTTGATGGTGGAGAAGACGGCGCCGTCGATCACGCCCTGGCGGATCGCTACCAGCTCCCGCGTCTGGTCGCCGCCGACGAGGGAGGAGCCGGGATAGACCTTGAAGTTCAGCCGGCCCTCGCTGCGCTGGTTTACCAGGTCGGCCCAGACGAAGGCGGATTCCGAGAGGGCGATCGGGCGATTGCCGACCACCGTGATCTTGTATTCCGGCTTGTAGCGGGTCTGGGCCCGCAGCAGCCGCGGCGCGGCCAGCACGGGCAGGGCGGCGGCGGCCGAGAGCAAGGCTCGCCGGTTCATGGGCTGGGTCAATGCTTCCTCCCCCGGATCGTTGCGCGCACTCTGCGAGGGGAGGGCGGCGGCGGCAAGAGGGTGGCCGGGCGCCGCCCGCCGTGCGCTGCCGGGCAGGATCGGCGGCCGAGGCGGGACCGCAGCGCGGCGGCCCGGCCCGCGAGGGGGGTGGAGTCCTTGCCAAGGTGCGCCGCGCAGTCCGCGCGCCTTGGACCGTCACCTGCCCGGTGGCCTGCCGGCGGCCGGGCAGGGCCGCCGGAAGGGATCAGGCGTAGTTGGAAAGGGTTGTGTAGACGCCCCCGTAGCCGAAGCCGATGATGTCGTCGTGCCCGTCGCCGTTCACGTCGGCCAGCTCACGCGGGACGACGGCGTTGCTGGCCCAGCCGCCGGCCGAGGCACCGAAATCCGCGACCTGCAGCGCCATCGGCCCGAAATGGCCGCCCCCCGTGGCGAGGGAGGCGTAGGCGCCCCCGTAGCCGAAGCCGATGATGTCGGCCATGCCGTCGCCGTTCACGTCCGCCATCTCGCGGGGGAGGAGGGTGTTGTTGACCCAACCGCCGCTGTTGGCGCCGAAGGCGCCCAGCTCGAAGCTGGGGCCGGCGAAATGGCCGCCGCCGGTGGCGAGGGAGACGTACACCCCGTTGAAGCCGAAGCCGATGATGTCGTCCATGCCGTCGCCGTTCACGTCGGCCAGCTCGCGCGGCAGGAGATTGTCACTGACCCAGCCGCCGTTATTGGCGCCGAAGGCGCCCAGCTCGAAGCTGGGGCCGGCGAAATGGCCGCCGCCAGTGGCAAGGGAGACGTACACCCCGTTGAAGCCGAAGCCGACGATGTCGTCCATGCCGTCGCCGTTCACGTCGCCCATCTTGCGGGGAAGGACGTCGCTGCTGACCCAGCCGCCGCTGTTGGCTCCGAAGGCGCCCAGCTCGATGGTAGGGCCGGCGAAGTGGCCGCCACCGGTGGCGAGGGAGACAAGGACCCCATTGAAGCCGAAGCCGACGATGTCGGCCATGCCATCGCCGTTCACGTCGGCCAGCTCGCGCGGCAGGAGATTGTCGCTGACCCAGCCGCCGTTGCTGGCACCGAAGGCGCCCAGCTCGAAGCTGGGGGCGGCGAAGGCACCGAAGCCCGTGGCGAGCGAGACGAGGACGCCCCCGTAGCCGAAGCCGACAATGTCGGCCATGCCGTCGCCATTCACGTCCGCGAGGTGGCGGGGAACGAGGTCGTTGTTGACCCAGCCACCGGCAGAGGGCGCGAAATTCCCAAGGACAAGACCAACCGGGTGGAAGGCGGGGTCGTCCTCCCGCAGGATACCGACCCCGACGGCGTTGCTGAAGGAGGCATTGTTGGTGGCGCCGGAGAGGACGACGGCAAAGGTCTCGTTCGGGTCATGCATGCCATCCCCGAGGACGGCGACGGAGATCGTCTTCGACGTGGCGCCGCTCTCGAAGAACAGGGTGCCGGAGGTCGCGACATAGTCGGTGCCGGCCCGCGCCGCGCCATCCGACGTGGCGTAGTTCACGGAGAAGGCGGAGGTCCCGCCACTGCGGCTGACCGTGAAGTTCGCGAAGGTCGTGCCCCCCGTGCCTTCCGTGAGGACGACGTTGTTGATGGTCACCGCGCCGGGCCAGCTGCTGGCGGATCCGTAGATGGACCGGATGCCGGCGATGTCGTCGGCCTGGGGCGTGAGGGCGGCGTTGTGGTAGGCGTACATGATGGCGTTGGGGTCTGAGGAGTGGCCCAGCCCCAGCGCGTGCCCGATCTCATGCGTGGCGACGGCGAGGAAGGTGCTGGCGTTCCAGAAGCTGCCCTCGGCGCTGTCGAAGACGATGTCGCCGGCCGTGGCCACGTTGGCGGGGTTCGTATAGGAGGACGGGTAGAAGGCGGATCCCAGAACGCTGCTGTAGGGGTGGCCATCCACGTAGCCGCCGGCGATGCGGATGTTCGCGGAAAGGCCGGTGCCGATGTTGCCGCCGCCATCGGCCACCTGGACGAAGGTGATGTTCGCCACGGACGACCAGGCGGCGAAAGCCTGCGCGAGGACGGCGTTGTAGTCGAAGGACAGGAAGCTCGACAGCGACACGGTGCTGCCGGTGAAGAAATTGTAGGTGCCCGTCGTGTTGGCGAGCCCCGATCCGGCGATGCTCCAGGTCACCACGCCCCCGGCCGTGCCGTAGCTTCGGGAGGCGCCCCACTTGCCGTAGAAGGCCGTGTAGTCCTCCGGCTGCTCCACCGGCGCCGGGCCGGTCAGGTCGTAGAAGGAGTGGGGTTCAGGGGCGGCCTGCGGGGCGGGGAAGGAGTCGGACACCGTGTTCTCGTTTCACTCGGCATTTTCGGGTGCATGAGCCGGCGGCCGAGGGTCCGCGCTGACCGGGATGCCGTCTCCGGGCCAGAATATCAGCGGAATGTTCCGCACGTCAGCCCTTGACACCCGCGACGGAAAATCAGCCCGCCGGCTCCTCCAACACCCGGGAGAGCCGGATCAGGTCCTGGGTGTGCGGGTGCACCGCCCGGCCGGCGCGGAGGGCGGCCTCGTCCAGCTGCTCCACGATCTGGCCGCCCTGCATCACCGCCAGCCGGCCGCAGAGATGGGCGACGACCGCCAGGTTGTGCGAGACGAGGATGCAGGTGAGGCCCCGCGCGGCGCGGAGATCGGCCAGGAGGTTCAGGACCTCGGCCTGGACGGAGACGTCGAGCGCGCTGGTGGGCTCGTCCAGCAGCAGCACGCGGGGGTCAGCCACCAGGGCGCGGGCGATGGCCACGCGCTGCCGCTGGCCGCCCGAGAGCTGGTGGGGGTAGCGGAAGCGCGCCGTGCGGGGCAGGGCCACCTCCTCCAGCGCGCGGGCGATGCGGGCGTCGGCGTCTTTCACCCCGTGGACGACCAGGGGCTCCGAGAGGATGCGGTCCACCGTCTGGCGGGGGTGGAGGGAGCCGTAGGGGTCCTGGAACACCATCTGGACGGTGCGGAAGAAGGCGCGGTCGCGCTTCCGGCCGAGGGACTGGCCGTCCACGGCGATGCGGCCGGTCCAGTCCGTGACAAGGCCGGCGATGGCCCGCAGCACGGTGGACTTGCCGCTGCCGCTCTCGCCCACGAGGCCGAAGGTTTCGCCCTGGCCTACCTGGAACGAGACGCCGCGCACCGCGTGGTTGGCGCCGAAGCGGATGTCCAGCTTCTGCACGTCGATCATGGGCGGGGCGCCAGCCAGGCGGGGTCGCGCCGCAGGGTGGGCAGGCGTTCCCGCCGCTCTGAAAGGCTGGGCAGGCATTCCAGCAACCCGCGCGTGTAGGCGTGGCGGGCGTGGTGCAACTCGGCGGCGGGCAGCTCCTCCATCACCTGGCCGGCATACATCACCGCCACGCGGTCGCAGAAGCGGGCGACGAGGGGGAGGTCGTGGCTGATGAGCATCAGCGCCATGCCGCGCCGGTCCACCTGCTCCTCGATGAGGGAGAGGATTTCCGCCTGCACACTGGCGTCGAGGGCGGAGGTGGGCTCGTCCGCGATCAGCAGCTCCGGGTCGGGGGCGAGCATCATGGCGATCATCACCCGCTGGCCCATGCCGCCGGAGAGTTCGTGCGGGTAGGCATCATGGACGCGGCGGGGGTCGCGGATGCGGACGGATTCCAGCAGGGCCAGGGCGGCGTCGCGCGCCTCCCGCCGGCCCAGGCGCTTGTGGGCACGCAGCGCCTCCGCGATCTGGGCACCCGCGGTCATCACGGGGTTCAGGCTGTATTTCGGGTCCTGCAGGATCAGGCCGATGCGGCCGCCGCGCAGGGCGCGCATCTCCCGCTCGCCCGCCTGCAGGATGTCCGTGGTGCCGAAGCGCAGCACGTCCGCCCGCACCTTCGCGCTGCCGGGCAGGAGGCGCATCAGGGCGCGGCCCGTCACGGACTTGCCGGACCCGCTCTCCCCCACGATGCCCAGCTTCTCCCGCCCGATGGCGAAGGAGACGCCGCGTACGGCGTGGGTGACGCCGGTAGCGGAGGGGAAGTCGACGTGGAGGTTCCGCACCGCCACCAGGGGCTCATCGGTGATCATCGCTGCTTCGGGTCCAGCACGTCCCGCAGCCCATCGCCCAGCAGGTTGAAGGCGAGGGAGGCGGCGAAGATGGCGATGCCGGGCATCAGCGCCACCCACCACTGCTCCAGGATGAAGCGGCGGGCCGTCGCGATCATCGTGCCCCATTCCGGCAGGGGCGGCTGGGCGCCGAGGCCGAGGAAGCCGAGGCCAGCGGCGGTGAGGATGATGGAGGACATGTCCAGCGTGACGCGCACGACGAGGGACGGCAGGCACATCGGCATGACGTGGCGCATCACGATCCGGGCGGGTGAGGCGCCCGTCATCCGCGCGGCGGCCACGTAGTCCGTGCGGCGGATGGTCAGCGTCTCCGCGCGGGCGAGGCGGGCATAGGGCGGCCAGGCGGTGAGGGCGATGGCGATCACCGCGCTCTCCACCCCCGGCTTCATGGCGGCCACGAAGGCGAGGGCCAGGATCAGGCGGGGGAAGGCGAGGAACACGTCCGTGACCCGCATCAGCAGCCGGTCCCAGATGCCGCCGGCATAGCCGGCGATACAGCCCACCAGCAGGCCCAGCGGGGCCACCAGCAGCACCACCGCCACCACCATCCCCAGCGTGATCCGGCCGCCGTAGAGAAGGCGGGACCAGACGTCCCGCCCCAGCTCGTCCGTGCCGAGCCAGTGCGCGGCGGAAGGGGCGGCGAGGCGGTTGCCGAGTTCCTGCGCGCCCGGGTCATGGGTAGCGAGGAGCGGCGCCAGCAGGGCCAGCAGCAGCAGGACGACGACCACGCCCAGCCCCACCATGGCCAGAGGGTTGCGGCGGAAGGCGAGCCAGGCCTGGTAGCGGCGGCCCCAGGCGGCCTGGCTGCGCGAGGCGGGGGTGTCCGTCAGCAGCCAGTCGCGGCGCGAGGGGGCGGCGCCGGGCTGTGGCGGCGGGGGCGCCAGGGCGGCTTCCGGCGCCGTGTCCGGCACGGGCTCCAGCGCCGCGGTAGGGGTGGCGGCATCCGCGATGGGGCTGTCCTTGCTCATCGCGTGCGCGGGTCCATCAGGCGGTAGAGCAGGTCGGCCAGCAGGTTCAGCACCACGTAGATCAGTCCCACGACGAGGGTGGCGCCGAGCACCGCGTTCATGTCCGCGTTCAGGAGGGAGACGGTGAGGTACTGCCCGAGGCCCGGCCAGGCGAAGATCGTCTCCGTCAGCACCGCGCCCTCCAGCAGCCCGGCATAGGTGAGGAAGATCACTGTCACCAGCGGCACGGCGGTGTTGCGGAAGGCGTGGCGCCAGACGATCCGCATGGGGGAGAGGCCCTTGGCGCGGGCGGTGATGACGTACTCGCTCCGCAGCTCCGCCAGCATGAAGGCACGGGTCATGCGGGCGATGTAGGCAAGCGAGAAGAAGGCGAGGATCCCGGCGGGCTGGATCAGGTGCAGCACCGCGTCCTGAAAGGCGGGCCAGTCGCCGGCCAGGATCGTGTCGAGCGTCAGGATGCCCGTGACCGGCTCCACCATGTCCTGAAAGACGATGCCCTGGCGGCCGGGGCCAGGCAGCCAGCCCAGCCAGGCGTAGAAGACGAGCAGCGAGATGAGGGCGAGGACGAAGACGGGCAGGGAATGGCCCGCAAGGCAGAAGACCCGCACCGCTTGGTCTACCCAGGAGCCCTGGCGCGTGGCGGCGAGGACGCCGAGGCCGATACCCAGCACCGCGGCGATGAGGATGGCCAGCGTCGCCAGCTCGAAGGTGGCGGGGAAGTAGCGGGCGATGTCCTCCCAAACCGTGTTGGAGGTCATCACGGAGCGGCCGAGATTGCCGGAGAGGATGTCCGTCAGGTAGCGCCAGAACTGGGCGTAGAGGGGCTGGTCCAGGCCCAGCTCCACCCGCGCGCGCGCCACCACGTCGGCGGGCGCGCGGTCCCCCACCACGGCCAGCACCGGGTCGATCGGCACCACGCGGCCGATGAAGAAGGTGACGACGGCCAGGCCAAGGAGGGTGATGGGGATGCTGGCGGCGGTGGCCGCCAGCGCCCGGAGACGCGCGAGGGGCATCAGGCCTTGGTGATGCCGGCGTAGGCGGTGCGGTCGTTCAGCACGCCGATCTGCACGCCCTTCACCGTGTTGCGGGCAACGGCCACCTCAAGGTCCTGCAGCATGATGGCGAAGGGGCTCTGCTGCTGATGATCGCGCTGCAGGGCCTCGTACATCGACACCCGCTTCTCTCCATCCGTCTCCTTCACGGCCGCGATGGTGCGGGCGGTCAGCTCGGGGATGTTCCAGGCGGAGCGCCAGGCGAGGGTCTTGTTGCGCGCATCGTCCCCGTTGTCGGGGTTCATGCTGAAGGCCTCGGCGTTGCTGTGCGGGTCGAAGTAGTCGGACCCCCAGCGCAGCAGGGCGAGGTCGTGCTGGCGCGCGCGGGTCTTGGTGATGACCGCGCGCATCTCGCCCGGCAGCATGCGGGCGCGGATGCCGATGGCGGCCAGGTTGGCCTGCACGGCCTGGGCGATGTCGTTCACCGGCGGGCCGGAGAAGAAGTCGAACCCGATCTCAACGCCGTCCGCGTGGCCGGCCTCGGCGAGGAGCTTCTTGGCCGCGGCCACGTCGGCCTTGAAGGGCTTCTCCGTCAGCGCGCCCGGCAGGCCCTCCGGCAGGAAGGCCTGGTGCACGGCGTAATTGTTCGGGACGATGTTGCGCTGGATACCCTCGTAGTCGATCGCCCACTTGATGGCCTGCCGGACCTGCGGCTTGGACAGGATGGGGTGCTTCTGGTTCATGGCGATGTAAAGCAGGCCCGCCTTGCGCTGCGTGACCACGGTGTAGCGGCTATCGCCCTGCGCCGACTTGATCTGATCAGAGGCGAGGTTGCGCGCCACGTCGTAGTCGCCGCGCTGCAGGCCGAGAAGCTGCGCGGAGGGATCGGCGACATGGCGCAGGATGATGCGGCGGGTCGCCGGCGCCTTCGCGGCGTTCGCGTTGGCGTCCAGCGTCACCGCCTCGCTCGCGCGCCAGGAGACGATGCGGTAGGGCCCGCTGCCGGCGGAGTTGCCCTTCAGCCAGGCATTGCCCCAGTCGTCGCCCTGGGCGCGCGAGGCGACGGTGGCCTTCTCCACGATGCTGCCGACGGCCGCGGAGAGGCAGTAGAGCAGGAAGGAGGTGGCGGTGGGCTCGGCGGTGGTCAGCACCACCGTGCGCGGGTCCGTGGCGCGGATGGTCTGCGCCATGTTGTCCCTGGTGAAGCCGAACTGGTTGATGATGAAGGCCGGGCTCTTGTTCAGCGCCACCACCCGCTGGAGGGAGTAGACCACGTCCTCCGCCGTCGCCTCCTTGCCGGAGGCGAACTTCTGGCCGGTCCTCAGCGTGAAGGTGAAGGTCTTCGCGTCGTCGCTCGCGGTCCAGCTCTCCGCGAGGTCGCCGACGAGGCGGGAGGGATCCTCGGCCGAGGTGGTGGCGAGCTTCTGGTAGACGTTGCCGCAGACCTCGGTGCCCGTGAACTCAAAGCTCTCGGCGGGGTCGAGCGAGATGACGTCGTCGATCTGCTTCGCCATCACCAGCACGCCGGGCGGGGTCTGGCCCCAGGCGGCGCGGATCGTGGCGTCCCAGCCCAGGAAGGCGGCGCCCGAGGCGGCGAGGAGGTTGCGGCGGCTGGGCATGGCTCGTCTCCGGCAGGGATTCGCGTGTTTGTACGAGGCTGGACCGCCGCGCGACACCGTGCCAAGCGCATAGGATGGATTTCTGGCAAGGTTTTGAACCCGCCCCGGACACGCCGCCTCATCGGGACAGCGTGGCCCTGGCCATGCCGGACGGCTCCGCCCTGCGCCTGCCGCTGCGTGACTACGGGGATGTGGCGGTCACCGGGCTGATCGCGAACCAGACCTCCTTCGCCGTGCAGCGGCGCCTGGCGGGCTGGATGGCCGATGCGGCGCGGCCGCTGGGGGCGGAGGCGGTGTGCGGCCTGCCCACGCTGGGCCATGCCCTGGCGCCGCTGGTGGCCGAGGCGCTGGGGCACCCGAACTGGGTGGCAGCCGGCTACTCCCGCAAGCGCTGGTACGAGGAGGCGCTCTCCGCCTCCGTCTCCTCCTCCACCGCGCCGGGGCAGCGGCGGATCTGGCTCGACCCGCGCGTGCTGCACCGGCTCCAGGGCCGCCGCGTGCTGCTGATCGACGATGTGATCAGCACCGGCACCTCCGCCCTGGCCGGGCTGGCGCTGCTGGCGAAGGCTGGGGTGCGGCCGGTCGGCCTCCTCGTGGCGATGGCGCAAGGGGACCGCTGGGTGGCGGGCTGGCCGGGGGACGTGCCGGTCCTCGCGGCCTTCGCGGCGCCGCTGCTGCGGCCGGTGCCGGGCGGCTGGGCGCCGGACCCATCGACCGTTCCGGCCGTGCACCTTCCCTGACAAGCGCGTGCGCCATTCAAAAGTCATTGCGGTGGAGTGGACACGCCTGATCTGATCGCCGGATCAGCAGAGGGCAGGTCCATGCGGCGTCGGTCCCTTCTCGCGGCGAGCGGCGCCGCGATGCTTCCCACCGCAGGCCCCGCGCGCGCTGAGGAGGCGGTGGACCTGCTGCTGGTGCTGGCGGTGGACGTCTCCCGCTCCATCGATGACGACGAGGCGCGGCTGCAGCGCGAGGGCTATCGCAACGCCATTACCGATCCGCGCGTGGTGGAGGCGATCCGCTCCGGCATGACCGGGGCGATCGCGGTGGCCTATGTCGAGTGGGCGGGATCGGACTACCAGCGGCTGGTGATCCCCTGGACGCATATCGGCAGCCAGGCGGAGGCGGAGGGCTGGGCCCTGGCGCTGGAGCAGGCGCCGCGCGTCGCGCTCTCCTGGACATCCATCTCCGGCGGGCTGGATTTCTCCTTGCGCACCCTCTCGGAAAGCCCGTTTGAGGGAACCCGGCGCGTGATCGACGTCTCCGGCGACGGGGTGAACAACAGCGGCCAGCCCGTGGAGAGCGTGCGCGACCGGGTAGTGGCGGAGGGCGTGACGATCAACGGGCTGCCGATCATCAACGACCGCCCGACCTTCGGGAGGCCGTCGCCTATCCCGCTGGACGCCTACTACCGGGAATCGGTGATCGGAGGGGACGGCGCCTTCCTGATCGCGGCCGAGGACTTCGAGGCCTTCGGCAACGCGGTTCGCCGAAAGCTGGTGCGCGAGATCGCGGGATTGCCGGGGCCGGTCTTCGGATAGGACCGGCCCGCGGCGCGGGTCAGGCGATCCGGGTCAGCGCTCGATCTCTTCCACGACGATGCCGAAGGCGGCCAGGCCTTCGGCCAGCAGGTCGCCGAGCAGGTCCATGCCCATGAGGTAGCCGGCCGTGTCGGCCTCGTTGCGCTCCCGGGCAAGGCCCAGCGCCTCGCCCCACTCGTCCGGCTCGTAGTCGCCCCGGCCAACCCAGGCGAGGGCGATGAGGGCGGCCTGCTCGTCCTCGTTCAGCTCCTCAATCAGGGTCTCCAGGTTCTCGCCGGTCAGGTCGGGCTTGGCGTCGTCGGCATTCTCCATCTCGACGTCCTCGTTCAGCTCGTCCTCCTCCGTCTCGTCGGAGGCGCGGGCCGCGTCGATGATGTTGGCGACCGCCTGGACGCTGATGCCGAGATCCACCTCGTCATCGTCGTCCTGGGGAGAAACGCCGGGGATTCCGGTGGGCTTGTCGCTCATCTGGTCGCTCCTGGGAGGGCCTGATCGGGTGTTTGGATTGTCGCCGCCCGCCCAACGCTTGACCCGCCTTTCGGCTTCGCGAGAAACCGCCGCCACGACTCCGCGTTCATTCCGCAGAGGGCGACGCAAGAAGCGACGCTAACTAGTTGATCTGGAATGGAAGAGGGGGTCGGGGATGCGGAATTGGGGAACGATCGCACTCTTCGGAATGCTGGCTGGGGCTGTGGCTTTTGCGCCATCTGCAAGCGCGCAGGACGCTCCGGCCTTCGTTAATGCCACCATGTGCGACGTGGCGGCCCCGATCTCCTCCGGCGCGACCATCTTCTCCCGCCAGGTTCGGGCGGAGCGGCCCGTGGCGGCCCCGTCCCGCCGCCGCGCCCCGGCCGCCCGGCCGGCGCCGCGCAAGCCGGTGGAGCAGGCCGCGGAGGCCGAGGCCCCCGCCGCCGAGGCCGCGGCGGTTCTCTACCCGGCCGTGCACTTCTGCGTCTCGCCGGCCGGCGCCGCGAAGCCCGTCCGCTACACCTGATCAGGCCGACCAATCCGGCGCAAAGGCCGGATTCACGAGGCGCTGGTCTTTTGGCAGCGCATCCAGCTCCGCTACATCCGCATCGGTGAGCTGACCCGCGAGGGCCAGTGCCTCCAGGTTCGCGCGCTGACTCTCCGGGCGTGAGGCCTTGGGAATGGCAGCCACGCCATCCTGCCGCAGCAGCCAGGCCAGTGCGACCTGCCCGGCGCCGGTGCCGTGGCGCGCGGCCACGGCCTGGATGACCGGGTTCTCCGTCATCACGCCGCGGCCGAGTGGGGAATACGCGGTCAGCACGATGTTGTTGGGCCGGGTGATGTCCAGCAGCCGGTCCTGCGAGAGCTGGGCATGGTACTCCACCTGGTTCGCCGCGATCGGCGCGCCTGTCTCGATGGCGCGCTTCAGCAGATGCGGCGGGAAGTTCGCCACGCCGATCGCGCGGGTCAGGCCTTCCTCGCGCAGCCGGGTCATGTCGTGCATCACGCGATGCAGATCCATGTCGGCGGCCGGCCAGTGCACGAGGTAAAGGTCCAGGTAGTCCGTGCCGAGCTTGCGGAGGGAGGTCTCGCAGGCCTGGCGGATCTCGCCGGGGCTGAGATGGTCCCACCAAACCTTGCTGGTCACGAAAATGTCTTTGCGCGGCAGGCCGGAGGCGTGGAGGCCTGCCCCGACTTCCGCCTCGTTGCCGTACATCTCGGCCGTGTCCAGGGCGCGGTAGCCCATGGCCAGGGCCGATTCCACGGCGGCCTGCCCCGCCGGCCCGGTCAGGCGGTAGGTGCCCAGGCCGAGGCGGGGAATGGAGAGGAGGGGGGTCGTGATGCGATCGCTCATGACCCCAGGGTGGGGCTGGCCTAGCGCTTCGCCAAGTCGATGAGCCCGGCAAAGCCGGATTCCGTGCCGAAGGCGAGGTGCGTGCCGGCCGCGTTCCAGGCCAGCGCCGAGATGGCGCCGCGCCCGGGCGCCGCGACGGGCACCACCTTGCCGGAGGCGATCTCCGCCATCAGCACCAGCCCGTCCTGGAACCCCGCCACCACCACCTCGTGCTGCGGGTGGCAGGCGACGCGGGTGCAGATCACCTGGTCGCCGCCCGCGATCTCCGTCGGCGCCTTGCCCATGGGGCCACCGCCGAAGAAGGGCCAGAGCACAACCGAATCCGCGCCCGACGAGGCCAGCCAGCGGCCCTTGGCGGTGAAGGAAAGGGAGTGGGTCTTCGCGGGGTAGCCGGACATCCGCATGTGCTGGCTATCCGTCAGGCGCCAGCCGTGCAGCGCGTTCTCCTGCATCCCCGTGACTACGTTCTGGCCATCGGGGGAGACGGCGATGGCGTGGTGGCTGCCCTTCCACTCCAGCACGCGCGGCTTGTCCTCCTTCGCGCCCACGAACCAGGAGGAGACGCCGTTGTAGTGGGAGGCGAAGACGCGCTTGCCCTTGGCGTCGATCGCCACGCCGCCGACGGTGGAGGGGTGCGGGCCGAGGGTCTTCAGCTTGGCACCCTTGCCGTCCAGCAGGTGGACGTTCTTGCCCACCGCGATCGCGCGCAGCCCGGAGGGATGGGCGGCGAGGTGCGCCACCCACTTCATCATTCCGAAATCGGAGACGACCTCCACCGTGCCGTCCGGCGCGACGTGCAGCAGCTTGCCGTCGTCGCCGCCGGAGAGCAGGCCGTCGGCGCTGTCCGGGATCATGTTGAGGACGGCGCCGTCATGCGCTTCCAGCTTCCGCCACTCCCCCGTATGGTCCGCGGGGGTGGCGAGGTGGATGCTGCCATCCGAGAGGGCGAAGGCGGCGGAGCGCCCCTCCTTCCCGAAAGCGACGTCGGCCACCCAGGCGCCGAGCTCGCGCCCGGTGCCGCGCTGGTCCAGCAGGAAATCCGCGTCCGCAACGTCCGACATGTTCAGGCCGCCGTGGATTCGAAGCCGCGGCGCAGCTTGGGCCGGTTCAGGTCGCGCCCGATGAAGACGATGCGGGACTTGCGCGGATCGCCCTCCTTCCAATCGCCGATGTAGTCGCCGTCAGCGATCATGTGCACGGCCTGGAAGGCGAAGCGCCGGTCGTCGCCCTTGTAGTGCAGGATGCCCTTCGTCCGCAGCAGGTCCTGGCCCTTGGTCTGGAGCAGCTCGCCGATCCAGGCGTTGAACTTCTCGGGGTCAACCGGCTTGTCGAGCTCGAAGGAGACGGACTGCACGGCGCTGTCGTGGCTGTGCTCGTCGTCGCCGGAGAGGAACTCGGGCTCCCGCGCCAGGATGCGGTCCAGGCTGAAGGCGTCGCGGCCGATCACGGCGTCCAGCGGCACCTCGGACTTGATGGCGCGGCGGATCTCCACGGTCGGGTTGATGGCGCGGATGCGGCGCTCCACCTCGTCCGCCTCCTCCGCGCTCACGAGATCCATCTTGTTCAGCACGATCACGTCGGCGAAGGCCACCTGGTCCTCCGCCTCCGGGCTGTCGCCCAGGCGGGTGAGGAGGTGCTTGGCGTCCACGACAGTCACGATGGCGTCCAGGCGCGTGGCGCGCTTCACGTCCTCGTCCACGAAGAAGGTCTGGGCGACGGGGGCGGGGTTCGCCAGGCCCGTGGTCTCCACGATGATGCCGTCGAACCGGTCGCGGCGCTTCATCAGCCCGCCGATGATGCGGATCAGGTCGCCGCGCACGGTGCAGCAGATGCACCCGTTGTTCATCTCGAACACTTCCTCGTCCGCGTCGATGACGAGGTCCTGGTCCACGCCCATCTCGCCGAACTCGTTGATCACCACCGCGAACTTGCGGCCGTGATTCTCCGTGAGAATACGGTTCAGCAGGGTGGTCTTGCCGGCGCCGAGATAGCCGGTGAGGACGGTAACGGGGGTAGGAGCGGTTTCGGACATGAGGGGTGCCTTCGGGCAAGTCTCGGTGGCCCTCGGGGGAGGGCCGCTTCGCCGCGTTATATGGTATCGGGGTGGCCGATTGAACCGGGCCCGGGGTTCATGCGTTTGTCCCGCCATCCGCATGGCAGGAGACCGATCCGATGCCCCGTGGTGACAAATCCGCCTATACCGACAAGCAGAAGCGCATGGCCGAGCACATCGAGGATTCCTACGAATCCCGGGGCGTGCCGGAGGAAGAGGCGGAGCGCCGCGCCTGGGCGACCGTCAACAAGGAGACGGGCGGGGGCAAGAAGAGCGGCTCCGGCCGCGGCAAGCCGATGAACAAGGAGCCGTCGCGGACAGGCGGCAAGCGGGGCGGGGCCGCCAGCGCGGCACGGCCGGCGAGCGACCGCTCTGCCTCGGCCAAGAAGGCGGCCGCCCGGCGCACGCCGGAGGAGCGTTCGGCCGCCGCGAAGAAGGCCGCGGCCACCCGCAAGCGGAACGCCGAGCGCAAGAGCGCCTGAAGGTCCCAGCCCCGGACCGCCGCCGCGGCGCCGCCCTTCGATCATCCTATCTGCGGCAGCCCGATCGCGGGGTCCGGGGTGGCCGTTGCCACCCCGGCGGAGGGTCTGGGAAGTAGAGCCTCCCAGGGCCAGGCGCGCCCCCCCTGTTCAGCCCGGCAGGGGCTTCCTGTCCGCCTTCTCCATCGCTGCCTGGGCGGCGCCCGGGCTCTGCGCGCCGGAAACGGCGGCCTTCAGGCAGGCCATGACGGCCGCGTGGAGAGAGGATGTGTAGTAGTCGGCCCCCACGGCCTTCGCGAGGCTGGCATCGGTCAGCACCGCATCGCCCTCGGGCCAGAGGCCGACCAGCAGCGGCACGCCCGGCAGGTGCTGGCGCAGGCGGCGCAGCAGGTAGCGCAGATGCGCGGGACTGCCGGAGATGTCGAGGTAGGAGACGCAGACCATCGCGACCCCCGCCGTCTCCAGCCGCCCGACCTGCTCACGCGAGCTGGCCTCGTGCGGCACCACGCGGGCGCCGAGGCCGTGCTTGGCGAGAAGCTGGGAGAGCATGGCGGAGGCGGCCTCGTCCAGGGGGCCGCGACCGGCGAGGCAGAGGACGGATGTCTCCGAGCCCCAGTTGCCCGCGCGTTCGGCACGGGGCGGCAGGACGATGTCCGGGGCGGGCTGGCTCGGCACGGCCTTCTCGTCCGCCGTCCGCCCGGCCGGCATCGCCTCGGGCTCCGCCTTCTGCGGCTTCGGGGGCGGGTCGCCGTCCGGCACGTCCGACAGGTCGTTCACCAGCCCGTTCACGGCGTTCCGGATGCGCTCCAGGCGCCCCGGCGGCAGCACGCCGCGCTCCGCGTCGTTCGCGGCCAGGCGCAGGCCCTTGAGGGCTACCTCGTCGTAGTAGGAGGTGAGGGATCGGTCCTGCAGCAGCGTCTCGGCCTGGGAGAGGGCCTCGTCCGTGTCGCCGGCCAGGATGCGCTGGTAGAAGTTCTCCACGGGGGTCAGGGCGGGGCGGTCGCCCAGCATGACGTCGAGGAATTCCAGCCGCTCCACGTGCCGCCCGAGCACGACGAGGCACAGGGTGAGCGGCGTGGCCAGGATCAGGCCGATCGGACCCCAGAGCCAGGTCCAGAAGATGGCGGCCACGATCACGGAGACCGGCGAGAGGCCGGTGGAATGGCCGTATACCATGGGCTCCACCACCTGGCCCATGACGGATTCCGTGACGAGGAAGAGGACGCCGGTCCAGATCACCATCGACCAGCCCGGCTCCGTGGCCGCGGCCAGCACCAGGGGCATGGCCGCGGCGAGGATGGATCCGACATAGGGCACGAAGCGGAAGAGCGCGGCCAGGATGCCCCAGACGATCGGGCTGGGCACGCCGATGATGAAGAGCCCGATGGCGACCAGCACGCCGAAGGAGCCGTTCAGCATGAGTTGGGCGAGGAAGTACTTACTGAGGCGCCGCCCGGCATCGTCCAGCGCCTCGGTGGTGCGGTGGAGGTCGCTGGAGCCGAAGAGGCGGATCAGCCGGTCCCGCAGGTCCTCCTGCTGGAGGAGGACAAAGACGGCGACGATGAAGACGATGAAGGTCGTCTCCAGCGGGCCAAGGACGGGCGAGACGATCTTGCGGGCCAGTTCGACCGCGGAGGATTCGCCGGGGCGGATCTCCACCGGCACGGGGCGGCGCTCGTCGCCTCCACCCAGCCCGGGCAGGGCCGGGGTGGCGGGGATCGTCCCCTCCGGCCCACGAGGGTCCGGGGCCGGGGCCGGCGCTGGGGGCGCCGCCTCGTTGCTCAGGCGGCGGGAGAAGTCGCGGATGCGGCCGAAAACGGTGTCCTGCGCGGCCTCCACCTTCTCCTGCACCGCGCTCTGGTAGCGGGGCGCGTCCCGGGCCAGGCCGGCGATCTGCACGCCGATGATGCTGCCGATCAGCAGGATCAGGCCCAGCGCCAGCAGCACGGAGAGCAGCACCGCCGGCACGCGCGGCAGCCGCAGGCGGCGGAGGAGGCCGACCAGGGGCGCGAGGACGAAGGAGAGAAGGATGGCGAGGGTGATGGGGATCAGCACCTCGCGCGCCAGGTAGAGCCCGGCGACAACGACGACCCCCACCACCACGGTGAGCAGATGGCCCAGCTCCGGGCTGGACGGCGGCGGAACCTGGGCGGGCGGGCGCCCCTCGGGCGCCAGGGTGGTGCTCATGGGCGCGGCGGGCTCCGTCGTTCAGGATGCCCAACGCCACGCGGCGAACGCAGGTTACGGAGGGGGAGCCGAGGCTCCCCCTGTCCGCCTCAGTGAATGGCGTGGATCGCGTCGCTCAGGGTGCCGAAGATACGGTCCACATGCGGCTTCTCGATGATCAACGGCGGGGAGAGGGCCACGATGTCGCCCGTCACGCGCACCAGGACGCCGTCGTCGAAGCACTTGCGGAAGATGTCCATTGCGCGGGTGCCGGGCTTGCCTTCGCGCGGGGCGAGCTCAATGCCGGCGATGAGGCCGAAGTCGCGGATGTCCACCACGCCCGGCGCGCTCTTCAGCGAGTGCGCGGCCTCCTGCCAGTAGGGCTCGATCGCCCGCGCCCGGCCGGGCAGGTCCTCCTCCCGGTGCAGGGCGAGGGTGGCGATGGCGGCGGCCGAGGCGAGCGGGTGGCCGGAATAGGTGTAGCCGTGGAACAGCTCGATCCCGGCAGCGGAGTTGTTCACCACCGTGTCGTAGATCTCGTTGGAGGTGGCCACCGCCCCCATCGGCACGGCTGCGTTGGTCAGGCCCTTCGCCATGGTCATGATGTCCGGTGTCACGCCCAGGCGCTCCGCCCCGAAATCCGTGCCGAGGCGGCCGAAGCCGGTGATCACCTCGTCATAGATCAGCAGGATGCCGTTGGCGTCGCAGATCTCGCGCAGGCGCTCCAGGTAGCCCTTCGGCGGCACCAGCACGCCGGTGGAGCCCGCCACCGGCTCCACCATCACGGCGGCAATGGTGTCGCCATGCAGGGCGACCAGGTCCTGCAGGCGGTTCGCCAGCTCCACCCCGTGCTCCGGCTGGCCCTTGGTGAAGGCGTTGCGGGCAGGGTCGTGGGTGTGGGGCAGGTGGTCCACGTAGGGGAGCATGGCGCCGAACTGCTTGCGGTTGCCGCCAATGCCGCCCACCGACATGCCGCCGAAGCCCACGCCGTGGTAGCCGCGCTCCCGCCCGATCAGGCGCACGCGCTGGGCCTGGCCGCGGGCGCGCTGGTAGGCCAGGGCGATCTTGAGGGCCGTGTCCGCGCTCTCGCTGCCCGAATTGGTGAAGAAGACCTTGTCCAGGCCCGCCGGCGTCATCTCCGCCACGCGCGCCGCCGCCTCGAAGGCAATGGGGTGGCCGAGCTGGAAGGTGGGGGCGAAGTCCATCACCGCGGCCTGCTTCTGGATGGCCTCCGTGATCTCGCGGCGGCCGTGGCCGGCGTTGCAGCACCACAGGCCCGCCGTGCCGTCCAGCACCTCGCGACCTTCCGGCGTGAAGTAGGACATCCCCTCCGCC
Organism: Roseomonas populi; assembly: GCF_024594815.1. Classification (GTDB taxonomy): domain Bacteria; phylum Pseudomonadota; class Alphaproteobacteria; order Acetobacterales; family Acetobacteraceae; genus Roseomonas; species Roseomonas populi. Next base: position 36,501 of record NZ_JANJOU010000033.1, on the reverse strand, counting down.
CGCGCGAGCATGCGGGGCGTGCCCTTGAAGTGCCGGTTGTCGGAGAAGGGCATCCAGAACGAGTCGAGGTTGTTCGGACGCGAGGGGGACATCTCGTTCATCGCAGGCACCTTGGGGCGGAAGGGGGCACCATGCTCCCGGTGGGGGGAAGCAACAAGGCGGAACGGCCGAAAAGGCTTGATTTCCTATAGCGCTTCGGCTTATGTTCCTGTTTGGTTCTTTGACAGGAGTTCCTGCATGGCCTTCCCCCTCGTCGCCATTGCCGCCTCCCTGGCGCCGGAGATCATCCGCCTCATTGCCGGCGACCGGGCCGGCACCCTGGCCGGGACGGTGGCCGATGCCGTTCGGCAAGTGGCGGGCACGGAGGACCCTGCCGCCGCCCGCGCGGCGCTCGCCGCGGACACGGAGAAGGTGAATGCCTTGCGAATCCGCTTGGCCGAGATCGCGCTGGAGGGCGAGCGGCTGGGCGCCGAGCGCGAGGCCGGGCAGAGGAATGCGGCGCTGGACACGTTGCGCGCCACGCTGAGCGACACGCAATCCGCCCGCGCGAGCATGGCGGAGATGCTGCGGGGCGGCAGCCGCCTGGCCTGGGGGCCGGCCACCGTCTCCTCCCTGGTGGTGCTGGGGTTCTTCGCCGTGCTGATCCTGCTGGTGACCCTGGATGCCGGGCCGGGCGGCGCCGCGCGCTTCGATCCGCAGGTGGCCAGCGTCATCAACATCACCGTCGGCTCCCTCGGCGCCGCCTTCGCGGCGGTGGTGAACTTCTGGATCGGTTCCTCCCAGTCCTCGCGGGAGAAGGACGCGATCGTCGGGCGGCTGCAGGACGCCCAGGCACAGCAGGTGCAGGCGGCCATGGCGACGCTGCGGGATGCGGCGCCCGCGCCATCGGTACGGCCGGTCTCCTTCCTGGCCGCGCCCGGGCCCGCCGATGAGGACCGCTTCGAGGCCTGCCTGGACGAGGTGCTGAAGTCAGAGGGCGGGTTCGTGAACCACCCGGCCGATCCCGGCGGGGCGACCAACATGGGCATCACGCTCCGCACCCTCTCCGAGTTCCGGGATGGGGAGGTGACCGAGGCCGATATGCGGGCCCTGACCCGGGCCGAGGCGCGCGAGATCTACCGTGTGCGCTACTGGACCCCGATGCGCTGCGCCGAACTGCCGGCCGGGGTGGACCTGATGGTCTTCGACTTCGGGGTGAACGCCGGGCCGGGTCGGTCCGTGAAGATGCTGCAGAAGGCGGCCGGGGTCTCGGTGGATGGGTCGGTGGGGCCGATCACGCTGGCGGCGGCGCGGGCCTGCCGGGCGCCGGACCTAATCAGGCGCCTAGCCGAGGCCCGGATGGCCTATTACCGGGGGCTAGGGACTTTCCCGAGCTTCGGGCGCGGCTGGATGCGGCGGGTCGACGCGACGCGGCAGGTGGCGCTGGAAATGGCGACGAGACCTGGGACCCTGCCCTTGGTGGCGTAAATATGCGCGGCGCGCCGGGGGTTCCCCCCGGCGCCCGGGTAGGGTATGGGAGGGGCAACGGACCCGTAGCTCAGCTGGATAGAGCGTTGCCCTCCGAAGGCAAAGGTCGTACGTTCGAATCGTATCGGGTCCGCCAATTCTCCCCAAATATGTTGTTTGAGCCGATCTGCCGGGCGGCAGGATCGGCTTCTTTCGTGCGCGAGCGGCACGTGCAGGCGCCCCTCTCGACATCGAACTTTCCGGACCGGGAACCCCCTGGCGCAACTCCTCCCGAAGTGGAATGACCGGCTCCGACACTGCGGAAGGGGACCGGCACCCCTCCGTCGGGAGGAGAACGAGATGAGCCCTGACGACCTCGCGCCGACCCGGCGCGCCCTGCTTGGCGGCGCGGCGCTCGCGGCCCTGGCGCCCGCTGCCCGCGCGCAGGAGGCCTGGCCCTCGCGCCCCGTCCGCATGATCGTGCCCTTCCCGCCGGGCGGTACGCCGGACACGGCGGCGCGGGCCCTGGTGCCGCACTTCTCCGAGGCGTTCGGCCAGCCCTTCGTGGTGGATAACCGCTCCGGCGCCGGCGGCAACCTGGGTACGGACCTGATCGCGAAGGCGCGGGACGGGCACACGATCGGGGTCAGCATCAACGGCCCACTGGTGACGGCCCCGGCCCTTTACACCCGGCTGCCCTACGACCCGGCGACGGACCTGACCTACCTCTCCCAGCTCGTGCGCGGGGCGCAGCTGCTGGTGGTGCACCCCGACGTGCCCGCGCAGGACCTCGCCGCCTTCGTCGCCTATGCGAAGGCCAATCCGGGCAAGATGAGCTTCGGCTCCGTCGGCCCCGGCTCGGCGGGGCACCTGGCGATGGAGGAGCTGAAGGCGCGGCTGGGGATCGACCTCGTCCACGTGCCCTATCGCGGCTTCCCGGAAGCGACGGTGGATCTCGTGGCCGGGCGCATCCAGGCCATGATCCAGATCGCCGCGGGCATTATCCCGCAGGTGCAGGACGGCAAGGCGCGCGCCCTGGCGGTCACGGCGGACCAGCGCCTGGCGAAGCTGCCCGAGGTGCCCACCCTGGCCGAGGCCGGAGTGCCGGACGCGGCGAGCTACGCCTGGATCGGGCTCGTTGCCCCCGCGGCGACGCCCGCGAACGTCGCCGCGCGCCTGTCCGCCGAGGCGCGGACGGCGCTGACGGACCCGAAGGTGCGCGGCGTGCTGGAAGGGGCGGGGTTCGAGGTGGTCGCCTCCAGCCCGCAAGCCTTCACCGAGCTGACGGCGGCGGAGCGCCAGCGCTGGGCCGGGCTGATCAAGCGCCTGGGCATCACCGCGGACGGCTGAGGTGGATCGCGGAAGGGCGACAACGCCTGGATGCGTGAATCCGCAGGGCCGCTCAACGGTTGACGAGACCGGAGCAGGGCGCTCCCGTGGCCCCGGACGCGCCGGACAAGGCGCGCCGGAGGAAGGAAGCGCCATGACCCTGTCCCGCCGCACCCTCGGGGGATCCCTCCTCTCGGGCGCCCTGCTGCCCGTGGCCGGGCGCGGCGCCCGGGCGGCGGAGACCTTCGCCGCCACGCGCCCCGTGCGCCTGCTGCTGGCCTTCGGCACGGGAACGGGCGCGGATGTGCTGGCCCGGGAACTGGGGCAGCGCCTTGGCGCCGTGGTGGGACAGCCCGTGGTGGTGGAGAACGTGACCGGCGGCACCGGCGTGGTAGCGCTCCGCACCCTCGCGCGCGCCGCGCCGGATGGGCACACGCTGTTCCTGGCCGCGCTCGGCAATGTGGTGATCAATCCCATGGTCAGCGCGGCCGCGCGCGGCACGGACGCGCTCGCGCGGCCGGTCGGGCAGATGAGCGACAATCCGCACGTGATGCTCATCCACGGCGCGCTGCCCGTGAAGGATGTGCGGGAGTTCGTGGCCTACGCGAAGGCGCGCCCAGGCGAGATCAATTTCGCATCGCCGGGCGCGGGCGGCGTCTCCCACCTCGGCGCGGAGCTGTTCCAGTCGGTCGCGGGCATCCAGGGCGTGCACGTGCCCTACCGCGACGGTTCCCAGCTGCTGACGGACATGATGACGGGCCGCGTGCAGGCCGGGTTCATGAGCGCGGGCGGGCTGATGCCGATCCTGGCGGACGGGAAGATCCGCGCGCTCGGCGTGACGGCGCCGACCCGCGTGCCGGAGCTGCAATCCCTGCCCGTGGTGGAGAGCCAGGGGCTGACAGGCTTCCGCTACAGCACCTGGTATGGCCTCTACGCACCGGCCGCGACGCCGGACGGGCTGATTGGCCCGTTGAACGCCGCGCTCCGCGCCGCGCTGGACGATGAGGGGCTGCGGACACGGCTGACGGCCCAGGGTGCCGAGTTGCGGACGGGATCGGCGGGGGATCTTGCGGCGCTGATGGAGGCCGATGCCCGCACTTGGCGCGCCATCATCCAGAGCCGCGGGATCATGGCGGAGTAGCCGGCCGGGCCTTCGAAAAACGGCCCGGACCTATTCCGGCCGCTTATATCGCGGCCTCAAAAAGCCATAGGACGGGCAGGGGCGCGACGCGTAGCCTCCGGCCATCCCGCCCGAGAGCGGGGCGGAGGAACGTTGTATGAGCGGGATGCGATCGCAGCCGGCGATGCCACTGTCGCGCCGTGCCGCCCTGGCCAGCCTGCTTGCCCCGCTGGCGGTCCCTCGCCTGGCTCGCGCGCAGGGCGGCTGGCCGGACCGGCCGGTGCGGATCGTCGTGCCCTTCACCCCCGGCGGCTCCACCGACATCATCGCCCGGGCGCTCGCGGCGGAACTGCAGGACAGTCTCGGCCAGCCTTTCGTGGTGGAGAATCGCGGCGGCGCCGGCGGCACCATCGGCACGGAGGTGGTCGCCCATGCGCCGGCGGATGGCTACACCCTGCTGATGGGGCATATCGGCACGCTCGCCGTGAACCCCACCCTGTACCGCAACCTGTCCTTCGACACGGTGACGTCCTTCGCTCCCATCACCCTCGCGGCAGTGGTCCCGAACGTGATGGTGGTGAATCCCCGCAAAATGCCCTCCGGCGGGATCCAGGAGCTGGTGGCGATGGCGAAGCGCCGCCCGCGCTCGCTCACCTACGGGTCCGGCGGGAACGGCTCTGCCGCCCACATTGCCATGGCGGCCTTCTGCCTGGCGACGGGGGTGGAGATGGAGCACATCCCCTATCGCGGCACGGCGCCGATGATGAACGACCTGATCGGCGGCACCATCGATCTGACTTTCACCGGCGGCCCGCCCATCCTGCCGCCCGTGCGCGCGGGCATGCTGCGCGCCCTCGGCGTCTCCTCCGACCACCGCCTCGCCGGCGCGCCGGACATCCCCACCGTGGAGGAGCAGGGCGTGGCGGGCTTCGAGGCGAACCAGTGGTACGGCCTCGTCGCCCCCGCGGGCACGCCGCGCCCGATCGTGGACCGGCTGAACGCGGAGTGCACCCGCATCCTGAAGGGCGACAAGCTGCGGCCCCGCCTGGAATCGGAGGGCGCGGAGGCTGCGCCGGGCACGCCGGAAGCCTTTCGCGACTTCATTGTCGCCGAGCGCGCCCGCTGGGGCGAGGTGGTGCGGCGCGCGGAGCTGAAGCCGGACTGATCGGAAGCACGGGAGGAAGGGTCATGATCACGCGTCGTCAGGCGGGCCTGTCGCTGGCCGCCACCACTCTCGCCGCGGGCGCCGCACGGGCGCAGGGCACCGCGCCCCAGCCCGCGGCCCAGCCCGCGGCACCGGGGGTGGGTTTCCACCGCTTCCGCGTCGGCGGCTTCACCGCCACGACGGTCTTCGACGGTACGGCGACCCTGCCGCTGGAGAACTTCGTGCTGAACGCGCCGGTCGAGGCGGTCCGCGAGGTGCTGGCCGAAAGCTTCCTGCCGCGCGACCGCTACGTGACGCCCTACACCCTCACCGCGTTGCAGGCGGGCGGGCGCACGGTGCTCTTCGATGCCGGTACGGGCGGGCAGCTGGCGCCCACGGCCGGTTCGGCGATGGCCAACCTGCGCGCGGCGGGGATCGAGCCGGAGCGGGTGGACCTTGTCGTGCTGACGCATGTGCACGGAGACCACATCACCGGGCTGGCGACGGCCGACGGCAAGGCGGTGTTCCCCAACGCCGAGATCGTCATCCCCGAGGCCGAGTGGCGCTACTGGAGCGACGCGGGGAACGAGACCTCCGCCCCCGCGCGGCAGAAGCCGAACTTCGCCAACCTCAAGCGCCGTCTCGCCCCCTATGGGGGCCGTGTGCGGCGCGTAGAGGAGGGGCAGGAGGCGATGCCGGGCATCCGCGCCGTCACCACGCCTGGCCACACGCCCGGACACACCTCCTGGCACGTTGCGGACGGGGACGGGCAGCTCCTGGTGCTGGGCGACGTGACGCACCGTCCGGAGCTCTTCGCCCGCCGCCCCGGCTTCCACGTGATGTTCGACTTCGATCCCGCTGCGGCCGAGGCGACCCGCCGCCGCGTGCTGGATCGCTGCGCGGCGGATCGCGTGCGCGTCACCGGCTACCACTTCCCATTCCCGGCGAATGGCTACATCGCGCGGGAAGGCGAGGGCTTCCGCTTCGTCCCCGCAGACTGGACCGCCTGATGCAGAACTTTCTCCTTCGCCGCCGCGCCCTGCTCGGCGGCGCGGCAGCGGCCGGCCTGCCTTTCGCGGCGTGGGCTGCCTTCCCCGACCACGACGTGCGGCTTCTCGTCGGCTTCTCTGCCGGCGGCGCCGTGGACCTCGTCGCGCGGCTGGTGACGGACCCGCTGCGCGTCGCACTCGGCCAGAACGTGGTGGTGGATAACCGCCCCGGCGCCTCCGGCCTGATCGCGGCGGAGGCGGCGGCCAAGGCGCCGCCGGACGGGCACACACTCTATGTCGTGGCGATGAGCGCCTATGCCGTGCTGCCGCAGCTGCCCGGCCAGCCCATGCCGATCAACATGGAGAAGGACCTGGCCCCTGTGGGGAACGTGGCGGGCGTGCTGAACGCGCTCGTCGTCTCGCCGAACTCTCAGTTCCGTTCCGTGTCGGACCTCATCGCCTACGCGAAGGCGAACCCGGACAAGCTGACCTATGCCTCCACCGGCAACGGCACCAGCCAGCACCTGGCGGGCGAGCTCTTCGCGCGGCAGGCCGGCATCAAGATGACGCACGTGCCCTATCGGGGCGGTTCCAATGCCATCGTGGACATCACCGCGGGGCGGGTGGACATGATGCTCGGCAACTTCCCGGAGTTCATCGGGCAGATCCGCGATGGCGGGCTGCGGCTACTGGCCTTCGGCGGCACGCAGGCCTCGCCGCTGTTCCCGCAGAAGCCGCTGATCCGCGACACCTTGCCGGGCTTCGAGGTGACGAGCTGGATCGGCCTGGCCGGGCCCGCCGCCATGCCGCAGGAAGCGGTGGAACGATGGGACGCTGCGATGGCGAAGGTGACAGCCGACCCGGAGTTCCGGCGCCGCGTCACGGAGAACGGGATGGAGGTGCTGGGTGGGGATCAGGCCGCCTTCCGCGCCACCATCGCCGCCGACCGGCAGCGCTGGGGCGACGTGATCCGCGGGGCCAACCTTCGGGCGGAGTGACTGACCGGACCCATAGCGCCTCTCCCGGGCGAGAGAGGGTGCCCACCTGCATCGACTCTCACACGGGGGCTTTACGCGCGCCTCACATGCTGGGGATCGGGACCAGCGCTTTTCCTGCCAGGGCGCTGTCGAGCCCCAGCGCCCGCGCCCTCTCGGGCGCGAGGGCGACGACATGCGTGCCCAGGGCGGCCTGGTACTCGACCAGCACCTTCCTCACGCCATCCGCAGGATCGAGCATCTCGGCAATCCGGATGATCCAGGCGAAGCCAGGCGGTGGTGCTATCAATCGCTTTGGTCCAGGGCTGGGGGTGGAAGGCCGGACGCTCTAATGGCCGACGCTTTCGGCAAGCTTTCGGAAGCGGAACTTGCGCCGGCTCGCGCTGGTGCGACCGGCGGCAAGAGGTTTCCGACACCCGATATGGGGGCGGAAGCTGCATCCGGAACCCTGCCGGGGTAGATCCCTCGCGACGTGACCGGCCCTCCCTGGGCATGGCAGGATGCGTCCATCGGAGGGTTTCATAATGAGCGTCGATGGCGATCCGACGGGGCTGATGCCCGAATGCGGTGCGGGGCCGGTGGGGCAGGTGATCCTGCCCCGCGCACACGACATTGGCGGCTTCGAGGTGCGCCGCGCCCTGCCGGCGAAGGGGCGCCAGATGGTCGGGCCCTTCATCTTCTTCGACCAGATGGGGCCGGGCGAGTTCCTGACGGGCCAGGGGCTGGACGTGCGGCCGCACCCGCATATCGGCCTTTCCACCGTCACCTACCTGTTCGAGGGCGAGATCCAGCACCGGGACACGCTGGGGTCAGACCTGCCGATCCGCCCGGGCGACGTGAACTGGATGACGGCCGGGCGCGGCATCGCGCACTCGGAGCGCACGGCCCAGGCGCGGCGGAGCCATCCCAACCCGCTCTACGGCATCCAGTCCTGGGTGGCGCTGCCGCGCGCGCAGGAGGAGGCGATGCCGGGCTTCGTGCACCACCCTGCCGCCACCCTGCCGGTGATCGAGGACCGGGGCCTGCGGCTGCGGCTGATCGCGGGCACGGGCTGGGGCGCGCGCTCGCCCGTCGTCACCTCCTCCGAGCTGTTCTACGCGGATGCGGTGATGGCGCCCGGCGCGTCGCTGCCGCTGCCCGAGCATGAGGAGCGCGGCGCCTACGTGGTGGAGGGTGCTGTCGAGATCGCCGGCGACCGCTTCGAGGCCGGGCGGATGCTGGTGTTCCGCGCCGGCGACGGGCTGGCGATCACGGCGGGGCCGCAGGGCGCGCGGCTGCTGATGCTCGGCGGCGCCGCGATGGACGGGCCGCGCTTCCTGTTCTGGAACTTCGTCTCCTCCTCCCGCGAGCGGATCGAGCAGGCGAAGGATGATTGGCGCGCGGGGCGCTTCGGGACGGTGCCGGGGGACGACAAGGAGTTCATCCCGCTGCCGGTGGAGCGGGTGCGCGCGCATGTGCAGGCGCCCTCCGGCGGGTCGCCGACGAGCTGACGCCGGGCGCGCCGGCGTTCGGGGCGGCCGCGCTGAAGGGCCGTTAGGCCCTTGAGCCCAGCCGACCTTTCACCTCGGGAAGCGCTGCTCGGTCCAGCGGGCGATGTAGTCGAACATGTTACGCACGCTGTTGCGGAACGCCTCCGGGTTCGGGTCGCACGGGATGCATGGCGTGAAGCCGTGCGTCGCTCCTTCGATGAAGACGAGATCCTTGTCGGCCGTGGTGGCGGCCTCGAACTCCTCCTCGGAGTCGCGGATGAAGAGGTAGCCGCCCATGCCCATGACGAGGAGCGGCCGGGTGATGACGCCCACCGCGCAGACCGTGGAGTTGTTCGAGGAACAATGGTCGATGCCGTCCAGGGAGTTGGTGGAGCGGACAGCCTGCGCACTGAGGTAGGACCGGATGGACAGCAGCTTGGTCCCACGATCGAAGCTGTTGGTCGTTGCGTGGGTTTCCAGCTCCGGGGGGCTCACGGAGTTGACGATCTGGCGCACGACGGTTCCGTCGTTCCTGAGGAATTGCTGGGGCCTGAGCGTCCGCCGCAGCGGCGCCGCCACGTCCAGGCTGTGAAGCTGGGAGGCGCCACCGGGGCCGGCCCCGGGATTTCCGCCATGCGGGATGACGACGATGTCGTTGTCGGGATAGGGGCCGCGGCCCTCGGCAATGCGCTGGCGGCGCGCCAGGATGTCGTCGGTGAGCCGGTTCATGCGGGCGGACTGCGCGGCATAGTACCGGCGTTGGAACTCGGGCGTGTAGTGCGAGGACCCGTTCGGCTCGTAGCCGTTGGCGCGGCTGTACGGATCCAGGCCCGGGTCGAACTGGCGCGGGGCCTCGTTGACCGAGGCGCCGTTGAGGCTCCGCAGCAGGATCACGGGAACGCCGGGGTGCGCATCCGCCAGGATCAGGGCATCGGCCGGAGGCAGCCCCGCGAGATCGTCGCGGCACGGCACGAGCTTCCGCGGGTCCTGGCAGAACGCCGTGCCGGCCTCCGCGACGGCCTGGTAGAAGCTCAGCGTCGGGCCGCCGCCGCTATGCCCCAGCAGGACGATGCTGCGGATGCCGGGCTGCCCTCGCAGGAAGGCCACGCCTTCCTTCACGTCGAGCGCGATGCGGTCCCAATCCACGAGCAACTCGTTGTTGACGTAGCGCGTGTTCATGCAGAGGGCGGCGAAGCCGCGGCGCGGCAGCTCGGCGCAGCCGATGTGGCGGAGGTAGTCCGCCGTCCGGTGAATGATGAGGAAGGCCACATGGGGATCCGGCCCCTCCGGCTTGTAGAACATGCCCTGCGCGGCGCCGAGGCGCACCGGAACCGGGGCGACCTCCGCCTGGGCCAGGCGGGCAAGGCCGGCCACGGCCAGGAGTGCCGCGCAGATCACCCGGACTCTTCGTTTCAACGGACCATCCCTCCATGTCGGCGCGCGCTCTGCCCGGCGCATGCCGCATGAAATCATCAGGAGGGAGGCCCTGCCATCCTCATGTTACGGGACCTCTTGTTGCTGGGCCCACGCGATCCTGAAACGGGATCGATGCGGCGCTGAGTGGCACAGGCCGGACGAGAGCAACCCTGGCCCGTGCCGCAAGCGCCCCGGCCCGGTGCCAGAGCAGGCAGCTGCGGCGCGGCATCGCTTGGAAGCGCGGAGCTGCCCTAGCGCCGAAGCTCCATCGCGATCGGCCCTTCACGCTCCCCGCGGGCGAACTGGTCCACCAGGGGATTGCCGGTGTGGCCCAACTCGGCAGCCGGGCCGGTCCAGACGATGCGGCCCTTGTGGAGCATCGCCGCGTCGTCGCCGATGCGGCGGGCGCTGGCCATGTCGTGGGTGATCGTCACGGCCGTGGCGCCCAGGCGCTTCACGCAGTCCACGATCAGCCCGTCGATCACGGCGCCCATGATGGGGTCCAGCCCCGTGGTCGGCTCGTCGAAGAAAATGATGTCGGGCTGGGAGGCGATGGCGCGGGCGAGCGCCACGCGCTTCTGCATGCCGCCGGAGAGGGAGGCCGGGTCCATCTCCCCCACGCCCATGCCGAGGCCGACATCCACCAGCGCCTCCACTGCGCGCTGCCGGGCCTTCTCGCGGGAGATTCGGCCCTGGGCGAGGAGCTTGAAGCAGACATTCTCCCAGACCGGCAGGCTGTCGAAGAGTGCGCCGTTCTGGAAGAGCATGCCGGTGCGGTCCAGCACCGCCGCGCGTTCCCGCCGGGACATGGTCAGCACGTTCCGGCCGTCGATCTCGATGGTGCCCTCATCCGGCTCGATCAGGCCGAGGATGCACTTGATGGTCACGGACTTGCCCGTGCCGGAACCGCCGAGGATGACCATGGAGCGGCCGGGCATGACGTCCAGGTCCACCCCGTCCAGCACGGGCTTGCCGTTGAAGGACTTCTTCAGCCCGCGCAGGCGGATCTTCGGAGTCCGGGTATCCGGTGCCTGGGCCTCGCTCATCGGGCGAAGAACGCCTCGGTCAGCACGTAGTCGAGTGCGAGGATGAGGATGGAGGAGGAGACGACAGCCGCGGTGGTGGCCGCGCCCACGCCCTGCGCGCCACCGCGGGAGGTGTAGCCGCACCAGGTGCCCAGCAGCGCCACGACGAAACCGAAGACCGCCGCCTTCACGAGGCCGCTGACCACGTCCATCCACTGCAGGAAGTCCAGCGTGGCCTTGAGGTAGGCGGGGCCGGAGAAGCCGAGCTTGAGCGTGCCGATGAGATAGCCGCCCATCACCCCGAGAATGTCCGCCACCAGCACCAGCAGCGGCATGGCCAGGATGCCGGCCAGCAGCCGGGGGGTGACGAGATACTTCATCGGGTCGGTGGAGAGGGTGGTGAGGGCGTCGATCTGGTCGGTCACGCGCATCGTGCCGATCTCCGCCGCGAAGGCGGCGCCGATCCGGCCGGAGACCATCAGCCCCGCCAGCACCGGCCCCAATTCCCGGGTAATGGAGAGGACGACGACGTTGGCGACGGCCCCTTCCGCCCCGAAGCGGGAAAAGCCGGAGAAGGATTGCAGCGCCAGCACCATGCCGGTGAACACCGCGGTCAGCCCCACCACGGGCAGGGAGAACCAGGCGATCTCCAGGAAGGCCCGCAAGAACAGGCGGGGGTGGAAGGGCGGGCGCAGCAGGTGGCTCAGCCCCGTGAGCGCGAAGAGGGCCACGGCGCCGGTGCTGCGGCACAGGCCGATGGTGGCGCGGCCCAGGGCCGCCACCCAGTCGAGCGGCCGGAAAGCCAGGGGGGTGGGGGAATTCACGCGGCCGGGTTCACGCGGCGCTGTAGGCGCGGCGGTAGCGCGCCCCAAGGGAGGTCAGCACCTCGTAGCCGATGGTGCCGGCGCGGGCCGCCACCTGGTCCGGCGAGTTGCCGGGGCCGATCAGCTCGATCATGGAGCCGGGGCCGATGGCGGGATGGTCTGTCACGTCGAAGGCGGAGAGGTCCATGGAGATCCGGCCCACGAGGGGCACATCCTGCCAGTTGTGCCGGCCGATCGCGCGGCCGGAGAGGGACCTGAGATAGCCATCGGCGTAGCCCGCGGCAACGGTGGCGATCCGCGAGGGGCGCTGGGCGGTCCAGCCCGCGCCGTAGCCGACCGGGGTGCCGGCCGGGATCTCCCGCACCTGCAGGACGGGCGCGGCCAGCCGGACCGTGGGGCGCATGGGGTTGGGGCGCCCCGGGGTGGGGTTGAGGCCGTAGATCGCGCAGCCCGGCCGGGCGAGGTCGGAGGCGAAGTCCCGGCCGAGGAAGATCCCGGCGGAGTTGGCGAAGGAGAAGGGCACGGCGGGCAGGCGGGCGCGGGCGGCGGCGAAGCGGGCGGCCTGCGCGGCGTTCATCGGGTGGGCCGGCTCGTCCGCGCAGGCCAGGTGGGTCATGACGTAGCGGAGACGCAGGCCGTCGAGCGGGGAGGGGTCCTCCGCCAGCGCCTCCAGCTCGGCGGGGGAGAGGCCGAGCCGGGCCATGCCCGTGTCCACGTGCAGGATGGCGCCCCGCCCCGTGCCGGACCAGGCGGCGATATCGCCCGGGCTGTTCAGCACGGGGGTGAGGGCCGCGTCCTCGTCCGCCCCGGGAGGGAAGCCGTTCAGCACGGCGATGGTCGGCCCAGGGCCGTGTGACGAGCAGAGCAGCGGGCGCAGCGCCATGCCCTCGGCGAGCTGGGCGACGAAGAAGCGGCGGCAGCCGGCGGCGGCCAGGGCGGGGGCCACCGCCGCGGCGCCCAGGCCATAGGCATCGGCCTTCACCGCCGCGCCCGTTTCGCCCCCGCCGGCCTCCGCGTGAAGATCCCGCAGGGTACGCCAGTTGGCAGTGATGGCGTCGAGATCGACCGTCAGGACGCCCGCGGGCTCAGGCGATCCCGGATTCACTCATAATTGTCCTGGTCGTGGGTCTGGTCGAGGTCGCCGAAGCGGGTGAACTCGCCCTCGAAGAACAGGCGGATGGTGCCGGTGGGGCCGTGGCGCTGCTTGGAGACGATCAGCTCGGCCTTGTTGTGGGCCTGCTCCATGTCCTTCTGCCACTTGTCCAGGGCTTCCGTGTACTTCTCGTTGTTGTCGAAGTTCAGCTCCTTCGGCATCTTCTGGGCGAGGTAGTACTCGTCGCGGTACACGAACATCACCACGTCGGCGTCCTGCTCGATCGAGCCGGACTCACGGAGGTCGGCCAGCTGCGGCCGCTTGTCCTCGCGGCTCTCCACCTGGCGGGAGAGCTGGGAAAGGGCGATCACCGGCACCGACAATTCCTTGGCAATGGCCTTCAGCCCCTGGGTGATCTGGCTGATCTCCTGCACGCGGTTCTCCGGACGGGTGCCGGCGGCGGGGCGCATCAGCTGCAGGTAGTCCACGATGATGAGGCTCAGCCCCTTCGTCCGCATCAGCCGCCGGCAGCGGGTGCGGAGCGCGGAGATGGTGATGGCCGGGGTGTCGTCGATGAAGAGGGGAATGGAGGAGAGCTCGCGGCTCACCTCCACGAACTTGTCGAAGTCGCGCTGGGCGATGTCGCCGCGGCGGATACGGTCGCCGGAGACGCGGGACTGCTCCGACAGGATACGGGTGGCGAGCTGGTCGGCGCTCATTTCCAGGGAGAAGATGGCGACGCCGCCGCGCACCACGGCGTTCGGGTCCTTGTCCCGCGCCTCCCGGATCACGGCCTGGGCGGCACCGAAGCCGATCTTCACGGCCAGCGCCGTCTTGCCCATGGCCGGGCGGCCCGCGAGGATCAGGAGATCCGACGGGTGCAGGCCGCCGAGCTTGCTGTCCACGTCCCGCAGCCCCGTCGAGAGGCCGGAGACGCCGCCGGGGGTGGAGAAGGCGCGCTCCGCGAGGTTCACCGCCTCGGCCAGCGCCTTCTCGAAGGTGACCATGCCGCCTTCGGTCGTGCCGTCGGTCGCCAGGTCGAAGAGGGCCTGCTCGGCCGCCTCCAGCTGGGCCTTGCCGTCCAGCTCCGGCTCCGCCCCGAAGGCGCGGTTCACCACCACCTCGCCCAGGTCCACCAGCTGGCGGCGCAGGTGGCAGTCGTAGATCACGCGGCCGTACTCGCCGGCGTTGATGATGCCGACCATGGCCGTGAGGAGCTGGGTGAGGTAGGCGGGGCCGCCCACCTCGTCGAGCAGGCCGGAATGCTCGAACTCCGCCCGCAGCGTGACCACGTCGGCGAGCTGCCCGGCCTCGATCCGGCGCTGGACGGCGTGGAAGATGCGGCCGTGGATCGGGTCGGCGAAGTGCTCCGCCGCCAGGAACTCCGAGACGCGCTCATAAGCCTTGTTGTTGGCCAGAAGCGCGCCCAGCAGGGCCTGCTCCGCCTCCACGTTGGAGGGGGGCAGGCGCTGGGAGAGGCCCAGCAGCCCGTTCCCGGACGGCTCGGCCCCCGGCTGGATGAGGGAGTCGAAGGCGTTCATGGGGCCAGTCTAGCCCCCGGCGCGCTCCGCGTCCTGCCCGACCTTTTCCCGGGGCGCTGTGGATGGCGGTGGATCATGTGGATAAGCCGCCGCCCGCCCGGCCGCCCGTTCCGCCTCGAACATGTAGTCGCGGGTCAGCGGCAGGGCATCCACCTTCCTCGCCACCTGCACCTGCCAGTTCATATGGCCCCAGCGGCGGAAGGCCAGTTCCGAGGCGGCCAGATAGTACTCGAACATGCGGCAGAAGCGCTCGTCGTAGATCGCCTTGATCGCATTGCGGTTGGCCGCGAAGCGCTCCCGCCAGTGGCGGAGGGTGAGCGCGTAGTGCAGGCGCAGGATCTCCAGGTCGGTGACCCAGAGGCCGGCCTTCTCGATCGCGGGGATCACCTCGGACACGGCGGGGGAGTAGCCGCCGGGGAAGATGTACTTGGTAAGCCAGGGGTTGGTGGTGGCGGGACCACCGGACTGGCCGATGGCGTGGATCAGCGCCACGCCGTCCTCCTTCAGCGCGTCCCCGACCGTGCGGAAGAAGGCCGTGTAGTGATTGATGCCTACATGCTCGAACATGCCGACGGAGACGATACGGTCCATCGGACGGTTCCAGGCGCGGTAATCCACCAGCTCGAACTTCACCCGGTGCGACAGGCCGGCGGCCTCCGCCCGGGCCCGGGCCTCGGCCAGCTGCTCCTCCGAGAGGGTAAGGCCGGTGACGCGGGCGCCGTAGTCCTTCGCCAGGGTCAGCGCCAGGCCGCCCCAGCCGCAGCCGATGTCCAGCACCTCCAGGTCCGGCCGGTCCAGGCGCAGCTTGGAGGCGATGTGGCGCTTCTTCAGCACCTGGGCCTCCTCCAACGTCTCCTGCCCCGTGGGGAAGTAGGCGCAGGAGTACTGCCGGTCGGCGTCGAGGAAGAGGGAGTAGAGCGTGCCGTTCAGGTCGTAGTGGTGGGCGACGTTGCGCTTGCTGCGCACCGCCGTGTTCAGGTCCAGCAAGCGGCGGCCGGCCTGGCGCAGCATCTCGCCGGCGCGCATGGCGGGGTGGGTGCCGCCCTCGGCCAGGTTGAGGATCAGGACGTCCAGCACGTCGTAGATCGTCGAGCCCTCAATGGGCTCGATGCTGCCGTCCATGTAGCCCTCGCCGAAGCCGAGGGAGGGATCCCAGAGAAGGCGGCGGGCGATCTCGGGGGTTTTCAGGGCGAGGGCGGCACCTGGGCCGGGGCTGGTGCCGCCGAAGGTGCGGAAGGTTCCGTCCGGGCGGCGGAGCCGCAGGGTGCCGCGGCGGATCAGGCGGGAGAGGATGGGATCGAGAAGCAACGTCGGGCCTCCTTCAGTCACGAAGGCTGTCCCTCTCCGGCGGGAGCTTCAATTACGGGACGATACCATCACGCTTACGTGATGGAGCAGATATGCAAATGGCCGCCCCCTTGCGGGGACGGCCATTCGTTCAACGCGCTTGTGGCGCGAGTCGCTTACTCGCGGGCGGCGCCCAGCTCGGAGAGCTCGGCGGCCAGCTCGGCCTCGAGGGAAGCCTCCTCGGCCTCCTGCTCGGCCCGAAGGTCCTCGCCGCGCGCCTGCTTCTCGGCCTCTTCCGGGGAGCGGGCGACGTTCACGATCACGGGGATCGAGACCTCCGGGTGCAGCGCGACGCGGACGGTGGTGAGGCCCAGCGTCTTGATCGGCTGCTCCAGGACGACCTGGTCGCGGGTGATGATGAGGCCAGCGTCCTTCACCGCGTCCGCGATGTCGCGGCCGGAGACGGAGCCGTAGAGCGCGCCGCTCTCGCCGGCAGAGCGGATCAGGACGACCTGCAGGCCCTCCATGCGCTCGGCCACGCGCTCGGCCTCCTCGCGCCGCTTGATGTTCAGGGCCTCGAGCTGCGCGCGCTCGGCCTCGAACTTCTTGAGGTTCGTCTCGGTCGCGCGGATGGCGCGGCCGGAGGGGAGGAGGAAGTTGCGGGCGTAGCCGGGCTTCACCTTCACGGTGTCGCCCATCTGGCCGAGCTTCTCGACCCGCTGCATCAGGATGACGTTGATCATGGTGCTGTGCCCCCGATCAGTCGTTGATGACGTAGGGGAGCAGCGCCAGGAAGCGGGCGCGCTTGATGGCGTTCGCCAGCTCGCGCTGCTTCTTGGCGGAGACCGCCGTGATGCGGGACGGCACGATCTTGCCGCGCTCGCTCAGGAAGCGGGAGAGCAGGCGCACGTCCTTGTAGTCGATCTTCGGCGCGTTCGGGCCGGAGAAGGGGCAGGACTTGCGGCGGCGGTAGAAGGGCCGGCGGGCGCCGACGGCCGGGCGGCGCGCGGCGGGGGTCAGGTCGGTCGTGTCGGACATCTTGGCTTACTCCTCGCCGCCCATGCCGCCCATGCCGTCCGCCTCGTCGCGGGGGCGGGCGCGGAACTCCTCGCGGTCATCGCCGCGCTCGCGGCCACGGCCGGAGCCGAAGCGGCCGGCCGGGCGGGGGCCGCGGAAGCCGCGGTCGCGCTCACGGTCGTCGCCGCGCTTGGCGAGGATGGCGGAGGGGGCGTCGTCGATCGTCTCGATCCGCAGCGTCATGTGGCGCAGCACGTCCTCGTGCAGGCCCAGCTGGCGCGCGGTCTCCTTCTCGGCCTCGGCCGAGCAGTCCAGGCCCAGCAGCATGTAGTGGGCCTTGCGGTTCTTCTTGATCTTGTACGCGAGGCCGCGGAGGCCCCAGTACTCGCGCTTGCGGATCTCGCCGCCGGTAGCGCCGACGATCTCGCCGACCTGGTCGGCGATGGCCTCGACCTGCGCCTGAGTCAGATCATTCCGCGCAATCAGCACGGTTTCATAAAGCGGCATCTGTTTCCCTTCGGATGTCTCAGCCCTGGTGGCCGACGCGGGATGCGAAGGCCGGAAAAAGGGCATAGCCGCGCACGATGCCTCGCGCCCGGCAGGGTGGCGGGGGCGTATAGCGGGGCGGCCCCTCGGGGGCAAGCTGTTTCGCGGGCGGCAAAGCGCTTCGCCCCCTGGAACCCCCATCTGACTGCCGCCGCGCCGTCCTGGGACGGTGCTGCTCCGTGGTGGGCCCGGTCCTGACCCTGCGGTCGCCTGAGCTCATGGACGCCAGGCACACCGTCAGCAGGGTTCAAACCAAACTCTAGAAAAACAGATGGTAAGGGGGCCAGGGAGAGGAAGAGTTCCTTCTTTCTCACCCTGGCCACGGACGGACAGCGAAGGATCAGCCCGTGCCGCCGTCGTCCGTTTTGCTGCCCGATGCCAGCTTGCGCAGCTCCTCCGAGCTGAGTCCGGCGGGGACGGAGCCGGCCAATGTGCCGTCCCCAGCCTCCTCATGGGCCTTGTTGGTGGGGGCGCCGCCCCCGGTGTGGGTCTCGCTCCCCTGGGCGGGCGAGGGGCTCTGGTCCCGGCTGTGGTCCTGGCCCGACTGGTCCTGCTTGCCGCTCATCGGTCTCTCTCCGTTGCTTGGGGCCTGCGGAGAGAAACGCGCGAGGGCCGCGAGGTATGCCGCCGGCCTCAGATCTCCACCCAGCGGCGGAGGAGGTTGTGATAGCCGGAGGTCATGGCCAGCACCCCGGGGTGGTCGTCCGGCAGGTCCTGGCGCAGGGCAATGATCCCCATGTCCATCTCGTAGAGGAAGGCGCGCTGGGCGTCGTCCTTCACCATGGACTGGGTCCAGAAGAAGGAGCCCCAGCGGCTGCCCCGGGTCACGGGATTCACATGGTGGAGCGAGGTGGAGGGATAAACCACCATGTCCCCGGCCGGGAGCTTCACCTCCTGCGTGCCATAGGTGTCCTGCACCACCAGCTCGCCGCCCTCGTACTCCTCCGGGGCGGTGAGGAAGAGGGTGGAGGAGACGTCGGCGCGGATGCGCTGGCCAGTACCGGGCACGGCGCGGATGGCGTTGTCCACATGGGGCCGGAAGGTCATGCCCGGGTCGTAGCGGTTGAACATGGGCGGCAGCACCCGAAGCGGCAGGGCGGCGGTGGCGAAGAGGGGGCTGCGGCCAAGGGCGCGGAGAACGAGGTCGCCCAGCTCCCTCGCCACGAGGGAGTCAACGGGGACCTGCAGGTTGTGCTTCACCTTGGCGGACTGCTCGCCGGCGGTGGCGCGTCCGTCCTGCCAGGCGGCGGCCTCCAGGCGCTCGCGGCAGAGGGCGACCTCGGTGGGCGTCAGGACCTGGGGGATGCGGACGAGCATCGCGGGCGCTCCGAATGTTAAAAAAGCAAGCGGGCGGCAGGGTGGCATTGTGCCACCCCGGCCGCCCGCCGTCAGGCCCGGGAGGCGCCGGCGGGCGCCCCTGGTAGTCCTGCCGTCAGAAGTCGGCGGCGAGGGAGACGAGCACGGTGCGGCCGGCCGCGACCACGGCGCGGTTGCTGAACAGACCCTCGTAGTTGGTGCGGTCCGTCAGGTTGTAGCCGTTCACGCGCACGGTCAGGTTCTGGTTGACGCGGTGCTGGATCAGGGCGTCCAGGCTGAAGTTGTCCGGCACCTCGGCGGTGTTGGTCGTGTCGAGGAAGACCTGGCTGCGATAGACGATCCCCGCGCCGAGGGTGACGTTCCAGGGCGTGTCCCGGCCGATGTCATAGGTGGTCCAGACCGAGGCGGAGTGCTTCGGCACGTACTGCACGCGCCGTCCGACATTGGCGGCGGTGGCGGAGCGCGTCGTCTCGCTGTCCAGGTAGGTGTAGTTGGCGAGGATGTTCCACTCCGGCGTGATGCGGCCGGTGACGCCCAGCTCCACGCCGCGGATCCGCTGCTTGTCGTTGGTGGCCACGAAGGCGCCCACGTCCGTATCTGAGGGGACCAGGGCGTTGCTGCGCTCGGCGTGGAAGAGCGCGGCGGTCAGGCCCAGGCGCTGGTCGAGCAGGCTGATCTTCGCGCCGATCTCGTGGTTGGTGTTCCGCGTCGGCTCGAAGTTGCTGTTGAAGTTGGTGGCGTCGGCGGGGAAGGTCGTGAAGAAGGTGCCCGGCGGCGTCGTGGAGGTGGAGAAGGAGTAGTAGTAGGTCTGGCTCGGCGTCGGCTCCCAGATCAAACCGGCGCGCGGGTCGAAGAAGCTGTCGTGGACGCTGACGTTCTGGCTCGCCGCAAGGCCCGGCGTGCCGGCCTTGTAGTCGAAGTCGTAGTTCGTCCAGCGGAAGCCGCCATAGACCGAGAGCGTGGGCAGCACGTAGAGGCGCTCATTCAGGAACAGGCCGAGATTGGTGGATTCGGTGTTCCGGACGTTGTTGGCCGCGCCCGTGTTCAGCATCAGGTCGTTGTTCGTCCAGGGCGTGAGCAGGGACACGCCCGGGCGGGTGGGGGAATAGGGGTAGGCGGTGCGGTCCACCGTCTCGTGCGCGATGTCGACGCCGGCCGTCAGCTCGTGCCGGAAGGGACCGGTGGTGAAGCGGGCGAGGGCAGTGGTGAGGTTCTGGATGCCCTCGTTCACCTGGTTATACGGCGCGTTGCTGCCGCCGCCGTAGGCTAGGGCAGGATTCAGGCCGCGGAAGAACTGGCCGGAGCAGGAATTGAAGTAGGAAACCGTCGCGGTCTGCGTGCCGCAGGTGGCCGCCGTCAGCGCGGTGTAGCGGTCCACATGCGTGTAGCGCGTGTCGTTGGTGACCGTCAGCCAGTTACTGAATCGATGGGACAGGCGGCCGGTGATGCGGTCCACGTCCACGTTGTCCATGTCATTGTCAATGCCGTAGAAATTGGCGCGGCGCACGCCGTACTCAGAGGCTGGGCGGCCAGTGGCGCCGATGCCCCTGTAGACGATCGGCATGCCGCCATCGATCGTGTGGCTGTCGTGGTAGTGCAGGTATTCCAGTGAGAAGGTGGTCGGCGTGCCGAGGCCGAAGGCGATGGAGGGAGCGACGCCCCAGCGGCGGGTATCGATGTCGTCGCGGCCCACCAGGCTGCTGGACTGGCCCATGACGTTGATGCGCGCCGCGATCGTCTCGCTGATGCGCTGGTTGATGTCCAGCGTGCCGCGGGCGAAGGGCCCCATGCCGCCGGTAACCACGCCGGAGTAGCGGTTCTCCAGCGTCGGCAGCTTGCTGTTCACGTTGATGCCGCCGCCGATCGAACTGGTGCCGAGAGCGAAGCCGGAGGCGCCCTTCAGCACCTGCACGTCCTCATAGGTGAAGGCGTCGCGCGAGTAGGAGCCGAAGTCGCGCAGGCCATCGACCAGCACGTCGTTCTGGGCGGAGAAGCCGCGGATGCGGAACTGGTCGCCGCTGACGCCGCCATTGCCCTCGCCGATGGTGGAGGTGATGCCGGGAACGTTCCGCAGCGCCTGCTCCAGCGTGGTGACGGTCTGCTGCTGCAGGATCTCCTGCGGCACGACGGTGATGGTCTGTGGCGTGTCCTGGATGGAGTTGGGCAGGCGCGGGTTGCCGGTGGGGGCGAGCAGCTGGTTGACCGGCCTGGCGCCGGAGACGGAGACCTCGGGGACCATCAGGGTGGCCGGGCCGTCGGTAGCGGGAGCCTGCGCGAAGGCCGTGTTCCCCGCCATGGCCGCGCCGAGGCTTAAGCCAGCGACCAGGGCGGTATTGGGAACGCCGCGGCCCCGGCTCGTAACGCTACTCATGCAGAACCCCCTCACGCTTTGATAATGAGAGTCGCTCCTAATTGCATTTGAAACGGGTGGTCAAGAACGCGTGACGAATTGGTCACATGGATGTCGTCCAGCGTGACGCAGGAGACACGCTGGCGAGGGCCGCTGTCCGGGACATCAGAGCTGACGCCCCGGGCGGTTCTGCGCGTCAGAACTCCGCGGCGACGGAGAAGAGGACGGTCCGGCCGGCCGCAACCACCACGCGATTGGCGAAAAGGCCCTCGTAGTTGGTCCGGTTCGTCAGGTTGTAGCCGTTTACCCGCAGGGTCAGATTCTGGTTGATGCGGTGCTGAACCAAGGCGTCCAGGCTGAAGTTGGAAGGCGCCTCCGCGGTATTGGCCTGGTTCAGGTAGACCTGCCCGCGCCAGGTGACGCCCAGGCCGACGGTCGCGTTGTAGGGCATCTCGCGGGCTATATCGTAGGTGGTCCAGAGCGAGGCCGCGTTCTCCGGCACGAACTGCACGCGCTTGCCGACATTGACGGCAGTGGTGGAGCTCGTCGTTTCGCTGTTCAGGTGGGTGTAGCTCGCCAGGATGTTCCATTCCGGCGTGATGCGGCCGGTCGCGCCGATCTCGATGCCCTGCACGCGCTGGCGGTCGCCGGTCTGGATGAAGGTGCCCGGGGAGGACGCGTCCTCGGCCAGAGCGTTGCTCTTCTCGGAGCGGAACAGGGCGCCGGTCAGGCCCAAGCGCTGCTCGAAGAGGCTGATCTTCGCGCCCACCTCGTAGTTGGTGTTCCGCTCAGGCTCGAAGGCCGTGCTGTTGGCCGTCGCCTGGGAGGGGATGGTGGTGAAGAAGGTGCCGGGCGGGGTGGAGGAGGTGGAGTAGGAGAAATAGTAGGTCTGGCTCGGCGTCGGTTCCCAGATCGCGCCGGTGCGCGGATCCCAGAAGTTCCGGCCGAGGCTGACATTCGTTGTCAGCGCCTGGCCTGGCGTGCCGGCCTTGTAATCCAGGTCGTAGTCGGTCCAGCGGAAGCCGCCGTAGATCGAAAGAGTGGGCAGCAGCCACAGGCGCTCGTTCAGGAAGAGGCCGAGGCTGGTGGCATCCGTTGAGCGCTGGTTGTTGGCGGCGCCGAGGGAGAGCAGCGTGTCCTGCGTGTAGGGATTGCGGAGCTGGAAGCTCGGCCGCGCCGGGAGGTAGGGGTAGCCGGTCCGGTCCACGTTCTCGTGGAAGATGTCCACGCCGCCGACCAGCTCATGCCGCAGCGGCCCCGTGTTGAAGCGCGCGACAGCTGTCGTCACGTTCTGGATGCCGAAGCTCTGCTGGCTGTAGGGGCCGGGGCCGCCGGGGTTCACCACCGGGTTGATGCCGCGCAGGAAAAGGTCGGAGCAGCTGCCGGCATAGGGATTGGCCGTGCTCGGGCCGTTGGTGCTCGAGCAGCTCAGCGGTGTCAGTGCCGTCACGCGGTCCACCCAGGTGGCGCGGAAGTCGTTGGTGACGGTGAGCCAGTTGGCGAAGCGGTGGGAGAGGCGGGCCGTGATCCGGTCCACGGTCACGTCGTCGATGTCATTCTTGACGCCGAAGAAGAGGGACCGGTCGAGGCCGAACTCCGGCGCAGGGCGGCCGACGCGGCCGAAGGGCGTGATGACCGGCGTGCCGCCATCGATGGTGTGGCGGTCGTGGTAGTGCAGGTACTCGACCGTGAGCGTGGTCGGCGTGCCGAGGCCGAAGGCGACGGAGGGGGCGACGCCCCAGCGGTCCGTGGTCTGGGACTGGCGGTCCACGAGGTTGCTGCTCTGGCCCATGACGTTCAGCCGGACCGCCATCGTCTCGTTGATGCGCTGGTTCAGGTCCAGCGTACCGCGGATATAGGGCCCCATACCGCCGGTGATGGTGCCGAGGTAACGGTTCTCGAGCGTCGGCGTCTTGCTGTTGATGTTGATCGCGCCGCCGACGGAGCTGCTTCCGAAGGCGAAGCCGGCAGCGCCCTTCAGCACCTGCACATCCTCGAAGGTGAAAGCATCGCGGGTGTAGGAGCCGTAGTCGCGCAGGCCGTCCACGTTGATGTCGTTCTGGGCCGCGAAGCCGCGGATGCGGAACTGGTCGCCCGAGACGCCGCCGCCACCCTCGCCGATGGTGGAGGTGATGCCGGGGACGTTGCGGAGCGCCTGCTCCAGTGTGGTGGCGTTCTGCTGCTGCAGGATCTCCTGCGGGACCACGTTGATGGTCTGCGGTGTGTCCTGGACGGTGGAGGGGAGGCGGCTGACCCCCGTGGGAACCTGGAGCTGGTTGGCGGGGGCCACGCCGGAAACGGCAACCTCCGGCACCGGGATGGTGGGGGTGGCGTTGGGCGCGATTTCCTGGGGAAGGGCAGGGCTACCCACCATCGCGGCGCCAAGGCTGAGGCTTGCGACCAGGGCAGTGTTGGGGGCCGTTCGGCCTCCCACGGGGACGCGGCGCATGAGGGCAACCTTGCGATGTTTGCTAATGAGAATCGCTCTTAATTAGGCCAGTAACATTCGGTCAAGATTGCGTGTGATTATCATCCTCAAGGAAACTCGGGAGATTCAGGCGTTTGGCTCACAATTTTTGGAACGTTTTCCTCCGTATTGCCGGATTGTAATCCGCCGGGCCGTGAAGGCTGGTGAGCTCGCTGAAACGCATCGTCACCTGCTGCCTTCATTCTGCCGCCGCCCGGCCTTTGTGCCGGGCCGATCCGGCCGCACTACCGGCCGGTCAACGACAAGGAGGTTGCGACAATGTCCTGGCTTTCCCGTTCCATCCTGCTGGCCGGCCTGGTAGCCGGTGGCGCGGCTCTCTCCCCGGCCCAGGCGGCACCGGCCTCGGCGGGGCTGATGCTGGCAGCGCCTGCCGTTTCCTCCGACCTGCTGCAGGATGTGCGCTATGTCACGCGCTGCCGCCCGGTGACGAGCGTTCGGCGGGACCGCTTCGGCCGGCCGGTGCGGGTGACCCGCGAGCGCTGCCAGCGCGTCTGGGTGGGCGGCCCGCCGCCCCGCGTCTATCGCTACTGATCGCGGCAGCCCGTTGACAGGGCTGTGACGCCGCCGCTACCCCGCCGCGCCACGGCGGGGTAGCGGCTCCCTGCCGGGAACAGCAGGAAACGGATCATCATGGCCCTCGCGCTCGTCTTCCCCGGCCAGGGTAGTCAGGCCGTCGGCATGGGCCGGGAACTGGCCGCGGCCTTTGCCCCCGCGCGGGAGGTATTCGAGGCGGTTGACGAGACGCTGCACCAGAATCTCACCCGCCTGATGTTCGAGGGGCCGGCCGAGGAGCTGACCCTGACGGCGAATGCCCAGCCGGCGCTGATGGCCGTCTCGCTCGCCGTGCTGCGGGTGCTGGAGGCCGAGGGCGGCTTCGACATTAAGGAGAAGGTGGCACTGGTGGCCGGGCACTCGCTCGGGGAATACAGCGCGCTCGCGGCCGTGCGGGCCTTCGACGTGCCGCAGGCGGCGCGGCTGCTGCGGCTGCGCGGGGACGCCATGCAGAAGGCGGTGCCGGCGGGCACGGGCGCCATGGCGGCGCTCCTGGGCGCCGAGATGGAGCAGGCGCGGGCCATCTGCGAGCGCGCGGCCGAGGATCCGGCGACGGGCGAGCGCCAGGTGGTTGAGGCTGCCAATGACAATGGCGGCGGGCAAGTGGTGATCTCCGGCCACAAGGCCGCGGTGGAGCGGGCGGTGGAGATCGCGAAGGCCGAGGGGGTGAAGCGCGCCATGCTGCTGCCCGTCTCCGCGCCCTTCCACTCCTCCCTGATGGCCCCGGCGGCCGATGCCATGGGCGAGGCGCTGGAGCGCGACCCGCCGAAGGCGCCGCTGGTGCCGGTGGTGGCCAACGTGACCGCTGCGAAGGCGACGGACCCCGACACGATCCGCGACCTTCTCGTCCGCCAGGTGACGGGCACGGTGCGCTGGCGCGAGTGCGTGGCCGCCATGACCGCCATGGGCTGCGACCGCTTCATCGAGGTGGGCGCGGGCAAGGTGCTGACGGGACTGATGAAGCGCAACGCGCCGGACGCCACCGCCATGGCCTGCGGCACTCCGGCCGAGATCGAGGCGGTGCTGAAGTCCCTGTGAACGATGGCATGAGCGACGGCACCCACCTGACCGTCGAGGACGCGGCGGACCCGGCGGCCCGCGCGGCCGTGCTGGACGGGCTGATCGCCTTCAACACGGCCCGGACCGGGCCGGGGACCTTCGATGCCCAGCCCCTGCTGGTGGTGCTGCGCGATGCCGGCGGCGCGCCGATCGGAGGGCTGGTGGGGCGCAACCGCGCGGGCTGGCTCTATGTCGAGCTGCTCCACATCCCCGAGTCTCAGCGCGGCCGCGGGCTGGGGCGCAGGATCTTGGAGCGGGCCGAGGCGGAGGCGCGGGCGCGCGGCCTCGCCGGGGTCTGGCTGGAGACCTACGCCTTCCAGGCGCCCGGCTTCTACGCCCGCATGGGCTACACGACCGTGGGCACCTTGCCCGGCTGCCCGCCGGGCCAGGCCTGCCACTTCCTTGCCAAGCGCCTGGACGGCGCGCCCCTGGAGGCCCCCTGATGTTCGACCTGACCGGCAAGTCCGCCCTCGTCACCGGCGCCACGGGGGGGATCGGCGCCGCCATCGCCCGCGCGCTGCACGCCCAGGGGGCGAAGGTGGCGCTCACCGGGCGGCGGGAGGCGGAGCTGGCCTCCCTGGCCTCCGAGCTGGGCGAGCGCGCCTTCGTGGCCCCGGCCGACCTTTCCGACCCCGCCGCCCCGGCGGCGCTGGTGGAGAAGGTGGAGACCGAGTTCGGGGCGCTGGACATCCTGGTGAACAATGCCGGGCTGACGCGGGATGGGCTGGCCCTGCGCATGGGCGACAAGGACTGGTCCGACGTGATCGAGGTGGACCTGACCGCCCCCTTCCGCCTGGCGCGTGCCTGCCTGCGGGGAATGATGAAGCGGCGCTCCGGCCGGATCGTCTCCATCGCCTCCATCGTCGGCGTCACCGGCAATCCCGGGCAGGCGAACTACGCCGCCGCCAAGGCCGGCCTGATCGGGATGAGCAAGGCCCTGGCCCAGGAGGTGGCGCCACGGGGCGTGACGGTGAACGTGGTGGCGCCGGGCTTCATCAAGACCGCCATGACGGACGCGCTGAACGACGCCCAGAAGGCCGCGCTGATGGGGCGGATCCCCATGGGCAAGATGGGCGCCTCCGAGGATATCGCGGCCGCCGTGGCCTATCTGGCCTCCGACGAGGCGGCCTGGGTGACGGGGGTGACCCTACACGTCAACGGCGGCATGGCGATGATCTGAGGTGGCAGGGGCGGGAAAAGGGTGCGGCGCGGGAACAACGCTTCTTGAACCGCGCCCTTCGCGTCCCTTCCTACGGCCTAGGCCGCGTGACAGAGGCGTGCTAAGGCGCGCCCCCAATGTGCCGGGGCGCCGTCCTGCGACGTGCGCCCGGTTGCATGAAGAAGTTTCCCGGCGGGCAGCCGCCATCAGGAGAGAGCAAGCGCGATGAGCGAAACCGCCGAGAAGGTGAAGAAGATCGTGGTCGAGCACCTCGGCGTCGAGGAGGCGAAGGTGACCCCGGAGGCTTCCTTCATCGACGACCTGGGCGCCGACAGCCTGGACACGGTCGAGCTGGTCATGGCCTTCGAGGAGGCCTTCGGCGTGGAGATCCCGGACGACGCGGCCGAGAAGATCACCACCGTCGGCGACGCCATCACCTATATCGACGCGCACAAGACGGCCTGAAGGCCCCATTCGACGATCGGCGGGCCGGCCCCCCGGGGATCCGGCCCGACCGCTTGCAGGATATGACGCGCGCGGCGGGGCCGGTTCCAACGGCCGCCGCCCTGCCCCGCGGAAGCGGCCGGGGCCCAGGCGCGGGTAGGGAGTAAGCGAGAGTGTTCGGTCAGCTCACGGCCCCGCGCCGCGTCGTCGTTACAGGCATGGGCATTGCCAGCCCGCTGGGGCTGGGCGTGGAACATGTCTGGAAGCGGATGTTGGCCGGGGAATCCGGCATCTCCGCCATCCAGTCCTTCGACGTGGCCAACATCCCGGCCAAGATCGCCGGCACCGTGCCGGTCGGCACGAAGGCCGATGGCGCGCTGGACCTTGCCGAGTGGATCCCGGTCAAGGACCAGAAGAAGATGGACCGCTTCATCCAGCTCGCGCTGGTGGCGGCCACCGAGGCGGTCGAGGATTCCGGCTGGGTGCCGGAAACCGAGGAGGACCGCCACGCGACCGGCGTGATGATCGGCTCCGGCATCGGCGGGCTGCAGACGATCTACGAGGCCTCGCAGCTCATCGCCTCGGGCAAGCACCGGCGGCTCTCGCCCTTCTTCATCCCCTCGGCGCTGATCAACCTCGCCTCGGGGCATGTCTCCATCAAGTACGGCTTCAAGGGCCCGAACCACTCGGTGGTCACGGCCTGCGCGACCGGCGTGCACGCGCTGGGCGATGCCGCGCGGCTGATCGCGCTCGGCGATGCCGACGTGATGGTGGCCGGCGGCGCCGAGGCGGCGGTCTCCGAGCTCGGCATGGCGGGCTTCGCCGCCTCTCGCGCGCTCTCCACCGCCTTCAACGACACCCCAGCGGCGGCGTCCCGCCCCTGGGACAAGGACCGCGACGGCTTCGTCATGGGCGAGGGCGCGGGCGTGCTGGTGCTGGAGGAGTTCGAGCACGCCAAGGCGCGCGGCGCGAAGATCTATGGCGAGGTGATCGGCTACGGCATGTCCGGTGACGCCTATCACATCACCGCCCCGGCCGAGGGTCATGAGGGCGCGTTCCGGGCGATGAAGGCCTGCTTCCGCTCCGCGGGCCTCGGGCCGGAGGACGTGCAGTACATCAACGCCCATGGCACGAGCACGCCGCTGGGCGACGACCTGGAGCTGGAGGCGGTGGAGCGGCTGTTCGGCGATGCCGCCAAGGGCGTGGCCATGTCCTCCACCAAGTCGGCAATCGGGCACCTGCTGGGCGCGGCGGGCGCGGTGGAGGCGATCTTCTCCCTGCTCGCCATCCGCGACGACGTGGCGCCGCCGACGCTGAACCTGGAGGAGCCCTCCCACCCCTCGGCGATCGACCGGGTGGCGAAGGAGGCGCAGCCGCGCAAGATCGACGTGGCGCTGTCCAACTCCTTCGGCTTCGGGGGCACCAACGCCTCCATCCTGTTCAAGGCCGCTGCCTGAGCCCCTGCCACGGGCGCTTCTGAAGGGACCGCCCGCCGATGGGACGTGCGATCCGCGCGCTGCTGATCCTGGTGCTGCTTCTCGGCCTCGCCGGGGGCGGCGCCTTTCTCTATGCCCGGCACATCTATGAGCAGCCGGGGCCCCTGGCGGAGGGGAAGCCCTTCGTGGTGCCGCGCGGGGGCAGCGAGGCGATCGGGGCGGCGCTGCAGCAGGCCGGGATCGTGGCGGATGCGCGGGCCTTCTTCGCCGCTGCCTGGGTGACGCGCGGGGAAGGGCCGCTACGGGCCGGGGAATTCGCCTTCCCGGCCGGGGGTTCCCTGAAGGACGTGCTGGAGGTGCTGCGGACGGCGCGGCCGGTGCAGCGGCGCCTGACGGTGCCCGAGGGGCTGACGGCGCGGCAGATCGTGGCCGTCATCGACCGGGCCGAAGGGCTGACGGGCGAGACGCCGCCGATCGACGAGGGCGACCTGCTGCCCGAGACCTATACCTATCAATGGGGCGATACGCGCGCGGCGATTGTCCGCCGCGCGGAGGCCGCGATGGGCGAGGCGCTGCGCGAGGCCTGGGCCGCGCGGGCGCCGGACCTTCCGATCGCCTCCCCGCGCGAGGCGCTGGTGCTGGCGAGCATCGTGGAGCGGGAGACGGGGATCGCGGCGGAGCGGCCGCGCGTCGCCTCCGTCTTCATCAACCGGCTGAGGCGGGGGATGCCGCTGCAGTCTGATCCCACGGTGGCCTATGCCGCGGCCGAGGGGGCGGCGCTGGACCGGGCGCTGACGCGGGCGGACCTGGACCGGGACCACCCCTTCAACACCTATCGCAACCGGGGCCTGCCGCCCGGGCCCATCGCATCCCCGGGCAAGGAGGCGCTGCGGGCGGTGACGCGGCCGGAGGCGACGGAGTTCCTGTACTTCGTGGCGGACGGCACGGGCGGCCACGCCTTCGCCCGCACGCTGGAGGAGCACAACCGCAACGTGGCGCGCTGGCGCGAGGTGGAGCGCGGGCGGGCCGCGCCGGCCCCGGCACCGGCCGCTCCGGCAGCGGGGCGGTGAGGCCCGGCGGGGCTTCGACTTGAGCGGAGCGCCGCTCTCGGGTTGGCCACTCTGGTGGCGGCTGCTGCTGATCTCGGCGCTCTGGGCCACATCCTTTCCCGTGGTGCGGCTCATCACCCGCTCCATGCCGCCCTTCGCGCTCTCCTTCGGGCGGGGGGTGGCGGCGGTGCTGGTGATGCTGGGCTTTGCCCTGGCGACCGGTGCCTTCCGCGGGGTTCCGCGCGGCATCTGGCGGCACGGGATGCTGCTGGGCACGACCAATGGCTGGCTGCCGAACTGCCTCATTTCGGTGGCGCTGATCTCCATGGGGGCGGCGGCGGTGGCGCTCATCCAGTCCACCACGCCGCTCTTCGTCGCGCTGCTGGCCTTCGCCTTCCTGCCGGCGGAACGGCCGGGGGGTCGGACCCTGGCGGGGATGGCGGTCGGCTTTGCCGGCATCGCGGTCATCCTCGGTCCGCAGGCGCTGCTGGGCGGGCATGGGCTGCTGGCGGGTGGGCTGGTGCTGCTGGGGGCGCTCTCCTACGCCGCCGGCACGATCTATGTCCGGCTGCGGCAGCCGGGTTCGCCCGTGGCGCTCTCGGTCGGGCAACAGGCCGGCAGCGCGGTGGGGGCGGGGGTGATGACCCTGTTCTTTGAGCCGGCCGGCGCCTTCGACCAGCCGATGGAGGTCTGGGGCGCGGTGCTCTGGGTGGGGGTGGTGGGCTCCGCCCTGCCGCTGACGCTGTACCTCGCCCTGGCGCAGCGGGCGCGGGCGACGGATGCGGCCATGACAGGTTATCTGCAGCCCGGCTTCGCCGCCCTTTTCGCCGCGCCCTTGCTGGGGGAGTGGCCGGAGCCGCGGGTTTGGCTGGGCGGGGCGGTGGTGCTGCTCGGCGTCTGGCTGGCGACCGGCAGGAGGGAGCGGGGGCCGTAGCTCCCGCCCCATCCGGCATCCGGTGTTCAGGAGAGCGCGGGTTCCCTCAGATGGGCGCGGCTCTTCATCAGGGGCTGGATGTGCTGGCCGAAGCCTTCGATGCCCTCGATGAAGTCGTCGAAGGTGAGGAGGACGCCGGAGAGGCCGGGGACCTCCGCCATCTCGTCCAGCATGCGCGCGACGGAGGCGTGGGAGCCGACCAGCGTGCCCATGTTCAGGTTGATGGCGCCTTCGGGCAGGGCGTACTGCTTGGCGTTGGCATCCGCGCCCGACTTGGTGTCGGCGGCGGCCTGGCCGGCCATCCAGGCGATGGCCTCTCGGTCCGCGCCGGCCTGATAGTGGTTCCACCGGGCCCAGGCGGCCTCGTCCGTCTCGTCCGCGATGAGCATGATGAGGGCGAGGGAGCCGACCTTGCGGCCGGTGACGGCGGCGGCGGCCCCGGTGCGGGCGACCATCGGCGCCAGCGCCTTCGGCGTGTTGATCCCCTGGCCCAGGCAGAAGTTGTAGTCCGCGTACCTTGCCATGAAGTCCAGCCCGGCGGCGCTCTGCCCGGCGCAGACGATCTTGATGTCGCTGCTGGGCTTCGGCAGCAGGCGGCAGTCGTCCATCTGGAAGAACCGGCCTTTGAAGTCCGACTGCCCGGTGGACCAGAGCTCCCGGATGACGGTCGCGTACTCGGAGAGGTGATCGTAGCGGGAGGCGAAGTGCTCGTCGCCCGGCCAGAGGCCCATCTGCGAGTATTCCGGGCGCTGCCAGCCGGTGATGAGGTTCACCCCGAAGCGGCCGGGGGCGATGGAATCGATCGTCACGGCCATGCGGGCCATGATGGCCGGGGGCAGCACCAGGGATGCCGCCGTGGCGAAAAGCTTGATGCGGCTCGTGACGGCGGCGAGGCCGGCCATGAGGGTGAAGGATTCCAGGTTGTAGTCCCAGAACTCCGTTTTGCCCCCGAAGCCGCGCAGCTTGATCATGGAGAGAAGGAAGTCCAGCCCGTAGTGCTCGGCGCGCTGGGACACCTGCTTGTTCAGCTCGAAGCTCGGCCTGTACTGCGGCGCGTTGGCCGAGATGAGCCAGCCGTTGTTGCCGATCGGGATGAAGACGCCGACGTCCATGGTGGGTTGGCTCCCTGCTGAGAGCGGGAGCCGAGCAAATCCCGTTCCAGGCGGCGATGGCCGTCTGGAACCGGGGCGCCGGAAACGGGTTGTAACAAAAAGATGGGGCGCAACTGGCGAGCCAAACCTTTCAGAGTGCCGCCTGCCTCACCATACCTGGGCGCACATTACAGAAAGGACATGTCTGGCCGTGGAAGCCGAGGTTCTCGTCGCCCTGGTGGCGCTCATCGGGATGGAGGTGGTCCTTGGGATCGACAACCTCGTCTTTATTGCCATCCTGACCAACCGCTTGCCGGTGGAGCGGCGGCGCTCGGCGCGGCTGATCGGCCTGGGGCTGGCCGTGATCATGCGGCTGGGCATGCTGGCCGGCGTGGGCTGGCTGATGACTCTGACAACGCCGCTCTTCTCCGTGATCGGCAACGAGTTCTCCGGCAAGGACCTGATCCTGCTCGCGGGCGGCCTGTTCCTGATCGGCAAGGCCGTGATGGAGATCCACCACCGCGTCGATCCGCAGTCGCAGGCCGAGGCGAAGGTATCGGACAAGCTGACCGCGAGCTTCGGCGCCACCGTGTTCCAGATCATCCTGATCGACATGGTGTTCAGCGTGGACAGCATCCTGGCCGCCATCGGCATGACGCAGGTGATGTGGGTGATCGTGGTCGCGATCCTCGTCTCCGTCGCCGTCATGCTGCTCTCGATGGATGCCCTCTCCAACTTCATGGAGAAGAACCCGACGGTGGTGATGCTGGCGCTCGCCTTCCTCGTGATGATCGGCATGGTGCTGATCGGCGAGGGGCTGGGGTTCCACGTGCCGAAGGGCTTCGTCTACGTCGCCATGGCCTTCGCGGCGGGCGTGGAGGGGCTGAACATCTGGGCGCGGCGCTCCGCGGGGCACCGCACGGTCTCGCCGGGTTCCTCCAGCCTCGCGGCGCCGGGGGAGGTCTCGGTCAGCCAGGGGGCGGTGGCGGAAGAGGTTCTCGCGCATCGGCCTTCGCCGGGAGTCGGCTGAGCCAGGAGACGGGCAGCGCGCCGGCGAGGCGCGCCGCCGCATAGAGGGGCCAGGGGAAGACAACCCTGGCCCTTCCTTTTTGTACCCCCGCCAGGGTTCGGCGCGCAGCTTCCTCCGGCTCCATCAGGAAGGGCATGGGGAACCTGTTCGGCGCCGTCATCGGCGTGCGGATGAAGCCCGGGCAGACCGCGTGGAGACGGATGCCCTCGGCGCGGGCGGTGGCGTCGGTGGCTTCCGTCCAGCGCTGGAGGGCGGATTTGGAGGCGCAGTAGGCCGGGGCGCCGGGAGAGGCGGTGAAGGCCGCGATCGAGGCGATGGCGGCGACCCGGCCGCGGATGCCGTCCGGGCCCGGGGGCTGGGCGCGCATGATCTCCAGCGCGGGCATGATCGTGTTCAGGGCGCCGGTGAGGTTCACGGCAAAGATGCGGGCGACCTGATCGGCCGATTCCCGCGTGCCGCCGGTGCCGGCGGAGGTGCCGGCATTGGCGACGAGAAGGTCCAGGCCGCCGGTGCCACGGATCCAGACGGCGGCGGCCCCGGCATCGCGCACGTCGAAGGCGGTCTCGGTCACGGTGGCGCCGCGGGCGCGGCAGGCGGCGGCGGTGGCGCCGAGGCGGGCGGCGTCGCGGCCCGACAGGTGCAGGGTGCGGCCGGGGGCGGCAAGCTCCAGCGCCAGGGCGGCGCCGAGCCCGGAGGAGGCACCGGTGATCGCGGCGCGCGGCCAGGGCCAAGCGGTGCTGCTGCCTTGCATCATGCCCTCTCCCGCCGCAGAAGGCCGCGTATGGCCATCCGATCCATGACCGGCTTCGCGCGTGCCACCGGAACGCTTCCGGACGGCACCCCCTTCACCTGGGAACTTCGCAGCGTCAACGGGCGGGGGCTGGACGTGCGGCTGCGCCTGCCGGGCGGGCTGGACGCGCTGGAAGCGCCCTTGCGGGAGGCGGCGGCGGCGCGGTTCGCGCGGGGGAACGTCTCGGCCACGCTGACCCTGAAGCGGGAGGACCGGGCGCCGAGGCTGGTGCTGGACCCGGCGGCGCTGGAGAGGGCCCTGGCGCTGGTCTCGGACTTGGCGGCGCGGATGCCCGGGGCGGCGGCGCCGCGGCCGGAGGCGGTGCTGGCCCTGCCGGGCGTGCTGCGGACCGAGGTGGAGGTGCCGGACGAGACGGCGGAGGGGGCGCGGCGCGCCGCCGTGTCCGAGGGGTTCGGGGAGGCGCTGGCCGATCTTTTCGCGGCCCGGGCGGCAGAGGGGGCGCGGCTGCACACGATCCTGAGCACGCTTCTGGACGAGATCGAGTCCCTGCGGGTGCAGGCAGTGCAGGAGGCCGCGGCGCAGCCGGCGGCGCACAAGGTTCGGCTGGAGGCGGCGCTGCGCGACCTGCTGGAGGGCGAGCGGCGCGTGCCGGAGGAGCGCCTGGCGGCGGAAGTGGCGCTGCTGGCCGCGCGATCCGACGTGCGGGAGGAGCTGGACCGGCTGGGCGCCCATGTTGAGGCGGCGCGGGCGCTGCTGGCGGAAGGGGCGCCGGTGGGGCGCAAGCTGGAGTTCCTGACCCAGGAATTCGGGCGGGAGTCGAACACGCTGGGCGCGAAATCGGGCAGCCTGGCGCTGACCCGGCTCTCCCTGGAGTTGAAGGCGGCCGTGGAGCGGCTGCGCGAGCAGGCGGCGAACGTGGAATGACCCCCGTGAATCCAAACATGCGGCGGCGCGGGCTGTGCCTGGTTCTGGTGGCGCCTTCCGGCGCGGGGAAGACGAGCGTCTCGCGCGCCCTGCTGTCGCGGGAGGAGGAGCTGTCCCTCTCCATCTCCGCCACCACGCGGGCGGCGCGGCCGGGGGAGGTGCACGGGGTGCATTACTTCTTCCACGCGATGGAGGAGTTCGAGGCCATGGAGGCGGCCGGGCACTTCCTGGAGAGCGCGCATGTCTACGGGAAGCGCTACGGAACGCCGCGCGCCCCGGTGGAGGAGGCGCTGGCTGCCGGGCGGGACGTGCTGTTCGACGTGGACTGGCAGGGCCACCTGCTGCTGCAGAAGGCGATGCCGGGCGACGTGGTGGGGGTGTTCCTGATGCCGCCCTCCATCCCCGAGCTGGAGCGGCGGCTGCGGGCGCGCGGGACGGATAGCGAGGAGGAGATCATCCGCCGCATGGGCAAGGCGCGGGACGACGCCTCCCACTGGCGGGAGTTCGACCACGTGCTGGTCAATACCGACTTCGCGGAGACGGTGGACACGGTGCAGGCCATCCTGCGGGCGGCGCGCACGGCACGGAGCCGGAACCTGTGGCTGGGGGATTTCGTGGCGAGGATGGGCTAGTCCCGTGCTCGACGTCCTCGGCCTCGTCGCGCCGGTCTTCCTGCTGATCGCGCTGGGCTACGTGGCCAGCGTGCGGCGGATGCTCTCCGACGAGGCCATCAAGGGGATTAACGACTTCGCCTTCTGGCTCTGCGCGCCGGCGCTGCTCTTCGTCTCGGCGGCCTCGGGCGGGGGGCTGGCGGCACATGGCGGGCGGCTGGAGGTGGCCTTCTTCTCCTGCGTGCTGCTCGTCTATGCCGTGTGCCTCGTGCTGTGCCGGGTGGTGGCGCGGCGGGGGCTGGCGGAATCGGGGCTGTTCGCCCTGAACTGCGCCTTCGGGAACACGCTGATGATGGGCGTGCCGGTGGTGCTGGCGAGCTTCGGGCAGGCGGGCGTGGCGCCGGCCACCGCCGTCGTCGGGCTCTACTCCATGGTGATGCTGCCGCTGACGACGATCGTCGCCGAGGCGGGGCTGAACGCGGGGGCGAGCGTGATGCGCGTGCTGCGGACCACCGCGCGCTCCGTGGTGCGGAACCCCGTGGTGATGGCGGTGCTGCTGGGCAATCTCTGGGCGCTGCTGCTGCCGCCGCCGCCGGCACCGATGCGGAACTTCCTGCAGCTGCTGGGCGGGGGAATGAGCCCCATGCTGCTCTTCTGTCTCGGCGCCTCGCTGCGGGATTTCCAGATCCGGCGCGACTGGGTGGATGCGGTGGCGATCAACGTGGTGAAGCTGGCGGTGCTGCCCGCGGTGGTGTTCCTGGTCGGGCGCTGGGCCGGGCTGGGGGCGCTGGAGCTCTCCGTCGTCGTGGTGATTGCGGCGATGCCGACGGGGGCGAACGCCTTCCTCCTCTCCCGCCGCTACGCGGTGGGGATGGAGCGGGCGGGGGCGGCGGTGCTGCTGGGCACCGTGGCCTCCGTGGTGACGCTGACGATCGTGCTGGGCATCGTGCCCCGCTGAGGCGGCCGGCCGGGCGGGCCTGGCCGCCGCGGCGCTCAGTGCAGGCGCAGCTCGCCATCCGCGTAGGTGAACTCGGCGGGCTTCCAGAGGGCGGCGGAGGCGACGCGGACGGAGTGGAGCGCGCCCTCGATGTCCTTGCGCCAGAAATCCAGGAAGCCGTGCAGCTCCGGAAAGGTCGGGGCGCGGTCCACCTTCTGCCAGATGAAGCTCTGCAGGACGGCCGGGTGGTCGGGCAGGCGGTAGAGGATCTCGGCCGTGGTCAGATGCCATTCGGGGATGCGGACGACGCGCTCGATACCCCGCAGATGCATGTCCTTTCCTCCTGAAGCCGGGCGGCAGGGGCGCCGCCAGGGGCGAATGGTGCCATGAGGAAGCAATGTTCGGCCGCAAAAAATGTTTCATATCAATGCAATGGCACTCTTCGATCCCGAGTGCTGCCGAACCCTTGACGGGGCAGGGGGCGATCTCCTAGATCGCTGGCACTCGCCGGGGGTGAGTGCCAACAAGTTCCCGGCCGGGCTCAACCATGATCAAGGCTCAGGAGAGGATCGCATGGCGAACTTCCGTCCCCTGCATGACCGCGTTCTCGTCCGTCGCGTGACGGCCGAGGAGAAGAGCGCGGGCGGCATCATCATCCCCGACACCGCCAAGGAGAAGCCCCAGGAGGGTGAGGTCGTGTCCGTGGGTTCGGGCGCGCGCAACGAGCAGGGCCAGGTCGTGGCGCTGGACGTGAAGGCCGGTGACCGCATCCTGTTCGGCAAGTGGTCCGGCACCGAGGTGAAGCTGAATGGTGAGGAGCTCCTGATCATGAAGGAGTCCGACATCATGGGCATCGTGGAGAAGGCCGCCTGATCTCCCGCTAGGGACTGATCGGCGCATTTCCGACACAGAAAGGAAGAACAGAATGGCTGCGAAGGACGTCAAGTTCGGCGCCAATGCCCGCGAGCGCATGCTGCGCGGCGTGGACATCCTGGCCGACGCCGTGAAGGTGACGCTGGGCCCGAAGGGCCGCAACGTCGTGCTCGACAAGAGCTTCGGCGCGCCGCGGATCACCAAGGACGGCGTGACCGTCGCCAAGGAGATCGAGCTGGCCGACAAGTTCGAGAA
>NZ_JANJOU010000032.1 GCF_024594815.1 Roseomonas populi | reverse complement strand
GACGGCCGAGCTCGCCCCGTTGATCGTCTCGATCAGCCCCGCGCCCGCCGGCAGCTCCCCCTTCGCAAAAACCTGCCCGAACGTCGCAACGCCACCAGCCAACTTACCCTGACCAGCATTCTCGTAAGTTATGGCAAAGGTGTAGCTGCTGCCTTGTGCCTGTGACGAATTCGGAACAGCACGGTTCGGCACGATATGCGCTCCAGGGCATGCGTCGCGGAGCAGGCCTGCGGGCACAAGAAGCCAACCTGCCTCGAACGACGGGGTGTGTGACGACGGGAAAGAGAACTGTAATTTTTTCTTACGTTTTCATCGAATGCCCTCCGCTTTTGTCTTCGTTTCTTTACATGAACCAATTATATCCACTTCGAAATTGCACTATGTTAAATCTTATCGCAACCCTGGGTTGCATGTAGTGCAACTTTTGACAGTCCCGAACTGGCGGGAGCGGGTTCGCGGAGAGAAGGCGGGGTGAAAAGGGGCGCGATGAGCGACCACAAGTGGGGCCGTCTCGGCGGCAGGCCTGACATGGCCCGGGTCAGCAGGTTCATGGCCCTCGTACTGCACCACGACCCCAGGCGGGCAGAGCTGACCCTGGATGGCATCCGCCCCATAACCGGAGCTACCATTGTGCGGGTCCACACCGCCCTACCCCGCAGTGCCGGCACGCCCTCGCCGTCAGCGTCCGCGCCAGACCCACGTTGGTGCTGATCTGCCTTCCAGACGCGACAGAGAGCGACGGCGTAGCGGGGCTGGGTGAATGGCGATTCCGTCGTGGGAAGTCGTAGGCCCCATCGCCGCCCGATCATGTCCCCGGGACGACGCTGCGCCATGGAACGGGCCGCGGCTCTGAAGCACGTGTCTTCCGGCTCTCGTGATCTCTAGGCGGGATGTCCCGACAATTCCGCATTCCGGAATGCCAGCAGATTCC
The DNA here is from genome assembly GCF_024594815.1 of Roseomonas populi. Classification (GTDB taxonomy): domain Bacteria; phylum Pseudomonadota; class Alphaproteobacteria; order Acetobacterales; family Acetobacteraceae; genus Roseomonas; species Roseomonas populi. The sequence continues at coordinate 66,257 of NZ_JANJOU010000032.1, read as the reverse complement.
GCAGGGCGCTCCGGCACGTCACGACTAGCGTACCTGCTACCGGCTCCCGCAACTCTGCCGGTAGCAGAGGCGCCGCGACGACGATGATCACAGGCCGCAACTGTTCCTTCGAACCGCCCCGGGCGCCGCCTCACACGGCCCTGCTCATTACAAGGCGGGCTTGCGGAATTGCCTCCACCAGCGGCCGCACGAGGATATCAGACCATGTATGACAAGTCGGACCCGCGCGCATCCCTGGCGTCGGCCGGAACGGGCCGCGCCGTCCCGGCCGGCGGCTACGCCCCACCGAGCTACGTCCGCTTCTACGAAACACCTCCCCAGGAGGACAGCACGGAAGGACGGAGCTGGTACGCGCGCGGTCAGAACTTCGTCGTCATCCACACCGAGGCCCGGGATGGGGCGCGCTTTGAACGCAAGGGGCAGCAGGACGAGTACGTCCTCATCCTCCCGGACGTCGCCACATCGGCGCAGGTGACGGCGGGCGGGGAACAACAGGCCTGCGAGGGCAACGCGGTGGTCTTCGTCCCGCCGGGCGATAGCAGCATAGAGATCCCGCGCGGCGGACGCATCGTCCGCCTCTTCACCACCCTGGCCGATGACCTCGTCGCGCGCTGCCCGAACAACGACGCCTACGCCACGCCGAACCCGCTGATCCCGCCGCTGCAGGCCTGGCCGGCGCCGAAGGACGGCTACCGTATCCGGCGCTACGGGCTGGACGTGCATGTGGAGCCTGGCCGCTTCGGGCGGATCTTCCGCGGCTCCACCTTCATGGTGAACTACCTCGACCCGCGCATGGAACCGCGCGACATCACGAAGCTCTCCCCGCACCACCACGACGACTTCGAGCAGTGCTCCCTGGCGTTGGACGGCGAGTTCATCCACGACCTGCGCTGGCCCTGGACGCCGAACATGCACCACTGGCGGGAGGACGAGCACGCCTTCTGCGGCTCCCCCTCCGTCGCGGTGATCCCGCCGCCCTCCATCCACACCACGCGCGCCCAGCGGCACGGGCTGAACCAGCTCGTGGACATCTTCTGCCCGCCCCGCATGGACTTCTCGAAGAAGCCCGGCTGGGTCCTGAACGCCGACGACTACCCGATGCCCGAAGGGGCCTGAGAGGGACCATCCGATGAGCGATACCGTCGAGGACAACCTCGCCCGCGACACCGAGGCCGCCGAGCTGCTGGTCGGCGCCGTGGACCTGCACTGCCACAGCGGCCCGGCCGCCATGCCCCGCATCCTGGACCACCACGAGGCGATGCTGGACTGCGCGGCGGCGGGGTTCCGCGCGCTGCTCTACAAGGACCACTTCTACCTCGGCACGCCCCACGCCATGGTGCTGGAGAAGCTCTTCCCGGAACTGGGGGTGAAGCTCTTCTCCGGCATCGCGCTGAACAATGCCTCCGGGGGCATCAACCCGCACGCCGTGAACCACGCGGCGATGATCGGCGCGAAGATCGTGTGGATGCCGACCCTCTCGGCCGCGAACCACATCGAGCAGGCTTCGGGCCAGGGAAAGACCTTCCCGAAGACGGCGAAGAGGATGCTGGACCCCATTCCCCTGCGCGCGACCGACGCGAACGGGGAGCTGCTGGACAGCACGAAGCAGGTCCTCGACATCATCGCGGAGGCCGACATCATCCTCGCGGGCGGCCACCTGGACGCGGCCGAAATGATCAAGGTCTTCGCGGAGGCGAAGCGCCGCGGGGTGAACCGCCTCCTCGTGAACCACCCCACCTACCTCATCGGCTGCACGGACGACGACATCCGGGAGCTGGTCTCCATCGGCGCCCATATCGAGCACTCGATCTGCATGTGGGTGGAGGGCAAGGCGAAGAAGTTCACGCCGGAGGAGCTGGTGCACCTGATCGAGGTGGCCGGCGTGGACCGCACCATCCTCTCCTCCGACCTCGGCCTCATGGGTTCGCCGCGGCCGGTGGAGGGCTTCCGCCAGGTGGTGCGGCTGCTGCTGGACCAGCAGGTGCCGAAGGAGGACATCCGCAAGCTCGTCTCCCTCAACGCGGCGCGGCTCGTCGGCCTGGACGAGGCGGCCTGAGGCATGTCGGAAGGCTTCAAGGAAAGGATGCGCCGGGGCGAGCGGCTGCTCGGCTTCTTCATCGGCACGCCCTCCGCCGCCACGGTCGAGATGGCCGGGCATTGCGGCTACGATTTCGTCATCATCGACACGGAGCACGGCCCGGCCGGCATCGAGACGATCGAGGACATGCTACGCGCCGCCGCCCTGCACGGCATGGCCGGGCTGGTCCGCGTGCCCGACGGATCGGTGGCGAGCATCCAGCGCGTGCTGGATGCCGGAGCGGATGGCATCCTCGTTCCGCACGTCTCCAGCACCGCAATCGCGCGGGAGGTGGTGGAGCGGGCACTCTACGCGCCCGAGGGCAAGCGGGGCGTGGCGCTCTCCCGCTCCTCCGCCTACGGCACGGGGGACAGTAAGGCCTATTACGCCACGCGCAACCGGCACACGATCGTCATCATCATGGTGGAGGACGCCGAGGCGCTGCCGGTGGTGGACGAGATCGTCTCCGTCCCCGGGATCGACGCGGTCTTCATCGGTCCGGGCGACCTGGGCGCCTCGCTCGGCCATGCGGGCGACATCCGGCATCCCGCGGTACAGGAAGCGGTGACCCGCATCGCGGAGGCCGCCAGGCGCGCCGGCGTGGCGCGGGCCACGGTGGGCCGCACGGCGGAGGACGTGCGCCGGCTGGAGGCGGCCGGCACCGGCATGGTCTGCTTCAACACCACGGCGATGCTGGTGGGCGCGATGCAGGCCCTGAAGGCCGACCTCGCCCACTAGGGCGTGTTCCCGGCTAGGTGCGTTCCGGGGGCTTGAGCGTCTGTGCCAGCACGCCACCGCCGATGACGAGGAGAGCGCCGAACAGGCCCCCTGGCGTCGGCGCGGCATGCAGGAGGAGGGCGTCGAGCGCCATGGCCCAGAGCAGCCCGGAGAACTGCCAGGGCGCCAGGCGCGACGCTTCGCCCCGGTGCAGGGCCGCCGCGATGCTTGCCAGCGCGGCCGTCTGTACGGCGGTCACCACGACGACCAGTCCGGCGGATACGAGGCTGACCGGGCGCCAGTCGGCAAGAACCGGCACCGCCAGCAGGACGACCCCGACCAGGGCGACCTGCATGATCGTGTCGAGCGTGGTGGCGACCTCGCGGAGGCGGCGGACGAAGATCTGATAGACGGCATAGGTGAGCGCGCCCGCGAAGGCCGCCGCGATGCCGAGCGCGCTGGCCTCACCGCCCGGCCTCACGATCAGCAGCATTCCGGCGAAGCCGATCAGCGTTCCGAGCCAGCGGCCGAGCGAGACCCGCTCACGCAGGAAGAGCCCGCCGAGGAGGGCGAGCAGGAGCGGTGCGGTGAAGCCGAGGGCCGAGGCAGCGGTGACGGACAGGAGGGTGTAGGCCAGCACCGCGAGCGCGTTCGAGACGACGAGCGCGGCGGCCGCGGCTCTCTGCTGCCACGCCTTCTCGGGCCGCAGCAGCCGGCGCCACGTCATCCCGTTCCCCGGCCAGGAGGTTGCGGCCAGGCCGATGACAAGGATCACGACGCAGCGAAGGAAGGTGACCTGGAGGGGGCTCAGGCCGTGATCCGTGACCAGGTTCCTGGAGAGCGCGTAGCCCAGGACGTAGAGGAGCCCCGAGAGGACCGTGAGCCCGATGGCGGCCGAAGCCGTCGAGCTCCGGCGGGCTTCCGTTCCCGACCTCAACCCTTCCAAGCCATTCTCTCCGCCCTCTCAGGATCGGCTCGGCGCCACGCCGTCGTGGCGGTATCCTAGCCCTGGCCAGGCCTGAGGGGATACTGGCGGAAGGAACCGGAGCCGCGCCTGTCCTTGCATGCACCACCGATGAGGCCCGCGACACGCCCCAGGCTCAGGCGCCCCGCTGAAGGCGCTCCATGGAGGCGGTGATCTCCCGGCTCGCCTCCTTCAGCGCCGGCACCAGTTCCTCCGTCAGCGCGCGGTGGTTCACGGCGGAGCGGAAGTAGCTCAGGCCGAGCGTGCCGGCCACCGCGCCCCCGAAGGCGATGGGCACCGCCACCGTGTCTGAGGAGCGCGGCTCCACCTTCGGGTCCCGCAGCGCGTAGCCCTGCTGCCGCATGGAGGCGACGATGCCCCGGATCACGCGCTCCAGGTTCGGCGGGCAGTCCTCCGGATCGGGGGAGGCAAGGAGCATCCGCAGCAGGATCCGCCGCTCCGTGTCCGGGCACCAGGCGAGGTAGGCGCGGCCGAGGGCGCGGGTGACGAGGCTGAGATGCGACCCGACGGAGCTGTGGAAGGGCGAAACCGCGCTGTCCGCGATGGTGCTGACGCTGATCGCCATTCGCGCCCCGTCCAGCACGGCGATGGCGGCGGGCCAGCGCAGCCGCCGCGTCAGGTCCGCCGCCCAGGGCCGCCCGGCCTCCGCCACCAGCGGCCCGCCATGGTATCCGGCGCTGAGCGAGAGCACGTCGGAGGTGACGTGGTAGCCGAGCCCGCGGCTGGCCTTCGTGACCAGCCCCGCGGTGATCAGCGTGCCGAGCAGCCGCATGATCGTCGGCTTCGGCAGCCCGGTCGCCCGGTACAACTCCTCCACCGTGGTGGTGCGCTGCCGGTTCAGCTCCTTCAGCACCGCGACGGCGCGGAGAACGGACTGGACGGGGGGATCGCTCAGGTCAGGGGCTCCGGCACGGCCTCCGCCATGCCGGAGACCGTCAGCACCAGCTTGCCGATCTGCGCGTTCGCGTCGAGCACGGATTGCGCCGCCCCCGCCCTCTCCAACGGATGGACACCGCAGATGTGGCTGCGGATCCGGCCATCCTCGATCAGCGGCCAGACCTGCTCCACCAGCTCCCGCGCGATGCGGCCCTTGTAGGCTGGCGGGCGGCTCCGCAGGGTCGATCCGGTCAGGGTCAACCGGCGGATATACACGTCCCGCGTGCTGATCTCCGCCCGCGGGGCCCGATGGCTGGCGATGAGGACGAGGCGCCCGTCCTCCGCCAGCAGGCCCATCTCAATCGGCGTGTAGTCGCCGCCCTGGCCGTCCAGAATCACGTCCACGCCACCGCCGCCGGTCAGGGCGCGCACCTGTTCCGGCCAGTCCGCCTCGCGGTAGTCCACCACATGGTGGGCGCCGTACTCCAGGCACACCGCGCGCTTCTCCCCGGAGCTGCCCGTCGCGATCACCCGCGCGTCGCGCAGGTGCCGCGCCATCTGGATCGCGGCGAGCCCGACGCCGCTGGTGCCGCCCTGGACGAGCAGGGTTTCCCCCTCCGCCAGTCGCCCGAGCCAGAACACGTTGTTCCAGGCAGTGAAGAACACCTCGGGCAGCGTCGCCGCCTGGGCAAAGGACAGACCGCGCGGCACCGGCATGCATTGCGGCGCGGGCACGGCGCAGAGCTCCGCGTAGCCGCCGCCGGCGACGAGGGCGCAGACGGCATCGCCCGGCCGCGGCCAGGCCACGTCCGGCGCCGCGCTCTCCACGAAGCCCGCCACGTCGAGGCCGGGGATGTCCGTCACGCCGGGCGGCGGCGGGTAGAGCCCCTTGCGCTGCTGCACGTCCGGCCGGTTCACCCCGGCGGCGGCCACGCGCACCAGCACCTCTCCCGGGCGGAGGGACGGCACCGGCCTGTCCACCAGCGCCAGCACCTCCGGCCCGCCCTTACCCCTGATCTCGATCGCCCGCATGGCGCTCTTCCCCCGGTGCGCCGCGTCACATGACGATGTTCGCGTCCCGCACCACAGGCCCCCACTTGCGCAGCTCCGCGGCGATGAACTCCTTCAGCTCTGCCGGGGTGCCACCGACGCCCTGCATGCTCAGCCTCGCCAGCGCGTCCTTGCCCTTCTCGCTCCCGAGAAAGGCGTTGGTGGCGGCGTTCAGCCGGCCCACGATCTCGGCCGGCGTTCCTGCCGGCGCGGCCAGCGCGTACCAGGCGGAGGCCTCGAAGCCCTGAAACCCCGCCTCCTGCACGGTCTGCACATCCGGCAGGTCGCTCGAGCGCTGGGCGGTGGTCACGGCGAGGGCGCGGATCTTCCCCTCCTTCGCCAGCGGCACGTAGGAGGGCAGGAAATCCATGGCGAGGTCGATCTGCCCGCCCAGGATGTCCTTCACCACATCGGCCGTGCCGCGATAGGGCACGCTCGTCAGGCTGATCCCCAGCTCCTTCTCCAGCAGCAGCGCGGTGATGTGGCCGAGCGTGCCGTTCCCCGGCACGCCGACGGTAAGCTTGCCGGGATTCGCCTTCGCATGGGCCACCATCTCCCGGATGTCCTTCACGGGGAGCGCGGTGCTGGCCGCGACGACGAGCGGCGACTTCGCGATCAGCACGACCGGCGCGAAGGCGCGCTCCGGGTCGAAGGGCAGGTTCGCGTAGATCAGCTTGTTGTTCGCCAGCGGCCCGGGCGTGCCGAAGAGGATCGTGTAGCCGTCGGGTGCGGCACGGGCCACCGCGGCGCCGCCGATGTTGCCGCCCGCGCCGCTGCGGTTGTCCACCACGACCTGCTGCCCCAGCGTCTCGCCGAGATACTGCGCCAGCGCCCGCGCCAGCAGGTCCGTCCCGCCGCCAGCGGAGAAGGGCATGATCATCGTGACGGGCCGCGAGGGCCAGGACTGAGCCCGCGCAACAGGTGGCGCCAGGAGCCCGGCCCCACCGAGGGCGAGCGCCGCCCTGCGAGTGACGCGCGTGTTCATGCCTTCCTCCCCTACCGCGCCGATGTCGCGCCGCTTGATAGGGGCACCCTAACCGAGCCACCGGGCAGCGCCGCGCCAATCTCCGCGCATTCCGGCATGCGGAATTCCAGCAATCACGGATCGACGCGCCCCGCGCTTCCACTAGCTTCGCCATCGAGATGGGCGAAAGGAGCCGCGATGAGCGACGGGGCTGGAACGGGGACTGCGCCATTGCGCGGCACGGGCATTCCCGCGCTGTCCGTCCCGAAGGTCGCGCTGGTGACGGGCGCCAGCGGCGGCATCGGGCGGGCCACGGCGGCACGCCTCGCCGCGACAGGGACGGCGGTGGTCGTCGGCTACAACAGTCGCCGCGCGGAGGCGGAGGAGGTCGTCGCCGCGCTGGATGGCGCCGGCCACATGGCGCTGCGCATCGCGGTGGACGAGCCCTCCTCCATCCTGGAAGCCGCGGCGGCGGTGGAGCGGCGCCACGGGCGGCTCGACGCGCTGGTGAACTCCGGCGGCGCGACGACGCCCGTCCCCGCCAACGATCTCGACGCGCTGACGGACGAGATCTTTGACCGGACCGTTGCCGTGAACCTGCGCGGCCCCTTCGCCGTGATCCGTGCCTTCCGCCCGCTGCTGGAGCGCGGCGAGGGCGCGGCGATCGTGAACATCTCCTCCATCGCCGCTCGCACGGGCCTCGGCAGCAGCCTGGCCTACCTGGCGGCGAAGGCGGGGGTGGACGCGCTCACCCTCGCGCTCGCCAAGGTGCTGGCACCGAAGGTGCGGGTCTTCTCCGTCTCGCCCGCTGGGGTGGACACCGGCTTCGTGCCCGGCCGCACGCGGGAGCAGCTGGAGAGGACCGCCGAGCGCCTTCCCCTCGCCCACGTCACCACCCCCGACGACGTCGCGCGAGCCGTGATCGCCTGCATCGTCAACCTGACCAGCTCCACGGGCATCGTGCTGCCCGTGGACGAGGGCAGGCACCTCTAGGGCCAGGACCGCCATGGACACGCTGAAGTTCTACATCGACGGCGCCTGGGTGGACCCGGCCGCGCCATCCGCGCTGGGCGTCGAGAACCCCGCGACGGAGGAGGTCTTCGCCAGGGTCAGCATGGGCTCCGCCGGGGACGTGGACCGGGCCGTCGCCGCCGCGCGCCGGGCCTTCGGGACCTACTCCCTCACGGGCGTGGAGGAGCGTCTCGGCTATCTTCGCCGCATCATCGCGGGCTTCCGCGCGCGGCTGCCGGAGCTGGCACGGACGATGACGCTGGAGATGGGCGCCCCCATCACCTTCGCGACGGAGCGCCAGGCCACCGTCGCCCTCTTCCACTTCGAGGAGGCGGTGCGCGTGCTGGCCGGGTACCACTTCGAGGAGCGGATGGGGAACGGCATCATCCGGCGCGAGCCGATCGGCGTCTGCGGCCTCATCACCCCCTGGAACTGGCCGCTGAACCAGGTGGCCTCGAAGGTGGCGCCCGCCCTGGCCACGGGCTGCACCGTCGTGCTGAAGCCGAGCGAGGTCGCGCCGCTCAGCGCCATGCTCTTCGCAGAGATCGTGCACGAGGCCGGGCTGCCGCCCGGTGTCTTCAACCTCGTGAACGGCGACGGCCCCACGGTGGGCGAGGCGATCGCCGCCCATCCCGGGATCGACATGGTGTCCTTCACCGGCTCCACCGCCGCCGGCGTGCGGGTGGCGAAGCTGGCGGCGGATACGGTGAAGCGCGTGGCGCAGGAGCTGGGCGGCAAGTCCGCCAACATCATCCTGGACGATGCCGACCTGCGCGCGGCCGTGATCCAGGGCGTCCACGCCTGCTACACCAATGGCGGCCAGAACTGCCAGTCGCCCACGCGGATGCTCGTTCCCCGCGCGGCGCGCGAGACGGCGTTCGAGGCCGCGCGCGAGGCGGTGGGCACCATCCGCGTCGGCGATCCCCTCGATCCGGCCACCACCATGGGGCCGCTGGTGAGCCGGGCACAGTCCGGGAAGGTGCAGGACCTCATCCGCTCGGGGATCGAGGAGGGCGCGACGCTGGTGGCCGGCGGACCGGGGCGGCCGGCGGAGCTCAACCGCGGCCACTACGCCCAGCCGACGGTGTTCGGCGACGTGGAGCCGCGGATGCGGATCGCGCGGGAGGAGATCTTCGGCCCCGTGCTCTCTATCCTGAGCTACGACACGGAGGAGGAGGCGATCGGGATCGCCAACGACACGCCCTTCGGCCTGGCGGGCTTCGTGCAGTCCGCGGATCCCGCCCGCGCGCGCCGGGTGGCGGACCGCATCCGGGCGGGGCGCGTCTACATCAACGGCGCCGCCTTCGACCGCAGCCTCCCCTTCGGAGGCTACAAGCAGTCCGGCAACGGGCGCGAGTTCGGGGTCTTCGGCTTCGAAGAGTATCTTGAGATCAAGGCCGTCCTCGGGCGCTAGGCGGGCCGCCACCTCTCCGAAGCGAAGAACCCAACTGGAAGGAAGCGGACATGCCGAAGACCATCCTGACGGTGGCCGTCACCGGGAATATCACGACGGTGCAGCAGCACCCCGGCCTGCCCTGCACACCGGAGCAGATCGCCAGGGCAGCGATCGACAGCGCCCGGGCCGGCGCCGCCATCGCCCATATCCATGTGCGCTACCCCGACGGGCGCCCGAGCATGGAACTGGAACACTACCGCGAGACGGTGGAACGCATCCGCGAGTCCGGCACCGACATCATCATCAACCTGACCACCGGCCCCGGCCAGCGCTTCGTCCCGGACAGCAGCGACCCCAGCAAGGCCGCCGCCGGCACCACGCTAATGCATCCGCTGAGGCGGGTGGAGCACGTTCTTGCGCTGAGGCCCGAGATCTGCACGCTCGACCTCAACACGATGTTCGCCGGCAACTCCGTCGTGATCAACACGCCTGACAATGTGCGCGTGATGGCCCAGGCCATGCGCGAGGCCGGCACGATGCCGGAGCTGGAGGTGTTCGACAGCGGCGATATCCACCTGGCCCGGGCGTTGCTGTCGGATGGCACGCTGGCCCGGCCACCCCTGTTCCAGATCGTCATGGGGATCCGCTTCGGCTTCGACACCAGCCCTCGGACGCTCGCCTACGCCCACTCGCTGCTGCCGCAGGACGCGATGTGGGCCGCCTTCGGGATCGGCCGCTGGGCTTTCCCAGCCGTGGCGCAGTCCTGGGCGTTGGGCGGCCACGTCCGGGTTGGTCTGGAGGACAACATCTACATCCGGAAGGGCGAGCTGGCGCGGGACAACGCCCAGCTCTGCGAGAAGGCGGCCCGCATCGTGGACGACATGGGCGGTGAGCTGGCAAGCCCTGCGGAGGCGCGCGCCATCCTCGGATTGCGCCCACCGGCATAGGCGGGCTTGCTGGCCGCCCTCCCGTAGCCGTTTGGGCCTTCCATAACAGGCCGTTGCGGCCCGGTGGCACGACCATGGCGGCCTGACGCGAGGCGAGGCCTCGTAGATGCCCCGGGTGCCGTGGGCGTCGTCGCCGCTGATCACCCCGATCCGCTCTCCTTCCGCCCCTCACCAGCAGGTCCGGCACGAGCTCGTCGTCCCCTCACCGGTGATCCTTCTCCGACGCTCGCAGGAGAGCCTCACGGCCTCGCGTCTTCGGACGCGTCCATGGAAACATCGTTCAAGGCAGAGCCGCCTGAGCCCTCATGGCCTGAAGACCAGCATATTTTTGCGCTGCAACAATTCCAGTTTTGAGGTGGATTTGACGCGGATTTCACGGCGCCTTGTTGTCCATAGTTTTTACAAGGTGGGCGTCTAAGATAGGTTAGCCCGTCGGATGACAAACCTCGTCCTCAGAATTGGTGAGCAGGCCTCAAGAGAGGCTGATCGGGCAGGGCGTCACATGCTGCTGCCGAGCGAACCCGGGGATCTGGATGCCCTGTTGGCGGACCTGGTCGCGTGCTTCAATGAGAAGGAAGTCTCCAGAGCCCTGCTCCAGGCTGTAGGAGCGGTGATCATCCAGGAACTGGCGATGCCGAGCGAGGTCGGTGCCCGCCTCGCCCACTGGCAGGAGCGCTGGCGGGAGACGGTGCGCTTAGAGGCACAACCCATGCAAAAGCCCGGTTAAGCCCGTTCAATTAGAGCTACCCTGATTTGGGGGCCACCTGGATGAGCACACCACCGCTTGACGGTTCACGGATCACCCGAGTTCTCAAGATGCGCGATCCCGTGGATGGGACTGGGAAACTTGCGGTCGAGTTCGAGACCGGCTCTCGCGCCGGCACCATCGTCGTCACCACGGATGCTGACGGGAAGCACAGTTTCAGCTTTCGTGACCATCCGCGCAGTTCATCATTAGTTGTCCGACAGCATGGTGCGGCAGTGCTTCCCCTACGGCCCGCCCCCTGTGCCGCCAGCGGCACCGCGGGGGTGGAGATCCGCCACCCCGCCCATGACGAGATCGAGGCGCTGCACATGCGCCGCGACGCGATTGTCCGCCAGTCGATGAAGCTCCTTGCCTTGCCGGTCTACTCGTACTGGGCACCATCGCCGTGGCCTGACGAGGGAAAGGGCTGATCGGGCAAGGCGAAAGCGTATTCCCGAAATGCTCCGGCCAATCGTTCGGCCGTGGGGAGCCCGGATTCCGACGACGAACGATCACCTTTGACTTCAAGGTCGCTGGAAGAGTGCCTGGCAGGCTTGGCCCGGGAAGGACACGTTTGCACGGCCTCAAGCCGGGCGTTGCTGACCGCCCGCAACTGGGGTGGAACCCGGGGAAGACTACCTCCGGCATCAGAATGAACATGCGTGTTGCCCGCCCCAGGGCAAGCCGCCTGGGGTCGGCTGCTAACGTACAGAAAACCGGGGCCGAGATCAGCGCGCGGAACGGGCAAGGTCGAGGGCGCGCTCAGGAAGCTGGAGCATCCCGATAGAAGCGCCCTGCCCCGCCGCGGGCGTAGCGGCTGCAGGCGAGGGCCGATCCTTGTTCCTCAAGTCCCCGGCCGAGGCACCCGTGGCGCCAAGCGAGAGCTTGGGGGCCCCACAGAATTGTCGTTGGCGAGCTCCGGCTTCCTCATTCCGTGCCCACCGGCCTGCCGTACCGGCCCATTCAGGAATTGCGTGCGGCGCCCCGTTCCCTTGAAGGGGCGCGCCTCGAACCAAGCAGGAGTTCTTGCCCTTTCAAGTTCCTCCACGAGCGTCTGATAGACCGCCCGCTCTGCCAACGAGTAGGTCGGGTCAGCCGCTCCTCGGCGCATTGCTCGCAGCGCTGACAGGCCTTTGCCGGCCAGACCCTCCGGAGAACGGAGGAGGGCCGCAACATCTTCGCGCCGCCGGTGCCGGACATGTGGGAGGTCGTGTCGATGCGACATCTGAATTGATCAGCCCTCTTACGTCTTCCGTGCTGGCGTCGAAATAGTGCGACCGAAAGCCGTTCAAAGCCGAAAGCGTACTTGTTGTGCCTATTTTGGTACAGTTCTCACACGAATGTCAGAGATATGAACCGGTAGGCCTCCTCCATCGGCATCATCTCACCCTGCCCGGACCCTGCGCTGCCGGCGGGAGGGCCAAATGGCAGCTGGGCTACCGACAGGATTGCTCCGCCTGCCCTGCGCCGCCCTGGCCGGCAGGATTGTGCCGGAACTTGGGAGAGGAACCTTGGGCGCGCCGTTGCAGGGCTGACTGGGGGACAATGCGCAACAGAGCCTCCGGCCAGCCGCAGCGACGACTGCACATCAGGGCTCTTTGGGCGCGATGCCGTAGTACTCCGCCGCCGCGTCGTGAAGCACGCTCCGGGCACGGTCGGGTCCAAGAACGTCCTGGATCAGCGCGACGTCCGCAGCATCGAACGGCCGCCGCGCCCGCACGGAGGGCAGATCTGTTCCGAACATCAGGGCTCCGGGGCGTTGGCGCTCGATCCTCTCCAGGGCGTTCCGCACATCGAGACTGACACGGCCGAAGCCCGTCGCCTTGACCATGGCACCGGCCGAAACGAGTTCCAGAACCAGCGGAAGGCCGGCCTCCGTCATTCCCAGATGGTCAATGACCAGACCGTCGCCGAGCGAGATCAGAGCATCCATCTGCGGCCGCATGGTCGCGAAGTCGACATAGACCTGGGCGTGCAGGCCAGCGACTGCGCGGGCACGCCGAGCGAGGGCGACGGCATCCTCTTCGGAGCCGGAGACACCGCGGTAAAGGTTGAAGCGCAGCCCTCGCGCCCCCGCCTCGGCCACTCGGCGGAACGTCTCGTCGTCCCAGGCCGGATCGGCATTGAGCACGGCGACGTAGCTCCGGCCTAGCTCCGCCAGGGGTGCCAGCACGGGCGCCGGGTCCAACCCATGTGTCGAGGCCGCGACCAGTACGCCGCCGACGATCCCGAGCGCCCCGGCCGCCTTCAGGTAGCCCGCCGCGAGGAAGGGGTCCGGGATGAAGCCCTGGTTGCCCGGTGAGGGGAAGGCCGGATCGAAGATGTGGAAGTGGCTGTCGATCAGGGGTTCCATGGCGGCTCCGTCAGCAGGCGGCCAGCCCCGGCCGCGGCGGTCCACCTTAGGGACGCGGCGCTCTCCTGGCTTTACCCCTCATTTGGCCTCGCACGCTCGATAGGCCATCTTGCGGCAAGCCTTCCAGCGAGGGGGCGCCCACCACCGAGGAACGCCATGCCCGTCGCCCGCCGCACCGCGCTCGCGCTGTCCGCACTGTTCCTGACCGCCCGCGGGCAGGCCCAGCAGGGTTGGGCGCCCGCCCGGTCCATCCGCATGATCGTGCCCTACGCCCCGGGCGGTGGGGCCGACACCACCGGGCGCCTGGTCGCGGGCCCGATGGGCGAGAAGCTGGGGCAGAGCGTGGTCGTCGAGAACCGCGGCGGCGCGGGCGGCACGATCGGCGCGGCCGAGCTGGCCCGCTCGGCGCCGGACGGATTGACGGTGATGATGGACGCGCTTGGCCACGTGGCGGTCCCCTTCCTGATGCCGCGCCTTCCCCTCGACTACGCCACCGCTTTCGCGCCGATCAGCCAGGTCACCGTGCTGCCGCTGATCGTCATCGTGCCGAAGGCGGCGCCCTACGCCACCCTGGCGGAACTCCTTGCCGACGCGCGGAGGCGGCCTGGGCAGCTCAGCTACGGCTCGGCGGGGAACGCGACGTCCAACCACCTCGCCGGGGTGCTGCTGGCACGGCAGGCCGGGGTCGATCTGCAGCACATCCCCTATCGCGGGGGCGGCGTGGCGCTGCAGGACGTGGTGGGCGGCCGCCTGACCTTCATGTTCGCCACCGTGTCCTCGGCCACGCAGCTGGTCCGGGACGGGCAGGTGAAGGCGCTCGCCGTGTCCACGGCCGCGCGGATCGCGGCCCTGCCCGACCTTCCGACAATCGCCGAGCAGGGCTTCCCCGGCTACGAGTTCGCCGAGTGGAACGGCTTCTACGCCCCCGCCGGCACCCCGCCGGAGGTGGTCGGGGCTCTCTACGGAGCCCTGAAGCACGCGCTGGCGGACGCCAACGTGGTGGGGCGTCTGGATGCGATGGGGGCCCAGGCCGTGGGGAGCGATCCGGCGACCTTCGCCGCCTTCCTGACCCGTCAGCGCCAGCTCACCGGCGACCTGATCCGGTCCGCTGGCATTCAATTGGATTGATAACCGCGCGCCGCCACGAAGGGCGGAAGTGGGTGTGTGACCCCGGCCCATGGAAGGCCGCCCTGCCGGATCGTTGCCGCGCGCACGTCGCCACCCGGAGGGCGCCTCTCGGGCGGCTGGTCCGATCTCATGGCCGAGCACCCGCAGGATCGCATCCGGCAGCGGCCGCTACGCGAATTCCTGCTCAGTCCACGCGATCGGGCCCTGCTGTCCGTCCCTGCCCCCGACCTCTCCCATTCGGATGATCGAACCGCACAGGGCGAGCGGAGCGAGGCGATGCGTCACGATCAGCGCGCCCTGTCCCGTCCTGGCGAGTTGGTGCCGCAACCCGTTCAGCACCCGCTCCTCGGTGGCGGCGTCCAGCCCTTCCGTCGGCTCGTCCAGCAGCAGCCAGGGCGTGGGGCGGAGATAGGCGCGCGCCAGCACCAGCCGCCGCCGCTCACCGCCGGAAAGCCGCGCGCCGTTCTCCCCGATCCAGGCATCCAGCCCGGCGGGCAGGGCGGCCACGCGCTCCGCCATCGCGGCGTCGCGCAGCGCCTCCCACAGCGCCGCTTCCGTCGCCGCCGGGCAGGCGAGCCGCAGGTTGTCGCGCACCGTGCCGGCCAGCAAGGCCGCGTCCTGCGGCGCGTGGGCGAAGCAGCGGCGCGCCGCCCCTGGCGGCAGGGCGGCGAGGTCCACGCCGCCAAGGCTGATCCGGCCGGGCGCCACCGGGCGCAGGGAGAGCAGGGTCTCCAGCAGCGTGGTCTTGCCGCAGCCCGAAGGCCCGGTGATCGCCACCACCGTGCCGGGCCGCAGCAGCGCGGCCGGCTCCGCGAGCCGGACCACCGGTGCGCCCGCCATGGCCGGCCGGGCGGGTAGCGGCGGAGCGGCGGCGCCCAGCACCGCATCCAGCCGAGCCTCTGCCTCCCACGACGCGCCGCGCCGTTCCAGACCGCGCGCAAAAGCGGCCGTGCCGTCCACCGTCATCGCGGCACCGAGCGCCGCGAGGGCCGCCATGGGCAGCGGCTGGTCTGCGGAGAGGGCCAGCGCGCCGACGGCCGCCAGCCCGGTTGCCGCCGCCCCGGCCAGGTCGAACAGGCCCGCGCCTGCCGTCACGTCGTTCTGGGCAGCGAGAAGGTCGGCGCTCCGGACGTCGATCCGCCCTGCGGCCCAGCTCTCCAGCCCGTAGGCGCGCAGCTCCGGCGCAGCGGAGGCCAGGGTGGCGTAGGTCTCCTTTAGCCGCCCGGCGGCGCGCTGCGCCTCCCGGCCCGGCGCCTGGAGCCCCGTGGCCAGGCGGCTCGCCAGCAGCAGGTAGGCGGCGGTGATCGCCCCCGTCGCCAGGGCCGGTGCGGGACCGGCCAGATGCAGCAGCGCCACGCCGCTGACGAGGGAGGCCACCATGCCCCAGCGCGCGGAGAGGCCGACGAAGCGTGCCTCCACCGCGTTCACGTCCCCCACGAGCCGCGCGGAGGCCTCGCCGGTGGAGAGACCGAGCGCCACGGCGGGCGGCGCGGCGGCCAGGGAGGAGAAGAGAGCCGGGCGGATCCGGGCCAGGGCGCGCAGCGCGGCATCGTGCCCCACCAGCCGCTCCCCGTACCGGCTGCCCGTGCGGAGGATCGCGAGAAGCCGGATCCCGGCGCTCGGCAGCAGGTAGTTGAAGGCCTGGGCCGAGGCGATCCCGGCGGCGCCGGCCAGGGCGGAGGCCGTGATGAACCAGCCGGAGAGCCCGAGCAGCAGCACGGAGGAGGCGGAGACCGCGGCGGCCGCGATCCCGGCGACGAGAAGCCGGGGGCGCTGGCGGGCGCGCTCGGCGGCGATGAGTTGGTGCAGGTGCATGGCGATCAACCGAGCCTCACGACGCGGTCGGCCAGGGCGGCCAGCCGCTCGGAATGGGTGGCGATGATCGTGGTGCGGCCCTTCGCGCCCTCACGGATCACCGGGATCAGCGCCGCCTCCGCCGCCGCGTCCAGATGCGCGGTCGGCTCGTCCAGCAGCAGGATCGGCGCGTCCTTCAGCAGGGCGCGGGCGAGGGCGATGCGGCGCCGCTCGCCGCCCGAGAGGCCGCCGCCGCGCTCGTCCAGCACGGCGTCCAGCCCGCCGGGCCTGGCGCGCAGCACGGCGTCCAGCCCAGCCTGCTCCACAGCCCGCGCGATCTCGCCGGCGGACGCGTCCTGGCGGGAGAGGGCGACGTTGGCGGCGATGCTGCCCGGCACGATCAGCGGCGCCTGCCCCATCCAGGCAATGGAAGGTGCGAAGGACCCGGCCTCGGAGAGCGCGAGCCCGTCCACCAGCACTTCCCCCTCCGTGAGCGGCGCCAGGCCGAGAAGAAGGTTCAGCAGGCTCGTCTTGCCCGATCCGCTGGGGCCGAGCAGCGCCACTACCTCGCCCGGCGCCATGTCCAGGCCGAAGCCCTCCACCGCCGCGCGGTCCTCGCCGGGATAGCGGACCGCCACGCCCTGGAAGCGGATGGCAGGGGCCCGGGGGATGGGCCGGGCGCCGCCCGCCGGGGTACGCGCCATGGCCTCCAGCGCCTCCAGCCGGTCCGCCGCGGTCTCGGCGGCCTGCTTGTCGTGGTAGGCGGCGGCGAGGCGGCGCATCGGCGCGTAGAATTCGGGCGCCAGGGCCAGCACGAAGAAGGCGCGGGGCAGGTCCAGCGCCTCCGGCGCCGGGAAGGGCAGCAGGCCCAGCAGGTTGAACCCGGCATAAACGGCGACCAGCGCCACCGAGAGCGCCGCGAAGAACTCCAGCGCGCCGGAGGAGAGGAAGGCCACCCGCAGCACGCCCACGGTGCGGCGGCGCAGCTCGTCCGCGGCCCCGGCCAGCCGCGCGGTCTCCTCCGCCTCGGCCTGGAAGGCGAGGATCGTGGGAAGGCCGCGCACCCGGTCGGCGAAGAGGGCGGAGAGGCGGGACAGGGCATCGAACTGCCGCCGCGCCTCGTCCGCCGCCGCCCCGCCGGCCAGGGCGAGCGCCAGGACGAAGGGGATCAGGGTGAAGGCCAGGATGCCCGCGCTGAAGGGGCTGGCGATCGCCGTGGCGCCCAGGATCAGGAAGGGGACCAGCGCCGCAGCCCGCCGCGCCGGCAGGAAGCGGGCGATGTAGCCGTCCAGCGCCTCCACCTCGTCCACGGCCGAGGTCATCAGGCTGCCGACAGGCGGCCTTTCCCCGGCCGGGATGCCGAGGCTGGCCACCACCACCCGGCGACGCAGCGCGGCCTTGGCCCTACGCGCGGCCTCTCCGCCTGCGCGCAGAGAGAGGCTGCCGAACACCCCGCGCCCGGTGGCCGCCACCACGCCCAGCGCAAGCCAGGGCCAGGCGGCGCCCACCCCCTGCCCGATGGAGGCCAGCCCGCCCGCCAGCGCGGCGGCGAAGCCGATGGCGGCCACGCCGTCCAGGCAGAGCAGCCCGGTGGCCGAGCCGTTCCAGCGGCCGCCGGCGCGGGCGGCCTCCTTCAGCCAGGCCTGGCGGCGGGCCTTGCGTTGCTTGTCGGGTAGGGGATGCGACATGCCCCTCTCTTCGCCCGGCCGCCGCCCTGGTTCCTTGATCGAGATCAAGGCGCCGCCCTCCGGTCCATGGCTTCTGAGGTCATCCCCGGCCTGAACCGCGCCCCCCGATGCGCGCGGCGGCCGGATGGGCGGAGCAAACCAATGGACCCCGGTGTCGTCGACCTGTCGCGGCTGCAATTCGCGCTGACCGCGCTCTACCACTTCCTCTTCGTGCCGCTGACCCTCGGCCTCTCCTTCCTGCTCGTCATCATGGAGAGCATCTACGTGATGACCGGTCGACCGATCTGGCGCACCATCACGCAGTTTTGGGGCGTGATCTTCGGCATCAACTTCGTGCTCGGCGTCGCGACCGGGCTGACGATGGAATTCCAGTTCGGCACGAACTGGTCCTATTTCTCCCACTATGTCGGCGACATCTTCGGCGCGCCGCTCGCGATCGAGGGCCTGATGGCCTTCTTCCTGGAAGCGACATTCGTCGGTCTGATGTTCTTCGGATGGGAGCGGCTCTCCAAGCTCGGCCACCTCTTCGCGACCTTCATGGTGGCGCTGGGCACGAATCTCTCCGCGCTCTGGATCCTCATCGCCAATGGCTGGATGCAGAACCCCGTTGGCGCCGTGTTCAACCCGGAGACCATGCGCATGGAGGTGAACGACTTCGCCGCCGTGCTGTTCAACCCGATCGCGCAGGCGAAGTTCGTCCACACCGTCTCGGCCGGCTACGTCATCGCCTCCGTGCTCGTGCTCGGCATCTCCGCGCTCTATCTGCTGCGCGGGCAATGGGTCGGCTTCGCGCGGCGCTCCATGACGGTGGCGGCGGCCTTCGGCCTGGCCTCCTCGCTCTCGGTCGTCGTGCTGGGCGACGAATCCGGCTACGCGCTGACCGATAACCAGAAGATGAAGCTCGCGGCCATCGAGGCCGCCTGGCACACGGAGGCGGCGCCCGCGGGGCTGACGCTGTTCGGCCTGCCCAACAGCACGACCCGCGAGACCGAGTACGCGGTGAACATCCCCTGGGTGCTCGGCGTCATCGCCACCCGCAGCCTCGACAAGGAGGTGACGGGGATGAGCGAGCTGGTGCTGCTCGCGCAGGAGCGGATCGAGTCCGGGCGAGAGGCATTCGGCGCGGTGGAGGCGCTGAAGGCGAACCCGAACGACCCCGCCGCGCGCGAGGCCTTCGCCCGCCACGGCCGCGACCTCGGCTACGGGCTGCTGCTGACCCGCTACGTCGCCGATCCCCGTAATGCCACGCCGGAGCAGATCCAGAGGGCCGCCTGGGACACGGTGCCGAACGTGCCGCTGATGTTCTGGAGCTTCCGCATCATGGCCTCCATCGGCTTCGCCATGATCGCGCTCTTCTCCACCGCCTTCCTGCTCTGCAGCCTGCGCAAGTTCGACCAGCGCTGGTTCCTGCGCCTGGCCGTCATCGCCATCCCCCTTCCCTGGATCGCGACGGAGCTGGGCTGGGTGATCGCGGAGATGGGCCGCCAGCCCTGGGCCATCGAGGGCGTGCTGCCGACCTTCCTCGGCGCCTCCTCCCTCAGCCGCACCGAGCTCTGGCTCACGCTGGCGGGCTTCACCCTCGTCTACGGCGTGCTCGCGGTGATCGAGGTCGGGCTCATTGTCCGCACGGTGAAGAAGGGCCCCTTTGCCGGGCACGAGGACCCGAACCCCGCCCCCGGCGCGCTTCCCGCCACCCCCGCGATGGTCGGCTAGAGGAGAACACGGTCATGGACCTCGCATACGACTACGCCACGCTGCGCCTGATCTGGTGGGGGCTGATGGGGGTGCTGCTCATCGGCTTCGCCCTCACCGATGGATGGGACCTCGGCGTCGCGGCCATGCTGCCCTTCGTCGGGAAGACCGATGTGGAGCGGCGGATGGTGATCAACGCCATCGGCCCGACCTGGGAGGGGAACCAGGTGTGGTTCATCCTCGGCGGCGGCGCGATTTTCGCCGCATGGCCCTTCGTCTACGCCGTCAGCTTCTCCGGCTTCTACCTCGCCATGTTCGTGGTGCTGGCCTCGCTGATCCTGCGGCCGGTGGGCTTCAAGTACCGGTCCAAGAAGCCGGACCCCGCCTGGCGCACGCGCTGGGACTGGGCGCTCTTCATCGGCGGCTTCGTGCCCTCGCTCGTCTTCGGCGTCGCGGTCGGCAACGTCCTCCAGGGCGTGCCCTTCCGGCTGGATGGCAACCTGCGCGCCTTCTACGAGGGGAGCTTCTTCGGCCTCTTCACGCCCTTCAGCCTGCTCTGCGGCCTGCTCTCGGTCGCCATGGTCGTGCTGCACGGCGCGGCCTTCCTCTCCGTCCGGATCGAGCGCGGGCCGGTGCATGACCGTGCAAGGCGCTTCGGGACCTGGGCGGCCCTGGCCTCGCTGGTGCTCTTCGCCCTCGGCTGGGCCTATGTGGCCTGGGGTGGGATCGGCTTCCGCATCACGGGCGCCATCGATCCGGTCGGCGCCTCCAACCCGCTGCGCACCACCTCCGTGAGGGAGGCCGGGGCCTGGCTGGCGAACTACAGGGCCTATCCCTGGATGATGATTGCCCCCGCCCTGGGCTTCCTCGGCGCGGCGCTAGCCCTGCTGGGCATCCGGGCGAAGTGGGAGGTGCCGGCCTTCGCGGGCTCCGCTCTCTCCGCCTTCGGCATCATCGCGACCGTCGGGCTCTCGATGTTCCCTTACATCCTGCCCAGCTCAGTGGACGCGAACTCCAGCCTCACGGTCTGGAACGCGTCTTCCTCGCAGAGGACGCTGTTCATCATGGTCGTGGTGACCGTGATCTTCCTTCCCCTTGTCCTCGCCTACACCGCCTGGGTCTACAAGGTCCTCTGGGGCCGGGTGACGACCGAGGATGTGGGCCGCAACCCCCACTTCTACTGAGAGAGGGATCCCCGCCATGTGGTATTTCGCCTGGGTCCTCGGCCTCGGCCTGGCCGTCGCCTTCGGGGTGCTGAACGGCATCTGGCACGAGTTCCACCTGCCCACCGACGACCGGGACCACCCGGCCGCCTGACCCTCTCCCCGCGCCGCCCGGGCATACGGCGGCGCGGCCCCCCCCAACAAACAAGCCGGGCCCCCCGGGCCCCCCCGCCCCCCCCCCCCCCCCGCGCGGCCGGCGCGCCCCCGCGGCCCCCTCATCGAAACAGCGCGGTCCCCATCCCGTCCCCGGCGCACTATAGTCCGGCCCTTGTCACGGGGAGGGTCGCCGCCATCACCCAGGTCTGTTCCGATTGCATGGTCCGCGATCGCACCCTTTGCGGCAGCCTCAGCGACGAGGAGCTGACCGCGCTTAACCGGCTCGGCCGCAAGCGGCAGCTGGCCCGCGGCGAGACCCTCGCCTGGGCCGGTGACGAGGCGGTGCTCTGCGCCAACCTCCTCTCCGGCGTGCTGAAGCTCAGCGCCTCCACCGCGGATGGGCGGGAGCAGATCGTCGGCCTGCTCTACCCCTCCGACTTCGTCGGCCGCCCCTTCGCGCAGGAGGTGGAGCACAGCATCACCGCGCTGACGGACGCCGAGCTCTGCGTCTTCCCCCGCAAGCCCTTCGAGGAGGCGCTGGAGAACCATGTCCGCATGGAGCGCCTGCTGCTCCGCCGCACCCTCGCGGCGCTGGACGAGGCGCGGGCGCGGATGCTGATGCTCGGCCGCAAGACGGCGGAGGAGAAGGTGGCGAGCTTCCTGCTCGACATGGCCGGGCACCTCGCGGGGCGGGACAGGCGGCCCGCGGGCGAGGTCACCTTCGACCTGCCGCTGACGCGCACCCAGATCGCCGATGTGCTGGGCCTGACGATCGAGACGGTCAGCCGCCAGATGACGAAGCTGAAGAGAGAGGGCCTGATCGACCTGCCCGCCGGCCGCGCGGTGACGATCCGGAACCGCGAGAGCCTGCAGGAGCGCGCCGAGGCGGCCTGAGCGCCGGCCCGGGCGGGGACGGCCTTGACGCTGATCAAGGCCTTCCCCCTGGCAGGAGGCGAGAATGGCGGCATGACGCATCGAGCCGACCTCCCGTCCCGCACCGCTCTCGCGCTCGCCGAGGCCCGGGTGCCTCGCTACACCAGCTACCCCACGGCCGCGCAGTTCGGGCCGATCGGGGAGGCCACCTACCGGGGCTGGCTACGCGAGGGAATCCGCTCCTCCGATTCCCTATCCCTCTATCTTCACGTCCCCTTCTGCCGCGCCCTCTGCTGGTACTGCGCCTGCCACGCCAAGCCCACGCGCTCGGTGGAGCGCGTCCACGCCTACTCCGCCGCGCTGCACGCCGAGGCGGCGCTGCTGGCCGCCGCCCTGCCGGTCCATGCCGGCGTCTCCCACCTGCATCTCGGCGGCGGTACGCCCTCCATCCTTGGCCCGGACGGGCTGCGGGAGCTGATGCGGGCCCTGCACCGGAACTTCGGCCTCCGCCCCGGCGCGGAGATCGCGATCGAGCTGGACCCGCGCGTGCTGGACGAGGCGACGGCGGAGGTGCTCGGCGAACTCGGCTTCACCCGCGCCAGCCTCGGCGTGCAGGATATCGACCCGGCCGTGCAGGCCCGCATCGGCCGCCCGCAGCCCGCCGCCCTCGTGGAGCTGGCGGTGGAGCGCCTGCGCCGCGCGGGGATCGGCGGCATCAACATCGACCTGATGTACGGGCTGCCCACCCAGACCGCCGCGCATATCGCGGCGAGCGCCCGCTTCGCCGGCGGGCTCGGCGCGGACCGCCTGGCGGTGTTCGGCTACGCCCATGTCGCCTGGATGAAGCCGCACCAGAAGGCCATCGACGCCTCCACCCTGCCCGACGCCGTGGCGCGGCTGGAGCAGGCCGAGGCCGCGGAGGAGGTGCTGGTGGGCATGGGCTACCGGGCGCTCGGCCTGGACCATTTCGCCCGGCCGGAGGACCCCCTGGCCCGGGCCGCCACGGCGGGCCGGCTGCGGCGCAACTTCCAGGGCTACACCACGGACAACGCCCCGGTGCTTCTCGGCCTCGGCTCCTCCGCCATCGGGAGCCTACCGGGCGGCCATGCCGGAAACGCCTTGGACGAGAGGCGCTATGCCCAGGCGGTCGCGGAGGGCCGTCTCCCGGTGGCACGCGGCGTAGCGACCACGGAGGAGGACCGCTTGCGTGCCCGCCTCATCGAGCGGGTGATGTGCGATTTCACGCTGGACCTGCGCCCGAGCGATCCGGCGACACGGCACGTCCTGCGGCAGGCGCTGGACCGGATGGCGCCGCTGGAGGAGGCGGGGCTGGTCCGGCGGGAGGCCGGCCGGCTGAACGTCACGCCGGCAGGGCGGCGCTTCGTCCGGCAGGTCGCCGCCTGCTTCGACGCGTTCCAGGTCCCGGCGGCTGGCCGCCATTCCACCGCGGTCTGAACAGGCCACGGTCAGACCACCCGGCACCCAAACGGCCTCGGCGTGCCCGACAGCGTTGCGCGCGCCTGACCAGAACGCAGAGGGAGGGACCGCGCCCTCGACCTGACCGGCGCGACATGACCGCGCAGGCCTGCTGAACTGGGGCGGGGCGGGATCCCCGTAATGACTGCACGCAGAAGAAATTCGGTTATGGTATGGGGGAGCTTCCAGGAAAGGGCGACTGTCGCGGCCCGGTCGAGCGGCGACGAAAGGGTGTGCAGGGTATCGTGGCAGCCAATCCGATGACAGCCAGCGGGTATGGCGTCTTCGCCCGGGTCAACAGCCTTGCCGCCTGGCCGACGTGACCGGCCCGGCCCTGTCAGAGTGATGCCTGGATCCGGCATGGCAGGAGAGCCGCCCTCCGAACCTGCTCGCCATCAGCAGGCCGCCCCGGGGCGGGGCACGTCACGGGCCCCGGAGCCCCGGCGATCGCTCGGCGCCCTGGTTCGATCCCTGCGGGGCCGGCCGGACACCGAGCACGAGATGAGCTTCAACCGGCTCGCCTTCGTCCTCACCGCCGTCGTCTACTTCGCCCTCGTGCCCGATACCACGCGGGCGATGTGGCAGATCTGCATCGTCTACGCCGTCCTGGCGGTCGGGCTGCTCGCCCACATCCTGCTCCGCCCGGCGCGCAACCTGATCCGGCGCGGCTTTGCGATGGTGCTGGATGTCAGCATCATCTCCCTGGAGCTTTGGATTGGTGGACAGCCGACGGCGGTGCTGTTCCCGCTGTACCTGTGGCTGGTGCTCGGGAACGGGTTTCGCTTCGGGGTGAACTGGCTGTTCGCCGGCATGCTGCTGAGCGTTCTCCAGTTCTCCGCCGTCGTTGCGGTCACGCCGTTCTGGCGCGAACAGCCCCACCTATCGGCCGGGCTCCTCCTAGGCCTGCTCGGCATACCGCTTTACGCCGCGACCCTGGTTCGGAAGCTCTCCGCGGCAACGACGCAAGCGGAGGAAGCGAACCAAGCGAAGAGCATGTTCCTCGCCAGCGTCAGCCACGAGCTCCGCACCCCACTCACCGCCATCATCGGCATGGGCTCCCTCCTGTCGGAGACGCGCCTGGACAACGAGCAGCGCGACATGGTGCGGACCGTCGATCGTGCCTCGCGCTCGCTCCTGTCCCTGATCGAGAGCATCCTCGATTTCTCACGGGTCGAGGCGGGGCGCATGCCGCCCCGGCTCTCGGAGATCGACCCGCTGACACTGCTGGGGGATGTGCGCCGGCTGCTGGGTGCCCAGGCTCTCGAGAGGGGCCTGCGGCTTTCAACCCACACCACGCTGCGCCTTCCCCCACGCATCCTGGGCGACGCGCATCAGCTGACCGAAGTCATGCTCAATCTCGTGGGCAATGCCATCAAGTTCACCCAACAGGGCACGGTCACCCTCGCGTTGGATGCGGAACCACTCAGCGCCAGCCGGATCCGGCTGCTCTGCGAGGTGTCGGACACGGGCATCGGCATCGCGCCGGAGGCTCAGGAGCGCATCTTCGACAGCTTCGTCCAGGCCGATCCGGGCATCTTTCATCGCTTCGGCGGAACCGGCCTCGGACTGGCGATCTGCCGCCGGCTGGTGTCGCTGTCCGGCGGAGACATCGGGGTGCGCAGCACGCCCGGGGCCGGAAGCACCTTCTGGTTCACCCTGGAGCTTGGATTCACGGAAGCCGGCCGGCCGGAGGTTCCGCGGCAGGAGATCCTGCTCCTGGCCGAGCCGGGGCCTCTGGCCCAGCGGACGATGGCGATGCTGGAGCGCCTGGGCCACGATGTGGAGGCCGCCCCTGCCCTGGCGGATGCCGTGACCTCGATCAGCCGCCAGCCCCGAACGGTGGTTGTCATGATGCAGCCGGGGGAGCCGGCAGCGACACCCGAGGCGGCGGCCACCGCTCTCCGGGCCGCGGCGCGCGGCCGGGGCCTGACACTTGTGCTGTGCCAGGGCGATGACCAGGGCCTTCCGGAGGTCGCACTCCGTCGGGAGTTCGCGCTGGTGGTGCCGGTGGATACGGCCGAGCCCGGATGGGCTGCCGCGCTCCGGATGACCACCGGGGACCTCCTGCCGCCCGCTGACGCCCACCTGCCGCGAGCCTCCGCCGCCCGTGCGCTGTCGGTGCTGGTCGCCGACGACAGCCAGGTCAACCGGCGCGTCTTCCACGCGATCCTGGAGCGAGCGGGCCATCGGACCCGGCTCGTGACGAACGGAGAGGAAGCTCTCAAGGCGCTGGACGATCAGGCCTTTGACGCTGTCCTCATGGACGTGAACATGCCCGTCATGGACGGGCTTGAGGCCACGAAGCTGTACCGCTTCTCGGCCCTTGGGCAGGACCGGGTCCCGATCATCGCCCTCACGGCCGATGCCACTCCGATGACCCGCGAACTCTGCAGCAAGGCGGGGGTGGACGCTTACCTCACGAAGCCTGTCGATCCTCGCACGCTGATCGAAACCATAGAGATGGTGGTCAGCAACAGGCCCTCCTCGGACCCTGCCAAGTTCGCTGCGGAGGCTGAGGCCAGCACCGGCCCGCAGATCCGGTCCTTCGCCACCGAACCACCCCTGGACGAGGCGACGCTCGAGAACCTGGAGGCGCTCGGCGGGCTGCAATTCGTCGCGGAGCTGGCGCACGATTTCCTTGAAAGTGCCGAAGAACACCTCATCCAACTCGACATCGCGATAAGCGAGCAGGACGTTTCCGGCTTTCGCTCCACGGTGCACGCGATCCGGAGCGGGGCCGCCAACCTGGGTGTCCGCGCCCTCTTCGACCTGTGTTGCTTCGTCGAGAACCTGCGGCTCGCCGATCTCTCGTACCAGGGCCGCAGCTACCACGCTCAGATCTCGAAGGAGGTGGACCGGGCCCGAGAGGCGCTGGCCCTGCGCCTCGATGCGTCCAGCGATCGGCCGCGGGGCACGGCGCCGGGGTGATCGCGGATCCTCGGGGGGTTACCCTGGCTCCGCGATCGCACGGTCCCTCGATGCCGGCCATGTCGGCCGGCACCGCGGGCTCATCCCGGCACAAGCGGCAGGCCGGGGAGGGGCTAAGTGGTTTCAGGCCGCTTGGCTCCGGCCTTCCATGGCGGCCATCCGCCGGTCCTGCGCCGCGGCCAGGCGGCACATCTTGCGCAGATCGGGCTCGCCAAGCTCCATGGCCGCGTCGACCCAGACGCCGACGATATCGCGCAGTTCCGACAGGGTGACCGGGTTCACGCGCCGACGGGCCCGGTACATCGCGAGATAGGCGTTCCGCTTGCGCTCGTTCTTCGCGATGTAATCGCGAACCGCCATTTCACCCTCGCCGTCCTCGGCCAGGACATCAACGATGCCGATCGAGTGCAGCTCCTCGGCGCTGTAGATCTGGCCACTGGTGATCATCTGCTCGGCCTTCACCGGGCCCACGCGCCGGCTCAGGAAGCTGTAGGCGCCCATGCCCGGGAACAGGTTGAACAGGATCTCCGGCAGGCCGAATTTCGCCCGGCGCTCGGCAACAATCACGTCGAAGGCGAGCGCGCACTCAAAGCCGCCCCCCAACGCGTCGCCCTGCACCAGCGCGATGGTCACGAGGGGGAGTCCGAAGGCCACGGCATTCCCGTACACCGCCTCAACGCATGTCTCACCGTAGTGCAGCAGGGACCCGCGGTCGCCAGAGCGGATGCGCTCAGCGAAATGACCGAGGTCCCCGCCGAGGTTGAACACGCCCTGCACCTTGGACGCCATGACATAATAGTGGGCTGGGAGCTTGGGCGCGTTCGCGTGGCGGGCGAACAGGTGCTGCAGTGAAGCCTGCATGGCCAGGATGTCACGCAGCAGTTCCATGCTGAAGCTGGGCCGGCCGCGTGGGGACATATAGGCCCAATAGGTGCTCTCGCGCGGGTCAAGCGAGACTTCGAGCGTCTCGTACCGCTGGGCCGCAACTTCGAGATGGGCTGAGGCGACGGAGAAGTTGACATCGGAACGCCGTCCCATCTCGGCAGCCACGCTGGTGGCGAGTGACGGGGCGGCACTGGGCGCAATAAAGGTCATGACTGATCCTTACGAAGGAGGTGGACTGCCGGCTGGCACTCCAGGATGACAACGAGCGATCGGTGCCTGCTGTCCGCGGCACATTACGGTTTACGTCTCAGATCGGTCCGCAATCTCCGCGGTTGGAGACATAAAATTCCGGCGCGGGGCTCCTGGCGCGCTCCGCAGGCCGCTCCGGGCCATCCTCTGCGCACCATATTGTTTCTTTTTCGGAATTAATCTGGGTTGAACTACCCCGGATGACAGCGGACTTGCTTCTAGCGGCAAATCCCGTACGCAAAGGTCAATCGCCCCTGCCGCCGCGATCCGCTGACCGTCTCACCAATCATCGTCTTGCCAGATGGCCGATTTCGGCGTTCGTCGCCCACAAACTGAGAAAGCTGCGTGTTCCCGGACCAACGGTCAGATCGAGACACACTGGATTTGCGGGCTGGGTGACGAAATAGGAGCGCTTAGATGTAAATTCTGCCGCGGAATGTCGGATCGGGGCAATTGACCTTTGGCAAAGAAAAAACGCTGCAGATGACAAACTATCGACAGCTCGGAGTAATAAGTCCGACCTTACAGGAATGTAAGACCAGCGGCAGCCCAATGCTCCCGACCGAAAGACCTTGACATCGACCGGGTCGGGGAGACTATCAAGCGTAACTTTCGATGGGTTCGCAACCTTCGAACGTTTCGGTATCTGTGCTCAAGCAGCAAAGATTGGTGCACTTGACGACGCCTCACATCCTGATTGTGGACGATCAAGACACCAACCGGCGCGTTTACAGCCGGCTAGCCACGAATGTGGAGGGTGCGCGGGTCGAGAGCGTTGCTCATCCCGAAGAGGCCCTCCTCTGGCTCGAGAGCCACGAGCCCGACCTGATCATCACCGACTTCCGGATGCCGGGCCTGGACGGGGCGGCCTTCACGCGGCGGGTGCGCGCCATGCCCGGCTGTGCCGACCTTCCCATCGTCGTCGTAACCGTATTCCAGGACCGCACCTTCCGGCACGCCGCACTTGAGGCAGGCGCCACTGACTTCCTTCTAAGCCCGGTTGATCATGTTGAATTCCGCACCCGGGTCCGCAACCTACTCCTGATGCGCCGCCAGCAGCAGCAGTTGCGCCGGCACGCCCAGATGCTGGAGCAGGAACTGGCCGAAAGCGAGAGCTCGCGGGAGCGCCTGGTGCGCGACAGTCGCGAGGCCCTGGCGCAGGTGATCGACACGGTTCCCGCCTTCATCACCGCCACCGACCGGGAAGGCCGTTGTGTCTTCGCCAACGCGCAGGTCGCCCGGGAGCTCGGCACCTCGCCATCCGAGATGGTCGGGCGGGGCCTGTCAGCGCTGCTGGGCTCGGCAGGGCGACGCAGCGACAATGCCGACCGCCTCGTGCTCGAGCGGGGTATCTCCTTGCCGGCGTTTGAGGAGGAGCGCAGTGACGCCCAAGGCCGCCGCCGGGTGATGCTGACCACCAAGGCACCTCTCCGCGATGCCGCAGGACAGGTCACCAGCGTCCTCACAAGCTCCCTCGATATCACGGACCGGAAGTTCGCCGAAGAACGGCTCCGGGAAATCGAGGTTCGCCAGACTTTCCTTCTATACTTCAACGACGAACTCAGACCGCTGCGCCAGGCAGCGCAGATCCAGGCCGAGGCCTGCCGCCTGCTTGGCGAGCACCTGCGAGTCGCGCGCGTCGGGCTTGCCGAGATGCACAAGCAGGAGGTCAGGGTAACAGTCGACTGGAATGACGGCCGCCTACCCTCCCTGGTGGGCACCTGGGAGAACGAGACGTTTGCTTCTGCATTCGGCGCGGAAATAGATGACGCTGCGCTTGGTGCCGAGCCCGAAACCGCCAGCAGATCGAAAACGCTGCGGATGGCGGACACCGATTCGACCAGCGCCGGGATGCGCTCATACCTCAACGTGCCGTTTCTCAAGGTGGGCCAGCCGGTTGCGCTGCTGTTCATCCACGACACTGAGCCACAAACCTGGACCGCCGAGCAGATCGACTTGATTGAGGAAGCCTGCGAGCGGCTATGGGGTGCGGTTGAGCGCGCCCAGGCTGCGGCGGCGCTGCACGACAGCCAGCAGCAACTGGCAATGGCGCTGAACGCGGCCCGTATGGGGACGTTCGATTGGGATCCTGTAGCCGACCGAGTGACGCTCACGCCCCAGTCGGGGACGCTGCTAGGTCTCGTGCCGGCCTGCTTTCCAGCCACCAGCGGGGAGCTGCTTGCGATTCTCCACCCGGAGGACCTGGCGCGTCATCGGCTCGCCCTTTTGGAGGCGGGCCGCAAGGAAGGACACTATCGCTCCGAGTATCGGGTGATCCGGCCGCAAGATCAGCGGGTGATGTGGATCGAAGAACGAGGCGAGGCAACGATCGACCCGGCCACGGGGAGAATGCGGGTCAAAGGTGTCCATTGGGACATTAGTGAGCTTCGATCCGCCGAGAAACAACAGACCTTGTCGATGCATGAGACCCGTGCAGGGGCGAGGAGCACCTGAGAAGTCCTGGCCGGGACGGGTGTGCCGCTCACTAAGCAAGCAACGGACGCTTACGCCGCGAAGTTTTACAACAGGACCTCGCGCCGGGTAATAGCGCCCATATTTCAAAAATATCTCAAACTTTATGAACCTCCGAATTCCTCTAGTTTTGATTGCCCACACAAGATGATAACAGCACCAACGTAGCAATGGCAGTTATGGGCAAAGCATGGGCCCTACCAACGACTTGAGCGATGATAAGATCTGGCTAGTTCCCGGAAAATATGAGTGTCCTCCCTGACCTAACCGCAGCCACCAGAAATCGGGGCAGCCTCCTTATTTTCAGGAGATCTGCCGTAGAGCAGCCATGCTTACCCTGGCGCGCGCAGCTTCGCCTTCGTCGCGCCGTTGGTACGGCTTGGATTCACGGTTGGAACCTCCCGCCACTCGCCTCACCTGCGCGGATATGAAGGCGACCCGGAGGTGCATGCCTCACCTGACCATGACCACTTCGACACCCTGGATCAGTGGATGATGCTGGGCAGCCCGGTTCTCAGCGCCGCCTCACGATAAGCATGAGGCGCGGCCAGGGCGGGACAGCCCACCCTGGTTCTCCTCCTCATCCCGCTGTCATGCGGATCGAGGTATCGAGGAAGGCGTTGGTGTAGGACTTCTCGACATCGAAGGGCTGAGCCCCCTCGAAGTTGGTCTGGATCAGGTCGTAATCGGCCTTCATCCGCTCCGCACTGAAGGCACCGAGCGCCACGCTCGTGGTCGTGGGGTCGCGCTGCAACTCGACCACCCGTTCCCAGACGCGCTGCTGCGTCCAGTCATCCAGGCCTGATGCCGCGGCAAACAGCGCTTTAATGGCGGGCTGCGGATCGGCCACCGAGGCCGAGAAAGCGCGCTGTGAAACCTGAACGAACTTTCGCACCGTCTCCGGCTGCCGGGACAGAAAATCCCCGTTCACGACGATGGAGTTGCCATACGGATTGATGCCAAGATCCATCCAGCGCTGGAAGCCAAGATCAGCACCGAACTCCCGCACCTTCAGGTCGTGCTCGTTCCAGAAGTCCGAGGTGACATCGATCACCTTGTTCTTCAACGACGGGATCTTGGCCGGCGGCGCCACGTTCACGAAGCGAACAGATGAGGGGTCAATGCCGACCCTTCGGGCGAAGATCGGCCACATGATGCGGGAAGCATCGCCGGGAGGGTTGCCGATGGACCGGCCGACGAAATCTTTCGGCCCAGAGATGCCGTTGCTCTTCAGCCAGTAAAAGGTCTGGGGAGAGTTGGCGAACACCGTCATCACCGCGACAAGATTTCCGCCCCGCCCACGGGCGAGCAGCGCGGTCGCCATGTCTGAGATGCCGACCTGTGCCGTGCCCGCCACCACGCGCTGGGAGGACAGGCCGGAGCCGCGCCCGGCCTCGATGATGACATCCAGGCCGGCCTGATCGTACCAGCCATTCGCCTTCGCCAGGTAGAAGGGCGCATGGTCCGCGTAAGGTGTCCAGTTGAGGACGAAGGTGATCCGCTCCTTCGATTGGGCACGGGCGATGGCCGGCAGGGCGAGAGGCGCGGCCAGGCCTGCGAGCAAAAGCCCGCGGCGCCGAACGGCAGAAGGTTCGCTGGGCATGCGCGCTTATCCCTTCCCTGACCCGGTCTCGCGGGCTGTCATGTCGAGCCTATCACGCTAGGATCGGGCCGCAACAAATTTCCAACCAAACGGTTGGTAGGGAAGCCAGTATGCCGAACCGAGCCGCCGCCAGCCGGACAGTACCGCGCCGCGAGCCCGGCAAGCGGGACCCGGAGAGTACGCGCCGTTCCCTGCTTGATGCCGCGATCGGCGAGTTCGCGGAGAAAGGCCTGGCCGGGGCCCGGGTGGACGAGATCGCGGCGCGGGCCGAGGTGAACAAGCAGCTCGTCTACCATCACTTCGGCACGAAGGAGGACCTGTACACGGCCGCGCTGGAGGAGGTTTACGCCGCTATCCGCCAGGAGGAGCAGGCGCTGCACCTGGACGACCTGCCGCCGCAGAAGGCCATGGAAAGGCTGGTCGGCTTCTCCTTCGACTATCTCAGCGCCCATCCGGAATTCGTCGCGCTGCTGAACGATGAGAACCAGCATGGCGGCCGGCATGTGCGCGCCTCCTCGCGGCTGCGGGAGATGCATTCGCCACTGGTCGGGATGGTGGAGGAGACGCTGGCGCGCGGGGCAGAACAGGCGCTGTTCCGGGACGACCTGAACGCGGTCGACCTCTACATCACCATCGCGGGGATCTCGTACTTCTTCTTCTCGAACAACCGCACCCTCTCGGCGATCTTCGGCAGGAGGTTGGATACCCGCCCGTCGATCTCCCGCCATCGGGCTCATGTGATCAGCTTCGTCCTCGCTGCCCTCCGCCCCTGATCCGACCTTGTCAACTATCTGGTTGACACTCCCTCTCGCCCTCTCCTAGCGTTTCGGCCGCACGAGGAAGGGCGGGCATGACGGCGGAGGTGAGCACCGATGTTCCGGCCGGCGGCGCCGCGGTCCTGCGCGATCCGCGAGGGGATGCGGCGGCCAGGGCCCTGCGGCGGCGGTGGGGTATCATCCTGGCCGTGCATCTCGCCGCCATCATGCTCTGGGAAGCACTGTCGCGGCTGGCCGGCCTGCCCGCCTTCCTCCTCCCGGCGCCGAGCGCGGTCGTGGCGACCCTCGGCAACCCGAATCATGCGTGGCTCTCCAACACGCTCGTCACACTGGCTGAGATCGCGGGCGGCTACGCGCTGGCGATCGCGCTCGGCGTGCTCGGCGCGCTCCTCTTCACCTGGTCGCGCACCCTGTCGCTGCTGGTCTTTCCGCTCCTCGTCACGCTCAACATGATCCCGAAGGTCGCGCTCGGCCCGATCATGATCGTGTGGCTGAGCTACGGCATCGTCACCAACATGCTCATCACCTTCAGCCTCTGCTTCTTTCCCATCCTTCTCACCACGGTACGGGGGCTGCAGGAGGTGGAGCCGGACCTGCTGGACCTCGTGCACTCGCTGAAGGGGTCGCGGTGGCAGGTGTTCCGTTACATCCAGCTTCCCGGCGCGCTGCCCTACATCTTCTCCGGCATGAAGGTCGCCTCCATCCTGGCGGTGGCGGGTGCTGTGGTGGGTGAGTTTGTCGCCTCGGAGCGGGGCCTCGCCTACCTGATGATCCAGGTCCAGAGCTCGCTCGATACGGCGGCCATGTTCATGGCCGTCATCATCCTCACCCTGCTCGGCCTCGCCCTCTACCTCCTCGTGCTGGGGCTCGAGCACCGCTTCGTCCCGAGGGACGCCAGGAAGGGATAGGCCATGTCCGCCCAAGCCAGAGAGAATGCCGGCGACCAGCGCTGGCTCGATGCCGCCGACCTGCCCGACCGTCTCATGGACGAGGCCGAGCTCGACGAGTTCCTCTCCCGCCCCAGCCGCGCGCTGGCCGCCGACCTGGCGGCGCTGGAGGGAGACATCATGGTCCTCGGCGTCGGCGGGAAGATGGGTCCCACCCTCGCCCGGCTTGCCCGCAACGCGGCGCCGGACAAGCGCGTCTTCGGCGTGGCCCGCTTCAGCGAGGCCGGGCTGCGGGAGGGGCTGGAGCGCCACGGCGTGGAGACGATCGCCTGCGACCTGCTGGACCGCGCGGCGCTGGAGACGCTGCCGCGCGCGCGCAACGTGATCCTCATGGCCGGGCGGAAGTTCGGCGCCAGCGGCGACCAGTCTCTGACCTGGGCGATGAACACCCACGTCCCGGCGCTGGTGGCGGAATCCTTCCGCGCGTCCCGCATCGTCGCCTTCTCCACGGGTTGCGTGTACCCCTTCGTGCCCGTGAACGGCCCCGGCTCCACGGAGGACAGCCCGCTCGACCCGCCGGGCGAGTACGCCTTCTCCTGCATCGGGCGGGAGCGGATGATTCAGCACTTCTCCGCGCAGCACGGCACGCCGGGCCGGCTGTTCCGGCTGAACTACGCCATCGACCTGCGCTACGGTGTGCTGTTCGACGTGGCGACGAAGGTGATGCGCGGCGATCCGGTGGACGTCACCATGGGCCACGTCAACGTTATCTGGCAGGGCGACGCCAATGCCCAGGCCCTCCGCTGCCTTCGCCAGGCCACCGTGCCCGCCGCCCCGCTCAACGTGACGGGGCCGGAAACCATCCCGGTGCGCTGGCTGGCCAAGGCCTTTGGCGAGCGCCTGGGCAAGCCGGTGACGATCACCGGCCAGGAGGCGCCGACCGCCTGGCTGAACAACGCGGCGGAGGCGGCGCGGCTCTTCGGCTATCCCGTCGTGCCCTTGGCGCGAATGATCGACTGGGTGGCTGACTGGGTTGCCCGCGGCGGCAAGGCCTTCGGCAAGCCCACGCATTTCGAGGTGCGGGATGGCACCTACTGAGGTTCCTCCCGTCGCGGCGCTGGGCCCTTCCGCCATGGCAGGCTGCCTCGCCCTGTCACGCGAGGCTGGCTGGAACCAGGCGGAGGCGGATTGGCGCCTGTTCTTCGGGCAGGGCACCGTCTTCGGCATCGGCGGCGAGCGGCCGGTCGCGACCGGGGCGATCCTGCCCTACCGGGAGGGCGGCTTCGCCTGGATCGGCATGGTGCTCGTCACCGCCTCCATGCGCGGGCGGGGCCTGGGAACCCGCATCCTGCGCCACGGCCTCGCCCTGTTGGCCGAGGCGGGCCTTCACCCCGTGCTGGATGCCACGCCGGCGGGGGCGCGCATCTACCGCCCGCTCGGCTTCGTGGAGCAGCTCGGCCTGACGCGCTGGCGCGGACCCGGCGGCGGCGAAGCACCCCCCGGCCCGCGCCCCGCGGCGGCGGAGGACCTGCCCCGCCTGGCCGCGCTGGACGGCGCGGCTTTCGGCGCCCCCCGCCCTGCCCTGCTCCGCGAGCTGCTGGAGCGCGCCCCGTCCCTCGCCTTCGTGGCGGGGGATGGCCTCGTCCTGGGCCGGGACGGCGACCGGGCCACGCAGCTCGGCCCGCTCGTCGCGCCGGACGAGGCGGCGGCGCTGCCCCTGCTACAGGCGGCACTGTCCCGCGTGCGGGGCGAGGCGATCATCGACCTCGCCGATCGCTGCACAATCCTGGCCGGCGCCCTCCGCGCCCGCGGCTTCGCGCCCGAGCGCCCCTACACGCGCATGGCGCTGGGCCATGCCACTCCGTTCGGGGATCCGTCCCGCCTCATGGCGGTGGCGGGGCCCGAGCTGGGCTGAGAGGACCACCATGCCCCTGCACCGCCCCCTGCATCGAACGGACCTGCCGCCCGAGACGCTCAGCCTGCTGCGGCGGGGTGTCGCCATTCCCGCCCATCCGCTCGCGCTCGATGCGGGGCGGCGCTTCGACCGGCGGCACCAGCGCGCCCTGACGCGCTACTACGTGGATGCCGGTTCGGGCGGGCTCGCGGTGGGCGTGCACACCACGCAGTTCGAGATCCGCGACGTCGGCCTCTACGCCCCCGTGCTGGAGGCGGCGATGGAGGATGCGCGCGGCTGGACGGACCGGCCGATGGTGATGGTGGCGGGGCTGGCCGGCCGCACCGCCCAGGCCGTGCAGGAGGCGCGCACGGCCGTCTCCCTCGGCTACCATGCCGGCCTGCTCAGCCTGGCCGCGATGAAGGGCGCCTCGCCCGAGGAGATCCTGGAGCACTGCCGGACCGTCGCGGCGGAGATCCCGCTGGTCGGCTTCTACCTGCAGCCCTCCGTGGGCGGCATCCCGCTCGGCGTCGATTTCTGGCGCGCCTTCTGCGCGATCGACAACGTCGTCGCTGTGAAGGTGGCCCCCTTCAACCGCTACCGCACGCTGGACGTGGTGCGCGGCCTGGCGGAGGCGCGGGCCGAGGACCGCGTGACCCTCTACACGGGGAATGACGACCACATCGTGCTCGACCTCGTCACCCCCTTCACCGTGAGGCGTGACGGCGAGGCGGTGACGCTGCGCTTCCAGGGCGGGCTGCTCGGCCACTGGTCGGTCTGGACCCGCGGGGCGGTACGGCTGCTGGAGCGGCTGAAGGAAGCGGTGGCGGCGGGGCCGCTCCCGCCCGAGATCCTGGCGCTGGATTCCGCCGTCACGGACTGCAACGCGGCCTTCTTCGACGTGGCGAACGACTTCCATGGCTGCATCGCCGGCTGCCACGAGGTGCTGCGCCGGCAGGGGCTGCTGGAGGGCACCTGGTGCCTCAACCCCGCGGAGGGGCTGAGCCTGGGCCAGGCGGAGGCGATCGACCGGGTGCTCCGACTCTACCCCGAGTTCTCCGACGACGAGTTCGTCGCCGCGAACCGGGAGCGCTGGCTGTCATGACCGAGCCGCTGATCCGACTGGAGAAGGTTCGCAAGACCTACCGCACCGACGGGCAGGACTTCACCGCCGTCTCTGACGTGACCATGACGGTGGACGAGGGCGATCTCGTCTCCCTTGTCGGTCCTTCGGGCTGCGGCAAGACCACGGTGCTGAAGATCCTGGCCGGGCTGCACGAGGCGAGCGACGGCGTGGTCCGGATCGGCAACGCCGAATCCGGCTTCGTGCCGGGGCGCGACGTGGGCATGGTGTTCCAGCAGGCCCTTCTGCTGAAGTGGCGCACCATCCTGGAGAACGTGACCCTGCCGGCGGAAATCCTGGGCCTGCCGAAGCGGGAAGCGCGGGAGCGCGCGCGCCATCTGCTGGCCATGGTGGGGCTGCGCGGCTTCGAGGAGAAGTTCCCCTATCAGCTCTCCGGCGGCATGCAGCAGCGCGCCGCCATCGCCCGTGCCCTGGTGCACGATCCGAAGCTCATCCTGATGGACGAGCCCTTCGGCGCGCTGGACGCGCTGACGCGCGAGAAGATGAACCTCGAGATGCTCCGCATTTGGCGCGAGAGCGGGAAGACCATCCTCTTCGTCACCCACTCCATCCAGGAGGCCGTGTTCCTCGGCTCGCGCTGTGCCGTGCTGACCGCCGGACCGGCAAGGATGGCAGATACCTTCAGCATCGACCTGCCTGCGGAGCGAGGCCTGGATATCAAGACGACGGAGGCGTTCGGCGTCTATGTGAAGCGGATCTACGCTCAGCTCGGCATGCACTGACACCGCCGGGCAGCGCGGCCAGAAGGATGTGGTGACGGGGAGCCCATTCATGCCCCGGGCCGCCCGCGGGGATGGCTGATAAAGCACCTTGCGTCAGCGCCGCGTGGCCGAGGATGCGTGTTCCGTACCCTCCCTGGCATGCCAGGCCACATCCGGCGGCGCGCTCTCGGCCGCCCGGCCCCGCTCGCCTCCTCGACCATGGCACCTCACCCCTGTTTCTCTGCTTTCCCTTCATCGGTGCAGTCGGGCGCCGGGAGCGCCCGGAGTAGGTCGGACGGTTCCCACGCGAATGGGATTCCTCCCTATGGAGGGTCCATGGCAGCGTGCCGGGATGAGCCCGCGCACCCTCTCCGACGATGCTCTGAAAGCGGCGCTTCGAGACGCGTTCGAGGCCCTTCATGCCGCGAACGGGAGGGATCTGCCCGCGGTCAACCTCACCGTCCTGACATCACGCCGGGACGTGTTGCTGGCTGAAGCCAAGCGCCGGGGCATGAAGGTGGCACTTCACCCACCTCCGACCTGCGTCGAGCCGTGGTGGGCCTCGTACACCCCTGAGTACGACGACCCGATCAGGGCTGCCCTGGACGCCTACAAGGCCGCCTTGCACATCGGCGCCGATCCGGACGAGTTGGACCGGCTCTGTGCTGAGTTGCGGCGGGCTCAGGCCGTCAAGCTCGCCGTGATCTACCCATCCGGACCAAGCTCAGCCTCGCCTATCCCACTCGGCCCAGCGCCGCCATGGTTCCGCAGGCCGGAGGGTGGATAGGCCGGCCGATGCACCTCGCTGCAACGAGGCGAAGGCAGATCAATCCAGCGCCGGATCCGGTATAACGCTGCCGCAGATCTCCGCAGTTCCCGGCTGGCATGGAGCCAGCACAGCACTTGCGGTTACCGAGATGGATCGGGAATTTCCCCTCTTCCCCTGTCAGGAACAGCGTTACCGCCAAGTAGGCTGGCCGAGGCCAGGAGCTTCCATCCGTGGCTGGGCGGGCTCAATGGGCGAATCGTCCTGCTGGTATCCAGGCGGGCTGCCGGGCTCCGGATCGTCCAGGCGATTTCGCCGGGGCTGATCGTAAGGCAAGCCATTCTCGGGGCGGTATTGCAGAGGCTGATCCCGACCGGGTTCGAGATCCCACAAATCGGACCGGCGGGCTGCCGGTTCACCGTAGCCCGAGCCGTAGGGCGGACTGTTGTACTCCGGGCGGGTTCCGAACCCCTCCTCGCTAGGGCGGTACGCCGGTGCCGCGTCGTAAGCGCGATAGCCGGGCGATGGGCCGTTGTAGGGCTGCTGCTCCGGCGCGCTATTGAGCGGAACCGGCGGCGCAAGCGGGTAAGCTTGCTGGCCGTATGCAGGCCCGTGGGGCGAGTAGGATGGCGGCAAGGCTGGCCCGTAGTAGCTGTAAGGGGGCGCGACACAGCCCGCCAGCAGGAGGGAGGCCAATCCAGCAAAGCGAACGCCTCCGGCCGGGTTCAAAGCACTCATCCTCGTGATGGTCACCGGCACAGGGAATACCTCGACGATGGCAGCATTCTGGCAGCCCGGCATTGGCGAGAGAGAGTAGCCCCGCAGGCGACTGGCCCTCGGCAAATGACCTTGCCCTCAATCCGGGATGGCGCATTGAGGAGAACGCAATTCCCATCCGCCCGGATCAGGGCTGATCCCGGAGGCACGCCAGGCGAGAGCCTTGCCCGAGAGGGAGCGAACTCGCCGAGCGCCGTCGATCATGCCTGGCGCTCGACGAGGACGGCCGAAGCCTAGATCAGCCCCTCATGCGTCATCGCCTTCCGCACGGACGGAAGCTTCATCATCCTGTCCCGGTAGGCGGCCAGCGTCCCGGGCACGTTGAGCCCGTTCTTCTGGGCCCAGAGGAGCATGACGAACAGGTAGCAGTCGGCAACGCTGACCTCGCTCCCGAACAGGTAGTCGCCCTTCATGGTACCGGCGAGATATCCCATTCGCTTCAGGATCATCTCGCCCGCCTTCCGCTTCTCCTCATCCCCGGC
This sequence comes from Roseomonas populi, assembly GCF_024594815.1. Taxonomy (GTDB): domain Bacteria; phylum Pseudomonadota; class Alphaproteobacteria; order Acetobacterales; family Acetobacteraceae; genus Roseomonas; species Roseomonas populi. The sequence continues at coordinate 27,602 of NZ_JANJOU010000032.1, read as the reverse complement.
GCCGGAGAAGAAGGGCTTGAAGCTCTTGTGGATCTCGGTCGAGATAAAGGCGAGCGCCTCCAGCAGGCGGCTGTGGCCCATCGCGCCCGAGGGCTTCAGCGCTCCGTCCTGGTGGGCGATCCAGTCGAGGATCGCGACGTTCTCGGTGAGGGTCTCGCCGGAATCGAGGGTCAGCGTGGGAACGTAGCCCTTGGGATTGATCGTCGTGAAGTCGGTGCCGCCCGCCGTGCGCTTCGCCTTCAGGTCCACCTTCTCGTGCTCGAAGGAGAGCCCTGCCTGATGCAGGGCGATGTGATCGGCCAAGCTGCAGGCACCGGGCGAATAATAGAGCTTCATCGTGGTTCTCCCCGTCTCGCCCGGATGCGACATTCACCGAAGCGCCACCGGGCACGCCCGGATATGGTCCCTCGGCGGCAGCAAACATCCATCCCCATCCGAGATCCACCCGAGCGGCCGCCCTTGCTGGTCAGCCGGCGCCAGGATGGCGGGGGTGAAAGACCCAGCCTTCATGCCCTTTCTCGAATCCGGCCGATGATCGTTGCCCCGCGATGAGCTTCCTCGAAGGAGGGCACGGCGGAGGTTCGCGGGGCGCCTTCCGGCAGGCATTCACCTCGTCGGCACCGGCCCTCCGGCTGTCGATCGGCTCCGGAACCTCGCGCCCCGCCCCGCTCGCATGCGCCAAGCCGGCCAGCACAGCGCGCCACCCGCCGCAAGGGCTCGACCAGGGGGAATTTCGCGCATCCCACTGCCAGCACGAGGCCACTTCCGTCCATGCCTCGCCCTCGACGGACGGATGATGCTGCCATCCCGGCATGACGGGCGACCCACATCCCTCACCTACCGGAAAGTGGCCGCGGCAGGAGGGCGCTGCAGGACGCCGTGGCATCGCAACCACGGGTAGGTGCCGGGCAGCGGTTCAATTGCGCAGCAAGTCGTGCGCGGCGCCCTGGGCCCGGAGGAAGGCCAGCGCGAGGCGCGCTCGCCTCCAGCCTTCCCCTTCGAGGTGCCTCAGCGGGCCGGCGGCGCACCTGCCGGAGCTCCCGGCGCGCCGCCGGGCATCTGCATGGCGGTGTAGCCCGTCGGAATGCTCAGCCGGGCGGGATCCACCTGGCCGTAGCTCACCTGGGTGGCCTCCATCACCGTCGTCGGCGTCCCATTCGGGGGAGTGGTCGTGGCGCGCAGCAGCACGCCGTCCTCGGTGATGCAGGAGGTGCCGCGCCCCTGGGCGACGGCCACATCCCATTCGACGCAGCTGGTCCCGGCCACCGTCGCGGTTCCCTTGCGGGTGAAGGTAGCACCGGCCGGCACCCCCTGCGTCATGGCGGCGGCCGTGGCCGGCGGCATCGCCATGGTGGCCCGCTGGGCATCCATGACCATCACCGCCGTGTTCGCGCGGCGGTCAATCAGCATCCACCCGATGCCGCCGGGCGGATCCATGCGCTGCTTGCCGGTGCTGGCGGAGAAGGCCATCCGCATCTCCTGCGGCGCGGCGGCTGCGCCCGGTGCCCCACCCGTCGCCGCCGCGCCGTTCACGCGGTAGGTGACGGTGACGTCGCGGGTGGGCTGCAGGTTCGCGGGTTGAGCAATGGCGGGCAGCGCGACGAGGGCCAGGGCTGCCGTGGAGGTCAGGAAGCGGAGCACGCGGTTTCTCCGGTTACGAGGGCGCGGACTGTGGGCCGGACCGACAGGGGCGCCCAGGCCAAGCCCGTGCACGATCCAGCGAGACGCCGCGGCAAAACCCGAAAGGGTTCTCACAGGGCGAACGTTCCGATGCCACGACAAGACAGCAGGCAGCGGTATTCCCGTAGGTTAGCCCTGGCCTGGAACACATCTCCCCGCGGCGGCTATCATCCCGTCCAGGCCGCCATCACATGATCATCAACAGCCTCACCATTCTCCGCAGCCGGGGACGGCGTCTCGCCAAGCTGATCCGGGCCGGCGGCGAGGTACAGGGCTACGACCTCGCCCGCACCTACGACATGCACTCGGTCAGCTTCGGCGACATGGACGCGCTGCGCGACCATCTGGCCGCATTGGCGCATCGTCCCGAGCACTGCGTGGTGCGCGGCGCCATCCGGGATTCCTCCCAAACGGTCGGTGTGCGCAGGCTGCTTCACCCCGACCGGGAGACGGGCGAGAGTCCGACGCTGACCGATGCGCCGCGCGCCTGGGTCGCGCTGGACTGCGATGGCCTTCCAGCGCCGGAGGGCATGGACCGGCGCGACCTGGAGGCCTGCGGCATCCTGGCCCGGCTGACGATGCCGGAGACCTTCCACGGCTCCGCCTGCGTGATCCAGGCCACCGCCGGCCACGCCATCAAGCCGGGCCTCCGGCTGCGCCTGTGGTTCCTGCTGGATCGGGCGCTGACGGGGGTTGAGTGCCAGCGCTGGCTGCGCGGCGTGCCGGGGGTGGATCCGTCCACCCTCCGGGCCGCCCAGGTCACCTATACGGCCGCGCCGCTCTTCATGGACATGGCCGACCCTCTGCCTCGGCGCCTGGCAATTCTACCGGGCCTGGAGACCGTGGCCTGCCCCGCAGAGGCCGAGCTGCAGCCACCACTCCGGCCAGCGGCGCCCGCATCGTGCAACATCACGGCGGCGATTAGCAGCCGCTACGTCCTAGCGGCCCTGGCACGGGCTTGCACCCGTATCGCGGCCGCCCCCGTGGACAGCCGCCATCCGACCGCGGTGTCGGAGGCGTGGGGGTTGGCTCGGTTCGTGTCCGCAGGGCTGCTGACGGCCTCTGAGGTCATCCGCGCCGTCGATGGCGCCCTTGAGCAGGCCGGCAAACCCAGGGGCGAGGGCGCCAGGATCGCGGCCTGGGCTGTTTCGCAGCGCACCGATAGCGGAAACCTCGCGGGACAGGCGCGGACCTGACGGGCGCTGGCGGCGGGGGTTGGCCGAGATCCTGCCGCTCCTCCACCGGTTCGGTGCCGGCCTCGCCGTAGCAGCCTCGTACCTCACCCTCCCACGACGCCCACAGGCCCGGGCGGCCGGCAAGGCCGCCCGGGTCCGCTCCGAAGTGAACTCCCGCCCCATCCGTGCCCTACCCGGGCGATGGCAACCAGTGGCGTGACTGGCGCCGGGCTCTCAAGTCCGCAATGGCCGTTCAGCGGTACCAGCGCTGGCGGGCAGCCCAGGCTTCCCGCTCTCGCTCCTCCTGCCATTCCTCCCGCCGCCACTCCCGGCGTGCCCGCCGTGCCTGGCGTTCGCGCCGGCGGAACTCCTGCTCCCGCCAGCGCTCGTACTCCTCTCGGCGGCGCCGCTCCTCATACCAGGGCTGGGCGGCGGCCGGTGCCGCGGCGACCAGCAGCGCGAGAGGTGAGGCGAGCAGCGCGCGACGGGTAGACATGGACTTCCCTCCGGTTGTCGGACCCCATGGCCCAAGCCACCCACGATCCAGCAGGCCGGCCTGCTCTCGAAACGCCCTTTGGTCGTTGTGGTTGATGCGGACGCCCCGCCGCCCGCGCGACGGCCGCGCGGGCCCACACGGCCCCGGCGAGGACCAGCCGCCTTCCATTGTCACCCGGCCAATCCCGCATCGGCTACGGCACCCTGGGCCGCACATGCGCGGTTCCGCCGGTCGCCCGGGGACGAGGCCTCCGGCCAAGCGCCTGGGGTCCCCTTGCGTGCCGGGTTGTTCACCGGCTTCCCCGTGGAACGCGGGACGCTCCCGGGGGAGGTCCCATCGTCCGGCTGCCCTGCCCGGGTCAGATCCGGCCTTCGGCCACCAGCTCGCGGGTGCGCTTCAGCGTGGAGAGCAGGGCGGCCCTGTAGCCCTTGTCGCTGTCGAACTGGGCCTGCTCGGCCCTCTCCTCGGGGCCGTCCGGCTCGCGGCCCCGCAGGCCGAGATAGCAGTAGAAGCGGAGCTGGAGGACGCCGGACGCGTCCTCGAGAAGCTCGTTGACGATGGCGCCCTCCCGCGGGCCCGTGGCCTGGAAAAAGGTGACCTTGCTCTCCGGCTCGAAGGCGATGATCTCGCGCAGATCGGCGCCCGCGATCGTGGCCTCGCGCACGATGTGGGTCGGGCTCTCCTCCGTCACCTCGCAGCGGGTGCAGAGATTCGGCGGGAGGAAGAGACGGGCGTCGCGGGCCTTGAGGACAAGGCCGGCCCAGGCCTGCGCGCGTGTCAGGGGAGTCTCGCCCTCCGGGTTCACCGGGACGGTGGCGGTCGAATAGATCATGGCAGCGGTTCCTCTTGCGGGTTGGATGGCGTCAGGCGGAAGCCGCGGCCTCGGCGGCGAAGTCGCGGTAGGAGCGGAGGGGGCGGCCCAGCAGCGCGGTCAGGCGCGCCGCGTCGCCGGGCTCGGGGATCATCCCGTCGGTGAGGAAGCGCTCGCTCATCAGGCGCATGTCGTAGGCCATCCAGGCCGGCATCGCCTGGCGGAGGTTCCGCTCGAAGCCGGCGGTGTCGTTGCCGCCATAGGCAACGGGGCGGTGCAGCACCTCCGACCAGATGGCGGCGACGTCGGCGCCGGTCAGGGTATCCGGGCCGACGAGGTTGATCCGGTCGTGCGGGAGCGGCCCTGCGGCGCGGTCGCGGCGCAGCAGCTCGATGGCGGCGACCTCGGCGATGTCGCGCGCGTCCACCATGGCAAGGCCCTTGCCACCGATCGGCATGGGATAGACACCGTGGTTCAGCACCACGTCCCGGACCATGAGGTCGTTGTGCATGAAATAGGCGGGGCGCAGGATGGTGGCGCCGAAGCCCATCCGTTCGATCATCCGCTCGGCGCCGAACTTGCCCGCGAAATGGGGCACGTTCACGTAGACGTCGCTGTGGATCACCGAGAGATAGACGATCCGCTCCACACCGGCCTCTCGGGCGAGGTTGAGCGCGACCAGCGCCTGGGTGAACTCGTCGGGCACCACCGCATTCAGCAGGAACAGGGTGGAGGCGCCCTGGAGGGCGTGGCGGAGGGAGTCGACGTCGAGCAGATCGCCCTGAACGACATCGACACCGGCAGGGAAGTCCGCTTTCGCGGGATTTCGGACGAGGGCGCGGATGTCGGCGCCCCTCGCGGCAAGCTGTGCGACGACGTGGCGGCCGATGCTGCCGGTCGCGCCGGTGACGAGGATGGTCATGAGGATTGCTCCGGGTTGATGCCAGTGGACGGCCCGAAGATGAGCGATCCACATCTGGCCCAGGAGACGGTAAATCGGGACAGACCGTCCCACTGGTGGAACATATGGACCTGCTCGCCCTCTCCGACTTCAACCTGGTCGCCCAGCACGGCGGGTTCGGGCGGGCGGCGCGCGCCACCGGGCGGCCGAAGGCCACCCTTTCCCGCCGGGTCGGGGAGTTGGAGGGCCGGCTCGGCCTGCGGCTGTTCGAGCGCGGCGCGCGCGTTCTGAGGCTGACGCAGGAGGGGCGGGCGTTGCACGAGCGGGCGGGGGTCCTGCTCACGGAACTGGAGGAGGCGGCGGCGGCGATCGCCTCCGGCGGGGACCGGCCGCGGGGAAGGCTGCGGGTCAGCGCGCCGCTGCTCTTCTCTCAGACGGCTATGGGGAAGCTGGCGGCGGGCTTCGCGCTGCGCTTTCCAGAGGTCCGGCTCGAGGTCACGACGGAGGACCGCGCCGTGGACATGGTCGAGGAGGGATATGACCTCGTGATCCGGGTCAACCCGGATCCGGATGAAAGCCTGGTCGGACGGGTCTTCCTGCGGGACCGGCTGGTGGTGGTGGCGAGCCCGGCCCTCGTTCGTCCAGCGGACGGTTCGCCTGTCCCGGCTGTCGTGCGCGGGTCGGGCGACCGGATCGCGGCATGGGAGGTGACGACGCGGAACGGGACATCACGCATCGCGATCGATGCCGTTCTCGCCCTGTCCTCGCTCGTGATGGTCCGCGACGCGGTGCGCGCCGGCGTCGGCGCCGGGCGCCTTCCGCTGTCCCTCGTGAGCCATGACCTGCTGGCTGGAAGGCTGGTGCACTGGGCGGATGCGGAAGGCCCCGACATCGCCCTGTGGACGCTCTACCCGTCGCGCCGGCTGCTCAGCGCGCGCGTCTCTGCATTCCTGGAGCATCTTAAGGACGCCTTCCCAAAGGGAACGCCCGACGAGTTGGCGGCCTATATCGGGGAATGAGGCAGGAGGAGCAGATCGGTGCCGGGAGGCCCTGGCCGTCCTTCCCGCCAGGACGTCAGGAACTCATGGCTGCGATCTCCGCCTGCCCTTCCCGCCGACGATCCGCCCGCCGACCCGCGGACGAAATCGATGAAGGCCCGGAGCGACGCGGGCCATCCAACGAACCGGGTGTCACACAGACCTGTCCTCGCCGAACTGCCGGCTGAGCGGTGACACGGCGTCTCCGGCAAGGAAGGCCCGGACCTCGCCGACGAAGTGCTCCCATGCCGGCTCGTCCTCAAGGAGGATGTGGTTGCGGCTGTCCAGAGGGACGAAGCGGGCCTTCGGGATCGTCGTGGCGATGAGCCGCCCTTCCGCGAACGGCACAACCCCGTCACCCCTGGCATGCAGCACCAGAGTCGGAACCCGCACCTTCGGCAGCAGTGCCTGAACGTCAACCTGGCCGAACAGGTGGTGCAGCCGTTCCGCATTGTCCGGCGACACTGTGATGCGCTGCAGTTCGTTGAACCACTGCATCTGCTCCGGCGAGGCATCGGGTACGAACAGCGTCGTGAACGCCTGGCGGAAGGCGGGATTGTCCTCACCCCATCCGTGGCGGATCAGGGTTCCGAGCGCGGTGCGGCGCTCGGCCTCAGCGGGCGTGCCCCGCATGGCCCACCCGCGCGCGTAACCGCCATAGAGGATGAGGTGGCTCACGCGTTCCGGGTTCTGAACTGCATAGGCCACGGCGAAGGCGCAGCCCTGCGAGATGCCAAGCATCGGAAAGCGTTCAAGGCCGGCTGCCGCCACGACAGCGCTGAGATCGCTCATGCAAGCCTCGAAGGACAGATCGCCGACTTCCCAATCCGACAATCCGTTCCCCCGCTCGTCATAGCGGACGAGACGGTGATCCCGGGACAGTTCCCGGATCCAGTGCCGCCAGACCGGGCTGTGCCAGTCATATTCGAGGTGCGTCATCCAGTTCGCCGGGCGCAGGAGCGGCGGACCATTTCCCGCTTCCGCATAGGCGATCCGCGTTCCATCAGCGGCAGCACAGAAGCGGATCTCCTGGCGCCGGTCTGCCGGATCAGGCTTGTGCGGTGCTGGCTCGCCACCCTTGCCGCGACCGGCCTGTGCTTGCGGCGGGGATGGGGTGCGAAGGTCTCGCCGGCAGTTCCGCAGCATGCCTGCGGGCAGGCCAGCTGCATCCAGCAGGCGAATCCCGGCATCCAACCGCTCCTCCGCTTCGGATCGGCGGCCCGCGGAGAGCAGCAGGCGTACCAGCACGATCCAGCTGCCCTGGTCGTGCCGATCGAGTTCCAGCAGCCGACGAGAGTAGTGGAGGGCAGGCTCGGGCTCGGCCGACAGGCGCTGGATCAGGGATGCGAGGCATGCTCTCTGCAGGGCACGGACATCCTCGCGCATCGCCACGCACCACGCCTGGAACCCCTGGCAATCCGGCAGGTCCAACCCGGCGAGGAACTCGCCTCCGAAGCTCTCGGCAGCCTGCTTCAGATCCTCGACCGGCACGGGATCGTTCTCGGGATTGAGCGCATCCCGGACGTCTCTCAGGTCGATCCGCACATCCGACGTATCGAGCGACACCACCTGGCGGTCGGCCAGAAGGCGTGCCCGCCCGGCGTCGTCCACGAGCGGGCGAAGCTTGCTGAGGCTCCAGCGCAGGGCGCCACGGGGGTCGTCCGGGATGTCCCAGAACAGTTCGCAGAGTCTCTCACGCCGGTGCGGCCGGACATTCAGGACGAGGTAGGCCAACAGCGCCCGCGTTTTCCTTGATGGCGGAAGCTGCAAGGGTTCTTCGTCTCGGGCGATCGCCAGATCGCCCAGCAGCTGGATTCTCAGCACCCCGAGGCTCCATCCCGTTGCGCTTCGCGGCCCGGCAGTTGGCCGGGTCCTGGCCCAGTTCCCACCAATTACCACGCTGGACCGCCAGACTTCCACGCTTCTGCCACCGGCGACTCAAACGGCAGCCCGTCAGCTTGCTCCCGCCACCGGTGAACCCGGTGAGAGGAGAACACGCCAATGAGCACGACGATCAACGAGGCGGCGCACGCGCCGACGGACTTCAGGCCAGCCCGCGCTCTTCGGGAGCTACTAACGATTGCGCGGCAGATGTTCCTGGCGCGGCGGACCGCGCGCGCCCTGGAGGCCCTGGACGACGCGCAACTCAAGGACATCGGCCTCAGCCGCTCCGTTGTCCCCTCCGTGGCGGGCACCGTCGCATCCCGGGGGACCGATGCGATCTGGGGGCCGGCGGCCCTGGATGGCGCTGCGCCCATCCTCGTCCGTCTCCGCGGCATCTGAGCATCAAGTCATCCCAGAAACGATCTCCACCCTGCCCGAAAAGGATCAGTGCAATGTCCTATCGCAACCTCTTACGCCACCTCCGGACCTTGGGCATCGCCGTCGTGCTGATGAGCCCGCTCCTGATCAAGCTGGCCCTCGCCGAGGGCTCCTCTCCCTTCGACGGTCCGGCCGCGCATGCCGCGGCGCCTCGCGACTCCCGGCAGATGCTTGCTCTCATCGTCCCGCACCCGGCGTGGGAGTATGGCGCCATGGAAGGGGCGCCATCCTACGGCGGCCCGGCCGTGCATGCCGCGGCACCCCTTACCCAGAACAGGTTCGTTCCGTTCGGTTGGGCAGGCCTCCTGCACCGTGGCAACACCCTCGAGGGGAGCGGCGCCACCGGCGATGGTGGCCAGCACGGTTGACCCCGCGATCCAGCCGAGGCGGAGGCGACGTGAGGCGCCTCCGTCTTGCCGGACCAGGCATCGGCCGGGTCAAGCGCAGCTCATCCTGCCGCGACAGGAGATGCCCGCTTTTCGGCACCCGCCGATGGCTCAGCCGCCCAGTCACCTGTGCCATCGTCGTACCGCGCCGCCCGAGCCACCCGCCTCGGCACCCCTATGCGGCCGCGGTGGCCCGGATGGATCCGCGCGTAGCCCAGTTGGCCGCGACCGCGCCCAGCCCGACGAGGACCATGACCGGCCAGAAGGCCGCGTAGCTGCCCGTCCTCTCCACGAGCAACGCCGCCGCCCCCGCCCCCAGGAAACCCCCGATCTGGTGACTGAAGAAGCACACGCCGTAGAGCGCGCCCAGATCCGCCACCCCGAAGCGCCGGGCGATGGCGGCGGCGGTCAGTGGCACGGAGCCGAGCCAGATGGAGCCAAGGACGGCCGCAAAGATCAGCGTGCCCCATTCCGTCACGGGCAGGATCGCGAAGAGGGTGATGGCGAGGCTGCGGATCAGGTAGATCCCGCCCAGCGCGACCTCCGGCCGGATGACGCCGCCCAGCTTGCCGCAGAGCCAGGAGCCCGGGATGTTGAACAGGCCCACCAGCATCAGCGAGGTGGCGCCGAGCCAGGGCGGCATGCCGCACAGGGCTAGGTGTGCCGGAAGATGGGTGGTCAGGAAGGCCAGCTGGAAGCCGCAGGCGAAGAACCCGAGCGTCAGCAGGGCAAAGTCGCGCTCCTGCATGGCGGCGCGTGCCAGGGCGGGCAGTTCCGACAACGGCCGGCGCGGCGCCAGGGTGTCGCGGGGCGACCACTCCATGGCACGTGCGGCCGGCACGATCAGCAGCGCCATGACCGCGATCGCGCCGAGTGCCGCGGTCGCGCCGAACCAGCCCATGCCAAGCTGCGCGTAGGGCACCAGAAGGGCCTGCCCGACCGAGCTGCCGGCCGCGGCAATGCCGAGCATGCTGCCGCGGGCCTCGGGTGGCACCGCGCGCCCCACAGCCGCCATCACGCTCCCCGTTCCCGCGCATCCCACGCCCAGCCCCGTGAGGATCCCGAAGCCGAGGAGGGCCGTGACGGCGGAGGGGTGCGCCGCCATGAGGGCGAGACCTGCGGCGTAGAGCAGCCCGCCCACGGCGGCGACACGCCCCGCGCCGTATCGGTCTCCGAGCGCCCCGGTGATCGGCTGGGCGATCCCCCAGGTCAGGTTATGGAGGGCGACCGCGAAGCCGAGAGTGGCGACGGAAACGCCCGTCTCCGATCCCAGGGGCAGGAGGAAGAGGCCGAAGGTCTGGCGTATGCCCATGGCCATGGAGGCTGCGATGGCCGCCGCGACCACCACGGCCCAGACATTGGGGTTCCGCATCGCTCCCACCCTCGTTTCCCGCGGGCGTTGCGTGCTTATCGTGCTCCCGCTCGCGCCATTAGGCGCGCAACAATCCCACGGGTCCAGCCCACTCACCTTCTCGGCGCCGGCGCTCCCCTCTCCCGCCGCGCGGCGAGGAGAAGCGGACCGATCTCCGTCAATCCGCTCCGGCCTTCGCGTCGGCGACGGTCGCGCCACGAGCACCCTTGGGCTTCTCCGGCCCCTGCGTCGTGTCCCGCTCGGTCTGACGCTCCATCTCCGCGTCCAGTTCGGCACCGGCCAGCACGATGGCCGCCGAGATCCAGATCCAGGTCATGAAGCCGATCGCGGCACCAAGGGAGCCGTAGGTCTCGTTGTAGCTGCCGAAATTGGCGACGTAGAACGAGAAGCCCGCCGAGCCGATGAGCCAGGAGACCGAAGCGAAGGCCCCGCCCCAGCTGACCCAGCGCCACTTGGCGCTGTTCCGGCTGGGTCCGTAGCGGAACAGGCAGGCGAGCAGGGCGGCGATGACGACCAGCATCAGGGGCCAGCGCGCCCAGCGCAGCAGGAAGTCCGTCGTCTCGCCAAGCCCCACGAAGTTCAGGACCACGGGCAGGGCTACCATCGTGCCGATGGCCAGCAGCGCGAAGAGGATGCCGCCCAGGGTGAAGGCCAGGGTGATGGCGGTGCGCTTGAGGAAGCTCCGCTCCTCCTTCTCCTCGTAGATCACGTTCAGCGTGTCGAAAACGGCCTTGGTGGCGCCGTTCGCGCTCCAGAGCGCGACGGCGAGCCCGAACACCACGCCGAAGCCGAGTTTGCCGTTGCCCTGCTCCGCGACGCGCTTCACCTGCTCCTCGATGATCTGCATCCCGCCCGCGGGGACGACCCCCGACAGGTCCGACAGGTGCTTGCTGACGTCCCCGGCATCCGCGACCAGCCCGTAGAGCGAGACGAGAGCGGTCAATGCCGGGAAAAGGGCGAGCAGGGTGTAGAAGGTGATGCCCGCCGCCTCGGTCATCAGGCGGTCCTCCGAGGCCTGCTGGGCGGTTCGCTTCAGGATGTCCCACCAGCCCTGTGGCGGGATCTCCGACGGGGAGTTGGCGTTCCGGCCACGGTCGCCGCCCTTGCGGCGGGGGCCCGCGGCTCCTCTCGCGTCGCCACCCTTCCCGGGCGGCTGGCCGTCGGCTGGTGATCTCTCCAGTGCAATCTCCCTCTGGATCGGCTGGGCGCCGATAAGAAGGAGACCGACCAGCGCAAGGAGGGCGGCACCAAGCGGGCTGGGCCAGTTGTTCTTCGTCGGCACGGGCTCGTCCTACCTTCTGGGGCCATGGGGCTCACCAGCCGCGATGCGCGCGGCGGCCCCCGATCGGAAGCTGAACGCAACAGACCAATGGAGGGCGGCGCCAGGCCGCACCGCGGCGGGGTAGGAAACAGCCCAGTGCCTGCTGCCCTCACGCCAGCACCCCGGGTCGCGAGCCGACCGGCCGGCCTTGCCATGGCCCAGGGCGGCCAGGGGCGCCCTGTACCAGGATAACGACAGCACCCTGTCTAGTTTAGAGAACAGGAGGATTGCGCCGGCCGTCCTGGCGTGCCTATCGTTCCGGCCAAGAAGAGGACAGGGCATGGTCGCGGCGGCACCGGACAGGTTTCTCGGCAGCGTATCGAACCTTCGCATCGTCCTGTCGGGGAGGGACGGGCAGGCACTCCTCCGGATCAGCCACTCCTCCTCCCCTGAAGGTCCGAGCCCCGGCCCCGACTAGACCATGGCCTGGGATACAGCCTTGTCCTCGCTCCTCGTCTCCGACGCCTCCGGCCCGTCCATCCGGCTTGGCGCACGGAGGTGCCGGGCCACCGGACGGATCGCGGCCCCACCCCCGGTCCTGCCGAAAGAAGCAAGATCCTCGTAGCCGTCGAACGAGAGCACCATCCGTGCCGGCGCTGCGGCCAAATCACCCTCCACAGGTGCCCCACCAGGAGATGCGAGCGACATGACCCGCCCCGATCCCAGCGCGCCGGATTTCAGCCGCACCGGCACGCTGCCCCGCGCCATCACGCCCGACCTCCTCTGGACCGGCCGGTGCCTGCCCAGCAGCGTGCCGGACATGCACGCGCACTACGCGCTCTACCTGCTGAAGGGCAGCGAGGCGACGGTGCTGATCGACACCGGCCACCCTATCCACTGGGCCGAGGTGCGGCGCGACGTGGACGCCTTCCTGGACGGCCGTCCCCTCGACTACATCTTTCCCACCCACAGCGAGCTGCCGCATTCCGGCCTGCTGGAGCGGTGGATGCGGGAGTTCCCCGATGCCGTCGCGATCGGCGACATGCGGGACTACCCGCTCTACCTGCCCCACCTCGCCCACCGCTTCCGGCAGGCGGCCCCAGGGGATCGGCTGGACCTCGGCGACCGGGAACTGCTCTTCCTGCCGCCCGTCTGGCGCGACCTGCCCGACACGCTCTGGGCCTTCGACACGAAGGACCGCATCCTCTTCCTCTCCGATGCCTGCGCCTATTTCCACGCGCACGTTCCCGGCCAGTGCGATCACCTGAGCAGCGAGATCGCGCCGCCGGACCTCGCCATCATGCAGGATTTCAACGACAAGGCCCTGCACTGGCCGAAGTTCACGGATAGCCGCCCGAGCTTCCCGGAGATCGACGAGTTGCTCGCGCGCCTGCGCCCACGTTTCCTCGCCGGCGCGCATGGCTGCGTGGTGGACACGCCGGACGAGGCGCTGCCACTGTTCAAGCAGGGCATCGCCATGGGTCCGATGCCCGGGCCGGCCCCCGCGCCCGGAAAGGTGCGGGCATGAGCGAGACGGAAGGCTTCGCCGAGGTCATCCCCGGCACGCTCGCCGCCGTCGGCGGCTGGCTGGACGTGGCCGCACGCCCCGTCAGCTGGCTGCCGCCCGCGGGCCGCGGCCTGATCCCCGTGCAGGGCTACATCCTGCGGGACGGCGGGAGCTGGCTCATGGTGGACACCGGCCTCGCCGTGCACTGGCCTCTCATCGCGGACGGCATCCGCCGCACGCTGGAGGGCACGTCGGAGCGCCGCCTGATCACCACGCGGCGCGAGCAGGACTGCATGATCAACCTGCCCGCGATCCTGCGCGACTTCGGCGTGCGGGAGGTGCTCTACGCCGGCGTCCTCAACCCGCTCGACTTCTTCGAGGGCGTGGAGGAGCGCGACGCCGCCGCCCGGATCGAGGCCACGCCCGGCCTGCAGGCCACGCGCATCGCCCCCGGCGCCGTCACCTCCATCGGCCGCCTGCGCCTGGAGGTGCTCCGCGTGGAGCTGCGCCTCCTCGCGACCAACTGGTTCTACGAGACGGAGACGGCCACGCTCTTCACCTCGGACGCCTTCGCCTTCCTCGTGCGGTCCGCGCCCAGCTGGAGCCCGGGCCTGTCCCGTCTCCGCGCAGCGGGCGAGGCGCCGATGCGGGCGGAGGACGCCGCCCTCTTTCTCTCCGCGAAGATGGACTGGCTGATCGGCATCGATCCCGCCCCGATCCTGCAGGACCTGGACGCCATCCAGGCCGCCCGCCCCATCGCCCGCCTCTGCCCCGGCTTCGGCCTGGTGATCGAGGGCGAGGGCGCGGTGCGCGAGGCCTTCGACGCGGTGCGGGGCGCGCTGCGCATCCTCGCCGCGCGGCCGCGCCAGCCCTGGCGCTTCCCCGATGCGCTGCGCGACGCCTTGCCGGCGGAGAAGGCGGCGTGAGCCTCTATCCCGGCACGGCCTTCCGCGCCCGCATGCGGGCGGGCGATCTCGCCCTCGGCAGCAACCTCCGCCTCTCCCGCAGCGCGGAGGCAGGTCCCATCCTCGCCGCCTGCGGCTTTCACTGGGCGATGATCGACTTCGAGCACAGCCCGGCCTCCCCTCACCTCGCGCACGACATCGCCTTCTCGGCCATCCGCGCGGGGATCCTGCCCCTGGCGCGCCCCTCCAGCCACGACCCGCGCGAAATCGCGGGGCTGCTGACCAACGGCGCGCTCGGCCTCGTCGTGCCGCATGTGGACACGCCGGAACAGGCCGCCGCCGTCGCGCGCGCCGCGCGCTTCGCCCCGCGCGGCAACCTCTCCGTCCCCGGCACCCTCGCCCATTTCGGCTACGACAAGGGCCTCGCCGAGGCCTGCTCCATCTTCAACGAGGAGGTGGTCGTCACGGTGATGATCGAGAGCCGGACGGCGATCGAGAACGTGGAGGCCATCGCGGCGGTGCCGGGCGTGGACGGGCTGTTCATCGGTGGCTCCGACCTGCTCTGGGATCTCGGCCTGCCCGGCCGCTACGACGCGCCGGAGCTGCTGGACGCGGTGCAGCGCACCTGCGCTGCCGCCGCCCGCAACGGCCTTTTCGCCGGCATGGGCGGCCCGAGGGATGAGGGGCCCTGGCACGGCTTCCTCCGCGCGGGGATGCGCATGATCCTGACGGAGAACGACATCTCGCTGATGATGCGCGGCGCGCGCGACCGCCGCGCCTTCTTCGAGGACGTGCTCTCCGCCGGCACATCGGCGGGCGCCTGATGCAGCCGCCGGCCTCAGTTCCCGCGGGCCGGCCTTTCCAGCACGAGCGCGCCCTGACCCTCCACCGCCGCCCAGGCCGCGAAGGCGGGCGAGGGAGAGACGCGCCCGCTCCGCAGCAGGCGGAGCCAGGTCTCGGCCGCGCGCACGAAGGGGTTCACGCCGCGCGGCCAGATGATGAGGCTGATCGCCTCCGCCATCCGCCGCTCGTCCAGCCCCGCGCCGTAGGCGGCTTCCAGCTCCACCTCCAGCGCCCAGAGCCGCCCGCGCGCCGCGTGCACGGCCAGCCGCGCCAGACGTGCCGTCTCGTCCGGCAGGTCGCCCGCGGCATTGAGCGCGGACGCCGCCTCCAGATACGCCGCCGCCGGATCGAAGGCGGGGAAGTGCGGCGCCCACTCGCCGCGCATGAAGTCGTGCACCTCCGCGCCCATGGCCCAGGCGGTCTGCCGGAACAGCGCCGCCGCCTCGTGGTCCGTGCCGCCGCAGCGGCGGAAGGCGGCGACGTGGTGCGTGCCCACCGGCTCGTCGCAGGCCACGAGGATCGCCAGCCAGACGCATTCCCGCGCGAGCGGCGCCATGTGGCGCTCATCCACCGTCAGCGCGCGGTACATCACCTCATAGGCGCCGTGCAGCTCCGGCAGCGCGACGGCCATCAGGCCGCGATGCGGCAGCACGTAGCCGCGCCCCGCCTGCAGCGTCTCCAGCACCGCGCGCACGCCGCCAGCATCACTCTCTGCGGCCTCGTTCTTGCTCATTCGGATCCGGCCCTCCGCGCCGCAACCTCCTTCACGCCCCCGCACCGGTCAACGGGCCCCGGTACCATCTGAGAGGATCACCATGCGCCGCCGCACCGCCCTCGGCCTGCTCCCCGCCTCGCTGCTCCCCCTGCCCCGGGTGGCGGGGGCGCAGACCGCCTGGCGTCCGAGCAAGCCCGTGACGCTGCTCGTCCCCTTCCCGCCCGGCGGCGCCACGGACCTCTGCGCGCGCGCCCTGCAGCCCGGCCTGCAGGCGGCGCTGGGCCAGAACGTCGTGGTGGACAACCGCCCCGGCGCCACGGGCGTGATCGGCACGCGCGCGGTGGCGGGAATGCCGGGCGACGGGCACGTCCTCCTCGTCAACGCCAGCGGCACGATGACGATCCAGCCCGTGGTCATGCAGTCGCCGGGTTTCGACCCCGAGAAGGACTTCAAGCCGATCATCCTGGCGATGAGCGCGCCGAACGTGATCGTCGTCCACCCCTCCATCCCCGCCACGAACGTCGCGGAACTACGGGCCTGGATGGCGCGGCAGGGCGACACGCTCTCCTTCTCCTCCTCCGGGATCGGTTCGTCCGAGCAGCTCGGGCTGGAGCTCTTCCTGCTCCGCACGGGCCTGCGCGCCGTGCACGTGCCCTTCGCCGGCGGCGCGGCGGCGATCACCGCGGTGATCCAGAACACCGTGCCGATGTCGATGGTGAACTCCGGCACCGCCGCGCCGCAGATCACCTCCGGCCAGCTCCGCATGGTCGCCGTGGCCGGCCCGCGCCGCCTCTCCTGGGCGCCCGACGTGCCCACCATGGCGGAACAGGGATTGCCCGACCTCACCTCCCTCTCCTGGACCGGCCTCTTCGCCCCTGCCTCCACGCCCGAGCCGATCGCGGAGGCCCTGCACGACGCCGTGGCGGCCACGCTGCGCCACCCGGAGGTGGTGGAGCGGCTGGAACGGATCCGCTTCGTGGTGGAGGGCGGAAGCCGGGCCGATCTCGGCAAGCTCATCTCCGATGACCTCGTCCGCTGGCGCGGCGTGGTGCGGGACGCCCGCATCGCCGTGAACTGAACAGCCGGGAGCCACGCCACATGACCCTTTCCCGCCGCGCGCTCCTCGCCGGGGCCGCCCTCTCCCTCCCCGCGCTCCAGCGCGCCGCCGCGCAGCCGCGCTGGACGCCTTCCCGCCCCGTGCGCCTCGTCGTGCCCTTCACGCCCGGCGGCACCACGGACCTGCTCGGGCGCCTCGCCGCGCGGGGCATGGAGGCCTCGCTCGGCACCTCCGTCATCGTCGAGAACCGCGGCGGCGCGGGCGGCGCGATCGGCAGCGAGCTCGTCGCGAAGGCCGCGCCGGACGGCCACACCATCCTGCTCTCCAATATCGCCTCCCAGGCGATCGGGCCCGCGGTCTCGAAGCACATCCCCTACGACCCCGTGCGCGACTTCACGCCCATCGGCCTCATCGCCGCGGTGCCGAGTGCGATCGTCGTCGCGGCGGACGGCCCGATCCGCAGCCTGCCCGACCTGGTGGCGCGCGCGCGGGCGGGCACCGTGAAGTTCGGCTCCACGGGCATCGGCACCTCCAGCCACGTGAAGCTGGAACTGCTGAACCGCGCCGCCGGGGTGCAGATCCTCCACGCGCCCTATCGCGGCTCCGCGCCCGCCGTCGCCGACATCCTGGGCGGGCAGATCGACGGGCTGATTGCGGCCGTGCCGGATGTCGGCCGCAACGACCGGCTGCGGATGCTGGCGGTCACCACGCCCGAGCGCGCCGTGCGCTGGCCCGACGTGCCGAGCGTGCGCGAGTTCGGCTTCGAGAGCCTCGTCGCTACGAACTGGTTCGGCCTCTCCGGCCCCGCCGGCGTGCCCGATGCGGCCACGGACGTGCTGCACGACGCCCTGGCGAAAGGCCTTTCCACCCCGGAGGCGAACGAGCGCCTCCTCGATTTCGGCGCCGGCCCGAACAGCCTTTCGCGCCAGGACTACGCCGCCCTTATCGCCGCAGACGTGACCCGCTGGGCCAGGGTGGCGCGGGAGGCTGGCATCCAGGCGGATTGAGGCCCCGTCCCATGTCCCTGGAATACGCGCCGCGCGGCCTGATCGGCGTGCTGACGCCGCAGGCCAACACGACGGTGGAGCCGGAGCTGTCCGTGCTCCTGCCGCCCGGCATCGCGATGATCAACGCGCGCCTCACCAGCCCGAAGCCGGGCATGGTGGACCGGCTGCTGGACTATCTGCGCGACATCGAGGGTGCGGCCGCCCAGTTCGCAAACGCGCCCCTTGCCGCTGTGGCCTTCGCCTGCACCGGCTCCTCCTACTATGCCGGCCCTGCGGAGGAGGGCGCGATCGTCGCCCGCATGGAGGCCGCGCGCGGCGTGCCCGTCGTCACCGCGGGCCAGGCCGTGCGGGACGCGCTCCGCGCCCTCTCGGCCCGGCGCATCGGGCTCGTCTCGCCCTATCCCGACGAGCTGACGCGCGCCGCCATCGGCTACTGGGAGGCGCAGGGCTTCGAGGTCGCGCGCCTCTCCGGCTCCACCCTGCGGGACGGCGCCTTCCATCCAATCTACGCGATGGACGGCGCCGGCGCGGGGGCCGCGCTGGAAGCACTGGATCCCGCAGGCCTGGACGCGATCGTCATGCTGGGGACCGGGATGCCCACGTTGCAGCCCATCCTCGCCCGTGGGATCAGGGGCGGGGTGCCAGTGCTGTCCTGCATGCTGTGCCTGGCATGGCGCAGCGTAGAAGCCGTTACAGAGGGGCGGGCGGACGCGGCCAGCCTGCAGGGCTGGCTTGGCGGACGAAGCTGGCGCGGGCGATGGCAGATGCGGTGCGAGATCCCGCAGGACAGCACCGGGCCCGACATCGCCAAGCCGGAATCCACCGGGCTGCGCCGGTGAGGTTCAGCGGCCGCGGCCGCTCCTCTCGCGAGGGGCAGTTTGGGTCAACCCATGCCAAGGCTGGGAAGGAACAAAGACCCTGCCTTGGATAGCCCGCATCCCCTCCGCCGCAGCGTCTCCTCGGGCACGCCGGCGCTGCGCAGATCTCCGTTTCCCGGATCACTGCCGCCCGACGCTCAGCGCCGGGAGCGGCGGCCTACCGGGCGCTTTGCGCGTGCTTTGGTCTGCTTCTTCGCCGAAGCGATGAGAACCGGCCTGGCCGCGGGAATGCCCTCCGCCCCGGCATAGCGCTGGAGCGTTGCACCGGCAGCGAGATGCGGATAGGCCTGGGCGCCTTTCGGCCACGTCCTCGCGAAGGCGGCCACCTCGGAGTGATCCTGTCCACGGATGGTCTCGACGAGAAAGTGCGCCGCCTGCGCCGGCCGCAACCGCTCCCGCCGCAGCAGGTGAAGGTGCCACTCGCGGGCGCGCAGGGGGCACCAGTCCACCAGGGCTTCCTGCAAGGCCCGGCGCACCTCGGCCGGCAGTTCCTCATACGCCCGGTAGGGGTCGCCCTTGAGCTTGCTGTAGGGCTTGGCCGCCACGCTGTTATCCATGCCCGCCTTGTACCGCAGGGGCGCCCCCGGGCAAGTCGAAGGGCTGGACGTCCCCCCCTCGCCGGGCAACCCGAACCCTTCCACCCTGCCGCGGAGGCGCCCGGCGCCGTTGCGGGGCTGCGCAGCACAGCGCCGCACGGACCGCCGCTTCATGGGCCGATGAAGCCATCGAACATCGCTTCGACATAGCAATGTACAACTTTCGTCGGTACTCTCTTTCAGCTTGTTGCATGCCGGAGCGCACCCGGCGCGGCCGTGAGTTCGCCGGGCCCGGCGCACAGGACAGGGCAGGACCGACATCCGGGACGCCGCATCGCGGGGGGGGATTGCTGTGCCGATCACCGTGCAGTTCGCGACCAACCGGCGGCTGACTGGGCCCGGCGAAGCGCTGAGCAGTTACGGGAATAACGTGGTCACACCGTCATCCCCGGCAGAGATCACCTACGGGACCGCCTTCGTTGACGAGGTCAACCTCACCGCGGACACCGTCGGTGCGATCACGTCGATCGGGAGCCTGCGGCAGGGTGGATTCAGCGATGAGGCGATCGGCGATCTTGCAGGCGCGGGGCGCAACCTGCTGATTTTCGTGCACGGCTTCGACAACAGCTTCGAGAACGCCATCACCCGCGCGGCCTTCAATCGGGAGTGGCTGGCAGCCTCCGGACTGGAGGAGGCGGACACGAGCGTCGTCGCATTCAGCTGGCCGTCCGCGGGACGGCTGCTCGCATTTCCGCTGCTGTGGGAGCCGTACAAGTCGGACCAGGTCATGGCCGGCCAGTCGGGCCTACACCTCATGAGCTTCTTCGCGAACCTGGAGCCGATCGTGACCGCTGCTCGCGCCGATGGACGGCGCGTCTTCCTGCTGGCCCACAGCATGGGCAACTATGTGCTGCAATCGGCCGTGGAGAACTGGTTCAGCCATGGCAACGGCGATGCCGCGCTGTTCGACGAGGCCTTCCTCGCGGCCGCGGACGAGCAGTACAGGAGCTTCGACCTCCCCCATATGGGCCGGCTGAGCGGGCTGGGCCGCCTCGCGCAGCGCATCACGATCCTGTTCAGCGAGGCGGACAACGTGCTGGGCGTCAGCGCCGCGCTCAACCTCGTCAGGCGGCTGGGGCAGGAAGGACCGCACGCCCGCTTCGACCAGGCCCGCTTTCCACCTGCCCGCTACAGCATGGTGGACTGTGCAGCGCACCGGGACTTTGACTTCGGCTTCGCCAGCTCGCACCAGTACTACCGCCGCTCTCGGGCCGTTCGGAGCATCATCGCGTCCGCGATGGCTCGGCCGCAGGCCATATAGGCTTACCGGCACCCGGCGCCCGGCCCCGCCCCTAAGCCACCAGAAGGAAGTCGCTTTCCGTGAGCGCGGCGCCGCGGGACAGGTGGGCAATCTGAACCGGCCCTGCCCCGCCAGCGCCGTCCTCGTCCCAAAAGAGCCCGCCCGCGCCACCACCCGCGTTGTCGTAGAGCAGCACGCCTCCCTGCCCGCTCGCGACCGGGGCGGCACCGGCGATCAGCGCCGGCGTGATGCCCGCCCCGATCCCGAAAGCACTCCGCGAGATCACCATCTTGTCCACCCCGGCCTCGAAGTCGATGATCCATTCCACCGAACCGGTGGCTGGGGCCACGTCGAGGACGAACTGGTCCATTCCCGTTCCGCCGGTCAGGGCGTCTGTCCCCGCACCGCCCGAGAGGGTGTCGTTGCCGTCCCCGCCTTCAAGCCGGTCGTTGCCGCCCTTGCCGTAGAGCCGGTCGTTGCCGCCGAGGCCGGTCAGCACATTGACGCCAGCATCACCCCAGAACGCGTCGCTGCCGCTCGCAGATCCGACGATGTTCTCCACCGAGGCGAGGACGACCCCTGCCGCGGCATAGGCGTTGCTGTGGGCCACCCCCTTCTCATCCGTGCCGTCCAGGTAGATCCAGGACCGCGATTTCACCGCCGCCATGCTCAGCGTATCGACACCCGGGCCTCCATCCAGCCGGTCGCCCGCGTCCAGCCCGACGAAGGTGTCGTCCCCGACCCCGCCCTCCAGCGTATCCGCACCGCGCCCGCCTATCAGCGTGTCGTTCCCCTCCCGGCCGCGGATCAGGTTCGCCACGTCATTGCCGGTGATGACGTTGTTGAGCTCATTGCCCCTGCCGTTCACTGCCCTGCCGGTCAGTGTCAGGTCCTCCACATAGGCGCTGAGTGCGAAGCTCCTTGAGGCCTTGACCAGGTCCAGCCCGCCGGTATCGGCTTCGAATCCGACGACCTCGCTCACGGTGAACTCCATCACGGTGTCGCGCATGGAGTCCACGATGTAGGTATCGTTGCCGGCACCACCGGCCAGGACGTCCGCACCCAGGCCGCCGTCCAATGTGTCAGCTCCCGCATCGCCGGAGAGCGTGTCCGCCCCGTCCTGCCCGAAGAGCAGGTCGTCGCCCCCGCCGCCGCTCAGGGTGTTCTCGCCCGACGCCCCGACAAGGCTGTCGTCGAAGGCGCCGCCCAGCACGTTCTCGATGCCCAGCACCGCGTCGCGGCCTTGGTCCGCCACCAGGGTCTGGGCCGCCGTCCTGCCCAGGTCCACCGCGACCGCTGCCGTTGCTGCCGAGAGGTCCAGCCAGTCACGGCCGTCACCACCGTCCAGAATGTCGTTCCCGGCAGTGCCGCTCAGGATGTCGTTCCCCGCACCGCCAAGCAGGGTATCCCCATCCGCCCCGCCGTTGAGCAGGTCGTTGCCATCCTTGCCGTCGATGAGGTCGCGGCCCGCTCCGCCACGCATTGTGTCGCTGCCGGAGGTGCCGGAGAGACTGTCGTTCCCGCTCGTGCCGATCACCGAGGATTCGGGCGGAAGAAAGGTCAGGACGACCTCGAGATTGGTCGAGTTGTTGAGGGAAACGGCATCGACGTTTTCGAGCCGGATCAGGGGGTTGAAGCTGCCCAGATTCGGATACGTGTTGCTGATCCAGCCTATCAGCGTGTCTGCCCCATCCTGGGTGATGCGGAGGTAAGTCCGCGAACGGATTGCGTTGTCGAGCAGGCGGAGCATGTCGCCTCCCTCGCCCACGCTGAAGTCGGCGATTCGAAACGTATCAGTGTCGAAGATCAGCAGCCCGTCGATGATTCCTTCCAGGAGCTGCGGGGCGACCACGTCACGCCCGGTGCCGGTGGTGATCACGCTCGTGTCACGGACGCTGATGGTGTCGTCGCCTGCCCCGGCATCGATCACCGCACCGTCGCCAAAGATGCTGATCACATCGTTTCCGTCGCCCGCATCCACCAACGCGGCCGTACCACTCAGCCTGTCGTTGCCTGCACCGGCCAGCATCGTGTTGGCGCCCAGGCTATCATTGAGAATGTCATCGCCCTCGCCACCGGAGAGCCAGTCGTCTCCGCTCTCTCCGTCGAGCAGGTCGTTGCCGGCACCACCGAGCAGCGTGTCGTGACCAAAGCCGCCAAAGATGGAATCCGCGCCCGCCGCTCCATCCAGGCTGTCGGACCCGAAGGCTCCGTTCAGGGAGTCGTCCCCAGCCAGCCCTTGGATGGTGTCCGACCCGGCGCCTCCCGAGAGTACCTCGCCCAGTTCGCTACCAGCGATGGCCCTTGCCGGGCCGGTCGAGCCATCGGGGGAGAAGCCAAAATTTGCGGTGCTGAGCGAGGAGACTTTGACATTGGAGAGGCGAATCAGAGTGACGGCGCTGCCTCTGCCGCCGGCGCCATCGAGGTCCCACTGGATTAGGGTATCCGGCCCGCTCTGTGCCAGGTGAAGGTAACCCGTTGCGAAGGGGTTGGACTCGTCGTAGCCGACGGCCCTCTCCAGCATCGCCGTGAAGTCGAGCGTGTCGCCTCCATCACCCGCCGTGAAGTCGGTAATGCGAATGGGGATCTTGGGATAGACGAAGCCCTCGGGGATAGATCTATAGAAATCTCTGAGGATGACCGCGTCACGGCCCGCGCCGGTCGTGATCACGGCGGTGTCTCCGACCCAGATCTTGTCGTCACCTGATCCAGCGTCGACTGCTGCGTCGTTGCCGTAGATGTACAGAAGGTCGTCGCCGCTGCCCATGTCCACCAGGGCCGCGTCGCCGCTGAAGGTGTCATTGCCTTCGCCGCCCAGCACCACGTCACTTTCGTTGTAGGGAGAGTTGCTGGAAGACAGGTAGTCATCGCCGGCGCCACCATCCATGTAGTCGGCGCCGCTACTGCCATCCAAACGGTCGTTGCCCTCACCGCCAAGGAGAGTGTCGACGCCGCCGCCGCCACTGAGATAGTCGTCACCTAGACCGCCTTCGAGGAGGTCGTTGCCGCCGGGGTAGTCGGTGAGCAGGTCGTTTCCGTCCAGTCCCTGCAACGTGTCATCCCCTGCGATTCCTGCGAGGGTATCGTTGAAGGGAGTGCCGACCTTAATTGCCATGTCGTCCTGCTTGCCAGAGGAGGAGCCGGAATGGTGCGGAACCCCGGCAGTCCCCCCCCCCAGCTTCCGGCATTTGCTCTGAGGTTGAATTCACCAATCGGCGAGGGCGTCAGCAAAAGCTGAACGCCTCGGCTTTTGCAGCCTGATCAGAGCTTATTTCCCGTCGATTGTCGCAGTCTCCGACCCGACCAGGTCAGTTCTGATACGGAACACTTATATCGTATCGATGGGGCCATGATTGGTCGCGGGATAAGCCCACCCCGGCCCTGACGCGAAGCGCCGATACAGATTGACATTGATAGCCATTCTCATTTACCCCGCTCACGAAGGCTGGAGCGGAGGAGCGGTCCCTTGAGCGGAGCCCACAGGCAGCACACACCGCCCAGGGGCCTTTCCGGCCCTGGCACGAACGCGTCGGGCAGGATCCCCGTGCCAGCTCCGCACCCAGCCTTGCGCGCCAGCCTCCTCGCCGGAGCCGCGGTGGCGTGGGGCTTGGTCCTCACGCCGTCGTCTCGCGCCCAGGAGGCGGCGGGGACCGGCACCGGGCGGCCAGCAACGGAAACCGGCGTTACGTCGCAGGCCGTGGCCGTGCCGATGGTGGATGTCACCGCCGGAACCGTCCCTGGGGCTTTGCCGCCGCCCTACGCCGGCGGTCAGGTGGCGCAGGGCGGATCGCTCGGGCTGCTTGGCACCAGGAACGTGCTGGACACGCCGTTCAGCACCACCAGCTACACCTCGGAGCTGATCGAGAACCAGCAGGCGCGCACCGCCGCCGACACGCTGATCAACGATTCCTCCGTCCGCCTCACCACAGGCGCGAACGGCTTCGACGACACCTTCTCGATCCGCGGCTTCCCGGTCCAAGCCCAGGATGTAGGGCTGAACGGTCTGTACGGGCTGCTCTCCTCCAACCGCGCCCAGGCGCAGTACATCGAGCGGATCGAGCTACTCCGGGGGCCGGGCGCGCTCATCAATGGTATCGCGCCCGGCGGCAGCATCGGCGGCGCGATCAACATCATCACCAAGCGGGCCGGCGACCTGCCCCTAACGCGCCTGACGCCGATGTTCATCAGCGACGGCAATTTCGGCATCCACGCCGACGTGGCGCGGCGGTACGGAGCGAACAACGAGTGGGGCGTGCGCCTCAACGGACTGTACCGCGACGGCGAGACCTCGATCGAGGACGGCAACCTCCGGACCGGCCTCGCCGCGCTGGGGCTGGACTACCGCGGGGAACGGCTCCGCTGGTCCATCGACGGCATCTTCCAGCGCGACGACACCAGGAACTTCCGCCCGCAGATCACCCTCCTGCCGACCATCACCTCGATCCCCTCGCCTCCGGATTCGCGCAGCAACTGGTTCCCCGGGACCCGCCTGCGCCAGCAGGACAGCACTATCGCCACCCGGCTCGAGTACGACGTGACGGACTGGGCAACCGTCTACGGCGCGTTCGGCTACCGCGACGGCTGGAACGAGCAGACCTTCCCCGACTCCCGCCCGGGCGGCGTCGATGCCCTCGGCAATTTCAGGGTCACCAACGGCTACTTCGATTCCTACAGCAAGACCTACAGCGGCACCGTCGGCGCGAACTTCCGGTTCAACCTGCTGGGCGTCGGCCACACCTTCAACCTTGGCTATTCGGGCCTTCAGCAGAAAGCGGGCAACGCTTTCGTCGCCTCGTCCACCAGCAGCCCCTCCAGCATCTACAACCCCTCGCCGCTCCCGCCCATCACAGCCCCGCGCACCGATCCGCGGCGGGCCTCCGTGACGGAGTTCTCAAGCCTCGCGCTGGCCGACACGCTGTCCTTCTTCGGCGACCGCGTGCTGCTGACCGGCGGCGTGCGCTTTCAGGACGTGTCGGTCAACAGCTACAGCACGACGACCGGCGCGCGGACGAGCCGCTACGACGCCGACGCGACGACGCCCCTCGCTGGGCTGGTCGTGAAGCCCTGGCAGAACGTCTCCCTTTACGCGAACTACGCCCAGGGCCTGACGCGCGGCCAGATCGTCGGGGCAGGCTTCAGGAACACCGGCGAGGTCCTCGCCCCCTTCAAGTCCGAGCAGTACGAAGCCGGGATCAAGGTGGACTGGGGCACCGTTACCACCACCGCCTCGGTCTTCCAGATCACCCGGCCCAACGCCATCCGCACGGCGACCGACGACCTCGCATACGACGGCGAGCAGCGGAACCGGGGCCTGGAACTCTCCGCCTTCGGCGAGGTCGTGCCCGGGCTGCGCGCCCTGGCCAGCGCGACCTTCCTGAAGCCCGAGCTGACCAGCCCCACCATCGCCGCGGAACGCGGCAACGATGCCGCGGGCGTGCCGGACAAGACCTTCTCGGGCGCCGTTGATTGGGACGTGCCCTGGGTGCCCGGCCTCGCCCTTAGCGGGCGTCTGATCTACACCTCGGGCTCCTACCTGACGACCGCCAACACCCTGCGCTTCGACGGCTGGACCCGGGTGGACTTCGGCGCCCGCTACAGGACGGAAATCGCCAACAAGCCGGTCACGCTGCGCGCCAACCTCGAGAACGCCTTCGGGGAAAACTACTGGCTCACCACCGGCACCTTCGTGACCGTGGGCTCCCCGCGCACCCTCATCGTGTCCGCCTCCTTCGACTTCTGAGGCCGGGTGTCCCCTTTCTGACCTGTCCGGACCCAGGGGGCTCCGCCCCCTGGACCCCCGCCAGGAGGCTGAGCCTCCTGGACCTGCATCGGGCTGCCGCGGAGACTGACTTGAGACGGGGTCTCCGGTGAGGGCCTCTATCCTGCCCTTGCAGTCGCCTCGGCTCATCGAGCCGAGGCGCACCGTCAGCGATGTTCAGGCCAGCTGATAAAAAAAGATGATGGAGAGGGGTCCGGGGCGAGGAACAATACCATAATAAACACCCCCCCCCACCCCCCCCCCCCTCCCCCCCCCCCCCCCCCCCCCCCCCCCCCCCCCCCCCCCCCCCCCCCCCCCCCCCCCCCCCCCCCCCCCCCCCCCCCCCGACAGACCAACAGCGAAGGACCAGCCCGGGACCGTTCCGGGATCAGCGCGCCAGGATGAAGCGCAGCCCGCGCTGGACGGCCACGGGGAAAGCCGACATGTGGCCGTCGTCGGGCAGCGTCTCGAATCCCACCTCCAGCCCGGGCAGGGGCCGCAGGCGGTCGGCCAGGTTCCGCGCCCCGTCCACCATCCGCATCATCTCCATGCGCGGGCGCCAAGCGGGGTCGTGCCAGGGCGCGAGGCTCTGCTCGTAAGCGCCCACCGTCATCAGCAGTCGGAGCGGCGCGGGCCGGTCCGTGCGGGCGATGAAGCGGTCCGCCGATCCCAGGATCGCGCTGTCCTCCCACCAGATGGCGGGGCTGCCCGCCACATGGTCACGGAAGCTGCCGGGCCGGGTGAACAGGGCGTGCAGCGCGAACAAGCCGCCGAAGGAATGGCCGAGCACCGCATGGCGCGAGGGATCGATCGGCGCTGACTGCCGGGCCAGCGGCTTCACCGTTTCCTCGATGAAGTCGAGCAGCTCGTCCGCCCCGCCCGTCCGCGCGCCGGGGCGGCCTTCGGCGGCCGGCATGTCCCGCCCGGGCGGCGGCGTGAGGTCGAAGCTGCGGCGGACGAGGTCGTAGGGGCCGTCGGTCCGGTAGCCGATCCCCGCCACCACCGCGGCGGAGCGGATCCCGGCCTCGCGCGGCAGGAAGGCGAGGACGCGGATCGTGTCCACCACCATGCCCATCACGGCGTTGGCGTCGAGCACCGTGATCATCGGCCATCCCTCCGGCGGCGGCTCGCCCGCTGGGACGTGGAGGAACACCCGGAAAGGCTGGCCGCCGCGGGAGTCCAGGTCGTGGCGGGTGGTGCCGGGGATGGGCACGGGCGCGGCCTCCTGCGCCCGCGCCAGGGCCGGGCAGGCCAGTGCGGCGAGGAGGGGCGCAAGCTGGCGGCGGTGCAGGGAAGAGGAGAGCGAGGAGCGGGTGAGAGCCGTTCGGTTCATGCGACCACTCATGGCACAGACAATCCCCGCCGTGATCGGATCAGGGCGACGTTCGGGTGCGCGCGGCGGAACGACATGCACGCACCCGAACAGTGGTGCCGAGCTTTTCTTCCCGTGCCAGGGCGGGGAAGCCTGTCCCGCAGCCGGGGCGGCGCGCCCTCGCCCGCTCTGTCGTCCTCTTGGTGCCCGGGGCGAGCGCCGGACAAGGAAGGGGCCGCCAGGCGTCCCTGGCAGCCCCTCTCGGGCCATCGAGGCCCAGACCCCAGGACAAGAACCTGGGCTCTCTCTGACGCGGCTCTTTACGAGTGCTGGCCGGCGCCGC
>NZ_JANJOU010000031.1 GCF_024594815.1 Roseomonas populi | reverse complement strand
CTCCAAGGCGGCAACGGCCACGACTGGCTGAGCGGGGGCGTCGGCAACGACCAGCTGGAGGGCGGTGCCGGGAACGACACGCTGCAGGGTGACGCCGGGGATGATGCCCTGATCGGCGGGGCGGGCGACGACGTGTTCGGGGACTACCAGGGCGCCAACACCGCCGATGGTGGCGACGGGGCCGACACCTTCCAGTACGTCTCCTACGGGAGCGGCAAGGACACCCTCAAGGGCGGTACCGGCCAGGACGTGTTCGAGCTGTACTGGCAGCTGGGCCAGAACTTCGTCGCCGACCTTGTGAGCGACTTCCAGGCCGGTGCCGGGGGCGACCTGATCAACCTGAACCAGGTCCTGGGCTCCCTGCAGGGCTACCAGTCCGGCAGCAACCCCTTCACGACGGGCTACCTGCGCCTGGTCGAGCAGGACACCAACGGGGACGGTGTCGCGGACGTGACGCTGCTCCAGGTGGACGGCGACGGCCCGACCGGCTCGCGCAAGGAGTGGCGGCTCAACGCGGCGGGAACCGAGTACCAGGAGGTTACGGTCTCCGAGGGTTGGACGACCCTCCTGCAGCTGAACGGGGTGCGCAAAGCCAACCTGACCGTCGCCAACTTCGAACCGAGCTTCTCGCCCACGGGAGCCGGTGTGAAGCTTGTCGGGACAGCGGGTGACGACAACCTTTCCGGCACTCTGAGCAATGACACGCTCCAAGGCGGCAACGGCCACGACTGGCTGAGCGGGGGCGTCGGCAACGACCAGCTGGAGGGCGGTGCCGGGAACGACACGCTGCAGGGTGACGCCGGGGATGATGCCCTGATCGGCGGGGCGGGCGACGACGTGTTCGGGGACTACCAGGGCGCCAACACCGCCGATGGTGGCGACGGGGCCGACACCTTCCAGTACGTCTCCTACGGGAGCGGCAAGGACACCCTCAAGGGCGGTACCGGCCAGGACGTGTTCGAGCTGTACTGGCAGCTGGGCCAGAACTTCGTCGCCGACCTTGTGAGCGACTTCCAGGCCGGTGCCGGGGGCGACCTGATCAACCTGAACCAGGTCCTGGGCTCCCTGCAGGGCTACCAGTCCGGCAGCAACCCCTTCACGACGGGCTACCTGCGCCTGGTCGAGCAGGACACCAACGGGGACGGTGTCGCGGACGTGACGCTGCTCCAGGTGGACGGCGACGGCCCGACCGGCTCGCGCAAGGAGTGGCGGCTCAACGCGGCGGGAACCGAGTACCAGGAGGTTACGGTCTCCGAGGGTTGGACGACCCTCCTGCAGCTGAACGGGGTGCGCAAAGCCAACCTGACCGTCGCCAACTTCGAACCGAGCTTCTCGCCCACGGGAGTTGGTCAAAGCTCAACAGCCACAAGCGGTAACGATTACCTCGTCGGTGGTAGCAGCGACGACGTGCTCACCGGCTTGGCCGGCCAAGACACGCTCGATGGCGGGGATGGAGACGACACCCTGTCCGGCGATGAAGGTGCCGACATGCTACGAGGCGGTGCCGGCGACGACACCCTAATCGGTGGTACCGGCAATGACACGCTGGATGGCGGTGACGGGAGCGACTGGCTGGATCTCTCGGCGGCGACCGGCGTGGCCGTGGTGAACCTGGGCAAGACGGCGGTCCAGACCCTTGTCACCGACCAGGGGCGCGACGTGGTGCTGAACGTCGAGAACGTGCTGGGCGGCGCCTTCGCTGACAACTTCACCGGTACGGCGGGTGCGAACACCCTGATTGGCGGCGGCGGGAACGATCGCCTCTTCGGGCTGGACGGGGCGGATACCCTGCAGGGCGATGCCGGGAACGACACGCTGGACGGCGGGCTCGGGGCGGACTGGCTGGCTGGCGGCGCGGCCGACGACACCTACCTCGTGGACAACCTTGGCGACACCGTGACCGAGACCACCGCCGGCCTGGATGCGGGCGGGCTGGACCTGGTCAAGGCCTCCGTCAGCTTCACCCTCGGCGCCTATGTCGAGAACCTGACCCTGACCGGCACGGCCGCGCTCACGGGCATGGGCAACGGGCTCAACAACGTCCTCACTGGCAATGACGGGGCGAACTTGATCCAGGGCCTGGACGGGAACGACACGCTGATGGGCGGGCGCGGCGCGGACACGCTGCTGGGCGGATCGGGGAACGACACCTTCGTCGGGCTGGACGCGGGCGACTGGCTGGATGGCGGGGAGGGGACGGACACGCTGAGCATGGCGAAGGTGAACTCCCGCTCCTGGATCTACCTCGACGGCACGGACGAGAAAGGGGTGGCGCAGGCCAACGCCTATGCCGCGACGGGCACGGTGCTGCTTTCGGTGGAGAACATCACCGGCTCGGCGAGCGGCAGCGACGCCTACTGGGGCACCTCCGGCGCGAACACCCTGTCCGGCCTGGGTGGCAGCGATCGGCTCTACGGCAAGGGCGGCAATGACCGGCTGGAGGGGGGTGACGGCAACGACACGCTCTCGGGCGGTGCGGGGTCGGACGACCTGATCGGCGGCACGGGGGCGGACCAGTTCGTCTTCGACGTGGCCCCGAACGCCTCGGCGGTGGACCGGATCATCGACTTCGAGGCCGGGATGGACAAGGTGGTGATCTCGCGGGGCGCCTTCGGGATCGCCTCCGGCGCCACGCCGGCGCTGATCGCCAATGCCGCCCCCGTCGCGAGCGGGCCGGGCGGCGTGCTGCTCTACGACACCGCGGGCGGCGGCGCGGGCGGGCTCTTCTGGGACGCGGATGGCGCGGGCGGGACGGCAGCGGTCCAGATCGCCCGCCTGTCCAACGCCGCGCCCATCTCCGCGAGCGACTTCCTCTTCGTGGCGTGACGAAGAGGGCCGGGCACCAGGAGAATACCGCCTCCTGGCGCTTGGCTTCTGCTCAGAACAGAGCGAAGCATTGGTGGCGCGAGTGGAACCAACATCCTCTCGCGCCACCCTGACCGCGTTTCGTCAGGGCTATGGGTCGTAGGACCCGGCTGGTCGGGTCCGACCCAAGGACCTGACCATGACCCCGACCAAGCCGCTTTCCCCCACACAGGCACAAATCCTCGCCGCTGCCGCCCACCACCCGGCGCAGCTGGCCGAGGCGCCACTCAACCTGCCCGTGGCTGCGCGGAACGCAGTGTTTCAGGCCATGCTCAAGGCGGGGCTGGTGGAGGAGGTGCCGGCAACTGGCGATGGCACGGCAATGGTGCTGCGGATCACCGCAGCCGGGCTGGCGGCGGTGGGCGCGTCCTGCACGACGGAGCCGGCCAGAGAGGCCGGCGTGGGCGCACAGGAGGGCGGAGAGGGGCAGCCGGGCATTACCGCTGCCCAGGGAGGCCAGGAGCCGCCCGTCGCGCCTGCTGCCCCACAGAGCCGCACCTCGCTTCGAGACGCCGCCACCGCCCTGCTGGTGGCCTGGGATGCCGGCCTGGAGCGTCCGGCCCTGCCTGCTTCAATGGAGGCGCTCAGGGCGGCCCTGAGGCGTGGTAGGGCAACCCGCCCACCTCGCGACCCCTCCGCACCATGCACCCCACGTGACGGCACCAAGCAGCAGGCCGTCCTCACGCTCCTGCGCCGGAAGGAGGGCGCCACGATCGCTCAGGTGACCGAGGCCACCGGCTGGGCCCAACACACCGTCCGGGGCTTCCTGGCCGGGCTTAAGAAGAAGGGCCAAGCGGTCGAGGTGCTGGAACGGGTGCGCCAGGTCGGACCGGGCTCGCAGGGCGCCAAGGGCAGCTACTCGATCTACCGCATCGGCACTGGGGAGCAGGGCTGATGGGCCCTCGACTTTACCGCTCTCCCGCCCAGCCCCGCTACGCCGTCGCCCTCTACCGCGTCTCCACGGCCGAGCAGGGGCACTCGGGCCTGGGGCTCGAGGCGCAACAGGCCAGCGTTCGAGCCTTCGTCGAACGCGAAGGATGGACCCTGGTCGTAGAGCACCAGGACATCGCGTCCGGCAAGGACGATCGGCGGCCGGGGTTCCAGGCCGCGCTAACCCGCTGCCGGCAGCTCGGGGCGGTGCTGGTCGCCGCCCGCCTCGATCGGATCACTCGGCGCGCCCACACCCTCTCGGGCCTACTGGAGGAGGGCATCTCAATCCGGGCGGCTGACATGCCCGGCGCGGACGATCTGATGATGCGGGTCTACGCGGCCATGGCTCAGAAGGAGCGGGAGCTGATCTCGGAGCGGACTCGTGCGGCGCTGGCCGCGGCACGGGCGAGGGGAGCTGTGCTGGGAGGAGATAGGAGGTGGCGGCCGCCGTCGCCGCCCTGTGCGGCGGCTGCGGCCAGTTTCCGGGCGGAGCAAGCCACGCGGACGGCACACCGGCTGGCTCTTGAACTTGACGATCTCCGGGCTAACGGCATTGCTACCCATCAGGGGCTTGCGAGGGCGCTGATGGCGCGAGGTGTCCCGACACCGCGCGGGAGTGCAACCTGGACCCACACGACTGTTGCACGGTTGCTGGCTCGGAGAGCATCAGGTTGAGCGGATTCTGGCTGCGGTTGAGGCGGGGTCTGCTCGGCGAAGCTGAGGCGCAGAAGAACCGCACGAATGTTGTCGGATTCGATGGGTGCCGCGCAGGGTGGATCGGCTGCATTTGGGCTGGCCCCGGCAGTTCACCGCACGCTGCGTTCCTGCCCTCTCTTCGCATGGCCGAGGAGAGACTGCAGCCAGATGTTGATGTGATCGCGATCGATATCCCGCTCGGCCTTCAAGCTGCGGCCAGCCCCGGTGGGCGCCCCTGTGACCAGCACGCGCGGCGTTTCATCGGCCCCCGCGCCTCCTCGGTCTTCTCACCGCCGGCTCAGGGCGCCTTGTTCAGTCGAGACTATGAGGAAGCGAACCGGCTCAACCGGGCGAGCGGACCAGACGCTCCGGGGCTTTCGAAGCAGGCAGTCGCGCTCTTTCCCAAGTTGAGGGAAGCCGAGCAGGCTCTTGCAGCATCGTCCTGGCTTCGAGAGCGTACCATTGAGGTACACCCCGAGGTCTGCTTTCGGGCGATGGCAGGGCAGCCGCTCGCACATGCAAAGAAGCGATCCCTAGGCAAGGATGAGCGGCGGCAACTCCTGACAGCAGCGGGCTTTGTCGGTCTTCATGTGTTTGAGACCGATGCCAAGCAGGCGGGTGCAGTGACAGACGATGCCCTGGACGCGTGTGCGGCAGCCTGGACAGCTTGGCGTCGTTCCAAGGGAGAAGCAGACTGCTTCCCCCTTGGCGCGAGCGGGCCAGATTACTCGATGCGCATCTGGTTCTAGCTGCATTTGCCGCGGCCACTGCGCCTAGCTGGCGCGTAGCTTGGGTCGGCTCTGCCGGTCCACGTATCCCAGCCCGCGATCGGACTGGCCTGAGGGTCCGTGCGTTTGCCCGCGCGCTCACACTCGGGCCCACCATCCACGGCGCGGACATGCCCGGCGCGGATAACCTGATGATGCGGGGCTACGCAGCGATGGCGCCCGAGGAGCGGAAGCTGATCTCGGAGCGGACCCGGGATAGGGGGTGGCTGCACGGGCGAGATGGGCCGTGTTGGGTGCGGGGCGGGGGATAGAGGCCTCCGTTGCCGGTCTGTGCTGAGGCAGCGACCCGGGCACGCGCGGAGCAGGCGACCCGGAAGGCGCGCCAGCTCGCGCTAGAAAGTAGTGCACTTCGGGCAGAAGGTATTAGTGCTGGGCCGTGCTGGCGCGCATGTCGAAAGAGCGCGGGGTGCCAACGCCGTCAGGAGCCGGTGTCTCGACACACACGACGGTAGCGCGGATCCTCCTGCTGGCAGCCGCTTAGCTCGTAGGCTCACCACCCGGAGCCTGGTAACTAACCACCGCGGAGCGTACTCGGGGCCGCATGACATTGACGAAGGTGTTCACTCGTTGAGCGAGCCACGAGAATGCGGCGCGGCGCTTCTCGGGGTCAGTAAGGGGCGCGGCAACGAGGGCATCCGCAATCCGTGGTCTGCCGTCCTTCTCGGAGAGTTTCGCTGTGCCGCCAAGCTCGTGCTCAACCGCCGACCAGTCTTCCGCAATCGCGCGCATGGCGTACTCGCCCGCGCTGTTGCGGGACGACGAAAGGAAAACACCCACCTCGTCGCGATGAAGGTCGCGGTAGACGGTTAACCAGCTCGTGCCGGCCGGAGCGGGAAGTGAAAGCGTGATGTAACCCTGTCGTGACGGACGCGGCGTCGCCTGCTCTGGATCATCGAGCCGCAGGAAGGTCAGGAACTCAGTCCAGAACTTCAGTCGCTCATTCGCGAGAGCATCGGTTTCGGGGTCTATGTCGGTCGGGCTTGGCGCCTGTTGTTCCTGAAGCGCATATCCCTCGGGCAAGGCTATGACTGTGCGCCTCAAGACTTGGGTGCGGGCCAAGACGCGTGGAGCCACAAGACGGCTGCCGTCAGGAAGGGCATAAATGGGCAGCTCCACCAAGCCTAGGGAGAAGTGCAGACCCGCGTGCGCTTGAAGGTATTCAGCAATCGCTTCGACACCTTCTCTGATCCCGTCTCCGACAATCAGCAGCAGAAAGCGGCCTCGCCGAAGATTTTGAGTGACGGCGTCGTTGAACCTGACCTCCTCGGTATTGGGCGCCGCTTCCCGCACCCTCGCCAGAAGCGGATTGCCTTGTTGACCAACACGACGGCTCACCTCGCGCTGGAGGTCTGACGACGACCAGCGGCTCAGTTCCTTGGCATAGTCGAGTATTTGCCCGACCACCTCTCTCCGGCCCTCGGGGTTGCGCCAAAGCTTGCACTCGACGATGACAGGCAAGCCCGAGGGCGTGATCATGAAGACGTCTATCGGCCCAGCCGGCGTATTTAGCTCCGTGCAGATTGAGACCGGCCCTTCGAACATCGGGTCAATCTCGCTAATCGGCAGGCATGTGGGATGCGAATAAACGAGGTCCTGAATGGTCGCTTCAGTTACGCCACTGCCGCTAGTCCGCTGGTCAAGCACGGCGAGGGGCACTGCTATGCCGGTGCTGGCTGGCAGCAGAATCGGAGTTGTGTGCTGGCGGTTCATTGAGCAACTCCAGTCCTATGTGCCTGCGGCGATTAGAAGAAAGAAGATAACTGCTGCCGGTCATCGGGCCTTCAACGCAGGAGCGGCGCGAATGTGGACCGGGGAGAAAGGCAATGTCCCTGCAGTACACGCATCCACCACGAAGCCGGGCTGTGCAGCAGGTAGAGCATTTGTAAGCTCAGTTCCGCTATTTGCGCCGGCATAGCGTTGCATCGCGAGCTGCGCTGACTGTGTCGTATTGGCCTGAGAGAAGCGTGTCGATTGCGCAGGTGACCCGAGCGGCTCGGAAGATCCTTCCTGTTCGGATTTCTCGGGCTGGCCTCATCGGCGGACCAAGCCGGTACAGAATGTGAGTGCCCTCGACATCCGACCAGCGTGGGTCAGCGCTACCCAAAGCTGGCACGACCTCGTGGCTATCAACATGGCGGACATACTGTAGGCGGCCGTCATATCGAAAGCCGAGGTAGTTCGGAGGCGTCACTGGCCATCCTGTGCCCGCCCCGTAGGGATGGAAGTAGCTGTCGCTCTGCTCAACTACATCGATCCATCTGTAACCTTGTGCCAAACTCCCGTGCGAAAGGGAGACGACGTAGACGAGGTTGCTATCGATCCGCTGGTCAGCCACGTATCCCCCAAGGTGCTGGTCAAGTTCGTTCAACCATAAGCGCTCACGCGAGCCACTCGCGGCGGCAGCTGCCTGCCCGACAAGCCGACGTACTTCCCCCCACGAGAGGTGAGATACGGGGACGCCCAAAACAGCTGATGGTAATAGAAGTGAGGCATAGGGAGTGGCTGCCGCCGACAATGACACGAGCCGCTGTTCGATGCTGCCCTGCACGCGGTTGGCGTACCGCGTGAGCTGGTCCTGTGATGGTGGATCCCAGCCGTGCTTCGCTTCGATAATGATATGCCACCGGTTCGGCGATCGCAGCTCGATGTCCGTGTAGCCTCGGTCCTGCTCTCCATGCCGCTGGAGCTCGATGAGGATGTCCTCAGGTCCGATTGCCAAGCCGAGGTGTTTGAGCAAGCCGTCAGCCAGCGTCCTGCTGTTCGCTAACGTCCAGCCCAACGCGAAAGTGGCCGCGTTCTCATCAGCGCCGAGAAGGCCGAAGACGCTCGCGGGCTCGGATCCACGAACAGTTAGACGATTCGCCATCAGGATAGACTGGGTGATCTGCCTCGTGCTGCCAAGGTCCAGGGCTGAGGCGCAGCGACGATCTCCGAGCTGAGGGCCTGTTCACCACCGAGCAACGGTCGTTGGTCGGTGTTGAACACCCCTGCTCACTCGGCCTTTCCCTGGATGAGGTGCTGGTAGACGCGCGAGGCCTCGACCGGATCGTCGGGCAGCCTCGGCACAAGCGCCTCGATGCGCTTGGCAATGCGGTGGCGCGCGCCGTCCGGGTCGGCCATCTCGGCCTGGACGGTCACGTCGTGCTTCTCCCGCCAGCCGGCTCTCGCCTTCATCCAGAAGATCGCGGCCGCCACCGACCCACCCTCGGTGGCCATGCGATAGAGGCTCTGGCCCACCTTGGCGGTGGCCTCGATCGAGCCGCTGTCGAGCTCCCAGCGGAAGTGCTTCCGGAGCGTCTTCGGGTCGATCCGCAGCAGGGTGGCGATGTTGTCGTGCGGCACCCCGTAGCCGGACATGGCCCGCACCGTCCGGCGCTGGTCGTCGGTCGCCTCGAAGGCGTGGCCCTGGGGCATCTCAGGCGCCCTCAGGCACCAGGGTGGCCCGCTCGGCCCGGACCTGGGCAAAGGTGCCCCCATCGCCCTCCAGCCGCGCCTCCTGGCCCGTGAAGGCCTGCCAGCGGAGCACCGCCACATCGACGTAGGCCGGCGACAGCTCAACCGCGTGGCAGGCGCGCCTGGACATCTCGGCGGCGATCAGGGTGGTGCCTGAGCCGGAGAAGGGCTCGTACACGGCCTGCCCTGGGGAGGAGTTATTCTCGATCGGCCGGCGCATGCACTCGACCGGCTTCTGCGTGCCGTGGACGGTGTCAGTGTCCTGGTCGCGGCTGGGGATGGACCAGAGGGTGGTCTGCTTGCGGTCCCCGGACCAGTGGCCCTTGGCGCTGGCCCGCACGGCGTACCAAGCCGGCTCGTGCTGCCAGTGGTAGTGGCCCCGGCCTAGCACCAGCCGCTCCTTGGCCCAGATGATCTGGGCGCGGATCTCGAACCCGCACGCGGTGAGGCTGTCCGCCACTGTCCCGGCGTGCAGCGCCCCGTGCCAGACATAGGCCACATCGCCCGGGAACAGGGCCCAGGCCTCGCGCCAGTCGGCCCGGTGGTCGTTCAGCACCTTGCCCGTGCGCTGGGTTTTGCTTCCCTCCAGGGCCTCGTTGCGCCAGGAGGGGTCGTACTCGACCCCGTAGGGCGGGTCGGTGACCATAAGATGCGGTCGGACGCCACCCAGTGCGGCCTCGACCACCACAGGGTCGGTACAGTCCCCGCAGACCAGGCGGTGGCGGCCGAGCAGCCATATGTCACCCACGGTGGATACGGGCTGGGCAGGGGCCTCCGGCACGTCGTCCGGGTCAGTGAGCCCCGAGATCGGCTCGGCCAGGAACCCGGCGATCTCGTCCGGCTCGAACCCGGTGAGCGCCAGGTCGAACCCGTCCGCGCCCAACTCGGCCAACTCCACCCGGAGCAGATCCTCGTCCCACCCGGCAGACAGCGCGAGGCGGTTGTCGGCCAGCACGTAGGCCCGTCGCTGGGCGGGGGTGAGATGGGACAGCTCCAGCGTCGGCACCTCGGTCATGCCGAGCTGGCGCGCGGCGAGCAGCCTGCCGTGCCCGGCAATGACGCCCCGCTCGCCGTCGACCAGGACCGGGTTCGTCCAGCCGAACTCACGGATGCTGGCCGCGATCTGGGCGACCTGGGCGGGCGAGTGGGTCCTGGCGTTCCGGGCGTAGGGGATCAGCTCGGCGACGGGAAGCGGTTTGTAAGGGGGAAAGATCGGCGCGGGCGTCGCGGTCATCCACGGCGTCCCTCGATGAGGCGGCAATCGGACACGGGCAGGGGTGTGCCGTCCGGGTTAGGATCGACGATGCGCCGCTGGATGACGTTGATCTGCACCGGCTCGATCGGCTTGCCGTCGGGGCCGCTCACCTCGTGGATCTGCTTCTCGCGCCACCCTGCACGCGCCTTGAGCCAGAAGATGCTGGCGGCGACGTTCCCGGGCGTGGTGGCCTGCTGGTAGAGGCACTGTGCGACCCGGGCATTGGCCTCGTGCACGGCGGTGTCGAGCTCGAAGCGATAGGCGCGGCGCAGGGTCGGCTCGGAGCAGTGGACGACCTTGGCGATCGCGTCCTGCGGGATGCCGTAGGCGGCCATGGTCTTGACCACCCGGCGCTGCTCCTCAGTGGGCGTGTAGCGCGGGGGTGCCATCAGGGGCGGTGTCCCTTGTAGGGCGGGAGCACGGCGCGGGTTCTCTCGGGCATGGCGCGCCTCCTCGGGAGCACGCTGCAGGATACCAAACGCGCCTATGCGAAAGCGACACGACAGGTTTTCGCGGCGCTTCCTTTGTTTGCGATCTTCCCGCGATGCTAAGCCTATCCGGCGTGATTGGCGCTGCCAGCGTTCACGCGCTACACCCCGCGAAGCCGCCGATCGCTCCTCCAAGCCGGTCGGTGGTGAGGGCCGGCTTGTAGGCACCCGCCCGTGCCTCGCCGGCCCGTTCTTCCTCACTACACGATCAATGTGCCGCGGTAGGACGACCTGACCCTATCCCCCAAGACTGCTTGATGTTGCATTTGTTGCTTGCGCGCGTGGAGCGACGGAGAGAGGTGCGGACATTGAAAGAGGGAGGGGAGGGGTGCAATGATGCAATGTCTCGCGCGTGCGTAGCAACATTTGCAACATCGTGCCGCCATAACGGACTAGGGCCTGTTAGTGCTTGAGCCAGTCGAGGGCGGCGGCGAGGTGGAGGACGCCGAGGAAGCTGGATGCGGTCTTCTCGTAACGTGTGGCGACGGCGCGCCACTCCTTGAGCCTGGCCCAGAGGCGTTCGACGCGGTTGCGGTTGTTGTAGATCCAGTCGGGGCAGGCGACCGGGGCCTCATTCCGCTTCGTCGGGATGGCGGGCCGTGCGCCGAGGTCCCAGACGTGCTGGCGGAAGGCATGGCTGGAGTAGCCGCGGTCGCCCACCACCCAGAGCGGCACGCCGGGAAGCGTGGCGAGGAGGGGCACGGCGTGGGGCAGTTCGTGCGCTTGCCCTGGCGTCAGTGAGAAGGCAACGGCGCGGCCTGCGCTGTCCGCGATCACGCAGACCTTGGTGCCGAAGCCGCCACGAGAGCGACCAAGCGCCTCACGCTCATCCCGCTCCGTCGCAGTCGCGCCTTTTTGGCCGCCCCGGTGGCCTTGGCGTGTGCCCGCACGGAGGTGCCGTCGAGGAAGGTCATGCCGAGCCCGATGCCCCGGTCCTGCGCCATGCTCAGCAGGCGTTCCCAGACGCCCAGGCGCGACCAGCGTATGAAGGTCTGTGCGGCCATCCACCAGGGCCCCTCCTCCACCGGCAGGGCCCGCCACTTCGCGCCGTTGTCGTGCCGCCAGAGAATGGCCCCGATGGTCCGGCGCAGGTGCTGAGGTGGCACCTTGGCGTGCGGGCGGCAGGCCTCGACAAGAGGCTCCAGCACCGCCCACTGCTCATCCGTCAGCGCCATCCCGTTCTCCAGAAAGCCAGAGAACGCAGGCACGTGGACGAGGATTCAGGCGCTAACAGGCTCTAGCAGCGCAGGGAAGGCGACCTTAGCTCAAGCGCGTCAGGGATCAACGGCGACACTGAAGGATGTCGGTGCAGCTGTTCACGAGGTGCGGTCTGCAGCGGCACCAGCAACATTTGCAGCATCCCCCATCACGCGCGCCGGCGGGACCGGATGATCTCGCCGACTTCTTCGCGCAGCTCCTTGCGTCGCAGCCGCTCGGCCTCCCCGCGCTCGGCAAAGCGCGTCAGCAAGGCTGGGTTGACGTGCCACGCCGAGGGAGGCCGGGTCGGATCCTGCCGCTCCTCAGGGCGCACCCAGCCCATCGAGACCAGCCCCTCCATGACGTCGAGCAGTTCGCGCCGGCGCTCCGGGGCTCGCAGGGCGCCATAGGCCTGGACGATGTCGCGCATCGCGACGCGCTCCTGACGCTTGGCCAGGATGAACCCCGCGATCCAGCGCGCATGACCGGTCTGCCGCGTCGTGTACATAACCGCGTCTGCCCGCAAGAGGTGCGGCAGGAGAACCTCCTCCAGGTAGGCCGAGGCGCGCCTCGCCGTCTCCGCGGTGAGCACCTGCACTACCGGCCGGCTCTCCCCTTCCTCCACCGGGCTGGCCTGCTCGATGAGATGGAACAGGAGGGCGATCCTCGCCCAAAGGCCCGGCCACTTACCAAAAGCCGCCTTAAGCCGGCCGGAGGTGTCGGGCATAGCGGCGAGGGCTCGGGCCAGTTCATTGCTTTCCTCGCGATAGAGATGCGCGTCCGCGTGCAGCACCACAGGGCCGAAGGAGCTCCCAAACTGCGGGCGCGGTGGATGCAGTGCCGCAAGCCTGCGGACCAGGCTCTCGTACCCCTCCAGGGCCTTGCGGTCAGGCTGCCTGTCCTCCCCCTTACCCTGGGCCGCGGGCACGCAGAAGACGAAGCGCTGCAGCAGGCCGTCCTCCTCGGCGTTCTGCGCCACCTTCTGAATAGGGCCGGGCTGGATGCCACCGATGAAGCAGGCCGACCAATTCGGGATGGCAAAGCTGCCGCGAAGGATGCGGTCGATCGTGTAGCGCCCACCATTGTAGAGACGCAGATAGGCGCCGCGGTCGGAACTGCCCGTCCCTCCTGACCGGTAACGGTCGAAGCTCGCGAGCCACTCGCTCATCTCGTCCTGCCGCACCAAGATTTTGCCTGCCGGGGCGCGCTGTCTCGCGTCAGAGTCGTCGCGCAGCGCCTCGGAGAGCGCTTCGACGGTGGTGCCCTCGACCAGATATCGGTCGAGACGCGGTCGCCGGGGCTCCTCGCCCGGCTCGCCCTTCCCAGACTTCTTGGCCGCCTTCCAGGCCTCCAGGGCGGCGAGATAGGCGACCATGGCCTGGCTGAAGCGCTCACGGGCCTCAGCCTCCAAGCGGTCTATCGGCTTGGTGCAGGCGGCGATGACAGGGGATTTCAGGATCGAGGGGTCGCCCACCAGCCCGCCCCAGAGCCGGGGATTCTCGGTCCAAGTATCGTCAAAGCGCTTGGGCTGGATGCACCACCGATCGCTGACCGCTGCGGCGCAGGTGACCAGCGCGGCGAGGGCAACGCCGGCCGGATCCACTCCCATGCGGGCCGCGGTGTCGTGGACGAATGGGTAGAGCGTCTCCGGCAGGTGCTCCGGGCGCAACTCTGGTGCGCCGGTCAGCTCGTCGTCGGCGAGGAAGTCGATCGGCTCCGGCCATTCCTGGTCCGACAACGCCGCCGGCGTGCTGGGTCGGTGCCGGCCCCGCTGAGGTGGAGCGGCGGGGCGCTCTCCCCGATCCTTGGCGGCAGCCTCCTTGCCGTAGATGCCATCCAGGCAGCGGTCGATGTCGGCGTAGCGGTTCTGCCAGCGGTGATCACGGTCGGCGGGGCCGACCTCCTCCATGGCCGTCCTCAGCCTCTGCCGCGCTTCCATGTAGGGGATGCCGTCCCGAGCCCAGCGGCCGAGCAGGCGGACGGAGGCGGCGTGGTATGCCGCACCGGAACGGATCTCATCCAGAAGGGCCGGCTCATCCACGGGGCCCTGCCTTGGCGCCCCGTCCGGGGCCTTGGCCGAGAGGGTGTTCGGCTTGCCCCGCCAGGTCTCATCGAGTTCGTCCAGGAGGTCGATCGGCGTTCCGTCCACGAGCTCGACCCTGTGGTCCGGGTTCGAAGCGACTGACCCGAAGTAGTAGGCCTGGGACAGTGTCCAGCTCTCGCCGGAGAAGACGCCGGCGAATAGTCCGTTCAGCCGCCCGAGGAGGTGGGACCGCTGGTCGGGCGGCAGCTCCTGCGAGATAGGGCAGAGCACCCGCCACCGGGGCCTGGCTGTGGTGTGCGACGGGGACGTGTAGATCAGGCAGAGGAGGTCGGCCTTGGTCGCGACCTCCACCGCCTCCTCGAAGGACATCCGCTCCCCGTCGTAATCGGCCTCAATGCCGGAGATGGACAGCACATTGGCATCGTGGCGCAGGCTGCCCTTCTCGGTCCGGCTCTCACCGAAGCGGGCCAGCTTGAGCCAGGGGAGCTGGGCCTTGGTGGATGCGGTGGTCGAGGCGATCCGCCCAGCCAAGTGGCGGAGGGTGGTCAGCTCCTCGCCCTTTCGGGTCGCGGCGTAGTCCCCGAACAGGGTCACTGCAACGGGGCGATCGAAGAGGTCCCTTGGGTCTGCCTCGGTCCGGCCAAGAGAGATGGTGGCCTGTTCGGCGCTCACTGCAGCGGCACCGTGCTGTCGAGGGTGCCCGTGGTCAGCGCGTCCTTGCAGAACGTGCGGGCGAGGTCCTCCTCTGTGCAGCCGAGGGCCTGACAGAGCTCCTGGAGGTCGACGTGCAGGTCGCCGGTGCGCGGGTTGATGCGTGGCTGCAGCCCGAGACGGGCAAAGAAGGCGAGCAGCGCGATGCGCAGCGCGGCCTGCTCCTCCGGCGTGAAGGTGGGGCGGTCCGGCATCGGCATCACCCCGCGATCCCACGGGCAAAGCGCTCAGGCCCGGTGAGGGCCTGTTCGGCCTGCGCCTTGGTGGTGCGCCGCTGGGCGGCCTCGTAGGCGAGGACGTCCTCCAGGCGGTAGGCCACGGAGCCGCCGAGCTTGAGGTAGGCCGGGCCCTGGTTGGTCCAGCGCCAGCGCTCCAGGGTGCGGGGGGAGACGCGCCAGCGGCGGGCCAGTTCGGCCTGGTGCAGAAGGGTGATGGACATCGTGCTGTTCCTCGCAGTCCGGTTGGTGACTGCGGGGAAGGTCGAAGAAGGGGCTCCAGAAAGTCCCCAGAAGGATGCCAGAAGGATGCCAGAAGGATCGCCAGAAGACCCTCAGGGCACGAGGCGCCAAAGCCCACCCTGGCTTTTGAGGAAGCGGGACAACTCCTTCCAGCGTTTTGCGCCAAAGAGACGGTCGGGGCTGCCGAGGTGCGTGATCTCACCGACCGGAAGTCCGCGGCCCTCCTCGAATGCCGCGACCAGCGACCGGATTGCAGCGACGTGCCCTGGCGCCGTGAAGGTCA
This sequence comes from Roseomonas populi, assembly GCF_024594815.1. Lineage (GTDB taxonomy): Bacteria > Pseudomonadota > Alphaproteobacteria > Acetobacterales > Acetobacteraceae > Roseomonas > Roseomonas populi. The sequence goes on along the minus strand of NZ_JANJOU010000031.1, from coordinate 56,635 downwards.
GGACCTCGTTGCCGTTGATCGTCAGTGTCCGTCCGTCCGGAGACAGCGCGATGGGCCGGCCATCATCGCGGGGCGGCGCGCCGCTGATCCGTGCGCCGAGGATCTCGCCCGAGACGGCGGGAGCATCTGGCGTGGTAAGCACGTCCCGCATCGGGACCACCGAGGTCCCAGGCAGTTCGAGGTCGTCGAGGCGCTCGCCTCGGCTGCTCGTCAGCAGAACGCGTAGCCGGGGATGCGGACGTGCCAGGAGTGCGGCCTTGACCTGCTTCTGCACCACGCGATCCGAGAGGCGGCGAGCGAACCAGAGCGAGTTCCGCTGCGGTCCATTGTTGAGGCGCACTTCGCCCAGTTCCCAGGCAAGCCCGTCCACCCGTTCGATGGGCTGCCAGCAGGAGGGAAGTTCGAGGCCTCCCATCATGCTCGCGAGGACGGCCGCGACGTCGACCCGCCGCCGCACGAGCTGCTCAGGCGGAACCCGGAGAGGGCCACACGTCGCACTGAACGCCGCTAAGCCCCCGAGCCGATCCGACCAGAACAGCGACACGGGGACGTCGTCATCGTCGCCCGGCACCACCGCGACGTTCTCGTGCCCGTCTGGGACCAGCAGACCGGCCTCGCAAAGGAGGGCTGTCTCCCCCGGCTGCATCCCCGCCGCCGCGCCCGACAGGCAGGGCTCGCGCCCTTCTAGGAGGGTTAGAAGGAGCGCAACCGCCTCCCGGGTCAGCTCAGCAGGGCAGCTCACCTCAGAGATCTCTCAGCAGGCCCCAGCGGCGCAGGTACTTCTCGCCGATCAGCCGCTCGCGGTCCGTCCGGTCCTTCAGGTCGCAGCCCTTGGGCATGGAGATGCGCACGGGCAGGGTTCGCTTGCCCCTCCGACCCGGGGTGGCCCGGAAGCTGATGGTGAACTGCGTCTGCACGATGAGGTAGTTCTCGATCCGCTGTCCCTGGTCGCGCAGTCGCTCCTCGGCCACCTGCCAGATGCTGCGGTCCGACCCGCGGCGGCACTCCAGCGTGATGCGCTCGCCCTGGCTGTCGTACGGCATCAGCCGCAGCAGGTTCACCCGCACCCCCTCGATGCCATCCTCCGGGTCGTGGGGAAAGGAGAAGGGTTCCCGCAGGCGCTCCAGGCTGTACTGGCGCACGCGGAGCCGGTCGCCCAAGAACAGGCTGCCGAGCAGGTGACTGGCAAACATCCGCACCAACTCCTCACGCGTCTCGGCAACGGGCGCGACAACCTCCACGGTTCCGGTGTCCGGCTCATAGGTAAGCGCGGCCTCGATCACTGGGCGCCAGGGCCTGCGGTCGAGTCTGCCGTCCACGAACTCGCGGATGTCGCCCGCCCGGCCCTCGCGGTAGATCGCCACCTGCACGAGCGATGCATCCTCGCTGCCGAGGACGGGGCGGGCACGGTCGCAGATCTCGACGTGGACGTGGCGGCTTTCGAAGCGTTCGGCGATGGCCTTCTGGAACTCCTGGAGGGCCGTACCCTCCCGGGCCACGCTGCATTCGGGCTGGAGGACGAAGCCCTCCCAGAGCCGCCCGAAGCGCTTGTCGTCGGCATAGCGAACCTCCTCGGCGTGACTGAAGCCCGCGGGGTCGTGCTGAAACATCCAGAGGGCGCGGGCGTGGCTGTTCTCCAACATGTCGAGAACGGCACGCGAGGAGGTGACCGAGTAGAGGGCTGCCTCGCCGGCCTCGTCGGCCATGGCGCCGACCCGGTCAGCGTCGTTGAGGACCTTGTCGCGGGAGAGATCGTCGAGGTCGTTCACGGCCTGCAGCAGCGGCGCGACAATCGCATGCCCTGGACCATCCCAGGGTAGCTCCGGTGGCAGTGGCGCCTGCAGAGCATCGAAGTAGCCGCGAAGAGCTGCGGGCGGCGTGCTGCGGAGGAACTGGGCAACGGTCGGCATGGGTGGGGCAGGACTCCGAGGGGGAACCAGGATCGGGCCCCCGGAGGAGGCGCCCGATTCGCTGGGATTATAGTCCGCAACACTTCGTTCTACCTTTGTTTTCGCTCCCCTACACTAAGCGACTGTTTTTGCTGTTTCGACTGCTGGAGATGATCCACTCCTGGTCGTCGAACATGCAGCGCCAAACCCCCAAGCCCGCCCCCAACCTCCACCTCCCCCCGCACCTGCGCGAGGTCTGCGCCCTGCTCGCGGCGGGGCTGGTGCGGCTCCGTGCCCACACCGCCGAGGATCTCGCGCGAGACGCCGAGACGATCCGGGTTGGGGGAGAGAGTTCGCTACACTTCCGGCCTCAACAGAGCGGTGGTGCGGGTGTCCAAACCGGGAGACACGCATGAGCCAGAGTTCCACCGAGTGGCGGGGGAGGGGCATGGGCGCGAGCCGGGCAGCCCAGCCGCTACCTCCTCCTCGCACCGCGCCGACCTTTCCCTCCATCCCGCCCGCGGACGTGCTGGGTCGTTTGGCCGCCCTGAAGGGCACGCCGACAGCAGGGCTGAAGCAGCAGTGGCGCGAGCTGTTCGGCAAGGAACCGCCCCCGTTCAACCGGGCCTACCTGGTCAGCCGGCTGGCGTACCGGATCCAGGAGCTCGCTTACGGTGGCCTGAAGCCTGAGACCCGGGCCCGCCTGGAGGCGCTCGGCGAGCAGCTGGACGGCGGCAACGTGGTCCTGCGCCGGATCCGGGCGGACAGCCGTCCTCTCGCCGGCACGCGCCTGATCCGCGAATGGCAGGGTGTCGAGCACGCGGTGACGGTGCTCCAGGACGGCTTCGAGTACGAGGGCCGCCCCTACCGGTCGCTTTCCGCGGTGGCGCGGCACATCACCGGCACGCGCTGGAACGGGTGGACCTTCTTCGGGCTCAAGGGCGGGCGGGGGAACGGCTGATGGCCCGGCGTTCGACCTCCACTACCCTCAGCCCCGCCATTCCCCCCACCCCTGCCCGGCGCCTCCGGTGTGCCGTCTACACCCGCAAGAGCACGGAGGAGGGGCTGGAGCGCGAGTTCAACACCCTTGATGTCCAGCGCGACGCCTGTGAGGCCTACGTGCTGTCCCAGCGTGCTGAGGGCTGGACCCTGGTCCAGGACCGCTACGACGACGGAGGCTTCTCGGGTGGGAACCTGGAGCGCCCGGCCCTGCAGCGGCTCATACGCGACATCGAGCAGGACCGGGTGGACGTGGTGGTGGTTTACAAAATCGACCGCCTGAGCCGGTCGCTGATGGACTTTTCCCGCCTGGTGGAGACCTTCGAGGCGCACGGGGTGACCTTCGTCTCGGTGACCCAGTCCTTCAACACCACGACGAGCATGGGGCGGCTGACGCTCAACATCCTCCTCAGCTTCGCCCAGTTCGAGCGCGAGGTGATCGGGGAGCGCATCCGGGACAAGTTCGCGGCCTCCCGGGCGCGCGGCATGTGGATGGGAGGCAAGGTGCCGCTCGGCTACGACGTGAAGGACCGGAAACTCCTGATCAACGCGGCCGAGGCCAGCACCGTCCGGCGCGTGTTCGAGTTGTTCCTGCAGACCCGATCCGGCACCGGCACCGCCCGCCAGCTCCAGGCCGAGGGTCGGACCAGCAAGACGGGCCGGCCCCTGAACAAGGGCGACGTCTACAAGCTGCTGGCGAATCGGACCTACGTCGGCGAGGCCGCGCATAAGGGGAAGGTCTACCCCGGTGAGCACGAGGCCATCATCGACCGGGCGCTCTGGGACCGGGTGCACGCTGCCCTGGCCCAGCATCCCAAGCTCCGGGGGAACGCCCATCGAAACCAGACGCCGGCGCTGCTGAAGGGGCTCCTCTACGGCTCGGACGGTCGAGCCATGTCGCCGAGCCACACGCGGCGGCGTGGGCGGCTGTACCGGTACTACGTGAGCCAGAGCGCGCTGAAGGGTACGGAGGACACCGACCCTAGCCTCGTGCGGCGCATCTCGGCCGCGGAAATCGAAGGGGCGGTCGTCACCCAGGTGCGTGCCCTCCTGCGCCAGCCGGAGATCATCGTGGGCACCTGGGCGGCGGCGCGGGTCAGCGACCCCGACCTGACCGAGGGCGAGAGCCGGGACGCCCTGCTCCAGCTGGAGCCGCTCTGGGACCAGCTATTCCCGGCGGAGCAGGCGCGGGTCATCGGGCTGCTGGTCGAGCGGGTGAGGGTGTCGAGCACGGGGGCGGACATCAGGCTCCGGGTGGAGGGGCTCGCGAGCCTCGTGCGGGATCTAGGTGGGGGGCGGGGGCAGATGCTGGAGGCGGCGGAATGAGTGCCACGCATCCGACCAGCCTCACAGTTCAGGTGCCGCTGCGAATCCGGCGCCGGCCGGGGCGGAAGACGGTCGTCGTGCCGGAGGGGGTGGTGAGTTCCGTGGTGCCCAGGCCTACCACCCAGACGCATGGTGACCCGGCGCTCGTGAAGGCACTGGCCCGGGCATTCCGGTATCAACGCATGCTCGACGAGGGCCAGTACGCGTCCATCACCGAGATGGCCGAGGCTGAGCGCCTGGACCGCGGGTACATGGGGCGATTGCTGCAGCTGACGCTACTGGCGCCGGAGATTGTGGAGGCTGTGCTGGATCGGGCCGGGTCTGTCCCGAGTCTTCCGCAACTGATGGCACCCTGGCCAGTGATATGGAATGAACAAATCGTCACCTTCTCCCGCCCGTAGAGATCACTTACCACCGGCTGGACCTCCAAATCGTGTTCCTGTTCTGTTCTAACTCGGTCTAAGCTAGGCCTATGAGCCACCTTCATGACACCAACGCTCCTCCCCCTGATCTTGACGTGCTGGCGGCACGATCGGCTGAGCAACGATACCGGATCCTGGTGGAGCGTGGAGTATCCAAGGTGCAGGCCTGGCAGGAGGCGGTGTCCGTCTTCGCAGGTCACCACCCAAGCTGGCCCATGCTACTCGCGGAGCATGAGGCAGCCCGGACGGTTGGGGCGCTGATCCTCAATCGGCAGGCGGCCGCGAGCGATCGTCCGAAGTCATCGGCCAACAAAATCCCGCTGGATCTTCTGGTCGATCTGACGACGCCCGAGACGGCTGAGAGCATGCGCGCGACAGCGAGGGTTGCCAAGATGGGATTGGGAGCCGTCTCGATCTTCCGAGGGGCCTGGAAGCTGGCGGGCAACGTGCGGCCTGTGACCTCGCGATCGCAACTCGCCGGTCCGTCCGCGGCCGGTGCGGCTCGTCGCCATAACGAGGCCGCCGTGACGAGCGCCATATAAGCGACGCAGCGAGCTATTCTAGTAGGCTTAATCGGGCGGCCTTCATCGCCGCCCTACCAGCGTTCAGCCCAGTTTAGGATTGCCCCATCTCGCGCACGACCCGCTGCGCGGCTCGGTGCTTGCCCGGCGCGGGCAGCACGTTGCCAGATGTGCCCTAATCTTCACGTCCCGATAAGGAATGCGATTGGCCTGTCGGTCTGGACACCCGCGTCATCATAGCAGCCGTCTGCGAACACAAGCCCTGCTCGGACGAAGGCAGCATAGAGAGCAGAGCGGGTGGCCCGCGAGGAGCGGTACTGGCCTAGTTCGAACTTCTTTACTGTCGAGCTTGAGCACAAGGCGGCCATGGCCAAATCGCCTTGCGTCCATCCAAGCGAGGCTCTCGCTTCCCTGCATAGGGCAGCTGTCAGATCGCTTCCATAAAAGCTCTGGGCCGAGACCTTCATATCACCTTCTCACGGAACCGTGAGCGTTCTAGAATGTGGTGTCGATGGATGGAAACCCCCTTCCCTCCAGCCGGACAGGGCTGGCGTGCGCCCCCCAGCAAGCCGCGCCAGCCCACACCACCGTAAGGCAAGGGACGTGACGCATGATCAGGGAGCACGCTGTCCGCCTCGCGCGGTACGAGGTCAGTGCTGACAGCTATCGCTCTGCCAAGAAGCTCGTTGATCAATTCGGGGAGGAGGCAAGCGGGCACGCCAAGCGGCGCATGGAGGCATTCCTTGCCGAGGGGAATGAGGAGCGCGCGGCAGCTTGGGTCGACGTTGCCTTCGCGATCGACGAAATGCAGCGTTCGCCCCATCCCGACGACCGCCTGAGCTGAAGCTCCCACGGATCGCAATGCCCAAGCTCCCTGATCCTTTCGGCAACAGCCCTGATCCACTCACCGCCGACATCCGGCCCATGGAAGCGATCCAGCATCCGGCCTACGGGAAGGTGTCGGCCTGGATCGATGAAGCTCTGAAGGGCCCGCCCAGTCCGGGGACCATCGGCCGCATGGAGTTGCTTCGGCACTGGGACCAGCTGCCCGGCGACAAGCGGCAGATGCTTCTCATCATGGCGCGGGAGATGGTCCGGAACGAGACCGAGTGACCTCTGTAGCTCTGCTTCTGCTTGTTTGTGCCTCGCTGGCCTCGGTATCGCCCCTTGACGGCGTGGCAGCCGCCCCGCCCCTGCCAGAAGATTTGCCCCTCTCAGCCGAAGGCGTACCGACGCGACCTCTGAACGATGAGGAGCTCTTCCGCTTGCTCGTCGCGGTCTCTGGACGGAATGATGCGGCCGCGGCCCTTCTGGCCCGGTGCCATGCGGGAGGATCACCGTATGGGAGTAGCACTTGGCGATCCTGCATCATGGGTACTCAGTGACGATGTCTAAGCCGCGAACAGAAGACGGACAGCGAGAGGACCTAGTCGCCTACGAACTTGTCACTGAGCGCGGCACAGATGCTCGGCGTCATGCGCATGATATGGTGCAAGCCGCCATCCTGAAGGGTGACAAGAAGGAGGAGGCCCGTTGGCTGCGGATCTATCTCGATGTCGACGGCCTGCTCGCCCACCGGGGACAGCCGCAGACCTGGGGCTGAACGCCTCAGCTTGCCGCAGGCACCGACCTAGCATGCCGCGCCTCAACAAGGGTATCCCGCCGCGCCGACACCAGGGCTCGCAGAGCGGCGATGTGCCGATCGGGCTCTGCTATCGGAACACCGGCAGCACGAGCCACGTTCGCGGACTTCTTGCGTTTCGTGATCAGCGCCAGGAGCGCCAGCACCTCCGGATCGGCATTCTGTGGAGAGGCTTCCGCATCGAGATTGCCCCCATCGGGGCGCGGGATACCCAATGACTGGGATATGGCACTCAGCAACCTGAGGACCTGCGGAGTGAGCCGCGAGCTGCTCTGACCGGCTGCCGCGGCGTCGAACTGCTCCGTGCAAAGGCGCAGGAGGTTTGCCAAGTGTACGGGGTCATCCGCAGCCATATCCAGGTCGGCTCGGCCCGGCAACGGCACACCCAGGGCGCGGGCCAATCCGGGGGCCAGGACGTCTACGCTCTCCGGCGCGGCGCCGCCTGCAGCGAGGGAGCTCTCGACATCAAGGGCGATCCGCCGCACGCGCTGGGCGAAGGTGCTCTCCGCTACTCGGAGCACCTGTCGCGCGAAGCTCGCCACAGGGGAGTTGATGAACTTGTGGCTCTCGATGAGCATCTCATCAGCCAGGCTGGGGTTCTCGCGCAGAACCCACTGCAACAGAGCCTGATCGCAGGGGATGTCGTCGAAGTTCGGCGCGCCGCGCAGCCGCTCGGGCGTGTACGTGTCCAGCGCCGCCTGCCAGCGCCGGGCAATCTCGCGCATGGTGGGGTGGCCGCAGTTGGCGAAGAAGATGCCGTCGTTGACGTTCCAGTAAACGTCGGAGCCACCGGAGGCGAGGATCAGGGAGTGCTGCGTCCGGGCCGAGAGGTAGGCACCGAGATCAAACTCTCGATCATGGACGTAAGCATCCGCATCGATGTGCAGAAACCAGCCCTCATATCCGAGATCAAGAAGTTGGTTGAGGAACAGAATGCGGTTGAAGCAAGCGTGCCAAGGATAGAAGCCGCGCAGGACGGCCGAGACTGATGCATAACGGATACCGTGGCGCAGGCAGTACTCGCGGTTCGGACGCGAGGTGATGCGGAGCATGTCAAAGTACCGCTCGGGATCGGCCGATTGGATCATCACCATCGGCTCTTCCGGCTTGAAGGCGAACATCAGACACTCCAGGGCACGCCACGAGCAGTAATGATATTCCGCAACGGGCACCACTGCCATCGCTCCGAGGCCTGACAGTGCTTGGTCTTACGATCACGCTGCTTCGCGCAGGTCGGGATGTCTTCCGGAAGTGGATCCGAGGGCGTCCCCGCCCCCCGCTTTTCGGGCCATCAAGGTCCAGGCTTCAGGACAAGCGCCTGGGCTATGCTGACGCGGCTGGTTGGGAGTGCTAGCCGCCACCGCCCGTGGCGCCGGACTGCTCCAGGCTAACCGCGGCGTTGCCGGCAAGCGGGGTGCGGCTGTCGGCGGCCAGTGGCCGGAGGCAGTAGCGTCCTCGGGCGCGCGGTCCTGGTCGGCAAAGGCCGGGGTCGAGGGCAGCGCGCTACTGATCAGGCCAGGCAGTCAGTCCGTCTGGCTGGTTCGAGGAGTGTGCCCGTACTGGACAGCCATCAACTTCGCCACGGCGACGAGCGCGGCACGGTGCTTCGGGTCGGAGAGCGCGGCGAAAGCCTGGATCAACTCGGCAATGTCGTCGCCGGGAGTAGACTGGAAAGCCAGTGGGAGTGGCGGCGTGACATCCTGAGTTGAGCCAGCCGCGATCAGCACGTCCGGCCGGATGTCCAGCGCGTTGGCAATCGTGATCAGCCGGCTGGCCGCGATGCGCGTGGTTCCCGTCTCGTAGCGATGCAGCTGAGCGCCCGTCACGCCCACCATTCTCGCCAGCTCCTTCTGCGTCCGTCCCTGGGCGCGGCGGAGTTCCCGGATCTCACGCCCCACGGCCAAGTCGGACGACATCGGCGAACGCTGGTTGCCACCCGGCAGATCACGCGCATTCTGCACCTCAAGGTGACGGGACAACTTACCGGCATGGGCCTGCTGCTCAGCTATCCGCGCCAGGATCCCAGTTCCAGAGGGAGCAGGCAGCTCCACACCATCTTTCGCGAAGGTATAGGCGTGCTGGACGAAGTTGGTGGTCATGACTGTTACTCCTCCCAACCAGACCTGGACTGGTCACAAAGTCGGGTTGATGTCTTTTATTTTAGCCTCGAACTAGTACGCCGGGCGAGCACAGAACGCAAACACTCAATCCAAACATCAACTCTGGATTTCTGGGACGAAACACACGCAGCAATCAGTATAAATTTAGTAGTTTGAATAACTTAGTGCGGAGCGTTCAATGTAGAATGTGACCGAACGCTTATCACGTTCTCATGATTTTGGTTCACCGAAGCGGGCGGCCGTAGCTGGGGTTCGTTGCTAAGAAGGAAGTTGATCTCGAAAAATGCGAATTGTTTTGAATGTGGAGATCACTGCGCACTTCAAGCTCTCGCGTTGCGGATTGTAACCCTACGTTGAGACGATGGTAGCATTGCGTGCGGGCTTCCGCCCTCCCAATCAGCCACGCCGGGGAGCAGCCCCCAACGAAAAGAGGAGCACTAGGCACCATGCCGACGCGGTACTATCCCGCCATTCTGGAACAGGCGCCCGCCGGGTTCAGCGTCTTCTTCCCCGACTTCCCGGGCTGCGTATCCGACGGCACCAGCACCGAACATGCCGCGCGTGAGGCCGAGCAGGCCCTCGCCCTGCATATCCGCGGCCGGATCGAGGATGGCAACGCTATCCCCGACCCCACCCTGCTGGAGAGCGTCGAGCGTGACCCCGAAGCGGAGGAGTTTGCTCGTATCCTCGTGCGTGCCGAGTTGCCCGGCCGCGCGGTGCGCGCCAACATCACCATGGAGGAAGGCTTGCTTGCGGCGGTGGACACCTTCGCTAAGCAGCAGGGGAAGACTCGGTTGGCATCTCTGGCGGATGCCGCCCGGGCCGCCATGCAGGGGGCGCGCGCAGCATGAACTGGATAATCGAGATGTGGATTGCGCCGTCTCGCGGGTGTGCTCAGAAGGCGAAGGGATGAGAGCAGAAATCGAAGCTGCTGCAGAAGTATTTGTCCATACTGTTAAGGAAGAGGCAGGCGATGATTCCCACCTGATGGAGGCTGGAGTAAAAATGGCTGTGCGGGACTTCACATTCCTCATGGAGGAAGTTTTCCCCGAAGAGCTCCACACGTTGGCCAAGTCTCTCCGTGACATGGCGCAGCTTGTGGAAGCTGATGCACGCAAGCAGTCCGTGCCATATCAATCACCCCCAAAAGCTTGAGGCGATCGGAATTCTCGTCTCGCACAACGCCCGCTCCGCTGCCCGGCGCACCGCCTGCCCGGGCAGCACTTTCCGCTTGTCTCCGGACCATGCGCCGTATGAGGCTTGCGGTTGGCGGCCCAGGGTTCCACAGCTAGGCCTCCGCTGAGAGGGCTGCACTTCTCCATCGGCTTTGCCAACTGCAACACTGGCCTGGACCGGCGCGTGAGTGCCGGTCCCCCTCGGCCATCTGTCCCGCTACAGCCTCCAGCGCCCCTCCGCAGTGCCCGGCCCGGATCAGCGTAGCCCAATCCCGCGCAGAGTCCGCTCCGCCGCTTCAAGGCGCGCCCGAGCCGGCGGGGAGTTGTGGGCGAAGTCCGCCAGCTTGATGCGAATGGCCCAGAGGTCGCCCGAGGCGGCCAGGGCCTCGGCCCATTCCAGCTCATCCACGGCGGTCAATCTCGTTAACATCCCGATCAGCCGCACGGCTTCCGGGCTGATACCCGCTCTCAGCAAACTGGCCGGGGTCACTCCCTTGCGGCCCATGGCGTCGTGCAGCCATGCGGCCTCGATGGCGTGGTCCGGGGCATCGGGCCAGCGTTCCCGGAGGAGCGTCACCACGGCTGTGACGTGGTCCAGGTAGGGCTCACCTTGTTGGTTCAGATGTCCGGCGTGCAGGCGGGCAGAGAGACTTGCAGCGGAAAAGGTCATGAACAGCAGGGCGCCCATCAGAAGCGGTGGCTCGTGGTCTACGTCGAGGTCGCAACTCTAGGCGACCATCATGCGGCAATTATGGCGCGAGGGAGCTAACAACGGCAGGGAGGTGGCGGCATGGCCCTGCAGAGCACTAGACCGACCACACCCTATCGTGACCCTTTCGAAATCTGGCTGAAGCAATCGCTCCGGCAGCGGTGGGGCCAGGACCCAGATGCCGAAGCGGGACCGCAGGACCTTCTCCGCATCGCCTGCGACACGCAATCGGAGTGGGACGAGATGAAAGATCGCTGGGTCGCCCACCAGCAGCGCAGGGTCTCGTCGCTAGACTAAGCAGCGCCGCGGTTCCGTTCAGCAAAGCCCACCGAGGTTATGTGAACGGCCGGCGAGGTCTCCCCACCGGCCGCGACACTTCAATCCTGGGAGAAGAAGGCGCGAGCCTCCGGAGCCTACTTCCCCACGAGCACCCTCGTGGAGTGTTAGGATGAACGGGAGGCTGGCCGGCTGAGTTGCCGCAAGGCATCAGAGCGCCTCTGTTACCCGGTTCAGCTGCCAGCCCCAGGCGAAATCCTCCTGGGTCGGGTTAGCCTCCGCGATCTCCACGTATCGGACCGACTGCTGGGCAGTGGCCATGGCCACCAGCACCCGGCTGGCGTCCGCTTTCCCGCACCGCTGGATCAGCGAGTTAAGCGCTGCCCGGGTCATGGCCCCGCACGCCCCATCCACCACCAAGTCGCCGTAGAGGCTGGCTCGGCCGTTAAGGTGGTTCAGCGCGCGCCGGAGGAATCGGCCGGCAACGGCGGTGCCCGTGTTCACGCCGATGTCGATCAGCTTGGCGCCGAGGTCCGGCAGCACGTCATCGATCAGGTCGAAGCCGGGCTGGCGGATGTAGAACAGGGCGTAGATGTCCACCGCAGTCTTCCGCGGCATAGCGATCATCGGCCCCATGTAGCCGGCCGCGCGGGCCCGGGCGACGGTGATACCCCAGATGGTCTCCCCGCCTTTGTCGGAGGGGTGGTTCGAGTAGCGGTCCTCGCGGCCAATCATCTCATTCGTCAGGGCGACGATGCGGGCGGGGGTCATGCCCGCATCTCGGCCGGCACTGCCAGCCTGGCCAGCAGCTCACCGTACTGCCCCTGCACCATGTCCCGCAGGTCCGCCGCCGGGACGCCCAGGGCCTTGATCGTCCCGCCGAGCCGGTTGGTCATGTAGGTGGCGCCGCGGGTCACCAAACGCTGCAGTTCCACGTCGTCTAGGGGCGCGGCCGCGCCTCCACTAGGCGCCCGCAGGCTAGGCATAAAGCCGGCGGCACGGCACAAGCCGCGATCCATCATCCACACGCGGAAGGCGTGCACGACAGTGGGCCAAGCGGCCCGAGCCAGCAGCACCAACGGCACCGCGTAAATCGCGGGCACGCCGAGGGCCGCCAGGACTTGCGTCCAGTCGTCCATCATCGTCACCGTTATGGCTAGGGGTGCCCGGCTGACCGGCCGGGCGCGGGATGCTAGACGGCTCGCCGAACAAGTGTCAGGTGCCGTCGCAGGATGAGCTTTGTCGCAGGAGCAGGGCGTCTTGTGCGTGGGCTGCTGCAGTCAGCCGCCTGCCAGTGCTTGGGCCACCAGTGGAAGAGCGCAGGCTGGCGTCCAATGCCTTACGGCTTGGGCACGAGGTACAACTTCATGATCTGCCGACGCTGTGGGAAGCAGCGGACCAAGCTGGTCGAACAGAGCCCGCCCAAGCTCGGCTGACCAGGCAAAATGGATATCGCCTGTGAATGCCGATCTGAGCGCGAGAGGCTAGAGGTCCATATATCGCTGCTGGACCTACAGGTTGACGCCAGAGCCGACGCGCTTCGAAAAAGCTCTTCAGCGCGCACATGCGAGCGAGTTAAAAATCAAGCGCCAGAGGGAACTGATCGCCGAGTTGGAGCGAGCAGGACGGGATGATCTGCTTCTGGCAGCCGTCGAGGAACTTGCCGAGATGACACGTATCCATGGCAACCTCGCTCATGAGCTCTGGCGCGCCGCACTGTCCTAACAGTTACGTCGGAAACCCACGGGACCGGTAGCCGGCGCGAGGGCGTCGGACATGAGCGTTCCATTTTTCTGGGGTGCCGGAAGCCGTCCGGCGGCGGTACGGCTGCGGCTCTCTGAACAGGAGCCGTGGCGTGGGAGGTCGGTGGCCAAGGGACATGGCGCGCCTCCTAGACCTGGAGACCGTCGAGGTGCCGCTCGGGCTCAACCTCATCGTCGTAGTTGTCGCCTACATGACCGAGGAGGAAACACGCCTGGTCCACATGCCGCTCTGGCGAGCGCAGGAACTGGGCCTCTTCGAGGCCATGCAGGACGGACGCTTCATCCCAATATCTGATTTCGAGGACAGCTCCAACTGACCGGCCGGGAGCGGCGGTAACCTGCTACCACCCAAGCTCGGCGTATCCCGAACTTTACGGACGCCGGTCCTCAATTTTGAGGAATTCTGGAAGACGAAATGAAGACGCTCAAGACGCCGTCCTGAAGATAGCTTTGATTGTGCCACGAAGTTGACGGATCGGTTCCGACCTCCATGTGGGGCGCGGCGCTGCGGCAGCGGGGAAGGACCCGCCTCAGCAGAGGCACGACGGATGGCAGATCACTAACCGGTGCTGCAGCCCCGAAGTGCAGTCGGTGTCGAATCCGGCCCGCAGCGCTGCGCGCTGCTTTGCTTATGGCGCCCAGCGTGTTCAGGGCCGGTTCAGCAGGTCGCCGCTAATGATGACCTTAGCCATGCGGTGATGATTGCCAGGATCGCGGCTAGATCGTCTGTCACGGCCGCGAGACGCCCAACGACGCCTCCCAGCACGCCGGCCAAGACCGCCGGATCATCGCCGATACCCACCTTTGAGAGGGCAGTCAGTACCGCTTCAGCGCCCGCTTCCATGCGGGCAGCCCACGCTTCTTTCTTCGTCGTTTCCACTTCTGATGTATCCGGCTGACCGGCCGGGCGCGTTGTCTATCCGCAGGCCATTCTCAACCTCGGGTTTATTGCGGGATGTTACCCAATAAGGTTTGATCCCAAACCAAGCTACCCTCGGGGGTGATCCCCACTCTCGCTCGGCGGCTGCATCCAAAAGTCCGACATGGCGACGCACATCTGCCCCAACCCTCGCCACTCTCGCGGCGATCTGGATGTGCTGCTGGACGACCTGATCGCTCTCTTCAATAAGCGGGAACTATCGAGAGCCTTGCTACGGGACGTTGGTGCGGTGCTCATTCGGGAGCTGGCGCCTCCCGGCGAAGCGGAGAGGCGCGTTGCTCAGTGGCGGGAGCGATGGCGGGAGACCGTACGGCTGGAAGCGGTACCGCTGCGCAAGTCAGATTAGGGTCGCGGTTTGCTAGCCGGCCGGGCGCGGCTGTCGGAACCGGCCGCGTGATGACGAGTTAAGCCTGTCAGCTGCGGCTGGAGGGAGAGGCGCTGAGGGTTCCGCCGGCAGGCTATGCCCTGATTGTCAGCATCGAAGAGATGCTGGACCCCTCAGACGGGGTCAGAAAGGTCGCAGTGGTGATCAAGACCACCGACCGATACGAGGTGGTGTTCGTCTCTGCCGACCGCGCGAATGAGCTTGCGCTCGACGCGTTCTACCGCAGCAAGACCCTGGTTCCTCTCCCAATCTGCTGAGCCTCCGGGCGCGGGCTAATCAATATCCTTGAACACCGGCACCTCGGGCAGGAGCCGATCTTCGCCTGCAAGGATGAGCCGCTCGGCCGCGACGTGCCGGATCTTCACGGCCGCCAGGGTTAGGACGCTGATGAAGGCATGGGCGTGCGCCAATTTGCGCCGGGCCATAGCCAGCGCCATCTCCAGTTCCTCCTCATCCTCCTTGTTGAGGACGTCCCGCCGCGAGCGGATGGCGCCGCCGGCGGTGAGCAACCCGGCGAGGCCGGCGAAGAACATGGAGCCGATGGCGACGACCTGCTCTGCGGTCAGGCTAGGCAGATCGGCGCCACAACCTCCTCGAGAGGATGCCCGCGATCGTCGTGAGCGCGAGCAGCAGAGTGATTATGGGCGAGAACGGGGCCAGGCGCATCGCGCCCACGCAGATGCTTGCAATATTCCGCCCCGCCTGGTGCGTCCGGCTACCGTCGTGCCTGGCGGCCTCTAACTCGCGGTGACTACGCCGGTTGACCCTGCCGCGGACGCTGATCGCCAAGCTGCAGACGCCTCTTGTCCGGTTCGAAGTACTCCAAGGTCGATAACGGCCATGCCGCTACTGGCTATACTCCGCCGCAGAATGGACTCGGCATAATGGCGCTGTACTGGTCCCATACCAGCCGGGAGTTGCGGGAGGTCGCGACAGCCTTCCACGCGTTCGACAGCTGTCTCAGGAAGCTGGCGCTCAGCTAACGGCTGGGCCGGGCTCGCTGCGTTGGCGCCGCATCGCTCAGCGGTCCCCCGTCTTGCGGTTGCTCTGGGTCGCGCTGCTCACGCCGCCCTGCTTGCCGCCGCTGCTAACTGCGCCTGCTCGTGCGTCCTTGGGATTGCCCTTGCCGCCGGTGGCGTTCTTGCCGCCCTGGGGCGCGCGACCAGCAGGCGGAAGGGGAGGGAGGTTGGCCATGGGAATGCCTCGTCATGTGAAGAAAGATCGGCGTAGCTGGTCGAACG
Source organism: Roseomonas populi (assembly GCF_024594815.1). GTDB lineage: Bacteria > Pseudomonadota > Alphaproteobacteria > Acetobacterales > Acetobacteraceae > Roseomonas > Roseomonas populi. Next base: position 41,227 of record NZ_JANJOU010000031.1, on the reverse strand, counting down.
ACACGGCATCGCCACGCCCACGATGGGCACAGCCAAAGCTCGGGCGTTTAGCGCGTGATTGGACGAAGAGTTCGACCGCCCGGGGCGAAGAAACACCAACTCTGGATGAGAGTGGCCGGAAAACATTGCGCGATTACAAGACACTAAACCTTGTAGACTGAATCATCCCAGTCCCAAGCTTCGGAGACAACTGCCTCTCCGGAGAGAGAAAACAGCGCTCGTTCCACCTTCGAAGTATCAAGGTGCGCGCCGCAAATGTAGGGAAAACACACGGAGAAGCGCGATCCCAACCTCACCAGAGAAAGCTTTGTCTGAGAGAGATTGGAGCGGGCGAAGGGATTCGAACCCTCGACCCCGACCTTGGCAAGGTCGTGCTCTACCCCTGAGCTACGCCCGCGCTCCGTGTGTGGCGGCCGTATGACACGGGGCGTCTGGGCTTGCAACCCCCCTTCCTGATCGTTCCGGCAGCAACCGGCGGGCGGGCCCCGCCCTGGCCCTTTCCCCGCCAGGGCATGTAGTCTCGCCCTATGATTTTTGACGAAGGCCGCGCCGAGGCCAGCGAGCCGCCCGCCAGGGTCCGCCGTCGCCACGTCTTCTACGTCCCGGGCTACGATCCCCGCAGCCCGCGCACCTACTTCCTCCTCTTCTCGCGCGAGCTCAGAAAATTCGCCGCCCTCCACGGCATCGCCGCCCGGATGCGCGCCGCGAAGGAAGAAGGCACCGCACGCTGGCACATCGCGGCGGACTGGCCCGAAGGCCCGGTCGAGACGGTGGTGGACTGCCTCTCCTGGCACGAGATCGCCGTGCGCGACTTCGCCGTGCCGAAGTGGCGCGTCGCCCTGCTCAGCCTGCGCGTGGTCTGGGAAGCGCTGATATCCGGCACGGTGGCGCAGATGCTCCGGCTGAATTGGAAGTTCGGCGTCTTCTCCCTCTACCCCTGGGCCATGGCGCTCCTCTACGCCCTGGTGGCGCTCGGCCTCGTCGCCGGCTGCCTGGCGCTGGCCGGGGCGCTGGGGTTTCCGCGCCTGGCAGGGCTGGCTCCGGCCGCCCCCCTCCTCTTCGGCCTGCTTCGGGTCACTGAGTACCTCGATCGCCGCTTCTACGTCTGGTACCTCATCAACGACTGGATCTTCACCTGGCGCCACCGCACCAGCCGGGACCCGGAGGCGGATGCCCGGTTCGAGGCCTTCGCTCACCGTGTCGCCGAGGCCGCAAGGGATCCCGCCCTGGACGAAGTCCTGGTCATCGGCCACAGCTCCGGCAGCTTCGTCGCCATCTCGATCGTGGAACGCGCCCGCCGCCTGATGGGTGCGACTGGCGGCGAAGGCCCCTGCCTCTCCCTGATGACCATCGGCGGCAACACCCCCATCGCGGTCGCGGGCGGGCTGCCAAGCCCCACCCGCAAGGCCATGCAGGCCCTGGTCACGGACGAAGGGATGCTCTGGGTGGACTACTTCGCCCCGCAGGACGTGCTGAACTTCCCCTGGCTGGACCCGGTCCGCGCCTTTCGCCTGGACCTTGGCGGAAGACCTCGCCGCAACCCCTCCGTGCGCTCCGCCCGGTTCAAGGAAATCTTCTCCGCCGAACGCTACGCGGAGCTGGCCTATCGCTTCTACGAACTGCACTTCCAGTTCCTGCGCGCCAATGACAGGCCCGGCGAGTACGAGTTCTACCGTTTCCTGGCCGGCCCCGAGCCCCTGGAGTCCGTGACGCGTGACCGTGGCTGAGAGCCCGCTCCCCCGCTACCGCCCGCCGGCCCCCATCCCCTCGGGCAATCTCGGCACCTTCCTGAAGGTGCTGCTGAGCCGGGACGCGAACCTCCTCACCGCCCTGCCGCGCCGCGCCTACGACATGTTCATGGGCGAGCGCGCGATGGGCGACCGCCGCCTCTACCTCATTAACCACCCGGAGACGGCGCGCGAGGTGATGGTGGAGCGCGCGGAGAACTACCCCAAGGCCGCCGTCTTCGTGGACGCGCTCTCCCCCCTGGTGGGGGACGGCGTCTTCGTCGCCAACGGGCGCAGCTGGCGCCGCCAGCGGGACCTGATCCGCCCGGCCATGTCCCAGATGGCGCTCTCCAAGGCCTATCCCCACATGGGCGCGGCGGTGGCGGACTGCGTCGCCCGCGTGGCCGCCCACGCGCGCGCCGGAAAGCCCTTCGCGCTCGACGCGGAACTCAGCCACGTCACCGCCGACGTCGTTTTCCGCACGATCTTCTCCGAGCCGATCGAGGCAGGAGAGGCCGCGACGGTCTTCGAGGCCTTCACCCGCTTCCAGGCCCTGTCGGACCAGCTCGCCCCGTGGAAGCTCCTCTACTCCCGCAAGCACGCCGCCCCGCCCCAGGCCGCGGGCTTCCGCGCCGCCTGCGCCGCCATCCGCGGCACGCTCGGCCGCATGGTGGACCGTCGCCTGGCCGCGGGCAGCCCGGCGGGGCGCGACATCGCCGACGCCCTGATCGCCGCCGCAGATCCGGACACCGGCCGCGGCTTCACGCGGGAGGAGCTGGTGGACCAGATCGCCGTCTTCTTCCTCGCCGGCCACGAGACGACGGCCAGCATGCTCACCTGGGCCTTCGTCATCCTCGCCAACCTGCCGGAGGCCGCGGAGCGCATCCGGGCCGAGGCGGAGGAGCTGGGGGAGGGGACGCCAGGCCTGGACGCCATCCAGGCCGGCCTGCCCTACACGAAGCGCGTCCTGCGCGAGGTGCTGCGCCTCTACCCGCCCGTCGGCTTCCTCGTCCGCTCCCCCCTGGCGCCGGACAAGGTGCGGCGGTGGACGCTGCAGCCCCGGGACATCGTCGTCGTCTCCCCCTGGGTGATCCACCGCCACCGGGTCTTCTGGAAGGACCCCGACATCTTCGACCCCGACCGCTTCCTGCCGGAGCGGGCATCCGGAATCACGAAGGATTCCTACATCCCCTTCGGCCTCGGCCCACGGGTCTGCCCCGGCGCCGCCTTCGCCACGGTGGAGAGCACGCTGCTCCTCGCCCGCCTGCTGCAGCACTTCGACATCGCCCCCACCGCCCCGGCCAGGATCCAGCCCACCGCCCGGCTGACCATCCGGCCCAACGGCACCGTCCTTTGCCGGGCCCGGCCACGCGGGTGACGGGCCGGGCGTGGGGCGGAAGCTCCGGTCGGTTCCGCGGCGGCCCTAAGGGGGTTTCACCAGCCTCATGGCCGGGGGCGCTCCGAGTTTGCCCGGTAGGCCCAACAGGCGCCGCCCGCTGAAGCCCGGGCGGTTCAACTTGAGGGCACAGCAAGATCAAGGCTCTCTCGTGCACGACTTGCCCAAGCGCCACATGAACCGCATCTAGGGGTAAATCACCCCGGACAGGCGTCAGTAACCATGGATTCCGTTCTCAACCCCGCCCCGGGCGGCACGGCCGCCGAAGACATCATTAAGGACAGCGACCAGAAGAGCTTCATGCAGGACGTGGTGGCCGCCAGCCGCCAGGTGCCCGTGCTCGTGGACTTCTGGGCGACTTGGTGCGGCCCTTGCAAGCAGCTCACTCCCACGCTGGAGAAGGTGGTCCGCGCCGCGGGCGGCCGGGTGCGGCTGGTGAAGATCGACATCGACCAGAACCGCGCCCTGGTGCAGCAGCTCGCCCAGCTCGGCCTGCCGCTGCAATCCGTGCCCACGGTCGCCGCCTTCTGGCAGGGCCAGATCGCCGACCTCTTCCAGGGCGCGCTGCCCGAGAGCGAGGTGAAGAAGTTCGTCGAGAATCTGCTGAAGATGGCCGGCGGCCAGATGCCCTCGGCCGATCTCCTGGCCGAGGCGAAGCAGGCCGCGGAGGAGGGCGACTTCCAGGGGGCGCTGGAGCTCTACGGGGCCCTTGCCCAGCAGGAACCGGAGAACCCCGCCGCCATGGCCGGCGTCGCCCGCTGCCTGATGGAGCTGGGCGAGGAGGATCAGGCCGCGCAGGTGCTGGAAAGCCTGCCGCCGAAGGTGGCCGACCATGCGGAGGTGTCCGCCGTCCGCTCCGCGCTGGAGCTGGCGAAGGCCGGGCGCGAGGCCCGCGGCAAGCTGGCGGAGTACGAGGCCCGGCTGGCCGCGGACCCGAACGACCATGAGGCCCGGATCGACCTCGCCGTCGCCCTCAATGCCGCGAACGATCGGGTGGCGGCGGCCGACGCCCTGCTGGAGTCCTTCCGCCGCGACCGCGCCTGGAACGATGGGGCCGCCCGCAAGCAGCTCCTGAAGTTCTTCGAGGCCTGGGGCTTCGAGGACCCGGCCACCAAGGCCGGCCGCCGCAAGCTCTCCTCCCTGCTGTTCAGCTGAAGCGGGGCCGGGGGAGGGCGCCCGCCTTCCCCCTCTCCCCAACCGCCACGAGAGGTTCCCCGGACATGCCCTTCCATCCCCGGGACCTTGATGCCCTTCCGGCGGAGATCGCCATCTTCCCGCTGCCCGGCGCCCTCATGCTGCCGGGCGGGCGGTTGCCCCTGAACATCTTCGAGCCGCGCTACCTGGCGTTGGTGGAGGCGAGCCTCGCCAACCGCCGCTGCTTTGGCATGATCCAGCCGGACCCCGGCGCCCCCGCCGGGCCCACGGGCCCCGCCCTCTACCGCGTGGGCTGCCTCGGCCGTCTCTCCTCCTTCGCGGAGACGGAGGATGGCCGCATGCTGATCAGCCTCACCGGCCTCATCCGCTTCCATGTGGCGGAGGAACTGCCGATGCGGGATGGCTACCGCCGGGTGCGCCCGGACTATGCCCCCTTCGCCGCCGACCTGGACCGCCCTGCCGCGCCGCCCGTGCTGGACCGCGCGGCGCTGCTGGACCTTCTGCGCGGCTATTTCCGCGCTAAGGGGATTGATGCGAACTGGGAGGCGATCGAGCGGCTGGAGGACGGCCCCCTGGTCGCCACCCTCGCCATGGTCTGCCCCTTCGACCCGGTGGAGAAGCAGGCCCTGCTGGAAGCCGCCGACACGACCGCCCGGGCCGAGGCGCTGGCGGCCATGCTGCGGATGGACAGCCTGCCCGGTCCAGGCCAAGACATGCGCCCGAGTTGAGGCGCCCAAACCGGGCCGCCCGAGCCGAGGACTTCGCGATGAGCCAGACCACGCCGCCCGCCGGCGATGCCACCACCGCCGGCCAGGCCACGGTCGATCCCCGCCTGCTGGAGATCCTCGTCTGCCCCGTCACCAAGGGCCCGCTGCGCTACGACCGCGCGGCCGGCGAGCTGGTGAGCGAGGGCGCGGGCCTCGCCTATCCCATCCGCGACGGCATCCCCATCATGCTGCCCGACGAGGCCCGCCGCCTCTAGGGTTGGAAGTGGGAAAGGGCGTGCCCACCCCCACCGAGATCCGGCTGAACCGCGCCGAGCGCCGGCTGGACGTGGCCTTCGACGACGGCAGCCGCTTCGAGCTTCCCGCCGAGTACCTGCGCGTGGAGAGCCCCTCTGCCGAGGTGCAGGGCCACGGCCCCGGGGAGAAGGTGCTCGTCCACGGCAAGCGTCTCGTCGCGATCATCGGGATCGAGCCGGTGGGGAACTACGCCGTCCGCCTGACCTTCGACGACCTGCACGACACCGGCATCTACAGCTGGGAGACGCTGCACCGCCTGGGCCGGGACTACGGCACCCTCTGGCCCGCCTACCTGGCGGCGCTGGAGGAAAAGGGCCTGTCACGCGACCTGCGCGGCCGTGCTGCCCCGGGGGCCACCCCCAAGACCGCGCCCTAGTGCCGCCGCAACTCCAATCCGCGCTGGGGCTGGCCGGGCTGCTGGCCCTGGCCTGGGCCTGCGGCGGCTTCCGGCGCCCGCTGCCCTGGCGGGCCGTCCTCGCCGGCATCGCCCTGCAGGTGGCGCTGGCCGCCGCCCTGCTGCACATCCCGCCGCTCCGCGCCGGCTTCGCGCTGGTGGGGGATGCGGTGGACGCCCTGGCGCGGGCCACCCGTGCCGGCACAAGCCTTGTCTTCGGCTATCTCGGCGGCGCGCCGCCGCCTTTCGCGGAGACGCAGCCCGGCGGCTCCTTCATCCTCTTCTTCCAGGCCCTGCCCATCGTGCTCCTGGTCGGCGCCCTCTCGGCGCTGCTCTACCACTGGCGGGTGCTGCCGGCCCTGGTGCGCCTCATGTCCCGCGCGCTCCGTGCCGCCTTCGGCGTCTCCGGCGCCTGCGGCGTCTCGGTCGCCGCCAACGTCTTCACCGGCATGGTGGAGGCCACCCTCTTCATCCGCCCCTGGCTCGGCACCCTCTCGCGCTCCGAGCTGCTGGTGGTGATGACGGCGGGCCTGGCCACCATCTCCGGCAACATGCTGGTGGTGTACTCCGCGATGCTTGCCGGGGCCGTGCCGGACGCCGCGGGCCAACTCCTCGCCGCCAGCCTCGTCTCCGCCCCGGCCGCCATCCTCGCCGCCCGCCTAATGCTGCCGGAGGCCGCCGCGCCCGAGGCCGCCGATATCGAGGCGCCCCGCCTCTACGACAGCAGCATGGACGCCCTCACCCGCGGCACCTCGGACGGCCTCTCGCTGTTGCTGAACATCATGGCGGGGCTGATCGTCTTCGTGGCCCTGGTGGCGCTGGCGAACATGATCCTCCAGCCCCTCACCGGCCTCACCCTGGAAGCGATCGCCGGGGTGCTGCTCTGGCCCCTGGCCTGGGCCATGGGTATCGCGCCGGAGGACGCCTCCGCCGCCGCGCGCCTGCTGGGCATCCGCGGCGTGGTGAACGAGTTTGTCGCCTACCTCGACATGGCCGGCCCCAACGGCGCGGCGCTGGCGCCCCGCACGAAGTTGATCCTCTCCTGGGCCCTCTGCGGCTTCGCGAACTTCGCCAGCGTCGGGATCATGGTGTCCGGCATGGGCGCCCTCTGCCCGGAGCGGCGGGCGGAGATCGTCCGCCTCGGCCTGCCCTCGCTCCTCGCCGCCACCATCGCCTGCTGCATGACCGGGGCGACGGTGGGGCTGCTTTCGCCTTAGGTCCGGCATCGCTTGTGGCCCTCAGGGGCCGCAAGCACCGGGCCCGCAGGACAAGTCCCTGCTCAGGCCGTCTCCCTGCTCAGGCCGTCTCCCGGAAGGCCGGCGCGGCGATCCGCCGGGCCTGCTCCACCTTCGCTGGATCTAGCCCCATGGCGTCCACCACAGCCCCGGCGCGCCGCGTGGCCGGGTCGTCCGGTCCCAGCCCGAACCCTTCGAGGAGGGAGGCCAGCCGCACCCGCGCCTCGCGCCGCGGGCGGTCCCTCGTTACCTCTTCCAGCAGCGGCAGCAGCGCGTCGGCGTAGGTGTGGAAGGAGTGGCGGGTCAGCGCCACGGCCTGGCCGCGTGCTCCGAGGGCAGCCGCCTCCGCGGGGTTCGCCTGCACCCATTCCAGGTGCCGCATGGCGTCCAGCGCCTCCGCTTCCGGCCGGCAGGCGAGCACGGTGTCGCCGGGCAACTCGGCGTAGCAGCCGTGGTTCGTCACCAGCGTCGGCCGCCCGGAGGCGAGGGCGAGGATGACGGAGGCCGAGGCCCCCTCCAGCACGGGGTTGCGAAGGCAGGTGATGGCGTCCACGTCGCGCAGCTGCCAGCGCAGGTCCTCGTCGCTGACCCAGCCCGTGAATTCCGGCGGGGCCACGCCGAGAAGCTCCGCCAGGGCCGTCAGCCGCGCCCGCTCCGCCTCCTCCGCCGCGCCGATCACCCGCAGCCGGCAGTGCCCGCGCAGGGTGCCGGAAGCGCCGATGGCAGTGATCACCTGGTCCAGCTGCCGGTTCGGGTTGGCGTAGCCGATGGCCGCCACCGTCATCCGGTTCCAGGGCCGCGGCAGCGGCGGCAGGTCCGGCACCTCGAAAGCCAGCGGGATGGTGGCCACGGGGCCTGGGCAGGCGGCCGCCAGGCGCGGCGCGTAGTGCCCGGCATGGGCCACGGCCCCGGCGCAGCGGCGGGCCAGCCACTCCAGCATGGGGCGGCGCCGGGCCATCTCCTCCATCCCGGTCCAGAAGGGCTCGCCCTCGGCCATGCTCTCCGGCCCATAGAGCTCCCGGGGCACGGTGCTCAGCAGCTCCGGCTGGCCGCTCCAGTGGACGTGGCCGTGAAAGAGGTTGGCGATGAAGGCGTCGTGAAACACGCCCACCGTCATCATCGGGCTGATCCGGCGCAGCAGGGCGCCGTGGAAGTTGTAGTTGTCCCCGATCTGCGCGACCAGCACGTCGAAGCGGTACTCGATCGTGTTGTCGCCTAGCGCATCCATCGGATGCACCTCCCCCGGCGCGGGGCGCGGGGGCAGGTCAGCGAATTCGCCCACCTCCGTCCGCAGCACCGTCACCTCGTGCCCACGTGCGGCCAGCTCCGCCGCCATGCCCTCGCCGAAGGCGGCGATGGCGGAGCGGTCGTTCCAGGGGCCGGCCCAGGCAATGCGAAGGGGCCTCATGCGACGAGCCTCTCGACCGTGGTGGGCCAGTCCAGCCCCTCGGCCTCCATGGCGTCTCGGCCAGCCCTGCCCATCCGCGCCGCCCGGGCCGCATCCGCCGCCAGGCCGGCCATGGCCGCCCCCAGCTCCGCCGGCTCGGGCGGCACGACGCGCCCGTTGTCGCGGTCGCGCACGATGTCCAGCACGCCGCCGGAATCCGTGCTGGTGATCACGGGCTTCGCGGCCTGGAAGGCTTCCATGGTGCAGTAGCCCAGGCTGTCCTCGTCGTAGGGCAGGTAGGCCACGGCCAGGGCGCCGTTCACCATCCGCGCCAGATCCGTGCGGGGCACGAAGCGCAGGTCCAGCGTCACCCGGTCCTCCACCCCCTCCTCCACGGCAAGGCGGCGCAGCGCCTCGGCGTCCGCCGGGGTGTCGGGCGGGCCCGCCACCACCAGCCGCACGCCCGGCGCGTGGCGCAGCGCCCGCACCAGCAGGGATTGCCGCTTGCCCGCGTTCACCCGGCCAGTGGCGAGGATGTAGCCCTCCGCCTCGCCGCCCGTGAACAGCTCCGGGTCGTTCAGCGGCGGCCGCAGCACGCTGCTGTCGAAGCCGTTGTACTGCTTCATCCGGCGCGAGGTGATGGGCGCGTTGGTATGGATGCGCTTCGACTCGCGGAAGGCCTGCGCGTCGCCGGCGCGGATCGCCGCCAGGATCTGCCGCCCGCGCGGGGTGTCCGGGATGTTGCTCCCCCCGACATCCAGCAGGTCGTAGGCCTGGCGGTACTGGTGCAGCACCCACAGCACCTTGTCGTGCCATGGCACCATGTAGGCCGGGAACTTCAGGGCGATCAGGCGGTCGATGTTGGTCAGGCGGATCTGCCGGGCGATCAGCATCTCCTCGATCAACCCCTCGGCCGGGTCCCATGTGAAGGGAAGGCGCATCCCCTCCGCGTCGTGGCCCTGGCGGCGCAGGTTGAGCACGAGATGGTCGAACAGCTCCTCGGCGCCCCCGTGCACGAAGGGCACCATGGTGCTGAGCACGAGCACCCTCATGCCAGCAGCCTTTCGATCGTCGTGTCCCAGTCGATGCCCAGCTCCGCCACATGCTCGCGGGAGGCGGCGCCCATCCGGGCGGCCAGGGCGCGGTCGGCGTAGAGCCGGTCGAAGGCGGCGCCGACCGCAGCGGGGTCCGGCCCCGTCATCAGCCCGGTGATGCCGTCCTGCACGAATTCCGCGACGCCGCCGGAATCGGAGACGGTCACGGTGCAGCGCGCGGCGTGGGCAGCCTCGATCGTCGGGTAGCCGTAGCTGTCCTCGTCGAAGGGCAGGTAGGCGGAAGCGAGGGCGTTCTCCAGCCGGTCCGCCTTCTCCTCCTCCGTGATCCATCGCTCCTCGATCGTCACGCGATCCGCCACGCCCAGCTCCCGCGCCCGCTGGCGCAGCCCCTTCACATAGGCCGGGTTGGTGGAGAGGCCGCAGAGCCGGAGCCGCACGGCCGTGCGCGCGTGCCCCATCGCCTCCACCATCAGGTGCTGGCGCTTGTGGTGCTCCATGCGGCAGACGCTGACGATCTCGTCGCCATAGGCGCCGGCCACGAACATCTCTGGCCGCAGGATGGGCGGGTAGAGGATCTCGCTCTCCAGCGCGTTGAAGCGCCGCAGCCGGTCCCCCACCACGCGGGAGTTGGTGAAGATGCGGCGCGCCTCGGATAGGCACTCGCTGTCGGCCGCGATGATGGAATCGCGCAGCGCGAGGCCGGCAGCGTGGTCGGGGATCGGCCGATAGGCCGTATCCCACATGTCGTAGAAGCCGCGGATATGGTGGATGAACCACACCGCCTTGCGGCGGTGTCGCACCGCATGGGCCGGTGGGCGGATGGTGATGACGTGCTCGAAGTAGTCGTCCAGCCGGATCATGCGGAAGGCCGCGGTCTGGGACAGGATCTCCTCGGGCCGCTCGACGAAGGGCAGCAGGACAGTCTCCACCCTGTGCCCGCGCTCGACGAGCTTCTCCTTCAGCCAATCCACGATGAAGCGCCCGCCGCCGTTCACCAGTGGCATGGCGGAGGAGACGATGCCGATCCTCACGCGCCCGGCTCCCGGCTCATGCTACCCGCAACGCGGGATAGACCTCGACCGGCTGGCGCAGCATCAGCAGGTTGGCCGACTGCACGGCCGCCAGGGCCGGAAGCGGCCGCGCCGGCCGCACCGCGCCCGTCGCCTCGTCCACCTCGTAGGGCGTGAAACCGGCGCCCGTGAACATCGCCATCCAGTCTCCGGGCTGAATACCGGCGCGGCGCAGGTGCTCCGGCCCGAACTCCACCAGCACCGCCATTCCCGGATTTTCCGCGAGAATGCGCCTCATGCCCCGCCACACGTCGGGCTCGAACCCTTCCACGTCGATCTTGGCAAGGTGGATGCGCGTGCCGGGCGGCACCAGATCGTCCAATGTCCGCACCTCCACCGTCTCGCTCCGCTCCGAGCCCGGCAGGGCGAGCAGGGAGGAGTGGCCGGAGGTGACGCCAATATTCAGCTCCGCCGTACCCGGTGCCGCCCCGGCGGCGCAGCGGTGCAGCGCCACGATCCCGTCCAACCCATTCGTGACCAGGCTGCGGCGCAGCAGCTCGGCCAGGCGCGCGGTGGGCTCCACCGCGATCACCCGCCCGGCGGGCCCGACGCGCCGCGCGGCGGGCAGCACCGTCAGCCCGACATTCGCGCCCACGTCCAGCACGGTGTCGCCCTCGCGCAGCACGGCCTGGATCACCGCCACCGTGCCCGGCTCCAGCCGCCCGCCGCTCTCGTAGATGGCGACGATCAGCGACGCGTCCTCGGCGGGGATGAGGAGGAAGCCCTCGGGGAGGCGCATGAGCAGGGCGTCACCGACCGGCAGGGCTGCCCGCGCCAGCAGCGGCTCCGTCCGCTCCCGGACGAAGCCGTGAATGATGTCCGTCCGGCCCTGCACCAGAGCCTGGATCGCGGCCGCCCTGTCGGACGTCAGTTCCGCCAGACGCCCCTCAACCGCCGTGATCTCCTTTTCCAGCCGCTCCTCGGTCGCCGTAACGGCCCTGGTGATCGCTTCCTGCCGTGTTCCTTGCTCGAGCCGGAGCGCGTCGATGCCGAGTTGCAGCGCCTGGATGCGAAGGGTCAGCCGGTCGGTCGCCCGCTCCGAGGCGGCCGCTTCGGACCGCAGGTGCGCCTCCACGCGCTCGACCCGCGCCGAGAGGTCGTCCAGCCGGCCCAGCAGTACCTGTGCGGCGCTCTCCGCGGCCTGCCGCACCCGTAGCTGGATGCGATGCAGGAAGGGCAGGGCAAGCGGACGCAGCCCGCGCAACGCCACCCGGCCGGCACGCCGGAGGATCGGACGGGAGGGCTCAATGTCTGACACGCGCGGCCCCCTGGACCAAACTTGAATGATCGGCGCCGGGCGCCGCCGCGCCTTCATAACGATCTGCCCGGGGGCGGCAAGCGGGGGAGGGGCAGCCCGGACCGATCGGCGTGCCTGCGTCACGCCGGTCGGCGTGCCCGCGTCACGCCGGGCGGCGTGCCCGCAAAGCCGCGGCCAGCGTGCCGTCATCCAGCACGTCCAGCGCGCCGCCCATCGGCACGCCCTGCGCGAGCCGGGTGACGGGTACGGAGAGCGGCCGCAGCCGGTCCGCAAGATAGTGGCCGGTGGAAGCGCCCTCCACCGTCGCGGGCAGGGCAAGGATTACCTCTTCCACCTCCCCGGCAGCCACGCGCTGCACCAGCGGCTGGATTGCCAGGTCCTCCGGCGAGACGCCGCCGAGCGCCGAGAGCGTGCCGCCCAGCACGTGGTACAGGCCGCGATGCGCCCCCGCGCGCTCCAGCGCCCAGAGGTCGGAAACACCCTCCACCACGCAGACCAGCCCGCGCTCCCTCCGGGGATCGCGGCAGATGCCGCAGGGCTCGCGCGAATCGAGGTTGCCGCAGACCCGACAGGGCTTCACCGCCTCCGCCGCGGCGTCCAGCGCGCGGGAAAGCGGGCGCATCAGCCGCTCTGGGTCCTGCAGCATCCTCAGCGCCGCGCGCCGGGCGGAACGCCGCCCGAGGCCGGGGATCCTCGCCAGAAGGGCGACCAGCTGCTCCACCGGATCATTCGGCGGAACCGGATCCGGGCGCATCGTGGAGGGGTCGAAGGGCATCCGTTGCATATGGTGATGATCCCCTTCCGGCGCATCGGACGGCGCTTGCGGGCCAGGGAGAGGAAAGGGATTCTTCCTCTCCCCGGACCCCTCACCATCATCTTCTTCGGGTTGGAACCACCCGGCTGACGGTGCGCCTCGGCTCGATGAGCCGAGGCGACTGCGAGGGCAGGAACGGCACCCTTCCCCGGAGGCCCCATGTCAGGCCGGCGCGGCGGCCGCCAGATGAGGGTTCAGGGGGCGGCGCCCCCTGGGCCGAACCGATCAGAACGGCAGCTTGAAGCCGCCCAGCCCGCCGCCCATACCCGGGATGTTCAGGCCGGAGGTGGCCTTGGACATCTCCTCGGCCATCATCGCCTCCACCTTTTGCTTCGCATCGGCGTGGGCGGCGACGATCAGGTCCTCCAGCACCTCGCGCTCCTCCGCGGCCATGAGGGAGGGGTCGATGGACAGGCCCTTCAGGTCGCCCTTGCCGGAGAGGGTCACCTTCACCATGCCGGCGCCGGCCTGGCCCTCCATGGTGGCGGCCTCCAGCTTCGCCTGCATCTCCTGCATCTTCGACTGCATCTGCTGAGCCTGCTTCAGCATGTTGCCGAGGTTCTTCATGCGGCGGTCCTCAATCCAGGTATTCGGGGAAGGGCGATGGCCCAGGCGGATGGACCAGGCTTCAGGGCCTGTCCATCCCCGCGGGCTCGGCGTCCAGCGGCGCGAAGGCGAAATCGTCGTCATCGACCGGGGCGAAGTTCACGTCGTCCGCCAGCACCACCTCCGGCTCCTCCGCCGGGGCGGCCTCGGGCGGGGGCAGGCCGTAATCGTCCAGGTTGGAATCGCGCACGTCGCGAATCTGGGCGCCGGGGAAGGCCTCCATCACGGCCAGGACCAGCGGGTGGCTGCGCGCCACCTCCAGCCGCGCCTCGTCGGCCGCCCGGCGCTGGGAGGCGAGCGTCGGCTCGCCCTCGGCGTTGGAGAGGGAGACGGTCCAGCGCACGCCCGTCATCTCCTGCAACAGGGCGGAGAGCTGGCCGGGCAGGTCGCGCGGCGCGTCCGGCAGCATCCGCAACTCGATCCGCCCGCCCTCCGGCCGCGCCTCGAAGCGGACGAGATGGACGGTGTGGACAAGGTGCGCGTGCAGCTTCGGCCGGCGGCCGGAAGCCAGCGCCGCCACCTCGCGGAAGGTCGTCGGGCGGGCGAGGGGAACCGCCTCCACCTCCGGCTGGGCCGCCACGGCCATCACGGTGCCGCCCCCGCCACCCGCGATGGCGCGGAACCCGCCGGGCGGGCCCGCGGCTGCCAGGGGGGCGCCCACCGCCTCCGCACCACCGCCCGCACCACCGCCCGGGCCGCCGGCCGGTGCGCCGCCGCCCCCACCGCGCGGCGGCGGGCTAGCGCCGGAGAGGCGGCGCACGATGTCGCCGGGCGTGGGCATCTCGGCCAGGTGCGCCAGGCGGATCAGCACCATCTCCGCCGCCGCGCGCCGGTCCGGGCTGTCCGCCACCTCGTTGATGCCCTTCAGCAGCACCTGCCAGGCGCGGCCGAGCACGGGGATGGTCAGCGTCTCCGCCAGCGCCGCGCCACGGGTGCGCTCCGCCTCGGGCACGGAGGGATCGTTCTTCAGTGCGGGCACAGCCCGGAAGCGGGTGAGGGTGTGGGTCAGCTCCGCCATGTCGGCCAGCACCACGCCCGGGTCGGCCCCGCGCTCATGCGCGCGGTCCATGGCGGCCAGCACGGCGGGAAGGTCGCCCTTCATGGCGGCCTCCATCAAGTCCAGCACCAGGGCGCGGTCCGCCAGGCCCAGCATCTCCCGCACCGCCTCGGCCGTCACGCCGCGCCCGTCCTCGGCCGGCATGGCGATGGCCTGGTCGAGTAGGGAGAGGCCGTCGCGCACCGATCCATCGGCCGCGCGCGCGATCATGGCGACCGCCTCCGGCTCCACCGCCGCCCCTTCCGCCTCCGCGATGCGGGCGAAATGGGCGCGCAGCGTCTCCTGCGGCACGCGCTTCAGGTCGAAGCGCTGGCAGCGGGAGAGGATGGTGGCCGGGACCTTCCGGATCTCCGTGGTGGCGAAGAGGAACTTCACCTGCGGCGGCGGTTCCTCCAGCGTCTTCAGCAGCGCGTTGAAGGCCGCGCCGGAGAGCATGTGAACCTCGTCCAGGATATAGACCTTGAAGCGCCCCTGGCTCGGCCGGAAGCGCACCGCCTCCCGGATCTCCCGCACGTTGTCCACGCTGTTGTTGGAGGCGGCGTCCAGCTCCACCACGTCCGGGTGGCGGTCCGCCAGGATGGCGCGGCACTCCGGGCACACGCCGCAGGGATCCGCCGTCGGCCCGCCATTCCCGTCCGGCCCGATGCAGTTCAGCGCGCGGGCGATGATGCGGGCCGTGGTGGTCTTCCCCACCCCGCGCACGCCGGTGAGCATGAAGGCATGCGCCACGCGGTTCTGCGCGAAGGCGTTCCGCAGGGTCCGCACCAGCGTGTCCTGCCCGATCAGGTCCGCGAAGCTCTTCGGGCGGTACTTGCGCGCCAGCACCCGGTAGGGCTGGGCGGGCTCGGCCGGGCCAGGGGCGGGTGCCGGGGGGGCGGCCACAGGGGCAGGGGGCGCGGCGGGCGCAGGTTCCCCGAACAGGCCGGGCCCCTCCATCGGGGGCTCGGGCAGGTCGTCCGGCGCTTCGGTCGAGAGGTCGGTGTCGCTGGTCATCCGGGCCGCATGATACGCGGCCTGGGCCGCCAGGCATCAAGTGGGAGAGAGGGTGGAAGACCGGACCGCGACCCGGGCGGTAACCCGCCTTGGCTGCTTCCTTCCGGACCTGACCAGGTCGACAGGGCGCCCGTCCGCGACCGGCCTTCCGCGGCGGTATATGAGGGGTGAGCGCCCCGGGGGCAACCGGGGGAAGGCCGCGATGGTGCAACCGCCCGGTCCGCCCGGCGCTTTCCCCGATCGGACAAGTTGGGGCGGGGAGGCGACATGGCCCAGGAAGGCAGTGACGATCCGGGCCATGATCCCGGCGATTCGGTCCCGCCGGGCGTGGCACCGGTGAGCCCGGTGCCCCTGACGGAGGAGGACCGCAAGGTGAAGCGGAAGCTGGAGCAGCTCGGCGGCGGCAAGCCGGTCGAGCGCGGCCAGCCCCAGGGCCAGGCGGAGACGGACGGGCCGGAGCAGCTGGGACGCTGACCCCTCACTCCACCCTGATGTTCTCCGCCCGCACCACCTCCCGCATCGCGACGCGCTGAGCGGCGACGAAGCGGGCCAGTTCCTCCCGGCTGCCGCCGGTGGGCAGCACGCCGATGCCGTTCAGCAGGCGGTCCTGCCGGGCTGGGTCGGCCAGGGACCTGTTCAGGGCATCGTTCAGCCGGTCCAGCACCGGGGCCGGGGTGCCGGCGGGCGCCCACATCGCCACCCAGTCGTTCACGTCGAAGCCCGGGAAGCCCTGCTCGGCCACGGTGGGGACATCGGGCAGGAAGGGCAGGCGCTGCGCCGTGGTGACGGCCAGCGGGCGCAGCCGCCCCTCCCGGATCAGCGGCACGGCCTGGGGGGTGGTGGAGAAGGCCATGTCCACGGCGCCGGCCAGCACGTCCTGCATGGCCGGCGCCGATCCGCGATAGGCGACATGGGTCAGGCCGAGATCCGCGCGGCGCGAGAGGACGGCGCCGGCCAGGTGCGGGCCGGAGGCGATGCCGGAGGAGGCGTAGGTCATGCCGCGCCTCTTCCGCGCGGCCTCCATCAGCGCCGGCAGGCTCTCCGGGCCGGAGGCGAGCACCACCAGCACCTGCGGCAGGGTGCAGAGGTGGCCGATCGGGGCGAAGGCCTTCTCGTAGTCGAAGGAGAGGTTCGTCAGCAGCGCGGGGTTGAGCGCCTGGCCGGAAGCGTCCGAGAGGATCGTGTAGCCGTCCGGCGCCGCGGCGGCGACGGCGGCCGCCCCGATGGAGCCGGTGGCCCCGGCCCGGTTCTCCACCGCGACCGGCTGGCCGAGGATCGCCCCCATCGGCTCCGCGACGAGGCGCGTGGGAACGTCCACCCCGCCCCCCGGCGCGTAGGAGGCGATCACCCGGATGGGCCTGGCGGGCCAGACCTGGGCATGCGCCGCCAGGGGCAGGGCGGGAAGAGCGGCCGCGGCGGCGAGCAGCCGGCGGCGCGTGGGTGCGGGCATGGTTCTGCCTCCGGACGTTTCCTGCCCCCACGTTGTGGGGGCGGAAGGGGCCGCGCAAGGGCGGGGCCTCGAAGGCCGGACCCCGCGCGGAGGGAGGAACCGGCGACCCGCCGGATGGACCGCACCCCCCGGGGCATGGCAGATTCCGCCCCTCCATGCTCACCATCCCCGCCAGCCGCCCCAACGCCTACACCGGCTCTCCGCTCGACCGGGTCTCGGACCGGCGGGAGGACGCCGACTTCGTCGCGGCCGCCCTGGCCGCGAAGGAGAGCCTCATCGTCCCCGTCTGGCGCTCGAAGAGCCTCATGCGCGGCGTCGAGGCGGGCGCGCCGGAGGCGGTGCTGCTGACGCGGGAGGCGGCAGAGGCCGTGCTGATGGCCGGCGGCCCCTGGGCCCTGCTCGGGCTCGACCAGGGCACCCCCGTCTTCGCCGTGGATTGCAGCGCGGCGGAGGACCCCCTGCCTCTGCTGCCCGAGGGCTACGGCGATTTCCACGACCTGCGCGCCGTCGCCGGCCTTCTCCCGCCCGGCGAGGCCTCGGTGCTCGCCCACGCGCGGGGCCTGATGCACTGGCGCACCCGGCACCGCTTCTGCGGCGTCTGCGGCAGCACCTGCGAGCCGCGCAGCGCCGGCAACGCCATGGCCTGCACCAACTGCGGTGCCCAGCACTTCCCGCGCACCGACCCGGCCGTGATCATGCTCGTGGTGAACGGGGACGAGTGCCTGCTCGGCCATTCGACGCGCTTCCCGAACAGCACCATGTACTCCACCCTCGCCGGCTTCGTGGAACCGGGGGAGAGCCTGGAGGAGGCGGTGCGGCGGGAGGTGAAGGAGGAGACGGGCGTGATCGTCGGCGCCGCCCACTACCACTCCTCCCAGCCCTGGCCTTTCCCCGCCTCCATCATGCTCGGCTTCCACGCGGAGGCGCTGAGCCGGGAAGTCACCATCGACCCCGCCGAGCTGCGCGACGCCCGCTGGTTCACGCGGGAGGAGATCCGCAACCCCGAACGCGCCGGCTTCTCCCTGCCGCGGGCCGATTCCATCGCCCGCCGCCTGATCGAGGACTGGCTGGAGCACACGCCATGACCCGCGCCCTCCTCCTCGCCCCGCTGCTCCCGTTGCTGGTCCTGGCGGCCTGCCGTGCCAACGACCCCCTGCCGCCCCCGGCCAACGCGGCGGAGGAGGCCTGCCGGAAGGAGGCGCAGGACTCCACCGCCGTGGACAGGGGCTACGAGCGGATCAACCTGCAGAACGTCACCCAGCGCCAGCGCGTGATGGGCGAGATCGGCCTGGCGGAGCGCGAGGCCTACCTGCGCTGCATGCGCCTGAAGGGCCTTGCGGCGCCGGGCGGCGTGCAGCCGGTCCGCCCGCCGCAGTGATGGCGCCGGGGCCGGGCCGGCGGCACCTCGCCGCCCTGCTCCTGGCCCTTGCCCCCGCCGCGCGCGCCGGGGCAGTGCCGCCAGGGCCGGAGATCGAGGCGGCCTGGGCCGCGCTCGGCCCCGCCGCCCGGGGCTGGTCCCTTCTCGTCTCCCCCGCCTTCCCCCTGGCCTGGCCGCCCGACGGCACGGCCGCCCTGCGCCGCTACGCCTTCGCCTACCGGCAGCGCCCGGGCCTGGCCGATGGCGTGGAGATCGCCGCGCCCTGGGCCGCGGCCGACACACATCCGGGCGCCCCGGCGCGGATCATCCGGCTTGCCGCCGATCTCTCCCCGCTCGGCATCCAGGGCGTCCGCCCACTGGGGGCCGAGGAGACGCGCCTGATCGGGCGCGAGGCGGAGGTGGCCGCCCTTCTCGCCGCCCCGCCCGACGAGGCCGGGGCCGCGCTGATCCGGGCCTTCCACTGCAACTGGGCGCGCCGCCAGGGCGTGGTGGCCCGCGCCATCGCGCCCAGCCACCCGGCCTTCACCGCCTGGCTGGGTTGCGGCTGAAGGCCCGCACGATTTCCGGGCGCGGTCTGGCACAGCCCATGCCAGGATTGCCGCGGTTCATCCCGGAGATGCCGCCTTGCCCCTTCCGCTCCGCCTCGCCCTGACAGGCGACAGCATCCTCCAGCGGCGCCTTCTCTCGCGCACCGATCCCGTCCTCCGCCCGCTCTTCGACATGATCCGCGGCGCGGACGTGGCCTTCACGAACTTCGAGACCCTCGCCAACGACTTCCGCGGCGACCCGGCGCTGGAATCCGGCGGATCGCATTTCGGCGCCCCGGCCTGGGTGCTGGACGAGCTGGCCGAAGGCGGCTTCTCCCTCTTCGCCACCGCCACGAACCACGCGCTGGACTACGGCGTCTCCGGCCTGCTGCACACGCTGGAGGCGCTGGACGCGCGCGGCCTGTCCCATGCCGGCCTTGGGCGCAACCTGGAGGAGGCGCGGCGGCCGGTCTTCCACGGCCACCCCAACGGCACAGTGGCGATGCTCGCCTGCTCCGCTACCTTCGCGAAGGGGCAGGAGGCGAGCGCCCAGCGGCCGGACATGCCGGGCCGCCCGGGGCTGAACCCGCTGCGCTACGACACGGTGCACGAGGTGCGGCCCGAGCACATGCGGGCGCTGCGCGAGATGGCGGACGGGCTTGGGCTGGAAGCCTTCCGCCAGATGATCGTGAAGCTCGGCTTCGGCTTCCCGCCGGAGGAGGGGGTCTTCCCCTTCGGCCCGCTGAACTTCCGCGAAGCGGAGAAGGTCGCCCAGCGCCAGACCGCGAAGGCGGCGGACATGGACGGCATTGCCCGCTGGGTGCGCGAGGCCCGGCTGACCTCGGACGTCGTGCTCGTCTCCTTCCACGCCCACGAGCACGATTTCGCCGCGACGAAGGAGCAGCCCGCCGAGTTCCTGCCCGTCTTCGCGCGCCGGATGATCGACGAGGGCGCGGATCTCGTGGTGGGCCACGGCCCGCACCTGCTGCGCGGGATGGAGGTCTACAAGGGCCGCCCGATCTTCTACTCGCTCGGCAACTTCATCGGGCAGAACGAGCTGGTGCCGCGCCTGCCCTCGGACTCCTACGAGCGCTTCCGCGCGGATCCCAGTCTCACGCCCGGCATGGTCTATAGCCAGCGCACGCGGAATGACGAGGGCGGCTTCCCCTCGGACGGCCGCTACTGGGAGACGGTGGTGCCCTTCCTCACCTTCGAGGAGGGGCGGATGACCGGGCTGGAGATCGTGCCCGTCTCGCTCGGCCTCGGCGAGGCGCGCCACCTGCGCGGCCGCCCGCGCCTGGCGGAGGGCGCGCAGGCCCGCAGCATCCTCGGGCGCTTCGCGGCCCTTTCCGAACCCTTCGGCACGCGCCTGCGCCTGGAAGGCGAACGCGCCTTCCTGGACCTCGCCCCGGCAGCCGCCCCCATCCGTCAGGAGGAGCCCGCATGAGCGGCCCGATCATCACCCGCCGCGCAACGCTGGCCTCGGGGCTCGCCTCCGGCGCCGCGCTCCTTGCCGCGCCGCGCCTATCCGCCGCGCAGGGGCAGCGCGTGCTGAAATTCGTGCCGCAAGCCGATCTTGCGGTGCTCGATCCCGTCTTCACCACCGCCGCCGTCACCACCAACCACTCGGCGATGGTCTTCGACTACCTCTATGGCCTGGACGCGAAGTTCCGCCCGCACCCGCAGATGGTCGCCGGCCACACGGTCGAGAATGACGGCCTGACCTGGACCATGACCCTGCGCGAGGGGCTGAGATTCCACGACGGCGAGCCCGTGCGCGCCCGCGACTGCGTGGCGAGCATCCGCCGCTGGGGATCGCGCGACATGTACGGGCAGGAGGTGATCGCCCGCGCCGACGAGATCAGCGCGCCCGACGACCGCACCATCCGCTTCCGCCTGAAGAAGCCCTTCCCCGGCCTGCACGCCGCGCTGGGCAAGAACGGCGCCTCCGTCTGCCCGATGATGCCGGAGCGCCTGGCCGCCACGGAGGCGACGAAGCAGGTGACGGAGATGGTGGGCAGCGGCCCCTACCGCTTCCTGGCGGATGAGCGGATGGCCGGCGCCCGTGCCGCCTATGCCCGCTTCGAGGGCTACGTCCCCCGCCCCGACGGCACGGCCAGCCGCGCCGCCGGCCCCAAGGTCGCGCATTTCGACCGCGTGGAGTGGACGATCATCCCCGACCAGGCCACCGCCGCCTCCGCGCTGCTGGCGGGTGAGGTGGACTGGCTGGAGGTGACGAACAACGACCTCGCCCCGCTGCTGAAGCGCAACCGCAACCTGAATGTCCATGTGGTCGATGACCTGTTCAGCACGATCATGCGCTTCAACTGGCTGCAGCCGCCCTTCGACAAGCCGGCGATCCGCCGCGCCATCCTGGGCGCCGTGAACCAGGAGGATTTCATGACCGCCGCCTACGGCACCGACCCGGCGGCGTGGGAGATCAACGTCGGCTACTTCACCTCCGACTCCCCCATGGCCAGCAAGGTCGGGCTGGAGGCGCTGACGAGCCGGCGCGACCTGGCGAAGGTGAAGCGCGACCTGCAGGCCGCCGGCTACGCGGGGGAGAGGGTCGTCGTCCTCCAGGCCGACGACTATCCCTCCCTCAAGGGCCTGGCCGAGGTCGCGGCGGACCTGCTGAAGCAGGTCGGCATGAACGTGGAGGTGCAGAACGGCGACTGGGGCACCATCAGCACCCGCCGCGCCAATCGCGGCCCGCTGGACAAGGGCGGCTGGAGCGTCTTCGTCACCGGCCTCGGCAACACCATCGACCCGGGCGGACACCTCGGCCTGCGCGCCAACGGCGCCCGCGCCTGGTTCGGCTGGCCGGACAGCCCGAAGCTGGAATCCCTGCGCCAGGACTGGATCACCGCCCCGGACCCGGCGGCCCAGGCCGCCCTCTGCGCGGAGATGCAGCGCCAGGCCTTCCAGGACGTGCCCTACATCCCGCTCGGCGAGTACCGCACCCTGACGGCGCACAAGAACGACCTCTCCGGCTTCCCGCCGGGGGCGCCGCTGTTCTACGGGGTGCGGCGCGGGTAGCCCCGGGGGAGGGGAGAAGGGACTCTCCCCTCCCTTACCGCCGCGCCGCGAAGAACCCCCGCAGCAGCGCCGCCGCCTCGCTCTCCCGCACGCCGCCCACCACCTCCGGCACGTGGTGGCAGGAGGAGGCGGCCAGGACCCGCGCGCCGTGCTCCACCCCGCCCCCCTTGGGGTCGTAGGCGCCGAAGACCACGCGCCGCACCCGGAAGAGGGAGCTGGCCTGGGCGCACATCGGGCAGGGCTCCAGCGTTACCCATAGCGTGGCGTCGGCCAGCCATTTCGCGCCCCGCCCGGCCGCGGCGGCGCGCAGCGCCAGCATCTCCGCGTGGGCGGAGGGGTCGTGGCGCGCCTCCACCTCGTTCCCCGCCCGGGCCATCACCCGGCCCGCGGCATCCGTCACCACGGCGCCCACCGGCACCTCGCCCCGGGCGGCGGCGGCGCGGGCTTCCTCCAGCGCCAGCGCCATGGGCGCGCCCTCCGTCATGTCGTTTCCTTCATGCGCCGCTTGTGGATCAGGGGGCGCACGCTCTACCAACCCCTGCATGACCGCACGACCCCTGATCGGCCTGACCCTCGATGCCGAGGAACCCGGCGGATACTCCAAGCTGCCCTGGTACGCGCTGCGGCGGAACTACTTCGGCGCCGTGGCCGCCGCCGGCGGCCTGCCCGTGGCCCTGCCGCACGAGCCTGCCCTGGCGGATGCCTACCTGGACCAGCTGGACGGCCTGCTGGTCACGGGCGGCGCCTTCGACGTGGACCCCGCCCTCTACGGCGGCGGGGAGCGGCACGAGACGGTGGTGCTGAAGGAGGGCCGCACGGCCTTCGAGATCGAGATCCTGCGCGGCGCGCTGCGGCGCGACATGCCCGTGCTCGGCATCTGCGGGGGCGAGCAGCTCCTGGCCGTGGCCCTGGGCGGCACCCTGATCCAGCACATCCCCGATGCCGTGCAGGACGCCCTGGCGCATGAGCAGCCCAACCCCCGCACGGAGCCGGGGCACGAGGTGGCGCTGACCCCCGGCACCCTTCTCTCCCGCATCGTCGGCGCGCCCTCCATGGCCGTGAACTCCGCGCACCACCAGGCGGTGGACCGGCCGGGGGAGGGGGCGATCGTGAACGCCCGCGCCCCGGACGGCGTGGTGGAGGGGCTGGAGCACCCGGGCTACCGCTTCTGCCTCGGCGTGCAGTGGCACCCGGAATACGCCGTGGACGCACGCGACCAGGCCATCCTGGACGCCTTCGTGGAGGCCGCGCGCGGCGCCGCCACGGGCCGACGCGCCGCATGAGCGAGGACACCCACGACAACCCCGCGCATGATCCTGCCCGGGGCGAGCGCATCGCCAAGTGGCTCGCCCGCGCCGGCGTGGCCAGCCGCCGCGACGCCGAGGCGCTGATCGCCGAGCGCCTGGTCACGCTGAACGGCAAGGTGGTTGAGACCCCCGCCACCTTCGTGGCCGAGGGCGACGCCGTCCTCGTCCGCGGCCAGCGCGTGGGCGCGGCGGAGGCCACCCGGCTCTTCCGCTACCACAAGCCGGACGGGCTGGTGACGACCCACAAGGACCCGCAGGGCCGCCCCACCGTCTTCGAGCGCCTGCCCGCCGGGCTGCCCCGCCTCGTCTCCGTCGGCCGGCTGGACCTGACGAGCGAGGGCCTGCTGCTGCTGACGAATGACGGCGCCCTGGCCCGGCGGCTGGAGCTGCCCTCCAACGGCTGGTCCCGCCGCTACCGCGTGCGCGTGCACGGCAAGGTGCATGAGGGCGCGCTGGCCTGGCTGGCCAACGGCATCACCGTGGAGGGCGTGAAGTACGGCCCCATCCAGGCCGGGTTGGACAGCCGCCAGGGCACGAATTCCTGGCTCACCGTCACCCTGCAGGAGGGCCGGAACCGCGAGATCCGCCGCGTGATGGAGCACCTCGGCCTGCACGTCACCCGCCTGATCCGCGTGGCCTACGGCCCCTTCCAGCTCGGCGCCCTGCCACCGGGCGCGGTGGAGGAGGTGAACGCCCGCACGATGCGCGAGCAGCTGGGCGTGGCCGCCGCCGCGCCCCGCATCCAGCGCGGCGTGGAGCGCGAGCCCCTGCCCCCCGCCGAGGCCACACCGCCCCGCAAGCGCCCGCCCCGCGCCCGCCGGGCCGGCGATCCGCACAGGACACCCTGGGGGGCGAAGCCGCGCACGGAATGACGGCCCTGGACACCTCGGCAGGCGGGCGCGGCCTGCCACGGAGGGGAGCATGAGGATCGTCGCCGGGCGGTGGCGCGGCCGCGCGTTGCAGGCGCCGCCCGGGGACACGACCCGCCCCACGGTGGACCGTGTCCGCCAGGCCCTTTTCGACAGCCTCTGGCACGCGCCCTGGGCGGGGCGCGCGGCGGTGGAAGGCGTGGCCGTGCTGGATGCCTTCGCGGGCACGGGCGCGCTGGGGCTGGAGGCGCTCTCGCGCGGCGCGGCGCGGGGCTTCTTCCTGGAGAAGGACCGGATCGCGCTGGCGGCGCTGCGGGCGAACGTGGCGGCCCTGAAGGCGGAGGGGGTCGCGCGGGTGCTGCCGGGGGACGCGCTGCGCCCGCCGCGGGCGGAGGCGGCGTGCGGGCTGGTCTTCCTCGATCCCCCCTATGGGAAGGACCTGGGGCCGGCGGCGCTGGCGGCGCTGCACGGTGCGGGGTGGATCGCGCCCGGCGCCCTGGCCTGCCTGGAGATCGGGCGGACCGAGGCGCTGCCGGCCCTGGACGGCTGGGAGGTGCTGGCCGAGCGCGAGCACGGCGCCGCGCGCGTGATGGTGCTGCGCCAGGGCTGACGCGCCGCCAGGGGCCGGGGCGGGCTACGCGGGGCACGGGTGCTCTGCGGAGCGGCCCTGGCCGGCACCGCCCCCGCGCTCATCTCCGGGGCCGCAGGGGCCCGAAGAAGCCGCTCCACGCCATGCCCATCGCGTTCGCCCGCTCGGCGATGACGCTGATCCCGGATGGCAGGGCCATGATCGGCGAGGCGATGAGGGACGGGTCGTTCAGCAGGTGCCCGAGTTGCCGGCCCCGCCACCAAAGGAACCCGAACAGTAGGGCAAGCACGACGAGAAGCCCCCAGGTCACCAGGCCCTGGCCGAGGATGTAGACGCCATAGGGGGGCGACAGGGCGGTGCTCAGCCGGGACAGGCCGATCATCGCGGCGAAGAGGAGGACGAGGAAGCCCAGCAGTTCCAGCGGGAGCCGCCGGTAGAGGCGCAGTGCCGCGTTGAGATCCCCGACGGAGGATTGGTCCAGCGACAGCAGGGGTCGTTCTTCGGGCTGCTCCATGCACTCCTCGTTTCCCAAGATGGTTTCCAAGATGGACAGTGGCTGTTCAACGCGCCCCGCGAGGAATGACCGCATCATCGCGGGCCGGTGGAAGCGATGGCGCGGCACGTTCCGTTTCCGGGGATGGAAACGCTCCTGCCGATTCCCGGCGCCACCCGCACCCCGCCGCGATGGCGGCCATCAGCTCGTCCGGGCCTGCAGAGGTCGCAGCCTTCCGCAGGCGGGGGGCGATGCTGGCCTCGTCCGCCCTGCGGCAGGGGCACGGACCGGTTGCGCGGTTCATAACCATAGTGCATCGTTCTGAAGCGCAGCGGGCGGTGATCCGCCTCGTGTCAGGGAGAGATCCCGTGCGGGATCGTGCTGCATTGCGGTGGCGCCTGGTCGCCTTCGTCATCGGCCTGCTGATGTCGGCCTGCGCGCCGGCCTATGACGAAGTCGCGGATAGGCTGGTCTCGGTGGCGCAGATGCGCTTCGACGAAGGAGCCGTCGCGCTGATCAGCGCCGCCCGGCGGGCCGAGGCCCTGCGGGCCCGAACGCCGCTCCCGCCGACATCCGTGCTGAACGAGGCCGGGGCCCGGGTGGCGTTCGCGGCCAACCAATCCTGGTACGACGCCGCCGACACGGCGCTGAACGCGGCGCGGCTGCGGGTGACGGCCGATCCCGCGACCCCGGCGCAGATCGACGCCTCCTTCCAGGCGATCCAGGACAACCTCGACGATCTCAGGCGCACGCATGAGAGCCAGGACAGGCTCGGCTCCGCGGTGTTGATCGCGGCACGGCGCGAGATCAACCGGCAGTACCACGCGATCATGACCTACATGCTCCTTGTCAGGTCCGGCAAGCAGCCAGCCAGGTAGGAGGGAGCGATGGCCGTCGATTGGGACGGGGTCTTCTCAACGGCGCGGCAGGCGGCGCTCGCGCGCCTGAACTCCAACCTGCCGCTACTCCTGCACACGGTCGAAACCCAGACCGCGGCCATGGTCTCCAACGGGAGATTCATCGAGGAGAACAAGGAAACAATGACCGCCGAGGAGTACGAGATGATCCAACGGATCCAAATTCGGGCGACGGAGGGTGTCTTCAAGGCCTTCGAGGGGATCGGCATCGTCGCCGCGCAGCAGGCCGCGGAGGCTGCCTGGGAGGTCGTCGCGGAGGCGCTCAGGGCCGCGGCGGGCGTTGCCTTCATCTGACCCCTCCGGCGCCGCGCCGCCACCGGCCATCAGAGTTTGGTCCGCCCGCATGGGGCGCCCCCGTGCCTCACCCCGCCCCCAGCACCGCCCTTGCCTCCGCCGCATCCGCCGCGATGGCGGCCTTCAGCTCGTCCAGCCCGCCGAAGGTCATGTCCTCCCGCAGGAAGCGCACCAGCCGGACCCCGATCTCCTTGTCGTACAGGTCGCCGGACCAGTCGAAGAGGTGCGTCTCCAGCCGCGTCTCCGGATCCCCGCCCAGGGTCGGCCGGCGCCCGATATTCGCCACCCCCGGCACGAGGCTCCCGTCCGGCAGAACCGCCCGCACGGCGTAGACGCCCCGCGCCGGCTCCAGGTGGCGGCCCATCCAGATGTTCGCCGTGGGCCAGCCCAGCTCCCGGCCCAGCCGGTCTCCGTGGAACACCACGCCGCGCACCTCCCAGTCCCGCCCCAGCAGGGCGGCGGCGCGCTCGGGGTAGCCGTCCTGCAGGGCGCGGCGGATGCGGGTGCTGCTCACCGGGCCCGCGGCGTCGGAGACCGGCGGCACGACGGAGAGCCCGATCCCCCGCCGCTCCGCCCAGCGGGCCAGGAACTCCACGTCGCCGCCGCGCCGGTGGCCGAAGGCGAAGTCGGCCCCGCAGGCCAGGTGCCGCGCGCCCAGGGCCTCGTGCAGGATCGTCTCGCAGAAGGCCTCCGCCTCCATGGCGGCAAGCGCCGCGTCGAAGGGGATGGCGTGCAGGCCGGTGCAGCCCGCCTCCCCCAGCGCGGCGGCCTTGGCGGGCAGCAGGGTCAGCCGGAAGGGCGGGTCCTGCGGGCGGAAATACTCCCGGGGGTGCGGCTCCAGCGTCATGGCCTGCAGGGGCAGGTCCGGGCGGGCCCCGTGGGCGGCGGCGAGCACGGCGCGGTGGCCGCGATGCACCCCGTCCAGGTTGCCCAGCGCCACGGTGCCGCCGCGCGCGCCCGGCGGCAGGCTGCGCGGGTCCGTCCAGATCTCGCAGGCCATGACGGAAGGCACCGGGGGAGACGTCAAGCCTGGGAGGCGCGCTCGATCCAGCGCGTCACCTCCGGCGGGCGGAAGTCGGCCAGCATGTCCAGCGCCTCGTCGGGCGTCTCCGCCGTCAGGGAGAGCTGCCGGTGCTCGGCCCGCACGAAGCCGGCCTCCACCATGCCGTCCAGCATCGCATTCAGCCGGCCCCAGTAGCCGTTCACGTCCAGGAAGACCGTGCCCTTGCGGTGCAGGCCGAGCTGGGACCAGGTGAGGACCTCGAAGGCCTCCTCCAGCGTGCCGAAGCCGCCGGGCAGCACCACGAAGCCGTCCGACAGCTTCGCCATCATCGCCTTGCGCTCGTGCATGGAGGCGACGACGTGCAGCCGCGTGACGGAGCCGTGGCCGAGCTCGCGCTGCATCAGGTGCTCCGGGATCACCCCGTCCACCTCCGCCCCGGCCTCCAGCGCGGCGTCGGCCACCACGCCCATCAGCCCCACCTTGCCCCCGCCATAGACCAGGCCGAGGCCCCGCTCCGCGATGGCGTGGCCCAGGCTGCGGGCGGCGTCGGCGAAGGCGGGATCGGTGCCAGGGTTCGCGCCGCAAAAGACGCAGACCTTCTTCATCTCAATGCTCATGGGCCGAATGTGGCATTGCAGCACGCCACTATCCAGAGACGGGGCCAGAGAGGGGGCCAGAGACGGGGCGAGGGACGGGGGTGCCCGCCTTGCGGAACACGAAGAGGTTGGAGAGCCACTTGTCCACGTCCCCGCTCACCACCCGCGTGTCCTCCCGCACTTCCACCGGCCGGCACCCCCCGGCATCGGCCAGGGCGAAGATGGCGGGCTGGGGCAGGACGTGCATCTCCATGTGCTGGCCCAGGGGGCCGGCCAGGTACTCCTCCGTCCGGAAGGCGTAGTCCACCCGGTAGGTCGGCACCTGGAACACCGCCGTCCCGCCGGGGTTCAGCGAGGCGAAGGCGCGCTGCAGGATCGCGGCGATCACGGGCGGCGGGTTGTGCTGCAGCACGATGCGGGAGAACCAGAGGTCGCAGCGGACATCCGGGTGCAGCCGGTCCGGCCCGAGATGCTCGTACTGCGCCGCCGGCGCGCCGACCTCTGTCAGATGGGCGGCGGCGAGGTCGAGATGCGGGCGGGAGATGTCGCAGGCGATCACCCGGGGGAACTTGCGGGCCAGGTGCAGCGTCACCCGCCCCACGCCGCAGCCGTACTCCAGCACCGTCCCCACGCTGTCCAGCGGCACCCGGGCGCGGCGCAGGCAGGCGCGGATGAGGTTCAGGTCGTCCCGGCCGGTGTTGTAGAAGTGCTCCTTTGTCCCCTCGATCCGCTCCGGGCGGTAGATCTCGCTCGTCAGCACGGACCAGTGGGGCGCCTGGACGCCGATCGCGGTCCAGTAGGCGGCGGTCTTTTCCATCAGGCGCCGCAGCACCTCCGGCGAGGCCCGGTCCTCCACCTTCAGCGGCGGCACCACGTAGGGCAGCGGCCGCGGCGGCCGGTGCATGCTGATCCGGGTCTTCTGGAGGAACTCCTCCGAGCCGAAGAACCGGGCGCGCAGCTGGTCCAGGCTCTCGCCGTCGAAGACATGCGCGTTCAGCGCCGTCTCCGACTCCGGCTCGCGGCCGAAGATGTAGCGGTAGCAGGCCAGGACGTCTTCGCGGGTCGCCATGCCCCCCCTTACCATGATCGCGCGGCCCTGAACGTCCCCCCATGGACAGGCCCCGCCCCCGGCGCGAGAACCGGCGCCGCGTCATCGGATAAGGACCCGCCATGCCCGCCACCCGGATCGGCACCAGCGAAGCCCTGCTGGAGGAGCTGCGCGGCTGGGTGCTGCAGGAGACGCCGACCACCGACCCGGCGGCAGTGAACGCCCTGGCGGACAAGGCCGAGGCCGAGCTGCGGGCCGCCGGTGCGGTGGTGGAGCGCATCCCCGGCCGCGACGGCTACGGCGACACCCTTATCGCCCGCACCCCCGCCAGCCCCGCCCATGGCAACCGCCGCCCCGTGCTCATCGCCGGCCACCTGGACACGGTGTGGGACAACGGGACGCTCGCCACCTCCATGCCGTGGAAGTTGGAGGGGGAGAAGGCCTTCGGGCCGGGGATCTACGACATGAAGGCGGGATCGTTCCTGGCCTTCCACGCGCTGCGGGAGATCCTGCGCCAGGGCGTGCAGACGAAGAGCCCGGTCACCCTGCTGCTGACGCCGGACGAGGAGGTGGGCAGCCCCACCTCCCGCGACATCATCGAGCGCGAGGCGGCCGGGGCCAGCGCGGTGCTGATCCCCGAGCCCGCGGGCAACCCGGGCGGCGCCTGCGTCACCGCGCGCAAGGGCGTGGGGCGCTTCACCGTGAGGATCGAGGGCGTCTCGGCCCACGCCGGCGGCAACTGGACGGAGGGGCGCAGCGCCGTGGTGGCGCTGGCCGGGCTGATCCAGAAGGTCCACGCCATGGTGGACCTGGCGGCGGGCACCACCACCAATGTCGCCCCGGTCTGGGGCGGCACGCGCCCCAACGTGATCCCGCCGGAGGCCGGCTGCGAGATCGACCTGCGCGTGGCGACGGTGGCGGACGGCGAGCGGATGGAGAAGGAGATCCTGGCGCTGGCCGGGACCGAGGACGGGATTACGATCACGATCGAGGGCGGGATGAACCGCCCCTCCTTCGCGGAGAACCCGGACATCCTGAACCTCTACGAGCGCGCCCGGACGCTCGCGCGGGAGGCGGGGTACGAGCTGCCGAAGCAGCACCGCGGCGGCGGCTCGGACGGCAACTTCACCGCCGCCATGGGCATCCCCACCCTGGACGGGCTGGGCTGCACCGGCGCCGGCGCCCACGCGCCCTTCGAGCACATCCTGTGGCGGGATCTCGCGCCGCGCGGGCAGGTGATCGCGGGGCTGCTGGAGACGCTCTGACGGGGGCGGGGATTGGCGGGCCGGCGCGGCCCGCCAATTCCCACGCCGGCGGGTCAGACCGACAGCTCGCCCTCTTCCTCGCCGGCCCAGTAGTGGATGCGGCTGGCATGGACCTTGATCATCACCAGGCCGGGCGTGTCGATGCCCTTCTCGAACCAGCGGTCCAGGTCCGTGGTCCAGTGCGCCTGGAACTGGCCCTTGTCGCGGATCAGCTCGGCCTGGCCCTCCACGTTGATGAAGACCGGGCGCTGGCCGACGATGCCCTCGCGCCCCGCGAAGGCCAGGGCCACCTTCGGGTCGCGGGCGATCTCGCCGACCGTGTGCGTGCTGTCCAGGGCGAAGAAGTAGGAGTCGCCCTTGTACTCCACCTCGCCGTTGTTGCTCATCGGCCGGCCGGCGATGTGGCCGTTCTCGGCGCGGGTCATGAGCATGGCGTAGTCGATCTTCGCCATGTCCTTGGACAGGTCGGCCAGGGTCTTCTGGGCCATGAAGGCCTCCTTCGGTTGCGCTGGCTGAACGCGGGAGGGCGGCCGTCGTTCCGGACGACGGGCTGCGGCGTAACGGGGGCTGAACCGGGGCGCGAGCCAGGCGCGAACCCCCGGCAGATCCCGGCGTTCCCCTGGCGCATCGGACGGAGAACCCAGTGCCCAGGACCGGTAACCCATTGATAGCCGCTATGCTTGTCTCGCTCTGTGTCCCTGCTGCCGCCTCGGCCCAGTCGCCCGCGCGGGACGCGGCGAGCGGGCTGGCCGTGGCGCCGCCGCCCGGCTACGCGGCCCGCGCCTTGGCGCCGCGCCAGGGGCAGGCCGCGCGCTTCGAGGTGAAGACACCCTCCGACACCGATACGGGCTGCCAGGTGGCCTTCACCCCGGCGCCGCAGAACAACCGCTTCACCCAGGCCCAGCTGGACCGGACCATGCGCGGGGCCGAGTGGCAGGAGATGGCGCGGAAGGCGGTTTCCACCCTCTACGACATCCAAGACGCCGGGACCTTCGAGACCAAGGGGCGTACGGGCTTCACCATGACCGGGGATTTCCACGGCGAGGGGCTGCCGCCGCGGGCCCGCGAGATCAGGACCCTCTTCGTCATCCAGGAGACGCCGCGGGGCCGGACCTCCACCGTCTGCGTGGGGGAGCGGGCGGGGTTTGAGGCGCGGCGGGCCGAGTTCATGGCCGTGGCCACCGGCGCGACGGCGCCCTAGCCGCCATGAAGCGTCTTCTTCTGCTTCTTCTCCTCGCGGTGCCCGCCCAGGCGGCGGACACGCCCGCCTCCGGGCTCTATGGCGGCCTCAGCCTTGCCGTCACAGGGAACGAGGTCAGCGGCGTCTTCTCGGAGGCGCGCGGGGGCGACGGATCGGGGGCTGCGCCGCAGTTCAGCTGCTGGTTCCTGCTGCGCGGCCGGCTGGAGAACGGCCGGGGCATCGTCCAGACCTGGTACCCCGGGGAGGAGCCCATCCCCGGCAACCTCTCCTTCGAGGGCGGGAAGGCCTCCCTCATGCTGCGGGAGAATCATGGCGGCTGCCTCATGACCACGGGGGACATGGTGCGGGAACCCTACCGCGCCGGGCTGGACCGGCCGGGGGAGGGATGGATCGGGGTGGGCCTCGTCACCGCGCGGCGGGCGGCCTTCCGCCCCTCGCCGGGCGCGCCGGCCCCGCGCACCCCTTATGTGGTGGAGGGCAACGCGGTGGCGGTGCTGGAGCGACAGGGGGAATGGGTGCGGGCGCGCTACGTCGCCGGGCAACGCCCCGTGACGGGCTGGCTGCGCGCGGCGGAACTGGCGCCGGACCGGCCTTGATGAAGGAGGGAGGGGGAGGTGCCTCCCCCTCCCGGGCCCGGCTCAGAACCGGAACCGCGTGCCCGCCAGCACCGTGCGTCCGGCGATGACGAAGCCGTTGGCCGGCTCGAACTTGCTATCCATCAGGTTGCGGCCCTCCACGAAGAGGGTGATCGGCTCCATCACCTGCCAGCTGGCGGTGAGGTTGAAGATCGTCCCCACCTTGTTGTCCCGCGCCACGGTGTAGCTCGTGCCGTCGTCCCGGTAGGAGGCGAAGGCGCCCTCCAGCGAGCGGCCGTAGAACACCGCCTCCGGCGCGATCGTCACGTTGTCCAGCGGCCGGAAGGCGGCGTTGAGGGCGAGCTGCTGCTCCGGCCGGCGGGCCAGGCGCTCGCCGGTCGCCACGTCGCGCGCATCCGTCACGGTGTAGGCGGCGGAGACGTTCAGCCAGCGGAAGGGGCGGAGCGTGGCGGTGAACTCGCCGCCCTTGATGCGGGCGCGCTCCACGTTCTCCAGCGTGGTGAAGGCAGCGTTGAAGTTGATCAGGTCGCGGATGCGGTTCTCGAAGTAGGTGGCGCCCACCGTCGCGAAGTCGCGCTGCGCGGCCAGGGGGATGTCGAACTCGATCCCGGCCTCCCAGCCCTCGGAGAGTTCGGGGCGCAGGTCCGGGTTGCCCTGGAAGAAGCCGGTGATCACGCCGAAGCGCTGGTAGAGCGAGGGCGCCTTGAAGGCTGTGCCGTAGGCCCCGCGGATCCGGGCGCTGATCTCCGGCACCGCGAGCACGGCGCCGAGGCGGTAGGTGCTGTGCGTACCGTAGTCCTCGGCCGAATCCTGGCGGAAGCCGGCGGAGAGGTCGAGGCGCTGGAACAGCCGGATCTGGTAGCCGGCATGGCCCGCGGTGCTGAGGGCGCTGGCATTAGTGGTGGTGCGGAAGAAGGCGCTGCCGGAGCCCTGGTCCACCGCCTCCCGCTCATGCGTGATGCCGAAGGAGAGCTGCCCCTGGTCCAGGATGCCGTAATCCGGCGTGCGGATCTGGTTGCCCCAGTCGAACACCGTGCGCTGGCCGCGGAACAGGTCGTTGGTTGTGGCGGCGGAGAGGCTGTCCGCCAGGTTGGTGTAGCGGCGGCGATCCACGGTCTGGGCGATGCGGAAGCCGGTGGTCCAGACCTCGAAGGGCTTGCCCTCCGCGCGGATCTGGCCGGTGTAGCGGCGGTCCTCGAAGGAGTAGTTCGGGTCGTCGAACGGCACGTTGTCCAGGCCGCCATGGTTCTCCCGCCAGTTGGCGAGGCCTTCCAGGCGGAAGCGGTCGCTCGGCGTCCAGCCCAGGCGCGCGGTAGCACCGACGCTGCGGAAGCCGTCGCGCTCCCGCGTGTCGGAGGTGAAGCGGGAGGGGGTGGCATCCGTGCCGCGGGTCGAGAGGCTGCGGAGCGAGAGCAGGTAGTCGAACTGCCCGACCGTGCCGGCCACGCCGCCGCCGGCGCGCAGCGTGCGGTTGCTGCCGCCCGCGATCTCGCCGAAGGCCTCGATCGCCTTGTCCTTCGGGGCACGGCGCGTGACGATGTTCACCACGCCGCCGATGGCGCCCGAGCCGTAGAGCGAGGAGGCGGGGCCGCGCAGCACCTCGATCCGCTCCACGTCCAGCCCCAGCAGGTCGTTGCCGAAGTTGAAGGCGCCGTTGGGCTCGGAGGCGTCGTTGATCGGCACGCCGTCCAGCAGCACCAGGGCATGGCGCGATGCGGTGCCGCGGATGAAGGCGGAGGCCGGCTGGCCGATGCCGCCGGACTGGATGAGGGAGAGGCCGGGCACGCTCACCAGCGCCTCGGCGAGCGTCTGGTAGCCGCGCTCCTCGATGGTCTGGCGGTCGATCACGGTCACGCCGCCCGGCACCCGCTCGATCGGCGTCGGCACGCGGGTGGCGGTGACCACGGTCTCGGCGACCGCGGCGCTGGGCTGGTTGATCGGCGGGGTGCCGGGATTGGTCTGGGCGATCGCGGCGGTGGTGCCGAGCGCGGTGAAGGAGAGGAGAAGGAGGCGTCGCATCGGGAAAGACTTCCAGCCGAGCGGTCACGGTCTGCCGCGCGGCGCCGGTTGAGGGCCACGCGACGGGTGGACGCGGTTCTCGCCTGCGGAAGGGGCGTCGTTGCCCCCTGTCCAAAGGTCCGTTGCGCCGGTGCACCTCGCCCGGCACGCGCGAGACAGCTCTGCGCCGGCCGGTCTCCTGGCTCGCGGCCCCGTCCCCCGCCTTCTCGCGGCCCCCAGATGGCAGGGGCGCCGCAATGGCATCCAGGGGGCGGATCGGCCGCCTACAGTTGCGAGGGCAGCTGCGGATGGGTGTCTCTCGACACGTCGCGCATTCCCGTTTCAGCCCTTGCGGGCCACCGGCGCATCCCGGGCCTGTAACGCAGGCGTGACCCGGGGGGGAGGGGGCAGCGCGGCGCCCGGCGCGATGCCGCGGGCGTTGTGCTTCCGGCGCCACGCCCCCTCCTTCCCGGGGGTGCCGGACGCGATAGCGGAGGAGGACGGCATGCGGTTCACGGCCATTCTTGCCGGCGCGGGACTCGCCGTGCTGCTCGCGGGTTCTCCGTATGCGCTGGCCGGGGAGGCGCGGGTGAGCTTCGTGGCGCCGGAGCGCTTCACCGATGCCAGCCTGAATGGCCGGCGCTCCGTGGACGCCAATGCCCCGGCGCTGCGCGAACTGGCGGTGCATATCGGGCGGCTGGCGCAGGGCGGCCTGCCGGCGGGCCAGACGCTGGACGTGGAGGTGACGGATGTGGACCTCACCGGGCAGATCGAGCCCTGGCGCATCCAGAACCCCGACCTGCGCGTGGTGACCGGCGCCACCTGGCCCCGCATCAAGCTGCGCTACCGCCTCCACGAGGGGGACCGCACGATCCGTAGCGGGGAGGAACTGGTGAGCGACCCGGCCTTCGACATGCGGCCGGGCCGGATCCAGTCCGGCGACCGGCTCTTCTCGGAGAAGGCGATGCTGGACGACTGGTTCCAGCAGCGATTCCGGGCCGGCTAGAAGACGAAGTTGAGGGCTTCCATCCCCAGCCAGCACAGCAGGCCGAGGACGACGGTGGCGAAGACGCAACCCGCCACCGTCAGCGCGATGCCCCAGCCCATGGTGCGGCTGTCGTGCTCCACGAGGCCGAGCGCCATGACGATGTTGCCGAAGGCGGGCGGCCCGTTGGTGCCCGGCCCGGGCAGGATGAGCATGATCGCGACATAGACGGTCAGCCAGCCGAAGAGCCGGTCGCCGAAGGGCGTGGTGAAGGGGCCGGGGCGCGGGCGGACATGCCGCTCCAGCTTCCGGAGCCACTTGGAGGAGGCACCGGCCAGCCGCAGCAGGTCGGTCCGTTTGATGGAGCGGCGGGCCATGAAGGCGGGCAGGCGCGGCACGCGGCGCCCCAGGCCCATCTGCGCCCCCAGCAGCAGCATCGGCAGGCCGAAGACGCTGGCC
The DNA here is from genome assembly GCF_024594815.1 of Roseomonas populi. Lineage (GTDB taxonomy): Bacteria > Pseudomonadota > Alphaproteobacteria > Acetobacterales > Acetobacteraceae > Roseomonas > Roseomonas populi. The sequence continues at coordinate 6,044 of NZ_JANJOU010000031.1, read as the reverse complement.
ATGCCAGGCAGGAGAGAGGGGAGCAGAAGCAGGAGGATCAGCAGGCCGAAGGCGCGGTCCCCGAAAGCCTCGGCCATTTCGCCGAGGGTGATGCGCTCCCCCGGAAAGGTGGCAGCCACCTCGGCCACGATGCGGGAGATGGGGGCGGTGTCCTCGTGCGGGGTTCCGCCGGACACGGGCAGGGGGATCGTGGTGGTGCCGTCCATCGGTTGCGTCCTGCTCCCCTCGGCGGGCGTTGGAGGGGGCTTCGCGCCGGTCCCTGGTCCCAAGGCCTCACAATCTAGTGCAGCGGGCGCCCGTCCCAAGGAGAACTCAAGGTGAAAACCGGGAGGAGGCGTAGAATCCCGGCCCAGCTTCTTTCCCGGCGCGCCGGCCAGGCCCAACTGCCCGGGTATGCGGGACGTGGACATCGCACTGTGCCTGGCGGTGGACGCCTCCTCCTCGGTCGATCACGGCGAGTTCGGATTGATGATGGGCGGGCTGGCCGCGGCCTTCCGGGATCCGGAGGTGCTGGCGGCCGCCACGGGCGGGCCGCGCGGGGCGGCGGCGGTGGCGGCGATCCTGTGGTCCGGGCCGGGGGCGCAGGATGTCGCCGTGCCCTGGAGCGTGGTGGAGGGGGAGGAGAGCGCGGCCGCCCTGGCCGATGCGGTGGATTCCGCCCCCCGCCTGGTGGCTGCCGGCGCGACGGCGCTGGGGGAGGGGCTGACGGCGGCCCTGCGGCTGCTGGGGGAATTCCCTGGGCAGGCCTCCCGGCAGGTGGTGGACGTCTCCGGCGACGGGGCGGGAAATGCGGGCATTCCCTCCGCCCCCGTGCGCGACTTGGCGGTGGGGGCGGGGGTGACGATCAACGGCCTTGCCGTGGTGAACGAGGAACCGGACCTGCCCGCCCACTACGCGGCGGAGGTGATCGGCGGCCCCGGGGCCTTCGTGATGGAGTGCGCGGACTATGCCGCCTTCGCCGAGGCGATCCGCCGCAAGCTGGTGCGGGAGCTGCGCGGGGCGCTGACGGCCTGACGTAAGCACGCCGCCGTGCTGTGAATTGCAGGCATTAACGAAGGACATGCCGTTGAATGGAGGCGGGGCCTATATCGGGGGGCCGTTCTGCGCTGGAGCACGCCCGATGTCCGCCACCACCATCACCGATTCACCATCCCTGCCGCGCCCGCCGGGCGTGCAGGCGATGGCGGCGCTGGCCGCGGCCGCGCTGCTGGTGGTCGGCATGGCCTGGCTGTCCCAGGCCGTCAGCGGGCGGCAGGCCGCGCTGTATCTGCTGGGCGCGGCGCTGGGCATGGTGCTCTACCACGCCTCCTTCGGCTTCACCTCGGCCTGGCGGGTCTTCATCGCGGACCGGCGAGGCGAGGGGCTGCGGGCGCAGATGCTGATGCTCGCGCTCGCCGCGCTGCTGTTCTTCCCCGTGCTCGCGCAGGGCACGCTCTTCGGGGAACCCGTGCGGGGGCTGGTCTCGCCCGTGGGGGTCTCCGTGGTCTTCGGGGCCTTCCTCTTCGGCATCGGCATGCAGCTGGGCGGGGGCTGCGCCTCCGGAACGCTCTACACGGCCGGCGGCGGCTCCGTGCGGATGGTGCTGACGCTGGCCGCCTTCATCGTCGGCTCCACCTTCGGGGCGGCGCACCTGCACTGGTGGGCCGCGCTGCCCTCCCTGCCGCCGATCTCCCTCGTCGCGCTCTGGGGGCCCTGGGCGGCGCTCGCGGCCAACTTGGCGGTCTTCGCAGCGATCGCCGGCATCACGGTGGTGCTGGAGCGGCGGCGGCACGGCCGGCTGGTGCATGCCGGCCCGCCCGTGCGGCACGGACTGGGGCGCTTCCTGCGCGGGCCCTGGCCGGTGCTGGCGGGCGCCGTGGGGCTGGCGCTGCTGAACTTCGTGACGCTCGCGCTCTCCGGCCGGCCCTGGGGCATCACTTCGGCCTTCGCGCTCTGGGGCTCCAAGGCGGCAATGGCTCTGGGGATCGACGCGGCCTCCTGGCCCTTCTGGTCCGCCCCCGCGCAGAAGGCGGCGTTGGAGGGCAGCGTGCTGGCCGACGTCACCTCCGTGATGGATTTCGGCATCATCGTGGGCGCGCTGCTGGCGGCGGCCCTGGCCGGGCGCTACGCGCCGAAGCTCCACGTCCCGCTGCGCTCCGCCCTGGCGGCGGTGGTGGGCGGGCTGGTCCTCGGCTACGGGGCGCGGCTGGCCTATGGCTGCAACATCGGGGCGTATTTCTCCGGCATCGCCTCCGGCAGCCTGCACGGCTGGGTGTGGATGATCGCGGCCTTCTTCGGGAACGTGCTGGGCACGCGCCTCCGCCCGCTCTTCGGGCTGGAGGTGGAGAGGGTTCCCCGGCAGACCGGCTGCTGAGCCCGGTTGTCCCTTGCGGGCCAGGGGTGCAGTTTCCTGCGCCCCTGACCCGAAGGTTCAACCATGCTCCTGCTCATCCCCGGCCCCGTCCAGACCCGCCCGGAGACGCGGGCGGCCATGGCCGTGGACATCGCGCCCTGGGACATGGACTTCCGCCAGGAATACGCGCGCATCCGGGAGCGGGTGCGCGACCTCGCGGGCGGGAAGGAGGGCGTCCACGCCACCCTGCCCATCCAGGGCGCCGGGCATTTCCTGGTGGAGGCCGCGATCCGCACCTTCGTGCCCCCCGCGGGCAAGGTGCTGATCCCCCGCAACGGCACCTATGCCGACCGCATGATCCGCCTGGCGCGGGAGGCGGGGCGGGTGCCCGTGGTGCTGGAGGTGCCGGACACGCGCGGCGTGCGGGCCGATGAGGTGGCCGCCGCGCTGGAGGCGGACCCGGAGATCTCTCACGTCTCCCTCGTCTATTCCGAGACGGGCAGCGGCGTGATCAACGACCCTCGCCCGGTGGGCGAGGCGGCGCGCGCCCTGGGGCGGCGCATGATCGTGGACGCCGTCTCCGCCTTCGGCGTGCTGCCCTTCGACCTCTCCGCCCAGCCGGAATGCGACGCCGTGCTCTTCACCTCCAACAAGTGCCTGGAGGGGATGCCCGGCATCGGCTTCGCCGTCTGCCCGATGGAGCGCGCGCGGGAGCGGGCGGGGCTGGCGGGATCCTGGTGCTTCGACCTGGGCGACGTGCTCCGCACCGCGGAGACGGCGGGCTGGGGCTCCTTCCGCTTCACCCCCGCCGTGCAGGCGCTGCACGCCTTCGGCGTCGCGCTGGACCTCTACGAGGCCGAGGGCGGGCGCGAGGCGCGGCTGGCCCGCTACACCGAGAACATGCGCGTGCTGCGCGCGGGCGCGGAGCGGCTGGGCCTGCGCCCCTACCTGGACGCCGAGCACCAGGGCCCGATCATCCTGACCCTGCACCAGCCCGACGCGCCGGGCTTCACCCTGCAGGGCTTCGTGGACGCGCTGAAGCGGCGCGGCGTGCTCATCAGCAACTTCTACAACACGCCCACCCCCAGCATCCGCATCGGCTGCATCGGCGCGGTGACGCCGGACGACATGCGGCGCGCTGTGGAGGCGATGGAAGGGGCGCTGGGCGAGATGGGGGTGCAGCGGCAGGCGGCCTGAGGGCGCGGGCTGCCCGCACCTTCCGGCGCCGCCCCCCTACTCGGCCGCTATCATCCCCTTCTTGCCGCGAAGGGCCGTGCGGAAGGCGATCTGCCCGACGATCCCGGCCCCCGTCAGCACGATCGCCGCGGCAAGGGCCGGGTCCGATCCCAGCCCGGCCAGGGCGGAGCAGAGCGAGCCGACCGCCATCTGGATGAAGCCGTAGAGGCCGGAGGCGGAGCCCGTGACGCGCGGGTTGAGGCTGATGCCCTGCGTCAGCGCCGCCGGGCCGGCGACACCGACGGAGAGGGTGAAGACGAACATCGGCACCATCGCCGAGACCACGTTCAGATGCCCCGTCAGCACGACGACGAGCAGGGTGAGCGAGGCGGCCGCCCCGACGAGGCTGGCGCGGGCCAGCACGCGGTCCAGCGCGCCGCGCCGCATCAGCCGGCTGGCCAGCCAGTTGCCGATGGAGATGCCGACGACGAGGATGCTGAGGGCAATGCCCGCCTCATGCGCCGGCCGGCCCAGCTCGTGGAAGATGAAGGGGGCGGCGCTGAAGAAGGCGTAGCCCGCCGTCGTCACGCAGCCCCCGCAGACCGCATAGCCCAGGAAGACCGGCGAGGAGGCGAGGCGCAGGTAGTCCCGCACCAGGGTCGAGGTCGGGATGGCGGCGGGCTGGCCGGTTTCCGGCAGCATCCGCCAGGTGAAGAACAGGTTCGCCACGCCCAGCAGGCACATCAGCAGCAGCGCGGCGCGCCAGCCGGCCGTGGCCACCGCGGCGCTGCCCAGCAGCGGCGCCAGCCCCGGGCCGACCGTGACCATGAGGTTCAGCAGGGCCAGGCGCTGCGCCGCCTCCTTCGCGCCGGCGGTGTCGCGCACGATGGCGCGGCCCAGCACCACGCCGGAGCAGCCGCCCAGCGCCTGGAACAGCCGCGCGACCACCAGCGTCTCCGCGTTCGGGGCCAGCAGCGCGGCGAAGCCGGCCAGGGTGTAGAGGGTGAGGCCGGCCATCAGCACCGGGCGCCGCCCGAAGCGATCCGCCAGCGGCCCGTAGATCGGCTGCCCGAGCGCGAGGCCCAGCACGTAGAGGCTGATGGTGAGCTGCAGCACGCCCTGGCTGGCCCCCAGCGCCGCGCTGGCATCCGTCAGCGCGGGCACGAAGACGTACATCGCCACCGTGCCGCTGAAGGTGACGAGCGCCAGCAGCCAGAGCGGGACCTGGGGCCGGGGAGAGGGCGCGTCGCTCATGCCGCCTGCCCCTCCGGGTCCGCCAGACGCGCCATGATGTGCGAGAGGACGTGGTGCGCCATCGCGATCTCCCCTTCGGCGAGCCCCGCCATGGCCTCGTCCCGCATCGCGGAGGAGACCTCCTCCACCCGCGCCGCCAGGGTCCGCCCGGCCTCCGTCAGCACGATCGCCTTGGCACGCCGGTCCGTGCCCTCGCCGCGCCGCTCCACCCAGCCGCCCGCCTCCAGCGAATCCAGCAGCCGCACGACGGAGGAGCCGTCCAGCGAGAGGGAGAGGGCCAAGTCCTTCTGCCGCATCGGCGCCGGCGCGCGGGCCAGACGGATCAGGGGTAGCCAGGTGGCCTCGGAAAGGCCGAAGGGTTGAAGGCGGCGGTCAACGGCCCGCCGCCAGTGGCGCGCCGTGGTGGCGATCAGGGTGGGCAAGGCCGCCCGTTGCGACGTTTGCATGACCAATAGATGGTATGTCATCGATCTTGTGCGACGCAACATGCCCTGTGCTGCCGGCAGCCCTGCGATGCTTGCCCCGGCGCCCCCCGGACCCTAGGTGAAGCGCCGAGAAAGAGCCCCGCCGCGGGCCAGGAAAGACCAGACCATACGATGAGCGATCCGCAGAATCCTTCCGAAGTCGATGCCCAGCCGGGCGCCCAGCCCAATGGCGCCGCCCAGGATGCGCCTGACCCCGGCGCAACCCCCGGAACCTCCAGCGTCGAGACCCCCGACCCCGCGGCGGAGCTCTCGGCCATGCGCGACAAGTGGCTGCGCGCCGAGGCCGAGATGCAGAACCTCCGCAACCGCCACAAGCGCGAGCTGGAGGACGCCCGCAACTACGCCGTGACGAAGTTCGCGCGCGACGTGGCGGACGCCGCCGAGAACTTGCGCCGCGGCCTGGACGCCCTGCCCCCCGTGGCGGAAGGCGAGGATTCCCCCATTGCCAAGCTGCGCGGCGGCTTCGAGGGCGTGGAGCGCGCCTTCCTCGCCATGCTGGAGCGCCACGGGGTGAAGTCCGAGAACCCCTCCGGCAAGCCCTTCGACCCGGAGCTGCACCAGGCCATGGCCGAGCAGCCCGCCCCCCCGGGCGTGGAACCCGGAACCGTCATCACGGCCTGGACGCCGGCCTGGACGATCAACGGGCGCCTGCTGAAGCCCGCCATGGTGGTCGTGGCGGGGAAGGGCTGATCCTTCGCTGACGGGATGTCGGGGGGGGGGGGGGGGGGGGGGGGGGGGGGGGGGGGGGGGGGGGGGGGGGGGGAGGGGGGGGGGGGTGGGGGGGGCGGGGGGGGGGG
>NZ_JANJOU010000030.1 GCF_024594815.1 Roseomonas populi | reverse complement strand
GGGTGAATGGGGCGGCGGGGTGCCGCCCTTCGGTGACAGGGAGATGCGCCTTCCCAGGCCATCGCTCCAACGCAGAAGGTGGATGCCACTTATCCACGGGCTGGATGTAGGGGCGGCCGCCTCTCCTCCGGCGGCCTCACCCGGCAGGCTGCCCGTTTCGCACGCGCCCAGCGGCGACGTCTCCTCGGGCAGATGCCGCTGGAGTTCCTTCGCCACGTCCCAGTCCGGCCTGAAGTGCCGGCACAGCCTTGGGGTGGATCACCCCCGCGCGGCGATGCTCGGCACGAGTTGCCGGCCCGCTCCCCGGCGAAGAGCCGTGTGGCCTGAACGGAATTCTTCGACGGACGGTACCGAATGGTCTAAGCAGGCCGGACCTCTGCGGTGATGAACTCGGCCCGGCGCTTTCCCGGGCCTTGCTGCCCCCGCGGATCAAGCCTCCGGAAAGCGCCCTTTGCACATCCAGCTCGGGTACAAGCTCGTCTACGAGCTCCCGCAAGCCACGCCGATGATCATGATGCTCAGCATCCATCCCAGCCGGGCGCAGGATATCGTCGTGGCCGAAGCCCCCGTCTTCGATCCGCCGGTCCCGGCCTTTCCCTACCATGACGGGTTCGGCAACGTCGGAACCCGCCTCATCGCGCCGCCCGGCCGCTTCACCCTGTCCAACAGCGCGATGGTCCGCGACAGCGGCCTGCCGGACCATCTGCACCCCGATGCCGCGGAGCACCGCGTTGAGGATCTGCCCGACGAGGCCGTCGGCTTCCTGTTCGGCAGCCGGTACTGCGAGACGGACCTGATGTCCGACACCGCCTTCCGGCTCTTCGGCAACGTGCCGCCGGGCTGGGGGCGCGTGCAGGCCGTCTGCGACTTCGTGCACCACCACATCGCCTTCGACTACCAGGCCGCACGATCCACCCGCACCGCGGAGGAGGCCTTCCGGGAAGGCACGGGCGTGTGCCGCGACTACGCCCACCTGGCGATCACCTTCTGCCGCTGCCTGAACATCCCGGCGCGCTACTGCACCGGCTACCTGGGCGACATGGGCACGCCACCGCCCTGGGGGGTGCCGGATTTCGCGGCGTGGTTCGAGGTCTATCTTGGCGGGGCATGGCACGTGTTCGATGCCCGCAACAACGTGCCGCGGATCGGGCGCGTCCTGCTGGCGCGCGGGCGGGACGCCACGGATGTCGCGATCACCACCACCTTCGGCCCGAACCTGTTGCGCAGCTTCGCCGTGCAGACCGACGAGGTTCCGGCTTAGGGCCGGACCCGAGGTTCCGGCCCCAGGCCGGGCCACCCTCAGCCTTCCGGACCAGACCTCGGCCCGCTCAACCGGCTCGCCGGGCGGTCGGACAGCTCGTCACAACGGGAGCGGGCCGTCCGACTTCACCTCCTCCATGACGGCGTAGGTGCGCGTCTCGCGAACGCCGGGCAGGCCGAGCAGGATCGTCCCGAGGAAGTCGCGGTAGGCCGCCATGTCCCGCACCCGCGTCTTCACGAGGTAGTCGAAGCCCCCCGCGACCATGTGGCACTCCAGCACCTCGGGCGCGCGGTTCACGGCCTCGGCGAAGCGGCCGAACACGTCCGGCGTGGTCTTGTCCAGCAGCACCTCCACGAAGACCAGCAGACCGAAGCCCAGCCGCTGCGGGTCCAGCCGCGCGCCGAAGCCGGTCACCAGCCCCTCCTTCAGGAGCCGCCGCATGCGCTCGCTGGTCGCGGTGGGGGAGAGGCCGATCCGGTCGGAGAGCTCCAGGTTGGTGATCCGCCCCTCCCGCTGGAGGATGGCCAGGATCATGCGATCAGTCCGGTCTATGTCCTGCATCTTCCACGCCTCTCCAGGCATTTGCCCGTGAATTCTCCGGCGGCCAGCCCGATCTATCGCATGTTGATGCGGCGGGACCAGCCCTAGGATCCTGCCGCCCAGCCAGGACCGCCGTGACCATGACCACCCCCACCCCTTCCGAGACCGGCTGGACGCCGTTCCAGGCTTTCGCGGAGGATCTGCGCCCCCAGGCACCGCTCCGCGCCGCCGTCACCGCCGCCTATCGCCGGCCGGAGCAGGACTGCCTCCCCGCCCTGGTCGAGGCGGCCGCCCTGCCGCCGGAGCAGGACGCGGCGGCGGCAGCCCTGGCGCACCGCCTTGTCACTGCCCTGCGCGCCAAGCGGCGCCAGGGCGGGGTGGAGGCGCTGGTTCAGGAGTTCTCCCTTTCCAGTAGCGAGGGGGTCGCGCTGATGTGCCTGGCCGAGGCCCTGCTGCGCATCCCCGACACCCCCACCCGCGACGCGCTGATCCGCGACAAGATCGGCGGCGGCGACTGGGGCGCGCATCTCGGCCACTCCCCCTCCCTCTTCGTCAATGCCGCCACCTGGGGGCTGGTGGTCACGGGGCGCCTGTCCTCCACGAACAGCGAGGCGGGGCTAGGCGCGGCGCTGACGCGGCTGATCGCACGCGCCGGCGAGCCGGTGATCCGCCGCGGCGTGGACCTGGCCATGCGGATGATGGGCGAGCAGTTCGTCACGGGCCAGACGATCGAGGAGGCGCTGTCCCGCAGCCGCGCCACGGAGGCGAAGGGCTTCCGCTACTCCTACGACATGCTCGGCGAGGCCGCGACCACGGCCGGGGACGCCGCGCGCTACCTGCGCGACTACGAGAACGCCATCCACGCCATCGGGCAGGCCTCCGCCGGGCGCGGGATCGTCGATGGCCCGGGAATCTCCATCAAGCTCTCCGCCCTGCACCCACGCTACGCCCGCGCGCAGCGGGAGCGCGTGATGGCGGAGCTGCTGCCGCGCGTGGCCGGGCTGGCGGTGCTCGCCCGCCGCTACGACATCGGCCTGAACATCGACGCCGAGGAGGCGGACCGGCTGGAGCTGTCGCTCGACCTGCTGGAGGCGCTCTGCCACGACGAGCGGCTGGCGGAGTGGAACGGGGTCGGCTTCGTCATCCAGGCCTACCAGCGCCGCGCGCCCTTCGTGACCGACTTCGTGGTGGACCTCGCCCGCCGCACGGGGCGGCGCATGATGGTGCGGCTGGTGAAGGGCGCCTACTGGGACAGCGAGATCAAGCGCGCCCAGATGGACGGGCTGGAGAGCTTCCCGGTCTTCACCCGCAAGATCCACACGGACGTCTCCTACCTGGCCTGCGCGCGCAGGCTGCTCGCGGCGCCGGACGCGGTCTTCCCGCAATTCGCCACCCACAACGCGCGCACCGTGGCCGCCATCCACGAGATGGCCGATCCCACGGCCTGGCACCCCGGCCAGTACGAATTCCAGTGCCTGCACGGCATGGGCGAGCCGCTCTATGAGGAGGTGGTCGGCCATAACCACCTGAACCGCCCCTGCCGCATCTACGCCCCCGTGGGCACGCACGAGACGCTGCTGGCCTATCTCGTCCGCCGCCTGCTGGAGAACGGCGCCAACTCCTCCTTCGTGAACCGCATCAACGACCCGGACGTGCCGGTGGAGGCACTGGTGGCGGATCCGGTGGCGGAGGCACGCGCCCTCTCGCCGCTCGGCCGCCCGCATGACGGCATCGCGCAGCCGCGCGCCCTGTTCGGGGATGCACGCCCGAACTCCGCCGGGCTGGACCTGACGAATGAGGACCGCCTCGCCGCGCTGGCCGCCACCCTGCGCGACGGCACCGCCCCCCTCCGCGCCGTGCCGCTGCTCGCCGACGGCCCCGCGGCGGGCGAGGGGCGGGAGGTCCGCAACCCCGCGGACAGGCGCGACCTGGTGGGCCATGTCGTGGAGGCCACGGACCCGGTGGTGGACGCCGCCCTTGCCGCGGCGGAGGCCGCTGCGCCCGCCTGGGCCGCCACGCCGCCCGCGAAGCGCGCCGTGATGCTGGAGCGCGCGGCCGGGCTGATGGAGGCCCGCATGGGCGAGCTGCTCGGCCCCATCATACGGGAAGCCGGCAAATCCCTGCCGAACGCCGTGGGCGAGGTGCGCGAGGCGGTGGACTTCCTGCGCTACTACGCCGCCGCGGCGCGCGGCTTCGGGGAGGAGCACCGCCCGCTCGGCCCCGTGGTCTGCATCTCGCCCTGGAACTTCCCCCTGGCCATCTTCACCGGCCAGGTCGCGGCCGCCCTGGCGGCGGGAAACCCGGTGCTCGCCAAGCCTGCAGAGGAGGTGCCGCTGATCGCCTCCCTCGCCGTGGGCCTGCTGCGTGAGGCCGGAGTGCCGCCTGCCGCCCTGCAGCTCCTGCCCGGGGATGGCCGGGTGGGCGCGCGGCTGGTGGGCGATGCGCGCACCCAGGGCGTGATGTTCACCGGATCGACCGAGGTGGCGCGGCTGATCCAGCGCGGGCTCGCCGGCCGCCTGAGCCCCGACTGCCGGCCCATCCCGCTGATCGCGGAGACCGGCGGGCAGAACGCGCTGGTGGTGGACAGCTCGGCGCTCGCGGAACAGGTGGTGGCGGACGTGATGGCCTCCGCCTTCGACAGCGCGGGCCAGCGCTGCTCCGCGCTGCGCGTGCTCTGCCTGCAGGAGGACGTGGCGGACCGCGTGCTCGCCATGCTCAAGGGCGCGCTGGCGGAGCTCTCCCTCGGCAACCCCGACCGGCTCTCCACCGACATCGGCCCCGTCATCACCGAGGAAGCGCGCGCGGGCATCCAGGGCCATGTGGACGCCATGCGCGCGGCGGGCCGCCCCGTGCACGCCCTGCCGCTGCCGAAAGCGTGCCGCCACGGCAGTTTCGTGGCGCCGGCCATCGTCGAGATCACCCGCATCGCGGAGTTGGAGCGGGAGGTCTTCGGCCCGGTGCTGCACGTGCTGCGCTTCCGGCGCGACGCGATGGACGCGCTGATGCGCGACATCAACGCCACGGGCTACGGCCTGACCTTCGGCGTGCACTCCCGCATCGACGAGACGATCGCGCGGCTGACGGGCCAGGCGGGCGCCGGCAACATCTACGTCAACCGCAACCTGATCGGCGCCGTGGTGGGCGTGCAGCCCTTCGGCGGGCACGGCCTGTCCGGCACGGGGCCGAAGGCGGGCGGGCCGCTCTACCTGCGCCGCCTTCTCTCGATCGTCCCGGCCGAGCCGCCACTGCCCGCAACCCGGCAGTTGCCGGTCCTGGGCGCGCTCACGGACTGGCTGCGCGGCCAGGGGATGGCCGATCTGGCTGATCGCTGCGCACGGCAGGGCGCGGCGGCGCGGCCGGGGCTTGAGATCGAACTGCCCGGCCCGGTGGGCGAGCGGAACCTCTACGCCCTGCATCCGCGCGGCGCCGTGCTGTGCCGGGGCACGACGCACGAGGAGCTGGTGACGCAGCTCGCGGCCTGCATCGCCACCGGAAACATCGCCCGGATCGGGGCGGCGGATCTCGGCCGGCTGGGGGCGCTGCCCTCCTCCATCGCGGCCCATGTTCGCGCCGGGGACGGGATGGCGGAGAGCGATGCCATCCTCTTCGAGGGCGGGGACGAGGCGCTGCGCGGCCTTTTGCGCGAGGCGGCAGAGGCGCCCGGGGCCATCCGGCCGGTCATCACGGCCCGGGACGGCCTCTACCCGCTCGACATGCTGGTGGCGGAACGCTCTGTCAGCACCAACACCGCGGCGGCGGGCGGGAATGCGAGCCTGATGAGTCTCTGACGATCCCTGGGCCCCTTGGCGGGCCCGGGATCCGCGCGCGGCCGGGGCACGGCGATCCCGCCCCGGCCCTGCTGCTACCGGCCGATGGCGTAGGCCTGCATGAGGCGGGGCGTCGCCGCCGCGATCACGAAGCCGTCCTCCCGCCCCACCGCGCAGACGCGGCCCAGCGACCAGGAATCCTCCACCTTCACCCGGTGGCCGCGGCGCTCCAGCGCCGCGATGGCGTCCGGGCCCAGGCGGTCCTCCACCAGCAGGCGGCCGGCCTCGAAGGTGCGGGGGTAGAAGGATTGCGGGAAGTGCTTGCTGGTGAAGAGCGGCAGGTCGATGGAGGCCTGCAGGTCCAGCCCGTGGTGCAGGCGGCGCAGCAGCACGGCCAGCGTCCACTGGTCCTGCTGGTCGCCGCCCGGCGTGCCCATCGCGAGGATCGCCTCGCCATCCCTGGTCACGAGGGTGGGGGTGAGGGTGGTGCGCGGGCGGGTGCCCGGCCGCAGGTCGCTCGGCAGGCCGGCGTTCAGCCAGCCCATCTGGCCGCGCGTGGAGATGGAGAAGCCGAGGCCCGGCACGGCCGGGGAGGATTGCAGCCAGCCGCCGGATGGGGTGGCGGAGACCATGTTGCCCCAGCGGTCCACAACGTCGAGATGCACGGTGTCGCCCCACTCCACGGGCAGCGGCGCGAAGGTGGGCTCGCCGTGGCCGATGCCGACCGGCGTCTCGGCCCCCGCCATCGAGAGGATGCGGCGCATGGCCTCCGCGGCGCCGGGCAGGTCGCCTGGGGTGAGGTCGAGCGAGGCCGCCTCCCCGACCAGGGCACGGCGGCGGTCGGCGTAGCCGCGGGAGAGAAGGGTATCGAGCGGGATCTCGGAGGCGTCGGGATCGCCGTAGAAGACCTCCCGGTCCGCGTAGGAGAGCTTCATGCACTCCACCACCGTGTGCACGAAGCGCTCGCCGGCCGGATCCATGCCGGCGATGTCGTAGCCCTCCAGCAGGGCAAGGGTCTGGAGCAGCGCGGGGCCCTGGCCCCAGGGGCCGGTCTTGTGGACCGTGACGCCGGCGTGGTCGCGGGAGACGGTGCGCTCCACCCGCGCCTGGTAGCGCGCGAAGTCGTCGGCACGGAGCAGGCCGCCATGGCGCCGGCCGCTGGAGTCCATCAGCTCCGCCGTCCGATAGAAGCGGTCCACCGCCTCGGCCACGAAGCCACGATAGAAGGCATCCCGCGCGGCCTCGATCTGACGCTCCCGGTCGGCACCGGCGGCCTCGGCCTCGGCCAGGATGCGGCGGTAGGTCGCGGCGATGCCGGGGGTGCGGAAGCGGGATCGCGGGCGCGGCACCTCGCCGCCAGGGATCCACACCTCGGCCGATGTGGGCCACTCCTCCGGGAAGAAGTCGCGCGCCGGCAGGATGGAGGAGGAGACGCGGGGCAGCACGGGGAAGCCCTCCTCGGCGTAGCCGATGGCGGCTTCCAGCACGGCGCGCGGGGTCCAGCTTCCGTGGTCGCGCAGCAGCAGCATCCAGGCATCGAAGGCACCGGGCACGACCGAGGGCAGCAGGCCGGTGCCGGGAACCTGCTTCAGGCCCAGCGCGGCGAAGCGTTCCGGGGTCGCGGCCATGGGGAACGGCCCCTGGCCGCAGATCACCACGGGCTCCGGCGCGTCGTGGCGCTTGAGGATGACCGGCACCTCGCCGCCCGGGCCGTTCAGATGCGGCTCCACGATCTGCAGCACGAAGCCGGCCGCGACGGCCGCGTCGAAGGCGTTCCCGCCGCGCTCGAGCACGGACATGCCGACGGCGCTGGCGAGCCAATGGGTGGTGGCCACCGCGCCGAAGGTGCCGCGGATCTCCGGACGGGTGGTGAACATGCGCGGGGCTCCCGAAGCGGAACCAATCCTAATTGGTCCCAATATCCAATGCCTCCTTGTGGCATTCTTTGCCGGACACAGCCAGCATCTTGGTCCCTGGATCGCCTCGTCCTTGCGCCAGGAGGCAAACCAATCTAGCAAAGGTTCCATGCCCGCCGATCTCGCCGCCGATCGGCTGGAGGCCCATCTGAGGGAGGTGGGGCTCCAGCCCGGCGATCGCCTCCTCCCCGAGCGCCAGCTCACCGCAAGGCTCGGCATCAGCCGGCGCGCGCTGCGGGAGGTGCTGGGCGAGCTGGAGCTACAGGGGCGGATCTGGCGCGGAGTGGGCCAGGGCACCTTCCTCGGGCCGAAGCCCGCCGGGCCCCGCCGGGCGGTCCCGGCCGCCCAGGCCAGCCATCCGCTCGCGATCATGGAGGCGCGGATGACGCTGGAGCCCGCCATGGCGTCGCTCGCCGCCATCAAGGCAACGGCGACGGATGTCGCGGCGATCGCCCGCGCAGCCAGCCGCGGGGCCGAGACGAGCGACCAGGAGAGCTGGGGTCGCTGGGATGGCGCCTTCCACGGCGCCATCGCCCGCGCCTGCCACAACCCCCTGCTTCTAACCGCCTTCGAGACGATCGAGGACAGCCGCGCGCGGACGGACTGGGGCCGGCTGCGCGCCGCCATCACGACGAAGCCCCTGCGCCAGGCATCCGCGCTGGAGCACCAGGCGATTTCCGCCGCCATCGCCACGCGCGATGCGGCCGCCGCGCAGCGCGCCATGCGCGCGCACCTCCAATCGGTTCACCTGGCCATCCAGGTCGAGGAAGCCGGCTGGAACGACGACACGCCAGATCCGCGGAACCAACACGCGGACGGACACGCCCACACGGCCAGACCCGCTGAGCGAGCCCCGCCTCGCAGGACATCACGCCCATGACCCGACCCGACGTCTCGCGCCGCGCCGCGCTGTCCCTCCTCGCCGCCCCTGCCCTGACGACCCTGCCCCGCGCGGCGCGCGCGCAGGGCGGCTATCCCACCCGCCCCGTCAGCGTCATCGTGCCCTGGGCGCCGGGGGGCTCGACCGACATTCTCGGCCGCATCCTGGCGGACCCGCTGCGGATCGCCTTCGGGCAGCCCTTCGTGGTCGAGAACCGGTCCGGCGCCTCGGGCAATATCGGCTCCGCCTATGTCGCGCGCTCGGCGCCGGACGGGCAGACGCTGCTCTTCGCGACGATGAGCACGCACGCGATGAACGACGCGCTGTTCCGCAACATGCCCTTCAACGGCGCGGAGGACTTCACGCCCATCGCGCTGCTGGCCTACGTGCTGAACACGATGGTGGTGCACCCCTCGGTTCCGGCGAAGACCGTCCCGGAGTTCATCGCCTACGCGAAGGCCAATCCGGGCAAGATCGCCTACGCCTCCGCCGGGCCCGGCTCCACGAACCACCTCTGCGCCGCCATGTTCGCGCAGATGGCGGGGCTGGACATGGTGCACGTGCCCTATCGCGGCGGCGCGCCCGCGACGCTGGACACGGTGGCCGGCCAGACGCAGCTCTTTTTCTCCGCCGGCACGCAGACGCTGGACCATGTCCGCGCCGGGCGACTGAGGCTGCTGGCGGTGACGGAAGGGCGGCGCTCCGCCCTGCTGCCGGATGTGCCGACCGTGAAGGAGAGCCTGCCGGGCTTTGAGATGGCGGTGTGGTACGGCGCGCTGGGCCCGAAGGGGATGCCGCCAGAGCTGGTGGCCCGGCTGAACGCCGAGATCAACAAGGCGCTGATGCTGCCGGAGGTGAAGGACAAGATGGCCGCGATCGGCGTGGAGGTGGTGAACGAGACCCCCGTTGCCTTCGCCGACCAGCTGCGCGCGGATGCGGTGAAGTGGCGCAAGCTCATCCTGGACCTGGGCATCGACAAGTCCGATGCCTGATCTCCTGCCCGGCCTGATCGAGACCTTCGAGCGGGCGGCCCTCCAGGGGGGGCCGCTGCCGAGGATCCGTGCCGCCGACCGGCTCGGGCGAGAGCTGGCCGGGCATCAGCTCCTCACCGCCATGGTCTTCGACCGGGAGGCGATGACGGTGCAGCGCCTCTACAGCTCCCGCCCGGAGGAGTACCCGGTGGGCGGGCGCAAGCCGAAGCGCGACACGGCCTGGGGCCGGCAGGTGCTGCTGGAGGCGCGCCGCTTCGAGGGCGAGGGCGAAGGGACGATCCGCGAGCACTTCGCGGATCACGGCGTGATCCTCGGCCTCGGCCTCCGCAGTATCGTGAACCTGCCCATCATCCTCGGCGGGCGCTGCGTCGGCACGCTCAACATGCTCTGGCCAGAGCCGGCCCTGGTGCCGGAGCGGATCGAGGTTGCGCGGCTGCTCGCCCTCCTCGCGGCTCCCGACTGGGCGTGACGGGTTCGATGCCCGGCCACGTCGGTCGGGCATCTCTCCACCCGTAAGCAAGGCCG
This sequence comes from Roseomonas populi, assembly GCF_024594815.1. Classification (GTDB taxonomy): domain Bacteria; phylum Pseudomonadota; class Alphaproteobacteria; order Acetobacterales; family Acetobacteraceae; genus Roseomonas; species Roseomonas populi. The sequence continues at coordinate 62,892 of NZ_JANJOU010000030.1, read as the reverse complement.
GCACTTGTCGCGGCCCCGGGCAGGGCGGGTGCCGCTGGTTTCCCCGTATCCAGGGTTCCGAGCGAGGCGAAGGTGGCGGCCGGGCCTGGGCGGCGGGCAGGACCGGCTGACGCCAGGGAGCGTGGAGGCGACGGGAAAAGCCGGCATGGCGCGATGGTGTCACGAGGCCGGGCCAAGGCGCGAGCCGGCCTCCGGCCCGCCGCTGCCCGGCTGGCAGCTCTTCAACACCCGTTGAGCGGGCGATTTTCTCGCAATTGATAGTGTGAATTTAGAACTTATAAACCTATGGTTGTATGCAAACGCGAGGAACGATCATAGCGTGTCGAAAAATGCACCTTTCGCCGCGATCGAAGACATACCCTTCGCGCCGGCACACGGGGCTGCCGAGCCTTGCACCGCTGTGCCGTCTGGCCCCGACCTCCTCTCGCAGTTGCTGGACAACGTGGCCATCCATTTCATGGAGCGGGGCTTTCCACCGCCCTTGCTGATCGATGTGGGCGTGGTTCTGATCCGGAAGCTCGTTCCTCCGGCGGAAGCCGAGGTGATCCTGGCGAAGTGGCACGATCGGTGGCGCGCCGTTGCGGAGGCGCAGGATCAACCGATGCCATGCTTCGGGCAGGGACGCCCGGGCGATCCGAAAGCGAATCCACACTTTCCTCAGGCCGGCTTCCGCTTCGAATAGCCCGGCACTGCTGCGTCGTTCCGGCCGCATGCCCCCGGGGTGATCGGCCGCTTGACGCATCGCTTCGCCCTTCCCCGCGCCCTTCGTGCCGGGATCTCGTCCCACTCGCCAGGATCACGGCAACACCCCGGGAATTGAACGCGCCCGGCACCGCCGAGCCCTCTGGAGGCCCGGTTCGGGCATGGAACGGAAGAGAGGGCGTCGAAACCCGCCAAGCACGCGCGTCGTTGCGGGGTCGAGGATGCTGGACTCCAGCCTCCGGGAACAAGCGGGATTGCATTCATGCCAAGCAAGCCGAAAGCGGCGACGTCCGAACAGGAAGGCTCGGGTGGGGGCGAGAAGCCGAAGGGGACCAAGGTCGCGAAGCCGGCCAAGGGCAACAAGCCGAACGCGCTCCAGCAGCCCCTTCAACCCTCAGAGGCGCTGGCAGCCATCGTGGGCAAGGAGAAGCTCGCCCGCGGCGAGGTGGTCAGCAAGGTCTGGGAATACATCAAGGCCAACAAGCTGCAGAACCCGAAGGACGGGCGCGAGATCCTGGCCGACGACAAGCTGCGCGAGGTGTTCGGGAAGGACAAGGTGACGATGTTCGAGATGAACAAGCACCTCGCCCAGCATCTCAGCTAGGGGACCCTCCCGGTTCAGCCCCGCGATCGGCTGAGCGTCAGGCCGCTCATGCACCCACCAGGTGCATGAGCGACTGACCCGGCCTGGGGACGGGAGGAGGGCAGCCCACGCCCGCGGTCCGCACGGGGACAGGGGCGGAAAGTGGTCCGGTGCCGTGGCGGCGCAAAGGCACGGTTACCCGGCCGATGCGGCGAGCGAGGCGGCCGCTGTCCCCCACCCCCGGCAATGGCACCGTCAGCTCAGCGCCTGGTAGACGAGCTGCCTCATGGCATAGCGATAGTGCATCCGGTTGGCCGGCCCCTGGATCATGAGGACCGCGTAGAGATCCTCCTTGGGGTCGATCCAGAAATACGGGCCGTAGGCCCCGGCCCAGGAGAAGTCTCCGGCGCTGCCCGGAAGGGACGTCCTTCCGGCCGAGTTCCGCACCACGAAACCAAGGCCGAAGCCGTGCCCGTTCTCGGGGACAGGGGCGAGGACCGCCTGGTTGCGGTACACCTCCGGCTCGGTGCGCGTCCCCGGCGGCAGGTGGTCGGCCGACATGAGCGCCACGGTGTGCCGCGACACGATCCGCGCCTCCCCGAGGCTGCCCTTGCCCAGGAACATCTGGCACAGCCGCGCATAGTCCATGGCGGTCGAGACAAGCCCTTGCCCGCCCCAGAACCAGGCCGGCCGCTCGACCAGGGCCGGCATCGCCTGCCGCGCATTGGTGAGCGGATCGACCTGCGGCTGCGCGAGCCGCTGCGCTCTCTCCTGGCCGGCCCAGAAGGCGGTCTGCGTCATGCCCAGCGGGCCAAGGATGCGCTCGGCGAAGAAGCGGTCCAGCGACTGGCCGGAGGCCACCTCAACCAAGCGCCCGAGCACGTCGGTGGAATGGCTGTACTCCCAGTACCGGCCGGGCTGATGCCGCAGCGGCTGGCGGGCGATGTTGGCGATGAACGCCTCGCCCGTCTGCGACTGGTCGCCAACCCTCGCGTCCGCATAGGCCCGCGGGACGGACCCGGCCTCGGCACCCGGCGCGCCGTAGGTCAGGCCCGAGGTGTGCCGCAGCAGGTCCAGCACCGTCGGCTCCCGCTCCAGCACCGCGCGCTCCGGCCCGACCTTCAGATCCTTGAACTCGGGCAGGTAGCGGCTCACGGGGTGCCACAGCATCAGCCGCCCCTCCTCGGCCAGGATCATGGCCGCGAGAGAGGTGACTGGCTTCGTCATGGAGGCGATGCGGAAGAGGGTGTCCCTCTCCATCGGGGCCCGTGCGTCCCGGTCCCGCATGCCGATCGCCTCTTGCCAGGCCAGCCGGCCCGCCCGGCCGACCACCAGCGCGGCGCCGGGGATGCGGCCGGCATCCACCTCCGCCTGATACCACGCGCTGAGCCGCTCCAATCCCTGGCGGGAAAAGCCGAGCTCCTCCGGGCGCTCGGCGCGCTCCAGCGCCGGGGCGGGGCTACCGCCCGGCCCGGCGGCGCGCGCGGCGCCGGCAGAGAGAAGTGCCAGCCCGGCCGGTAGGGTGAGCGCGGTCCGTCGTCCGACCATGAGCGGGTTTCCTTCCGTTGTTGTGCGGGGTGGCCCCACCCTCTTCCGGCTCAGAACCGGATGGTGAGGGCGGGCACGTAGCTGACGAGGGCGAGGAGGGCGATTGCCACCCAGAAGAAGGGCCAGAGCGCCCGCACCGTCTCACCCATCGTGCTTCCCGCAATGGTGGAGGAGATGAACAGCGTGGTCCCCACCGGCGGGGTGTAGAGGCCGATGCCGAGGTTGATCACCATGATCAGCCCGAGCTGCAGCGGATCCAGCCCGATCTGGGCAGCCAGCGGCACGAAGATCGGCGCTAGCAGCAGGATGGCTGGGGCAAGGTCCAGCGGGCCACCGATGGCGAGCATGATGAGGTTCATCGCCAGGATCACCAGCCAGGGCGATTGCAGCGTGGTGGAGACCCAATCCGCGAAGCGCTGCGGCACCTCGTCATAGGTGAGGATCCAGCTCGCAGCCGCGCTGCCCATGATGACCATCATCACGATGCCCGTGGCGACGCCGGCATCGATCATCGCCTTGTGGAACCGGGCCCAGGACATGTCGCGGTAGAGCAGGACGCTCATCAGCAGCGCGTAGATCACCGCCATCACCGCGATCTCGGTCGGCGTGGCGAAGCCGAAGCGCAGGGCAACGAGGATCAGCACGGGCAGGATGAGCGCCGGCAGCGCGAAGAAGGCGAGCCGGAGGAGGCGGCCTACCTCCAGCGGCGGCGCCTCCGCCCGCACATCCAGCCCGCGCGCCTTCCACCAGCAGACGCCCACGAAGCCCGCCGCCATGAGGATGCCCGGCAGCACGCCCGCCATGAAGAGATCACCGATGCTGACCCCGCTGACGACGGCGTAGAGGATCATCGGGATGGAGGGCGGGATGAGGATATCGATCACCGCCGAGGTCGCGTTGTTCGCCGCGCAGAGCCCGGCGGGATAGCCCTGCCGCTTCTGCCAGGGGATGAGGACCGATCCCAGCGCGCTGGCATTCGCCACCGCGCTGCCGGAGACACCGCCGAACACCACCGATCCCACCACGGTGGTGGAGAGCGCGCCGCCGCGCAGCCGCTGCATGATCTCCCCGGAGAAGCGCAGCAGTTCCTCGCCCAGCTTTCCCTCCATGATGAGCGTGCCGGCGAGGATGAAGAAGGGCAGCGCCAGCATGGGGAAGGACTGGGTCTGCTGGAACATCTGCTGGGCGACGAGCATCAGCGGCATGTCGCCGTTCCACAGCAGCGCGGCACCAGAGGCGATGACCAGGGCGTGCGCCACCGGGATGACCGCGATCATCAGCGCCACGAAGGCGAGGATCAGGGCGAGGCTCATGTCGGTACGTCCTCCGGGCTCGGCGTCGGCAGGGCTTCCGGTCCTGTCAGCGCGATGCGGACCGCGATGGTGAGGGTTCCGATGGCGAGAAGGATGCAGCCCGCGGCCACGGCCCAGTAGCCGTAGCTCCCGGCCAGGCCGAGGACAGGGCTGCGCTCGATGGAGACGATCTCCGCCACCTGCAGCGCCTGCCAGCACAGGACGAGGTAGGCCACCGCCACCAGCGCGTGCCCCGCGAGCAGGACGGCGCGCCGGCCCTCCCGCCCGAGGAAGCCCATCAGCCACTCCACCGCGATGTGGCCGCCGCGCTGCACGGCGAGGGCGACGCCCGCCATGATGAACCAGGGGAAGAGCTGCTGCGGCACCTCCTCCGCCCAGTCGAAGCCACCGCTCGCCAGCACGTAGCGGGTGACCACGTTGGCGGTCATCACGGCCATGAGCGCGGTGCCCGTGAGGAGCAGCACGCCCTGGCAGAGGATGGCGATGCCGCGGTCCACGGCCTCGGTCGCCGCGATCAGCGCGCCCCGGGGCGGCGCCTCGCTGCCCGCCTGGGCGGAGGGGTGGCGGTCCATGTCACGCGGCCGCGGCCCGCAGGCGCTTGACGAAGTCGCCGAAGGGCCGCGCCTCCCAGCGCTCCGCCACGGCGGCGGTGGCGGCGCGGAACGGCGCCTGCTCCACCGTGTTCACCGCCACGGCCGAGTTGGCGCGGAACTCGCCCAGCAGTTTCGCGTCCACCTCCTGCGACAGGTTGCGCTGCTCCGCCGCCGCTTCCTTCGCCGCGTCCTGGAGCATGCGCCGGTCGTCGGGCCGCAGCCGCCCCCAGGCAATGCGGGAGACGAGGACGGGGTTGCACTCCCACTTGTGGCCGGTGAGGGAGATGAAGCGGTTCACCTCGTAGAGCTTGGAGGACTGGATATTGGCCAGCGGGTTCTCCTGCCCGTCCACCACGCCCTGCTGCAGGGCCACGTAGAGCTCGTTGAAGTTGATCTGCTGCGTCGCGGCGCCGAGGGATTGGAAGATGTCGATCGTCATCGGGTCGGGCGGGGTGCGGAGCTTCAGCCCGCGCAGGTCCTCCGGCCGGTTGACCGCGCGCTTGCTGTTCGTGGTGTGGCGGATGCCGTTGTCCCAGAATCCGAGGGAGATGAGGCCAACCCCTTCGAAGCGCTTCGCCAGTTCCTCGCCGATGGCGCCGTCCACCACGCGGTAGGCGGCGCCGGGATCCGCGAAGAGGAAGGGCAGGCCGAGAGCCGCGAGTTCCGGCAGCACCGCCGAGGACGCGCCCTGGCTGTTGACGGAGATGTCGAGCGTGCCGGTCCGCAGCGCCGTCAGCATCGCCGCGTCGTCACCGAGCTGGGCGGAGCCGGCGACGCGCATCTCGATCCGGCCGTTGCTCTGCTCTCGCAGGCGGGACGCCATGCGCTCCGCCGCCACGCTGCGCGGGTTGCCCGGCGCGGCGCCGTGGCCGAGGGTGAGCCGCACCTGGCCCTGCGCCCGCAGGACAGCCGGGGTGGCCAGGATGCCGGCCGCGCCGAGCAGCGCCGCGCGGCGGGTGATGTTGGCGTTCATGGTCTTTCCTCCCGGGTTTTCGTTCTTGGTTACTGAAGGCAGCTTCGAAGGCTGCCCGCCATGGCCTCGGCGGAGATCCCGTATCGGTCGTGCAGCGTAGGCAAGGCGCCGGCGTCGAGGAAAGCGTCGGGCAGGGCCACCTGCCGGAAGCGCGGCGGGGCCACCCCGCCCCGCAGCAGGACGCCCGCCACTGCTTCTCCAAGGCCGCCGATGACGGAGTGGTTCTCCGCCACCACCACCATGCGGCCGGTGCGGCCCGCCTCCCGCAGGATCGTCGCCTCATCCAGCGGCTTGATCGTCGGCACGTGGAGGACGGCCACGCCCACCCGGTCGGCTTCCAGCCGCTGCGCCGCCTCCAGCGCGCGCATGGTCATCAAGCCGGTGGAGATCACCAGGATTTCCGCGCCGTCGCGCAGCAGCTTCGCCTTGCCCAGTTCGAAGCGGTAGTCGTACTCGTCCAGCACCAGCGGCACCTTGCCGCGCAGCAGCCGCATGTAGACGGGGCCGTGATGCGCCGCGATCGCCTGCGTCGCCTGCTCGATGTCGAGCGCGTCGCAGGGATCGACGATCGTCAGGTCCGGCATCCCCCGGAAGATCGCCAGGTCCTCCGTCGCCTGATGGCTGGGGCCGTAGCCCGTGGTCAGGCCGGGAAGGGCGCAGCAGATCTTCACGTTCAGCCCCTCCTCCACGATCCCCTGCGAGATGAAGTCATAGGTGCGGCGGGCGGCGAAGACGGCGTAGGTCGTCACGAAGGGCGTGAAGCCCTCATGCGCCAGCCCGGCCGCGGCGAGCATCAGGTTCTGCTCGGCCATGCCCATCTGGTAGTAGCGGTCGGGGAAGGCCGCGCCGAAGACATGCAGGTCCGTATACTTCCCGAGATCGGCGGTGAGGCCGAGGATGTCCGGCCGCTCCCGCGCCACCTTCACCAGCGCCTCGCCGAAGGGCGCCGCGCTCGTGCGCTGCCCTTCGGAGGCGATGGAGGCGATCATCGCCGAAGTTGTCAGCTTCGGCTTGGATGGATCGAGGACGGCGGCGGCCTCGCCCCAGGACCCGCGCCCCCAGGGGCCGCGCTTCACCTTCATCATGCCGCCGCTCCCTCGTCCAGCGCCGCAACCGCCAGGTCCCATTCATGCGCTTCCACGCGCAGGAAGTGCGACTTCTCCCGCCCTTCCAGGAAGGACACGCCCTTCGCCATCTTCGTGTCGCAGATGATCACGCGGGGCTTCGGCTCCCGCAGCTCGCGCGCGGTGTCGAAGGCGCGGATCAGGGCAGGGATGTCGTTGCCGTCCACGCGCTGGACGTGCCAGCCGAAGGCCTCCCACTTCGCAGGAAGCGGCTCGAAATTCAGCACGCCGGTCGAGACGCCGTCGGCCTGCATCCGGTTCACGTCAACGATGCAGATCAGGTTGTCCAGCTTCCAGTGGCCGGCGGACATCGCGGCCTCCCAGGTCGGTCCCTCGTCCAGCTCGCCGTCGGACATGAGGTTATAGACGAAGCGGTCGGAGCCCTTGCGGCGCAGGCCGAGACCGATCCCGACGGCGATGCCGAGCCCGAGGCCGAGCGAGCCGCCGCTGATCTCCATCCCCGGCGTGTAGCTTGCCATCCCCGACATCGGCAGGCGGGATTCGTCGGAGCCGTAGGTCTCCAGCTCGTCCTTCGGCACGATCCCCGCCTCGATCAGCGCGGCGTAGAGGGCGATGGCGTAGTGGCCGATGGAGAGGAGGAAGCGGTCGCGCTCCTCCCATTCCGGGTCCTCCGGGCGGAAGCGCAGCGCGTGGAAGTAGGAGACGGCCAGCACGTCGGCGACGCCGAGCGCCTGGGCGATGTAGCCCTGGCCCTGAACCTGCCCCATCCGCAGCGCGTGGCGCCGGATGTTGCGCGCCCGCTCCTCCAGGCCCGGCGCATTGGCGCGCGCCCCCGTGACCGCGTTCATGCCGCGTGTCCTCCCTCGCTTGTTGAATGCCGATCCCGTCGCCTTGGCCGGGGCGGCGCGCCTAGTGGATCAGCATCCCGCCGTTCACGTCGATCACGGCGCCGGTGACGTAGGAGGAGAGGTCGGAGGCGAGAAACAGGTAGATCCGCGCCACGTCCTCCGCGTCTCCCAGCCGGTTCAGCGGGATGCCCTTCAGGATCTCCGCCCGCATCTCGGGCGTGAGCTTGCCGCCGGTGATGTCGGTCTGGATGAGCCCGGGCGTCACGCTGTTCACGCGGATGCCGTCCGGCCCCAGCTCCCGCGCCATCGCCTTTGCCAGGCCCAGCACGCCCGCCTTCGCGGCGGAGTAGTGCGGGCCGCCGAAGATGCCGCCGCCGCGCTGCGCGGAAACGGAGGACATGCAGGCGATGGAGCCCTGCTTGCGCTCCCGCATATGCGGGATGAAGGCCTGGGAGAGGTAGAGGACGCCCGTCATGTTCACGTCCACCACGCGCTCCCAGTTCTCCGGCCCGATCTCCATGATCTTCAGCGGCTGGGTGATGCCCGCATTGTTGACGAGGATGTCCACCTTGCCGAAGGCGGCGATGGCGCCCTCCGCCGCCCGGCGGCAGCTCCCGAGATCGGCGACGTCGCAGCCGAGGCCGACATGCCCCTCGCCCAGCTCCGCCGCGGCGGCCTTCGCGCCCGCCTCGTCAAGGTCGAGGATCGCGACGCGGGCGCCGTGCTGGGCGAAGAGGCGGGCGGTGGCGCGGCCGATGCCGCGCGCGCTGGCCGCGCCGGAGATCACCGCGGTCTTGTCCGCAAGGAGCATTTGTTTCCTCCTGAGTCTTATGCAGGAGTGTGTCGGCTCTTCCTCGGCTCATGAACAAGCGAGAAATTCGCGCCATCCGGTGAAGTGGATTCACCTTTGCCCGGCGCCGTGCTCCCCACCGACGACGGCGTGCTCGCGCATGCCCGCTTCCAGGTCCTCCGCGTTGACGTCCAGGCCCAGTTCCTTCGCCAGCCAGCCGAGGAACAGCACCAGGGACCGGGCGTAGCGCTTGGCCTTGGGGAAGACGAGCCAGTGGCCGGTATAGACCACGTCCTCGCAGATGCCGGCGAGCGGGCGCACGAGGCGGCCGGCCGCGATCTCCCGCTCCGCCAGCAGCGTGGATTCGAGGGCGACGCCGAGCCCATCGGCGGCCGCGCTGATGGAGATGAAGCTGCGGTCGAAGCGCGGTCCGCGCGGCGCGGGCGCGACCAGGCCGTTCGCGCCGAACCAGCCGGGCCAGCGGACCCGCTTGTTGTCGCTCTCGATCAGGGTCTGGCCGAAGAGGTCGCGCGCCTCCCGGATCGAGGGCGCCATTGAGGGGGCGCAGAGCGGCGTGATCGTCTCCGTCCCCAGCGGCAGGACGACGAGGCCGCCATGGCCGCCGCTGCCGTAGTATTCCGGGGGCGGCGCGCCGTAGACGATGTCCGCGTCGAACTCGTCCGCGAGGAAGCGCGTGTAGTCCGTGCCGGCGGCGATCCGCAGTTCCAGCCCCTCGCATTCCTGCAGCAGCCGCCCGAGGCGTGGCACGAGCCATTGCGCCGCGAAGCTCGGCGCGGAGTGCAGCTTCAGCAGCAGCGGGCGCCGGGCCGCGACGGAGCCGATGCCGAGCGCCAGCTCCCCGAATCCGCGCTCCACGTGCCGCATCAGCGTCTGGCCTTCCGGCGTGAGGCGGATCGCGCGCCCCTCCCGCTCGAAGAGCACCGTGCCGAGGTCGCGCTCCAGGCCGCGGATCGCATGGCTTACCGCGCTCGGCGTGAGGCCGAGGTCGTCCGCCGCGGAGCGGAAGGAGCCGGTGCGGGTCGCGGCCTCGAAGGCGCGAAGCGCACTGAGGGGAAGGTGGGGGCGCACGAGGGTCAGGATGAGCCAGGCTCACCGGTCGGTGCAATCTATTCTCTTGTCGATGAGCCCGGCACGACGCACACGCAGAGGCAACGAAGAATGCGTGGAACGAGGAGGCGTCGTTGAGCGGCAGCGTGGACGCGGTCCGGATGGCGCACGCCATTCGCTTCCTGACGATGGACGCCTGCGAGCGCGTCGGCGAGGGGCATCCCGGTACGCCGCTCGGCGCCGCCGACACGGCGACGGCGCTCTACCGCGACCACCTCCGGCACAATCCTGCGGACCCGCTGTGGTTCGACCGCGACCGCGTCGTGCTGTCGAACGGCCACGGCTCCATGCTGCTCTACGCGCTGCTGCACCTCAGCGGCTACGAGCCCTTCTCCCTCGACGCGATCCGGCGCTTCCGCGAGCTGGGATCCCCCTGCGAGGGCCATCCGGAACGGGCGCCGGAGCACGGGGTGGAGGTAACGACAGGGCCGCTCGGCCAGGGGATCGCGAACGCGGCCGGCATGGCGCTGGCCGAGGCCTTCCTGCACCACCGCCTCGGCCCGGACATCGTGGACCATCGCACCTGGGCCATGGTTGGCGATGGCTGCCTGCAGGAAGGGGTGGGGCAGGAGGTCATTTCCCTCGCCGGGCACCTGCGGTTGGGGAAGCTCACCTTCCTCTGGGACGACAACCGGATGACGGATGACGGCGAGATCGGCCTCGCCCAGGGCGATGACATGCCCGCGCGCTTCCGCCTCTCCGGATGGCACGTCGAGGAGGTGGACGGTCACGACGCCGCGGCGGTCTCGGCCGCCATCATCAGGGGAAAGGCCGATCCGCGGCCGACGATGATCGCGTGCCGCACCATCATCGGGCGCGGCGTGCCGGGGGTGGAGGGAACGCGGGCCGCGCATTCCGCCCGCCTCCTGCCGCACCACACAGGCGCGGCGCGGGCGGCTCTCGGCTGGCCCTATCTGGCCTTCGAGGTGCCGGGAGACGTGCAGACCGCGTGGCGTGAGGCCGGGCGGCGCAGCCTGCCGGACTACGAGGCGTGGCAGGCCCGCGTCGCCGCCCTGCCCGCCGACAGGCGCCGAGAGCTCGACCGGCTGCGGGAAGGGCGCCTGCCGGAGGGCTGGGCGGACGCGCTGCGGGACTACGCCCGGCAGGCGGCGGCCGGGGGGCGGGCCGAGTACGGCATCCGCATCTCCGGCGACCTCGTGGACCGGCTGGCGGCCGTGATCCCCGAGTTGATCTCCGGCGCCCCGGACCTGGAGGGCGCGACGGCGCACAAGCGCTCCCTCCGCCCCTTCACCTCGGCGGATCAGGGCGGGCGCTACGTCCATTACGGCATCCGCGAGCACGCGATGGGCGCGATGATGAACGGCATGGCGGCGCATGGCGGGGTGGTGCCGGTCGGCGTGACCTACCTCGTCTTCTCCGACTACCTGCGCCCCACCCTGCGGCTGGCGGCGATGATGGGCCTGCCCTCCCTCTTCGTCTTCAGCCACGATTCCATTGGAATCGGCCGGAACGGGCCGACGCACCAGCCGGTGGAGTACCTGGCCTCGCTCCGCGCCATCCCGAACATGCTCACCTTCCGGCCCGCCGACGCGGTGGAAGCGGCGGAGTGCTGGGAGCTTGCCCTCGCGAACCGTGGCGGCCCCTCCTCCCTCGTCTTCGCGCGCCAGCCCCTGCCACCGGTGCGGCGGGACGCCGGCGAGAACCGCTCGGCCCGCGGCGCCTACGTGCTGGAGGAGGCGGAGGGCGGCGCACCGCGCGTCACGCTCCTCGCGACGGGATCCGAGGTCGCGCTCGCGCTGCGGGCCCGGGAGGCGCTGCAGGCCAGGGGCGTGGCGACGGCCGTCGTCTCCATGCCCTGCTGGGAGCTCTTCGAACGGCAGGAACGGGCCTACCAGCACGCCGTCCTCGGGCGGGGAACGGTGCGCGTGGGCGTGGAGGCAGCGGTGCGCCTCGGCTGGGACCGCTGGCTCGGCGATGGGGGCGGCTTCGTCGGGATGTCGGGCTACGGCGCCTCGGGCGCCGAGGACGACCTCTGGCGGCATTTCGGCATCACCGCCGGGGCGATCGCCGATGAGGCCGAGCGATGCCTGGGGATGGCATCCGGCGTGACCTAGCGCGCCACGAGCCGATATCCTGGCACCAGGGCGCCCCGGTTCACGGCCACGCGGGCCCTGGATGCCAGGGAGAGTAGGATAGGGAATGGTGACGCCTGACTGGGTGACGCTGCGCATCCTGCTTGCCACGGCGGATCTGGGCAGCATCACCCGCGCCGCCGTGCGCTGCGGCATCGCCACCTCGGCCGCCGCCAAGCGGCTCCAGATGCTGGAGGCCGAGTGCGGCACCCCCATCCTGGAGCGCGGGCCGCGCGGCGTGCGGCTGACGGCCGCCGGGCAGGCAGTGGTGCGGCACGGCCGCAGCGCCTTCTCGCTGATGGCGCGGCTGGAGGACGAGCTGCGCGCCCTCGCCGAGGGCGGGCTGGGCCATGTGCGGCTCCATGCCACCGCCTCCTGCATCGCCGGCCACCCGCTGCCAGAGGCGCTGGAGCGCTTCGCACGGGCCCGGCCCGGCATCCGCGTCGAGCTGCAGGAGGACACCAGCCTCCGCATCCTGCAGGACCTGCTGGAGGACCGGGCGGATCTCGGCCTCGTCACCGTCGCCGGCCCGCTGCCGCCGGGGCTGGAAGGACAGTCCTGGCGCGAGGACCGGCTGCTCGTGGTGATGCCGGCCGGCCACCCGCTGGCCACCGCCGCCTCGCTCACCTTCGACGCCGTGCTGGACCTGCCGGTGATCGGGGCGGTGGAGGCCGGCGCCCTCGCCCTGCTGCTGGAGGAGCAGGCGCAGCGGCGCGGCCGCCCCCTGCCCTACCGCTTTCGGGTAGCGGGAACGGATGCCGTCCGGCGGATGGTCGCGGCCGGGCACGGGGTGACGGTGATGCCGGACGGGGTCGCCCGCCCCTACGAGGCCGCGCTGGGCCTGCACGGCGTGCCGCTGGCTGAGCCCTGGGCCGTTCGCCGCCTGCGCCTGGTGGCCCGCCCGGCCGGCCTTCTCTCCCCGCCCGCACGCCTCCTAGCCGCTCATCTCCTGTCGGGGCGTTCTCCGCCCGCGGACGCTCCCCGCGCGGAATAGCGATTCTCCCGCCCGGTCCGCGAACGCAAAATGCGCGGAGAAAAGCGGCCCGGAGAACGGCGATGGTCACGGTGAGGGAGGTTGGCCCGCGCGACGGGCTGCAGATGGCGAAGTCGGCCATGCCGACGGCCGCCAAGCTGCGCTGGATCGGCGCCATGGTTGCCGCCGGGGTGCGGGAGATGGAGGTGGCGAGCTTCGTGCCGCCCACCGCCCTGCCGCAGATGGCCGATGCCGCGGAGGTGGTGCGGGCCGTGCGCGCCGCCCACCCCGCCCTGCGCGTCGTCGCCCTGGCCCCAAATCTGCGGGGCGCTCAGAACGCCGCTGCCGCCGGAGCGCAATCGGTCATCATTCCCGTCTCCGCCAGCGAGGCGCACAGTCGCTCCAACGTCCGCCGGGCCCGGGCCGAGCAGGTGGCCGAGGTGGCGCGGGTGGTGGAATGGGCGCGCGGCCTCGGCCCCGATGCGCCACGGATCGAGGCCGGCATCGCCACCGCCTTCGGTTGCTCCCTCCAGGGTGAGGTGCCGGAAAGCGAGGTCGTGGCGCTTGCCGCCGAGCTGGCCCGCGCGGGGGCGGATGTGATCGCGCTCGCGGATACGCTCGGCTACGCCACGCCCTCGCATGTGCGCCGCCTTGTGCGCGCCGTGCGGGCGGAGGTGGGAGCGGAGCGCTTCGGCAACCTGCACCTGCACGACACGCTCGGCACCGCGCTGGCGAACGCCCTGGCCGCGCTGGAGGAGGGGGTGCGTGGCTTCGACGCCGCCCTCGGCGGCCTCGGCGGCTGTCCCTACGCACCCGGCTCGGTCGGCAATGTCTGCACCGAAGACCTGGTGCACATGCTGGAATCCGAGGGCTTCGACACCGGCATCGACCTGCACGCCCTGATCGCGGCGCGCGAGGCGCTGCGCGAAGGCCTGCCCGACGAGCCCCTGCACGGCCGCGTGGCGGCTGCCGGCGTGCCGCGGACCTACAGCCCCGCCAAGGTCGCGAAGCCGGTGCCAGTGGCCCCCGCCGCGCCGCGCAAGCTGCCGCTGGAGGGCCTGCGCGTGGTCGAGTTCAGCCACATGGTCATGGGGCCGAGCTGCGGCATGGTGCTGGCCGATCTCGGCGCCGACGTGGTCAAGGTGGAGCCCGCGCCGGGCGGCGACAACACGCGCCGCCTGACCGGTCCCGCCATCGGCTTCTTCCCGACCTTCAACCGTAACAAGCGCAGCCTCTGCGTGGACCTGGAGAAGCCCGCTGGCCTTGCCCTGGTGCAGAAGCTGGTGGCGGATGCCGACGTGGTGCTGGAGAACTTCCGCCCGGGCGCCATGGACAAGCTCGGCCTGGGCTATGGGGCGCTCTCGGCGGCGAACCCGCGCCTGATCTACCTCTCCTGCAAGGGCTTCCTGCCCGGCCCCTACGAGAACCGCGCCGCGCTGGACGAGGTGGTGCAGATGATGGGCGGCCTGGCCTACATGACCGGCCCGCCCGGCCAGCCGCTGCGGGCCGGCACCTCCATCAACGACATCATGGGCGGCGTCTTCGGGGCCGTGGCCATCCTCGCCGCGCTGCGGGAGCGGGAGGCGACGGGGCGCGGCGGCCTCGTCCAGTCCGGCCTGTTCGAGACCAACATGCTGCTGGTGGCCCAGCACATGGCCAGCGCCGCCATCACCGGCCGCAACCCCCCGCCCTTCGGCGACAAGTCCATGCCCAAGCCCTGGCCGCTCTACGACGTCTTCGACAGCGCCGACGAGGGGCGCCAAGTCTTCGTCGGGGTGGTCACCACCACCCAATGGCAGGCCTTCTGCCGCGCCTTTGGGCTGGAGGACATGCTGGCCGATCCGTCCCTGGCCACCATGGGGCAGCTGGCCGCCGCGCGGCCCCGGATCGGGGCGCGCGTGGCGGAGGTGTTCCGCGCCATGCCACAGGCCGAGCTCATGGCGCGCTGCGAAGCGCTGGGCCTGCCCTTCGCCCCGATCGCCCGCCCCGCCGACCTGTTCGACGACCCGCACCTCAACGCCTCCGGCGGGCTGATGCCGGTGGCGATGGAGAGCGCGGCCGGCGCCCCGGGCGGCGCGCCCGCCATGCCGGTGGCGGGCATCCCCGGCCTGCCCGTGCTGATGGGCGGCGGCCGCACCGCGCTGCGCCGCCAGCCGCCACGGACCGGAGAGCACGGGATCGAGATCGCGCGCGAGGCCGGGCTGGGGGAGGCCGAGATCGCCGCCCTGCTGGCCGAGGGCGCCCTGCAGCCCGGGGAGACGCCCGCCCTGGCCGCCGAGTGACGCGGCCCGGCCTCGACGCCGGGCCACGAGAGAAGACCAACGAAGAACGACACGGAGGAACCGAGAGTGACGATCCTGTCCCGCCGCAACGCGGCCAAGCTGATCCTTGCGGGTGCCGGCCTCGCCGCCGCGCCGCGCGCCTTCGCCCAGGCCTATCCGTCGAAGAGCGTGCGGATCATCGTGCCCTTCCCGCCGGGCCAGGCGAACGACATCTTCTGCCGCCTGCTGGCGGACAAGGCCTCGGAAGGGCGCTTCCGGGCCAACCGCGTGGTGACGGAGAACCGCCCGGGCGCCGGCGGCACGATCGGCATGCAAGCTGTCGCCCGCGCCGCGCCGGACGGCTACACCCTCGGCTTCGGCAGCCTTGCCAGCCTGGCCATCAACCCCGCCATCATGCGGAACATGCCCTACGACGCCGAGCGCGACTTTGCGCCTGTGATTCGCGTCTTCCAGGCGCCTCTCGTGCTGCTGGTGCCGAAGGACGGCCCGCGGGACGTGGCGGAACTGATCCGCAAGCTGAAGGCGGGCGGAATGAACTTCGGCTCCAGCGGCCCCGGCTCCACCCAGCACATGGGGAGCGAGCTGTTCCTCCAGGGCATCGGCGCCAGCGCAACCCATGTTCCCTACCGCGGCGCCGGCCCGATGCTGACGGACCTGATGGCGGGTTCTCTCGGCTTCGCCATGGAGAGCACGGCCTCCGCCATCCCGCTGGTGCGGGACGGGGGTCTGCGGGCGCTGGCCGTGACCGACACCGCCCGCCGGCCGCAGCTTCCCGATGTGCCGACCCTGGCGGAGGCGACGGGGCTGCGGGACAGCACTACCTACGGTTCCGGCGGAATCGTCGCGCCCGCCGGCACGCCGCCCGCCGTGATCGAGGCCCTCTACGAGGCGTTCGGGGAGGCGATGCGCGACCCGACCGTTCGCGCCCGCTTCGAGGAGCAGGCGACCACGCCCCTGGCCGAAGGACCCCAGGCCTTCTCAGCCTTCCTGAAGGCGGAGCAGGCGAAGTGGAAGGGGGTCGCCGAGCGGGGGAAGATCGTGATCGAGTAGGCGGCGGCAGGGCCGACCCGCCGCGGGCCCGGGAAGCCGGGCCGGGCAGGAGGGGCGGCTGCCACCGCCCACGCCACCGGCCGCCGAGGAAGAACACGCATGCCGCTCTATGCCCTGAACGAGCTCTCACCGACCCTGCCGGCCGCGGACCGGTTCTGGATCGCGCCGGACGCCCAGGTCATCGGCGATGTCGCCCTCGGAGATGATGTCAGCTTCTGGTTCGGGGCCGTGGCGCGCGGGGACAACACGCGCATCACGATCGGCGCGCGCACCAATATCCAGGAGGGCGCGATGCTGCACTCCGATCCGGGGGCGCCGCTGACCATCGGCGCCGACGTCACCGTGGGCCACCACGCCATCCTGCACGGCTGCACGGTGGGCGACTGCTCCCTCATCGGCATGGGGGCGACCGTCCTGAACAAGGCGCGGATCGGCCGCCACTGCATCGTGGGCGCCAACGCCCTCGTCACCGAGGGCAAGGAATTTCCGGCCTTCTCCCTCATCGTCGGCTCGCCCGCCCGGGTCGTCCGCACGCTCGACCCGGCGGTGGCGGACACCCTCCTCGACTCGGCGGCGCGCTACGTCGCCAACTGGCGCCGCTTCGCGGCCGGGCTTCAGCAGATCGGCTGACCACCGGGGCGGCGCGCCGGCCGCCCGTTCGCTGACCCGGCGGTGCAGCATCCCCGGACGGTGGCCATGCCAAGTACGGCCGAGAGGAGCCGTCCCTCCTGCCATGCGGCCTGGCCGAGCCAGATCTAGCGCGGCCGCCCTGCCTGCCGGTCCGGTGACCAGCAGCCCCGCCCGGGGCCGAATCCGATAGGTCGGCGCCGTGCGGGCACGCTTGGGCCATGCACGTGCGGTGGTGCAACTGGCCGCCGATCATCACCACCCAGCCCGTGACGCAGGTGTTCCCGCCCTCATGCCCTGCCGGGCGAATGGGGCTGCCCACCCGTACCCGGGGTGGCCCGCGGCAGCGGCTGGCAAGGCGCCATCAGGGCCGCAATCTCCGGAATAGCGGCGTCCAGAGGGTCGCGATCCATCCCTCCGGCTCGCGCCAGCCCAGGCGAGGTCCGGTGCTGCCTCCTCGGCAGGCAGGTTCCCGTCCCGTCCAGCATGGAGGTCGCCCATTCTGCACGCGAAAGCCGCGGCCAGAGCCCCTTCAGACAGGGCTGGAACAGGCCGAACCGTTGCGGTATCGATACTTCTTGCTCACAAGAAATTTACGTGTTAGAGGCCAGAACCGATCCAGTCTCAAAAAAGGCGTATCATGTACTTTTTTCAGCGCGACCCCAGTACCGGTACGGCTGACGTCTCCTTCGCCGGAGACTCGGCCCGGCTCCTCAAGGCCGGCACGGTGGTCGCGGACTGGACGTCGGGGGGTCTGATCGAGAACGTGCCGGAGGGGGACGGCTACGTCCTCGAGGTCAACAATGGCGGCACCATCACCAGCACCGACGTCGCCATCGGGATCGTCGTCGCCGCGCTCGGCCAGTCCAACATGTCCCGCTGGTTCAGCTACGCGACCACGCAGGAGCCGCTCGGCTCGACCTACATGCTGGATGCGTCGGGGGCCTGGGCGCCGCCGGCAGGGGCCGGGGCGATCGCCTTCGGCAACGCGCTGGCCGAGGCGACCGGCGCTCCGGTCGCGATCATCAACGCGGCCGTCGGAGCGACCTCCCTCCTGCCGGAGAACAACAGGGGCAACGGCTACTGGCTGACAGACGAGCCGGGCTCGCTCTTCGCCAACGCGAAGGCCCAGTTGGCGTCCATCGGCAACCGCGCGGAATACGTGATCTGGGCGCAGGGCGAGAACGACGCCCGCACGGCCACGGCCGCGAACCACGACACCTATGGCAATGAGCTGGGAAGGTTCTTCGACTGGGTCAGGGCCGCCTTCTCGCCCGACAGGATCGTCATCCAGGAGATCGGCCTGGGTCCCAATGGCAGCTATGCCGGGGTCCGGGCCGCCCAGTCGGACATCATCGGCAGCGATCCGTCCGTGGTGATCGGCGCGAAGACGCTCGATCTCTCCACGGTGGACGGAATCCATATGGACGGCGCCTCCTCGGCCCTCGCGGCCGAGCGGATGGCGGCCAGCATCGCGGAGCTGATACGCTCCGCCGCCAACCCGCCGGCGCCGAAGCCTGACGCCGGCGACGAGGCCTCCACCTCGCCCACCTTCGTGGAAACCCACGGGGGGGCCGGAGCGGATACGCTGCTCGGCGATGCCGCGCACAACATCCTGCTCGGCGAGGCAGGGAACGACAGCCTGTCCGGGCAGGGCGGGGCGGACCTGCTTCTCGGCGGGGAGGGGAACGACAGCCTGTCGGGTGGCGACGGGAACGACGCTCTCTCGGGCGGCGATGGAGACGACCAGCTGTCCGGGGGCAGCGGAAACGACGTGCTCTGGGGCGGCTACGGCGCGGACCGCCTGGCGAGCGGTGCCGGCAGGGACATCCTGAACGGCGGCGAAGGCCAGGACAGCTTCTTCGTCGAGGCGGGAAGAAGCACTGTCGCTGACCTGGGCCTGGGTGGTGCCGAGGTGCTGGTCGTCTCGGCCGGCGCGAGGGCCGAGGCGATGCTCGCGGCGAAATGGACGGCGACAGACGCCAGCACCAATGACGGCGTCGCCAGCATAGCCCTGAGAGGGTACAGCATCGACCTGAGCGCCGCGGGCGGGGGCGCCGGTTGGCAGGTCACCAACGGCACGAACGCCACCGCGGTCTCCATCACGGGATCCGCCAGGGCCGACACCCTGACCGGCGGCAATGGCCACGACCTTCTCCTCGGGGGCGAAGGCAATGACCGGCTCTCAGGCGGCGAGGGCAACGACACCCTCACGGGCGGGCAGGGCAACGATAGCCTGAGCGGCCGCGGAGGGATCGACACCTTCCATGTCGATGCCGGCACCGACAGCATCGCCGATCTCGGGCTGGGCGGCGCCGAGACCCTCGTGGTGTCGGCCGGTGCCCGCGCGAGCGCGAATATGGCGGCGAGCTGGGTTGCGGGCGCTGGAACCTGGAACGACGGCGTCGCGAACGTCAACCTGAAGGGCTTCAGCATCGACCTGAGCGCCGCGGGCGGCAGCGCCGGTTGGCAGGTTACCAACGGCACGAACGCCACCGCGGTCTCCATCACGGGATCTGCCAGGGCCGACACCCTGACCGGCGGCAATGGCCACGACCTTCTCCTCGGGGGCGAAGGCAATGACCGGCTCTCGGGCGGCGAGGGCAACGACACCCTCACGGGCGGGCAGGGCAACGACAGCCTGAGCGGCCGCGAGGGGATCGACACCTTTCATGTCGATGCCGGCACCGACAGCATCGCCGATCTCGGGCTGGGTGGCGCGGAGACGCTCACGGTGTCGGCCGGTGCCGTCGCCAATGCGAACCTGGCGGCGAGCTGGGTCGCGACCGCGGAAAGCTGGGCCGACGGCGTCGCGAACGTCAACCTGAAGGGCTTCAGCATCGACCTGAGCGCCGCGGGTGGCAGCGCCGGCTGGCGGATCACCAACGGCACGAATGCCACCGCGGTCTCCATCACCGGGTCCGCCAGGGCCGACGCCCTCGCCGGGGGCAACGGGGATGACGTTCTCCTCGGCGGCGCCGGCAGCGACCGCCTGACCGGCGGATCGGGCGCCGACACCTTCCGCTACGAGAGCATCGACGACAGCCCGGCCGGGAGAGGGCGTGACACCCTGCTCGACTTCCGCGCCGCCGAGGGCGACAGGATCGATCTCACGGCGATCGACTCAGATGTCGGCAGTGCCGACGACCAGACTTTCGCCTGGATCGGTGCGTCGCGCTTCTCCCGCTCGGCTGGCGAACTGAGGTTCAGCGCCGGAACCCTGCAGGGCGACGTCAACGGCGATGGCGTCGCGGATTTCGAGCTGGTGCTGAGCGGTGTGGGCACGCTCGACCCGACATCGATCTGGCTCTGACAGGCCGCCTCGGCCGCCTGCCGGGCAGCACGGCCCCGTCCGTTCCGGGGCCGCCCTTGCCGGCATCTCGCGCGGGCCGGATCAGCCCGCGCTGTCCAGGGCCAGGTTGAGCCGCAGCACGTTCACGCGGGGCGCACCTAGGATTCCCAGCCACGGCCCTGCGGTGCTGGCGTCCACCAGCGCGCGCACCCGCTCCTCCGGGAGACCCCGCACCCGCGCCACCCGCGCCACCTGGCGGGCGGCATTCTCCGGGCTGATGTCGGGATCGAGCCCCGAGCCGGAGGCGGTGACGGCGTCCGCCGGCACGGGCGCCGACCCGGCCTCCGCCACCCGCTCCTTCACCGCGTCCAGCAGGGCCTGGCTCGTCGGCCCGCGCTGGGATGCGGCCGAGGCGGCGGCGTTGTAGGGGGCGTCCACCGTCTTGCTGCTGTCCTGAGGGTCCGGCGCGCTGGTGGCGGAGGGGCGCGGGTGGAAGTAGCGCTCCCCCGTGAAGTTCTGGCCGATGAGAGCGGAGCCGATCACGCGCCCGTCGCGCTCGATGAGGGAGCCGCCGGCCTGGCGTGGCATCACCGCGCCGGCCACCGTGGTCATCACCGCGGGCGCGGCAAGGCCGAGGAGGAGAGTAAAGCCGAGGACGACCGTCGCGGCGGGACGAAGGATGGACATGGTTCAGGCGATCCCGAGGATCTGGAGGACGAGGTCGATGATCTTGATCCCGGCGAAGGGCGCGACGATGCCGCCCAGCCCGTAGATCAGCAGGTTCCGCCGCAGCAGCGCGGCCGCGCCCACCGGCGTGTAGCGCACCCCCCGCAGCGCGAGCGGCACCAGGGCCACGATGATCAGCGCGTTGAAGATCACGGCCGAGAGGATGGCGCTCTCCGGGCTCGCCAGGCGCATCACGTTCAGCGCCTGCAGCTCCGGGTATTGCAGCACGAAGATGGCCGGCAGGATGGCGAAGTACTTCGCCACGTCGTTGGCGATGGAGAAGGTGGTCAGCGCGCCGCGGGTGATGAGGAGCTGTTTGCCGATCTCCACCACCTCGATGAGCTTCGTGGGGTCGCTGTCCAGGTCCACCATGTTCCCGGCCTCGCGCGCGGCCTGGGTGCCGGTCTGCATGGCCACGCCCACATCGGCCTGGGCCAGGGCCGGCGCGTCGTTCGTGCCGTCGCCGGCCATGGCGACGAGCCGTCCCTCTCCCTGGGCGTCGCGGATGTACTGCAGCTTGTCCTGAGGTGTCGCCTCCGCGATGAAATCGTCCACCCCCGCCTCTGTCGCGATGGCGGCAGCGGTCAGGCGGTTGTCGCCCGTCACCATCACCGTGCGGATGCCCATCTTCCGAAGGGCCGCGAAGCGCTCGCGGATGCCGGGCTTGACGATGTCCTTCAGCTCGATGGCGCCGAGGATGCGGTTGTCCTTCGCCACAACCAGCGGCGTGCCGCCCACGCGGGCGATGCGGTCCACCGCCTCACGCAGCGCGGCCGGCGCTTCCTGCCCCGTGGCGCGGATCAGGGAATCGGCCGCACCCTTCCGGTACTGCGCCCCGTCCATATCCAGGCCGGAGGTGCGGGTCTGCGCTGTGAAGGGCACCACGGCGGCGTGCGCCGGCAGGGCCGGCGGCGCGATGCCGTGCCGCTCCCGCGCGAAAGCGAGGATGGAGCGCCCCTCCGGCGTCTCGTCCGCGAGTGAGGAGAGCACGGCGGCCTCCGCCAGGTCGCGCTCCGCCACGCCCGCCACCGGGACGAAGGCGGCGGCCTGGCGGTTGCCGAGGGTGATGGTGCCGGTCTTGTCCAGCAGCAGCACGTCCACGTCGCCCGCCGCCTCCACCGCGCGGCCGCTGGTCGCCATCACGTTGAAGCGCACCAGCCGGTCCATGCCGGCGATGCCGATGGCCGAGAGCAGGCCGCCGATCGTGGTGGGGATCAGCGTGACGAGTAACGCCGCCAGCACGGGCACGGAGGGCGGCTGGCCGTTCCAACTCGCCAGCCCGACGACGCTGGCCACCGCGATCAGGAAGATGATCGTCATCCCCGCCAGCAGGATGTCCAGCGCGATCTCGTTCGGCGTCTTCTGGCGGGCGGCGCCCTCGACGAGGGAGATCATGCGATCGAGGAAGGTGGAGCCGGGCGCGGCGGTGATCCGCACCACGATCCAGTCGGAGACGACGAGCGTGCCGCCGGTGACGGCGCTGCGGTCGCCGCCGCTCTCGCGGATCACCGGGGCGCTCTCGCCCGTCACCGCCGCCTCGTTCACGCTGGCGATGCCCTGCACCACCTCGCCGTCCGAGGGAATGAGGTCGCCGGCCTCGACGAGCACGAGGTCGCCCACATGCAGCTCCGTCGCGCCGCGCGGCTGCCAGAGAGAGCGGTCGTCCGCGCGGATCAGCAGCTTGGCCTGCGTGTCGGTGCGGGCCTTGCGCAGGCTCTCCGCCCGCGCCCGCCCGCGGCCCTCCGCCACGGCTTCCGCGAAGGTGGCGAAGAGGACGGTGAACCAGAGCCAGACCGCGATCCCGGCCTGGAAGCCCCAGGGCTCGCCGCGCCCGGCGGCGCTCCCCGCCAGGACGGTGACGAGGATGGAGACGACCTCGGTGACGAAGATCACGGGGTTCCGGATCAGCGTCGCGGGGTTCAGCTTGCGAAAGGCGTCCCCGATCGCGCGCGGCAGCAGCGCCGGGTCGAGCATCGGGGGACGGGCGCGCGTGGTGGCGCCCATGCCGGTGGTGGTGTCGAGCATCTGGGTTCGCCTCAGAAGGACTTGCCGGCGAGCATCGTGAAGTGCTCCGCGATCGGCCCGAGGGTGAGGGAGGGCAGGAACTGCAGCCCGCCGAGGATGAGGATCACGCCCGCCAGCAGCCCGGCAAAGAGTGGGCCGTGGGTGGGAAAGGTGCCCGCGCCTTCCGACGCCTTGGCCTTGGCGGCCAGCGAGCCCGCGATGGCCAGGACCGGCACGACGAAGGCGAAGCGGCCGAGCAGCATGGCGATGCCGAGGGTCGTGTTCAGCCAGGGCGTGTCGGCGGTGAGGCCGCCGAAGGCCGAGCCGTTGTTCCCCGCCGCCGAGGTGTAGGCGTAGAGCATCTCGGAGAGGCCGTGCGGCCCGGCATCCTGGATGGAGGAGACCGCGGCCGGCAGCACCAGGGATACGGCCGTGAAGCCGAGGATTGCGGTCGGCAGGATCAGCACCGCCAGCATCGCCAGCTTGATCTCCCGCGCCTGCACCTTCTTGCCCAGGTATTCCGGCGTGCGCCCCACCATCAGCCCGGCGACGAACACCGCCAGCAGCGCGAAGACGAGCATGCCGTAGAGACCCGATCCCACGCCGCCCGGCAGCACCTCGCCGAGCTGGATCAGGAACAGCGGCACCATCCCGCCCAGCGGCGTGAAGCTGTCCAGCATCGCGTTCACCGCGCCGCAGGAGGCGCCCGTGGTGGTGGCGGTGAAGAGCGCGACGAGCGGCAGGCCGAAGCGGAGGTCCTTGCCCTCCATGTTGCCCATGGCGGGATCGACGCCCATCGCCGTCATCAGCGGGTTGCCCGCGGCCTCGGCCGCGTAGATGGCGGCGGTGGCCACCACGACGAAGCCGACCATCACGGCCAACAGCGCGCGGCCCTGGCGGATATCGCCGACGATGCGCCCGAAGGTGAGGCAGAGCGCGAAGGGGATCACGGCCTGGGCCCAGATCTGCAGGGCGGTCGCGATCGCGTCCGGCCCCTCGAAAGGGTGCAGCGAGTTCACGCCGAAGAAGCCGCCGCCATTCGTGCCGAGATGCTTGATGGCGACCTGGAAGGCGACGGGGCCGAGCGGGACCGTCTGCTCCGCGCCCTCCAGCGTGGTGGCCGTGGCGTAGTCCGCGAAGGTCTGTGGCATGCCGAGCGCGACGAAGGCGAAGCCCAGCACCACCGCCAGCGGCAGCAGCACGTAGAGCGTGACGCGCGTGAGGTCCGCCCAGAAATTCCCGAGCTCCCGCACCCCGCCACGCGCGAAGGCGCGGGAGACGGCGAGCGCCAGCGCGATGCCGGTGGCCGCAGAGAGGAAGTTCTGCACCGCAAGCCCGGCCATCTGGGACAGGTAGGAGGCCGCGACCTCGCCCGAATAGGCCTGCCAGTTCGTGTTGGTGACGAAGCTGACAGCCGTGTTGAAGGCGAGCCAGGAGGACATGCCGGAAACGCCCTGCGGGTTCAGCGGCAGCACGCCCTGCAGCCGCAGGATGGCGAAGAGCAGCACGAAGCCCGCCGCGTTCACCGCGAGCATGGCGAGGGCATAGCTCTTCCAGTCCTGCCCGCGCTCCGGATCGATTCCCCCCGCGCGGTAGAACAGGGCTTCCACCGGCCGGAGCCAGGTGACGTGGCCACCGGCGACGGCGGCGATGTAGCGCCCCAGCGGCACGGCGGCCGCGACGGTGAGCGCGAGGACGAGCGCGATCTGCGCCCAGCCGAGGAGTGTCATGGATCGGATGTCCGGATCACAGGCTCTCGGGGCGCAGCAGCGCCCACAGGAGATAGGCCAGGAGGCCGGCGCAGACGGCGCCGCCCAGGATGAGGTCGAGCACGGCGCGTCAGACCCGTTCGCAGGCGGCAGCATAGGCCGCGAGCAGCGCGAAGCTGCCGAGGCCGAGCGCGAGAAGAAGGATGTCGAGCATGGCGGTTCCCTGCCGGCATGGGCCGGCGACCGCACAGGGATTCAGCCCTGCGGCCGTAAAAACACCATTCGGGAAGGCAGGCGGGCTCGTAAAAAGGGCATAAAGCCTGCCGGCGACGCGCCCGCCTTTACGCGGCCTTTATGCCGGGTGTCCCTTCCGATCATCGCGCCTTTACGCCGGCCCCGCCAGATTACCGCCCGGTCCACGCATCGGAAGGTGGGAGCATGTCGGCCGCCATAGCGCCGCTGCAGGAGATGCACCGCGCCTCCCCCGGTCAGGGCCGGAGCCTTTCCCGTATCCGGCAAATCCCGCCCTGCCGCACCGGGTTCTGCGCTTTCCTGGCACTGCTCCTCTAGGGCCTGTTCGGCTCGCTCGTCATGGGCCTGCGGGGCCCGGCCACGTCCAACCCGGCCTTCGCGGTGCTCTGGCTGGCCGGGGCGGTTGGGATCGCCGCCGTCGCTCTCGCCTTGGGCTGTCTCGGCGGCCATGCGAAAGGATGACAGCACGGGGGCGCCTCCCCGGCCCCCATCCACCGCCTGACCCGGGTTATGCCGTCCTCCTCACGCCCCGCCGAGCCGCCCCGCCCCGATCCTGACGCCCTCCTCGCCGAGGCGCGGCGGGAGGGGCGCGGGCGGCTGAAGGTCTTCCTCGGCGCCGCCCCGGGCGTGGGCAAGACCTACGAGATGCTGACCGAAGCCCGCCGCCGCGCGCTGGGCGGCACGGATGTCGTGGTCGGCCTCGCGGAGACGCATGGCCGCGCGGAGACGGCCGCGCAGCTGGCGGGGCTGGAGGTGCTGCCCCGCGCCCGGCTGGACTACCGCGGCCAGGTGCTGGAGGAGTTCGACCTGGACGGCGCCCTCGCCCGCCGCCCCGCGATCCTCGTGCTGGACGAGTTGCCGCACAGCAACGCGCCGGGCAGCCGCCACCCCAAGCGGTGGCAGGACGTGGAGGAGCTGCGCGCCGCCGGGATCGAGGTCTGGACGGCGATGAACGTGCAGCACCTGGAGAGCCTCTCGGACGCCGTCGCCCGCATCACCGGCGTGCGCGTGGCCGAGACGGTGCCGGACGGCGTGCTGGCGGGCGCCGACGCCGTGGAGCTGATCGACATCCCGCCCGCGGAGCTGCTGGAGCGGCTGCGCCAGGGCAAGGTCTATCGCGCGGACCAAGCGGAGCGCGCCCTGCGCGGCTTCTTCCGCGAGGGCAACCTTGCCGCGCTCCGCGAGATGGCGCTGCGCCGCACGGCGGAGCGGGTGGATGCCGACGTCACCGGCTACATGCGCGCCAACGCCATTGCCGGCCCCTGGCCCACGGGGGACCGCGTGATGGTGCTGGTCGGCGCAGATGCCTCCGCGGAGAACGTGGTGCGCCACGCCCAGCGCATCGCCGCCACGCTGCGCGCGCCGCTGGTGGCGCTGCACGTGGAGCGGCCCGGCATGGGCGGAGGCGATCCCACCCCCGCGCTGCGCTTCGCCGAGACGCTGGGGGCAGAGACGGAGACGGTGGTGGACACCGACGTGCCCCGCGCCATCCTGGCCGCGGCGGCGGAGCGGAACGTGACGCACCTCGTGCTCGGCCGCGGGCGGCCCTCGCTGTGGCGGCGGCTGACCGGCCGCACCCTCTCCGCCACCCTGCTGCGGCGGGCCACGGATTTCGCCCTGCACCTCGTGCCCGATCCCGTCGGCACGGGGCGGCGCCCCTCCCCTCCTCCGGCCCGCGCCGTTCCCTCGTGGCTTGGCTGGGCCTCCGTGCCGCTGCTGGTGCTGGCCGCCACCGGAATCGGCTTCGGGCTGGACGGGATCGTGGCGGAAGGCGCGCTGGGCATGGTGTACCTGGCGGCCACGGTGGCCTCCGCCGTCGCCTTCGGGCCCGCGCACGGCGTGGCGGCGGCCGTGCTCTCCTTCCTCTCCTGGAACCTCCTCTTCATCCCTCCCCGCTACACCCTCACCATCGCCGGGCCGCAGGAGGTGGTGGGGGCGGTCGTCTTCAGCCTCGTCGCCCTGCTCCTGGCCGGCACGGCGGGGCGGCTGGGCCATTCCGTCCGGGCGGCCCGGGCGCGGGTATTCGGGCTGCGGCGGCTGGTGGAGTTCAGCCGGCGCCTGGGCGCCCCGATGAGCCGCGGCGACCTCCTCACCCTCATCGCGGGGGAGGCGGAGCGGGTGGCGGGCTGCCCCTGCTGCGTGCTGATGCCGCTGACGGCGGGTGATCTGCCAGGGCTGGGGCTGGATGCGCCCCGCGCGCCGGAGGAGGCCGACCTTGTCCTGCGCGCCGCAGCGCCCCCCCACGCCCAGCCGGACGACGCCTCCATGGCCGCCGCGCGCTGGGCCTCCGCCCGGCGTTCCCCGGCGGGTTGGGGGACGGACACGCTGCCCGCCGTGCCCTGGCAGTTCCAGCCCCTCTCCAGCGGCGCGGGCGCGGCGGGGCTGGTCGGGCTGCGCTTCGCCGACCGGACCGAGCCGCTGGACGCGGAGCGCGCCCGCACGCTGGACGCGCTGCTGGACCAGGCCGCCATCGCGCTGGAGCGGGCCGAGCTGATGGAGGAGCGCGCGCGCGGCACGGCGCGCGCGGAGGCGGACGCGCTGCGGACGACACTGCTCACCTCGCTCGGCCACGACCTGCGCACGCCGCTGACGGGCATCCGCGGATCGCTGGAGACGCTGCGCACCATGGGCGAGGCCCTACCGCCCGAGGCGCGCGCCGACCTGATCCTGGCCGCGGAGGAGGAGACGGCGCGGCTGGCGCGCTTCGCCACCAACGTGCTGGACATGGTGCGGGTGGAGAGCGGCGCGGTGCCCCTGCGGCGGGAGCCGCTGGACCTGCCCGCCGCGATCGAGGCCGCCGCGGAGCGCGCCGGGCAAGCGGCCGGGCGGCCCGTGGAGCGCCGGCTCGGCGACCGGCTCCCGACCCCCTCGCTCGACCCCGTCCTGTTCGACGGGATCCTCTCCAACCTCCTGGACAATGCGATGAAGTTCTCGGGCCCGCACGGCCATGTCGTCGTCACCGCGCGCCGGGAAGGCGCGAACGTGCTGGTGCAGGTGGAGGATGACGGGCCCGGCATCCCCCGCCAGGACCTGGTGCGGATCTTCGACCCCTTCTTCCGCGCCAGCCGCACGGACCGCATCGCCGCCGGCACGGGGCTGGGCCTTGCCATCGCCCGCGGCCTGACGCGGGCCATGGGGGGCGAGATCGCGGCGGAAAGCCCGGTGCATGAGGGCAAGGGGACGCGCATGTCCCTGCGGTTCCCGGCATGACCGGCGCGGAACTCCTCCCACCCCGCGTGCTGGTGGTGGACGACGAGCCGCAGATCCACCGCTTCCTCGGCCCCGCCCTCGCCGCCTCGGGCTACGAACCGCTGCGGGCAGAGAACGCGGCGGAAGGGCTGCGGATCGCCGCTTCCCACAGCCCCGCCGCGGTGCTGCTCGACCTCGGCCTACCGGACATGGACGGGCAGCTCGTGATCCCCCGCCTGCGCGGCTTCACGGAGGCGCCGATCATCGTCCTCTCCGCCCGGGACCGGGAGGAGGGCAAGGTCGCGGCGCTGGACGCGGGGGCGGACGACTACGTGGAGAAGCCCTTCGCGCTGGGGGAGCTGCTGGCGCGGCTCCGCGCCTCGCTCCGCCGCGCCGCCGCGCGCGGGGCGGTGCCGGCGGATGCCGTGATCCGAGTGGGGCCGCTGGAGGTGGACCTGGCCGGGCGCATGGCCCGCCTCCACGGGGCCCTCCTGCGCCTGACGCCGCGCGAATGGGCCGTGCTCGCCGCCCTGGCGCGGGCCGGTACGGGCCGGGTGGTGACGCAGCGCCAGCTCCTCTCCGCCGTCTGGGGCCCCGGGCACGCGGAGGATGCGCAGTACCTGCGCGTCTATATCGGGCATCTCCGCCAGAAACTGGGTGAGGCGGCATCCCTGATCCGGACGGAGCCGGGCGTGGGGTACCGGCTGGGCTCGGAGGAGTGATGCGGGGGCGCCGGATCACGGGGCGGCCAGCCGCCTAGCCATCCCCGCGTCACCGCCCGGCGAACCTGTTGTGGTGGAGAGCCGGGCGATTCGCCTACAACCCCGCCATGCGCCTCCACGCTGCCCTTACAGCCACACTCACAGCTCTTCTGCTGGCTTCCTGCGCCAGTCCCGAGTGGGAGACGGTGGACCGCACGCCCGAGGGAGTGTCCTACGAGGACGCGGCCCGGACCAATGCGGAGGCGATCGAGGCGGGCATGGAAAGAGCCCGGCGCGACCTCGCGCGCCGGGCGATCATGCGGATGATGCGGGCTCCGGGTTAGCGGCGGACTGGCAGCGCCGGTCACGCCCGCCGCGCTTCCGGGCCCCGGGAGCGGGAGGCGACCGAGACGGGAAGCGCGTACCTGCAGGCACAGGCGGGCCAAGCAATCCATGGCCCACCCGCCCTGCCAGCAGGCGGCCCGCGCCGCCCCCGGCCCTTCAGCGATAGGCCCAGGCCGGCTGCTGATGCCGGTAGGCGTCGCGCTGGCCGGCCTCATAGGCCCGGCGCTCGGCCAACTCGCGCTGCTGGCGCCAGAACTCACGGCGGTACTCGCGGCGAGCCCTGTGCTCGTGCCAGCCCTCATGCTCCCAGGCCGGCGGCGGTGGGGCATAGCCGTAGCCATACCCGTAACTCTGGGCCTTCGCGGTGGGCGCCACCGCCAGAGCCCCCGCCATGACCAACAGCGCCCCGAACACTGCGTTCTTCATCTTGTGCCTCGCACCAGGAGCATCCGGCCCCGGTACGACGGATTTAGGCGGACGATCCGGGCGCGCGTTTGACGCTCTGCGCCATCTTCCTGTCACCTTGCGGCATCCCGGCAGGGGCCGGCGGAACACGCCATGTCCATCACCGGGAAACGGCCGCCGGCGGGGTATGAGACGCCGCGGCCAGGCAGGGGTGCCCCCCGTTAGGGCACGCCGCCCTGGCCCTTCACGGGACAGGCTGGCACGCGGTTCGAGCCATGCATCCGCGCATGTTGCGCCCACTGAAATAGCATCGCTCCCCCGCACGGCTTCCCTCTAGAAGCCCGCGACCCGGCTCAGGGGGAGCCGGATGGGAGCCATCGCCCGACCAGGACATGTCCTGTGGCCGGCGGTGGCTCCTGGTTTCCAGGACAGAACGGCGAGACGGCCTGCGCATGAACAGGGCAGCCCACACCGACCTTTTCGCCCACCTCGACCGGGTGATGACGGCGGAGGCCCATCGCCTGGACGATCGTTGGGAGATGGTGATCCGCGACGAGGATGGCCGGGTGCGGTGCGCCTGGCGCCCCGACATGGCCCTCCTGGCCGGGGATGCCGAGCGGATCGCCCCTTCCGTGCTCCAGATGATGATCAGCATGGTCCGGAACGGCCTCCTTCCGCTGGATCACGAGGGCCGGCCCGGGGCATGAGGCGCTGAGCGCCCGGGCGAGCCTGCCGGGAAGGCGCAGGGACCGCCGCCGGAAGGGAAGCCCGGATTGATCACCACGCTCGCCGTCTCGGGCTACCGCTCGCTTCGCGATCTTGTCGTGCCGCTGGGATCGCTGACGGTCGTCACGGGCGCCAATGGCAGCGGCAAGACGAGCCTCTACCGCTCGCTCCGTCTCCTGGCCGAGGCGGCGCAGGGCCGCCTCGTCGCGGCGCTGGCCGGGGAAGGCGGGCTCTCCTCCGCGCTCTGGGCCGGCCCCGAGGCGTTCGGCCGGAGCGTGCGCGCGGGGATTCACCCCGTCCAGGGCACGGCGCGCAAGGGCCCGGTCAGCCTCCGCCTCGGCTTCTCCGGTGACGAGTACGGCTACGCCATCGACCTCGGCCTGCCGGTGCCACCCCACCCTTTCCCACTGGATCCTGCGATCAAGCTGGAGGCGATGTGGACCGGCGATCTGCCCGGACGCGCCAACATCTTCGCCGAGCGCCGCGGCCCGCATGTGCGGCTGCGCCGCGCGCGGGACGGCGCCTGGCGGGACGCGGCCCTGGACCTCTCACCCTTCGACTCCATGGTCACCCACTGCGCCGACCCGACGGACGGCGCGGAGCTTCTCGCGGCGCGCGAGCGCCTGCGGAACTGGCGCTTCTACGACGCGCTGCGCACCGACCCGGACGCACCGGCGCGGCGCCCGCAGGTAATGACCTACACTCCCGTGCTCGGCGGCGACGGCGCCGACCTCGCGGCCGCCATCGCCACCATCGCCGCGATCGGCGACGCGGCGGCGCTGGAAGCGGCCGTGGAGCACGCCTTCCCCAGCGCGCGGCTGGAGGCGGGGCCGGGCGAGCGCGGCGGCCTCCTCCTGCACCAGCACGGGCTGCTGCGCCCCCTGGGCCCGGCGGAACTCTCCGACGGCACGCTGCGCTACCTCCTGCTCGCCGCCGCGCTGCTCTCGCCGCGTTTGCCGGAGCTGATGGTGCTGAACGAGCCGGAGGCCAGCCTGCATCCCTCGCTAATGCCGCCCCTCGCCCGGCTCCTCGCGGAGGCCTCGCGCCGATGCCAGGTCGTGGTGGTCAGCCACAACGAGGTGCTGATCGACGCCCTGCACGGCGAGGGCGAGGTCACGGCGGTGCGGCTGCACAAGGAACTCGGCGAAACCTCCGCGCCCGACCTCGACCCGCCGCGCTGGATCTGGCCGAAGCGCTAGTTCAGAGGAGCAGGCCGATGCCGGTCAAGACCGGCGTGACGGCCAGCGCCAGCGCGACGCGCGGCGCGTAGTTCAGCAGCATGGCCAGCGGCATGGCCGTGGCGGTGAGCAGGCCAAGCCACAGGACGAGGCCCAGCCCCCACCCCAGCTCCATCACGACGGGCACGACCGACAGGGCCAGGAGCCCCCAGCCCAGCGCGGTGAGGACGCGCCGCCGCCCGGCCGGCACGGCGCGGCTGCGGAACACCTGCTCGTGGTGGCGCGCCATGGCTAGGCAGAGGGCGGTGAAGCCGGCGTAGGACAGCGCGGCGGCGAAGGCGATCACTCCGCGGCCTCCGCCGGCATGAGAGCCGCCTTCGGGGCGGGCCTGCGCGCGCGCGCGGTTGCCGGCTGGTGCCGCGCCACCTTCCAGGCCAGCACGCCCAGCAGCGCGGCGCAGGCCAGCAGCCCCAGGTCGAACCCGGCCCGCACGATGTCGCCCTCGGCCAGGGTTGCGAGGAGGTGGCGCTGCGTCACCAGAGCATTGAGCGCCGGCAGCAACGCGAAGGCGGCAGCCCCGGCGGCGAACTGCTCCACCCAGGCCTGCCGCCCCCGGCGGAACAGCGGGTGGACGAAGCAGAGGCCCCAGATGATGAAGAAGACGTGTACCTCCCATGCCGCGCGCTCCTCCATCCCCACGGGCAGCAGGCGGTTGGCCCAGAGGAAGGCCGCCATGGCCAGCGGCAGGCCGGCGATGGCGGCGATGTTCAGGTGCTCCACAAGCCGCGTGCCGAATCCCACCCGGCCCTTCTTGGCCGCCTGCTGCCGCATCTTCACGGCCCAGAGGACGCAGCCCGTGGCGACCATCACCGTGCCCGCCAGGCCGGAGAGGAGGAACAGCCCGCGCAGGAACGGCCCGGCGAACCGGCCGATATGCAGGCCGTACATCCAACCCCGCACCTCGGCGGCGGGGCGGCCCTCGC
Organism: Roseomonas populi; assembly: GCF_024594815.1. Taxonomy (GTDB): domain Bacteria; phylum Pseudomonadota; class Alphaproteobacteria; order Acetobacterales; family Acetobacteraceae; genus Roseomonas; species Roseomonas populi. The sequence goes on along the minus strand of NZ_JANJOU010000030.1, from coordinate 30,794 downwards.
CGCTGTCCTGGATCAGCGCGCCGGTCGGGCCGTCGAAGGTGAGGCTCTGCGGGTTGTAGGAGATGCGCTCGGAATCCGCGCGGACGAGTTGGATCGTGGCGTTCGCGTCGCCGGGGTTCGCCACCACGATGCGGCCGACGCGCCCGCCCTCCCAGCGCCGCTGCGCCTCCTCCACCAGCGGCAGCACGGGCGCCAGCGGCGCGGGGGTGTTGGCGCGCGGGCGCGGCGGGGCGCTGCCGAAGGCCTCCGCGTTGAAGGCCTGGCGCCCGCCGGGATAGGCGCGGTCGATGCCCCAGGGCATGACCATCAGCATGAACAGCACCAGCCCGGTGTAGGTGATCATCAGGTGGTAGGGCAGCGCGAGCACCGCACAGACATTGTGCCCGTCCAGCCAGGAGCGCTGGCCCTTGCCCGGCCGGAAGGTGAAGAAGTCCGCGAAGATGCGCCGGTGCGTGATGATGCCGCTGACGATCGCGACGAGCATGAACATCGCGCAGATGCTGACGATCCAGCGGCCCCAGAGCACGCTCATGTAATGCAGCTGGAAGTGGAAGCGGTAGAAGAACTCCCCGCCCATCGTCTCGCGCGCCTCCACCGGGTGGCCGGTGGCGGGGTCCAGCACCGCCTCCCGGAAGCCGCGCCCGCGGCCGCGCCCGCCGCCCTCGCGCCAGAACACGCGGGTGGTCGTCTCGCGCTCGCTCGGCAGCGTGATGAACCAGGTGGGGGAATTCGGCGCCATGCCCTGCATGGCCTTCACCGCCACCTCGGCATCCGCCGGTCCGGGGCGGGACAGGGCGAGTTCCGGCCGCATCCAGTAGGAGATCTCCGGCCGGAGATAGGCGGCGGTGCCGGTGAGGAAGACGGCGAAGAGAATCCAGCCGACGAGCAGCCCGGCCCAGCTGTGCAGCCAGGCCATGGACTGGCGGAAGCCTTCCTTCACGGGAGGTGACCTTGCAGGAGGTAGAGAACGGCCACCAGCAGCGCCGCCGTGCCGGCGATGCCGGCGCAGGCCCGCCAGGCATTGCGGGCCGCGAAGGCCCAGACCACCGCCCCGGCATAGACGGCGAAGCTCGCCATGGTGGCGGTCAGCACCGCCTCGGCCCGCTGCATGGGAAGGCCGAGGGAGAGCACGGTGGTGGACAGGGCGGCCACGGCGTAGCCGCCGCCCACCCCCGCCAGGATCCGCAGCACGATCCCGCCGGCCCGGCGCAGTTCCGCGCCCGGTGGGAGCCGGGCGCGGAGGGAGGCTGCGGACGGGACGGGAAGGCCGGCCCGCATCATGTCAGAACCGGTAGCGGATGTTGCCCAGCACCACCCGCCCCGTGCCGTACCAGCAGGAGGAGTAGGAGAAGCAGCTGCTGACATAGCGCGTATCCGCCAGGTTGCTGATGTTCACCGAGGCCGTCGCGCCCTGGAAGGTCCGCGTCAACTGGCCCAGGTCGTAGCGGACGGAGAGGTCCAGCAGCGTCGCGTCGGGCACCTTGAAGGTGTTCGCGTCGTCGCCCCAGGAGGAGCCGATGTAGCGCACGCCGCCGCCCACGCCCAGGCCCGCCAGCCGGTTGCCCTCCTGGAAGGTGTAGTCCACCCAGCCGGACGCCAGGTGCGTCGGCACGCCCCAAGGCGTCTTGCCCTGCAGCGCCACCGTGCCGCCGGTCCGCGTCGGGAAGAAGCCCAGGTCGATCACCGTGGTGTTGCGCGTCTTCGAGAACTCGACGTCCGTGTAGGAGTAGTTGGCCGTGAAGCTCAGCCCGGCCATCAGCGTCGCCTTGGCCTCGAACTCCAGGCCGCGGGAACGCGTCTCGCCCTGCTGCACGCTGAAGCCGGGGTTCACCGGGTCCGTCGTCAGCACGTTCTCGCGCAGCAGGTCGAAGGCCGCGGCGCTCAGCAGCAGGTTGGTGCCCGTCGGCTGGTAGCGGATGCCCACCTCGTACTGGCGGCCCGTCGTCGGCCGGAAGGGGCTACCCAGCCGGTCCGTGCCCGCCTGCGGCTCAAAGCTCTCGCTGTAGCTGGCATAGGGCGCGATCCCGTTGTCGAAGCGGTACACCGCGCCCGCCCGCCCAGTGGCGGCGCTGGCCGTGGACCGCGTGCGGGAAGCGAGAGTCTGCGTCGTGAGGTTCTTGTTCTCCGTCGTCGTGTCGGACCAGTCCAGCCGCCCGCCGAGCAGCAGGGTCAGCCGGTCGTACTTGATCTGGTCCTGCAGGTAGACGCCCATCTGGTTCTGGCGCTGGCTGGAGTAGCTGCTGAAGGGCGGGAAGAAGGAGCCCTGGTTGTCGTAGTTCGGGTTGAACAGGTCCAGCCGCGGCAGCCGCTGCCCCAGCGCCGTGGTGGAGAGGGCGGAGGCCTGGTAGGTGTCCGTCAGCACCCGGAAGTAGTCCAGCCCCGCCAGCGTCAGGTGCTCGAACGGCCCCGTGCGGAACCGGCCCTGCGCCTGGTTGTCGATGGTGAAGACGTCGATGTCGACATCCGTCCCGAAGGCCGAGCGCACCATCTGCCGGTAGTCCGGCGTGACGCCCGCATTGTAGATGCTGCGGTACTGGCCCTGCGTGTGCAGGTAGCGGGCGTTCTGGCGGAGGGTCAGCCACTCGGTCGCGCGGTGCTCGGCCTGGTAGCCGATGTAGTAGTGCTCGCGGTTCGACTTCTCGAAATCCGGGTCGCCGTCATAGAAGCGCTGGCGGATGCGCCCGTTCGGGTTGGGCAGCACGGAGCCATAGGCCGGGACGCTGCCGTAGGAGCCGCCCTCCGGATCGTGCTGGTAGTGGCCGAACACCGTGACGGTCGTGTCCGTGTCGGGCCGCCAGGTCAGCGTAGGCGAGATGAAGTACCGGCGCTCCCGCGTGCGGTCCAACTCGCCGTCACCCTCGGAATAGCTGCCGACGACGCGGCCGAGCCACTTGCCGTCCGCGTCCAGCCGCCCGCTGAGGTCGAAGGCCGCGCGGTAGCGGTCGCGCGTCCCCGCCTCCAGCAGCACCTCGCGGATGCGCTCATCCGTGGGGCGCTTGGTGACGATGTTGAACAGGCCGCCCGGCGGCGAGGAGCCGTAGAGCACGGAGGCGGGGCCGCGCAGCACCTCAAGCCGCTCGATGCGGTAGGCATCCGTGCTGGGATTGGCATCGCGCCCGCCCGCCACGCGCAGCCCGTCGAGGTAGGAGGCGGGGGTGTAGCCGCGGAAGTACAGCGCATCCAGGCGCACCGCCGTGGAGCCGCGGATATCCGTCACGGTGCCCGCCGTGTAGCGAAGCGCCTGCGTCACCGTCCGCGCGTCGCGCGCCTCGATCTCGTCCGCGGTCACGACGGAGATGGATTGCGGCGTCTCGATCAGCGGCGTGTCGGTCTTGGTTCCCGTGGCGCTCACCCCGGCGACGAAGCCGTCCACCGGGCTGGTCCCGCGCTCGATGCCGCTCTGGATCCGGACCTCCGGGATCTGCACGGCCCCGGCCGGCGCGGCCTCGCCGGCGCCGGGGGCCTGCGCCTCCTGGGCCAGGATCGTCGAGGGAAGGACGGAGGCGACGACGCCCACCATGAGGTAGCGCCGGCGCTTTGCGCTGGTGCCGGTAACACAAACGTTCATCTGAAACGAACCCGCACTAAACTGATACTGAGAGTCACTCTCATATTACAGGGCATTCAGGTGCCGCAAGCCCGCCTGTGTGTCTGGGATGCCCACTGCGGCATTCCCGCAACTACACTGCAAACCCGCTTTGATTTCATGCGGAAAGATATGCCTGATCCGTAAATCTGGGGTCCCGCCTCCGGGGATTTCCCGGCCGGCCCCCGCCAGATGCTCGCCAGATGCCCGCCACCGGAGCGCCGCCCGGGCGCGGTGCTCCGGTGATGCGGCGGTTCCTCATCACGCAGCGTTCATTGCTGGATGATCATAGGATCGGGTGACGCGAGGGCATCTCGCCTAGTTACAAACTCATGAACCGACTCGACGCAGCACCGGCCCGCCCCCTTCTCCTCTGCATGTCGCACCTGCCCTGGGACTTGGTGCTGCAGCGCCCTCAGCACCTCCTCTCTCGCGCTGCGAGGGAGTGGCGGGTGATCTACTTCGAGGAGCCGCGCTTCGAGCCGCCCGGCCCCGACCTGCCGCGGCTGGAGCGCCGCGAGGTGGCCGAGGGAATCGAGGTCGTCACGCCCCTCCTGCCCTACTGGGACGGCGTTCCCGGCAGCGTCGAGCGCATGCAGCGCCCTTTTCTCGACGCCCTGATCGCCGAGGCCGGCCAGCCGGACGTGCTCTGGTACTACACCCCGCTGGCTCAGGCCGTCGCGGGCCACCTGTCGCCGCGCCTGACCGTGTATGACTGCATGGACGAACTCTCGGCCTTCCGGGGCGCGTCGCCGCAGATGCTGATCGAGGAGCGGCGCCTCATGCGCCGCGCCGATCTTGTTTTTACCGGCGGGCAGTCCCTCTACGAGGCCAAGCGCGCCATCCGGCCCGACGTTCACTGCTTCCCCTCCTCCATCGACCGGCACCACTTCGCGCGGGCCCGCGCCGGCGACATTCCGGAGCCGCCCGAGCTCCGGGCCCTTCCCCACCCCCGGATCGGCTGGTTCGGGGTGGTGGACGAGCGGCTCGACCTCGACCTGCTGGCCGCCTGCGCGGAGCGCCGGCCCGAATGGTCCTTCGTCATGATCGGCCCCGTCGTGAAGATCGACCCCGCTGACCTGCCGCGGCGCGCGAACATCCACTGGCTCGGGCGGCGGTCCTACGCGGACCTGCCCGCCCATCTCGCCCACTGGGATGCGGGCCTCATGCCATTCGCGATCAACGAGGCCACGCGCTTCATCAGCCCGACGAAGACGCCGGAGTACCTCGCCGCCGGCGTGCCCGTGGTCTCCACCCCCATCACCGACGTCGTGAGGCCCTGGGGTGAGGCAGGGCTGGTCGAGATCGCCAGCACCGCGGAAGCAGCAGTCACCGCCCTGGAGCAGGCCATGGCGCGCCCGCGCGAGGCCTGGCTCGACCGCGTCGACCAGCACCTCTCCCTCATCTCCTGGGACAAGACCTGGACCAGCATGGCCGCCCTCATCCGCGCCGCCAGCCAAGCCCCCGCGCTCGCAGGCGGCATGCGCGCGTGATCGGCGGAGATCCGTGCGGCCGCCGGCATCCTCTCCGGCCAGATCGGGCGCGAGGCGCGCCATCTGGCCCCAGTTGGGCGGTGCCGAACCCCTCCTGTGAGAATGCACCCCGGCATTCGCGCGGATAGGTTTCCTTCCGGGAAACGGGGCCGGAGGCGATGCCAGGGCAGAACCGCCGCGAGGAGGCGCTGAGGCACGCAGAGGATCAGCGCCTCCGGATCGTGAAGCAGCAGGAGCTGATCGGGGCTCTCGAGAGGGCGGGGCAGAAGAACCTCCTCCCCGAGGCGCACCGGCTCCTCGCCGCCATGATGCGAACGCGCGCCGTGCTGGACGAGGAGCTCCGCAAGGCGCTGTACCGGCCCAGCGATGATTGACGCCCCGAACCAGCGCCTTGCCGCATGCTCCACGCAGCAAGGCCAGGGACTGTGAGGCCCGCGGGTGTCGGCCGGGTCTCCTGTCACGCCTTCGGGAAACAGGCCGGCGATGACGGCCCGGGTAGCGCAGGTTAGCGGGTAATCCCTCTCCTTGCCGCAAAAGGTGCTTCAAAGCCGTCGGAGAGCAGGATGAGTGTCGCCTCCAGCCAGCCGGATCATACGATGCGTGGTGCGCCCGGGCTGAGGCCGTCCTCAGGCCTGTTCCTTTCGGCCGGTCTTCTCGGCTTCTGCCTCGGCGGCTTCTTCGATGGCATCCTGCTGCACCAGGTCCTGCAGTGGCACCACTTCCTCTCCCTGGTTCCCGGAGAGGCTCTGCGAGACATACGCAATCAGATCCTGGCGGACGGGCTGTTCCACGTGGCGGTCTACCTCCTCGCCGCGCTCGGGCTCGTCGGCCTCTGGCGCACGAGAGGGGGATTGCCACTGGCGGGCCCGCGGATGCTGGGCAGCGTGTTCCTCGGCTTCGCGCTCTGGCAAGCGGTGGACGTGGTCATCTTTCACTGGATCGTGGGCATTCACCGCGTTCGCGTCGACGTGCCGGATCCTCTGACCTGGGATATCGGCTGGCTCCTCGTCACGGGGCTGCCGCCGCTCGGCATCGCGCTGTGGCTGATGCGCCGGCCCGACCCGCCCTCCGGCGCATCGCGCGGGGGCACCGTCCTGGCCAGCGTCCTCGCCGCCCTCGTCCTGGCCTCCGGCCCGCTCGCCGCGCTGCCCCCGGCAGGGGCGCCCGTGGTGATGGTGCTCTACAGCGCGGGCCAGGGCGCTGAGGCGAGCTTCGCGGCGGCCGTCGCAGCCGGTGGCCGCGTGGCCTGGAGCGATCCGTCCGGCGAGCTGCTGGCGGTGGACCTGAGCCAAGGTGGCTCCGTCATGAGCCTCTACCGCAGCGGTGCCGTCATGGTCGGGTGGTCCAGCCTGGGCGGCGGATGCCTCGCCTGGACTCAGAAGCCGGCCTGATCCGGGGCCTCGGGCTCCGTCGGAGGGGCCACGCCGATGCGGCACCGACTGGCGGCAGATGTCCTGACCCGCCGGGCCGGTCAGGCCGGCACGCGCCCGAGGAGATCCGGCCTTCCCGACCTCATCCACGCGCCAGCCGGCGCTCGAGGAACTCCAGCCGGTCCTGCCCCCAGAAGATATCGTTCCCGACGACGTAGCTCGGCGCGCCGAACACGCCCCGGTCGATTGCGGCCTGCGTGTCCCCGGCGCGCCGCTCCGCCCACCGCTCCTCGGAGCCCAGTGCCATGATGGCCGTGGCGTCCAGCCCCGCCTCGCCGATCAGCGAGGCCAGCACCGCCCGATCCCCGGTATTCCGATCCTCCTCCCACAGAGCCCTGAGCACCCGGTGCGCCAGGGCGATGGCGGGCCGGTCCTCGATCGTCTCGCGCACCGCGATGACGCAGCGGGCGGCGAGGCTCTCGTCGATCGGATGGGCACTCGGGCGGAGATGGATGGGGATGCCGAGATGCTCCCGCCACCGCTCCAGCTCCTGCAGGCGATAGGCCTGGCGCTGCGGCGAGCGCTTGGGCAGCGGCAGCCCTCCCGAGGCGGGGAAGATGGTGCCGAAATCCACGGGGTAGATGCGCAGGCTTGCCCCGTGGCGCTCCACCATCGCCTCCAGCCGCGCGGCGCCCAGATGTGTCCAGGGCGAGTTCAGCGAAGCGAAGTAGTCGACGTGCAGGGCCATGGCTGCTGTCTCCCGCGCCCGCAGTCCCGCCGCGGGTTGCGGCGGATGGCAGGCCCGGCCCATCTCTACCCTGCCCGCGGCAAGGCGCCCATCGGCCCGGTGCAGGCGGCGCCGCGCGCCGGCACCGCCAGAGGATGCGGCGCAGCCCTCCCTACTCGAAGGTCAGCTTCGCCTCCTGCGCGATCTGGCGGTACCGCGCGATGTCGCGAAGAATCAGCTTGGAGAGATCCTGCGGCGTGCCGCCGCGGGTGTTGAATCCCGCGTCGTACATGCGCTGCTTCGTCTCGGGGTGTTGCACCGCCTCGTTCACCGCCTGGCCCAGCACCTCCAGCACGGATTCTGGCGTACCCGCCGGGGCGACGACGCCCTGCCAGAACACGATCTCGTAGCCGCGCAGCCCCAGCTCATCGAGGGTCGGCACGTTCGGCAGCCTCGGATCGCGCTCCAGGCTGGTGACGGCGAGCGCGCGCAGCTGCCCGGTCGCGACCTGCTGCCAGGCCGTGCCGTCGTAGCTGCACTCCACCACGCCGCTGATGATGTCGTTCAGCCCCATCGCGCTGCCGCGATAGGGAACATGCGTCGTCTGCACGCCGGCCATGCTGTTGAACAGCTCGCCCGCGAAGTGATTCCCCGCGCCGGGGCCGGAGCTGGAATAGCGGATCGCGCCCGGATGCGCCTTCGCGTAGGCGATCAGCTCGGAGACGCTGTGATAGGGCAGCCCGGGATTGCAGACCATTATGACCTGGTACCAGGACACCGGTGCGACAGGCGCGAAATCCCGGACGGGATCGTAGGAGAGGTCGCGCGCCGTGGTGACGAGCGTGCCGAGCACGATGGAGTTGGCGAAGAGCAGCGTGTACCCGTCGTTCGGCGCGCGCGCGACCGCCTCCGCGCCGATGCGCCCGCCGCCACCGGCCCTGTTCTCCACCACCACCGGCTTGCCGAGGATCTGGCTGAGACGCTGGCCGATGATGCGGCCGCCGATATCGGTGGTCCCGCCGGGGCCGGAGGGGATGACCAGCCGGATCGGGCGGTTGGGGTAGGCCTGCGTGGCGGCCGGCTGGGCAGCGGCCGTCAGCCCCGTCGCAAGACCCGTGGCAAGGCCCAGGCCCAGTGCGGCGCAGGCGCGCCGGGTCACTCTTGTCACCACCTTCCTCCCGATCCTGTTCTTGTCATGCCCGAGGCTCACGCGGCGGCGGGCTATTACCCTTCCCCGCCGCCGCGCAGGGCGGCGCTACTCCGCGGCCGCGGAGACCTGCACACGCCCTGTGGCATCGCGCGTCACGCCGCCCTCCGCGGCCTTCTTCAGCACCTCCTCGTCCCAGGCCACCTTGCCCGCATCCGGCCCGCCGATGATCGTCAGCAGCGTGCCCTTGCCCTCCCCGACGTAGCGGAATCCCCGGTACACGCCGACCGGGACATGGATCGTGTCGAAGGGCTGAAGAACGAGTTCCTTGACCCCCTCATCGGTCCGCCACACGACGGCCCAGGGGCCGATGAGCGGCATGAACACCTCCTCCGTCTGGTGCGCGTGGAGCGAGGCACCGTTGCCGTGCTCGGCCTGGATCATGCCGAGGTTGAAGCCCTTCGCGGGCAACGGGATGTTTGCGGCCAGATCGGGCAGGTCCTCGCGCTCCACCACGCCCATGCCGATCAGGTTGATCTTGAAGCGCCGCGCGCCGGGCAGGCTGCTGTCGACGAAGGCTTCCTCGGATCCGCGCAGCGCGCCGAAGCGCGCGACGTACTTCTCCATGTCGGAGACGGAGAGATTCTGGACGTCCATTTCGCTCACTCCCTTCAGGATCTTCTTTGTCCCGTGCTCAGGATTCGGCCGAGGCCAGGGTGCCGTCCGCGTTGCGGCGCTGCCCCGTGCGCGCGGCGGTCTCCTCCTCGTAGCCCGGCAGGTAGTCCACCTTGCCGGCCGGGCCGCCGATGATGGTGAGGAGGCGGCCCTTGCCTTCGCCCACGTAACGGAACCAGCGGAAGCACCCGACGGGGAACATGACGGAATCGAAGGGAGCCAGCTCGGCGCTGTGCTCCGTCTCGCCGTCCAGCCAGAAGACGCGCCAGTTGCCGATCAGCGGCATGAAGAACTCTTCCGTCTCGTGCGAGTGGGGCGCCGTACCCTGGCCGTTCTCGCACTCCAGCATGCCGACATTGAAGGAGGCGGCGGGCAGCGCGATGTTGGGGCGCAGCGACGGATCGACCTCGTTCTCCGTCACGCCAAGGCCGACGATGTTGAACTTCGTCCGCCGGCAATTCGGCATGCTCGTATCGACATAGGCGTTCGCGCTGCCCCGCAGGCTCGCGAAGCGGGCGATGTTCGCGGCCATCAGCTCGGGCGGGAAGGATCCTGACACGGTGGCGTCTCCTGGCTTGTTTCCCGCAGTCTTTCCGTTTATCGGAAAGGCATCTTGTTGTGCGAAAAGACTAGGAGCGCAAATTGCCCGGCGTCAACGATGATCCTGCGCCCGGCCGCCCGGCGGAGACGGGCACGGTGGTGCGCGTGCTCCAGCTCCTCTCCTGCTTCGCCGAGACGGAGGAGTGGCCGCTCCAGCGCCTGGCGCAGCGGCTGGACCTTCCGCGCAGCACCACGCACCGGCTGCTGAACCTCTGCAGGGGCGCGGGCTTCGTCGCCGCGGAGGGCGGCGGCACCTACCGGCCGGGCACGGAGCTGTACCGCCTCGCCGGCCGGCTGGCCGCGGGGATGCCGCTTCGGCGCCTTGCCCGCCCCGTGCTGGACGGGCTGACCGCCGCCTGCGGTGAGGTCTCGATGCTGACGGCGCTCGACCGCGACCGGCTGATGATGTTCTACGCCGCCAAGGCCGAGCCCGACGCCCCGCTGCGCTACGTGATCGAGCTGGATCTGCTGCAGCCGCTCAGCTGGGGCGCCTCCGCGCGCAGCCTGCTCGCGCATCTCACGCCCGCGGAGATCGAGGAAGTGGTGCGGCGCGCCGACCCCTCGCCGCTCGACGGCCGTCCCCTGGACGTCCAGGAACTGCTGGCATCACTGGAAAGCATACGCCGCGACGGATACGGCGTGACGCACAACCAGCGCACCCCCGGCGGCGTGGGCGTCTCAGCACCCTTCTTCGACGGCGCGGGCGAGGTGCGCGGCAACATCTCCCTCACGATCCCCGCCTTCCGCTACCGGGAGGAGGACCGGGCGCGCTACGCCGGGCTCGTCCTCGGCGCGGCGGCGCAGATCTCCCGCCTCCTCGGCCGCCCCTAGGTTTCCAGGAAGTCCTGCACCACCCGGTGCAGCTCGTCCCGCGTCCGCTCCATCATCATGCTGTGGGTCCCCTCCCCCAGGATCGCCAGCCGCTTGCGCGGGGCGGCGGTGAGAAGCGGGAAGAGGGTCTGCGCCATGTAGGGCGGCGTGTCCCGGTCCCACTCGCCGAGGACGAGGAGGGTCGGCGCGCGGATCGCCGCCGGGTCGTAGAAGGGGCGCCGCGCGCTCCAGTATTCCTGCCCGTCCTGGACGGACCCGTTCGGGGCGCGCAGCACGGGCGGGTCCTGCGCCGCCCCCACCGCGTCCGTGCCCCAGGTCGCGTCCGCCCAGGCCTGCAGCCACGCTGCCGGCACCTGGTCCGCGCGCCGCTCCTCCGGGATGCCGGAGAGCCAGCGCTCGCGCGCGCTCTCCCGCGTGATCGTGCGATAGGCACCGAGCGGCCCCGGCCCGGCCTGAACGAGACTCGGCGTCTCCCGGATCCATAGCGGCGCGTAGAGGACGAGCTTCTCCACCCGTTCCGGGTTCTCCGCCGCGAAGCGCGCCATCAGCGCGGTGCCCCAGGACCATCCCATGGCGACCACCCGCTCCACCCCGCGCGCGGCGCGGATGAAGCCCATGGCCGCCGCCACGTCCCGCAGCGCGACCTCGCCGGGCGCGATCGGCGCACCCTCCTCGGCGGGCCGGTCCATCTGCGCCGGCCGGGTGGAGCGGCCATAGCCCCGGATGTCCAGGCACCAGACATCGAAGCCGCGCGCGGCCATGACATCCATCCAGGAGCGCCCGTCGAGGGCGAGGTCGAAGCTCGTGTGCGAGGGATAGCTCGCGCCGTGGACGAAGAGCAGGGTGCGATCCGGCCGGGCCGGGCCGGCATCCGCGCGGCGCTTGTTCCGGAGGTAGAGGAGAATGTCGGGATCGCCCGAGGGCACCATGTGCTCCGACACGGCGATGTCTGGCCCGGAGACGGGCCGTGTCTGGACGTCCGTGGACATGCCGTCCTCCCCTTGCCGCCCTCCTTCCGGCGCGCCCGGCGCGGTGCCAGGCTCGCCGCCGCGGGCGGTCATGCGCCGAGGCTGAAAGCGGCACGGCGCCGAGTCAATGCGCCGGCCCGCGCCGGGGGAGGACGCAAGAGGATGGGTGACGTGAAGGACGGCGCGGCCACGCGGACGGCCATGGTGACCGGCGCCTCAACCGGCCTGGGCCGCGCCATCGCCCTGGCCCTGGCGCGCGAGGGCTTCGACCTGGCGGTGACGGATATCGAGGCGGGATGGCTGACGGAGCTGCTCTCCCATCCCGATCTCGCCGGGCGGCGTGTCGTGCCCGTCTCCCTGGAGCTGCGGTCCGAGGCGAGCATCCGCGAGGCCTTCGCGCGCGCCTCCGGCGAGGTCGGGCCGCTCGGCCTTCTCGTCAACAACGCCGCCCGCGCCCTGCACCGGCCCGCAGTGGAGGTGAGCTGGGACGAGTGGGACGAGGTGCTGGACGTGAACCTCAAGGGCGGGTTCTTCCTCTCCGCTTTCTTGGCCCGCGCCTGCATCGCGGAGGCGCGCCCCGGCAGCGTCGTCAACATCGCCTCCACCCACGGGCTGGTGGGGCTGGCGGAGCGGTCGGTCTACGGCATCTCCAAGGGCGGCATCATCCAGATGACGCGCATGCTGGCGATTGAGTGGGCTGCGCAGGGCATCCGCGTGAACGCCGTCGCCCCCGCGACGGTGATGACGCCCTCCCGCCAGCAGATCCTCGCCGATCCGCGGCGGCGCGAGGCAATGCTGGCGCGCATCCCCTCCGGCCGCTTCCCGACAGAGGAGGAGGTGGCGGCGGCCGTATGTTACCTGGCCAGCCCCGGCGCCGCCTCGATCACGGGCCAGGTCCTCGTCCTCGACGGCGGGCTGACCGCGGCCTGACCGGCCGGAACCCCGCCCCCTTGCTCCGCCCGGCGGTTCGTGCCGTCCTCCCCGGGAAGCCGCGGAGGCGGCGCGAGGAGGAATGCGGCCATGACGACGAGACGCCACGCCCTTGCGGCGATCGCCGGCGCGGCCCTGCCCGGCACCCTTCCGCGCTCGGCGCGGGCGCAGGCCTGGCCGGCGCGCCCGATCCGGATGATCGTGGCCTTCGCCCCCGGCGGCTTCACGGACATCGCGGCCCGGATCCTGGCGGAGCGCCTTTCCGCCAGCCTCGGCCAGCCCGTCACCGTCGATAACCGGGCGGGCGCCGCGGGCATCATCGGTACGGAGGCCGCGGCCCGCAGCGCCCCGGACGGCTACACGGTGCTGATGGGAACGATCAGCACCCACGCGATGAATGTCGGCCTCTACCGCAGCCTGACCTACGATCCCGTGGCCGACTTCGCGCCCGTCTCGGGCGTCGCCACCAGCCCGAACCTGCTCGTCGCCCATCCCTCCAAGGGCATCCGGGACGTAGCCGGGCTGATCGCGCGGGCACGGGCAGAGCCGGGCGTGCTGACCTACGGCTCCGGCGGCAACGGCACCTCCAGCCACCTCGCGGGAGAGCTGTTCAAGTCGCTCGCCGGCGTGGACCTGCTGCACGTGCCGTTCCGGAGCACGGCGCCCGCGGCCTCGGCGGTGCTGGCAGGGCAGGTGGACCTGATGTTCGACACGCTCCCCTCCTCCCTGCCGCACGCGCGGGAGGGCCGGCTCGTGCCCCTGGGCGTCACCTCGGCGCGGCGCCTGGCGGAGCTGCCGGCGATCCCCGCCGTGGCCGAGACCGTGCCCGGCTTTGAGATGGGCGTCTGGACGGCCCTCTTCGTCCCCTCCGCCACGCCCCGGCCGATCATCGAGCGGCTGGACGCGGCGACCCGCGAGGCCCTGCCCCAGATCACGTCCCGCTTCGCGGAGCTGGGCCTTGAGCCTCTTCCCGCGGGGCCGGAGGAGATGGCGGACTATCTGCGCGCCGAAATCGCCAAGTGGACGCAGGTGGTCAGGACCGCCCGCATCAGCGCGGATTGACCCGCGGCGGGGAACCCGTCCTTTGCTGAGGGCATGGCGGCTCGCGCGCCCCCTGGTCGACTACCTGTTCCTGTACATCGCCCTCTATGCCGGCTGGGGCGTGCTCAGCCCGTTTCTTCCCGCCGTCCTGGCCCGCCAGGGCGGGAGCGCGGAGGAGATCGGGACTCTGCTCGCCGTGGCCATGGTGGTGCGGTTGATAGCCGTCCCGGCCGCCGGGCTGGTCGCCGATCGTCTCGGCGCACCGCGCCTGATCCTGATGGTGCTGCTCCTCGCGGCGGCCGGGCTTTCCCTCGGCTACGGGGCGGCGGGCGGTTTCACCGGCCTTCTCCTGGTCAGCGCCGCCCATGCCGCCGCAACGGGCCCGATCGGCCCCCTGCCCGACGCCCTGGCGGTCCCCGCCGCCGCTGCGCCAGGGGGCAGGGGCTTCAGCTACGGCTGGGTCCGGGGCGCGGGCGCCGCGGCCTTCGTCGTGGGCAGCACCCTGGCCGGCCTGGCGGCCGCCGGGGCGGGCACCCCGAACGTCGTGCTCCCGCTCAACGCCGCGCTCTTCGCGCTGGCCGCCGCCGCCGTGGCCCTCCTGCCTTCGGCGGGCGGGGGAGCGGTGCTGGCCGAGGCGGCGGGACATCCGGCAGGACCGGCGATGACCTCGGCCGGCCGCATCCGCGCGCTTCTCCGCATCTCCGGCATCCACTGGCTCCTCCTCGCCGCGGGCCTGATCACGGGCAGCCACGCGCTCTACACGGGCTTCGCGACGCTTCACTGGCAGGCAGCGGGATTGTCGGCCGGCACGATCGGCATGCTCTGGTCCATCTCCGTCGCGGCCGAGGTGGCGGTGTTCTTCCTGCTCGGCCCCTTCCTGCTCGCGCGCCTCGGTCCGGCCCTCCTCACCGCGCTGGCGGCGGGGGCGGGCGCGCTGCGCTGGTCGGTCATGGCGGTGACGAGCTGGCTGCCGGCCATGCTGCTGGTGCAGCCGCTGCACGGGTTGACCTTTGCCGCGCAGCACCTAGCGGCCATGGCAGTCATCGCCCGCCTCGTGCCGGGCCACCTCGCGGCCAGCGCCCAGACGGTCTACGCGTCGCTCGGAACCGGCCTTGTCAGCGCCGTGCTGACCTGGGCCTCGGGCCTGCTCTACGCGCGCTGGGGCGGGCAGGGCTTCTGGCCCATGGCCCTGCTCTGCGCCGCCGCGGTGCCGGCCGCCCTTGCCCTTCAGGCAGAGCTGCGCCGAGACAGCGATACGGAGGAGCCGGCCGCCCGCGCCGGGTGATCCGGAGCGGCCGGGCCGTGGCGGAAAGATTGATTGACGCGGGCAACGCGATCGTTCGGAATATCGGGGTTGCCAAACGGCAACCCAAAGGAGGAACGGATATGGCCTGGAAGACCCCCAAGATCGTCGAGATCTCCGTCGCGATGGAAATCAACTCCTACGCCTGCGCGGAGGTCTGACCCGCCGCCCCCGGCCCGGCCGGGGGAACAGGACCCGGATGCTGAAGCTCATCGTGCTCGGCGCCGCGGCCGGCGGTGGTTTCCCGCAGTGGAACTCTGCCGGCCCGGGCTGCCGCCGCGCGCGCGCCGGTGATCCGGCCGCCCGCCCCCGCACCCAGTGCGCCCTGGCCGCCAGCGCGGATGGCGAGCGCTGGGTGCTCGTCAACGCCGCGCCGGAGCTGACGGCGCAGATCGCCGCCACCCCCGCCCTGCACCCGCGCCCTGTTGGAAGTGCCGTCCGGCACTCCCCCATCGCCGCCGCCGTGCTGACAGGGGCCGAGGTGGACACGATCGCCGGCCTCCTCTCCCTCCGCGAGCGTCATCCCTTCGCCCTCTACGCAACGGCACCCACCCATGCCGTGCTCGCCGCGAACCCGATCTTCGGCGCCCTGAACCCCGCCATCGTGCCCCGCCGCGACCTTCCGCTGGAGGCACCGCTAGACCTTCGCGATGCCGGGGGAGAGCCGCTCGGCCTTTCCGTCGAGGCCTATCCCGTTCCCAGCAAGGTTCCCCTGTTCCAGGAAACCCGGGACGAGGCCGAGCCGGGCGAGCCGGGCACCACGATCGGCCTTGCCCTGCGCGCGGAGGGGAGGCGGGCCGTCCATTTCATCCCGGGCTGCGCGGCGATGACCGATGACCTCCACGCCCGCCTCCGCGGCGCGGAGGTCGTGCTCTTCGACGGAACGCTGTGGCGCGACGACGAGATGATCCGCGCGGGCGCCGGCCCCAAGACGGGCGCCCGCATGGGCCACATGTCCATCTCCGGCGAGGATGGCACCCTCGCCGCCTTCGAGGACCTTGGCGTGCGGCGCCGCATCCTCGTCCACCTGAACAACACCAACCCCGTCCTGCTGGAGGACAGCCCGGAGCGCGCCATGGTCGCCGCCGCCGGCTGGGAGGTCGCCGAGGACGGCATGGAGATCACCGCGTGAGTGCGCTGCTGGACGAGAACGAGGACGACCTGCTCCCGCCCGACGAGCTGGAGGAGCGGCTGCGCGCCATCGGCGCGGAGCGCTACCACAACCTGCACCCCTTCCACCGGCTGCTGCACGGCGGGAAACTCTCCAAGGGCCAGGTCCAGGCCTGGGCGCTGAACCGCTACTACTACCAAGCCAGCATCCCCGCGAAGGACGCCTCCCTCCTCGCCCGCCTGCCCACCACGGCGCTGCGCCGGGAGTGGCGCCGCCGACTGGAGGACCATGACGGCGACGGCAGCAAGCCCGGCGGGGTGGAGCGCTGGCTCGTCCTCACCCGCGGCCTCGGGCTGGACGACGCCTATGTCACCTCTCTGCGCGGCCTGCTGCCCGCCACCCGCTTCGCCGTGGACGCCTATGTCCACTTCGTGCGGGAGCGCAGCCTACTGGAGGCGGTGGCCTCCTCGCTGACCGAGATGTTCTCCCCCGCCATCATCTCGGAGCGCGTCAGCGGCATGCTCCGCGCCTACGACTTCGTGGACGAGGCGACGCTCGCCTACTTCACCCCGCGGCTGACCCAGGCGCCCCAGGACGTCGCCTTCGCCCTGGACTACGTGACGCGCGAGGCGCGCAGCCGCACGCAGCAGGAACAGGTGCTGGCTGCGCTGCGCTTCAAGTGCGACCTCCTCTGGGCGCAGCTGGACGCGCTGCACCACGCCTATGTCGCCCCGGGCCTTCCCCCGCCGGGCGCCTTTGTCCCGGGCGTGCCGTGACGGTCGCACCCGCCACGGTCCCCCGCTTCGCCCGCGGCATGCGGCTGCGCGAGGACGCGGCGCGCAACCGCTGGGTGGTGGTGGGCCCCGAGCGCCTCTTCGTCCCCGACGAGATCGCGCTGGAGATCCTCCGCCTCATCGACGGCGCGCGCAGCGTGGACGCGATCGTGGACGACCTCGCCGCCCGCTACGACGCCCCGCGCGAGGCCATCGCCGCCGACGTGCTCGCCCTGCTGAGCGACCTGCACGGAAAGGGCGTGGTCACGCCATGACCGCGCCCCCGCCCCCCTTGGGCCTGCTGGCGGAACTCACCCACCGCTGCCCGCTGCGCTGCCCCTACTGCTCAAACCCCGTCGAGCTCTCTCGCGCCTCGGCGGAGCTGGACGCCGAGACCTGGGGCCGCGTCTTCCGCGAGGCCGCAGCCCTCGGCGTGCTGCAACTCCACCTCTCCGGCGGGGAGCCCGCCGCGCGGCGCGACCTGCCGGAGATCGTCGCTCACGCCGCCCGTGCCGGCCTCTACTCCAACCTCATCACGTCGGGCGTGCTGCTCGACGCCGGGAAGCTGCAAGCCCTGGCCGATGCCGGGCTCGATCACGTCCAGCTCTCCGTCCAGGATGCCGAGGAGGCTTCCGCCGACCGCATCGGCGGATTGCGCGGCGGCCATGCCCGAAAGCTCACCTTCGCCGAGGCCGTCCACGCCGCCGGCCTGCCCCTGACCCTCAACGCGGTCGTCCACCGCCAGAACCTGGACCGGCTTCCCGCGCTGATTGACCTCGCCCTGTCCCTCGGCGCCGGGCGGCTGGAGGTCGCGCACGTCCAGTACTACGGCTGGGCCCTGCGGAACCGCGACGCCCTCCTCCCCAGCCGCGCCCAGCTCGACGCCGCCACGCGCACCGTCACCGAGGCGCGCGCCCGCCTCCAGGGCCGCCTCGTCATCGACTACGTCGTGCCGGACTACCACGCGCACCGGCCCAAGGCCTGCATGGGTGGCTGGGGCCGGTCCTTCATCGCCGTCTCCCCCGCCGGCCGCGCCCTGCCCTGCCACGCCGCCGAGAGCCTGCCCGGCTTCGATTTCCCGAGCGTGCGCGACCACTCCCTCGCCGACATCTGGGCGCATTCGGAAGCCTTCAACCGCTTCCGCGGCACCGGCTGGATGCCCGCACCCTGCCAAGGCTGCGAGCACCGCGAGCGCGACTGGGGCGGCTGCCGCTGCCAGGCCTTCGCGCTGACCGGCGAGGCGGCGGCGACCGATCCCGCCTGCGCCCTCTCCCCGCACCACCACCTGCTGGATCTGGCGGTGCAGGAAGCTGCCGTCGCGGAGGGCGACTTCACCTACCGGGAAATGGCCCGCGCCACCGTGCCGGGCTGAGCTACCGCTGCGAGATGTAGTGCGCGATCTGGTCGATCTGCGCGTCCGTCAGCCCCTGCACCACGGCGTTCATCTGCGTGTCCGTGCCGTGCCGCGTGCTGTCGCGATACGCCTTCAGCGTCCCGGACAGGTATTCCTCCCGCTGTCCCGCAATGTGCGGCACCTGATTCTGCCCGGCGAGGTTCGGCAGGTGGCAGACGCCGCAGCGCAGGCGGTTCGCCAGCGCAGCGCCGTTGTTGTAGGCGGGCACGTTCCGCCGCGCCCGGTCCGGCGGCGGCGCGTGGGGCAGCGAGGCGAAATAAGCGCCCAGATCCTCCACCCCCTCGTCCGTCAGCCCGTCGGACGGCTCCTTCATGGCGGGGATGTCGCGCAACCCCTCTCGGAACAGCACGAGTTGCAGCGCGATAAACTCCTGCTGCTGCCCGGCCAGGGAGGGAATGGAGGGCGTCGCGGAAACCCCGCGCTCGCCGTGGCAGGCGCCGCAGCTGCGCTCCGCTGCCAGCTTCTCGCCCCGTTCCGCCGCGCTACCTTGCGCGGCGGCAGGAAGGGCCGGCGCCAACAGCGCCAGCCCCAGGAACAAAACCCGCAAGCCCGTCACCGCTGATAGGAGATGCGGTAGATCGCGCCGTTCTGCTCGTCCGAGACGAGCAGCGCCCCGTCGGGCATCACCAGCACGTCGGTCGGCCGGCCCTTGAAGCTGTTGTCGCCGGAATCGAGCAGCCCCGTCAGGAAGGGCTCCATCTTCCCCTGCGAGCCGTCCTCGTTCAGCGCCACCGTCACCACGTCGAAGCCGCTCTTCGCGTCGCGGTTCCAGGAGCCGTGCCGCGCGATGAAGGCCCGGCCGCGGTAGGCCTCGGGGAACATGGTGCCGGTGTAGAAGCGCATCCCCAGCGCCGCCGTGTGCGGCCCGAGCATCGCGACGGGGGCCGGGAACTCCGAGCACTTGCGCCCGGTCTGCCCGGGATCCTGCCAGGCATTGCCGGAGCAGTAGGGGAAGCCGTGGTGCTCGCCGGGGCGGGAGAGGCGGTGCAGCGTGTCGTCCGGCGCGTCGTTGCCCGCCCAGTCGCGCCCGTTGTTGCTGGCGTAGAGCACGTTCGTCCCCGGCCGCCAGTCGAAGCCCACCGAGTTGCGGATGCCATGCCCCATGATCTCGCGCCCCGAGCCATCGGGGTTGTAGCGCACGATCAGCGCGTGCCGGTTCTCGTCGAAGGTGCAGGTGTTACAGGGCACGCCGATGTTCATGTACAGCTTGCCGTCCGGGCCGAAGGCCGCGAACTTCCAGCCGTGATGCGCCTCGGTCGGCAGGTTGAAGGCCTGGGTCAGCTCCACCGGCTCGGCGTTCGGGTTCCCCGCGATGTTGTCGTAGCGCAGCACCCTGTTGATCGCGATGACGTAGAGCGCGCCATCCTTCACCGCCACGCCGTTCGGGTTGTCCAGCCGCTGCGCGAGGACCCGCGAGGTGCGGTTGCCGCCCTCGTCCTTCACGGCATAGACGCGCCCGATGGCGCGGGTGCCGACATAGATCGTCCCGTCCTCGCCGCGCGTCATCATCCGCGCGCCCGGCATGCCGGAGGCCCAGACCTCCGCCTTGAAGCCCTCGGGCAGGCGGATGGAGTCCAGCGGGATGCGGTCGGCGGGCGTCGCCGTCAGCCGCGGCGCGTGGGGGGCCAGGGGGCTGTTGGCCTGCTCCGCCGTGCGCCCCTGCGCCCAGGACGGCGGCGCTGCCGGTGCAGCGGGCTGCTGGGCCAGGGCCGGGACGGCGATCGCAAGGGAGAGCACGCCGGCTAGGGCCGGTCGCCACGCGGGATGGGACGTCATGAGTTCCTCCTCGGTGGCGCTTTCTGCGCCATCCCCGGCGAGGCTAGATGATGACGGTAACGTAAGACAATGCCGCGGATGGTTCCCTGGCCGGCGGCTGCCGCCGCGCCCCGCCATTCCGGCCCCGCTCACGCGCACCGGCAGCGGCTCGCCAGGATGGGCGGGCGGATCTAGCCCGCCGGGCGCGATTGCAGGCGCGCCGCACCGGCCCGCAGGAGCCGCACGAACCCCGCCGCGGCCGGCGGGAGCGAGCGTCCCTCCCTATGGACGATCTCGATCTCCCGCATGATGGAGGGGCGGCCCAGCGGGCGCACGACGAGCGACCCGGTGGAGAGAGGGCCCAGCGCATAGGGCGGCAGCACCGTGATGCCGAGGCCTGCCTCCACCATGGCCACGACGGTGCCGATCTGGTCCAGCTCGAAGGCCGGCTCCGCGCGCAGCCCCGCGGCCTCGTAGCCGCGCTCCACCTGGTCCCGGATGCCGTTGCCCGGGCGCAGCGCGATCAGCGGCAGGCCGGCCAGATCGGCCCAGCCCGGCTCCGCCCGCAGGGCGAGCGGGTGGTCCGCCCTGCAAAGGAGGGACAGCTGGTCGGCGACCAGCGGCACCCGCGCCAGCCCTTCCTCCCGCCGGAAGGTCCCCATGCCGAGCTGCACCTCGCCGTCCCGTACCAGCGCGCTGATCGTGGCGATGGGGCGGTCCAGCAGCGTCACCGTGACGCCGGGCGCCGCTCTCGCGAAATCGCGGATCACGCCGGGCAGCAGCGCGGCGGCGAGCAGCGGCGGTGCGCCGATGCTGAGATGGCCGCGCCGCCGCGCGCCGATGCCGCGCGCCCGCAGCACGGCCCTGTCCAGCTCCCCGGTCAGGCGCCGGGCATCCTCAAGGAATTCCGCCGCGGCCTCGGTCAGTTCCACGCGGCGGGTCGTGCGGTCGAAGAGGCGGAAGCCGAGCTCCTCTTCCAGTTCCCGGACCAGGGAGGACACCATGGGCTGCGCGGTGTGCAGCGCCCCTGCGGCACGGGTGAAGTTGCCGGCTTCCGCCACGGCGATGAAGGCGCGGAGCTGACGAAGGTTGATGCTCACCGGCCCCACCCCGGGGATCTATAGTCGTTCGCCATGAACTAAGAGTGTAACCCCGTGTTGTCGAATGAATTCCGCCTCCTCATTCTTGGCGAAGGCAATGGGGGCCGGACAGGCCTGGGCATGGTGCGCCGCATTCGGCGGTGCCGGGCCGCCCTGCCAGTTCCGCCGAAGGCCCTGCGGCCCTGAACACGGCAGCACGAAGGACACACGCCATGCCGGCACAACCATTGCGCGCCGCGATCGTGGGGGGCGGCATCGGGGGGCTCTCCGCCGCCCTCGCCCTGCTGCGCCGCGGCCTCCAGGTCTCGGTCTATGAGCAGGCGCCCGTGCTGGGCGAGGTCGGGGCTGGCGTCTTCATCTACCCGAACAGCCTGCGCCAGCTGGAGCGCATGGGGCTGGGCCCGGCGCTGGCGGCGGTGGGCGCCAGGGTCGGCCCCGCCTCCCGCTACTACCGCATGGATGGCAGCGTCGTCGGCCCGATCGTCATGGCGGACTCCAGCGGCTGGAACGGCTTCTACGGCATGCACCGGGCCGACCTGCTGGAGGCGCTGGCCGCCGCGCTCCCGGCCGGCGTGGTGCATACCGGGCACCGCTGCACGGGCCTGCAGCAGGATGGGCGCACCGCCCGGCTGGAATTCGCGAACGGGAGCACCGCGGAGACGGATGTCGTCATCGCGGCGGACGGCATCCACTCGGCCCTGCAGAAGCACGTGGTCGGCCCCATGCCGCCGGAATACTCGGGCTCCCGCGCCTATCGCGGCCTGATCGCGCGAGAGAGGCTGCCGGGCTGGCTGGACGAGGCGCACCAGGTCTGGATGGGCGATGGGAAGCACTTCATGGTCTTCCCCGTCCGCGGCGGGCAGCTCCTCAACTATGTCGGCTTCGTCCCCACCAGCAGCCAGACCGTGGAGTCCTGGTCCGCCGTCGGCGACCGGGACGAGCTGGCCGCCTCCTTCGCCGGCTGGGACGCGCCGGTGACCGAGTTGCTGTCGAAGGTGGAGAGCTGCTTCTGGTGGGGTCTCTACGACCGCCGCCCGCTGGAGAGCTGGACGAATGGCCGCCTCGCCCTCCTCGGCGACGCCGCCCATCCCATGCTCCCCCATCTCGGCCAGGGCGCGAACCAGGCGGTCGAGGACGGCGTGGCCCTGGCCGTGCTGCTGGAGGGGCGGGACGCGGCGGAGGTGCCGGAGATCCTCCGGGGCTACGAGGCGCTGCGCCGCGCGCGCACCGACGTCATCCAGGCCGAGGCGCGGCGGAACGGGCTGCGCTACGATTCCCGCACGGGCAGCCTGGAGCAGCGGGCCCGGGCGCTCGCCGCGGCGGGCCGGTGCCGCCGCCGCCTCTATGACGCCGCCGTGGCGGCGGCCGCGGCCGCCTTCCGGGACGGCAGGGAGGTTCCGGCGGAACTGGAGCCCGTATCGGGCTGAAGCCGGAGAGGCGCCCGCGGGAAGTGCGGGAGAAGGGAGAGAGGCGATGGAACGGCGTGCACTCGGCGCGGGCCTCGTGGCCGCGGGGCTTTCGGCAGTGCTCCCGCGGAGTGGCCGCGCTCAGGCGAATTGGCCGGGCCAGGCGGTGCGGGTGGTCGTTCCCTTTCCAGCCGGCGGCACCGCCGATTCCGTCCCGCGCATCGTGGTGGAGGGGCTGCGCTCCATCTGGCAGCAGCCCGTCATCATCGACAACCGGCCGGGCGCCGCGGGCAACATCGGCACGGCGCATGTCGCGAACGCGGAGCCGGACGGCTACACGCTGCTGGCCGCGCCGCCGCCCTCCCTCGCCATCAACCAGCACCTCTACGCGCGGCTGAACTTCGACCCGGCGCGGCTCCGCCCGGTCATCGTCATGGGCACCTCCCCCAACATCGTCGAGGTGTCGAACAAGCTTGAAGTACGGAGCCTGAAGGCGCTGATCGAGCGGGCGAAGGAGAAGCCGGGCGGCATCAACGCTGCTAACCAGGGCATGGGCAGCACCTCCCACCTCACCGCCGCGATGTTCGAGGCGGCGGCGGGCGTGCAGTTCAACCACGTGCCCTACAACGGCACCGCGCCCGCGCTGAACGACCTCGTGGCGGGGCATGTGGACCTGTTCTTCGACAACCTGTCCTCCTCCCTCTCCTTCCACCAGTCCGGCGCCACGCGGATTCTGGCGGTGTGCCAGGCCGAGCGCGCGCCGCAGATCCCGGACGTGCCGACGGTGGCGGAGACCGCCCTGCCCGGCTTCTCCGCCATCGCCTGGTACGCGATCATGGCGCCGCCCGGCACGCCGGACGCCATCGTCGAGAAGGTGAACCGGGACGCGGTCTCGGTGATTCGCCAGCCCGAGGTGCGGCAGCGGCTTCTCGATCAGGCGGTGCAGCCCGTCGCGAACTCGCCGCAGGAGGCCGCCGCCTTCATCGCGGCCGAATCACGCCTCTGGGGCGAGGCCGTGCGGCGGACCGGGCTCCGGCTCTGAGCGCGGCCGCCGGCAGGACGCGGCGCGCAGGATCAGGGCGCGGTCAGCGCTCCGCCAGCGACGCAACGCCAGCCGCGGCGGCCAGCCGATCGAGCTGCGCCACCAGGGCCGTGGGCAGGGCGACACCCCGCGCGGCGCGCTCCCGCCGCCGCTCGCCCCGCAGCTCGCCGGGGGTGCGGATGCGGTCCACCCCGGGCAGGCGCGCGGAGTTCCGCAGGTCCTCCAGGTGGCGCCGCACCTCCGCCTGGAACGCAGCCGGGTCCAGAAAGCGCGAGACGTCGAGCGCGATGAGCACGTGGCCCGTCTCCGTCACCGTGCGGTCGTCGGCGTTGAAGTCCACCACGTCGCGCCCGAAGGCGGCGCGGTTCAGCGGGCCCGCCAGCAGGCCGAGCACCAGCGCCAGCCCGCTGCCCTTGTAGCCGCCGACGGGGAGCAGGATGCCCTCGTGGCTGCGCTTCGGGTCGGTCAGCGGCTCGCCGGTGCGGGCATCGATCATCCAGCCCTCCGGCATCGGCTTGCCACGCAGCGCATGGCCCTTCACCGTGCCGTAGGAGACGACCGTTGTCGCCATGTCCAGCACGACGGGATCGCTCTCCCCCATGGGGATGGCGATCGCCAGCGGGTTCGTGCCCAGCAGGGATTCCGTGCCGCCCCAGGGCGCCATGTGGTTCGCGCTGGCCACCACCGTATAGATGCCGACCATCCCCGCCGCGAGCGGCAGGCAGGCGTGCACCGCGCCGGATCCCGCGTGGTTGGACCGGCGGGCGCCGACCCAGGCGATGCCGCTCTCCCGCGCGATCCCGATCGCCGTCTCGCCGGCCTTCGACATGACGAGGTGGCCGGGGCCGTTGTCGCCCTCCACCAT
Organism: Roseomonas populi; assembly: GCF_024594815.1. Lineage (GTDB taxonomy): Bacteria > Pseudomonadota > Alphaproteobacteria > Acetobacterales > Acetobacteraceae > Roseomonas > Roseomonas populi. Next base: position 6,657 of record NZ_JANJOU010000030.1, on the reverse strand, counting down.
CGCCACCGCCGGCGCCAGGCGCCGCACGGTGATCTCCGGCCGAGGGTTCATGCCGCCCGCGCGCATCCGGCGCACGTATTGCGGCAGGCGGAAGATGCCGTGGGAATCGGCGCCGGTCAGGTCCGCCTCCACCATCAGCTCGGCAACCCGCCGCGCCTCCTCCGCCCGCATGCCCTGCGCGGCCAGCACGTCGGCCGCGAAGCCGGTCAGCGCCGCCGCGCCGTGCCGGGGCGCCCCGGCCTCCTCCTCCGCCACGGATCAGCCCTCCAGCCCGAGGAGGCGCCGGGCATTGCCGGAGAGGATGGCGTCCCGCGCCGCCGGGTCGGCGATCGCCTCCTCCACCTCCTCCACGCCCCGCGTCGTGCCCATGTCGAAGGGGTAGTCGGTGCCGAAGACGATACGCTCCGGGCCGACCTCCTCCAGCAGGAAGCGCAGGGCGCCGGGTGCGTGGGTGATGCTGTCGTAGAGCAGCCGGTCCAGGCTCTCGGTCGGGTCGCCCTTCAGCCGCGCCTTCGGCTCCGGCCGCACGCGCCAGCCGTGGCGGAAGCGGCCGGCCTGGAAGGGCACGAAGCCACCGGCATGGGAGAGGAGGAAGCGGATGCGCGGGTGCCGCTCGATCACCCCGCCGAAGACAAGCGAGGCCGCGGCGATCGTCGTCTCCAGCGGATTCCCGATGAGGTTGGTGAGGTAGTAGCTCCGCATCCGCTCGGCCGCGACGACCTTGTGCGGGTGCACGAGCACGAGCAGCGCGTGGCGGTCCGCCACCTCCCACACCGCGTCCAGCGCGGGATCGTCCAGGTTCCGCCCGGCGATGTTGGAGCCGAGATGCAGCCCGCGCAGCCCGTGCACCGTCACGGCCCGCTCCAGCGTGGCGGCCGCGCGCGCGGGATCCTGCATCGGGGCGGTGGCGAGGCCGATGAAGCGGCCGGGGTGCTCGCGGCAGAGCGCGCCGATGGACTCGTTCTGGATCTCGGACACCGTGTCCGCCGCGCCCGCCTCCGCCTCGTAGAGGAAGGTGTGGGGGATGTTGCAGATCACGTGCATGTCCACGCGCTGCCCCCTCATGTCAGCGAAGCGCCGCTCCAGGTCCCAGGCCGCGCGGGGGAAGGGGTTCTGCCGGATATCCAGGATCTCGAGGATCCCGGCCTCGTCGTCCAGCCGCGTCAGCCGCGGCGCCAGGCCGGGAACGGCGCCGGCGATGGCCGCGATCATGCCCTCCGTGAGGATATGCGTGTGAGCGTCGATCACTGCCATGGCGATCCCCCGTCGCGGTCTGTCGCCGCCGTCCTATGACGTTATAGGATGAATTCTTCCGGTCCGGTCAAGGCCGGACAGGGCGCACCTCTCCCCGGCGCAGGGTGCGCGTGAAGGAGAAGCTGTCGGCGCGGTAATAGGTCCGCGCGCACTCGATCGCCTGGCCGACGGCGTCCGCGGCCACGCGCTCGGTCATCACCAGCGGCTCGTGCTCGGCGATCGCCAGGAGGCGCGCGCGGAAGGAATCGGCCCGGATCACCTCGATCCGCTCCTGCGCCTCCAGCGCGACGAGGCCGAAGACCTCCTCCAGCACGAGGTGCAGCGGCGGCGAGAGGTCGGCACTCAGCAGATCCGGCGCCAGCGCCGCCGGCACGAAGCTGGTGCGGATCGCCACCGGCCCGCCGTCGCGCTCGAGCAGCCGGCGGACCTTGTGCGCCGGCGCATCGGCCGCGATCCCCAGGCGGGACGCCACCCAGCTCGGCGCAGGAACCGTCTCGGCGGCGTGGATCCGCATCCGGCCGGGCGACGCCTCGTCGAAGGCGCTGGCCAGGAAGTGCCCGGGCTTCTGCAGCGGCGCCTCGCGCCGGGCCAGCCGGACGAAGGTGCCGCGGCCCTGCTGGCGGTGCAGCAGCCCCTCATCGACAAGGGAGGTGACGGCCTGCCGCACCGTGATCCGGGACAGCCCATAATGCTCCCCCAGTTCCGCCTCGGTCGGAATGCGGTCCCCGGGGCCGAGATCGAAGGTAATCAGGTCGCGCAGCGCGTGCTTCAGCTGCAGCCAGCGCGGAACGGCCGGGCCGCCGCGCAAGGGCCTCAGCACGGGCGGGCCGTCGCCCGCCAACCCCTTCGCTCCCTTCATCCACCCGCATCCGCGCTTGACAAGCGCAGCCATGAATAGGTCATGTATCGTTATAACGCAAAGGGGCGCGGATCACGCGGCCGGAGGAAACGGGATGGCGGGCAGGATGCGCCGGTGGGTTCTGGCCGCCGCGATGGCGGCGTTCTCCGCGGGCGGCGCGGCGGCCCAGCCCGCCTATCCCGATCGCCCGATCCGCGTGATCGAGCCGCTTGCCGCTGGCAGCGCCGTGGATGTGGTGGTCCGCATCGTGGCGGAGGGCATGGGCGACCTGCTGGGCCAGCGCCTGGTGATCGAGAACCAGACCGGCGCCTCCGGCCTCGCCGGCATGCGTGCCGGCGCCCGGGCCGCGCCGGACGGCTACACGCTGCTCGCCGTCAACGACGCCGTCGTCACCGCGCTGCCCAACATTCACCCCGCGGCCGGCTACGACCCACTGAAGGACCTCGTGCCGATCGGCCAGATCGTGCGGATCCGCTGGGGTCTGGTCGCGCACCCCTCCGCGCCCGCGCGGGACGTGGCGGGCATGATCGCCGAGGCCCGCGCCCGGCCGGGCGGGATCGACTTTGCCTCCGGCGGCGCCGGCAGCCCGCAGCACATCGCCATGGAGATGCTGCTGCGGGCGGCGGGCGTGCGGATGAACCACATCTCCTACCGCGGCGCGACGCCCGCCCTTCTCGCCGTCACGGCGGGGGAGGTGCCCTACGGCTTCTTCGGGCTGCCCACGCCCAACGCCTATGTGCGCGACGGCCAGCTCCGCATGCTCGCCACCGCCGGTCCCGCGCGGATCGATTCCTTCCCTGATACGCCAACCGTCGCGGAGACCCTGCCCGGCTTCAGCTTCTTCACCTGGGGCGCCTTTCTCGCGCCCGCCGGCACGCCGCCCGCGGTCGTCGCGCGGCTGAACGCGGCGCTGCGCGACACGCTGGCCGTGCCCGCGGTGCGGAGCCGGCTGGAGGGGCTGGGATACGAGGTGGTCGGCAACACGCCGGAGGCCTTCGGCGCGGCGCTGGCCCAGGACTACGCGAGAATGGGCGAGATCGTCCGCACCGCCGGCATCCGCATGGAATAGCGCGTCGCCCCATCACGGCCGGGCAACGGCCGGAAAGCCGGGGACCGTCGGGAGGAACCACACATGCCCAACACCACTCGCCGTCTCCTGCTCGGCAGCGCCGCACTGGCAGGGCTGCCGCGCGCGGCCCGTGCCCAGGCTTGGCCGTCGCGCCCGGTGCGGCTGATCGTCCCGCTCGTCCCCGGCGGCACCACCGACCTGATCGCGCGGGTGATCGCCGATCCCCTCTCGAAGCTCATCGGCGGCAACGTGGTCGTGGAGAACCGGCCGGGCGCCAATGGCTGGATCGCCAACGATTACGTCATGCGGGAGCGACCGGACGGGCACACGCTGATCGTCAACAACGTCTCCACCCACGCGATCAACTCGGCCATGGCCGGGCCGGAGCGAGGCCTCGTGCCCTCCCGCGGGCTGGTCCCCATCACCAACCTCATCGAGGCGCCGCAGTTCTTCCTCGCTCCCGCGGACTTCCCGGCCACCTCCCTCGCGGACTTCGTCGCGCGGGCCAAGGCCAGCCCGAAGCCGCTCGTCTACGCCTCCGCCGGGGTGGGGTCTTACCAGCACATCGACCTCGAGACCTTCGCCAGGCGCGCGGGCATCAACCTCGTCCACCTGCCGCTCCGCGGCGCGGGGGAGATCGTGCCGGTCCTGCTGCGCGGAGACGCGCAGATCACCGAGTTCAACGTGTCGGCGGCGGCGCCGCATATCGAGGCCGGCCGCATGCGGCCCCTGGCCATCGTCGCGCGCCAGCGTCTTGCAGCCTATCCGGACACGCCGACCACGGTGGAGGCCGGCTTCCCGGACCTCGTCACCACCCTGTGGAACGGGCTCTTCGCGCCGGCCGGTACACCGGATGCCCTCATTGCCGCGCTGCACCGCCACGTCGTGTCCATCCTGCGCGACCCGGAGGTGCTGGCCGCGCTGGAGCGCCAAGCCGTGCGCGCGACGCCGAGCGACAGCCCGGCCGCCTTCGCCGCCTATCTGGCGGAGGACGTGGCACGCTGGAGCGCGCTGACCCGCGAGTTCAACATCCAGCTCAACTGACACGCCGGCAGAATGCGGCCGCGCAGCGGCCAGATCCCTGGACTGAGAGAAGGACCGGAGAATGACGAGCGACAGCACCAAGGGCGTGGTGATGTACCCGGACGAGATGCCCGCCTATGAGCGCGGCGGCGGGGCCAAGACCATCCCGCTCGTCACGCCGCATATCGGCGCCAAGAGCTTCCTCAACGGCATGACGATCTTCGCGCCCGGCGCCTCCATCCCGCTGCACTCCCACAACTGCGAGGAGAGCGTTCTGCTGCTGGAGGGTAACGCCATCGCAGAGATCGACGGCGTGCAGCACGAGGTCAAGGCCGGCGACATCTCCTGGATCCCCGAGGGCGTGCCGCACCGCTTCATCAACGCGTCCGGGACCGAGGGCATGAAGATCCTCTGGACCTATGCCCGGATCGACGCCACCCGCACCCTCATCGAGACTGGCGACACGCGCCCCGTCCTCGCCGAGCATACCAAGCCTGCCGCCTGAAGCAGGCCAGGTCCACGCCCCGGGCAGCCGGGGCGCACCGGCCGCCACATTGAACGGATGGTCGCGCCCGCCCAAGATCGCCGCCGGACGAGGGGAAGGGACGAACCATGACGGATGCCGGGAGCGCGCGGCGGATCCCCGCCGAGCGGGTGCACGCCCAGATCGTCGCGGTCCTGACCGCCTGGACCATGCCGAAGGAGGCGATCCGCGTCACCGCAGACGCGATGCTGGCCACCGATCTCTCCGGCGTGGATTCCCACGGCATCTCGATGCTCATGGAGTACGAGCGCGCGCGCAAGCTCGGCAAGCTGAACGTGGCGGCACGGCCGCGGGTGGTGCGCGAAACCCCGGTGACGGCGTTGGTGGACGCGGATGCCGGGATGGGGCACCCGGCCGCCGTCATGGGCATGGAGCTCGCGCTCAAGAAGGCGCGGCTGTCCGGGCTGGCGGCCGTGTGCGTGAACAACTCGCACCATTTCGGCGCTGCCGGCTACTACGCGGGGCTTGCGGTGCGGCAGGGCATGATCGGCCTGGTGACGAGCGCCACGCGCAACATCGCCGTGGTGCCGACACGCGCGGCCGTGCCGCTCCTCGGCACCAACCCGCTGGCCTTCGCTGCCCCAGCCGGGCGCAACAATCCCTTCCTGCTGGACATGGCGACCTCAACCGTCGCTTCGAACAAGGTGAAGGTCCACGACCTGCAGGGAAAGCCGCTGCCGCCGGGCTGGGTCCTGGACGAGAAGGGGGAGCCCGTTGTGGACGCGGCGGAGGGCTTCGACATCCTCTACCACCGCGACACCGGCGGCCTGACGCCGCTGGGCGGGGTGGAGGCTATGGCGAGCTACAAGGGCTACGGCCTGGCGATGATGGTCCACATCCTCGGCGGCACGCTGTCCGGCGCCTCCTTCTCGCCGATCCGCAACCGGACGCAGCGGCCGGAGCAGCCCGACAATCTCGGCCACTTCTTCCTGGCCATGGACCCCGACGCCTTCCGCGACGACGGCGGGTTCGAGGCGGATCTGGACGATGCCATCGACGTGCTCCACGCCGCGCAGCCGGCCGATCCGGAGCGCCCGGTCCTGGTGCCCGGCGACCCGGAAGCGGCGACGCGGGCGGAGCGCCGGCGCGACGGAATCCCGCTGCCGGACGCGCTGATCGAAAAGCTGCGCGGCGTCTGCCAGAGCTGCGGCGCGCCCTTCCTCCTCCTGGACTGATGCCGCCCCGCAGGAGGACCTGCCGCCGCACCCTCTCCGGCCCGAAGGCGGGTGGGCGGCGCAGGCCCTAGGCCGCCTCCCGTGCCGGCGCCAGAAGCGGCACGGGGCCGGGCAGCGCGTCGCCGTGCAGCAGGGCCCCTTCCAGCCGCGCGGCCGCCTCGGCGCCGATGGCGGGCCCTGCCAGCTCGTGGAACTTGGCCGAGAGCTCGGCGTCGCTCAGCGGCATGTCCGGGTCGCCCTTCCGCGTGGGCTGGAGGTGCTCCAGCACCGTGCCGTCGCGCAGCGTGACGGAGACGCGCGCGGCGCGCCGGGCGGGGTAAGCATCCGCCAGGTCGGGCGCAAGGGAGACGGTGACCTTCGCCATGGTCGCGCGGATGGCGGGATCCGCCAGGCTCTCCGGCTCGAAGGCGGCCAGACGCACGCCGCCGAGGTGGAGCAGGGCGGCGGCGCAGTACTGCATGGAGAAGCGGCAGTCCTGCTCCGTGCGGGCCTCCGGGCGGTCGCACACCGTCTTCGTCGGGCCGTAGCCGCCGACATGGATGGCGGCCACGTCCGCCGCACCGAAGCCTCGGGCGTCGCGCAGGGCCGCGATCCCGTCCAGCCCGGGGAAGATGTGGCCGCAGCAGCCGTAGTTCTTAAAGGTCATCGCGGCGATGGCGTGGCGCTCGCCCAGCCCCTCCAGCGCAGGGCCCCACTTGCCCGTGTCCTCGCTGGTGGCGGCGGCGAAGCCGGC
>NZ_JANJOU010000029.1 GCF_024594815.1 Roseomonas populi | reverse complement strand
TACCACCGTCTCTCAGGGTGAAGAGCAACAGCGAGAAGAACGGGTACCAGAAGACCGGACGGAAAAGAGGTCGGCCAGCGGGATCGTCCTACAGGCGGGCTGAGCCAACGGCCCGCGCCACCACATCGTCCCGCTGAAGACGTTTCTGCTTTGCCAGGAGAGCTGACACTTCATCTTGGTTGCAACAACTGGAAGGCCAGCGTCAGCCCGGCCCCGGCCGCGCCAGCCCGCTTAGGATGAGCCGGGTCTGTGCGGCGCACATCGCTTCGAGCGAGGGTGCCCGCTCCGGCCCCAGCATGCCGCGCCAGACCGATGCCATGGCCACCGGAGCCATCAGCACCGCCGCGAGTCCGCCATCCTCCGCCGCGTCGGCGCGGAACTCTCCGGCGGCGGCTCCCGCGCTCACCACGGAGGTGATGAGGTCGAGGCCGCGGGAGAGCACCTCCAGCCTGTAGAAATCCCCGAGCTCGGGAAAGCGGTCCGCCTCCGCGAGGAGCAGCTTGAAGAGCACGCTGTCCCGGGAGTCCTCCCCGACGCGCTGATAGGCAAGCCGGATGAGCCGCTGCAGGAGGTCCGCATAGGGACCATCATGTGCTGCGACCAGCTTCTCCGCCTCGGTGAAGACCGGCTGGATGCAGGAGCGGACGACCGCCGTGAACAGCTCCGCCTTGCCGGGAAAGTAGTAGTAGATCAGCCCCTTTGCGACCCCGGCCCGGGCTGCGGCCCCCGCCATGCTCGCCCCGCCATAGCCCCGTTCCGCAAATTCCTCGAGCGCCGCCTCCAAGATCTGCGGAAGGCGCTCCTCCGGGGTCAGGCGCCGCCGCGCGCCCCCTCGTCCGACCTCCGTCCGCGCCTCACCGCCACTCAACATCCGTCCCCCATGCGTCGACAATTGACCGAGCCGTCAACAAGCCTATATCAACCCAGTTATTGACCATTCGGTCGATAAGCAAGGCCCTGGGGCGCCCTTCTGTCATGCCTGACCACAATCTCATGAATCGGGAGACGACGATCACCGTGACTGGCCGCGGCGCCCCTGCTCGCCGCGGCAGGCTGGTCTTCGTGGCGCTCGCCCTTCTCGTGCTGGGCGGCGCCGTCCTCATGCGCGGCGAGATTTCAGCCCTGCTGCATCGCCCCATGCCGGCCCCTGCCCCTGTCGCCGCCGCGGAGCCGCCGCCCGCCCTGACCGTCGCCGTGGCCGCTGCCACGCCGCGCCCCCTCGCCCGCTCCGTCGTGGGCGACGGCTCCATCGTTCCCTGGCAGGAACTGGTGATTGGCGCTGAAGCGGGCGGCCTTCGCGTGGCCGAGGTGGCCCTGGAGGAGGGCGACGTGGTCCGCGCCGGCCAGGTCCTCGTCCGGATGGACGAGACCCTGCTTCGCGCCATCCTCGGCCAGGCCGAGGCGGCAGTAGCGGAAGCCCAGGCCGCGCTCCGAAACGCCCGGCAGGACCTGACCCGCGCCGCCGACCTGTCCCGCACCGGCAATGCACCGCGCCAGACCCTGGAACTGCGGGAGGCGGCGGCGCTGCAGGCCGAGGCCCGGCTGGCCTCCGCTGTCGCGCGGCGGGAGGAGGTCGCGGCCCGTCTCGCCCAGGCCCGGATCGTGGCGCCCGCCAACGGCATCGTCTCCCGCCGCACCGTGCTGCCGGGCAATGTCACCTCGGCTGGGCAGGAGATGATCCGCCTGATCCGGGATAGCCGGATCGAGCTCGATGCCCGCGTGCCGGAACTGGAGCTCGCCGCGGTGCAGCCCGGCCAGCCCGTTCGCGTCTTCCATGGCGATCGGGTCGTCACCGGCACGGTGCGCGCCGTGGCACCGACCGTCCTGGCTGATGCACGGCTGGGGGTCGTGCATGTCGCGCTCCCGCCCGAGTCAGGCCTGCGCCCCGGCATGTTCGCCCGCGCCGAGATCCAGCCCGGCGACGCCCCGGGCCTCACCGTGCCGCAATCCGCCCTTCTTTTCCGCGAGGGCCGCCCCGCCGTGCTCGTGCTGGCGGAGGACCGCGTGGCCCTTCGGCCCATCACCACCGGCCGGCGCGGCGAAGGGGTGGTCGAGGTCACCTCGGGCCTTGCGGAGGGCGAGCGTGTCGTCGTCACCGGCGCCGGCTTCCTCAGCGACGGCGACCGCGTGCGGGTGGCCGGCCAGTGAGCGACGCCATGCACTCCCCCTCCCCCACCGAGCATCGCAACCTCTCGGCCTGGTCCATCCGGAACCCCGTGGCCACGGCGGTGCTCTTCGCCGTGCTGACCCTGGCGGGGCTCCTCGCCTTTCCCACGCTGCGGATCAACAACACGCCGGACCTGGACCTTCCGGCGGTGGTGGTCACCGTCGCCCAGCCCGGCGCCGCCCCCTCCGAGCTGGAGACGCAGGTGACCCGCCGGGTAGAGGACGCGCTCGCCGGCCTCGGCGACGTGAAGCACATCACCTCCACCGTCGTGGACGGCGCCTCCACCACCGCCATCGAGTTCGCCGTCGGCACCAATGTGGACCGCGCGACGAACGACGTGCGCGACAAGGTGGCGCAGATCCGCGCCGACCTTCCGGCTGCCATCCGCGACCCCGTGATCACGCGCGTGGAGGCCACGGGCGGCGCCATCCTCACCTACACCGTCGCATCCCCCCGCATGGGGGAGGAGGAGCTCTCCTGGTTCGTCGAGGACACGGTGGCGAAGGCGCTGCTCTCCGTTCCCGGCGTGGCGGAGGTGAACCGGGTCGGGGGCGTGACTCGCGAGGTCCGCGTGGCCCTGCGCCCGGACCGGCTGGTCGCGCTCGGCCTTACCGCCGGCCAGGTGAACGAGCAGCTCCGCTCCCTCAACGTCAACCTCCCCGGCGGCCGCGGCAATCTCGGCGAGGGGGAGCAGGCGATCCGCACCCTCGGCTCCGCCCCGAGCGTCGCGGCCCTGCGGGATCGCCCGATCATCCTGCCCGGCGGCCGCACCGCGCGGCTGGGCGAGATTGCCGACGTTATCGATGCAACCGCCGAGGTTCGCAGCGCGGCCCGGCTGGACGGCCGCCCCGTCGTCGCCTTCGAGGTGCTGCGCACGCGCGGCTCCTCCGAGGTGCGGGTGGCTGAGGGCGTCGCGGCCCGTGTCGTGGAGCTGCAGGCAGCGCATCCCGGCGTGACGATCGTGAAGGTCGCGGACACGGTGGGCTTCGTCCTCGCCGGCTACCACGGCGCGATCGAGGCGCTGCTGGTGGGCGCGGGCCTCGCCGTCCTCGTCGTCTGGGTCTTCCTGCGGGACTGGCGCGCGACGGCCATCGCGTCCCTGGCCATGCCGCTCTCGCTCATCCCGACCTTCTTCGTGATGAAGTGGCTGGGCTTCTCCATCAACAACATCACCCTGCTCGGCCTCACCCTCGTCGTCGGCGTGCTGGTGGACGACGCGATCGTGGAGATCGAGAACATCGTCCGCCACCTGCGCGCGCGCCGGGATGGCAGCGCGATGCAGGCCGCGCTTGATGCCTCGGCCGAGATCGGGCTGGCGGTGGTGGCGACCACGGCGACGATCCTCGCCGTCTTCGTGCCCGTGGCCTTCATGCCCGGCATTCCCGGCCAGTTCTTCCGCCAGTTCGGGCTGACGGTTGCGACCGCCGTGTTCTTCTCCCTCGTCGTCGCGCGGATGCTCACGCCGCTGCTGGGTGCCTACCTCCTGAAACCCAAGACCCATGCCGGGTCCGAGGAGGTCGGGGATGGCGCGGTTGGCCGGCGTTACATCTCCCTCCTCGGCTGGTGCCTGCGGCACCGCTGGACGACGCTGGCGGGCGCGACGGCCTTCTTCGCCCTCTCCGTCGCCCTGATCCCGCTGATCCCCCAGGATTTCGTGCCCGCCGCCGACCGGGGCCGCGCCTCGCTCGCCATGGAGCTGGCCCCCGGCGCCACGCTGGCCGACACCGAGGCCGCGGCGGCGGAGGTGGCGCGCATCCTGCGGGCACGGCCCGAAGTCGCTTCCGTCTTTACCTCGCTCGGAACCCGCAGCGCCGGCGGCGGCCCGGCGCTGGGCAGCAGCACGAAGGAGGGCGAGCCGCGGTTGGCGAGCTTCACCGTCACCCTCGTTCCACGCGCGCGGCGGGCCCTCAGCCAGCAGCAGATCGAGGCCGCGTTGCGCCCTGCCCTGGAGCGGATCCCCGGCGCCCGCTTCCGCTTCGGGGCGGACGGGCAGAGCGGCGCGAAGCTTTCCGTGACCCTCGTCTCCGACGATGCCGTGGCCCTGGAGGGTGCCGTGCGCGACCTGGAGCGGCAGGTGCGGACGATTCCCCAACTCGCGAGCGCCCGCTCCACCGCCTCCCTGAGCCGGCCGGAGCTGCAGATCGTGCCGGACGAGGCGCGGGCGGCGGAACTGGGCGTTTCCCCCACCGCGATCGCGACCACGGCGCGCATCGCAACGACGGGCGACGTGGACCAGAACCTCGCCCGCTTCAATCTGTCCGACCGGCAGATCCCGATCCGCGTCATGCTCGACGAGCCTGCGCGCGGTGATCTCACGGCCCTGCGCTCACTGCGCGTGGAGGGCCGCGCCGGGCTTGCCGTGCCCCTGAACGCCGTGGCCGAGATCCGCTACGGCGCCGGCCCCGCCCAGATCGAGCGGCTGGACCGGGTGCGGAAGGCGACCGTGGAAGCGGAGCTGAACGGCCTTGCCCTTGGCGATGCGACCAAGCTGGTGGCGGCCCTGCCGGTCATGCGGAACCTGCCGGCCGGGGTGCGGGAGCGCGCGACGGGCGATGCCGAGGTGATGCAGGAGCTGTTCGGCAGCTTCGTAGTGGCGCTCCTGACCGGGGTGGGCCTCGTCTATCTCGTCCTCGTCCTGCTCTTCGGCGGCGTCCTGCAGCCGTTGACGATCATGTCCTCGCTGCCCCTCTCGCTCGGCGGAGCGCTGATGGCGCTGCTGCTGGCGCAGAAGGCGCTCGGCATCTCCGCCGTGATCGGCGTGCTGATGCTCATGGGCATCGTGGCGAAGAACTCGATCCTCCTCGTCGAATACGCGATCGAGGCGCGGCGGGCCGGCATGCCCCGCACCACCGCCCTCGTCGAGGCGGCGCGCAAGAGAGCCCGGCCCATCGTGATGACGACGATCGCGATGGCCGCGGGCATGGCCCATATCGCACTCGGCGTCGGCGCGGATGCGGAATTCCGAGCCCCCATGGCGCTGGTGGTGATCGGCGGCCTGATCACCTCGACGCTGCTGAGCCTTGTCGTGGTGCCCGTGGTCTACGCGGTGCTGGACGATCTCGGGGCCTGGCTCGCCCGGCTCGGGTCGCCGCGCCGGGCGCGCTCCGTCGGGCGGCACGCCGCGGCCGCGCCGGAGGGGGTCGGGCAGTAGGCCGGCCCTCGGTCCCGTGGTAGGGGCTGGCCCCAAGGATTAGCCAGAAGGTGGTGCGGTGACAGGCAGGCGCGGAGCGATCGGGGCCCTCGGTGGCGTTCTGGCGATGGCGGCCGTCCCCGGCGCCCGGGCGCAGGACGCGGGCTGGAAGCCGGACCGGCCGCTGCGCGTGATCGTCACCTTCCCGCCCGGCGGGGTGATGGACATCTCCGGCCGCCTGGGCGCGGACCTGCTGGGCCGTGCCCTCGGCCAGACCGTGGTGGTGGACAACCGCGCTGGCGCGGGCGGCAATGTCGGGACGCTCGCCGCACTGAACGCGGAGGCCGACGGCTACACGGTCCTTCTGGGCAGCATGGCCATCCTTGGCGTGAATCCCGTGCTCTACCCGCGCGGCGGCGTCGATGCCTCGAAGGACTTCGTGCCGCTGGGTACCATCGGGGAGGTGGCGAACATCCTCTCCGTGCTGCCCGGCAAGGTGAAGGCGACGAACCTGAAGGACTTCATCGCCGAGGCGAAGCGGCGGCCCATGATGTACGGCTCGGTCGGCAATGGCAGCTCCTCCCACCTGGCGGCGGCCACCTTCCTGAAGATGGCGGGGGTGGAGGCGACCCACGTCCCCTATCGCGGCTCCGCCCCGCTGGTGGCGGCCATGCTCTCCGGCGAGATCGACTTCGGCTTCGACACCACGGCCACCTCCACCCCGCATATCCGCTCCGGCGCTTTCCGGGCCTTGGCGGCCTCCACGACCCGCCGCGCCTCTGCCCTGCCGGAGGTGCCGACCTTCGCCGAGGCCGGGCTGCCCGGCTACGACGTGGGGCTGTGGACGGGATTCTTCGTGCGGAAGGGCACGCCCGCGCCGGTGGTGGCCGCGCTGCGCCAGGCCATGGCCAGGGGCCGCACCCCGGAGTTCGAGGAGAGGCTGAAGAGCGCCTTCATCGACCCGCTGGTCATCCCGGAGGCCGATCTCGTCCGCTGGACCGACGAGAACGCCGCGCGCTGGCAGGCCGTGTCGCGCGAGCTGGCCCTGCAGGCCGACTAGGGAGGGACGGGGGCGATGACCGGGCCGGTGACAGGCTTCGATCCCCGCGCGCACCGGATGGTGGCGGAGCAGCGCTGGTTCGATGACTTCCGGATAGGCGAGCGCTTCCCCCTGCCGAGCCGCACCATGACGGAGGCGATCTTCCTCGCCTTCCAGGCCGCCAGCGGCGACAACCACCCGATCCACTACGACCGCGCCTACTGCCGCGCCCGCGGCCTGCCCGACATGCTGGCCCATGGCTATCAGGTCGCGATCCAGACCGCGGCCGGGGCGGGCCTCTTCCCGCATCTCGTGCAGGACTCGCTCCGGGCCTTCCTCGAGCAGTCCAGCCGCTTCCTGCACCCGGTCTTCGCCGGCGACACGCTTTACCCGGCGCTGGAGGTGGACGAGCTGACGCCGAACCGCACCACGGGCGTCGTCGGGCTTCGGAGCACCGTCCACAACGGGGATGGCGTGCTGGTCCTGGATGGCCGGCACCGCTACCTCATCGCGCGTCACCCCGCGGCGGTTGGTGCCTCGCCAGGCGCGCCCTAGCCAGCGAGCAGCGCCCGCTCACCGCGACGCCCACCGCGGCAGCGGACCTCTCGCCAGGATGACGCTCCATCGCTGCCGGTCAGGAATGGCTCCCGCCGCCCTTTCCGGTTCCGCGGCCCAGCACAGCCGCGCTGACCAGGCCGAATCCGGCCAACTGGACCGCCATTACGATAAAGGCGAGGCCGTAGCTGCCGCTCCAGTTTACCAGCAGCGTGAAGGCGAGCGGCCCGCAGATCGATCCCCCGAAGCCGAAGAGACTGGCGGCGGAGGTCACGTTGCTCACCTGTGATTGCGGCGCCACCCGCGCCAGCTCCGCCATGTGCACGCCGTTCCACCCGATCGCCGTGAAGCCAACCAGCGCCGCGCAGCCATAGAGGGCCAGGGGCCCCCGGTCGCCGCCGGCGACGAGCAGCGCGACCGCGAGGGCCGAGGCGACGGCCTGCAGGGCGAGGTGGCGCAGGGCGTGCCCGGTGCGGTCCGCCAGCCATCCCAGGGCGATCCGCCCCACCATGCTGGAGAGCTGCATCACCGCCACGATCCGCCCCGCTTCGGCCAGGGAGGCGCCGTGGCGGGTGATGGCATAGGTGGCCGTGAAGGCCATGAGGCAGGACTGGAGCACGGAGAAGGAGACGCCGAGGGCCGTCAGCAGCGGAAGGGTCGGGTGGGCGCGCAGGACACGGACGGATCGCGCCAGCGCCGCCGGGGACAGCAGGGCGCGGGCCCAGCCCTGCTGTCCCGCGCCCCTGTCCCCGTCCAGCCGCTGCCGGAAAGGCTGCACCAGGAGGATCGTGAGCAGCACGACGCCGATGATAGTCCAGAGCGCGGCGGACAGGCCCTGCGCCAGGACCATGGGGGCAACCAGCAGGCCGGCCAGGGCGCCGCCCAGGGGAACGCCAGCCTGCTTGATCGAGAAGATCAGCGTGCGGTGCCGGGGCGGGGCCGCGCGGACCAGGATCTGGCTGCCCGCCGGCGTGTTGTGGCCGGTGCCGAACCCGACCGCCAGCGCCCCGAACAGCCCGAGCAGGCCGAGCGGCTGCGACAGGGCGAAGAGGCCAAGAGCGAGACAGGCCAGGCCGATCTGCAGCGTACGGACGGGCCCGTGATGGCTGAGCATCGGCCCGCCGCAGGCCAGGCACCAGCAAATGCCGGCCGATGTCAGGGCCGAGACGAGGCCGATGCTTTCCGGTGCCAGGCCGGCGCGGGCCATCAGCGGCGGGCCGAGCAGGGGAATGGCGAGGGAGGCGAAGGAGCTGACGGTCTGGACGAACAGGGTGGCAACGAGGGCACTGGCCCAGAGGGGCAATCTCAATTCCGGCTTCCACCCTTTCGATCGCCTGGTCTTGTGCCGCCAGGTCTGCCGGGGCCAGGTCTCCTTGGGAGTGTGCCGGAAGAGGGGGACCGCTGCCAGATGGGCGGCCGCGCTCAGCCGAGCACGGCCAGCCCGTCCGCCGCGCAGACCCCCTGCCCCGCCGGCAGCACGAAGAGCGGGTTGATCTCCGCCTCCAGCAGCCGCTCCCCGGCCGCACCCGCCATGGCCGCGAAGGCGAGGATGGCGTCCACCAGCGCCGGCAAGTCCGCCGGCGGCGCGCCGCGGAAGCCCTTCAGCAGCGCGCCCGTGCGCAGCTCCGCCACCATTCCCTCCGCATCGGCGCGCGAGATCGGCAATAGGCGCAGCGCCGTGTCCTGCAACAGCTCCGCCGCCACCCCGCCCATGCCCAGCAGCAGCACCGGGCCGAGCTGCGGATCGCGGTGGAAGCCCAGGATCATCTCGACCCCGCCGCGCACCATCGCCTGCACGAGGAAGCCCTCGGGCGCGGGGGCGCCGGCAGCCCTCAGCCGCTCCAGCATCGCCGCCGCGGCCTCCGGCAGCGCCTCCGCGGTCAGGCCCACCGCCACGCCGCCCAGGTCGCTCTTATGCAGGATCTCGCGCGAGAGGACCTTCAGCACGACGCGGTCGCCCAGCCCCTGGGCGGCTGCCGCCGTGCCCGCGGGATCCTGCGCCACCGCCTCCGGCGCCACCGGCACGCCGAAGCGGGCGAAGAGCGCCTTGCTCTCGGCCTCGTTCAGCGGCCCGGGCGGCAGGGCGGCGAAGGCGGGATCGGCGTCTGCAGGGGCCGGCGGCGCCGTGTCCGGCGCCGGGCGGGGCTGCAGCGCGGCCAGCACGGCGGCGCAGCTCTCCGGCGCCGTGAAGGCGGGAATGCCCTGGTTGTTCAGCAGCCGCGTCACCTCCGGCGCGTGCGGGCTGACGTAGCAGAGGATCGGCTTGTCGCTGCGCGCCTGGCACTCCACCACCGCGTCCGCCACGAGGCTCGGCTGCGCGAGTGCGGAGGAGCCGACGATGACGATCGTCGCGTCGTAGCCTGGGCTCTCCTGCAGCGCGTCGATGGCGCCGCGGAAGAGGTCCGGCCGCAGCCCCGCCAGTGTCACGTCCACGGGATTGCGTGCGGCCGAGGCCGGCTCCCCCGTCAATGCGCCGATCCGCCCCGCCGTGGCCTCGTCCGGCACCGGCACGTCGAAGCCGGACAGGCCGAGGCTATCCGCCACCAGCGTGCCCGCCCCGCCCGTGGAGGTGAGGATCGCCACGCGCTTGCCCGCCGCGCGCCGGCCCGCCGCCAGCGCCGCGGGGATATCCAGCAGGTCCGCGAAGGTTTCTGCACGGATCACGCCACACTGCCGGAACAGCGCGTCATAGACGCGGTCCGACCCGGCCATGGCGCCGGTGTGCGAGCTGGCCGAGCGCGCGCCGGATTCCGAGCGCCCGACCTTGAACATGACGATGGGCTTCCCGATCGCCGCCGCCCGCAGCGCCACGCGCCGGAAGGCCTCGGGCCGCCGCAGCCCTTCCATGTACACGGCGATGACGCGGGTGGCGTCGTCGTCCAGCAGGTGCTCCATCAAGTCCGTGCTGTCGAGGTCCGCCTCGTTGCCCGTGGAGGCGAGCTTGGCGAAGCCGATGCCGCGATCCGTCGCGCGGGAGAGGAGCGAGCCGAGGATGCCCCCGCTCTGCGACACCACGGAGATGGAGCCCGCCCGCAGGTTCCCCATCTCCAGCGCGCCGGTGGCGGAAAGGGTGATGCGGTCCGTCAGGTTCACCAGCCCGATCGTATTCGGGCCGAGCAGCCGCATGGAGCCCGCGGCGTCCTTCAGCGCCCGCTGGCGCCGCGCCCCTTCCTCATCCGCCTCTCCGTAGCCGCTGGCGAGCACGATGGCTGCCGCCGTGCCGCGCGCCGCCAGGTCCCGCACGGCCTGCTCAGCGCGCTCCGGCCCCAGCAGCACGATGGCCGCGTCCGGTGCCTGCGGGAGGGAGGCGACGTCGGGGTAGCAGGTCAGCCCGCCGATCTCGGCCACGCGCGGGTTCACGGGGTAGATCTCCCCAGTAAAGCCGTGCTTGCGGAGGTAGCCCACCGGCCGCCCCGTCATCTTCGTGGCATCGGCCGAGGCGCCGACCACGGCGACGCTGCGCGGGGTGAGAAGCCGGGCGATGGCGTTCACGACGCGGCCTCCTTCCGCTTGGCGCTGCGCTCCATGAAGGCGCGCACGGAATCCAAATGGTCCTGGGAGGCGTAGCAGATGCCCTGGGCCTGGCTGCCCATGGCGAAGACCTGGTCCGCGGTCAGCTCGAATGTCTGGTCCAGGATGGTCTTGCTCAGCGCCACCGCCCCGGGCGCGGACCTCGCCAGCTCCGCCGCCCAGCCCTGCGCCTCGGCCAGCAGACCCTCGGCGGGTGCCACGCGGTCGATCATGCCGATGCGCAGCGCCTCCTCCGGCTGCACCGTCCGGCCGGAGTAGATCAGCTCCTTCGCGCGGGCGAGGCCGACGCGGCGGGGCAGGAAGTACATCCCGCCCCCATCCGGGATCAGGCCGCGCAGCACGTAGGTCATGGCGAGAGTCGCCGTGTCCGCGGCCACGACGAAGTCGCAGCACAGGGCCAGGTCACAGCCCAGGCCCGTGGCGGCGCCGTTCACCGCCGCGATGGTCGGCTTGGGCAGGGTGTGCAGCGCCGAGATCATGTGGTGCGTGCGGTGCTGGCGCCTCCAGCCATTGATGCCCACCATGCCGTGCGGCACGGTCAGCCGCTGCT
Organism: Roseomonas populi; assembly: GCF_024594815.1. Lineage (GTDB taxonomy): Bacteria > Pseudomonadota > Alphaproteobacteria > Acetobacterales > Acetobacteraceae > Roseomonas > Roseomonas populi. Next base: position 71,992 of record NZ_JANJOU010000029.1, on the reverse strand, counting down.
GCATGGATTTGATGTCGCCGCCCGAGCAGAAACCCTTGCCTGCGCCGGTGATGACGAGGGCGCGGATGCCCTCCTCCTTCGCTACATGGTCCAGCGCGTCCAGCATCTCGTAGCGCATGTCGTCATCGATGGCGTTGCGCACCTGCGGGCGGTTCAGCGTCATCGTGGCCACGGGGCCGTCGGTGGCCAGGGTGATGGCTTCGTAGGTCTTCATCGCACCCTCTCAGGCGGCTTGCGGTTGCGGGGTCAGCGGGTTCGGCAGTGGCCGGCCGGCGTTGAAGGCGTGCAGCGCCTCCGTCACGCCCTCGAAGTACAGGCGGTAGTTCTCGGCCGTGACGTAGCCGAGATGCGGCGTGAGGATGGTGCGCGGCGCACCCAGGAGCGGATGGCCCGGCGGCATGGGCTCGATCTCGTGGACGTCGATGGCGGCACCGCCGAGATGGCCGGATTCCAGCGCGGCGATCAGCGCCGCCTGGTCCACCAGCCCCGCCCGCGCCGTGTTCACCAGCAGCGCCCCCGGCTTCATCGCCGCCAGTTCCGCCGTGCCCACCGTGTTGCGGGACCGATCGCCCAGCACGAGGTGCAGCGTCACGATATCGGCCGCGCGGAACAGCGCGTCCTTCTCCACGCGGCGCGCGCCCGCGGCGGCGGCGGCCTCCTCCGTCAGATTGGCGCTCCAGGCGATCACCTCCATGCCGAAGGCGCGGCCCAGCGCGGCCACCTGCCGGCCGAGCTTGCCCAGCCCCACCACGCCGAGCGTCGCGCCCTGCAGGCTGCGCCCCGGCCCAGTCTGCCAGTGCCCCGCGCGCAGGGCCGCGTCCTCGAACGGCACGCGCCGCGCGAGGGAGAGGATCAGCGCCCAGGTCATCTCGACCGTCGGCGCTTCCAGGGAGCGCGTGCCGCAAGCGGCGATGCCGCGTGCCGCCAGGACCCCCAGATCCAGCGTGCGGTTCTTCGCGCCGGTGGTCACCACCAGCCGCAGATCCGGCAGGCGCGCAATGAGCGAGGCGGGAAAGGGCGTGCGCTCGCGGATCAGCACCACGGCGTCGTACCCCGCCAGCCGCTCCGCCAGCGCGGCCTCGTCGAACACATGGTCGGTGAAGAAGGTCACGGGCAGGCCGGACCAGTCGGCCGCGCCCGGCGCGGCGCCGCCGAAATCGTCCAGCACCGCGATCCGGCGCAGCGCCATGGGGGTCACTCCACCCTGATCTGCGCGCGGCGCACGACATCCGCCCAGCGCGCCCGGTCCTCGGCCAGGAAGCGGCCGTAGGCGGCGGGCGTATCGCTCGCCTCCACCTCCACGCCCTCGTCCAGCAGGCGCCTGCCCGTCTCGGGATCGGCCAGGGTCGCGTTCAGCGCGGCGTGCAGCTTCGCCACCCGGTCCGGCGGCATGTCCTTCGGCCCGACGATGCCGTACCAGGTGGAGGAGAGGATCCCCGGGAAGCCCTGCTCCCCCGTCGTCGGAATGTTCGGCATCACAGGCGAGCGCTTCGTCGCCGCGATCCCGATGGCGCGCAGCGCGCCGGATTCGATATGCGGCTTCAGCGGCGCCAGGGCATTGGTGATCATGCTCAATCGCCCGGCCAGCACGTCGGTCAGCGCCGGGCCCGTGCCGCGATAGGGCACGTGCTCCATCTCGATGCCGAGTGTGAGGGCGATCATCGCGGGCAGGGCGTGCCCCGTGGTTCCCACGCCCGGCGAGCCGTAGGTGAGCGGCGGGTTGGCCTTCTTCGCCACCTCCTGCAACTCCTTCAGCGTCCGCGCGGGAACGGAGGGGTTGAGGCAGATGACGTTCGGCGCCTGCCCGATGAAGCCGACCGGGGTGAAATCCTTCAGCACGTCATAGGGCACGCGCTGCTGCACGAGGCTGCTGATGAGGAAGCTGCCGCTGCCCGCGAGAAGCAGGTCGTAGCCCTCAGGCTTGCTCTTCGCGACAAGGTCGTTGCCGATCAGCCCGCCCGCGCCCCCGCGGTTCTCCACCACGAAGGTCTGGCCGAGGCGCTGCCCCATCCCCTCGGCCACCAGCCGTCCCACCACGTCGTTGCTGCCGCCGGTGGCGAAGGGGATGATGAGGCGGATCGGGCGGTCGGGGTAGCGCTCCTGCGCCCGGGCGGGGCGGACCAGTGCTGGCAGAACAAGGCCGGGCAGGGCCAGGGCAGGCAGCATGAGGGCGGCGCGGCGGCGCATGGGCGTTTCCTCCTGGCCCCGGGGATTGGCCCGGCTTCTCCCTGCCGGCGAACGGACCGGCGGCTCCGGATGCCCCGGGGAAGCCCAGGATGCGCCCGTTGCCCCGGCCCGGCCAGGGAGGAAAGCTTGCCCTACCCCAACCCCGGGTTATGCTGGCGCATGGCGGATGACCTGCCCCCCCTCGCTTCCCTCCGTGCCTTTGTGCTGGTGGCCGAAACCGGCAGCCTCAGCGCGGCCGCGGCCCGGCTGAACGTCACCCAGCCCGCCATCAGCAAGCGCCTGCGGGAGCTGGAGGCACGGCTGGGCGAGCCGTTGCTGCGCCGGGGCGCCAACCTCGTCCGCCCCACCGAGGCCGGCGCAGCCTATGCCAGCGCCCTGTCCGAGGCCTTCGCCCGCATCCGCGCCGCCACCGCGGCCCTGCCCGGCCAGGCGCGGCCGATCCGCGTGCTGGCCTACACCACCTGGGCCCTGCGCTGGCTGATCCCGCGCATTCCGCATTTCCGCGCCGAGCATCCCGGGCTTGAGGTGGAAGTCTCCACCTCCACCGACGCACGGGCCATTGCGGAGGCGCCGGCCGACGTCGCCGTCCGCACCGCCCCGGCCGACCACCCGCCCGTGCCCGGCGCCATCCGGCTGCAGCCTGTGCTGCTCACCCCCTTTGCCACGCCGGCCCTGGCGCGGGCCCAGCCCCTCTCCGCCATGCGCCTCCTCGCCAGCCGCATCCGGCCGAACGACTGGGCCCAGTGGCAGGCCGCCCATGGGCTGGAGCCCGGCGCACCGCCGCTGGTCTTCGAGAGCACCACCCTCGCGATCCAGGCGGCGCTGGAGGGCATGGGCGCGGTCGTCTGCTCCCCCTCCTTCGTCGAGCGAGAGCTGCGTCGCCGCGCCCTGCGGCGCCTGGCGCCCGACGTCATCCCGGCCGGGGACCATTACTGGCTCATCCGCCCCGGCGGCACCGCCCGCCCGGCCGTGGATGCCTTCACCGGATGGCTCCTGCGGGAAGCGGCGCCGGAAGGCGCCGAAGCGCCGCTTCCGTGATGTGCCCAGCTCAGATGAAGGTCAGCAGGCGGCGCGGATTTCCGACCATGATCGCGTCGATCTCTGCCTCGGAATAGCCCCGCTTGCGCATGTGCGGCAGGACCTTCCTCTGAATATGGGCGTAGCCGTGGCCGCCGAATTCGCTGAACTGGATGGTGTGGCAGATGTCGTGGCTGATCACGACCTGGTCCAGGTGCCCCCGCTCGATCACGCGGCGGATGGTGCGGAGCCGCATGCCGTCATTCGGCATGTCGATGTCGGAATGGGCGTAGTAGGTGTTCTCCTGGCCGAAGAGGTCCCATTCCAGGATCACCCCGGCATCCGCCAGGCGGAACAGGCGGTCATCGTCGAAGATCGTGCGGTCGATATGGTCGATGATGGTGCGGCTCATGTCGGCGCCATGGGCGCGCAGGAACTCCACCAGCATCCAGGGATGGTCCTCGTGCCGCGCCGGATGGATGGTGAGCGCGGCGCCGGTCTCCTGCTGGGCAACGACGGCCCCCGCTAGGACGCGCTTCTCCAGATCCGTCCAGGGCCATTGGCAGCCGATCTCGCCGACGATGCCGGCGCGTACCCCGGTGCCCCAGGCCCCCTGCTGCACCTGGTCGATCATCTCCTGGGCGAAGCTGTCCACCGTGCGGTCGTGGTTGGCCGGGTCCTGGTAGTCGTGGACGTAGTGGCCGCAGCCCATGACGATGTGCGCGCCGGTCTCCCGCGCGACCTGCGCCAGCCCCTCGGGGTCAGGCACCAGCCCGCCGATGGTCAGCTCCACCACCGTCTTGCCGCCGGCCTCCACCATCTCCGCCGTGGCGCGGCTGGCCATGGCGCGGTCGCGCTGCGTTGTGTTGCGGATATCGGCGACGTGGCTGTTCAGCAGGTCCCAGTACTGCCCCGGCGAAGGCCCGCCCCTGGAGGCCGGGTCGCGCTTGGCGGGATGCGTGATGTCCCAGATCAGGTGCTCGTGCATCAGGGTCGGGCCCAGTTCGGCCGGGTCCACCAGGCCCAGCACCGTCTGGGCCTTGCCCCGCATCTCGTCTCGCGTCAGGCGCATCGCGTCGTCTCCTCGGGGTTCAGGTCCAGGGAATCAGGCCCAGCGCACGTTCCAGGGATAGCTGGACGCGGTCTTCAGGAAGCCGGTCAGGCCGGTGCGGTAGGCAGTGCGAATGAAGTAGCGGCCCAGTGGAACCACCGGCACCTCGCGGAAGCTCTCCTGCTGGATCTCCTCGGCCAGCCGCGCCTGCTCCGCCTCGTCCGAGGCCGTCAGCCACTCCGCCGAAAGTGCCTCCACGCGCGGGTTGGAGTACCAGCCGAACCACCCATTGGCGCCCTGCCCGCGCAGGATCGGGGTGATGGCCGGGTTGAGGATGCTGGGGCTGGGCCACCAGGTGTGAAAGATGCTCCAGCCGCCCCGCTCCACCGGCTCGCGGCTCGCGCGGCGCTGGATCACGGAGCCCCAGTCCGTCTCCACCAGCTCCACGTTCATCTCCAGCTTCTTCAGCAGGTCGGCGGTGACGAGGCCGAAGGGCCCGATGCTCGGAAGGTCGCTGGGATTGATGATCACCACCTTCTCGCCACGGTAGCCCGCCTCGCGCAGCATGGCCTTGGCACGGTTCAGGTCCGCTGGCCCGCGCAACTCGGCCGGCAGCGTCTCCCGCCCGTAGGGCGTGCCGCAGGGCCAGACGGAATGGCATTCCGAGAAGATCTCGGGATCGTTGCCGGTGATGGCGCGCAGGTAATCGTCCTGGTTCGCCGCGTAGAGGACCGCCCGGCGGATTCCGGTATTGTTGAAGGGCGGCTGGAGATGGTTGAAACGCAGCGTCCCGATATAGCCGGTCGGGTCGTTCACGGCGACGGTGACGCCGCGGCCGCGCCGCAGCAGGGGCGTGAGGTCCGGGTTCACCTGATCCCACCAGTCCACCTCGCCGGCCTGCAGCGCCGCGGCGGCGGTCGCGCTGTCCGGCATCACGCTCCACTCGATGCGCTCGAAATGCGCGATCTTGCCGCCGGCGGTGTTCTCGGCGGGCTCCTGCCGGGGCACGTAGCCGTCGAACTTCCGGTACACCACGCGGGAGCCGGAATTGTACTCGTCCGCCACGAAGCGATAGGGGCCGGAGCCGACCATTTCCGGCACCTGCCGGAACGGATCGGTGCGGGCGAGGCGCTCTGGCATCATGAAGGCCGAAACCGCCGCGGTCTTGGCGATGGCGCTCAGCAGCAGCGGAAAGGGAGAGCGCAGGGCGATGCGGATGGTGCGGTCATCCGCCGCGCCCATGCTCTCCAGCAAGGGGGCGAAGGAGCCCCCGAACACGTCGCGCTTCGCCCACCGCTCCAGGCTCGCCGCGCAGTCCCGCGCCAGCACGGGCTGCCCGTCGTGCCAGCGCAGGCCATCGCGCAGCCGGATGGTCCAGGCGCGGCCATCGTCGGACACGCCGTGCCCTTCCGCCATCTGTGGCCGCACCTTGCCCGCATCGTCGATGCCGAAGAGCGTGTCGAACACGGTGTAGCCGTGGGTCTGGGTGATGGAGGCGGTGGTCCAGACCGGGTCCAGCGCCGTCAGGTTGGCCTGCGGGACGAAGCGCAGGACGCGCGGATCCCGACGCTGCGCCAGGGCGGGCGGCATCCGCGCCGCAGCGACCAGCCCGGCCCCGGTTGCGATGAAGCGTCGGCGATGCATCGGTGATCTCCCCACTGTCGTCCAACAGCCCGGGCACCGGGGCCCGGGGGAAAGCCGCTGCGATGGCGCGGTTCAGGGCGCCTCGCCGGCGCGCGGCAGCAGCGCTCCGCGCGCCTGGGCGAAATCCGCCACGGCGGCCACGAAGCGATCCAGGTCCGCCTGCGCCACCGGAAGGCTGAGCGCCACCATGCCGCGCCGTGCCAGGTAGAAGCCCGCCGCGGCCATATCGAGGAAGAAGAGCTCGCGCAGCGCCTCCTCCCGCTCGGTCTGGACATAGGGGCGCTCAATGGGCCCCGGGCGGAACTGGGCCGTGGCCATGGAGCCGATGCCGCTGAAATGCATGGCGGTGCCGGCCTCGGCGAGGGTCGCGTTCAGCGCGGCGCGCAGGGCCTCCCCGCGCTCGAACAGCGCCTCGGCCACATCGGGCGTGAAGATGGCGCCCATCGCGACACGCCCGGCCGCCATGGACAGCACGTTGTTGTTGAAGGTGCCGGCATGGGGCAGCTTGCCGTCGAACAGCGCCATCACATCGGCCCGGCCACCGAAGGCGCCGAAGCTCATGCCCCCGGCCACGTACTTGCCGAGGGTTGTCATGTCCGGCGTGATGCCCAGGCGGTGCTGCATCCCGCCCCCGCTCATGCGGGAGGTCATCACCTCGTCGAAGATCAGCAGCGCGCCCACCTCCTGCGTCGCCTCGCGCAGGGCAGAAAGGAATTCCGGGCGTGCGGGAATGCAGCCGCCGCTGCCCAGCATCGGTTCCACGATCACCGCCGCCAGTCGGTCGGCATGGGCGCGGATCGCTGCGACCGCGCCCTCGGTGTCGTTGTAATCGGCCATGACGAAGGGGAAGGGCACCGTCACGGGCGCCGGGCCGTTCATGGAGAAGAGCAGCACGCCGCCATGATAGCCGCCGCGGAAGGCCATGATGGTATCGCGCCCGGTGAAGGCCCGCGCGGCCGTCAGTGCCATCAGGTTGCCCTCGGTGCCGCTGTTGGTGAAGCGGACGAGTTCGATGGACGGGAAGCGCCCGCAGATCAGCGCGGCCAGCTCGCCCTCCGCGGCGCTCACGGCGGCCAGGTTCAGGCCGCGCGCCATCGCCGCATGCACGGCGGCGTGGATGCGCCCCTCCGAATGGCCGAACAGGCCGGCAGTGTATTCGCCGCAGAGGTCGAGATAGCCGTGCCCGTCCACGTCCCAGAGCCGGCAGTCCTCGCCGCGCTCCATCGCGATTGGGAAAGGGCCGTAGGACAGCACCGAGCGCGTGTTGCCGCCGGGCATGACCTGCCGCGCGGCATCGTGCAGGGCGCGGCTCTGCGGATGGGCAACGACATAGCGCTCCCGCGCCTCTTCGAGGGTGGAGGACAGGTCACTGTTCCGCAGCATTTCAGCGGCGCTCATGGGCGGATACTCCTGCAAGTCACGCCCCGGCCATCATCGGACCGGGTATCGTCATATCGAAGGGGCGAGGCCAAGCGGCGGAGAGTCGCGGGTGGTGCCATCACTGCCAGAGCCAGGACATGAGAAGGCCGCCCTGCGACCACAGGCGGTTGGGCCCGCGATCAATCCCCAGCCCTCCCCTGCCCGCGGTGCGCTCGAACACCTCGCCGTAGTTGCCCAAGGTGCGGATCACCCGATAGGCCCAGTCCGCGTCGAGGCCGAAGCCGACGCCGATGTTGTCGATGCGCCCGAGGAAGCGCTGCACGTTGGGATCGGGGTTGGTCCGGCGGATCTCCTCCACATTGGCGCGGGTGATCCCGAACTCCTCCGCCTGGATCAGCGCGAAGACGGCCCAGCGCGTGAGCGTCGCCCATTCCGCGTCGCCGTTCCGCACCAGCACCCCGTGCATCTCCTTCATGATGACATCCGGAAGCAGGAGGAGGCCCTCCGGGTCGGGGGCGGCCAGGCGGTTGGCCGCGAGATTGATCATGTCGTTCGTGATCGCGTCGCACCGCCCGGCGAGGAAGGCCGCAAGGACGCTCGGGGCCGTATCGAAGGCGATGGTCCTGACCTCGATCCGGTTGGTGCGGGCCCAGTCCTGCAGCGTCCGCTCGTTCACGGAGCCCTGGGTGGTGCAGACCGACGCCCCGTTCAACTGCCGGGCCTGTTCAACCCCCGCCTGCCGGCGCACCAGCAGGCCCTGCCCGGTGAAGAAGTGCGCGACGGTCTGCGTGAGGCCCATGGTGCTGTCCCGCGCGAGGGTGAGCGCGGTGGTGCGCGACAGCAGGTCCACCTCTCCGGATTGCAGGGCGGTGAAGCGGCTCTGCGCGGTGGTGGGTATGAACCTTACCCGCTCGGCATCGCCGAGGACGGCGACCGCGATCGCGCGGCAGATCTCCACGTCGAACCCGCTCCAGCGCCCGTTGCTGTCGGGCGCCGACATATGGGCGACGCCTGTGGAGACGCCGCAGCGCACATAGCCGTTGCGCTTCACGGCATCCAGCGTGGGGCCCGCTGAGGCGGGCCTGGCGAGGGTGGCGGCACCGATGGAGAGGCCGAGGCAGGCCAGCTGAACAATTCGCCCGAGCTGCTTCACGACAAAGCCCTTCATCAGCTCGGCAAGTGTGATCACGGAATCAATCGATCTGCAATCGCAATTCTGTCAGGAGGTCACGTATGTCATGCTCTCGGATCGGGGGACCGGCGACGGCCATGGGGCGAGCATTGTCAGGCTGCTACGCGACTGCTCGCGGTATTCCGGCGATGGCTGGGGTGCTAAGCTGCAGTCAATCAAGATGACTGAAGCAAGCCATATGCCACGCCAGATTGCCCGGGAGTGTGATCACACCATGGGCGTCCCGGAGATACCGGTCAGGGAAGGCCAGGACGGGCCGGCGCTGGAGGAGGTCGCCTATCACCGGCTGCGGGAGGCGCTGGGCAGCGGCACCTTCCTGCCGGGCGACCGCCTCTCAATCCGCCGCGTCGCGGCCGCCCTGGGGATGAGCAGCATGCCCGCGCGCACGGCGCTCCGGCGGCTGGCCGCGGAAAAGGCGTTGGAGCTGCTACCCAGCGGCACGGCAATCGTGCCGCACCTCACCCGCGCCGCCTTCGTGGAGCTCAGCGCTGTCCGCGCGGAGCTGGAACCGCTTGCTATCCGTCTGGCGGCACCACGGCTGGTCCCCTCAGCACTGGACGAGCTCGGGGCACTGATCGGGGCCCATGACGATGCACGATCCAGGGGAGATGCGGAGGCGGTGCTCCGCCACGACCGCGACTTCCTGTTCAGGGTCTATCGCGCGGCGGACGCGCCGATGCTGCTGGGGTTGATCGAGACGCTCTGGCTGCGGCGCGGGCCGATCTTCTGGCAACTGCGCTGGGTGTCCCTCGCCTCGGGCGGGATGCGGCACCGGCACGAGGAGATCCTCGCGGCACTGCGCACCGGCGACGGGGAAGCGGCCTCCGCGGCGCTGCGGCGGGAGATCCTGGACGCCAGCCTCTTCATCCAGGGCGCCACGCGCTTCCCGGACGATGACGCGCCGGCGGACCGGCTCGCCCGGCTGGGGCGGCCTCTCCGCGAGGGTGGTGCTCCCTGAGGAGCGGCGCCTTTTCCCGCGCCGCCCCAGGGATGGCCGGGCACCGGCCCGGCCACGGAACGGATGAGCCGGGCAGCGAGGCCTAGGGCTTCGGCCCGGTCATCTCCTCCGCACGCACCCACTCGTCGAACTGCTCGCCCGTGACATGGCCAAGCTTCAGCGCCGCTTCGCGCAGCGTCGTGTTCTCGCGATAGGCCGTCATCGCGATCTTGGCCGACTTCTCGTAGCCGATATGCGGGTTCAGCGCGGTGACGAGCATGAGCGAGTTGTCGAGATGATCGCGGATGCGCTCCTCGTTGGGCTCGATGCCGCGGGCGCAGTGCTCGTCGAAGGCGCGGCAGGCATCGGCGATCAGCTCGGCCGATTCCAGGACGTTGTGCACCATGACGGGCTTGTAGACATTGAGCTGGAAGTTGCCCTGGCTTCCCGCGAAGGCGACGGCGGCATCGTTGCCGAAGACCTGCACGGCGACCATGGTCATCGCCTCGCTCTGCGTCGGGTTCACCTTGCCCGGCATGATGGAGGAGCCGGGCTCGTTCTCCGGGATCCGCAGCTCGGCGAAGCCCGCGCGCGGGCCGCAGGCGTACCAGCGCACGTCGTTGGCGATCTTCATCAGGGCGCCGGCGAGCGTCCGCAGCGCCGCGCTGGCATTCACCAGGTCGTCATGGGCCGAGAGGGCCGCGAACTTGTTCGGTGCGGAAACGAAGGGCTTGCCCGTCTCCTGCGCGATGTAGCGGGCCGCGGTATCGCCGAAGGCCGGGTGCGCGTTCAACCCGGTGCCGACCGCCGTGCCGCCGATCGCGAGGCGGAGGAGGCCCTTCACCGCGTGCTCCAGCGTGGCCACGGCGTCGTCCAGCTGCGCGACCCAGCCGCCGATCACCTGGCCCAGCGTCACCGGGGTTGCGTCCTGCAGGTGGGTGCGCCCGACCATGACGATCTGGCCGAACAGGCGCGCCCTCTCCTCCAGCGTGTCCCGCAGCTCGCGCACGGCCGGGACGGTAACGCCCGAGATCACCTCGACCGCGGCGATGTGCATGGCGGTCGGGAAGGTGTCGTTCGAGGACTGGCTGTGGTTCACGTCGTCGTTCGGGTGCACCGGCTTCTTGGAACCGAGTTGCCCGCCCGCAATCTGGATCGCGCGGTTGGCGATTACCTCATTGGCGTTCATGTTGGTCTGGGTGCCGGAGCCGGTCTGGAAAACCACCAGGGGGAATTCGGCATCCCATTGCCCATCGATCACCTCCCCCGCCGCGCGGACAATGAGGTCCGCCTTCTCCCGCGGCAGCTGGCCGAGCTCCGCATTGGCCAGGGCGGCGGCCTTCTTCAGGATGCCCAGGGCCCGGATCACCGGGCGGCCGAAGCGGAAGCGCTCGACGCCGATGGGGAAGTTCACGCGGGAACGCTGGGTCTGGGCGCCCCAGAGGCGATCGGGCGGAACCTGGACCTCGCCCATGGAGTCCGTCTCGGTCCGGAAGCCTGCTTCCGGGTTGCTCGCGTGTGTCATTCATCCTCCGCTTCGGACGAGGTGGGCTGAGAAGGTCCGATTCACGTCAATAATATACTGCGAACGACTTGCATTGTCATATGACAGGCGAGGGCGCGGGAGAGCACGTGCCTGGCACGCAGGCAAGGCTACCCGCTTCCTCATCAACCCGAACGACGCGAAGTCCGGATCGTCGCAACGGACCTACCCGGTATCCGCACCGTTCCGAGGGGCTTCCGCTCGCAAGGGTTGGAAACTGTCCAACCCTCGCTGAAGTTCCCGGGGCGCTCTGGCCAGCCCAGGAACTCCGGTGCCCTTCCCTTCCAGGGGACTGCTGCCGGGCCCTGTCCGGAACAGGCTCAGCGGTACTGATCCTCGCTGGCGAGGTACTGCGTCACGTAGCGGGTGACGCCCTCCTCCAGCGATGTCAGCGGAGCATTGTAGCCGGCGCGGCGGAGCTTCGACATGTCCGCCTCGGTCCAGTACTGGTAGCGGCCGCGCAGGTTTTCCGGCATCGGGATGAACTCGATGTTCGGTTCGCGCCCGAGCGCGGCGAAGACTGTCCTGGCGAGGTCCGCCCAGCTCCGGGCCTTGCTGGAACCAAGGTTGTAGAGACCCGACGCGGCCGTGCTCCGAAGCAGCCAGAGGATGATGTCGCAGATGTCGTCCACATAGACGAAGTCGCGGGACTGCCCGCCATCGGGGTAATCAGCGCGGTCCGAGGCGAACAGGCGGGCCGGCTCCCCGCGCAGGACGGTCGTCGTCACGTTGAAGACGCCGCTGCGCATGTGCGCCTTGTGGTACTCGTTCGGGCCGTAAACGTTGAAGAACTTCAGCCCGTACCAGCGCGAGGGCGTCCGGCGCCCCTGCTCCACCTCGCGGGCCACGCGCCGGTCGAAGACGTGCTTGCTCCAGCCGTAGAGGTTCAGCGGCTTGAGCCCGGCGAGGAATTCCGGCGTGTCGCCATCGATGAAGCCGGAATCGCCGTTGCCATAGGTTGCGGCGGAGGAGGCGTAGATGAAGGGGATGCCCGCTTCCGTGCAGTGGCGCCACAGCATCAGCGAGTGACCGAAATTGTGGTCCATCACCTCGTCGCCGTCGGTGGCCGTGGTATCGGAGTTGGCGCCAAGATGAATGACGGCCTCCAACTCCGGCGCCGTCGGCAGCCAGTCCCTCAGCGCCTCGATCGGGACGAAGTCGCTGAACTCATGCTTGCGCAGGTTCTGCCACTTGCCAGCGGTTCCGAGCACGTCGCAGAGGACGACGTCCGTCACGCCTGATTCGTTGAGGCGGGCGAGCAGGTTGGATCCGATGAAGCCGGCGGCTCCGGTCAGCAGTAGCAAAGCGAGACACTCCTCTCGGTCCCGGGCGACATGGAGCACGGCGCGTGCCGGTGACGTTGCGATATTCTATGGCCTGACAACGGCCCCGTCAGCCCGGGGGAGCCCCGGTGGTTTACCTACGGGATGAAAGGTGATTGCATTCGTGGAACGCGAAGATCGCGCAGCACGCCGCTGCTGCCGCGCAACCGAGACACTCAACGTATGATCAGTGACATGACAGGGACGAACGCCTCGGTGCTGAGCGCATCGGAGGAAGCGGTCTCCTGGCTGAGGAATGCCGCGTGGCCTCTCTGGCTTGAGCACGGGGTGGATTGGGCCCGTGGTGGCTTCCGTGAGAGCCTGGAACTGCACACGCTGCGAAGCCCGGCGGCGTTCCGGCGGTTGCGCGTCGTGTCCCGGCAGGTCTTCGTCTTCGCGGAGGCACATGCGCTGGGTGTGCCGCACGCGGCGGAGGCCGTGGAACTCGGCGTGGCGTTCCTGCGAGACCGGGCGCGCCAGGCGGATGGCGGCTATGCGCAGCGCTTCGACCTGGACGGCGCGGTGATCGACGGCAACCGCGACCTCTACGACCACGCCTTCGTGCTGCTGGCACTGTCCAGCGCCTCGCGCCTGCTGCCGGGCGATGCGCTCCGGCAGGAGGCGCTGGCGCTGGTGCGCTACCTGGACGAGGAATTCGCGCATCCGGCGGGGGGCTACCTGGAAAGCCTGCCGCCTGCCCTGCCGCGCCGGCAGAATCCGCACATGCACCTGCTCGAGGCCTTCCTGGCTGCGTTCGAGGCGTTCGGCGAGGCCGTGTTCCTGGAACGCGCCGGGGAAATGGTCAGGCTCTTCCTCAACCGCTTCCGCGACCCGGCGACAGGAACCCTGCCGGAGTTCTTCGACGGGGAACTCGTCGCCCAGCGTGAGGGCGGCCGCCACGTCGTCGAGCCGGGCCATCACTGCGAGTGGGTGTGGCTGATCCATTGGTACCGAGGGCTTGCCGGCGCGAATGCTATCGTCCCCGCGGATGTCCTCGGCGGGGCGGAGCGGGATCTGCTCGCCTTCGTCGATCGCCACGGTGTCAATCAGCGACTCGGTACGGCCTTTGATGAGGTCTGGAGCGACGGAAGCCTCAAGGGCCCGGGCTCGCGCCTCTGGCCGCAAACGGAGCGGCTGAAGTCCGAGGTCCTGCGGCCCGACGCAACGCCGGACAGCATCATCCGGGCCTACGACGCCCTGCAGCAATACTTCACCCCGAACCCGAGAGGGCTCTGGTTCGAGCGGATCGGTGTGGATGGAAGGGCAACGAAGGAGCCGGCGCCCGCCAGCAGCCTGTACCACCTGACAGCGAGCATTCTGGTGTCGCACCGGAAGCTGGTTGGCCGTGCCTGAAGCGGTGTTGTCGGAGCGCACGGGAATGACGGACGCGAGCAACGCATTTCGGCCGACTCAGCCCTGTTGACAAGCTCCGGCGCAGCCAGGGGGCATGGACGCCCTGATCGGGCAGCTGGCGCCTAAATCAGGCCTTGAACGAAGCCTTTGAGATTGCCGGACGCGAACAGGTGTCCCGGTATTCCCGCGGCTTGTGCGGCCTGCATGTCTGTTTCGCGGTCGCCGATCATGAAGGACCCGTCCCGCTCCACCGGCCAGGCGGAGAGCAGGTTGAGGATCATGCCGGGCGCTGGCTTGCGGCGGTGGCAGACGCGCCGGTAGGCCTCCACCGCTGCCTCCGGGTGGTTCGGGCAGTACTCGAAAGCGTCGATGCGCGCGCCGGCCTCGGCCAGCTCGGCGGCCATCCAGGCGTGCAGCCGGTGCACCGCTTCCTCGGTGTAGTAGCCGCGGGCGACGCCGGCCTGGTTCGTCACCACGAAGACGAGGTAGCCCGCCTCGTTCAGGTGGCGCACGGCCTCCTTCGCGCCGGGGATCCACTGCACTTTGGCCGGGTCGTGCGGGTAGCCGTCATCGACGATCAGCACGCCGTCCCGGTCCAGGAAGGCGGCTGGGCGAGCCTGGTCCGGCGCGGCCACGCCGCTCAACCCACCAGGGCCCGGCTGCGGGCGATGATGTTGGTGGTGGAGCGGCCGGGCACGAGGTCGAGCAGGGTGACGCGGCCACCGCGGGCGCGGACCACGTCGCCGCCCACCACGTCCTCTGCCCGGTAGTCGGCACCCTTGAAGAGGATGTCGGGCTGCAGGCGGGTGATGAGATCCAGCGGCGTGTCCTCGTCGAAGCAGACGACGAGGTCGGCGGCCTGCAGGGCGGCGATCACGGCCTGGCGGTCCTCCAGCGGGTTCACGGGGCGGCTCGGCCCCTTGAGGCGCGCCACGCTGGCATCCGTGTTCAGCGCCACCACCAGCCGGTCGCAGGCCGCGCGGGCCGCCTGGAGCATGGTGACGTGGCCGCGGTGCAGGATGTCGAAGCAGCCGTTGGTGAAGCCGATCTCCAGGCCCCGGCGGCGCCACCCCTCGATCGTTGAGATGGCCTGGGCGACGGTGGCCACCTTGCCGGGGAAGCCCGTCGCCTCGGCCGCATCGGCCTCCACGGCAGCCAGCAGCTCCTCCATGTCGAGCGTGGCCGTGCCGAGCTTGCCGACCACCACGCCGGCGGCCGCGTTGGCGATGCGCATCGCCTGCGGCAGGGCATAGCCGGCCGCGACCGAGAGGGCGGTGACTGCGATCACCGTGTCGCCCGCGCCGGAGACGTCGAACACCTCCTTGGCGTGGGCGGGCACGGAGTGGACTCCGCCATCGGCCTCCACCAGCAGCATCCCCTTCTCGGAGCGGGTGACGAGGATGGCGCCGGCGCGCGCGGGGCCGAGCAGGGCGCGGGCGGCCTCCGCCACCTGCTCCTCCGTCTCCACCGGCGCCCGGGCGGCGGCGCGCAGTTCCTTCAGGTTCGGGGTGAGGACGGAGGCGCCGGCGTAGAAAGCGAAGTCGTCCCGCTTGGGGTCAACGAAGACGGGCAGGCCCAGCCGCCGCGCCTCGGCGATGGCGTGGCCCACCACCTCCTCGCCCAGCAGCCCTTTGGCATAGTCCGAGATGATCAGGGCGCCGCAGCCCGGCAGCCTCTCCGTCAGGCGCGCGCAGGTGGCGGCGACATCCGCCGCGTCGATGGCGCCCGTGACCTCCTCGTCCAGCCGGACGACGTGCTGGTGGGTCGCGATGATGCGGGTCTTGCAGATGGTGGGGCGCGTAGCGGACCGGATGTTGGCGTCCACCATGCCGGGCGTGGCCTCGACCAGCGCGGCCAGCTCCCGCCCTGCGGCGTCATCGCCGACGATGCCCATCAGCACGGCCTCGCCGCCGAGTGAGGCGATGTTGCGGGCCACGTTGCCGGCGCCGCCGAGCATCGCCCGGTTCTCCTTCATCCGCACCACCGGAACCGGCGCCTCCGGCGAGAGGCGGTCGATCTGGCCGTAGTAGAAGCGGTCCAGCATCACGTCGCCGAGGCACAGGACGCGTTGGCCGTCGAAGTCGATCATGCGATGCCCCTTCACCCACGCGCTCCGGACACCCACGGACGAGAGAAGCCCCGGCCGACCGCCAAGGCTGCCGCAACGCCCGCCAAACACCGACTCACGGCAGCGTGATGGTGCGCCGGATATAAGGCCGTGACTGAGATGCGTCTATACCCAGGAGAAATTTCTATATTTAACCGAAATTTAATCGCCTGCCCTGCCAGCTCAGCTGCCTTCTCATGCACTCCCTGACGACCACAGACAGGCAGCTGCAAAACAGGCCTGTTGAATTTCACGCCGGTGAACATGCCGGTTATGTATGGACCGATGGTCGCGTGAAACGATCGTGAAAGAGAGGCTTGGGACGAGGAAGGCGGTCTGATGAAGCAATAGGTCTTCCATCCCGGGCCCACACCCCGACACCACGGGCGGCATGCAAATACCGCGATCCCGTCCGGTGACGCGCCAGCGGCTGGGCCGATCTTTACGCGCCAGAATGACCTGGGAAAGAACATCGGATCAAGCCAAAGCGGATTGCGCCGAGCGCGGCGTTGACCCCTTCCTCGGCGCATCCCACAAGCCCTGGGCCCAAGGCTCCTGGAACTCCGGGGCAGCATCTCCCGCCGCTGCCGGGCGACGTGTATCTGCGGCGGAACAGCAGGGAATGAAGCGTCATGCCCGCATGCCCGGCCGGAGGGCTGGATGTCCTCCACGTCGGCGACCTCCGATCGGATGGCCTGCTGAACTGGGCCTTGCTGACCCAGGTCAGCGCGGAACGGGCCCACGGGCTATCCTCCTCTGCCTGGGCCCTGCCCGAGGCGGAGCCGGGACGCTTCTGCTGGCAGGCCCGCCGCCTTCCTCCGGAGGCGCTGCTGAACGCCCCTCCGCGGGATTGCCGTCTTCTCATCCTTTACGGGCTGGAGAGCCTGGAGCGCATGGCCCTGCTGCCGGCCAGGCCGCTTGCGGCGCGGGCTCTCCTGCTCGTCGCCCGCCACAGCCAGTTGGAGGCGGCCCGGGCCGCCCTCGCCACCCTTTACCCTGAAGGGGAGGTCCGGCTGCTGACCTCGGCCTGGGCGGAAGCCGATCCTGCGCCTGACGCCTGGCCTGTCCGCCTGTACCCCGGCCTCTTCACGGAGGTACCGCCGGCGGACCGGATCGAGGCCGTGGGCTACCACCTGCGGGACGCCGCGCAGGCGGTGGAGCAGCGGGATTTCCTCCGCCGCCTGGACGCGTCCCTGCCCTGCCCCGTCGTGGTGCTGGCCGAGGAGGCTGCGGCCCGGCCGCTCCGGGCCTATGGCATCGAGGTCTGCCCGGTCCAATCCGGGCGGAACTACTGGAACGACTTCTATGGGCGCGCGTCGCTGCTCGTCGAGAATCGGTCCCTTCCCGGCGAGTTCCGCCCGCACGACGTGGTCGGCCACGCGCTGCTGCGCCAGCGCGTCGTCCTGCTCGCGGCACCGGCGGCCGGGCCCGTCCCGGGCCTCTGCACATTCCCGGACGAGTCGGGCCTGATCGCGGCGCTCCGGGCCATGGTGCGGGAGCCGGAGCTGTTCCGTAGCGTGCAGGAAAGCCTGGCCGCCTCCGTGCGCCACCACTGGGGCGACGAGGCGCACCGGGAGCGCATCACCGCCCGGCTCTGACAGGCCGGGCGGCCAAGGGGGGCTCCTTTCCGCCCGAAACCGCCGGATGTATGTCTGCCGCCGTTATAGGCGGCTCCCCCCGGCGCTGTCCCTGAGCTGGAGAGCACGTTGGACGCCCGGCCGAACGCGAGCCCGCTGGAAGTGCCGGTTTCCTGGGGAGAGCTTCTCGACAAGATCACTATCCTCGAGATCAAGCAGGAGAGGCTGTCCGATCCGCAGGCGCTGCGGAACGTCACGCTGGAACTGGACCTGCTCCGGCAAAAGACGGTCGGGGCGGCCGCGGATGGGCTGATGCCGCTGGTGACCGAGCTGGGGGCGGTGAACCGCCGGCTCTGGGACATCGAGGACGCGATCCGCGAGCACGAGCACCGCGCCGACTTCGGCCCGTCCTTCATCGAGCTGGCCCGTGCCGTCTACCAGAACAACGACCACCGCGCCGCCGTGAAGCGGAGGATCAACCTTCTCCTGGGCTCGCTGCTCGTGGAGGAGAAGTCCTACCATGGCGGCCCCGCGCACGACGGCCCGGCCGGCGACGCATCGCAGCAGGAAGCCCTATCCGGCGAACGACCCGAGGGGGCCATCCTCTCGGTGGAGGATGGGCTGATCCGGGGCTGGGCCCTGGACCGGGGTGACCCCTCGCGGCCTCTCCTGTTGGCGCTGGAGGTCGATGGCGAGCCCGTGGGCACGTTCCGCACCGGGCTGCCCTCAGGCGGTGCGACCGAGGATGCGCCGGGCGGGCACGGCTTCGCCATCGAGATCCGCCCGGGCTGGAGCGGGGAGGCGCCGCGACGGATCAGCCTTCGCGTCGCGTCCCCGGCGGGTGATGGGCCGCCCGTCGCCACGGCAGAGGCGGTGCTGCGGGAAGCAGCGCCGTCGCACCTCCCGCCAGCCCTGCTGCGCGCCCTGCCGCCCAGGACAGGAATCATCCCGGAGAACGAGGAACCCCTGCCGGAGCCCCTGGCGCCGCCCGTGCTGGATGCCTTGTCCGCCCTCGCCGAGGCCATGGGCGAGACACCGCCGGACAATCCTGGACGGTTCCGGGGCCTTCTGGAGGACATGCTCCTCCTGCCCCTGGCGCGCCGGCTGGCAACGCCGGACGGATGGCCCGCCCTGGCACGGCTGGGCCAGGCCATGCTGCAGGACAGGCCGCAGCAGCTCGCCCTGGCGCTGCTGGCCGTGCGCGGCCTGCTGAACGCCCGGCAGTACGAGGAGGCGGCCGCCTTGGCTGGGCAGGTTGTGGCGCGCTGGCCGCGAGACCACGAGGCCCGCTTCCTGCGCGGCCTGGCCCTGCTGCGCGGCCGTCGCGAGGACGAGGCGGCCGAGCTGCTCCGCGGCGCTGTCCTGATGCGCCCCGGTGCCGGCAACTACCGGGCGGAGCTGTCCACGGCGCTGCGCCGCTCAGCCCTCCGTCCCGGCCTGGCGCCCCCGGCCCGCACGGCCCTGCTGGAAGAGGCGGCGCGCGAGGCGGAGACGGCGGCCGGGATGCTGCCAGAGGCGGTTCCGCGCCTCCGGCTGACGGCCGCGCGGTGCCTCGCCGAACTGGGCCGCCCCGAGATGGCGCTGGCGCAGCTCGTCGGACTTCCCGAGACGGTGGAGACGCTGGAGTTCCGCAGCAAGCAACTTCTGGCGCTGAACCGCGTGCCGGAGGCACTGCGCCTGTCGGAGCGGATCCTGGCCCTGGATCCTACCCGCGGATCGGCGCTGTTCCACCTGCGGGCCCTGCGCCATCTGGCGGAGGACGAGGTCGGCGAAGCCCCTGCGCGTCTGGCCTCGCTGAGCCGGGTTGTGGAACGGGGCGAAGAGCTGTTCGAGATCCTGCCGTGGGAGGATCGGGATGGCCCGGCGACACGGCTGCCAGGCGGCGGGGCGCTGGCCCGGACGCTTCAGGCCGTTCCGGCCGATTGGCTCCTCCTGGGAGAGGTCCCGTCTCCCCTGCCCGCGGACGCACAGGAGGCGGCGCGGCGCGCCCCGTCCTGGTGCGGCCTGCTGCGCCTCCCCGGGCCGGGCGGGCGAACGATTGACCTGTGGCGGACCGAGTTGCTGGCGGGGCTGGCGCGCTCCGGGCTGCTCACCGATGCCGCGGCGCTGGGAGACCAGCTCCTGCAGGTCCGGGGCGATGTCGCGTCCTGGGAGCCGGGAGCCGGTGACCGCTGGGCGCCGCGTCCGGATCTCCGCCCGGCGGGCAAGGTGCTCTGCGTCTCCCGCCACGGCGTGGTGAAGTTCGGCGGCGGCGAGCAGTTCCTGGAGAGCATGGCCGAGCACTACGCGGCACTGGGCTACGAGCCGATGATCATCGGCGCGCAGGCGCAGCGCGCGGGGGAGACGGGCGTGGAGGGCGGCTGGCCCTACGCCTTCGTTGCACCGGACGCCGACGCGATACGCCGCCTGGTGCTGGAGCAGCGGCCGGCCCTGGTCCACGTCCTGTCCGGCCTGGGCCAGGAGGTCGCGGAGGCGCTCGATTTCCTCGATGTGCCCTTCGTCTATGGCGTGCACTATTGGCGGGATTGTCTCGGCGCCACCGAGGATGACGGGCGCTTCTTCGCCGCGGGGGATCGCCGCCCCATCGCGCGCGCGACGTTCCGCTACGTGGTGCAGCGCGCCGCCACGATCTACGCCAACTCGGAGTTCACGCGGGACGTTCTGGAGGAGGCCTTCGGGTTCCGGGCGCCGGTGCTGCTCTCCCTCCCCCGGGACGAGGTGCCGCCCGACGACCTGGCAATGGCCGAAGCCCTGACCGGCGGGTGGCGCGACTTCATCCTTCTGCTTAACACCCGGGAGGAGAAGGGCTTCGGCCTGCTTCTCGCCGTCGCGCGGCTACTGCCCGATCAGCCTTTCATCGCCCTGGCCAGCCAGTCGGGGCTGGAGGAAGCCAGGCGCCTCGCGGCGGGCCTGCCCAACCTGCGGATACTGCCGCGCGTGGACCGGGTGGACCTGCTGTACCGCCGCGCGCTGGCCGTCGCTGTGCCGTCCTACCATTTCGTCGAGAGCTTCAGCCGCGTCTGCATCGAGGCCCAGCGCTTCGGGAAGCCCGTGCTGGGATCAGACAAGGGCAACGTGCCCGTGCTGCTGGCGGAATCGGGCGCGGTCCTCCCGGAAGAGCCGGGGGCCTGGGCCGCCGCCATCCGGCAGCTCGGCCGGGACGCCACGCACAGGTCCGAGGCCGAGGCGAAGGCGACGGCCAACGCTGCCCGCTACGCCTATGCCCGCCAGAAGCCCGCCCTGGCCGGGATCGTCTCCACGATCGGAGACCGGCTGCTGGTGGGGGTGGGGTCGGGCATCGGCAACATGCTGCATGTCGGGCCGATGCTGCGGAACATCGCCCGGAAGCTGGGCCGGCGCGTGGACGTGGTGGTGACGGAGGATCACCGGGACAGCCTGTTCCTGCTGCAGGACGAAGCATCGGTGAACAGCGTCTTCCCACTGCGCCAGGAGGTTCTGCGGCGGCGCTACGACCTGGTGTTCCTGACCCACAGCTTCGGGAATGTCCGCCCGCCATTCCAGGCCAGGGCAACGCGGAACGCACGCGACTGGAGAGACTTCGATCCGGCCGGGCCGTTGCACGAGACACAGTACAACCTGGAATCGGCGCGGGAGGTGCTGGGCATTGGCTACGGGCCGGAGGATGTCACCGACTACTACGTGGGTGGGCTGCGCTACGCCCCGCCCGGCGGAGCGCGCATCGGCTTCCACGGCGGGTCCAAGGGCGGGCACTGGGTGTCCAAGCGCTGGCCTGGCCACGCCGAGCTCGCGGCCCGGCTGGCCGCGCGCGGTTGGGAATGCGCATCCTTCGGGGTTCCGGAGGAGTGGGTGGAGGGCACGCTGGACCTGACGGGTGGCACCATCGGCGAGATGGCGAGGGCCATGCTGTCCTGCCGCTACTTCATCAGTAATGACAGCGGGCTGATGAACATCGCCAACGCGCTGGGGATCCCGCTGACGGCCGTCTTCGCCCCCACCAATCCGGCCACCCGGGGCCCGCTGCGCGAGACATCCTCCTACGTCGCGTTGTTCAAGCCCTGCGCACCATGCGAGGCAGGCCCCGAACGGCGCGCGATCTTCGATACCGGTGCCTGCCGCTGCATCGGCGAGTTGCCGGTGGATGTGGTGGAAGTCCATGTGCTGGACCAGTTGGCGCAGCTGGGCCTGGCACCGGCCTGATCAGCGGGAGGATGGCGGCGGTGAGGCCCTGGAACGGCCACATCCTGTAGGAGCCACCCTACAGGGGCGCGTCCGGCGACACCTCCCGCCCCCTCCGAAAACATCAGATCCGCAGGGGATTAGGGCCGTGGCAAAGCTGAGGTGTCCTGCCACGTTTGCACAATTTGCGACAGTTTCGCGCAATGAACTACAGAACTGAGGACCAGCGGGCCCCTTCTGTCGCCTTTAGGTATCCGATACAATGAAATCTGGATTGGGCGCATTCCGCGCACTTCCGGCAGCGTGGATGGTCCGGTGAGCACGTCTTTCAGTAAGCTGAGCGTCGGCGACGAAGACTTCCTCGTGGCCAGCATGATCGAGCGGGCGCCGAAGATCCTGATGGTGCGCGAGCTCCTGATGAACGCGCTCGAGGCCGCGGGGAGCGCGCCGGCCGGCTCGCGCAAGGTGGAGGTGACCGCCGCGCGGGTAGATGGCGTGCGGAAGCTGCGCTTCTGGAATTCCGGAACGGGCATGACAGCGGATCAGCTCTTCCGCATGTGCGACATCGCCTCCTCTATCGGCAAGCAGCACGGCCTGGACCGGAACTTCGGCATGGGGGCCAAGGTCGCCTCGCTGCCTTCGAACCAGCTCGGGCTGCGCTACCGTTCCTGCCATGCGGGGCGGGTGCACGAAGTCATGCTGGGCAAGCGGGATGGCCTCTATGGCCGCGTCCCGCTGGTTGATCCCGCGACGGGGAAGACAGGGTTCGTCGTGGACGCGACGGCGGCCGCCCAGGCGGACGGCCTATCCACCGACAGCGACTGGACGGAGGTGGTCCTGCTGGGAAACACCCCGGAGCAGGACACGGTCGCCGACCCCTATGCCGGCAACCCGGCCATGTCGCGCAACTGGGTCCCCACGACCATCTATAACAAGTTCTTCGAGATCGGCGAGGGGATCGACCTGATCCTCAGCCCCGACGTTCACCACCTTCGCGGCGAGCGTCGTCTTGTGCCCCTGAAAGACCGCATTGCCTCCCACTACGGGCAGCACGAGGCGGTGGCGCTGCCGGACGGCATCCGGATCGAGTACCTCTACGATCCGCCGCACCCGACACGGCCGGGCAGCAACGCCTCCTACGAGGACGGCCTGGTACACGACACCAGCTTCTGCGCCATCGTGCACGGCGGAGAGCTCTACGACATGCGCCGTGGCCTGGCCTGGACGCTGGAGGCACCGGCCTACGGCGTTACCTTCGGGGCACGGCACATTTCCGTGCTGGTCCATCTCTCGGATGACTTCCCGGTGCGGGTGGACGGCTACCGGCAGTTCCTGCGCTATGTCGCCGGCGTGCAGGACCATGTGCGGGCCTCCGACTTCGCGGGCATGATCCGCGAGAACCGCCCGGCCTGGCTGATCGAGCTGATCGCCAGCATGTCGCCGGACGTGGACCTGTCCCGCGACGTCTCCGACCAGCTGGCCAAGCTGCTGCGCATGCTGGGCATCAAGCGGACGCGCCTTCGCGCCCGCCGGCCCATCATGCCGCGGGCCATGTCCGCGGAGCGCCAGGCGGAACTGGCGGGGCGTGCGGAGGCGCGGCCGCCCCGGCAGGCCGAGGACAGGCCGCGGAACGAGCAGCCCCCGAAGGAGCTGCCGCCGGGCACGCCGACGGAGCAGGTGCTCGATGTCGAGGATGCGCCGGAGATCCTCGTGCTGCGGGAGCCGCAGGAGATCGCCGACCGGAACCTGACCTACCGGGCCGCGCGCTACTACCCGGAATCGCACCAGCTCTACATCAACATGGCCTATCCCTCGGTCCAGCGGCAGGTCGAGATGCTGGTGCAGGCAGCGCCGTCTTCCACGCCGCCCGAGCTGGTGAAGGCCGAGGCTGTCGCGGCCGCCGAGCAAGACCTCCTCCTCCGCGTCGGCCGCGCGCTCGTCTTCGGCCTGGGCAAGCGCGATGCGGCCAGCGGGTGGAACGAGGTGGACAAGCGCGCGGCCACCAGCAGCGAGACGCTCACCATCGCCGCCGAGGATATTTATGGGGGCAAGGCCGAACTGCTCGCCGGGTTCCAGGCCCGGTTGTCCCGGTCCGCGGCGTAGCATCGCCCGGCGCAGATGAAGGTCCTGGACACGCCGGGGTTGCCGGAGGTGTTCAGGATGGCGCCGTGAACCCGACCTTGTGACCTGTTGGACGGGGTCGCGGGCCGCGAGGCACTCGATCGGGCGCTCAGCGCGCACTGCGGCGATGCCCGTGAGCTTCCGTTGCCGGCCACACCTCCCCGCGTCGTCAGGCCCATGCCGTAACAGGCTCCGCGCTGCCGAAACATCAAAGCGAGCGCGAAACAGATAGCCCGGCCGCGGCGAACTGCTATGATCGCCGGCATCATGAAGATGAAATCAGCCGTCGGGCACGTGCATCACGTACCGCGGGCCGCGGCCGCGGCCCCGATCCGTACGGCAGCATGGAAGGACAGTCTCGCTCGGCGCGCGGCTGCCACGGCCGCCTACCCGCTCATATGGGCCATCAACCGCCCTTCGGCCTCCTGGCTCGCCCGGGCCATCTATGACTTCGCCCTGCGCTGCAACGGGGTCGCCATCAACTTCAAGGGCCGGCACGGCCTGAACAAGGCGGAAGAAAGCTTCCTGGACAGCGTCGCACCGCAGTTGCAGGGCGGCGTGCTCCTCGATGTCGGCGCGAATTACGGATCCTATGCCGACTACCTCTCGCGCATCGCGCCGACGGCCCAGATCCACGCGTTCGAGCCGCACCCCCGCACGTTCCAGCGCCTGTCGCAGCGCTTCTCCGGGCGGGGCATCACCCTCGTGCAGCAGGCCCTATCGGACCGAAGTGGCGAGTTGGAGTTGTTCGACTTCGCAGACGGCGACGGATCGACCCAGGCGAGCCTCAGCCAGGAGGCCGTGGACCTGTTCGCCGATCAGGTCGTCCGGCACGCGATCCGCTGCACCACCCTCGACAGCTACCTCGAGCAGGAGGGGATCGAGAGGGTAGCCTTTCTGAAGATCGACACCGAGGGCTTCGACCTGAACGTCCTGAAGGGGGCGGAACGCGCGATCAGGGAACGGCGCATCGGCGTGATCCAGTTCGAGTTCATCCCCGCCAACATCGCGACCCGCGTCACCATGCG
Organism: Roseomonas populi; assembly: GCF_024594815.1. GTDB lineage: Bacteria > Pseudomonadota > Alphaproteobacteria > Acetobacterales > Acetobacteraceae > Roseomonas > Roseomonas populi. The sequence continues at coordinate 47,375 of NZ_JANJOU010000029.1, read as the reverse complement.
CGATTTCTTCACCGCCCTGCCGGGCTACGAGATCTATCGCCTCTGCCTGAACGGCACGCTGCTGCCGCTCTTCCCTTATGACGTGAAGCGCTGCGAGATCTACGTCACCCAGAACCTCATTGCCCTGCCCGCCTGACCCGACGGCAGGCGTTCGGGGTCGCGGTGGCGACCGCCGCATCACTCACCGTGAGAGCACGGTCCGCTCGATCAGTGCGGCATGGGCCTGGAACATGGCCTCCTGGTCGTAGTCGCGTTCCGCCTTCGCCCTGTTCGCGCGCCCGATGCGGTGCCGCAGGCCGGCATCGTGCAGCAGCGGCCGGAGTGCCCCGGCCAGGGCCGCGTCGGTGCGGGCCGCCAGATACGGCGCGTTCGGTTCCGACAGCATCAGCCGCACGTCGCCGACCTCCGTCGTCGCGACAGGAAGGCCCGTCGCCATTGCCTCCAGCACGGAGAAGGGCATCTGCTCCGTGTCTGAGGAAAGGCAGGCGACATCCATGGCCCGGTAGGCCGCGGCCGGGTCCGCGACATGGCCGGTGAAATGCGTCATGCCGAATATGCCGAGCTCCGCGGCCAGGGCTTCCAGCCGCTGCCTCTCGGGCCCGTCGCCGACGAGGGCGAGGCGGAAGACTGCCCCCTCCCGCAACAGCACGGCAGCGGCGCGCAGCAGCCGCGCGAAGTTCTTCTCCGGCCGCAGCGCCCCGACCGCGCCGATCAGCGGTCCGTCCCCACCCAAGCCCAGCTCGGCCTTTGGCCCGTCCGGCCGGAAGCTGCGCAGGTCGATGCCGTTGGGAATGTGGCTGAGCCGATCCGGCGGAAGCTTCCAGACATCCCGTGCCACCCGGAGCAGCGTCGAGGAGGGTAGCACAACGTTGCTCTGCCGCAGCGCGACGCGGCGGGCCATGATCCGGCGGCCGAACTGCACGCCGCTCTCCTCCGGCCCGAACCCGTCCTCCATATGAAGATGGGGCACGCGCGCCGCCAAGCGGTTGGCGACGGCCCACTCGATGCTGCCCCAGTTGCTGGTGATAAGCAGGGCCGGATTCAGGCGGCGCAGCAGCGCCGCCATTCGTGCCAGGCGTTGCACCGGGCCCGGCGCGGCTTCCCAGGGCGGCCCGACCGTGGAGAGGCGCACCCCGTCCCCGACCCTCCGCGCGCAGTCCGACCGGCCATCCATCGCGACGACGACATGCCGCCAGCGCGGCCCGAAGCGGTTTGCCAGCGCGGCGAAGCGCACCTGCGCGCCACCTACCGCGAAGCTGGGAAAGACGTGCAGCAGTAGCGGCGCGGCGGCCTGCTCCTCCCCCGGGGCGGGGTCGTCCAGGACAGGCGTGGCGGGGCGGATCATGCGGCGGGCTCCGGCGTCGTGCGGGCGGCGCGGCCGGCGGCGCGGCGCCCCGTCTCGGTGGCGGCGAGCATGGCGACGCGGCGCGCGTGCCCGCCCCAGGTCAGGTCGCGGCGCAGGATCTCGGCTCGCGCGGCATCGCCCAGCGCGCGGCGCAGCGCCGCATCCCCGGCCAGCCGCAGCGCGGCGCGCCAGAGCCCGTCCGGATCGGCGGGATCGAAGAGCAGCGCGGTGCGGCCATGCTCCAGCAACTCCCGGATGTTCGGCTGGTCGGGGGCGACGATGGGGCGGCCCGCCGCCATGTACTCCAGCACCTTCAGGGGGCAGGCGTAGTCCACGGCCGCCGGCTGCAGCGCGATGTCGAAGCCGGCAACGACGTTCGGCACCTCGTCCCGCGGAACGAGGCCGGTGAAGCGCACCCGGTCCGCCACGCCGCACTCCGCGGCCAAGCGTTCCAGCCCTTCCCGGGCCGGCCCGTCGCCCACCACCTGCAGTACGGGCCGCAGCCCCGGCTCCGCCGCCGCGAGGGCGCGCACCACGGAGGCGAGGCCGTGCCACTCCCGCAGGAAGCCGATGAAGCCCAGGACGATCTCCCCGTTGGACGGCCGCTCGGCCAGTCGGGGGAAATCCTCCGGCTCGATCCCGTTGGGCACGACGGTCATGCGCGCGGCCGGCACGCCCGCCCGCGCGACCCGTGCCGCGAGGACGGCCGTGACCGGCAGCACCCGGTCCGCGCGGCGCCACACCAGCCTCTCGAAGAAGGCGGCGAGCGGGCGCAAGGCCAAGCCGCCGAAGCGCGCCCGCTCCTCCGCCAGCGGGGCGTTCACCTCCAGCAGCAGCGGCAGCCCGCGGCGCACCGCGACGAGCGTGCCGGCGAGGTGGAAGAGGTTCGCCCGCTCATAGATCACGTCCGGCCGGAAGGCCGAGGCGGCGCGGTCCAGACGGATCGCCGCCGGGACCGCATAGGCCAGCTCCGCCAACTCCCCGACCCAGGCTGGGAGTCGCTGGCGAACGAAGGAAACGGCCTTGCTGTCCCCTCCGAGGGAGCCGTGCTCGAAGCCGGCAGGGCCGACGACCCGCACCTCGTGCCCCGCCGCGCGCAGGGCCGCGACCATGGCCTCCAGGTGCACCGCCTGCCCGTCGCGCGACCGGATGCGGTGGCTGTAGAGAAATCTCATGCGTCTCCCTCCCGCGCCTCTCCGGCAGGCGCCGCCTGCCGCCAGCTCATCGCCTGCCGCCGCCCCCGCCTGGCGATCTGGCGCGCCAGCTCCAGCATCCCCGCGGGGTGCCAGGGGTCGGTGACCATCAGCCCGAACCGCTGCCGGCGATCCGCGACCCAGAGCCGCTTGTAGGGATCGTCGCCGCGGCCGAAGTCGAGGCCGGTGACGCCGTCCTCCTCGATCATGTGGCGGATCATCATCGCGGTCAGGGAGGTGCCGGGCGACGCTGCCCGCTCCGCCTCGTCATGCGAGAGCTTGAGGAGGAAGCCGCAGCTTCCCGTGACGACCCAGTACTGCGCGGCCAGGGGCCGGCCATCGCTTGCCCGGTGCAGCACGCCCATGCGCAGGGCACCGGCCGCCGCGGCGGCCCGCATCAGGGCCGCGTCGAAGGCCGGCGCGGGCTCGGGCGGTTTCCAGCTGCGCTCCCGCACCGCGTGGTAGGCGTCGATCGCACCTTCCAGCGCCGCCCCCGGCGCCGTCACGAGGGTGAAGCGCGACTCACGCGCCGTGCGGGCCAACTTGCGCGCGACGGTCGTGCGAAGCGCCGATGGGCGTTCGGCGAGATAGGCCATCCAACCCGCCCCGGGCTGCAGGGGCTGCCACCAGTTGCCGAAGTGCAGGTACCGGTCCAGCGACAGCCCTCCGGCGCGGAGCCCGCCGGTGATCCCGTCCATCGCGGGGGAAGCGTCGTCCAGGGCTTCCAGCCGGGTTGGCGGGCGGCCGCGGAGCAGCCCGGCAAGGGCCCGCCCCGCCTCCCGCAGCCCGGCCTGCCCGATGCCGGGGGCGGGCAGCGGGTCCCATCGCAGCGTATAGGGCGTGGCCAGGGCGCGCAGCTGCCGCCCCTGGCCCAGCAAGGGCAGGAGCACCCCCCCGCAAACGGCCAGGACCGGCACGGCGCCCTGCGGCACGGCATGGGCCAGGACGGTATCGTACCAGCCCCGCCCCGCGAAGAAATCGCCACCCGCCGGTGCCAGGTAGCGGTCGCACCATCCGGGAAGGCGCGGCTCCTCCAGCCGCGCCAACCGGGCGCCAGCCCCCGCGGCGCCGGCCACGGGCACGTCAGTTACCGTCGCGGATGGCATAGACCAGCCTCCCCGCCCATTCCCGCAGCGCGAACCAGCTCTCGACCAGCCGGTCCACGCGGGGAAGCCAGTGCGGAAGGTCGAAGCGGGGATCAGGAACCCGGTCGGGCGCCTCCGGCACAACCTCCAGCCCGGCCCGCCCGAAGGCCTCCAGCGCCCTTGGCAGGTGCCAGGCGTGGCTGACGACGAAGGCAGCACCGATCCCCTCGGCGCGCAGCATGGCGGCGCTGAACACGGCGTTGTCCCGCGTATCCGCCGCGCGCGGCTCCACCCAGCGCGCGGGCGTCCGGAAATCCTCCTCTAGGCTGCGCGCCATCAGGGCAGCGAGGGGCGGATCCCCGGGCGAGAGCACGCCGCCCGTGACGAGAAGCGGCAGGCCCGTGCGGCGCTGCAGGGCCGCCCCGGCGCGCAGGCGTTCCAGCGTCAGCGGCCCGACCGCCGCGCCGTGGCGGCCATGCGTCACCTCGGCGCCGAGGACGATGATGGCCGCGGGGGCCGCACGCGGGGGTGGCGCGGGCAGGTCGACCTCGCGCTCGAGCGAGGCCATGAGCAGCGCGGAGACGGCGGGCGTGGCCAGCAGGAGGATCACAGCCGCGGCGACCGCCGCGCCGAGGCCAGCAGCCCGCGAGCCACGCCATGCCAGCAGCCCGGCCGCCACGCAGGCGATGACAAGCCCCAGCGGCGGCAGGCCCAGTGTCGTGAGCACCTGGCGGAGCGGGATGGTGCCGTCCATCACGAAGCCGCCGCCAGCGCGGGCGCGGCCGCCGCCCCGGCCCCGAAACGCACCTCCCGCCAGGTGGTGTTGCGGCCGCCCAGCTCCTCCCGGAAGAAGGCGTAGTACTCGTCCAGCCAGGCCAGGAAATGGTCCCGCTGCGCCGCCGTGCGGACATAGGGCGTGTTCCCCGGCTCCAGGGAGGGGGAATGGTAGGTCAGGGCGAAGACGCGGTGGCCCTGCGCCAGCATGGCGCGCGTCAGCCGCTTCGCCTCCTCCACCGTCATGCCCTCCGGGCTCAGCCGGATGCGCTCCAGCAGGCCCAGCCTGGCCGCGGCGCCGGCGAGGCGCAGCCGGTCCGCCCCGGGCCGGAAGAGGTAGGGCGCCAGGCGATCTCCCTGGGGCGCGAGGCGGCCGACGAGGGCGGCGGAGACCGGGATCTCCATCAGCGTCCGCTCCCGGTCCACCCAGTAGGGGCCGGGCGGGTTGATCCAGACGCTGGGATCGTGCCGCTGCGCCGCCGTCGGCCAGCAGGGATTGACGCTGCTGTCGGCGACGTAGCCGAGCTGCTTCAGCACGTCCGCCGTGCGCGGGCCGACCCCGAAGCGCCCGGTCCGGTAGATCCGGGGCGCGATGCCGAAGGCGTCCTCCAGCGCGCCGGTCAGGCGCCGCGCCTTCTCCAGTTCCACCATGGCGGGCAGGTTGCGGGCGAAGCTGTTGGCTTCGCCAACTGATTCCGTGAAGGGCGGGGTGACCCAGGGGTGGAGCTGCGCGCCAAGGTCGCAGAGCCCATCCTGCAACAGCTCCCGCAGCGGCGCCCGCCCTGCATCCTGCGCCGCCACGGGATAGTCCGCGAGATAGACGGGCACCACCCCGTGGCGGGAGAAGACGCGGTGGGCAAGGTGCTGGCTCCGCATGGAGCTGACATCCGTCGCGTCGCGGGAGAAGGGCCGGGACCAGTCGAAGGCCTCCTCCGCATCCACCATCGTCAGCAGGACCGGGGCGTCCTGCGGGCCGGTGCCGATCGTATCGGCGAGGGCGTGGAAGCGGCTGTCGGTGATGGAGGCGGTGCAGCCGAGCCCGCTCTCCGGCCCTTCGGGCGACGCCTCGCCCGGCTCCGCGAGGCCATAGATGCCGAGGTAGCGCGCCGCCACCTGCCGCATGCCGAACTGCCGCGCGCAGAGCGCCTTCCCCGCTGCGCCCAGTTGGCGCCGCAGCGAAGCGTCTCCCGCCAGGCGCAGGACGGCGCCCAGGTAGCCGGCGCGGTCCTCGAACAGGAAGCCGGTCTCTCCCTCCAGGACGAAGCTCTCGTTCACCCCGGCCAGCCGGCGCGCGACCACGGGCAGCCCGTGCGCCATCGCCTCCGGCACCACCGTCCCGAATCCCTCCAGCCGGGAGGCGAAGACGAGCAGGTCGGCCGCCTCAAACCAGGGATGCGGATCCAGCTGCTCCCCCGCGAAGACCACGGCCTCGCCGATCCCCGCCGCGGCGACCGCCCTCTCCAGCCCGCGCACGTAGTCCGGCTCCAGCGGCGGCCCGACGAGGACGAGCCGTGCCCCGGGATGCCGCGCCAGCACCTCGGGCATGGCCTCGATGAGGAAGAGCGGGTCCTTGCGGGCGCAGAGGCCGCCGACGAAGAGCAGCACGGGGTCGTTCGGCCCGGCGCCGAGGGATCGGCGCACGCGCTCCCGCGTCCGGGGCGCCGCCCGCGGCACGGTGACGCCGCAGGGGATAAGGTGGCAGCGCTCCGGCTCGGCTGCGACGGAGCGGCTCTGCTCGTGCAGGCGGGGGCTGATGCCGACATAGGCGTGGAACAGGCGGAACCCCGCCGCCGCCAGCCGGCGGAGCCCAGGCCGGTAGTGGCCGATCAGCACCGGCAGGCTGTCGTCCAGCGTGGCCGAGAGCACCAGCCGCCGCCCAGCGAGCCGGGTGAGGAGGTAGGTGACGAAGTACCAATCCGCATGGGTGCGGAAATGCACGGCGTCGTAGCGCCTGATGTTCCGCAGGAACCACAGGGCGAGCCTGGCGTGGTGCCGCACGGTGGAGACCGGAGCGGCGTTAAGGTAGATCACCCGCCGCAGCGTGGAGCAGAACCCCGCCTCCTCCGGCGCGGCCGGGCGCGGCGTGTGGGTGACGAGGAGGTCGTGCTCCACCGTCCCCGCCAGCTCCTGCATCACGGCGCTGCATCGCTCCAGGAACACGCCCTCGCCGGTGAAGGAGGGGCGGTAGTACTTCAGCACGTGCAGCACGCGGCGCGACGGGCCCTTCATTGCCGTGCCCCCCACATTGTGCGGCCGGCCCCTGGCGGGGCAGGATCGCCCCCGTGCAGATCACCGCCCATCCCGTGCGCGACCTCGCCCAGCTGGGGGCGGACTGGCGCGCCCTGGAGGCGGAGGCGGCGTGCTCCTTCTTCCAGTCCTGGAGCTGGGTGGGGTGCCTGGCGGAGGAGCGCTACGACGATCCCGTCCTGCTGCGGGGCCGGCAGGATGGTCGGGATGTCGCGCTGGCGCTGTTCAACCGCCGCCGCGGCCGCCTCCACCTCGCCGAGAGCGGCGATCCCGCGCTCGACGCGCCCTTTATCGAGCACAACGCGCCGCTGGTGGCGGCGCAGGCCCCGGAGGGCACCGGGGCCGCCCTGCTCCGCGCCGCCTGGGCGGTCTCCGGCGCGCGGCGTCTCGTCCTCGCCGGCACGGAGGCGGCGCTGGCCGAAGCGGCCGGGGGCACCGTGTTGCGGTGGCAGGAACGCCCCGCGCCCCTGCTGGATCTCGCGGCCGTCAGGGCCAGCGGCGGCGGATACCTCGCGACGCGGAGCGCCAACACGCGCCAGCAGCTGCGCCGCTCCGCCCGCGCCTTCGAGAGGCGCGGCCCGCTGCGGCTGGAGCGCGCGGAGGATGCCGGCCAGGCGCTGCAATGGTTCGAGCGGCTCCGCGAGCTGCACGAGAGGACGTGGAAGGCCCGCGGCAGGCCCGGCGCCTTCGCCACGCCCTTCCTGCTGCGCTTCCACCGCGCCCTGATCGCGGCCGCCGCCGTGCGGGACGAGCTGGACATGCTGCGCGTGACCGCGGGCGGGGCGGAGGTGGGCTACCTCTACAACTTCCGCCTCGGCGGCCGCGTCTCGGCCTATCAGAGCGGGCTGGCGCCGACGGAGGCGGGATCCCCCGAGAAGCCCGGGCTGACCTGCCACGCGATGGCGGTGGAGCGCGCGCTGGAGGCGGGCGACGCCGTCTACGACTTCCTGGCCGGGGACGCGCAGTACAAGCGCAGCCTGGCGAACGGCGCCGGGCGGCTGGTCTGGTCGGAACGCGTGCCGGTCCTGTCGCCGCTCGGCCTCGCGGCCGGGTTGCGGCGCCTTTTGAAGGTCTGAGCGCGCGCTCATGCGGCCTCCGTGTCCGAGACGAGGTGCGGCATGAGGTCGCCCCAGGGCGGGGCGCGGCGCATCCGGCGCAGCGCCAGCGCCGCGAAGGGATCGCGCCAGGGCCGCGGCTCCCGCACGGCCGGGGCGCGCGCGATCCATTCCAGCACCTGGCGATCGGCGTTGTGGGGCATCGCGCCGAAGCCGCCGGCCGCGCCATCCGCCGCGTAGAGCGTATCCCGCAGTGCCGCCCATTGCAGGCGGCCGCGCCCCTGCTGGATCAGCCGGTGCCAGTGCCGCCGCGCATCCTGCCAGCGCAGTGGGTTCAGCCGCGGCGCAGACCAGGTCGCGCGCTCCTCCACCAGGAGGCGCTCGGGCCGCCAGCCGCCGCGCGCCGCATCCAGGTCGTGCATCACCAGGGAGCCGATCAGTCCGTCGCCCCGGTAGAACCCGAGCGGCAGCCGCAGCCCCGCCGCCGCGATCCGGTCCAGGAACCCGCCGCGCAGGGCGAAGAGCGACCCGTGCAGTCCCGGCTCCACCCGCATCCGGCGGCGCAACGCGGCGGCGCTGCGGCCCGTGCTCGGCACGGCCGCGGCTGCTTGGGCCTTCGGATGCTCCCGCAGGCCGGCCGCCAGACGGTACAAGGCGTCCGGCTCCACCACGGCGTAGGCATCCACGAAAAATCCGGTTTCCGCGCGCGGCCGCAGCGCGTGGATGAACTGGTTCAGCGCATTGGCCTTGTCGGCCTGGGGGATGAGGAACACCCGGCCGCGCAGCCCGGCCTCGTGCAGCGCCGCGGAGGCCAGCGCGGCGGAAGCGTCGGTGGTGCCGTTCAGCAGCACCGTCACGTGCAGGTCCCTTCCCTCCCCCGCCCTGGCCAGGGCGCGGATGCAGCCGGCGATGAAGGCCGCCTCGTTCCGGCCGAACACGGCCGCCGCCCATTCGGCCCTGCCCCGGTCCAGCCTGGCCGGCGGCGTTTCCGGTCGCGGCACCGGCATGTCCATGTCAGCTCTCCCGCGGCAGCGGGGATCGCCCGCGCAGGGCCGCGAAGCGCCCGACGATGCGGCGGACCAGGGCGGCCATGTCCGCCTCCGCGCCCGCCGGCCTTCCCGCGGCAAGCCAGCTCGTCGTGAGCACGGCGACGAAGATCCCTGCCCCAAGCCCGGCGCCGGCCAGGAGAAGCGGAACCGCCGCCGCCGCGGACGGCGGAGGGGGAGCCCAGCCGAGCCCGACCCACCAGAGCGCGACGGCCATCGTGGCAGTGGCGAGTGCCGGCCGCCGCAACTGGGCCAGGAAGCGCAGGGGCGGGATCCGAAGGGCGCGCAGGCCGGAGCCGACGAGAAGAAGATGCTCCGCCACGACCGCGAGGCCGACGGCCATCCCGGCGCCGAAAAGGCCGTGGGATCGCGTCAGCAGGACCAGCAGCACCACCCGCACGGCGGCCGCGGCCACGGTGATGCCGAGCAGCGTGCGCAGGGCGGCCCGCGCGTTCAGCATCGCCGCGCTGATGCCGCCGAACAGCGTCAGCGTGCAGGCGACACCGAGGATCTGGATCACCGGCACCGCCTCGATCCATGCCGGCCCGAAGGCCAGCGCCACCACCGGCCCGGCGACGAGGGAGATGCCGAAGCCCGCGGGGATGGTGAGCAGGGCCGTGAGGGCGACGATGCGGAGATAGGCATCCTCCAGCACCACCGGGTCGCCGTGGCGCAGGGCCGCGGCGAAGCCGGGCATGCAGGCGCGGCAGATCGGGTCCACCATCTCGGTGGTCGGCAGCACCGCCACCTCCGCCCCCGCCGCGTAGACGCCCAGCCGGGTGGGGCCGAGGACGCGGCCGATGACAAGGCTGTCCGCGCGGTCGCGTACCACCGTGGCCAGGCTGTTCGCCCAGCTCCACACCGAGACGCCCGCCAGCTCCCGCCACGCCGTCAGGGAGAGGCGCGGCCGGTACGGGTGCAGCAGGTGGCTCGCCACCACGAGGCCGAGCCGGTTGACGAGGATGCCCAGCACCAGCGCCCAGTGGCTGGCCAGGAGCCACGCCCCGACCACCGTCACCACGATGCCGGCGACGCGCGGCAGGAACTGGAGCTGGAACTCCTTCTCGAAGCTCAGGTGCCGGCGGAAATCCGCGATGCCGACATTCGTCAGCCCCGTCGCGGCCGCCGAGACGGAGAGGGCGAGCAGCACCGGTGCCAGCCGCGGCTCTCCGAAGAAGCCGGCCGCCGGCCAGGCCGCCACCGCGATCAGCACCGCGAGGAGCAGGCAGCGCAGCAGGTTCAGCGTGAAGGCGGTGTCGTAGAGTGCCGGCCGCGGATCGTGGGAGCGGACGATCTGGTCCTCCACCCCGATGGAGACGCAAACATCCAGCGCCAGGGCGAAAGCCGTTGCCAGGGCGACGAGCCCGAAGTCGCCGGGCGGCAGCAGGCGGACGAGGATCAGCGTGCTGACCAGGCCTAGCAGCCGCGTCATCATGCGCCAGGCCATTACCCAGCCCGCCCCGCGCGCGGTGGCCGCGAGGATGCCGCCACGCGCGGGTCCCCCGCCATTCCTCATGGTGCTAGCACCGCCGCGTCGGGCACGGCTCGCTCCCCGGCCGCGGCGCCCGCGAGGAAGCCTTCCAGCACCAGCAGCTGCCAGAGGGCCTGGGCGTGGTCGAAGCGGCCATCGGCGTGCTGGTCAGCCAGCCGCGCCAGCGCGGCGGCATCGAACAGCCCGCTGTCGAGCATGGCCGGGCCGAGCAATCGCGCCCGCAGCTGCGGCATCTGCGCCCGCAACGCCGCGCCCATCGGCGCGGCGAAGCCCTGCTTGCGCCGGTTCGGCACGGCACCGGGCCGCAGGCCCTGAACGGCCTCCCGCAGCACGCGCTTCCCGGCCCCCTGGCGGAGCTTGAGCGGGGCCGGCAAGGCCAGGCCCCATTCCACCAGCGTGTGGTCGAGCAGCGGCGGCCGCACCTCCAGCGAAACCGCCATGCTCGTGCGGTCCACCTTCGTCAGGATGTCGCCGGGCAGGTAGGTGTGCAGGTCCGCGTACTGGGCCTGCAGCAGCGGCTGGTCCGGGTCGCACTCCTCCATCAGCGCACCGAAGCGCGCCGCCGGGTCGTGCCCTTCCACCGCGCCCCGCATCGCCGGGGAGTACAGGCCCCGCCGCCGCTCCTGCCCGATGCGGCAGACCGTGTTGTAGTAGCCGAGCGCGCTGTCGAGGCTGATCTCCGTCAGCGTGTGCTTGGCGCGCAGCCAGCGCGGCGCCCGGTCCAGCTTGGGATAGGCGCGCGCGAGCGAGCCGATCAGCGGGCGGCGGATCCGCGAGGGCATGAGGCGCCGCACCGCTTCGGCCAGCCCGTGCCAGCGGTAGCGGCGATACCCGGCGAAGACCTCGTCCCCGCCATCGCCCGAGAGCGCCACGGTGACATGGCGGCGCGCCAGGCGGCACACGGCCAGGGTCGGCACGGAGGAGGCGTCCCCGAAGGGCTCGCCGAAGAGGGCGGCCTGCCGCCGCGCATCCTCCAGCAGGTCGCCCGAGGCGGCCTGGGCACGGTGCGTGCCGCCGAGCAGCCGCGCCAGGGAGGCCGCGGCCGGGCGCTCGTCCTCCGCGCCGGCGAAGCCGATGGTGAAGCTGTCCAGCGGCTGCCCGGCGCGTGCCGAGGCGACGGCGATCGCACTGGAATCAAGGCCGCCGGACAGGAAGCACCCCAGTGGAACGTCCGACATGAGCCGGATCCGAACCGAATCCTGCAGCCGTGTCGCCAGCTCCTCCGCCGGCGTTCCGTGGGGCGGCACGACGGACTGCGGCGGCTGCCAGTAGCGCCGGGGCGGCGGGAGCCGTGACTCGCCCCTTTCCATGCGGATGAAATGGGCCGCCGGCAGGCGCCGGATCGCGGCGTGGATCGTGTGCGGGTCCGGCACGTAGCCGAGCGCGAGGAAGTCGTCGATCGCCGCCGGGTCCAGGCGCCGGGACAGGGAGGGGAGCGCCAGCAGCCCCGCGATCTCCGAGGCGAAGGCGATGCTGCCGTCCGGCAGCGCCGCGTAGTGCATCGGCTTCTCGCCCAGGCGGTCGCGCGCCAGGAAGAGCTGCCCGCCGTCCCGGTCCCACAAGGCGAAGGCGAACATGCCGTTCAGGCGCTCGAGGCAGCCCACGCCCCATTGCCGCCATCCGTGCAGGATGGCTTCCGTGTCGGAACGGGTGACGAAGCGGTGCCCCAGCGCCTCCAGCTCGAGGCGCAGCTCGGCGTGGTTGTAGATCTCGCCGTTGAAGGAGATCACCAGCGCGCCGTCGGGCGTGGTCATCGGCTGCGCGCCGCCGGCCAGGTCCACGATCGCCAGGCGCCGGTGCCCGAGCGCGACCCCCGGCTCGGCATGGAAGCCGTCTCCGTCCGGGCCGCGATGCCGCACTGCCTCCGCCATGCGCCGGACCGGCCCGAGGTCCGGGGTCCCGAGGGCCGGCTGGAAGATCCCTACCACACCACACATGCTGGGGCTCCCCCTTTAGGACGACCTGCGGTGCTTTGCTGTGCTATGAACAGGGTTTCCGTCCGGGCCCTGGCGGAGGAGCACCGCTCATCACGGCCCCGTTCCGCTTGAGGAGACGTCGCATGAACCCTGGCCGTACCGACCCTGGCCAAGCGGAATCGGGCCGGGGATCCGGTGAGGTCAGGCCCGCCACCGCGACGGTCCAGAGGCGGATGTCCTGGCCGGCGGCCGCGCTGCTGATCGCCGTGCTCTCGGTGCTCGGCTGGGCTGTCATAGGCCTGACCACATGGGCGTTCTGGCGCTGACGGCCGGACGGGCAGACGGCGCCAGCCCCGGTCGCCCGGCCCGCATCCACGCCAGGGTCGCCTCCAGCCCGTCCTGGATCGCCACGGTCGAGCCCAGGCCGAGCCGTTCGCGCGCCCGGAGCGCCGAGCCGATCGAGTGCCGGACCTCCCCCGCCCTCGCGGGCTGACGGACGATCTCGGCCTTCACGCCGCAAAGCTCTGCCACCAGGGAGGCCAGTTCCAGGACCGACACCCCGTGCCCGGTGCAGATATTATAGACGGGCGCGGCGATGTCGACGTGGTCCATCGCCGCGAGAAGCGCGCGCACCACGTCCTCGACGAAGATGAAGTCGCGGGTCTGCTCGCCATCCCCGAAGACCGTCAATGGCTCGTTCCGCAGCAGGCGGTCGCAGAAGATGGAGATCACGCCCGAATAGGGCGAGGCCGGGTCCTGCCGCGGCCCGAACACGTTGAAGAAGCGCAGCCCGACGGTGGGAACGCCGTGGACATGGCCCGCGACGCGCGCGTGCTGCTCGCATCCCAGTTTGTCCGCACCATAGGCCGAAAGCGGCCGGGTGGCGGAATCCTCGTGCAGCGGCAGGCTCCCGTTGCTGCCGTACACCGCCGCGGAAGAGGCGTAGACCACGGGAATGCGGAGCCCGCGCGCCGCTTCCAGTAACGCGATCGTCGCTGAGAGATTGGTCCGGTGCGCGCCGAGCCAGTCCCTCTCGCCGCGCTGGACAGAGGCGATCGCCGCGAGATGGAAGCAGCCATCGACGCCCGCCAGGGCCTCGCGCAGCGCCATGGGCTGGCAGACATCGCCGAGGAGAAGCTTGCTGCCGGGCGCGAGATTGGCCTCGGACCCGCTGGATAGGTCGTCCAGCACCCGGACGCCGTGCCCCCGGGCGCGAAGCGCGGCGCAGAGATGCGAGCCGATGAAGCCGCAGCCACCGGTCACCAGGAACATCGCCATCGCCCTGAAGTCCTTCGTGAAGGCACAGGTGAAAGATAACCGGACATTGGTTTCTGGATAGATAGTATTATGCGCCTTACACAATTTACATTTTACATTATCTGAATTTATTGAATTTCACAGAATTAAACCGGAATGACTAAAGCGTCCGTGCAGTTTCATTGATTAAACCCCCGAACTGTCTGATCTTGCTTACTCCAACCAGTGCATGTGCAGGGCTGCCCCGTGGACCTCAGCGTCGTCTGCCCTGTCTTCAACAGCGATCCCGCGCTGCTGCGCGCCGCGGCTCGATCGGTGCTGTCGGCCGGGGATTCCCGTGGTGTCGCCGCACTCATCCTTGTCGATGACGCATCGACGGACCGCTCCACCCTGGACACGCTGCAGTCGATGCAGTCCGAGCCGCGCGTCCGGGTCTTCCGGCAGGCGCGCAACACAGGCCCGGCCTCGGCGCGGAACCGCGGCATCGCGGAGGCGAGGACGGAGTGGATCGGCTTCCTCGACGCGGATGACTTGTGGCTGCCCGGCCGGCTGGAAGCCACCGTGGCGCTGGCCGGCACGGCACAGCCGAACTGGATCGGCGGCCGGCACGTCTCGCTGCATCGCGACGGCAGCCTGCACAGGGAGCCTGGCATCGCGGACGCGATGGCAAGGGCGGGCCGCCCTTCAGACCGCGCCGATGTGTATCGCGGCCCCGATCTCACCCGCCAGCTGATCGCGAACTTCTGGATGCACCTCGGCGCGGTTCTGGTGAAACGCGATGTCGCTCTCCGTATCGGCGGTTTTGCCGAGGGGCTCCGCTACTACGAGGATTTCCTGTTCCTCGCCAAGCTGTCGGTCGTCGAGCCGCTCCACCTGCTCGACGCCGAGGTCTACGCATGGCGCCGCACTGGAACGGGCCTCACGGCATCCCCTGCGCGCCTGTCTCCCGATTCCATGCGGATGCACAGCCTGGCGGCCGCGGACCCGCTGCTGCACGGCTTCCGGCGGGAACTGCGCTGGGCCCGCTACAGCGCCCGCAAGGGCCTTGCCCTGAACAACCTCCTCGCCGGCCACCGCATTCGTGCGCTGCTCCTCGCGCTCGACACCTATCGCATGGACCCGCGCGAGCTCGGCGATCTCGCCACCTTCCTTCGCATGTGGATCGGCGGCGGGGCCGGCCCGGCACAGCGCCTCCGGTATTCCCACGCCGAAATCTTCTCTTCCCAGGACAGCCGATGAACGCGATCGCGCGGCCGCAAGGCCAGCTCATGATGCTCCGTGCCGCCTGTGCCGGGCTGCGGCTCTACTTCCGCCACGTCCCACTGCGCTCGGGCAAGGAATGGCTCTGGAACCGGATCGTCCATCGCCACATCCTCTGGCGGTCCTTCCGGATCGAGGCGCGGACGCGCTTCGGAGCAAGGCTGGAAGGCGCCTTCCCGGACGTGGTGCACAGCTACGTGTACTTCTTCGGCATCTGGGAGCCCTCCGTCACGGCGCTCCTCCGCGCCTCGCTGAAGCCGGGCGACGTGGTGATCGATATCGGCGCCAATGTCGGGCTGCACACGCTGCTCGCCGCCAGCCTCGTCGGGCCCCGCGGGCGCGTTCATGCGGTGGAGGCGTCGCCCTGGATCTTCCGGCGCCTGGAGCGGAACCTGGCGGCGAACGGCGCGGGGAACGTCCGCGCCTACAATGTGGCGGCCACCGCGGAGGCCGGCCCCGTGCCGGTTTTCCTGCACGACGACACGAATCTCGGCGGAACCACGATTGTCGCGGAGGAGGCGGCCCGCAACGGCGCCCGGCACGAGGCCACGGTGGAGGGCCGGCCGCTCGCGCAGATCGTGCCGGCCGAGGAGATCACGGCGGCACGGCTGATCAAGATCGATGTCGAGGGCGCGGAGTGGATGGTGCTCCAGGGCATGAAGGACATCCTGCCGCGGCTGCGCGAGGACGCCGAGGTGCTCGTCGAGGTGAAGCCCGCCGCCCTGAACGAGACCGGCGGATCGCTGGAGGCGCTGCTCGCCCTGTTCAGGGAGGCCGGGTTCCACCCGTTCGAGGTCGCGAACGACTACCGCCCCGGCTTCTACATCCGCCCCGCGCCCACTCGCCTGGTTCCCTTCACCCGCACGGGCTTCGACATGGCCGACCTCGTCTTCCGGCGGGCCGGCGGGCCCGGGTGATCCCATGTTGCCGCAAGCCACGGTGCGCATCAGCGTCGTTGTCCCCACCTACAACCGCGCGGCCCTGCTCGCCCAGACCCTCGACGCCATCATCGGCCAGAGCCTGCGCCCGCACGAGATCATCGTGGTGGATGATGGATCCACGGACGGCACGACCGCAATGCTGTCCGGGCGCTACGGCGGCCTTGTCACGGTCTGCCGCATCCCCAACTCGGGCGATCTCGCCGCGCGCAATGCTGGTCTCCGGATCGCCAGCGGCGAGCTCGTGGCGTTCTGCGACAGCGACGACCTCTGGTCTCCCGATTTCCTGCGCGCCATGGCCGCGCTCTGGGCCGCAGAGCCGCGCACGCGCGTCGCCTTCGCGAATTTCACTATTCTCCATGACGAAAAGCACGACGCCGCGCGTAAATTCGATGCGGCGCCGCCCGGCTTCTGGGATGGCCTTCGCCCCCTCGGGCCTGACAGCGCGGTGTTCGACAGCCCGGTCGTCGACCGGCTCATCCGTTTCCAGCCCTTCTTCCCTTCCTGCATGGTGGCGGACCGCCTCTTCCTCCTGGGGATCGGCGGCTGGGACGCGTCCGTCGGGCGCATCGTCGGCACGGATTTCGCCACGGTGCTGCTGCTGGCGGAGCACGCGCCCTTCGGCGTGGTGACCCGGCCACTGGTCGAGATCCGTAAGCACGCCGGCAACTACTCGGCCGACGTGCAGGCGATGAACCTCGGCGACGCGGCGATCCTGGAGCACGTGCTCCAACGCCGCCCCTCTCTGCTGCAGCACGCGGCCGCCATTCGGGAGAGCGCCGCGCATCGCCGTGCCAGCGCGCTGGACATCGCCTTCGGGCGCCATGACCACGAGGCGGTGCGGCGGATCTACGCGCAGCTCCCCCGCCCGCACCGGGGATGGAGGACGAAGCTCAAGCTGGGCGTCTCCGCCCTGCCGCGGCCGCTACCGCGTTTCCTCGGCGGTACGCTCCTCGCCCTCGGCTCCTGGCGCGCCGGCAACAACCGGGGCTGAGGCCAGCGCCAGGCGGGATGGTGCTGCCCGCCGGAACAACTCCGGGAAGCCCTGGCGCAGGATGGTCCGGTAGGCCAGGGCCTGCGCCTCCGGCCCGCGGCCCTCGCGCAGCCGGCGCAGCGCCGCCACCTGGGCCTCGTAGCGGGCGCGGTCCAGGCCGCCCGCCATGACCTCCTCCAGCACCGCCTGCATCCCCGCGAGGTCGTCGCAGAGATGGCCGATATCGCCGCCCTCGTCGAAAAGCGCCTCGGTGATGGGAACGCGGGCGGCGATCACCGGCTTGCACCAGGCCACGGCGTCCATCAGCCCACCGCTCGGCGACAGGCTGTAGTAGCCGGGCTGGAGCGGCAGGAACACGTAGTGCAGGCCGGCCAGCCGCGCCGCGAAGGTGGCGCGGGGGATGTGCCCGATCTCCACGGGGTGGGCGATGTCGGCGAAGCGCTCGGCGGGGGTGGTGTGCGGGCGTCCGCCGACGATGTGGAACTCGATCCGCTCGCCATACCGCGCCCGGAACAGCCGCGCCGTCTCCAGGAAGGCGTCGATCCCCTTGGATCCGGTCGCCATCCCCACGATGCCGATACGGAGCGGCCCGTCCAGGCCGGGTGCCGGGTGGCCCGCCGCCTCCCGCGTGTCCACGGGGTGGGGAAGCACGTCCGTGCGGGCCCGGCTGCCGGGGATGATCGCCTCCAGCGCCTCGCGGATCACCGTCTCGAAGACGAGCAGCCTGAGCTGCCGCGCCGGCCGCGCGAGCATGGCGTGCAGGTCGAGCATGCGGACCAGCGGGTGGCGCGACCGCCAGCCGACCACCTCGTTGAGGTTCCCGTGCATGCCCACCTGCACCGAGACGGTCTGCCGCGCCGTGCGTGCCGCGATCAGGGCAGCAAGAATCGCCGTCGGCGTGGTGGAGGCGAGCACGATGAGGTGCGCCTCCCCCGCGCTGGCCTCGCGCGCGGCGGCGCGCAGCGCGGCCTGGATCGTCCGCAGCTCCCGCCAGAAGCGGCGGGCGGAGACGATGTGCGTCTTCCACCGGTACAGCGGCGAGAGCGCGATGGGGGTGAAGCGCAGGTTCGGCAGGCGGAGCATCGCCGGGTCCTCGCGCAGCGCCGCCAGGTGGTCCGCCTCGGCATGAAAGCGCACGCCGGTCCCGGGCAGCGCGAGCGCCATCGCCTGCAGCAGGCCGCGGTTGATCGGCACATGGGCCGTGCCGCCATTCGTCATGTCGAAGACGAGGATCATCGGGCTGCCCCTCCCCGGCCGCTCACGCCACACGACTCATGGCGCACGATTCACGGCGCGCACCGGGCGCCGGCCCGCCCGCGCGGGACGATGTGGAAGACCGGGTCGCGGGCGAAGTCCTGCGCGCGGGTGAAGGGCGCACCGGTTCCGGCCAGCCAGCCATAGGCCTGCGCCGCCTTCTCGGAGCCGAGCGCGTCGGAGACGGCCGCGAGCGAGGCCATCGCGAGCTGGACGTAGTCGCCCTCGCTCTTGCCCCACCCATTGCCGTTGGAGAGGCCCCTTGCCCGTGTCGCCTCGCCGATCGCCGCCCAGCTGCCCAGGGGCTGCCCGCCGGAGGAGAGGTTCGCGATGAGATAGGCCGCGCCGTCGTTCCGCGTGAAGCCGCGATCCGCCGCCGCGAAGCGGCCGACGAGGAAGTTCGCCATCCAGGTCAGCACGGCGCGCGCCGCCTCGTCCCCCCGCCGCGCCGCGATCGCCGCGGTGGAGGCGAAGTAGTCCTGCTGCCAGGGCGGCAGCACGCCCGCGGAGCCGTATTCGCCGGGGATCCAGCCATGCGCCTCGCCCTGGGCTGCCGTCCAGGCGGGGATCTGCGCGCGGATCCAGGCCCAGTTCCCGGCGGCGGCCGCGCGCAGCCAGGGCCGGTTGGGATCGGCGTCCGGGCTCACCCAGGCCGCGTTCTCCAGCTGGCGCAGGGACCAGGCAGCACCGCGCACCTGGTTGCCGCGCACGACGTTCACCCCCTCCCCCGGCCCCGCGGCGCCCGCTGCCCCGCGGGCGGCCGGTGCCGGCCACTGCGAGACCACGCACCAGGAAGCCTGGGCCTGCAGGTTGTCCAGCAGCGCCCGGCGCCCCGTGAGCAGGTAGGGCACGAAGTTCAGGTCCGGCTGGTGCGCGCAGTCGGCCCGCCAGCCGGTATCACCCGCCACGGGCTGCATCAGCCCGCCCGGCGCGGGGCCGCCCCGCCCGTCGCTCCACAGCCGGGGCCAGCGGCGCGTGTCGATCCAGCCGCCGCTGCCCGCGCCGCCGGAAGGATCCCAGTAGTGCCAGGGGATGGAACCCGCCGCCTCGGCCTGCCCCAATGCGTAGGCGGCCGCGCGGGGGTCGCCCGTGATCAGCCAGGCGGCCTGTGGCATGGTGGCAGGGCCGATATCGGGGCGGCCGCCGGTCTGCCCCATGTCCTGCGCGATTCCCCGCGCCGTCAGGGGTGCCGCCCAGGCTGGCGTCGTGACTGCCTGCCCCATCCGGGCCAGCACCGCCTCATCGACCCCGGTCGAGAGGTCGTAGCGCGCCACGGCGGCCGCGTCGGCGAGGTAGGCGGCATCGTGCCGCACCCAGGGCGCCGTGCCGGCGCGGACCGATCCCACCAGCCGTCCCCAGCCCGTGTACTGGAACTGCCTGGGGATCGTGACCTCCAGCGCCGTGCGCCCGTCCAGCACCAGCTGCGCGGCGTAGGCCGCCTCGCCGCCGTTCGGGCGCATCGCAACGTCGTTCCGGAACCAGGCCTCCACCCAAAGCGCGCCATCCGCCCGCAGCGCCACGTCCGCGACCAGGCGGAGGGAGGCGACGCCCCCCGCCGCGGCCGGGGAAACGGCGGCAGAGATCCGCGCCGCAACGGCCAGCGGCCCGGCCTGCCAGGGCGCCTCCGCCAGCGCGGCGCGGAAGGCCGGCAGGAGATCCAGCCTCCACTCCGCCCCGCCCGCCCCGCGCACCGTGACAACCGCCTGCCGGCCGGAGAGCGCCGCCGCGGTGTCCATGGCCGGCCCCGCCGCCTCTGCCGCTGCCGAGAGCACCACCCCCTGCCGGCTGCCGCGCGGCAGGGCCGGGCAGGACAGGGCGACCACCGCCCAGCGGGCGGAGCCGTCGGGATGGCGGGCCTTCACGTCAACCTGCACGGGCACGGGCCGCCCGTCCGGCAGCCGCGCGCGCAGCGCGGCGCGGCCGGCGCCGGCATCCGGCACGTCGCCGGGGCGGAAGGCCTGGCCGAACACGGCTACGGCGCCGGCCGGCCCGCCCGTCCCCTCCAGCACCAGCCCCACCACGTCGCCCCTCTGGGAGGGACAGGCCGGGGCGGCGGCGCGCACCTGCGCCATCGCCCCGGCGGGCGCGGCGCAGGCCGCCGCGGTGGCCAGAAGGTGGCGCCGGCGCATCATGCCCCTGCCCTCGCCGCCAGAACGCGCCGGAACACCTGCATCTGCCCGGCGGTCGTCTCCTCCCAGCCGAAGCCCTCGGCATAGGCGCGGGTGGCGGCCCGGTCCGGCGGGGCGGCCAGCAGGCGCCGCACCCCGGCGGCCACCGCCTCCGGCGTCGTCTCATCCAGCACCAGCCCCGCGGCGGGGGAGCGCACCGCCTCGCGGCTGCCCCAGGCCGGGCTCGCCACCACCGGGGTGCCGCAGGCCATGGATTCCAGCAGCACGTTCGCCCATCCCTCCCGGCTGGAGGCGAGCACCATGGCGTCCGCCGCGCCGTACCAGCCGGGCAGGCTCGCATGGGGCTGAGCGCCGACGAACCGCACCCGTTCCTCCACGCCCAGCCGCCGCGCGAGGGCGAGCAGCGCCCCGCGCTCCGACCCTTCCCCCAGGATGAGCAGGCTGTGCCCGGGCAGCATCGGCAGCGCCCCGATGACGTGGTGGTGCCCCTTCCGCTCAATGAGGTGCCCCACCGAGATCAGCACCGGCTCCTCGCCCAGCCCGAGGGCCGCGCGCGCAGCCCGGCGCGAAACAGGGGGCGTGAAGAGATCCAGGTCCACGCCGTTGCGGAGCACGGTGACCTTCTCCGCCGGCGCCCCGAGCGCCAGCAGGCCGTCCCGCAGCCCCGAGCTCACGGCGATCAGTGCGTCCGCCCCCGCGATGGCCCGCCGGATCGCCTGCCGGGGCAGGCGGTAGTCCGGCAGCTGGCTGACATCGGAACCCCGCGCCGTGATGACCACGGGCTTGCCGAGCTCCTGCCCCAGCCAGACCGCCGCCACGCCGTCCGGGTAGAGGTAGTGCGCGTCCAGCAGGTCGAAGTCGAACCCCCGCTCCCGCAGGCGCGCCAGCGCCGCGCGGGCCGTGAGGTAGAGGCTGATGGGCGCGGTCAGCATCCCCAGCCCGGGCGGGGCGAGGAAGCGGGGATGATGCACCCGCAGCCCGTGCCGGAGGGCCTCCGCCGGGCTGCTTCCGCCACGGAACGGAAACCACGGCACCGGCGCCAGCACCGTGCTCTCCGCCTCACCGCCCCCGACGAGATGGAGGAGGCGGTTCTCGACGAAGACGCCATGGTTGGGCCGGCCCGGGCTTGGGTAGAGGGTGCTGAAGGTCAGCAGCCGGACCGGGTCTTCCGCGCGGCGCGGCGCCGCTCCGGGATGGGCGAGGATATCGCGCGCCGCGCTCATGGCCGGCCCCCGCCGAAGGAACCGGGGCCGGCGGCTCCTCCCGCATTTCGAAGGGCGACCAGGCGGCCGTGCCGGGGTCGCGCACCGCCCACCAGGTGAGCCACGCGATGCCCGCGAGCATCGCCAGGAAGTAGAGGCCGTCCATGCGCGCGCTCCTCCGATGGCCGGGTCATGCACGGGGTCATGCGCCGGCACCTCTCGCAAGGCCCGGCAGGGCTGGCCGCGCGGGCGCCGCCCGCCATCCGCCCGCCGCGCCGCGCCATCTTTCCGTGCGCCCGGCCGCCCCCTCGGCCAGCGCCTTGCGCGCCAGCCCATAGGTGGCGCCCACGGCCACCAGCAGCGTCCAGTAGAAATCCCAGTAGGAGAGCGAGAGGAAGGTCCCGCTGACGAGGAAGGCGACGATCGAGACCTGCGCCATGAGACCGAAATCGCTTGCCCAGGCCAGGTCCGGCCGGCCGCGCCCCATGCGGCCGAGCCTCCACGCGTAGAAAAGGCCCGAGAGCGTCAGCCCCACCCAGAGGAAGAAGGTCGGGAAGCCGTTCTCGCCCAGGAGCTCGAACCAGATGCTGTGCACGGCGCGCGCCGGCCCGTCCGGCGCCACCGTGTCCACCACCGCGCGGTTATAAGGCCCGGTAAAGCCCACCCCCACCAGCGGGCGACTGAGCGCGAGGCGGAAGGAGATGCCCCACAGCACCAGCCGCTCCGAGGCCGAGCCGTCCTCCTGGTAGGTGGAGATGGTGTTCATCCGCTCCGTCCAGGCGCCCGGCATGAAGGCGATGGCCCCCGCCAGGCAGCCCGCCAGCAAGGTGCCGGAGATGATCTTGCTCTTGCTGCGGAGCCACATCACGAAGGCGGCCGCGAGCAGGCCGAGCAGCGCGCCGCGCGAGTAGCTGGCCACGGTGGCCAGCAGCGTCAGCGCCATCGCGGCCGCGAGCCCCGTGCGCACAAGGCGGTGCGCCGATTGCATCCGCAGCCAGTTCATCAGCGGCAGCGTCACCAGCATGGCCGCGGCCAGGTGGTTGTTGTCGTAGATCATGGTCTGCACCGGGCCCCAGACCCGGTAGTTGCCGCCGTTGACGATCGCGAAGATCCCGCCGCGCACCCCGTAGTAGCCGAGCGAGATCACCATCACCCAGACCAGCGCGTGCACCCGCCGCCGGTCCGTCAGCATGGAGGCGGTGACGAGCAGCATCAGCAGCACCTTCATCACCTGCTCCCACTTCGCCCAGACCGCCGTGGGATCGCCGAGCGCCGCGGCCGAGGTGAGGGTGAAGCACGCCATCAGCCCCAGCAGCGGGATCGTCACGGCGTTCCAGACGGGCCGGCGCATCTCCCCCGCCGCGACGCAGCCGATCAGCGTGGCGGCGAAGACCGACATGGCCCAGGGCAGCTCGGAGGCAGGGCCCCAGACCAGCCGGTGCGGGTTCATGAAGGAAATCCACGACCACAGCAGGATCCCGGCGAAGGGCCGCGCGACCGCCAGCGCCAGCAGCGCCATCAGCGTCGCGACGAAGAAGAGGTCGCGCATCCCCGGCCCTCAGCGGCGCGTGCGCAGGTCGGCGAGAAGGCGCTCCGCCTCCGCCCGGTCCGGGAAGGCTGGCGCACCCTCCATGGCGGCGGTGAGCACCGCCAGCGCCTCCTCCCGGCCGCCCGTGGCGCGGAGCGCATAGGCCAGGCGATAGGCGGATCCGGGATCGGGCCGATCCCCCTTCCGCGCCATGGCGGATTGCCGGAGCAGCGGCACCGCCCGCTCCGCCTGCCCGCCCCGCGCCATGATCCAGCCGAGCGTATCCGCCGTGTCGGGGTTGGGCGTCAGGAAGTAGGCGCGCTCGGCCAGCGCCAGCGCGCGGGACTGCGCCGCCGCGTCGCCGCCGCGCTGCCCCAGCAGCCAGGCGAGGTTGTTGAGCGAGACGGGGTCCTCCGGGTGGCGCGCCACCACCTTCTCCAGGCGCTGCGCCGCCTCGGTGTTCCGCCCCGCTTCGATGTCGAACTGCGAGAGGAGGAGCCCGGCGCCGTCATCGTCCGGATTGGTGGCCAGCCAGGTGCGGAGGGCCGCGCTCGCCCCCGGCAGATCGCCCGCGGAGCGCAGCGCCGCCGCCTGGCGCACCGCCAGCAACCCGGAGGGGGCCTGCGCAAGGGCGGCCGCGTAGGCCGCCGCCGCCTCTCGCGGCTGCCGCGCCGTGGACAGCACGTCGCCGCGCAGCGCCAGGCTGGCCGGCTGCGTGCCGGGCTGCGCGGCCAGGCGGTCCGCCACGGCCAGGGCCGCGTCCAGCCCCCGTGCCTGCAGGACCAGCGCGGCGAGCGTCTGCTGCAGCGCCGCGTCGGCCGGGCGGGTCCGCAGCCCCTGCTCGATCAGCGCCTCCGCCCCGCGCGCATCGCCGGAACGGACGAGCAGGCCCGCGAGCTGCCGGCGCGCCGCCACGGAATCCGGGTCCTGGGCCAGGGCCAGGCGGCTCTGCACCTCCGCCTCGGCCCATTCGCCCGCCGCCGCATGGGCCTCGGCGCGGGCCAGCGGCAGGGTGATGCTGCCCCCGCTCTCGCCCTGGCCCGGCGCCGCGGCCAGCATCCGGGCTGCGCCGGCGGCGTCGCCCGAACGCATCATCACGTTGGCCAGGGCGAGGGTCAGGGGCTGCGCGCCGGGCGCAGCGGCCTGCGCCGCCGTGAGCACGGCGCGCGCCTGCACGGCCCGCGGCGATCCCGGCATCGCGGCGGCGGCGAGCTGGCCGATCGCCTCGGAATTGGTCGGCTCCGCCCGCAGCACCTCGCCCAGCAGGCGCTCGACCTCCTCCGGGCGGTTCTCGATCCGCGCGATGCGGGCCAGCCCGTTCCGGGCGGCGGCCGAGGCCGGGTAGTCGCGCAGCACGTTGGAAAAGGTCGCCTTCGCGGGCTGCAACTCGAATCGCGCGAGGTGAAGCGTGCCCAGGAGAACGCCTCCTATCTCGCTGCGCTGTGCGGCCGGGTCCAGGCGCCCCAGCTCCGCCTCCACCCCCTGCAGGTCGCCGCGCTGGAGGGCGGTGAAGGCCAGCATTTCCCGCACGCCGGGCCGGGCTGGGTCGCGCTGCAACGCTCCCTCCGCCGCCGCGGCCGTCCCTGCCGTGTCGCCCGCGGCCAGGCGGGCCGCTGCCAGGCGGCCGAGCACGCCGGCATCGCCCGGCGCCAGCTCCGCGGCGCGGGACAGGGCGGCCACCGCCTCCCGCGGGCGCCCCGCGCGGATTTGCAGCCGCCCCAGCAGGTCCAGCGCCTCGGCATCCGCCGCCCCGCGCTCCGCGAGGCGGGAGAGGATCGCCACGGCCTCCTCGGGGCGGTTCGCGTCGATCTCGAAGGCGGCGACCATGCGCGCGCCCCGCGGGTCCTCCGGCTGGCGCGCCAGATGGCGGCGCGCGGCGTCCTCGGCCTGCGCGACCTGGCCCAGCCCGCGCTTGGCGAAGGCCAGCAGCAGGAAGCCGTCCGGGAAGTTGCCGAGGACGGCGCCGATGGGCTGCAGGGCCGCGTCCGTCCCCGCCCAGTCCTGGGCGCGGGCCAGCAGCATGGCGCGGAGATACAGGCCGGGCGGATTGTTCGGCACCACGGCGAGAACCGTGTCCAGGTCCTCCTTCGCCCGCGCCGTCTCGTTGAGCTGGATCAGCGCCTCGGCCCGCCGCAGCCGCGCCACCACGTTGCCGGGCGCGGCCGCCACAGCCCGCGTGAAGGTCTCCAGTGCCGGCCGCACGTCCCGCCGCTCGAACTGCAGCGCGCCCTTGCGGAGCAGCCCCTCCACGGAAGCCGGGTCGCGCGCCAGCACGCGGTCCGTCGCGGCCTCCGCGGCCGCGCGGTCACCGGCCGCCATCGCCACGGCGGCAGCGGCCAGCTGCACCTCCTCCGCCTCGGGCGCGAGGCGCAGCGCCGCCTGGCTTGCCTCGCCCGCCGGCCCCGCCTGCCCGATGGAGAGCAGCGCGAAGACGCGGCCGGCCAGCACCTGCGCCGCCACGGCCGGGTTGGCCGGGGGCGACCCTGCCGATGATCCCGGCGCGGGGAAGTCGCGGAGCAGCTCGTCGAAGCGGCCGGTGGCGAGGTAGGCGCGGATCAGCAGCGCAGTGCCGCGCACGGGATCGTAGCCGCGCTCCATCGCGGCCCGCGTCTCGCGCTCGGCGACCTCGCCGTCGCCCAGCTCCAGGCTGGCCAGTGCCAGCGAAATCCGTGTGGCGGCCGATCCGGGATCGTCCCGTACCGCATTCCGCCATTCCAGCTGGGCCGCCTTCAGGTCACCGCGCGCCGCGGCCTCCCGCGCCCGTTCCGGAGCCCCGGCCTCGGCGGGCACCGCGGCGGCGCTCCCGAGTAGCACGGCCCCGGCAAGGATCGCGCCTCGCAGCGCGGCACCGGCGCCGATGGGGGCCGCGGCGGGCGCGGCAACCGGGTACTTTGCGGGATTCTTGCTCATCGCTCGTTCCCTGGGGGGGTAGAAGAGGGCTCGACGTAGTTGCGGCCGCCGCTCAGCCCGTGCGCTTCCAGCAGCGCGTAGATCGTGGGCCGGCTGACGCCGAGCAGCCGCGCCGTCATCGTCAGGCTGCCGCTGCTCCGGGCCAGGGCGCGCTCCAGCGCCGATCGCTCCGCGCGGAGCCGCGCGGCGCGGATATCGAGATCCGCCTCCGGCGCCAGCTCCGGCTCGCTCAGTTCCAGGTCCGCCGCCGTCACCATCTGGCTGTCCGCCATCAGGGCACCACGGCGCACACGGTTGGACAGCTCCCGCACGTTGCCCGGCCAGGGATGGGCCTGGATCGCCTGCGTCGCGGCGGGGTCGAAGCCCCGGATGCGGCGGTTGAACTCCCGCGCGTAGCGGGCCAGGAACCAGCGCGCGAGGAGCAGGGCATCGTCGCCGCGCTCGCGCAGCGGCGGCACGCGGATGGTCAGCGAGTTGAGCCGGTAGAGCAGGTCGGCGCGGAAGCGCCCCGTCTCCGTCTGCTCCTCCAGCGGCTGGTTGGTCGCGGAGACGACGCGCACGTCCACCCGGATCGGCGCGCGCCCGCCCACCCGCTCGATCACCTGGTCCTGCAGGAAGCGCAGCAGCTTCGCCTGGAGGGAGGCCGGCAGGTCGCCCACCTCGTCCAGGAACAAGGTGCCGTTGTTCGCCGCCTCGATCCGGCCGGTCACCTGCCGCACGGCGCCGGTGAAGGCGCCGCGCTCATGCCCGAACAGCTCGCTCTCCAGCAGCGGCTCGGGGATCGCAGCGCAGTTGATCGGGACGAACTTCCCCTTCGCGCGCGGGCCCATCTCGTGCAGGGCGCGGGCCAGCGCCTCCTTGCCGGTCCCGCTCTCGCCCAGCAGCAGCACCGGGACAGACACCTGCGCGAGGCGCTCCACGGTGCCGCAGATCTTCAGCATCGCCTCGTCGGCGGTGATGATGTCGCGCACCGGGCTGGCGCGCGGCGTGGCGGCCAGGCGGAGGTTCTCCTCCTCCAGCTCCCGCAGGCGCAGCGCGCGGTCCACCACCGTGCGGAGCACCGCCAGGTCCACCGGCTTCTCGCAGAAGTCGTAGGCGCCGAGCGCGATGGCGCGCAGCATGTTCTCGCGCTGGCCCTGGCCGCTGCACACCACGACCGGCATCCCGGGCGCGAGGCGCCGGAGAACCTCCAGCGTCGCGAAGCCTTCCGTCACGCCCTCCGGGTCCGGTGGGAGGCCGAGATCGAGCAGCGTTGCCGAGGGCTGCTCCTTCTCGACGAGCTGCTTCGCCTGCGCCCGGTCCTGCGCGAGCACGACGCGACAATCAGGGAAGGCCCACCGAAACTGGGTCGCAAGGGCGACGTCGTCCTCGACGATCAGCAGCTTCGGTTTGCTCATGGGCATAGCTCCGCACCCGCTCCGGCGGGCTCTCGCGCTGGGGTGGAAATCATTGGCAGGGGATCTTCCATGGGAAGGCTGATGCGCATGGTGGTGCCGCTTCCCGGGGTGCTCTGGGCCACGAGGTCGCCTCCGGCTCGCCGCAGCAGCTCCCGCGCCTGCCAGGCGCCGATCCCGTTCCCGTTCGGCCTGGAGGAAGCGAGAGGACGGAACAGTACGTCGCGGAGGAAGGCCGCCGACATGCCGGTGCCGCGGTCCACGATGTCCACCAGCAGCGTCCCCTGCTGCCGCCGCAGCCGGATGAGCACCGGCCGGCCGGGAGGAGACGCTTCCACGGCGTTGTCCAGCAGGTGGGTGACCGCGGCGTCGAAAGCATCGGGCGCCATGGCCACCTGCACCTCTTCCTCGTCCCCCGCTTCCAGCAGGATCGTGCCGGGGCGATGGCCCGCAAGCTGCCGCAGCCTGGCCACGGGCCGGATGCGCGCGGTGGAGGGCGCGTGGCCCTCCTCCGGTGCCCGAAGCCGCGCGATCAGCGTGTCGATCCGCTTGGCGGCGGCACCGACGGTGAGCAGCATGTCGCGCTGGAACTCCGGGTCCGCGATATTCGCCTCCGCATTGGCGAGCAGCAGGTTGAGCTGCGTCGCCACCGTCTTCACGTCGTGCGCCACGAAGGCAAAGCGCCCGGCATAAGCCTGGATCCGCTCGGCATCCGCCACCCGCTGGGCGGCGCGCCGCTCCGCCAGGAACATCGCGACCTCCCGCCCCAAGGCGCGCAGGAGCGCGAACACCTCGCTATCCGGCACGAAGGGAGCCCGCGGCGGCGAGAGCAGCACCACGCCGAGCAGGCCCTCGCGGTGGTGGGTCAGCGGCACGGCAAGCCAGATCGGACCGAAGCAGGACCGCAGATCCGGGAACTCGCCCGGCTCGGGCTGGGCCACCCAGGTTCCGTCCCGCAGCGCCAGCGCGATCGCGTGCCCGGCCGGAAGCGCCAGCGGCGTCGCCGGGCCGTTCCAGGACCCGGCCCAGCACAGCGCCGGTGCGCCGGAGGGCGGGTCGCCAGGGTCGCGCAGCAACAGGATGCCCGCGGGGCTGTCGGCCGCATCCGCGATCGCGCGGATCGCCCGGACCTCCGCCGAGGCCTCGGCATCCGGCGCGGAGAGCGTGGCGACGCAGCGCAGCCACTCCCGCCGGTAGTCGTAGCGGTCGCGGAAGAAGGGATCCACGACGAGCCGCCGCAGCCGGGAGCGGACGGAGCGCGCGCTGACCGCCACGGCCAGCGCCATCACCGCGCCGGCGAGCAGCCCCACCTGCGCCGCGCGCGCCCAGGGGCCGCCGAGCCTGTGCAGCGCCTCCCCCACGATGCCGGCGCCGAGCAGGAAGGTGCCGGCGGTCAGCAGGGTGGCGCCGTGGAACACCAGCTGGCGCGAGACCGGTGGCTCCCGCGAGGCCCGACGGTCCCGCATCGCGGCGATCGCGAGCAGCGGCACCGCGAGCACAGCCAGCACGGCGCGCGAGTCGATCAGCACGTCCGAGAAGGCGCCGGACAGGGCCGCGTCCGCGTAGAGCAGGAGATCGAAGGCGGCCAACCCGCCGAGGGCGATGCAGGGCAGCACCACGTGCCAGCGGGCTTCCTCGGGGGCGTTGCGGTAGAGGTTCTCGGCAACCACCACGACGAGAAGAGCCAGCGCCGGCCGCGCGAGGGCGAGGGTGGTGGCGAAGCTCCGCGCTCCGGCTGCCTCGCCCACCACGGGCAGGAGCGACGCGACGGCCAGCAGCGAGGCGCCGAGGCCGAGCGCCCCGAGGCCGCGCAGGAGCGCCCCCCCGCCCGAAGCCGACATTCGATTGCAGAGCAGCAACAGCACGGCGAACCAGGTCGCGCTGCGCAGCACCTCCGCGAGCCCTGCGACGCCGTCGAGCGGGTTCTCCGGCGTCATCGCCACCGTTGCGGCCCAGACCGCGACCATCGCGCCCGCCAGCGCCGGCGGCCGCGCGGCGGCCCCGCGGCCGACGGCGAGGACGAGCACCGCCCAGGCGGCGCTGATGACAGCACAGCCCGCGTAAAGCACGACGGAGGCGTTGCCGTTCATGCCGCGCCTCCTGTCCGGCCGGGAGTCACCGCGCGCCTTCCTGGAACAGCACCACCCGCACCGTGGACACCAGGACGACTAGGTCGAGGAAAAGGCTGCGCCGGCGAACATAGTAGAGGTCGTAGGCGAGCTTCATCCGCGCATCCTCGACCGAGGCGCCGTAGGGGTAGTTCACCTGCGCCCAGCCAGTGATGCCGGGCTTGACCAGGGCGCGATCGTCGTAGTGCGGGATCAGGCGGCCGAGCTGCTCGACAAAGCCCGGGCGCTCGGGCCGCGGCCCGACGATGGCCATCTCGCCGCGCAGCACGTTGATGAGCTGCGGCAGCTCGTCGATGCGGGTGAGGCGCATGAAGCGGCCGAGGCGCGTGACGCGCGGGTCGTTGCGCGTGGCCCAGCGCGGCGCGCCGCCAGCCTCGGCATCCACCACCATGCTGCGGAACTTGTAGAGGGTGAAATGCTTCCCGTGGAGGCCGACGCGGACCTGCCGGTAGAGGATCGGCCCCGGGCTATCCAGCCGGACGAGCACCGCCGCCACCACCCAGACAGGAAGCGTGGCCAGGAGGATGAACGACGCCGCGGCGATATCGAGGCAGCGATGCAGGAACTGCCCGAACCGGGAGGAATGCGCGCCGCGGGCCGTGAGGAGCCAGTTCTCCGGCAGGCGCTCGGGCACGACACGGTTCAGCCGGCACTCGTCGAGCTCGTCGGGGCTGAGGATCCGCAGGCCCGCCGCCCGGAACCTCTCGCGCATCGTGCACGTCAGGGAAGAGGGTTCGGCCACGACGGCCCAGATCCGCTGCGCCTTCAGCCACTCCGGGGTGAGGGCACCATCGCCGACAGCATCGATGGGCATGAAGACCGGGACCAGGAAGTCGCGCACGGCCTCCGCTTCCCGCCCCGCGGGCAGGCCCGGTGGGGCGTCCTGGAGCACGAGGAGGCGGCGGGTGAGCAGGCCGCAGCGCGTCGCCGTGCTGCAGCCGACCCGCGCCACGGCGACGCCGAGCACGGAGCCCAGCAGCACCGCGCCAACCATGCTCCAGGAGAAGGGGTCCCGGGCCGGAGTGAGGAACTGGAGGCCCAGCCAGGTGAGGATCAGCAGGAGGAGGGCGGCGACGAAGCCGCCTGCGGCGATCCGCCGGGCCCGCGAGAGCACCTCGGGCCTGTAAAGCCCGCTGGCACCGACCACGACGCCGCAGCAGAGCGCGACCGCCACCGCGACGAGCCCGGCATCCAGGGTGTTGATCCGGGTGTCCTGCGCCACGCCGAGCAGGGCGAGCGCATAGACGGCCAGGAATACGGCGCCGGTCTCCGCCAGATACAGGACCAGCAAATCAGAACGGACGTCATGTCCGAACACGCTCGTCATCAGGCCGCTCCTGAACAGAGGCTTCCCCCTGGTATGACTTACCAGCCGGGGCTGACGGCTGGAAGATTTTATAACACCCATCCAAGTTGAACGATGGTCCATAAGTACCTAAAAACGCTTATGAAATTTACCCGCGCTAAGAAATTTACCGGGAAATTTTACACTTCCATTCATGTTTTCGCTTGGATCAACTCCGATGTTGTAAAAAATTTATTGAAGGCGGATTTAGCGGTGATAACTTCCGAGGAACCGATCGGCAGATATAATCGGCGCCTGGAAACAGGGCCTGCGCCATGCCGTAACGGGAGGAGAGCAGGATCCCGCTATGCCCCGCATCGCCTATTCCCCCTTCCTGTTGATGGCCGGGCTCGGCCTGGCGGGCTGCTCGGGGCAGCCCAGCGCGCCGCGCGACCTCCTCGCGGCGGCCTCGGAGCCGGCGCCCGAGTACGTGCTCGGCCCCGGAGACACGCTCTCCATCTTTGTCTATCGGGCGCCGGAGCTCAGTGCGCCGGAGCTCCCGATCCGGCCAGATGGCCGCCTCTCGCTGCCCCTGATCCCGGATATCGAGGCGGCGGGGCGAACTCCCTCCGAACTCGGCAAGCAGATCGAGCAGAGGCTCCGTACCTATGTGCGGGAGCCGACGGTGACGGTGATGGTCCGGTCCTTCCAGGGCCCGTCGGACCGGCAGGTCCGCGTCATCGGGGAGGCCGCGCAGCCCATGGCGATGCCCTACCGCGAGGGAATGACCGTGCTCGACGTCATGATCGGCGCGCGCGGGCTGACCCGCTACGCGGCCGGCAACCGGGCGGAGATCATCCGTCGCGATCCGGGCGCCCGCCCGAGGGCCATTCCGGTCCGCCTCTCGGACCTGCTGCGCGACGGGGACATCACCCAGGATACCGCGATGCGCCCGGGCGACACCTTGGTTATTCCCCAGGGCTGGTTCTGAACCGTGCAGGTTCCCGCCCTGATCCGCCGGCACGCAAGGGCCGGCTGGCGCCACCGCTGGGCCGCGATGGGCGTCGCCTGGCTCGTGTGCCTCGGCGGCTGGGCCGGCATCCATGCCCTGCCCAGCCAGTATGAATCCAGCGCCCGGCTCTACGCCGACGCCGACGCGATCCTTGGCCTCCTGCTTCGCGGCATCGCCATCGACGGCACGCCGGCCGGGCAGGTCGAGGTCCTGCAGCGCACGCTGCTGAGCCGGCCAAACCTGGAGAAGGTCATCGTCCGCACGGGGCTCGACGCGCAGGCACCCGACACCGCCTCACGCGACATGCTGATCCAGCGGCTGATGAAGGACATCCGCATCACCACGCAGACTCGCAACCTCTTCACGATCGACTACCGCGATCGCAACCCCCGCGTCGCGCGCGACGTGGTGCAGACCACGCTGAACCTCTTCATGGAGGCCGCGACGGCGACCGACCGGCAGCAGATGGAGAGCGCGCGGAGCTTCGTGGCCCAGCAGATCGCCTCCTACGAGGTGCAGCTCCGCCAGGCCGAGCGGCGCAAGGCCGAGTTCCAGGCGCGCTACATCGACCTGCTCCCATCGGACGCGAACGGCGGGATCTCCCGGCTGGAGGCGGCACGGGCGCGGCTGCAGCAGGTCCAGGGCGAGCTGCAGGACGCCCGCACCCGGCGCGACCTGACGCAGCAGCAGATCGATGCCACGCCGGCCCAGCTCGTGACCGAGACGGGCGGCGGCGGTGGCGGGGGCGGCGACGGACGCCTTGCCGAGGCCGAGCGCAGTCTGCGCGATCTGCGCCTGCGCTACACCGACCAGCACCCTGACGTGCTCGCG
This sequence comes from Roseomonas populi, assembly GCF_024594815.1. Lineage (GTDB taxonomy): Bacteria > Pseudomonadota > Alphaproteobacteria > Acetobacterales > Acetobacteraceae > Roseomonas > Roseomonas populi. Next base: position 15,099 of record NZ_JANJOU010000029.1, on the reverse strand, counting down.
GCGCGGCGCGCCATCGCCGATCTGCGCGCGAACGGCGGCGGCGGCGGGGCGCCGCGCTCCGCGCCCCAGCGGATCGCGCGCTCGAACCCCCTCATGGAGCAGCTCAAGGTCCGGCTTGTGGACGTGAACGCCCAGATCGCTTCCCTCGAGCGGCAGGAGCGCACGGGGCGCGCGGAGGTGGAGCGGCTGGACGCAGTGGCCCGCAGCGAGCCCGAGGTGCAGGCGCAGTACCTCAACCTCGACCGCGATTACGCCGTGCTGCGGCGGAATTACGAGGAGCTGCTGTCGCGCCGCGAGTCGGTGCAGATCGCCGGCGCCGCCCGCACGAACTCCGACCGCGTGCGGCTGGAGGTGGTGGACCCACCCACCCTGCCGATCACCCCCATCGCGCCGAACCGCCTGCTGCTGGCGGCCGGGGTGCTCGTGGCGGGGCTCGCGGCCGGGCTGCTGGCCGCGGTGGCCCTCGTGCGGCTGGATCGCACCTTCTACACGCTCCACGACCTGCGCGGCCTCGGCCTGCCGGTGCTCGGCGGCCTCTCGGCGCCGCCTGCGCCGCGCCGCCTCCTCCCCGCCATCACCTTCGCGGGGGTCTTCGTCCTGCTGCTGGCAGGCTTCGGCGCGATACTCGGCGGCGTGCCGGGTCAGGTCATGAGGATACTGGCATGAGCCCGGCTGCCACGGCGCGCACCCACCTCATCGAGCGCGCAGCGGAGCTGCTCGGCGACCCCGGCGCGCCGCAGGAATGGCGCCCCGTGCTCCCCGATGTCCCCCGGGCGGCCGATTCGGCGCCCGAGGCTTCCGCGCCCGAGGCTCCCGCGAAGGCCGAGGCCGCCGCGCCCCCGCCGCCGATCGCGGTGGAGACACTGCGGGCCGCCGGGCTCGTGGCGCCGGACCGCCCGGAGCGCAGCCGCGTGGCGGAGGAGATCGCCGTCATCCAGCACCAGATGCTGCGGACGGTGCAGGACGGCCCGCGGGCCGGCACGGCACAGGGCCGCATCGTGGTGGTGACCAGCGCGTTGCCCGGCGAGGGCAAGAGCTTCGCCGCGCTGAACCTGGCCGCCGCCGCCGCCGGCGGGGCGGCCGGCGTGGTCCTGGTGGATGTCGATGGGCGAGAGGGCGGGTGCAGCCAGGCACTCGGTACCGCCGGGCGGCCCGGGCTGCGCCAGATCGCCTCCACCCCGTCGCTCCGCCCGGCCACCTTGCCCTTGCGCACCGCCATCGATCGCCTGTCCTTCCTCCCTTACGGCACCGCTCCTGGCGGTGCCGACGAGGGTGCGGAGAAGGGCGGCCGCGGCGACCTGCCCTCGGGCGCGGCCATCGCCTCCGCCATCCTCCGCCTCGCGGCCGCGCTGCCGCAGCACGTCATCGTGCTCGACACGCCGCCGAGCCTCTCGACGAGCGAGGCGAGCACCCTGGCCTCCATCGCGGGGCAGGTGATCCTGGTGGTGGACGCGGAGCGGACGCAGCGCAACGAGGTCGAGGCCGCGCTCGACATGCTGGATGCCTGCCCGGTGCTGCAGCTGCTGCTGAACCGCGTGCGCTTCTCCGCCAACGATACCTTCGGCGCACACGGCGATTATGGGGCGCCCAATGCTGGCTGAGGCGGCGAGGAAGCTGCCCGCCGGCCACTGGCTCGCGATCGGCACGGCCCTGGCCATCGCATCCCCGGCCCGCGCCGAGCCGTTCCTGCCTGCCCTCGATCCGCCATCGTCGCTGATCGACTCAGCGTCCCCGGACCAGGGCAGCGGCGCCACCCCTACCCCGTCCGGCGGGCCGTTCGCCCTGCCGTCGGCGGCGGATAGCGGCTTCACCCGGCTCGACGCGCCCGATTTCCCTTACAGCGCCATCGCCCCGCCGCCCGGCCTGCCCGGGCGCAGCTGGAACATCACGCCCAGCCTCGGCGTGCAGTTCCTGGCCACCGACAACCTGGACCAAAGCCGCCGGAACAAGCGCGCGGACTTCGTCACCAGCATCATCCCCGGCCTGCTCCTGTCCGTGGACACGTCCCGGATCCGGGGCATCATCAACTACGCGCCCAACATCCAGTTCCACACCGCCGAAGGCGAGAGCAACCGCGTGGACCAGCGCCTGAACGGGCAGGTGCTGGTCACGGTGGTGCCGGACGCCGTGTTCCTCGACATACGCGGCGCGTCCGCGACCCAGGCGGCGAGCGGCGGCTTCGCGTCCCAGGGAAACGTCGTCGTGGGGCGGGACAACCGGGTCCAGACGAACAGCGTCCAGATCTCCCCCTACTTCGTCCATCGCTTCGGCGGCCTGGGCACCTTGCAGATCGGCTACGCCTTCCAGGCGGTGTCGCAGGACATCGGCGGCAACGGCTTCGGCAGCGACACGGGCAACGGCGCCTTCACGCCGGGCGGGCAGCGCTTCTTCGCTGACCAGGACTTTACCGCCCACGAGTTCTACGCGGTGGGCCGCACCGGGGAGAATTTCGGCCGCCTCGCCTTCGAGAGCCGCCTGGCCTCCACCAGCTACGACGGCACCGGCGTCCTCGACGGCGCCTACAGGCGGATCGCCTCGCTGCAGGCGCGCTACGCCATCACCCGCTCCGTCATTGCCCTCGTGGAGGGCGGCTACGAGCAGCAGCGCTATGCCGGCGTGCCAGGCATCGACATCAGCGAGCCGGTCTGGGCGGTCGGCGGGCGCGTGAACTTCTCGCCCGAGAGCTGGGTCACCGCGAAGTACGGCCGCCGCGACGGCTTCAACTCGGCCACGGTGGATGCGGTGGTCGGGCTCGGGGTCCGCACGCAGCTCTTCGCCAACTATGCGGAGCGGCTGACGACGGGCGCCCAGCGCGCCATCGATCTCCTCTCCACCACCACGCTGGACGAGTTCGGCAACCCCGTGGATGCCGCGACCGGCGCGCCCACGGCGCAGCCCTTCTCGGACTCCCTCCTCGGCGTGCAGAGCAGCCTCTTCCGCATCCGGCGCGGCGCGATCTCGATCAGCCAGCTGTGGCCGCGCGACCGCATCACGCTGACCCTCTCGCGCGAGGAGCGGCGGCCCGTCTCGGTCGAGGTCGGGACCACCGCCTTCTCCCAGCGCGGCACCTCCGCCAGCCTCACCTGGTCGCACGAGCTGACGCCGTCGATGGTCGCCATCGGCAACGTGCAGTATGGCCGCTTCACCTCCCCCGGCACCGGCAGGGGCGACGTGTTCAGCGCGAGCGCGACGCTGGCGGCACAGCTCCGGCCCGGCCTCAGCGCCTTCGCCCAGTACGCGCTGACGACCCGGAGCGACGACTTCGATTCGGGCCGGGCCTTGCAGAACGTGGTGCTCGTCGGGCTGCGGCAGACCTTCTGAAGGATAAGCCATGCACATCAACCGGTACGGCTTCCGCGAGCAGCCCTTCCAGATGACGCCGGACGCGCGGCTCTTCTTTCCGAGCTCCGTCCACAGCCGCGCCTATGCCCACCTGACCTATGGGCTGGCGCAGCGGGAGGGCTTCATCGTCGTCACCGGCGAGGTCGGCGCGGGCAAGACCACGCTCATCGAGCGCCTCTGCGGCACGCTGGACCCGGAGGGCTTCTCGGTCGCGCGGATCGCCACCACCCAGGTCTCGGGTGATGACGTGGTGCGGCTCGTGGCCGACGCCTTCGGCGCGCCTTCGGACGGAAGCAAGGCGCGCGTGCTGCTGGAGATCGCGGCGATGCTGCGCAGCGGGGCCAGGCGCCACCTGCTGATCGTGGACGAGGCGCAGGGGCTCCCGCTGCCGGCGCTGGAGGAGCTGCGGATGCTCTCCAACGTCACCGATGGCGGCCAGGCGCCGTTGCAGACCGTGCTGCTGGGCCAGCCGCAGCTGCGCCGGATGCTCGCCAGCCCTGATCTCGACCAGCTGCGCCAGCGGGTCCTCGCCTCCTACCACCTCGGCGGCCTCTCGCTGGAGGAGACGCACGCCTATGTCGAGCACCGGCTGCGCGCAGTGGGCTGGAACGGCTGCCCGAGCTGGGAGCCGCACGCGCTGGATCTCGTGCACCGCTACAGCGGCGGCATTCCCCGCCGGATCAACCGTCTCTGCGCCCGCGTGCTCCTCGCGGGCTCGCTGGAGGGCACGGACGAACTGACCGGATCGCTCGTGGAGGCCACGGCGCTGGAGCTGGAGGACGACCTCAGCGGCGGTGCGCCGGACGCACACTGCCCCGAGGGCCTGTCGAGGAGCGGCGATACGCTGGACCGGCTGACCGACCGGGTAGAGGCCCTCGAACGCCTCATGGCCCGCCGTGAACGCATCTTCGACCGCATGTCCGAGCTGTTCAGCGATGGCGCCCGGGCGCGCCGGTGAGGCGACGATGAACACCGTCACCAATGCCATGAGCGTGGACGTGGAGGACTGGTTCCAGGTCCAGGCCTTCGCGGGAATCATCCCCCGCAGCGAGTGGGACGCCCTCACGCCGCGCGTCGTCGCCAACACCGACCGCGTGCTGGACCGCTTCGCGCGGGCCGGGGTGCGGGCGACCTTCTTCACCCTGGGATGGGTGGCGGAGCGCCAGCCCGACCTGATCCGCCGCATCGTCGCCGCCGGGCACGAGCTGGCAAGCCACGGCTTCGGCCATGAGCGCGTGCACGAGATCGGCCCCGAGGCCTTCCGGGCCGATATCCGCCGCGCCCGCCGCGTGCTGGAGGACGCGGGCGGCACGGCGGTGCTGGGCTATCGCGCGCCCACCTTCTCCATCGGTACCGCGATCACCCCCTGGGCGCACCGCATCCTGGCCGAGGAAGGGCACCGCTACAGCTCCTCCGTCTTCCCCGTCCGCCACGATCTCTACGGCGCGCCCGATGCGCCGCGCGGGCCGCACCGCCCCTGGCCGGATGGCGTGGTGGAGCTGCCGATGACCACCCTGCGCGCCATGGGCCGCAACCTGCCCTGCGCCGGCGGCGGCTGGTTCCGCCTGCTGCCCTACCCCGTGTTCCGCGCCGGGCTGCGCCGGGTGAACGGGGCGGAGCGGCGCCCGGGCATCTTCTACTTCCACCCCTGGGAGGTGGATCCGGGCCAGCCCCGGATCCACAGCGCCCCGGCGCTCTCCCGCTTCCGGCACTACAGCCGGCTCGCCAGCATGGCGCCGCGGGTGGACCGGCTGCTGCGGGACTTCGCCTGGGACCGGATCGATCGCGTGCACGCCGCCGATATCGGCGCGGCTTAGGGAACGCAACATGGCCGTCCGCATCCGCCCGTTCGAGGACGCCGCCGCCGGCGCCTGGGACCGCTTCGTCCACGCCTCGCCGGACGCCACGTTCTTCCACCTTTCCGCCTGGCAGCGCGTGATCGTGGAAGCCTTCGGCCACGCCACGCACTACGCCTTCGCCGAGCAGGACGGCGCCGTGGTCGGGGTCCTGCCGCTCGCGCGCATCCGCACGCGTCTCTTCGGAGACGCGCTCGTCTCCACGCCCTTCTGCGTCTATGGCGGCCCCGTTTCTGCGACGCCGGAGGCTGCGGCGGCGCTGGAGGACCATGCGCGCGACCTGATGCGCCGCACCGGCACACCCTGCCTGGAATTCCGCCGCATCGGCGCGCCCGACCTCGGCTGGCAGGTTCGCCCGCCCCTCTATTACACCTTCCGCAAGCCCATCACGGGCGATGCGGAGGCCGACATGAAGGCCATCCCGCGGAAGCAGCGCGCGATGGTGCGCAAGGGCCTGGGGAACGGCCTGACCTCGGTCGTCGACCACGACACGGACAGGCTGCACCGCGTCTATGCCGAGAGCGTGCGGAACCTCGGCACGCCCGTGTTCTCCCGCCGCTACTTCCGGCTGCTCGGCACCGCCTTCCCCGGCATGTCCGACGTGCTGACGGTGATGCACGAGGAGCGCCCGGTGGCCTCCGTGCTGAGCTTCCACTTCCGCGACGAGGTGCTGCCCTATTACGGCGGCGGCACGCGGGACGCGCGCCGCCTGGCCGCCAACGACGTGATGTACTGGGAAGTGATGCGGCGCGCGGGCGCGGAGCGCGGCGCGCGGCTCTTCGATTTCGGCCGCAGCAAGTCCGGCACGGGTGCCTTCGACTTCAAGAAGAACTGGGGCTTCCAGCCGCAGCCGCTGAACTATTGCTACCAACTGCGGGACGGCGCGCGGCTGCCGGACAACAACCCGACCAACCCCCGCTACAAGCTGATGATCGCCGCCTGGCGCCATCTGCCGCTGCCCGTGGCGAACCTGCTGGGGCCACCCATCGTGCGTGGACTGGGATAGACGCGATGCGCCCTCGCCTCCTCTTCCTCTGCCACCGGATCCCCTACCCGCCCGATAAGGGCGACAAGATCCGGGCGTGGCACATGCTCGAGCACCTGGCACGCCGCTGGACGGTGGACCTCGGCTGCCTGGTGGACGACCCGGCCGACCTGGCCCACCTGCCGGCGCTGCGCGCGGTCTGCGACAGGGTTGAGTGCCACCCGACCGGCGGGCGCGCCCTCGCCGCCGCCCGCGCCCTGATGCGGGTGCGCCCCGGCCTGCCGCTCACCCTCGGCTGGTTCCACGCGCCGGCCCTGCGCGCCTGGGTGGAAGCCGGGCTCGCGGCCCGGCGCTACGACGCGGCCTTCGTCTACTCCTCCTCCATGGCGCCCTATGTCATGGGCACCGGCCTCCCGGTGCCGCGACGCATCCTGGACCTGGTGGACGTCGATTCCACCAAGTGGGCCGCCTACGCCGAGGGCGCCTCCCCGCCGATGCGCCAGGTCTGGGCGCGTGAGGCCCGCACCCTCCTCTCCTTCGAGCGCCGCGCCGCGGCCGCCTTCGACCGGACGCTCTTCGTCTCGCGCGAGGAGCGCGACCACTTCGCCGCCCTCGCGCCCGAGAGCGCGGCGCGGCTGGACTGGGTGGACAACGGCGTGGACCTCGGGCGCTTCGACCCCGCGCTGCCCCATGCCAACCCCTATCGGGGAGAGGGGCCGGCCCTCGTCTTCACCGGCACCATGAACTACCGCCCGAACGTGGAGGCCGTTACCTGGTTCGCGCAGGAGGTCATGCCGCGGCTGCGCGCCGCGGCGCCGCACCATCCGCCGGAGTTCCACATCGTTGGTGCCAGCCCTTCCCCCGCGGTGCGCGCCCTGGCGGCACTGCCCGGGGTGAACGTCACGGGGGCGGTGCCGGATACCCGCCCCTACATCGCCCATGCCGCCGCGGCCGTCGCGCCGCTGCGGATCGCGCGGGGCATCCAGAACAAGGTGCTGGAAGCCATGGCCCTGGCGCGCCCCGTCATCGCCTCCCCGCAGGCCTTCGAGGGCGTGCGCGCCGTCGCCGGCCGGGACATCCTGGTGGCCGACGGCGCGCTGGCGACCGCCTCCGCCGTCGCCGACGTGCTGGCCGGGCGGCTTCCCGGCATCGGCGAGGCCGCCCGCGCCGCGGTCGCGCGCGGGCATGACTGGTCGGCCACCCTCGGGCGGCTGGACGCGCTGCTGGCACCGGAGCCGCGCCTCCACGCGGTGGGAGCGGCGGAATGAGCACGACCCGGACGGCGCCGCCCGCGGCAGTGGCGGGGCTGGTCCCGCGGGGATGGGCGCCGGCGCTCCTCGTGCTCCTCGCCTCGCTCGCCGCGCTCGGCACGCTCTTCGCGCAGGAGGTGGCAGCGGCGGTGGAAACCTGGGACCGCTCCACCGCCTACAACCACTGCTGGCTCGTCCTCCCGCTCGCCGCCTGGCTTGCCTGGGAGCGGCGCGCCCGTCTCGCCGGCCTCTACCCGCAGCCGACCACGCTCTTCGCTATCCCTGCCCTCGGCGCCGCCATGGCCTGGCTGGCCGCGGAGCGCCTCGGGATCATGGAGGGCCGCCAGCTGGCCGCCCTCGCCCTCACGGTGCTGGCGGCGTTGTCCGTGCTGGGATGGCGGATCGGGCGGGCAATGGCGGCTCCGCTGGCCTACCTCGTCTTCCTTGTCCCCTTCGGCGCCTTCGCCGTGCCCGCCCTTCAGCGCGTGACGGCCTGGATGATCGTGGCGGGGCTGCAGCTCCTGGGTATCCCGCACTTCGCCGATGATCTTGTCATCGAGATCCCCTCCGGCACCTTCCTGGTCGCGGAGGCCTGCGCCGGGCTACGCTTCACCATCGCCTCGCTCGCCTTCGGCGCGCTCTACGCGCTGGTGATGTTCCGCAGCCCCGCGCGGCGACTCACCGTCCTCGCACTGGCCCTGGTCGTGCCGATCCTGGCGAATGGCCTGCGGGCCCTGGGCATCGTCCTGCTCGGCCATCATCTCGGCAGTGCCGAGGCGGCGGCGGCGGACCACCTGATCTACGGCTGGGTCTTCTTCAGCGTCGTGATCCTGCTACTCGTGCTCCTGGGCTTGCCGTTCCGGCAGGACGCGGCCAAGACCTTGCCACCGCCTGCCGCCGCGACAGTAGCCCCGCCGCGCCCCGCCATCCTCCTCGGCGTTGCCGGGCTGCAGCTGGCGGTCGCCGCTGCCCCATCGGCGCTGGTGGCGGCGCTGGGCCCGGGGGGCGATGGGCACCCGGCTGCTGTGGCGGCTCGGCTGACGGCTCCGGAGGGCTGCAGTGCCCCCGCCCCAGGGGTGCTGCGCTGCCAAGATCTCGTCATCTCCGGCCGGCTGCTGCTCTTCCCATCCCACGTCACCTGGGCGGCCGTGACGGCCGAGGGCAACCGGCTGGCCGGCGAGGACGACGAGGCCGTGACGTTCTCCGTGGCGAGCGGCGATGCGGTGTGGCGGGCGCGGCAATCGCCCGATGGCTCACGCCTTGTGGCCGTCGCCTCCTGGCTTCATGGGCAGCCGGCGGGCGGCGGCATCCGCAGCCGGGCCGAGCAGGGCTGGAACAGCCTGGTCGGCGGAAAGGGGCCGGTGCTCGCTGTGGTGTCCGTGGAAAGCCCGGCGGGAAGCAGGGATGGGGCGTCGCGCCTTCGCGACAGGGCCCTTCTCCGGCGCGTGCTGGAGATGCAGGGCTCCGGGCCCGCGCGGCAGGCGGCGGAACTGTCCCGCCAACCCTGACGGGCGGGCCGGGCCCAACTAATCCGCCTGGCCGGACGGGTGGCGGTTGTACTGCGCGGCCATCATCTTGGCGACGGCGACGAGCGCGCTGCGGTGCTTCGGGTCGGAGATCGAGCCGAAGGCCTGGATCAGCTCGACGATGTCGTCGCCGGAGTCGGCCGGGAAAGCCGGCATGACAGGTGCGGCGACATCCCGGGTGGAGCCGGCCGCGATCAGCACGTCCGGCCGGATGTCCAGCGCGTTCGCGATCGCGATGAGGCGGCTGGCCGCGATCCTCGTGGTCCCCGTCTCGTAGCGATGCAGCTGGGCGCCGGTGACGCCCACCATCCTCGCCAGCTCCTTCTGCGTGCGTCCCTGGGCGCGGCGAAGCTCGCGAATCTCACGGCCCACGGCGGAGTCCGACGATGTCGGGGAACGCTGGTTGGTACCCATCAGGTCGCGCCGCCGCTGGATTTCGAGGCTCTGCGTCAGCCGGCCTGCACGGTCCTCCTGCTCGGCGATCCTGGCCATGATGCCAGCGCCGGACGGTGTCGGCAGGTCCACGACGTTCCGCGTGGATGTATCGCTCGGATGGATGGAACTATTGCCCATTGGTGACCCTCCTCCTCCTGTTGGCCCGAATTCGCTGGCCTGATTGGCCGCCGATACTGCGCAACGCGGACCCACAAGAAACAACCAGTGTCCCTAACCGCAAAGCAACTTTGCATGCCAGCTTGCGAAATGAGGGAGGGGAGAGGCTCGAGATTAGGAACGAAACGTGTCCAGATCGTGGCGATGGATGTTACTGTCATTATCTCAAGATAATATAGGCCGCACTTTTCCCCTGGTTGGCCACCAATTTTCTGAGAGCCAATTGCTAAGAAATTTACTTCCATTAAAAATCCACGTGAATACTTCACTTTACTTCGAAAGCTTTACAGAACGAGCCGGTTTGTCAACGAATTGGCCTGGCGGCAAGCTCAGCAACGTCAAGGTACTCTTCACGGAATCGTGAAGACGGCGTTGCGAAAAATCCCTCTTCCCTCCTGCACCCGTGAGCAGATTGGCAGGTCCAGAGACGAATCCAGCATCCTAGGTATGACACGTTACTTTTAAAAAATGGTTCGCACGCAGACGGCGGAGACACACGCCACCTAAGAAGCAGGCCGGTGTCTCGCCTACGGGAGAGCGACCGGGGCCGAATACCTTCGCCATATAGGTGCGTTGTCCCGACGTCGCTGCCCTTTCCGCCTTGTCGTGGACCCGATGAACTCCGGAGAGGAGGGCATCAACCCGTAGGACAGGGCTGAGAGCCCCATTGCGGCAATAACCGGGAGGGAGGCCAGCAGTGCTCATGGCGTGCATGGCCCCGCCACAGAACCGATCAGCAGGCGTGTTGAACGTGCGTTTCTGCACTGGTTTATGGGGGCGCCGCGCAGGCGAGCACATTGTGTTACGCGCGATGATGTTGCGGGCGATCCGAAGCGGAGTATCTGACAGAGTGTCCATGGCGAGGCGGATCGGCCGGCGCGGCGAAGCTCCAGGGAATGCCGATGCCCACACGAAAGTCGCCGAGCGGACGATCGCCTCCGCCAGCGTTGCACCGGGCTGAGACGCTTGGCCCGCGGACGAGCAGCATGGGAAAACGCCGTGACTTCGGCGCTCTTTTATGTATACTATTCGAAACGAATGAGGAGCGCCCATGTTCCTTGAGATGTGTCTCCCGATCGATCCAGCTGCCGGTCTGCGCGCCTTCCAGCACGCGCGCCTGTGAGGGGCGTGTTTACTGATGAGTAACCGGCCGCCAGATGAGGAGCATCCTTACGTGCCCGAGCCTTTGACGTATGGGCCGGTCAGCATCAGCGTCGAAGTCCTCACCCCTCAGCAAGCGGGCGATCTCCTGGCCAGGCGCCGCACGGGAGCGCGCCTGAACACCTCGGCCGTGGAGATGTACCGGCTGGCCATGGTGACCGGGCGCTGGGCCTTCAACGGTGCCTCCATCATCGTCTCGCGGTCTGGTGTGCTGCTGGACGGCGTTCAACGCGTCGCCGCCTGCGTCGCAGCGGATGTCCCACTCACGGCCGTGGTAGCGCGGGGCCTGGATGACGAGGTGCTTCCTACCATCGACCAGCGCCGCCGCCGCCCCTTCGCGGCTGTGCTGGCAGCGCGCGGAGTTCCCCATGCGCGCGCGCAAGCTGCTCTGACCGAGCGGCTGATCCGTTACGACGAAGGCACTCTCCTCGCCGGCCCTGAAGCCGCGCCGGACTGGGGGCGAATGGAGGCCGCGCTTCGCGCCAATCCCGGCATCCAGGTGGCGGTTTCGGCCAGTCTGGCCATGGAGAACTCACCCCTCCCCGAGCCCGTCCGCTCGGTCATCCTCTACATGGGGCGCCAGGTGGACTGGTCGCTGACGATGAGGTTGCTGGAAGCCCTGCGGCACCCCGATCGCTTCGATTCCAGCGAGCCCGGTGCCGTTCTCCGGGCCGAGATCGACCGCCTGCCGACCGACACGGCGAGTCCGGCGCATCGCCTGGGGCTGCTGGCGCTCTCGATCAAGGCGATGAACGCCATGCTGCGCTATGAGCGGCCGCGCAGGATCGTGTGGGCCGGCGGCTCCGACCCGACCTCGGAACCCTTTCCCCGGCTGGAAGGATATCCAGGCCTCGCAACGGCCGCCGCCGAAGCGGTGCCTGCCTCTCCGGCCATGCCCTCTCATACCTTGGGCGTCACACTGCAGGTCGAGGTGATCGACCCGGCGAAGGCCGCCCGCCACCTTGAGAAAGGCGACAGCAGCTCCGCCCCATCGCGCAACGATGTCGACGCCATAGCCCGCGACATCGCCACAGGCCGATGGAAGTTCAACGCGCAGCCCATATGCCTCTTGAAGACAGGCCGGCTGCTCGACGGGTGCCGCCGGCTCAAGGCCGTGGTGGCCGCGAAGGCCGAGGTCCCCGTCCTGGTGGTGCGCGGTCTCCCGGAAGAGGCCCGCGGAACCTATGATCACTACACCCACCGCAAATCCGCGATGCGCCACCCGCTCGGGTCCTTCGGGGATGCGGCCCTGGCCGCTGCCATGGCCAATCTCCTCTGGCGGCGCGAGCATCGGAGCTCGGCCGTGCGGGCGAAGAAGGCAACGCCGGCGGAGATCCAGCAGATCCTGGACAGGCACCCGCGGCTGCTCGTCCTGCGCAGCTTCGGCCGGCGGATGATCGACTACGGCCGGGCCTCCGTCATGGGCTACGCAGCCTATGTCATCGAGCGGGACGACCCGACGAAAGCGGCGTCCTTCCTCCGGGCGATCGAGACGGGCGCGAATCTCGCGGAAGGTCATCCGGTCCTCGCTCTGCGTGAGCAGATGCAGAAGCTGCGCCGGGAGCGGGCCGCGCAGGACGAGCAGTTCGAAGCGCTGATCGAAGGTTGGCAACGCTTCAAGGCCTACCAGTTCGACGCTTCCGGCACGGAGCAGCCTCTCAACCCGGTGCGGCCCGACAAAGCGGCTCCCCGCGAGGTGGGGAGTGCGAGGCGGGCATTGCCAAGGCCGGCCGACGCCCAGCCCTCCCCGGTCGGACCATCCCGGCCCGCAGCCACGAGCCCCGCCGCTGCGCAGGGCAGCAATCTCCGGCAACAGGGCATGCTGACCGCCTTCAGCCGCTTCGCCTTGCGCAACAAGGATATCGCGGTGCTGAGCCAGGAGGCCGCGCAACTCGCGGCTGACGGCTGCGAAGTGCCCTTCGCCAGGATCATGAGGTACGAGACGGGCACCGGCACGCTTCTGCTCTGCGAGAAGGTGGGGTGGCAGGTCGAGGGGAGTGCGCAGATCTACTTTCCCCTCGATCCGCGCTTCCCGGCCAGCCAGGCCTTCACCGGGGGGCGGCCCGCCATCTACCCCCGTCCGCCCGGCGAAGGACGCATCGCGCTGCCGCCTTTCCTGCTGGAATACGGCGTGCGGCGCAGCATCGATGTGCTGATCCCCGGTAGCGGCCCCCAGTTCGGCGTGCTGGGTGTTGACGACACCGCGGGAGGCAGCTTCGCGCCGGGCCAGATCTCCTTTCTGGAGACCCTGGCAAACATCCTGGGGCTGGCAATCGAAGCCGCCCGCAAAGTGTCCAAGCGGTAGGTCCCGCGCTCGCAAGGGCACGCACACAGCTCGTCGGCGACTTTTACGGCAGCGCCCCTGTCGAGCACCGAACCGCACACAAGATATTGTAAGTACGACGGGAAACGGATTGGCACGGACGTTGCGCAAGCGGTCTGGAAGCCCGGTCGATCCTGGCCGGCTTCAGATCTGGAGATTACCCATGCTGGTACCCCGCCTGCGCGCCTCCCTGCGCGGCCTTGCCATCGTCGCTGCCGCCGTCTCGCCCTTCGCCGTCGCGGGCCAGGCGCAGGCGATTCCGGTTGGGCTGGAGCTGTCGCTGCTGATCGACGTCTCCGGCAGCGTCGACACCACCGAGTACAACCTGCAGAAGAACGGCTACGTGCAGGCCTTCCGCAGCGCCGCCGTCCAGAACGCCATCCTGTCCAGCGTTGGCGGCTCGATCGCCGTGAACTTCATCCAGTGGTCCGGCGCCGGTCAGGCCACCCAGTCCATTGGCTACACGCTGATCAACAGCGTCGCCTCGGCCAACGCTTTCGCGACGCAGATCAGCAACGTCAGCCGGGCCTTCTCCGGCAACACGGCACCCGGCAACGCGCTCGCCTTCGCGGCGCCGCTCTTCGCCAGCAACAACTTCGAGGCGCCGCGCCAGGTCATCGACGTTTCCGGCGACGGCGCCGCGAACGAGGGTATCAACACCGCCGCCGCGCGGAACGCCGCGCTTGCGTCCGGCGTGGACACCATCAACGGCCTGGTGATCCTCGGCGAGGCCGGCGTGCAGTCCTTCTACCAGAACAGCATCGTCGGCGGCGGCGGCTTCCTGCAGGTCGCGAACAGCTTCAACGACTTCGCCACCGCCATCCGGCAGAAGCTGGTTCGCGAGATCACCCCGGTTCCCGTGCCGGAGCCGGCCTCGCTGGCGATCTTCGGTGTCGGCCTCGCGGCGGTCGGCCTGATTCGCCGGCGCCGTTCGGCCGGCGCTCCTTCCGCCCAGGCCTGACCTGATCGGGCGTGCGGGGCAGCCCGCCCCGCACGCCCGATTTTCCCCTGAGAGGAAGAACGGCCCTCAGCCCAACCAGATGGAGCTGGAGCCCAGATCGGTCACAACCGGCTGGATCGCGTGGTCAACCGCCGCGATGGCGGCATCGACCACCGCAGCGGCTTCCCCGGCCGTGCTGAAGTGGAAGACGGCGTCCCCGTTGGTCGTCAGGACAGCCTGCTGGTGGATGTCCGTGCCGTTCACCACTACGGAGTCCACGTACAGGTTGCGATCTGCCGCGGCCGATCCTCCCGACGCATCGTTCAGGAAGCGAACCGTCAGCACGTGGTCGCCCGGCGAGAGGTCTGCGCCGATCCCGATCGTCTCGGCCGCCCCCGCGCCATGCGCCGCCGTTGCCTCCCGGCCCGAGATCACCTTCGAGCCGTCGAGCAGTACGTCGTAGCGCGGGCTGCCGCCCCAGGCGTCGCCGGAGATGCCGATCTCGATCGGGTGCTGATCGGTCGCGGCAACGGGCGCGTGATCGGATGCCGGAGCCGTCCCGCGGAGCTGAAACGTCAGCAGGCCATCCTCCAGCAGCGCACCGTCCTGCCCGGACGAAACCTCACCGAGCCGGATGTCCTCGACGTAAAGGTTGCGATCGGTCGCGGCTGAACCGCCCCAGGCGTCATTGGTGAACTCCACCGTCACCGTGTGCGCCTGCTCCGGGTCCACGGTGCCGAGGACCATCGCGATACCGCCCGAGGCGTGGCTAGCGGCAATCTCGCCGCTGAACGCCACGGCCCCGTCCACCATCACCTTCGCGAACGGGTTTCCGTTCCAGCTCTCCGCCCCGAGGGTGATCGAGAGAGGCACGCCTTTCGCCGTTTCCGGCGGCAGGGGCGTCGCCGGCCCTTCGGCGGGGTCGCTCGGCGCCGTCGGATGCTCCGGCGTGGTCACGGGATCGCTTGGCAGGGTCACGGGATCTGCAGGCGTGGTTCCGGGATGGGCTGGGATTTCGGTGATGGGCGGGATGACGGTTCCGCTGCTGCCGGGCGCTTCCAGGGAGAAGGTGGGGTCGCGCGTGAAGTCGGCCGCTGTTGTGAA